>NZ_KE384407.1:0-38895 GCF_000425625.1 Stutzerimonas azotifigens DSM 17556
CGGGCAAAGAAGGCCGAGGCCTTTTTTAGCAGTTCGTTGTCCTGCTTCAGTTGGCGAAGCTCCGCCTCAAGCTGGCGGATTCGTTGCTGCTCCGGCGTCAAAGGCTTGCCGATTCCAGGTTGCCCCGAGAGCTCGGCCTCATACTGTTGGAGCCAACGGCGCACAGCCGTTTCCCCCAGGTTCATGTCTCGACAGACCTGCGCAACGCTCAGGCCCTGATCCTTGATCATCTGGACGACTTGCAGCTTGAAGCTGACATCGAAGGATCGACGTTTACGGCTCATGAATGACTCCTCGTTTCAGTGGATTTTCCACCTATCGAGGTGTCCGCGGGAATTGAACCACCGCAGGGGAATACGTCCGGCCCTCTGTGTGGGGTTTCTTAGCTCCCGGCACCCAGCCCTAAGAAAGCTGTTCACACAGAGGTAAAAGGATATGCCAACTCCCCATCACCCTCGCTTCGAGGGAATGCGTCTTTCCGTTCACCATGAACCTGACGGTCGGCTCTGGTTCGACGGCAATGAAGTCGCCTGCCTGCTGGACTATTCCGATGGCGCACTTGCCATTCACCAATACTGCCGCGTGGAAGGCCTGAGCTTCGGCGAAGGCGATCAACCCAAGCCCCGACTGGACCTGGAAAACGTCTATCGCCTGGCCTTCGCCAGCCGCTCCGCCTACGCGCCGCGCTTTACCACCTGGCTCACCCACCGCCTCCTGCCCCAGCTCTGCAACCCCAAAACGAGCTGTGTGCACCTCTTCGGCCGCCAGCTGCAGATCCTGGACTGGCAGGATGATTGGTGGATACGCATGCGGGACGTGGTCGAGGCCTTCGACGTGGGGCAGGCGGTGAGGTAACCGGGCGGCGCGTGGAGCGTGTGGATAAGGCTGCGCCGTTTTCCACCCTGCCGGCAATGCCGATGTGTTGGCGGAACGAGCGGGTGCGGTGATGTAGGGTGGACAACGCTCTGCTTGTCCACCGTGACACGCTCGCCGCCAACACGCTGCTCAAGGATGAGCTGCCATGTCCCGCTACCGCCGCGCCCGTGTACCGGGCGCGACTTATTTCTTCACGGTCAACCTGCGCGACCGCCAGAGCGATCTGCTCGTCCGACATCAAGTACCAAGCGATCGGTAGGACTCTCTCTTTGCGTAGAGAGACCATGGGATGGCCCTTGTGGCCGGCCATCGAAGCGATGGAGCAAAAATGAACAATGTGCGCACCGCCTGCTGAACAGAAATGGAGGCTACCGTTGCGACCGAGGCTCTAGGACATACGAGAACCCTTGGTCCTGCGGGAAGTAATTAACGCCCATAGTCAAAGGGTTTAAGGCTGCACAGTTTCTTGCTCCGCATGCGAGCAAAACATGTCCAATATCCCAACCAGGGATCATCACCATGACACGATCAGTAGGCTCACCTCTCTCAATCATCGATAAGAGCTCTAGCGCCTGCCGTTTCCCGTCCTTCTCCATCGCCGCCAAAAAAAACAAGAGAATAAGAAGCATCACTAGAAAACCAGCAAGCCTGATTGCCAAACCTTTCGCCTTCTTTTCTGCCAGAGAATCCTTCCTCTTTCCGAAGCATCTTTTCTTTAATCTTGCAATCTTCCTCTTACGCACAAAAGAAGCGCGCGCATAATCCACATATGCCGGAAGTACAACATAAGCATACAAAAACACGAGACAACAGCCTACTAGTGCAAAAATAAAAACAGGCACGTAAGAAATAATAAGTCCGCTATACAACACTGCCGCCGACTCTACTCCGAGAACATCAGAATCCAAGCTAAGTGTCAAAAAATATCCATGTCTTTTTGCGGTACCTGCACAGAACAAAAGACCCGTTAGAAGCGCCAAACATAATGCACCATCAAAAACCTTCCTAAACACACCAAGCCCCTCTATCATTGCAACCAATTCCTACATGCTCAGCTACAAACTCTTAGTTTCCTAGCAAGACTTGATTAATAGCTGGATACGCGTCACCTCGTCGCCTTACACAACCCTCCCGGCACCGCCATCACCCACTCCCTCACCGCCCGCACCGTCGGATTATCCCGACGGCTCTCCGGATACACGAGGTGAAACGGCTTGCCTTCCATCTCCGGCCCGAACGGCTGCACCAGCCGCCCTTCCCTCAGCTCGTCCTCGATCAGCTGACGGCTCATCAGGGCGACGCCCTGTGCGCCGATGGCGGCTGAGATGGCGTGGGTTTCGTCGGAGAAGACCAGCCCGGCGCTGACGTCCAGCCCCGGCACGTTGGCCTGTTTCTGCCACGCCGCCCAATGGATCGGGGCGGAGGCCGCACCCTGCGGGCGGAAGTGAATCAGGGGGTGCTTGGGTAGCTCGGCTACATCGTGCAAGCCCAGGTGCGGGCTGCAGGCCGGGACGAAGGTGTTATCGAACAGCTTCTCCGCCACCAGGCCCGGCCAGCGGCCGTCGCCGTAGCGGATCGCCATGTCGGCCGTGACGCCGTCCAGCGAAACCGGCTCGTGCGAGGTGTGGAAGCGCAGATCGATGGCCGGATGGGACTCCCGCAGCATGCAGACCCAGGGCACCAGCCAGCGCACCGCCACGGCCGGCGTGGTGCTGAGGGTGATCGCCTGGCGACAGGGCGCCGTGCTCAGGCGTTCGACCGTTGTGGCGATGCTGTCGAAGGCCGTTTCCAGTACCTGTTGTAGTTCGCGCCCCTTGGCGGTCAGCTCGAGCTTGCGCGGTTTGCGCAGGAAGAGCGCAACGCCGAGCGATTCCTCCAGCGAACGAATCTGGTGGCTGATGGCCGTGGCGGTGACGGCCAACTCGTCCGCCGCCTGCTTGGCGCTCTCATGGCGGGCGGCCGCTTCGAAGGCCCGCAATGCGGAAAGCGAGGGTAGGCGTCGATGCGCCATGGCTGAGTTTTCCTCATCTGTATAAGGAAGCAATCGTCGTTTGTCGCCTGTAGAGCCTAACCCTAGGCTGACTCTGTCGCGAATTACAGATGAATTCTTTCACAGAGCGGAGATTCGACATGACGCACCTTTTACACCTCGATGCCAGCGCCCGCCCCGGCCTCGCCGGCCAGGATGCGCACGGTTCCCACAGCCGCCATCTCACGCAGCGCTTCGTCACCAGTGGCTGTCCAGCCACCCTGAGGACAACGTCAACTACCGGGACATTGGTCAGAACCCGCCCTCGTTCATCAATCATGACTGGATTGCCTCGGCCTTCACGCCGGAGGAACGCCGCGCACCCTGGATGAGGGACGCGCTGGCAGAAAGCGATCTACTGGTCGACGAACTGGTTGCCGCGGATGTTCTGGTCATCGGGACGCCCCTTTACAACTTCGGAATGCCCGCGGCGCTCAAGGCATGGATCGACCAGGTGGTGCGCCTGGGCCGGACGGTCGGCCTCGACGAGAGCAACCCGACCGATCCCTACGTCCCTCTGCTGGCGGACCGGCCACGGCATGCAGTCATCCTCACCGCCCGGGGCGGCATCGGTTTTGGCCCGGGCGAAGCGATGGCTCACATGAACCATCTGGAGCCGAACCTGGTTACGGCGCTTGGTTTCATCGGGATCACGTGCATTCACCAGATCGCCGTCGAGGGTCAAGAGATCGGTGGCGAGCTGCTAACCGCCTCGGTGGTCCGGGCGCAGCGTGAGGTCGATGCACTGGTCACCGAGCTTCAGGCAGCGCTTGCGGCCGCTTCGCCTACGCGCCGCGCTTTACCGCCTGGCTCACCCACCGCCTCCTGCCCCAGCTCTGCAATCCCAAAACGAGCTGCGTACACCTCTTCAACGGACAGGCAGGATGATTGGTGGATACGCATGCGGGACGTGGTCGAGGCCTTCGATATGGGGCGGGCGGTGAGGTAACCGAGCGGCGCGTGGTGCGCGTGGAAAAGGCTGCGCCGTTTTCCACCCTACGGTGCTGACGAGCTCAAGGTGAGATCGACGTACGGCGGCGCCCTTCCAGACACCTTTGCCCCGCTCTCTTTACGCCGCCCCGGAGCCTGGACCACGGCCCGTATGCACTGCGAACCGATTCATTGGGTGGGCCGGGCGGCGTTCCGCTTCAGCCCACCATCGGACCAAATGGTGGGCTGAAGCCCACCCTACAATGCTGCGAGCCGCCTTCTCCTGCAGCGCCGCCTGCTCTCGGCCGAAGCCCCTATCAGTTGGCGCCTGCGTCGCCGCGAGGGCGGTCGTGGATCTCAATCCACCGGGACCGTCCGCGAACTCGCCCAGGCGCGCAGGGCGGCGATCTGTTCGGCCATGACCGTCGACAACGGCCGTGTCTGCCTTATCTCCTCGAGCAGATGCGCGGTACCGACGCGCGTGCTGTCGGCCTGCGCCGCGTAGCGGGCGGCGACCACCGCCTGCTCCAGCTCCGCGCCGGAAAAGCCCTCGCTCTGTGCCACCGCGGCGTCCAGATCGAGGCCGGTGCCGTCGATGCCACGCTTGGCCAGGTGGGCGCGCAGGATTTCGCCGCGCGCCGCCGGGGTCGGCAGGTCGACGAAGAAGATCTCGTCCAGCCGTCCCTTGCGCACCAGCTCCGGCGGCAGCGCCTCGATACGGTTGGCGGTGGCGACCACGAACACCCGGCTCTTGCGCTCGGCCATCCAGGTCAGCAGCGTGCCGAGGATGCGCTGCGAGGTGCCGTTGTCGCTGTCGCCGGTGGACACGCCCTTCTCTATTTCGTCGATCCAGAGCACGCAGGGCGCGATGACGTCGGCTGCCTTCAGCACCTCGCGCACGTTCCGTTCCGACTCACCGATGTACTTGTTGTAGAGCGCGCCCAGGTCGAGGCGCAGCAGCGGCACCTGCCAGGCCCCGGCGATCGCCTTGGCGGCCAGGCTCTTGCCGCTGCCCTGCACGCCGGCCAGGAGGATGCCCTTGGGCACGTCCATCACCGAGCCCTGGATGTCGAGAAACGGCAGCCGGCGCTTCTCCAGCCAGGCCTTGAGCCGGCCGAAGCCGCCCACTTCGCCGAAGGACGCGGTGTCGTATTCGAACGAGAGCGCCCCGCTCTGCCCGACCAGCTCGTACTTGGCCTCCATCACCCCGGGCAGGTCGCTACGGGTGATGGCGCCGTCGTTGTAGATGGCGTTGCGGATCAGCCGGGTGGCGTCGGTCACCGTCAGGCCGACCAGGTTCTGCGCCAGCAGTTCGACTGCCTGCGCGTCGGCGCGCACCCGGCCGTTGCCGTTGCGCGCCCGCCACAGGCTCGCTTCCTGGTCGATCATCTCACGGATGCGCTTGCGGTCCGGCAGGGCCAGCTCGAAGCGCGCGCAGTAGCGGCGGATCTCGTCCGGCAGCTCGACGGCATGGCTGAGCAATACCAGGCGGTTGCCCTTGAGGTAGAAGTCGAGGGCGATTTCCTTGGTCGCCCGGACGATCGCCGGGTTGTCCAGGTACGGATGGAAATCCAGCAGCACCACCAGGCTGTTCTTCAACGTGCGGTTGACGTGCGCCAGCATCTGGGCCGGGTCGAGCGTATCGTCGCTGGCCGGAGCGTCGCGCAGCTGCAGGTTCTCCACCTGCAGCGAGCCCTTGCCGCCCAACTGGCCCTTGAGCCCCTGCGCCACCGTCCAGGTGTAGAACGCGGTGCCGCGCTCGAGCAGGATGCCGCGCAACAGGTCGAGCGCGCGCTGCTCCTCGTGCGTCTCGATGACGAGGATGGGAAAGTGCGAGCCGACGAGGATTTCCAGGTTGCGCCGTTCGATCATGGGCGGTCCCCTCCGTGGGTGGCAGACGTTGTGCGGCATTTGATCCGCCGCGCGCGGCCGGCGCAAGGGCTTCCTTCGCGGTCGTTAGGCCGGCGCCATGTAGAATGCGCCGCGCCTTTTTCCCTTCTCCCCGCGGGAGAAGGTGGCCCGCAGGGCCGGATGAGGGACGCGTTGCACGCAAGCCCTCACCCCGGCCCTCTCCCGGAGGGAGAGGGGGATGGTATGGCGTTTGCCCGCGGCTTGGTGCATGCCGGTTCGCGGTCGAGACCACAGGGTTCGTGCTACCTCGGCACACCGCAGATTGCAGGGTGCGCCGTGGGCTCCATGCCCTGGTCGCAGGCAGAGCCTGCTCCTACGGAGTGTTCGTCGAAGCGGCAGGCTGCGCCACGTCTCGCCCTTCTCCCCGCGGGAGAAGGTGGCCCGCAGGGCCGGATGAGGGACGCGTGGCACGCAAGCCCTCACCCCGGCCCTCTCCCGGAGGGAGAGGGGGATAGTATGGCGTTTGCCCGCGGCCTGGTGCAGGCCGGTCCGCGGTCGACACCGTTCCCACAACAGGGTTTGTGCGACCCCGACAGTCAGTTCGCCGCGAACACTTCGTCGAGCAGGTCGTTCATCGCGGCGAAGGCGCGGCGGGCGACGGTCGGGTTGTATTCGTTGCGCCCCGGCACGTTGGCGTAGGGATCGGTGAACGAGTGCACGGCGCCGCCGTAGCCGACGAACTGCCAGTCGACATCTTCGGCGCCCTGCATCTCGACGATGAAGGCGTCGACCTGCTCCTTCGGCACCGACGGGTCGTCCGCGCCGTGCAGCACCAGCACCGGCGCCTTGATGGCCTTGGCGTCGTCCGGGTTCGGCGTGTCCAGGTTGCCGTGGAAGGAGACGAACGCCTTCAGGTCGGCGCCCGAGCGCGCCAGTTCCAGCACCGAGCCGCCGCCGAAGCAGAAGCCGATCGCCGCCAGCCGATCTTCGTCGAGCACCTCGCCGGCCTGCTCCCTGAACACATCGACCGCCGCCTGCGCGCGCTTGCGCATCAGCGGGCGGTCGCCGCGTACGGCGGAGGCGGCAGCCTTCGCTTCGTTCGCATCGGCCGGACGGGTGGCCTTGCCGTACATGTCGGCGACGAACACCACGTACTTCTGCCCGGCCGCGCGCGCCGCCTTTTCCGCCGCGCGATCGGTGACGCCCAGCCAGTTCGGCACCATCACCAGGCCCGGACGCGGCCCGCTCACGCTGTCGTCGTAGACCAGCGCGCCCTCGAAGGGCTCACCGTCGATCTCGTAGCCGACCGGCTGGACCACCACCGCGGCCTGCGCCGCCCCGATCATCGACACCGCCATCACCGCTGCAGCCAGTTGCCTCATTGCCGTCTCCCTCGGTCTGAACTAACCCAGTGCACAACAGTAGAAGAAAATCGACGGATCGCGCCCCGCAGGTTGCAACGCGGTGTGACCGGCCACGAAGGCTAGAAGCGCTCGCCGGGGCCGAGGTAGCGCCATTGCCCGACCGGCAGCTTGCCCATCGGCACACCGCCGACGCGCAGCCGCTTCAGCGCCTCGACGCGCAGGCCGATGCTGGCGCACAACGCCTCGACCAGGCCCGGCGCCGGATTCTTCAACGGCAGGCGCAGGCGGCTCTCGCTCTGCCAGCTGGCCTTGCACGGCGGCAGCGTGCGGCCCTTGTGGACATGTCCGCGCCTGAGCCGCTCGAGGCCGTCGGGCATCGGCTGTCCGCTGACCTCGACGAGGTACTCCTGCTCCAGCTTGCCGGCATCGGCCTTCAGCTTGCGCTGCGTGCGCCAGTCCTGCGTGAAGATCGCCAGGCCGCTGGCGCCCCGTTGCAGCGGCAGCTCGGCCGTCAGGCGGGCGAAATGGCCGCGCAACAGGCGCTGCCCGCTCGGGTCCTCGGCCCAGCGCGTCTCCGGTCGTAGCAATTCGCGCAGCGCCTCGGGGTCTGTTCGGGCGCCGGCCGGCAGGTTCAGCAGCAGGGTGATCGGCGCCAGCGGCTCGGCGACCGCGCCCGGCAGCAGCTCGACGCGCTGGTCGGCGACCTTGAACTGCGGGACGTCGACCACCTCGCCGTCCACGGTGACCCAGCCACCTTCGATATAGAGCTCCGCCTCCCGGCGCGAACAGCCGGTGAGTTCGATCAGGCGTCTGGAAAGGCGTATGGCTTCGGACATGAGGGGCACCGGCAAAAGGTCGATTGTAGGGACGTAGGGTGGAAAACGGCGAAGCCTTTTCCACGCGCTTTCATACGCACGCACAGCGCTGAGGTCCGGCAAACGGCACGATCGAGCGCAGCATCCTGTAACCGATCCGGCGACCGCACGCATACCCGGCGCGAACCACGCCCGCTCACGAGAGTCCCACGCGGTGAACAAGCCGAGCGGTGCCTAAGAGCCTGTTCACGATCTCGCGAGCTAGAGCGATGCAAGGCAAAAACAAGCGAGGAAGCGGAGTTTACGAGTGGTAAATGAGCATTCCGAGCTTGTTTTTAACGCAGCAGTGCCGACGCGCAGCAGATCGTGGACAGGCTCTAACCGGCCGGCACCATCAGAACACGGACCCAAGGGGGGCGGATGGACAAGGCGGACCGAGCGGGTTTCACCTTCTTCTTCATCGCGGTGATCTTCATCGCCTTCATCGCGGGCGCGCTGGCCATGCTCGCCAGGGTGTTTCCCTACAACTACCTGAACGATGCCTACAAGGCGGCGCACGCGGCCATCATCCAGCTGACCGAGACCGACCTGTACACCGAGACGCACCTGTGGCGCGAAGCGCGGCGGCCGGAGCGCGGCGTCACCCTGCACGATCCGCAGCGGGCCTACCAGGGCGTGACCCTCTACACCTCCGGCGACGGTGCCTACGCCAACCTGGTCGACATGCAGGGCAACGTCGTCCATCGCTGGGCACTGCCCTACCGCGAGATCTGGGACAAGAGCCCCAGCGGCCGGGCGCCGCGACCGGACGACCGCATCTACTGGGACAAGGCGCGGCTGCTGCCCAACGGCGACCTGCTGGTGGTGATCACCGCCGACAACGACACCCCCTGGGGCTACGGCCTGATCCGCATCGACCGCGACTCGAAGCTGGTCTGGAGCTACCACGGCCCGACCCACCACGACCTCAACCTCACCGGCGACGGCCGCATCGTCACCCTCACCCACGACTTCACCGACGAGGACATCCCCGGCCTGCACGGGCTCGAGCGGCCCTGGCTGAACGACTTCGTGGTGACGCTGGACCTGGAGACCGGCCGCGAGCTGGGCAAGGTGCCGCTGGCCCAGGCCTTCCTCGCCTCGCGTTTCGCCGAGCCGCTGTACCAGACACCCAGCTACGCGGTCTTCGACCCGCTGCACGCCAACAGCGTGCAGTATCTCGACGAACGGCTGACTCGGGCCTTCGCCCCGGCGCAGGGGCGCCCGGGCCAGGTGCTGGTGTCCTTCCGCAACATCAGCACCGTCGCGCTGATCGACCCGCAGGCCGGCGAGGTCACCTGGGTCGCACGCGGCCCCTGGTTCGTCCAGCACGACGCCCGGGTGCTGCCCAACGGCAACTTCACCCTGTTCGACAACGCTGCCAGCTATCGCGAAGGCAACATCTCGCGGGTACTGGAAGTGAACCCCGGCACCCATGCGATTGTCTGGAGTTACGAAGGAAACGATGAGCACCCCTTCGAAAGCTATGTGCGCAGCTCAGCCGAACCTCTGCCCAACGGCAACTACATCATCACCGAATCCGATGGTGGCCGGCTCTTCGAAGTGACTCCGAACGGAGAGATCGTCTGGGAATTCGTCAATCCGGTTCGGGGGGGCGACAAGGAGCAATACATCCCCATCGTCTCATCGGGACAGCGTTTCTCTATCGAGGACCTCGACGAGGATTTTCGCGCCGTTATCGACAAGCCCTGAGAGGTGAACATGACTCCTGACACCAAGCGATACGCCTTGACCCTGGGCGTGATGACGCTCTGCGCAAGCCTTGCTCCCGCCGCCCACGCCTACGTCGGCCCCGGCGCCGGCCTGGGCCTGCTGACCGCACTGTGGGGCCTGGTCGCCGCCGTCGGCGTGGCAGTCTTCTACGTGGTGATGTGGCCGATCCGCCGCATGCGCCGGCGCCGCAAGGCCGAACGCGAGGCCACCCAGGCCCGCCCGGCCGACACCGATGCGCCGGTGGTGCAGATGCGCCAGCCAACCGATGCGCCGTCCGCCGTCGAGCGGGACGTCGAGCGCAAGACCGGCACGGGCGGCCCACGCGGCTGAACCTGCGCAGCGATCGCGGCGGCCGTGTCGCCGCGCATCGCCCCGTCACCGAACCACTCCGCTGACTCACCGATAGGAAGGCTCCATGGGATTGCTGGACCTGCCCTCGCCCCTGTTCGCCCTGATCGACGGCCTCATGGCGCTCGCGCTGCCGCCGGCCTTGAGGTTGATCGCCTGGGCGGCCCTCGGCAGCGCGGGCACCCTGCTGCTGTACCGCCTGCTGTCGCCGCAGGCGAGCATCGGCAAGGCCAAGCGCGAAGCCCGTGAAGCGCGCCGCGAACTGAACGAATTCGATGGCGAGCTGAGCGACGCCGGGCCGCTGATCCGCCGGCAGTTCCACTCGGCGTTCCGCCACCTGGGCCTGGTGATCCTGCCGACGCTGTTTTCCATGCTGCCGCTGCTGGCGCTGCTGAACTGGCTGGACCAGACCTACAGCCACGACTATCCCCAGGCCGACGAGGCGCCGGCGGTGAACGTGGTGGCGCCCGAGCCCTTCTTCGCCGAGTGGATCATCGACGGCGAGGTGCCCAAGGTGCGCGTGCAGACCGACAGCGACTGGCTGGACTACGCGCTGACCATGCCGATCCCGGTCATCGAGCAGCGCCGCTGGTGGAACTGGCTGGTGGGCAATCCACTCGGCTACCTGCCCGACGGCGATCGCGTCGAGCGCGTCGAGATCGGCCTCCCGGAACGCGCCTACCTGCCCTTCGGGCCGCCCTGGATGCGTTCCTGGCTGGCCTTGCTGCTGCCGACCATGATCCTCGTCTCCCTCACCACCTACCGCCTGGCGAGGATCCAATGACGGCACAGGAGCGTCCGCCCAAGGACAGCGGCGAGTTCGCCGTACCGACCTGGATGCACCTGCTGAGCGGCTGGATCCACCGCCGGCCGGAGACCTGGATCAGGCTCGGCAACCTGGAGACGCGGCTGGTCGACGACGCCATCGCCGACATCCGCGTCGACCGCCCGGTGTACGTGGCTGGTCTCGCCCGCTCCGGCACCACCATCCTGCTCGAACAGCTCGCCGCGCACCCCGCGGTGGCCAGCCACCGCTACATCGACTACCCGCCGGTGCTGACCCCCTACTGGTGGAATCGCTGGCTGTCGCTGGTGCCGCAATCCCAGGGCGCGGCCAAGGAGCGCGCGCACAAGGACGGCATCGTGGTCACCCCGCAGAGCCCCGAGGCCTTCGAGGAAATGCTGTGGATGGTCTTCTTCCGCGACACGCACGATCCGCGGCAGAGCTCGGTGCTCGGCCGCGAGGCCAGCCATCCGGCCTTCGAGCGCTTCTACGACGAGCATCTGCGCAAGCTGCTGGCGGTGCGTGGGCGCCAGCGCTACCTGGCCAAGGGCAACTACAACCTGGTGCGCCTGGGCTACCTGCAACGTCTGTATCCGCAGGCCCGCTTCGTCCTGGCGATCCGCGACCCGGTCTGGCACATCGCCTCGCTGATCAAGCAGCACAGGCTCTTCGTCGCCGGCGAGCGGGCCGAGCCACGCGCGCTGGAGCACATGCGCCGGGTCGGGCACTACGAGTTCGGCCTCGATCGGCGGCCGATCAACTGCGGCGACGACGCGGCCACCGCGCGGGTCGTCGAGCTGTGGCGCGACGGCCATGAGGTCGAGGGCTGGGCGCGCTACTGGGCGGAGGTCTACCGCCATGTCGCCGACACCCTGGAGGCCGATTCGCGGCTGAACGAGGCCTGCCTGGTGGTGCGCTACGAGACCCTCTGCGAACAGCCGCGCGAAACCCTCACCCAGGTCTTCGCCCACGCCGAGCTGGAGATCGCGCCCGAAGCGCTCGAGCGCGGTGCCGCCGGCCTGCACGCGCCGACCTACTACCGGCCGAAATTCAGCGACGACGAACTGGCGCTGATCGCCGAGGTCACCGGGCCGGTCGCTGCGCGCTTCGGTTATCACGCACGGTCCGGCGCCGACGCGCCGGCCGATGGAGCCACCCAACCTTCCTGAGGACCAGCCCATGGCGATTTCCCCGGCAAAGGTGGTACGCGCGCCGCGTGCCGAACAGCACCCTGGGCCGTGGCGACTGGTCGCCGGCGGGGCCGAAGGCGCCGGCACCACCACGCTGCTCGACGACCTGCTGGCCGGGAGCGCGGCCCCTATGGATACCGGTGTGACGCCGTCGCTGGCGATCGACGGGCGCACCTTCCAGACGGTCGATGCGAGCGCGTCCGAAGACTGGGTCCGACAACTGGCCGACACCGCGCCGACCCTGGCGCTGCTGGTGGTCGATGCCCGCGAGGATCGTCACCCGCTGGGACGGCGCAGCGCCCTGCTGGCCTCGCTGCTCGGCGTGCGCGAACTGCTGCTGGTGATCAACCAGATGGATCGGGTCGGCTGGCGCGAGGACGTCTTCGCCCGCATCCGCCGGCAATACCGCCACTACGCCGAGCAGCTCGGCATCACCCGGCTGACCTGCATTCCGGCGAGCGCCGCCGGTGGCGACAACCTCTGTCGGCCGTCGCCCAATCTGCCCTGGTACCAGGGCCCGACCCTGCTGGCGCAGCTGGCGGCCTCCGACCCGCAGCCGCGGCCGCCGACGCCGCTGCGCCTGGTCGTGCGGCAGGTCCAGGGGCCGGACCGGGTCAGCGGTCGCCTGCTCGGCGGCAGCGTGCAGCCGGGCGACCAGGTGGTGCTGCTGCCCGACGCGCGACCGGCGCGCGTCGCCGAGGTGAAGGGGCAGGCGCGGCAGGTCGAACTTACCCTGAAGGCGGCGGCGTCACTGTCACCGGGCGAGCTGATCGCCTCGGCGCAGGCGCGCCCGGAAGTCGCCGACCAGTTCGCCGCGCACCTGCTCTGGCTCGGCGAACAGCCGCTCTACCCCGGCCGCGACTACCTGCTGCAGATCGGCGAGACACGGGTCGGCGCGCGGGTCACCGAGCTCAAGCATCGGGTCCAGGTCGACAGCCTCGGCCAGGTCGCGGCCAAGCGCCTGCGCCGCGACGACCTCGCGTTCTGCAACCTGGCGCTGGATCGCGCGGTGCCCTTCGACCCCTGCGCCGAGCAGCCGGCCACCGGCAGCTTCACCCTGCTCGACCGCGCCGGCGGCAGCGTGCTGGCCTGCGGCATGATCGCCTTCGGCCTGCGCCGGGCGTCGAACATCCACCGCCACGCGATGAAGGTGGACAAGGCCGCCCGCGCCGCCGCCAACGCGCAGAAGCCCTGCGTGCTGTGGTTCACCGGGCTGTCCGGGTCCGGCAAGTCGACGGTGGCGGACCTGGTCGAACAGCGCCTGCAGGCGCTCGGCAAGCGCACCATGCTGCTGGACGGCGACAACGTGCGCCACGGCCTGAACCGCGACCTCGGCTTCACCGACGAGGACCGGGTGGAGAACATCCGCCGCGTCGGCGAAGTCGCCAAGCTGATGGTCGAGGCCGGGCTGATCACCCTGGCCAGTTTCATTTCCCCGTTCCGCAGCGAGCGGCGCATGGTCCGCGAACTGCTGGAGGACGGCGAGTTCATCGAAATCTTCGTCGACAGCCCGCTGGATGTCTGCGAGGCGCGCGATCCCAAGGGGCTGT
Organism: Stutzerimonas azotifigens DSM 17556; assembly: GCF_000425625.1. Taxonomy (GTDB): domain Bacteria; phylum Pseudomonadota; class Gammaproteobacteria; order Pseudomonadales; family Pseudomonadaceae; genus Stutzerimonas; species Stutzerimonas azotifigens. The sequence continues at coordinate 13,511 of NZ_KE384407.1, forward strand.
ACAGCAAGGCTCGGGCCGGCAAGCTGCCGAACTTCACCGGCATCGGCAGCCCCTACGAACCACCGGAAGCCCCCGAATTGCGGCTGGCCTCCGGCGAGCAGCCGGCCGAGGTCCTGGCCGAGCAGGTCGTCGACCTGCTGGCGCAGCGCGGCATGCTCTGAGCGAAGCACGGCGCGCCGTTGTGGGAGGCGCGCCCTCGCGGCGATGCAGGCCGCAGGCCTGCCAAAACCCAAGAGCATCACCCGAGGTCGAGTCCCACAAAAGCACGTAGGGTGGAAAACCGCGCAGCGTTTTCCACGCGGACCGGTGCGGCATGGCCACGGCCGGTCAGCGCAGGCATGGCCCGACCCGACGCGTGGATGAGGCTGCGCCGTCATCCACCCTACGCTTCGACGAAGCGCATCGCCCCGAGGTCGGGCCTCCCACAAAAGCAGGCGCCGCCCACCGTCCCCCTGTGGGAGGCGCGCCCTCGCGGCGATGCAGGCCGCAGGCCTGCCAAAACCCAAGAGCATCACCCGAGGTCGAGTCCCACAAAAGCACGTAGGGTGGAAAACCGCGCAGCGTTTTCCACGCGGACCGGTGCGGCATGGCCACGGCCGGTCGGCGCAGGCATTGGGCCCGACCCGACGCGTGGATGAGGCTGCGCCGTCATCCACCCTACGCTTCGACGAAAAGCATCGCCCCGAGGTCGGGCCTCCCACACCAGCAGACACCGGCCACCGCGCCCTGTGGGAGGCGCGCCCCCGCGGCGATGCGGGCCGCAGGCCCGCCGCTGTTAGGCTTCGCTTCGCTCCGGCCTACGGTCACGGACGGTTGATCCTCTCCCCCTTCCTCCGGTCTCATGTGTTACCTGTCAGTGATCAGCGAGGGGTCGATCATGCCGAAGGGCCAACACCAGCAGCGCAAGACCATTCGGCTCGAACGACTCAAGCGTTTCCTTGCCTGGGCCGGCGCGACCCACCCGGATTTCGAGCCGAAGAAGAATCACCAGGAGCAGTGGTTCAACCCCTACGTCGGCTACCCCTATCCCGATTTCGGCCGCGCGGCCAAGGCCTTCTGGCTGGGGCTCGAGGAGCCGGCGGTGCGGCAGGTGCTGGACAAGCCCGACCCGGCCAGCCTGATCGCCCGGGTGCTGGCCCATGACCGCAGCCACTATTCCTGCACCATCGACCTGTTCGGCGCGCCAAAGGCGCTCGACTGCGGCTCACCGCAGCACTTGCTGGAGCCGGAATGGGCGCTGCGCCTCGCCGACAGCGACTCGCCCGCCGCTTTCGAGGCGCACGTGTGCCAGGCCGTCCAGCGCTGGGTGCGCGGGCGCCTGCAGGTGCTGGAAAAGCCCTTCGCCAGCATGAGCGCCGAGGCCCGCACCGGCGCGCTGGAACGCATGCGCCCGGAACTGGCGCGGGTCGACGAGTTCCTGCCGCGGGCGGTGGAAACGCTCAACGAGGTGCGCCATGACCTGCGCTACGTAGTCGAACTGCGCCACGGCGACATCGCACTGGACGTGCAGCGGCGCATCCCGGCCGGCCAGGGCCGCGTGCTCACCGACGAGGACGTGCGCGAACAGCAGGAAGCCGACCGCCAGGCCATCGAGGACAAGTTCGCCCAGTTGATCGAGGAAGCCGAGGACTTCGACCTCAACCAGCTCGGACAGAAGCGCCTGACCGAACTCTTCATGCTCGAGCCGGGCAAGATGCGCCGGGCCCTGCGCGCCGCCATCCGCGACCACCGCGAGAAGATGGCCTTCGCCGTGCTGCTGGAGAACAACCCGCGCTTCGTCCACTACCACAAGCTGTATCCGGCCCGGCGCCTGACGCGCAAATGGACCGCCCTGCTCGGCCCGACCAACAGCGGCAAGACGCACCAGTCGATCGAGGCGATGACCGCCGCCACCCACGGTATCTATCTCTCGCCGTTGCGGCTGATGGCACTGGAGAACCAGGAGCGCATCGAGGCCGGCGGCACGCCCTGCTCGCTGGTCACCGGCGAGGAACAGATCATTCGCGAGGGCGCCACGCACTTCTGCTGCACGGTCGAGGAGTTCGCCCGCTTCCGTCACCGGCACTGGGACGTGGTGGTGGTCGACGAGGTGCAGATGCTCGCCGACCCGCAGCGCGGCTGGGCCTGGGTCGATGCCTTGGTCAGCGCCTATACCCCGGAGTTGATCATGACCGGCCCGGCGCTGATCGAGCCGTCGCTCAAGACGCTCGCCGAGCTCTGCGAGGACCGCCTGGTGGTCAAGCGCACCAAGCGCCTGTCGCCGGTCGAGGTGGCACGGCACTCGACCACGCTGCGCAACCTCGAACCCGGCTCGATGCTGGTGGCCTTCAGCCGCAAGACGGTGCTCGAGCTCAAGGCACTGATCGAGATGACCGGCAAGTCGGTATCGGTGGTCTATGGCGCGCTCTCGCCCGAGGTGCGGCGGGAACAGGCGCGACGTTTCCGCGAGGGCGAGGCGGACATCATGGTCGCCACCGACGCGGTGGGCATGGGCCTGAACCTGCCGGCGCACACCCTATGCTTCTACACCGACGAGAAGTTCGACGGCATCCAGAACCGCCAGCTCAACGTGCAGGAGGTCAAGCAGATCGGCGGCCGCGCCGGGCGCTTCGGCCACCACGACGAGGGCGTGATCGGCGCGCTCGACCCGGGCGTGCTGAAGACCATCAAGCGCCTGTTCAACAGCCCCGACCAGCCGCTGGACCTGTCGCAGTTCCAGGTGCGCCCGTCGATCGAGCACCTGACCGCCATCTCCGAACTGATGGAAGAGCCCAGCCTGCTGCGCGCCTGGCTGACCTTCAACCGCAACATCAACTACGGCGAGGCCTTCGTCTCGGTGCTGCCGGACGAGCTGGCGGACTGGATCAGGCTGATCGACGACCCGGACATCCCGCTGTGGCTGCGCTGGGTGTTCGCCTGCACGCCGATCCGCGGCGGCCTCGACAGCCCGGCCGCCGGCTTCGCGCAGAAGTGGCTGCAGCGGGTCGCTGCCGGCCAGGCGGTGGACATCCCGCGGCTGTATATCGACGCGGACCTGGCGACCCTGGAGAGTTCGCTGCACGTCATCGAGACCTACCTGCATCTGGCGCGCGCCCTGCCCGAGCGCTTCCCGCACGTGGAACGCGGCGAGGAACACCGCCGGCTGCTCAACGACGCCATCACCCGCGAGCTGTCGCGCCGGCGTAAGCCGCGGCGCTCGGACCACCGTCGCATCGCCGGCGGCGACACCCGCAGCTGCGCGCAGTGCGGCAAGCCGATGCCGCTGCTCAGCCAGCAGTTCCGCCTGTGCGAGGCCTGTTGGCGCGAGCAGCCGCGCCGCTGACGCCTTTCAGCGGAACGCCACGGCGGTTCGCGTAGTCGCAAACAGTAACCGCGCGGCCCTGGGAGGGCCGTCGACTGGCAGGGAGCGCCTTGGTTGGGAGTCCCCTCCATGCAGTAAGCCTTCGATTCCACCTGGCGCCGTGCCTTCGGCGCCTGCCTGTTCGGCCTCTGCCTGGTCGGCCTGACCGCCTGCGACGGCGGCGAAGCCGAAATGCCGAAGGACACGCCCGCCTCGATCGACCGTGAGGTGGTGTCGCCCGAGGGCGCCGACGATGAACCCACCGAACCGGTCCCGCCATCCGTGCCGGCGAACACCGCGCCGGAAATCGGCGAGCCGGATCGGCCGGAACAGTGACTCATCCGGTGGACACCCACGATCGCCGCGAGGGCGCGCAATCCACAAGGATGTGGTGAATGCCGCAAGCCCGTCGGGAACGGGCGCGCCTCCCACAGGGCCGCTTGCTTTCGTGGGAGGCCCGACCTCGGGGCGATCTGGCCCGAGGCGGGCCCGTAGGGTGGAAAACGGCGCAGCCTTTTCCACCAACGGGTGCTTATCGGTGGAAAATCGCTGTGCGAGTTTTCCACCCTACGTCGGCGCGGCGCTTGAAACGCCCGACGATTCCGTTACCCTCCCGCCTCCACTCACAGAGGACCGCCCCATGCCCCGTGCAACCGCCCGCCACATCCTGGTTTCCAGCGAAGCCAAGTGCAACGAACTGAAGGCCGCCATCGAAGGCGGCGCCGACTTCGCCCAGGTGGCGAAGGAAAACTCCAGTTGCCCGTCCAGCCGCGACGGCGGCAACCTGGGCACCTTCGGCCCCGGCCAGATGGTCAAGGAATTCGACACCGTGGTATTCAGCGCGCCGGTCGGCGAGGTGCAGGGCCCGGTGAAGACCCAGTTCGGCTATCACCTGGTGGAAGTCACCAGCCGTCAGGACTGATCAGCGCGCGCCCCGGTGCAACGCCGGGGCGCCTGCCAGCAGGTCCCGCATCTCCAGCACGTTGGCCGTGGCCGCACCGCTGGCGGTGTTGTCGAAGATGCACCAGCTCTCCACCCCTTCCTGCGCCGCCGCGACCAGCCGCTGCGCCAGCGCCTGTAGCCAGTCCATCCCGTAACGCGAGTAGTAGATGCGCGGCGAACCGTGCAGCCGGTAATAGCGCAGGCCTGTCCAGCCGCCCGGCGCATCCCAGCCCGGCACCGGCGTCGGATCGGCCGCCACCCGGGCGACGCGGCACCGCTCCAGCAGCTCGCCGGCATCGGCCCAGCTGGCATGTCGTGGCTCGAACGCCAGCGCCCCCGCGTAGCGCTCGCGCAGGCTGGCGAAGAAGGCCTCGGCGGTCGCCGCCTCGAACCCCAGCGAGGGCGGCAGCTGCACCAGCAGGCAGCCGAGCTTGTCGCCAAGCCCGGTGCACTGCGCCAGGAACGCATCGAGCGCCACCCCGCAGTCCCTCAGCCGCGCCTCGTGAGTGATCGCCTTGGGTACCTTGACGCAGAAGCGAAAGCCCTCCGGCACGCTCTCGGCCCACCTGCGGTAGGTCTCCGGACGGTGCGGGCGATAGAAGCTGCTGTTGATCTCCACTGCCGGCAGGCGCGCGGCATAGCGCGCCAGGTGCGTGCCCTCGGCGGGGAACGCCGGCCAGTACTCGCGCGGCAGGCTCCAGCCGGCGCAGCCCAGCTGGATCAGCGGGCCGCGCGACGCCATGCCCGTCCCCCTCTCGCCGCGCTCACTGTTCCAGCACCGCGTCGCAGGCTGCCGGCAACCGCCGTATCGGGCGCGCCTCGATTTCCGGCCGCGGCGTCGGGAGGATCGCCTGGCAGCCGTCGCCCGCCGGCGGCTCCGGCTGGTCGACGCAGTTGACCTGCCCCTCCGGGCATCGGAGGCGCACATGCAGGTGCTCGTCGTGCGCCGGCCAGGGGCGGATGCGGCGCAGCCAGGAGCGGTCTTCCCACTGGCGCTCGCAGAGGTCGCGCTTGATCGCGCCGTCGACGAAGATGCGCGCCACCCGCGGATCGTTGGCGGCCTGGCGGACGAGTTCGGCATGGGCGTCGGTCCAGCGCTCGTCCAGCTTGCCGCTGCGCTCGTCGACCAGGATCGGCTGCTCCAGGTCCCGACGCTGGTCCCGCGGCAGCGGCGGCAGGTCGAGGCGGAACCAGATGTCCACGTCGAGCCCTGTCTGGTGACTGACGTGGCCAGAGGACATGGGCCCGCCGCGCGGCTGCGCCAGGTCGCCGACCAGCATCGGCCCGATGCCCGCGTCGGCCAGCCGCTGGCCGAGCGCCAGCAGGTAGTCGACGAGCTCCGGATGGCCGTAGTAGCGCTCGCGCTCCAGCTCGATCGCCTGGTAGCCGGGGCCGTCCGGCGGCAAGGCCTGGGCGCCGATGAGGCAACCGGCGCCGTGCTTGCCAATGATGTGCGGCTCGCCCTTCAGCGGCCCGGGGACGGTGGCCCAGTCCTGGGCCGGGGACAGGGCCGGCAACGCCAGCCCCGCGACAAGGGTGCAGCGCGCGAGCAGCGCTCGCGCCGGTACGGTGGGAACAGCGGCAGACATCGGCGACGGTTTCCTCCCTCGGGTCAGCGGTGTTGCTCAGCGAGCCAGTCCAGGCCCGGGCGATAGAGCATGTCGTGTTCGCCGTCGAACAACACCAGCTCGGCCGGGCCGGATTGCAGGTGGAGCAGGATGTCGGCGTCCGCCTCGGCGAAACGCGGGAACTGGTAGCGGTCGTGCGTCGAGCGCTCGCTCAGCGCCGGCGGAATCTCGCGCGTTTCGAGCACCTGGTCGATCTGCTCCTGCGGGATGCGGTCTTCTTCCTCGGCCAGGTCGTTGAACACGTGCAGCGCCTGGTCCGGCGGCACCGTCTGGTCGCCGATGCCGTGGGCGATGAGGATGCGCAGCTTGCCGGCGGCATCCGGCACGTATGTCCGCGGGCTGCGCTCGACGCAGGCGTCGTAGGCCTCGCTGCCCTCCTCCGGTGCGCCGCCGCAGGCTTCGGCGATTTCGCCGGCGTACTTGGCCTGCTGGGCTTCGTTCCAGGCGTGCCAACTGACCAGGTCGTAGACCGGCACCCAGATCGACACGCCGGCGAACACGTCGGGGTGACGGCTGGCCAGGTGCAACGCATTCATCGCGCCGCCGGAATAGCCGAGCAGGTAGATGCGCGATTCGTCGATGTTGGCATGTTCGCGGGCGTAGTCGAGGGCGTCCTCCATGTCGGAGATCGCCAGCTTCGAACCGGTGGATTCGGGGCGCCCGTCGTTCTGCCCGCGGAAGTCCGGGTGCATGAACACCCAGTCGTTGGCCACGGCGAACTGGGCGATGGGAATGTCGATGTTCTGCAGGTAGTTGGTGCTCCAGCTGTGCAGCACCAGCAGCAGCGGCTTTTCCTGCTCGGAGCCGGAATCGTAGTACAGCGCCTTCTGTGCGCTGCCGTCGGCGGAGGACGGGACCTCGATCTGCTCGACTTCCGGCGCACCCTCGGTCCAGGGCTCCAGGTCGGCGCCGGTCAGTCCGCCGGGATAGGAGGTGACGCGCAGGTACTCGCTCGGGTGTTTCAGGCCGGCGGCAGCCTCCTGCGAGGCGCCGGCATCGGCCGCGTTCCGGGCATCGGCGGCCACCTCGGTGCCCGACCCCGCCGACTGCTGCGCCGAGCCCCCGGGCGGGCTTTCTTCTTCGCCGCAGGCCGTCAGCGCGAGCGAGCCAAGGGCGATCAAGGCGACGCCGCACGCACGGCGCCAGCGGGTGAGGCATGAATCTGGATGACGAGCTGGCTGCATGGCCTGTTCTCCTGTCACGCATCCCTGCCCGGACGAGCGGCCCGCCCGTCGGGCCAACTGTATCTTTTGCGACTCCCGGTACGCGCAAGCGTTCGCTCTGGCAAGCTGCATGCACGACGATGGGGAACTACAGGCGCCTGCTGCGTTCAGTTTGGTTCGAGCACGCCGACGCGGCGGCGCCGCGCCATCACCGCCGCGCACAACGGCCGCCCTATCGGAGGCAAGCCAGATGCAACGGGGCATCCACGAATCGCCGGGGCGGCCCGCCCGGTTCTCGTACACGTCAGTTCAGGCGACATGTCCGGCAATGGCACATTGCCTTGACAGACAGGGTCGATTAGAGTCCTGCCGCCTCGCCGACTCGCTCCGCCGGCCCCGCTCCCCAGCCGATCGCCCATGACCGCCAACGACGACACGCCCGATTCCGATCGCCGGGAAATCCAGCGCCTGCGCGAGATCATCGCGCACAACTCCGACTGGCTCTGGGAGGTCGACGCGCAGGGTCGCTACACCTTCTGCTCCGGGCACAGCCAGCAGATGCTCGGCTACTCCCCGGAAGAGATGCTGGGCCGCACGCCCTTCGACTTCATGCCGCCGGACGAAGCCGAACGCGTCGGCGCCGAGTTCGCGCTCATCGTCGCCGAGCAGCGCCCCTTCTCCGGGCTGATCAACCGCAACCTGCGCGCCGACGGGCGCATGGTGGTGCTGGAGACCAGCGGCATCCCGCTGTTCGCCGAGGACGGCACCTTCATCGGCTACCGCGGCATCGACCGCGACATCACCCCGGCCATCGGCCCGCTGAACCCGCGCCTGGTGCAGCTGGAAGCGCTCTATGCCGCCGCCCCGGTGGCGCTCGGGCTGGTGGATCGCGAGGGGCGCCTGGTCAACGCCAACCATGCCCTGGCGCGGCTGCTCGGCACCGAAGGGCAACCCGTGACCGGCCACACGGTCGCCCGCTACCTGCCGCCGGAACAGCTGGACGTGATCGCCATGTTCGCCCGCCTGGAGGCCGGCGAAGAGGTCCCAGGGCGGGAGCTGACGAAGGTCGGGCGCAGCTACCAGGTCACCGCGCAGGCGGTGCGCAACCTCGACGGCACGCTGATCGGAATGACCCTGGCGCTTACCGACGTCACCGAGCTGCAGCGGGTGCGCCTGCAACTGGCCGAGGCCAATGCCCGACTGGCAAACGCCAATGCGCAGCTCAGCGAACTGGCCGAAACCGACTACCTCACCGGACTGCCCAACCGCCGCCGCTTCGACGAGACGCTGCTGGTGGAGGTCGCGCGGGCGGTGCGCGAGCGCCTGCCGCTGTCGCTGCTGATGCTCGATGTGGACTTCTTCAAGACCTACAACGACCACTATGGCCACCAGGCCGGCGACGAATGCCTGCGGGCGCTGGCCAGGCTGCTGCGCGAGGGGATCTTCCGCCCGGCCGACCTGCCCTGCCGTTACGGCGGCGAGGAGTTCGCCGTCATCCTGCCGCACACCGACGCCCTCGCCGCCGGACAGGTGGCCGAACGCCTGCGCACCCAGCTGCAGGCAGCCGGCCTGCCGCACGAGCTGGCGCCGACCGGGCAGATCACCGCAAGCATCGGCATCGCCACCTTCGACGGCCGCAGCAGCGCACGCGCCGGCACCGGCGGGCTAGCCGCGGAACTGGTCGGCGTAGCCGACCGCTGCCTGTACGCGGCCAAGCGCGACGGGCGCAACCGGGTGACCACCGAGGTGCTGTGAGCCGCATGGGTTGGGGCGAGCAACGTAGGTTGGGTTGAGCACAGCGAAGCCCAACGAGCTCCCTGGTTGTCGGGCGCAGCATGCTGCAGGACCGGTCGCAGGCACAATGCTGTTCACTTAAGTGATAGACCCTTGGCCTCGGGCAGGCCTACGGCCTGCATCGCCGCGAGGGCGCGCCTCTCACAGGGATGTGGTGGATGCCGCAAGCCCGTCGGGAACCGGCGCGGCCTCCCACAGGGCTCGGCGGGCAACTCCGCTTTCGTGGGAGGCCCGACCTCGGGGCGAGCTTGCCTAAGTGAACGGCATTACGGTCGCAGGCAGAGCCTGCTCCTACAGGGATACGTTGTGACCGCTGGCAGCGCCGGGCGGCGCTTTTTCCCTCCTCCCGCCGGGAGAAGGTGGCCGATAGGGCCTGATGAGGGAGAGTTCGCCAGCAAGGACTGGCGTCCTGCTTTGTGGGAGACCCGACCTCGGGGCGTGCTTTTTGTAGACCACGAATCGCTCGTCCGCCCCGCCCGGGCATCGTCGCGCCGGCCAGCTATGCTGCCAGCACGGCCCGCCCGGGTCGGTGACGAAGGAGACGACGAGATGAACGAACGGGAACGACATGGCCGCTGCCTGTGTGGCGCGGTCGGCCTCAGCCTGAAGCCGGACAGCCTGCACCTGGGCGCCTGCCACTGCAGCATGTGCCGCAAATGGGGCGGCGGCCCGCTGATCGCGGTGGAATCGAGCGTGCCGCCACGAATCACCGGCGAGGAACACCTGCGGGTCTACGCCTCTTCGGATTGGGCCGAGCGCGGCTTCTGCGACCGGTGCGGCAGCCATCTGTTCTATCGCCTCAGGGACGGCAGCCTCTACGCCATCCCGGTCGGCCTGATCGACGACGAGCAAGGCTGGACGCTGCGCCAGGAAGTGTTCATCGACGAGAAGCCGCCCTTCTACGCCTTCGCCAACGACACCGAACAACTGACCGAGGCACAGCTGTTCGCGCAGCATTCTGCCGAATGAGCGGCAGACGGCTCAGACCGCGCCGGCGCCGTCCTTGTTCTCGTGCAGGCGCACGTTGAGCTCGTCGATGAAGGGTTCCCAGTCGTCGTCGGCGACCCAGTGCTCGCGCAGCATGGCGGCCTGGCCGGGCGACCAGAACGGCGCCTCGGTGAGCTTCATGTCGTCCGGCAGCGGGTAGTGCTGCTCGATGAAGGCATCGATGCTGGCCTGGTCGCCGTCGAGCCCGAGCTGTTCGAACAGGGTGGCGAGCGACTTGTGCTGCGTATCCATGGGGACTCCATCGGCCATGTTCGGCCGTTCGCTGATGAGGTGTCTGAACGATAGAGAGGCATCGGCGCCGCTCGGTTCCGGGCTTCGAGCATTCGTTGCGCTTTGCTAAGCTGCACGCCCCCTGGTCGGCGGCACGCCCATGTCCCTGCATGACTTCCTCTGGTTCGCGCTCCCCGCGATCTTCCTTACCGGCCTATCGAAGGGCGGCTTCGGCGGCGCGCTCGGCGGTATCGCCGTGCCGCTGCTGGCGCTGGCGGTGTCGCCGAAGCAGGCCGCAGCGATCATGCTGCCGATCCTCTGCCTGGCCGACGTGGTGGGCCTGAAGGCCTATATCGGCCGCTGGGATCTGGCGAACCTGAAGGTGATGATGCCCGGCGCGCTGATCGGCATCGCCTTGGGCACGGCCACTTTCGGGCTGCTCGACGAGCGCCTGATCGGCCTGCTGATGGGCACCATCGCGGTCGGCTTCGTACTGCTCGGGCTGTTCAACCGAACGGCGAAGCCGCGGCCGCTGCAGCGCGGGCGCGGGACCCTGCTGTCGGCGCTGTCCGGCTTCACCAGCTTCGTCGCCCATGCCGGCGGGCCGCCGGCGATGATGCACCTGCTGCCGCAGCAACTGCCGAAGCTGCAGTACATCGCCACCATCAACGCCTTCTTCCTGCTGACCAACGCGCTGAAGCTGATTCCGTACGGCGCGCTCGGGCAGTTCACCCGGGAGAACCTGCTGCTCAGCCTGACGCTGGCGCCCATCGTGCCGCTCGGGGTGTGGACCGGGCTGTGGCTGCAGTCGCGCATCGACCACACCTGGTTCTACCGCATCGCGCGGCTGGGCATGCTGATCGCGGGGCTGCAGCTGATCTGGCGCAACCTGTGAACCCGGCGCCGGCGGCAGCCGACGCCGGAAGGCCCCTCAGGCGGCGCGCGACGAGAGTTCGCGGCCGTGGTCGAGGGCCTGGTCGACCAGCCACTTGCCGTGGGCGATGGAGGCGTGCTGCGCCTGTTCCAGTTCGGCCATGAAGGCGTGGTGGACCGGCAGCGGCAGCCGCCGGGTCATCTGCCCGGACGGCTCAATGATCCGGCAACCGGCCGCCCAGGGCATCGGGCTGCCCGGATGCTCGAGCACATCGGCGATGATGGTGTGGTCGCGGTGGGTGCAACGCATGCTGTTCATGATGACCTCCTCGCTGGATCGAGGCCGCCGAGGGCCGCGCGGGCGCTCGACGGACCTTCCCGCGTGTCGGCGGGTTGAGCCGTGCGGGGTGCACGGCTTCCGGCTGGTATAGCACAGCCGGCCCCGGATGCCGCGGCGGGCGACGGCCGGGCCGATGAACGCTGCTCGACTCAGCGCGTGCCTGCCGGGCTGTCCAGCCAGGGCCCGATCATCCCGGCGATCTGCTCGTAGACGCCGGGCGCGGCGACCAGGTAGGGGTTGCCATGCAGCAGGCCGTCGTCGCGGAAGAAGTCGTTCATCCGCCCGCCGGCTTCCAGCACCATGACCACGCCGGCCAGGCAGTCCCAGCTCTTCAGGTGCGTTTCGTGATAGGCGATCAGCCGTCCGGCGGCGACGTAGGCGGTCATCAGCGCGCCCGAGCCGTTGCGGATGAACATCCCGCCGGCATCCAGCAACTGCTCGAGGAACGGGATGAAATGCTGCTTGCCCGGCTCGTGGAAGGTGCCCACGCCCATCACCCCGTCGCGCACGTGGCGGGCGTTGTGCGCGGCCAGCGGCCGGTCGTTGACGAAGGCGCCGCGGCCGCGGCAGCCATGGAACAGCTCGTCGTGGTTCGGGTCGGCGATGACGCCCAGCGCCGGCTGGCCGTCCACCATCAGGCCGATGGACACGCACCAGCTGTGCAGGCCGTTGACGAAGCAGGCGGTGCCGTCGATGGGGTCGATCACCCAGACGCAGCGCGCCCCGAGATCGGCCGAGCCGCTTTCCTCGCCGAGGAAGCCATCCTCGGGAAAGGCCGCGGCCAGTTCGGCACGGATGAAGTCCTCCAGGGTGCGGTCGGCGATGCTGACTACGTCCTGCCGATTGTCGCCCTTGTGCTCGATGGCCAGGCTGTCGCGCTGGCGATAGAAGGCCAGGCCCTGCTGCGCCGCCTGTTCGGCGATGCGCCGCGCGGCCCGGTAGCGGACGTCCAGGTCGACGTCGGCGAATGGCGTGCTGTTCATGGGATTCCTTGGTTGAAACGGACCGCAGCATAGCGCGCCGGCGCCCCGGGCTTCGAGGGGCTGGGCAGGCAGAGGCCAGGAGCGGATGCCGCGCGATCCTTCCGCCCGGATGGCGCCCCGGCCCGGCGGGCCGGAGGCGATGCCAGCCTTAGACCACGGCGCGGCGCATGCTAAGCCGGGTGGCCGACATGGGCTTGGGCGGCGACAGCAGGAACGACAGGTTGTAGCGCTGGATGACCAGCTGTGCGATCAGCGGCCCGGCGATGCCGATAAGGGTGCCGACGATCAGGTGCACGGCGATCGAGTCGATGCCGAGGAACTTGCCGAGGATCACCCGCACGCCGCTGCCGGCGAGGATGTGCATCAGGTAGATGGTCATCGACGAGGCGCCGATGAACAGCAGCGCGTCCAGGCGCATGCGGCCGAGCCACATCGACAGCGCGATGGTGAAGAAGATACCCACCGTCGCCAGCGCCAGCACGGGCACCCCGCCGACCTCGTAGTTGAGCCCGAAGGTGATGTGGAACAGGTACTGGCCGACGACGAAGAGCGCGCCGAACAGCAGCGTCAGCTCGGCGGCGCGCGCCAGGAAGAACGCCTTGATCTCGTTGAACCAGATGCCCAGCGCGAAGAACACCGTGTTGGCCAGCAGGAAGCGGCTGATGGTGTCGACCGTCAGCGGTTCCTTGAACACGTAGAGCACGGCGAACACCCCCACCAGCGGCAGGAAGAAGCGCCGGTCCGCGCGCGCATAGACCAGCGCGCAGAGCACGAAGACGAAGAACAGCGCATAAAGGAACCAGAACTGCGCCCGCGGCTCCCACAGCAGCGAGAACACCTGGGCCAGCGTCACCTGGCCGTTGGTGTAGTTCGACAGCACGACCTCGAAGAGCCCCTGCAGCAGCGACCAGACGATGAAGGGATAGACGATGGTGTCGACCTTGTTGACGATCAGCCCGCCGCGACCGCGCTTGACCAGCGAGTCGTAGAAGAACAGCCCGGAAAGGAAGAAGAACAGCGGCATGTGGAAGCTGTAGATGATGCTGTCCACCAGCCTGTAGCGCCCCTCGTCCATGGGCAGCCCCGCGTTGAACACCCCTCTGGCGACATGGCCGTAGACGACGAGAATGATGCCGATCGCTTTCGCGTAATCGACCCAGACGTTTCTCTCCTGCATCACCGTCTCCTTGTGTGGAAGCACTGAAGTCGGGCAGGCGCGCACCGCCCCCGAATGGGACCTGTAGACAACCGAAAATGCGATTGGTGCGCAGCGGCGGTGCAGTAACCGCACGGAGCCCCGTCGACCCCAGCCTCCGTGGAGGCCGCGCCCGTTCCCGACGGGGTCGCGGCGTTCACCACATCCCAGTGGGAGGCGCGCCCTCGCGGCGATGCAGGCTGCAGACCTGCCTCCAGCGCTCAAAAGCATCGCCCCGAGGTCGGGCCTCCCACAAAAGCAGCCAACCCACCAGCCTCCGTGGAGGCCGCGCCCGTTCCCGACGGGGTCGCGGCGTTCACCACATCCCAGTGGGAGGCGCGCCCTCGCGGCGATGCAGGCTGCAGACCTGCCTCCAGCGCTCAAAAGCATCACCCCGAGGTCGGGCCTCCCACAAAAGCAGCCAACCCACCAGCCTCCGTGGAGGCCACGCCCGTTCCCGACGGGGTTGCGGCATTCACACATCCCAGTGGGAGGCGCGCCCTCGCGGCGATGCAGGCCACAAACCTGCCTCCAGCGCGCTCAAAAGCATCGCCCCGAGGTCGGGCCTCCCACAAAGCAACCAACAGCCAACCCCCCAGCCTCCGTGGGAGGCCGCGCCATTCCCGGCGGGGTCGCGGCGTTCACCACATCCCAGTGGGAGGCGCGCCCTCGCGGCGATGCAGGCCGCAGGCCTGCCGCTTTTCAACGACCGGCTAGTTCAGAAGCTCGGAAAACGGGAGGAAGCGGACCGCATCGCCCTCGGCCAGGGTGCGCTGCTCCGGTATCTCCACCAGCCCGTTGGCCCAGGCGGCGCTGCGCAACACCGCCGAGCTCTGGTTGCCGTACAGCCGCGCCTGCCCGCCCTCCAGCCGCGCACGCAAATACTCGCGACGGCTGCCGGCCCGGGGCCAGTCGAATCCGGCCGGTACCTGGAAGCTTGCGGGCGCCACCTCGGCCACACCGAGCCGGCGCAACAGGTAGGGCCTGGCCAGCAGGCCGAAGGTCACCAGGCCGGAGGCCGGATTGCCCGGCAGGCCGATGACCGGCACGCCCTGGTAGTGTCCGCAGGTCAGGGGCTTGCCCGGCTTGATCGCCAGCTTCCAGAGCGTCAGCTCGCCGGCCTCGCGCAGGGCCTGGCCGAGGAAGTCCGCCTCCCCCACCGACACGCCGCCGGACGAAAGGATGAGATCGACGCCGGAAAGCGACGCCAGGCACGCCCGGATCCGCTCAAGGTCGTCGGCCAGCACGCCGACGTCCACCACCTCGCAGCCAAGCCGGTTCAGCCAGGCGCAGAGAAGCGCGCGGTTGCTGTTGTAGATCTGCCCGGGCCCGAGTGGCAGGCCCGGCTCGACCAGCTCGTCGCCGGTGGACAGCACCGCCACCCGCGGACGCCGCCTGACCGGCAGCCGGTCGCGACCGACGGTGGCCGCCACGCCGATCTCGAAGGGCCCGAGCCGCGTGCCGCCCTCCAGCAGCGTCTCGCCCGCCCTCGCCTCGCCGCCCCGCGGCCGCACGTGCTGGCCCGCCCTCACCGCCTGCAGCAGGCGCACGCGGCCATCCGGCAGCACCTCGGCGTTCTCCTGCATCTCCACCCCGTCGGCGCCCTCGGGCAGCGGCGCGCCGGTGAAGATGCGCGCCAGGCTGCCCGGCAGCAGCGCATCGGGCTGCATGCCGGCGAAGATCTTCTGGCTGACCGGCAGCGGCTCGCCGGTGACATCGGCCTGGCGGAAGGCGTAGCCGTCCATGGCGCTGTTGGGCCATGGCGGAATGTCGATCGGCGCCCGTACCGGCTCGGCGAGCACCCGCCCGTCCGCCCCGCCCAGGGCGACGGTTTCGCTGCCCTCGATCGGGCTGGCATCCGCCTCGGCGAGCAAGCGCTCGAGGGCCTGTTCGACGGACAGCAGACCTCCGCCGGCCATGCTCAGCCCCTCGACTCGCAGGCGGCCACCGCCTTCAGGTGCGGGACGAAGTTGCAGGGACGGTGGCGCGCGTCCAGCTGCTCCTCGAGGATGCCGTCCCAGGCCGTGCGGCAGGCATTGGTCGAACCGGGCAGGCAGCACACCAGAGTGCCGTTGGCCAGCCCGGCCAGCGCGCGGGACTGGATGGTCGAGGTGCCGATGTCGGCCACCGATATCTGCCGGAAATATTCGCCGAACCCGTCGACCTGCTTGTCCAGCAGGCAGGCGACCGCCTCGGGCGTGCTGTCGCGGCCGGTGAAGCCGGTGCCGCCGGTGATGAGCACCACCTGCACCTCTTCTTCGGCGATCCAGGCGGCGACCTGGGCACGGATGCGGTACAGGTCGTCCTTGAGCAGCACGCGCGCGGCCAGGCGGTGGCCGGCCTCGCTCAACCGGTCGACGAGCAGCTGGCCCGAGGTATCGGTTTCGGTGGTACGCGTGTCGCTGACGGTGAGCACGGCGATGGCGAGGGGCTGGAAGGTCTGGTCGGCCGAATGACTCATGGCAATGTTCCGTTGAGAGCGGGCGGGTCGGGTGTTATATCACAGGCTTTTACCGGAGCTGGCGCCATGCCTGGACCCTTTCGACACCCCGTTTCCGTGCTGCTGCTGGCCGGCGGTCGCGGCCAGCGCATGGGGGGTGCCGACAAGGGCCTGCTGGACTGGAATGGGCGGCCGCTGATCGAAGCGGCGCAGCGGGTCGTACGCCCGCTGACGGACGACCTGATCGTCTCCTGCAATCGCAACCCGGACCGTTACCGGGCATACGGGGACCGGCTGGTGGGTGATGCCGAACCCGACTTTCCCGGCCCGCTGGCGGGCATTCGCGCAGGGCTGAGCGTCGCCCGGCACGCCTGGCTTCTGGTGCTGCCCTGCGACTGCCCGAGGATCGACCGCGACCTGGTCGAGCGCATGGTGACCGAAGCGCAGCGGCACCAGCGGCCGCTCATGGCGCGCCGCGGCGAGCGCTGGGAGCCGCTGTTCTGCGTGATCCCCACGGCCCTGCGCGTCACCATCGAAGCAGCCTGGTCCGCCGGGGTTCGCGCGCCGCGCCTGGTGCTTGGCGAGCTCGGCGCGGTGGCGCTGCCACTGTCAGAGGACGACCCGCGGCTGGCCAACTTCAACACGCCCGAGGCGCTGTCGCCCGCCTCGTCGGGAACTTGCGGCAAGCGGCTCCATCCCACGGAGAGTGACCATCCGCTTCGGAGCCCAAAATGAAACGCCCCTTCCTTCTCGCCCTGCTGCTGGCCCTGTTCGGCGCCCTCACCGCCTGCGCCAACCCCAGCGTGGTGACCCTGAACGACGGCCGCCAGATCCAGACGCTGGACACGCCGGAGTACATCGACGACGAAGACGTCTACGAATACGAGCAGCTCGACGGAAAGCCGGGCCGTGTTAACAAGGATCAGGTCCGCAAGATCGAGGAGTTGTGAGCGAAACGGCGGGATAATCGCCAGGCTGAAAAAAAGCTTGGCGTAACCCCTTGTGTACCAAAAGATTTTAGGTACAATGCGCGCCAACTCGGAGCGTAGCGCAGCTTGGTAGCGCGTCTCGTTCGGGACGAGAAGGTCGCTGGTTCGAATCCAGTCGCTCCGACCAAAATCCCGCGGCATTGCGAATGCCTCGAAAACCAGCCTCAGGGCTGGTTTTTTTTATGCCCGCACGGCGCAATGTTGCTCACTCAGGCCACCCCCGAGGTATAGCCTCCCACAAAAGCGGTTCTCCCCACCCGATCCCGTGGGAGGCGCGCCCTCGCGGCGAATGCAGGCCGCAGGCCTGCCCTATAGTCAGGCGCTCCCTGACCGACATCACTTAAGTGACAACACTGGCCCGCATGACGGCCTTGCACATCACCGTCTGGCCAGACGAGCCATCGTTCTGCCACTATTGGCAGCCCACCTCGTCATTCGGCACAGCAACATGGCCTGGCTGCTTCCTTCCCTTCTTTTCTTTCTACTGTCTGCGGCGCTGTACCGACGGTCCGGCATCGCCGACACCCTGCCATACGGCCTGGCCCTGGGTTCCGGCTCGATCCTCTCGCTGCTCGTGGCCATCGGCCTGAGCGGATATGCCGTCATCGTCATGCTTCGATGACAGTTTAGTTACATCAGGAAAACCCTAAGGCGCTCGGGCGTGAATGGCCAGTCGAGCTCGGCGCCGCTGTCCGTGCGCCTGAGTACCGGAATACGCAGCCCGTAGTGCTCGACCTGCCGTTCGCTCTCCGCTATGTCGATCAGCTCGACGCTTAATCCTCGAAGAACCAGCGGCATCAATAGGCTTTCCGCCTGCTCGCACAAATGGCAGCCTTCAGTGCCGAATAACTGACATTTTGGAAACATACCGACGATTTCCCTGCTTGATGAACAGTGCGGAGTCTATCAGCGCCACCCCGCGGAATTGCCGGGCACGGCCCTGCAAATGTGACATTTGCCGCAGCGAATCACTTCACGTATTTTTCCAATCGACGACAGCCGAACGAGACGCTAGGATGTCGTCACCCGCGCAGGCTGGACTGCTGCGCCGGGGGAGCGATTCACATAATGAAGCGCTGGTCCGAGGCAGCGACATATCGCTACTTATGGATTCTGCGGACGAAGTTTGCAGTGCAACTAGCCAACGCGAATTTGTTGAATGGCATGCCCCACGTTTGACGTAGGCATGTCGGCGACTAAGGTTTGACTGTCGCCCGCAAGTCGCCATGCTTAATTCGCACGCGCTGCAATTGCGACAACAGAGCATCATCAAAGTCAGGAGAACATAAGAAATGCTCAAAACCCCGATCGCCCGTGGCGTAGCCCTTGCCACACTGGGAGCTAGCATGGCCGTTCCGTCCATGGCTCAAGCTGCGTTCTTCGAGGACAGCAAGGCCAGCCTGGAACTGCGTAATTTCTATTTCAACAGCGATAACCATCAGTCGGGCGCGAGTCAGTCCAAGTCCGATGAATGGGCTCAAGGCTTTATTCTGAACTTCGAGTCCGGCTTTACCGAAGGCCCGATCGGTTTTGGTGTAGATGCCCTGGGACTGCTGGGCGTCAAGCTTGATTCCAGCCCCGACCGCACTGGTTCCGGCCTCCTGCCCGCAGGCAGCGATGGCTACGCTCCGGACGAATACGGCCGCCTGAACGGCGCCGCCAAGGTGCGGGTTTCCAAGACCGTCCTGAAAGTTGGCGATCTGATTCCGAAGTTGCCGACTATCCTGCCTAGCGATTCGCGCCTGCTGCCGCAGACTTTCCGCGGCGGGATGCTGACCTCCCAAGAGATCGAGGGGCTGACCTTCGTTGCCGGCCGACTGACCGACAATAGCCTGCGCAACGATGCAAGCTACGAAGATATAGCTATGGCCAGCGCAACGGGCGCAACCGGCCTTACTCCGACCGACAAGTTCGACTTCGCCAGCCTGAAGTACAAGTGGAACGATCAACTGACCACTTCCTACGATTTCGGCAAGCTGCATGACAACTACAAGCAGCACATCGTGAACCTGGTTCATGTATTACCGCTGGGCGACAAGCAGTCGTTCAAGAGCGACATCCGCTATGCCCACTCCACTGACGACGGCAATAGCAATGTGGACAGCAAGGCCTTCGGTGCGATGTTCACCTACAGCCTGGGTGGCCATGCGTTCGGTGCAGCCTACCAAGATCTTAGCGGCGACACCGCCTACCCCTATCTGGCGGGTGGCGATGCCTTCCTCGTGAACTACGTGATGATCGATGCTACCTTCGCCGATCCGGAAGAAAAGTCTTGGCAGCTGCGCTATGACTACAACTTCGCAGCCATGGGCATCCCGGGCCTGACCTTCATGACCCGCTACATCAAGGGTACGGATACCGGCCTCAATGGCAACGGTGGCGACGAATGGGAACGCGACACCGACATCGGCTATGTCGTTCAGACTGGTGCACTCAAGAACCTGGGTCTGAAATGGCGTAACGGTACCTACCGTGGCGACAATCGTGAAATCGATCAGAACCGCCTGATCGTCAGCTACACCATTCCGCTGCTGTAATCGCGACCGCCGTTCTTCGGCTCGCACGAAACCCGCCTGGCTCTGCCACGGCGGGTTTCTTTTTGCCTGCTGCATGCCCGGCCGGCCAGGGGAACCTTGAGGCGCAGCGGGGCTCGAAACTTCTGGCATCCGGGCGACCGGCCCTTTCGGAACCTGACAGAAGGAGCGACAGCATGACTCTCGAACCCACGAACAAGGTGTCCAGCGAGGCTCCGACCAACGAGCAGCCCGCCCCCGAGCCTTCCGGGCAGCAGAGCCTTTTCGACAAGAACGCCCACCGGCGCAACCTGCAGGCCGCGCAGGGCGCCCTGCTCCAGGAATTCCAGACGCTGATCGGCGACACCGAGCGCCTGCTCAAGTACACCCAGGACACCGCCGGCACCCAGGCACAGGAACTGCGCAGCCGCCTCAGCGCCAACATCAGCCGCGCGCAGAGCATGCTCAAGGAACGCCAGGGCACGCTGAACAGCCAGGGCCAGGCCGCCATCCAGTGCACCGAGGAATACGTGCACACCCATCCCTGGCAGTCGATCGGCATCGCCGCCGGCGTCGGCTTCCTGCTCGGCCTGATCGCGCGCCGCTGATGAACGAGGAGGCCTCGATGGATCAGACGCCACCGAGCGACGAAGCGCCGAAACCGACGATCCGCAAGCTCGGGGGAGCCTTCGTTGGCCTGCTGCAGGGCCACCTGGAGCTGCTCGGCATCGAGTTCAAGGAAGAGAAGTCGCGCACCTTCAGACTCTTCCTGCTGGCCGGCATCAGCCTCATCCTGGCACTGCTGATCCTCGTCGGACTGTCCGCGGCCGTGGTGATCGCCTTCTGGGACGAGCACCGCATCGCCGCCATTCTCCTGCTCTGCGCCGTCTACGCCATTGCACTGGCCATCTGCATTGCTCGTGCATTCAAGCTGGCCAAGGAAGCCGCCGATCCGTTCAAGGCGACGCTCGAAGAACTCGCACGTGACCGGGAGCGCCTTCTGCCATGAGTCTTCCGCTGACCACCTCCTCCGAACTGGGCCTGCGCAAGGACCTGGTGCGCCTTCGCATGGAAATGCACCGCCAGCAGATCCTCTATCACGCCCAGCCGTTGTCCAACCCGCTGCAACAGGTCAAGGGCCTGGTCGCCGCGCGGGCTTCCCGCGGCGGCGGGTCGGCCAAGCGCCCGGCGATGATGGCCGCGACCGTCATACTCGCCCTGTTCGGCCGGCGCCTGGGCAAGGTCGGCAAGCTCGCACGCGTGGCCTTGGCGA
Source organism: Stutzerimonas azotifigens DSM 17556 (assembly GCF_000425625.1). GTDB lineage: Bacteria > Pseudomonadota > Gammaproteobacteria > Pseudomonadales > Pseudomonadaceae > Stutzerimonas > Stutzerimonas azotifigens. The sequence continues at coordinate 34,202 of NZ_KE384407.1, forward strand.
TCTATCCGGTGATCCAGGCACAACGTCAGCTGCGCAAGCAGCGCGGCTGACGCCACCATACGATGTTGCGAACCGGCGCTCGTGGCGCGCGCTCGCTCGGGTTATGCTCGCGGCGATGACCCTACCGGAGAAGACCGCCTTTGGATTGGCACACGCTGCTTACGCGTGAGCGGCTCGGCAAAGCCGTCACGACCACGGAGGAACTCGGGCGCAGCCCCTTCCACAAGGATCATGACAGGATCATTTTCTCCGGAGCCTTCCGCCGGCTCGGGCGCAAGACGCAGGTCCACCCGGTCTCCAGCAACGATCACATCCACACCCGTCTGACCCACTCGCTGGAAGTCAGCTGCGTAGGCCGCTCGCTCGGCATGCGCGTCGGCGAGGTGCTGCGTGACGACCTGCCCGACTGGTGCACGCCGGCCGACCTGGGGATGATTGTGCAATCGGCCTGCCTGGCCCACGACATCGGCAACCCGCCGTTCGGGCACTCCGGCGAGGACGCCATCCGCTACTGGTTCGAACAGGCGGCCGGGCGCGGCTGGCTGGACGACATGAGCGACGCCGAGCGCGAGGACTTCCTGCATTTCGAGGGCAACGCCCAGGGCTTCCGCGTGCTGACCCAGCTGGAATACCACCAGTTCGACGGCGGCACGCGGCTGACCTACGCAACGCTCGGCACCTACCTCAAGTACCCCTGGACGTCCCGGCACGCCGAAGCCCTTGGCTACAAGAAACACAAGTTCGGCTGCTACCAGAACGAGCTGCCGCTGCTCGAGCAGATCGCCGGCCGCCTCGGCCTGCCGCAGCTGGAGGCGCAGCGCTGGGCGCGCCATCCGCTGGTCTACCTGATGGAAGCCGCCGACGACATCTGCTACGGGCTGATCGACCTCGAGGACGGCCTGGAGATGGAGCTGCTGGACTACGCCGAGGTCGAGGCGCTGCTGCTGGATCTGGTCGGCGACGACCTGCCGGAAACCTATCGCCAGCTCGGCCCGCGGGATTCGCGCCGGCGCAAGCTGGCGATCCTGCGCGGCAAGGCCATCGAGCACCTGACCAATGCCGCCGCCCATGCCTTCGTCGCGCAGCAGGACCGCCTGCTCGCCGGCGAACTGTCGGGCGACCTGGTCGAGCACATGCACGGCCCGGCGCAGGCCTGCGTGCTCCAGGCCAAGGGCCTGGCGCGCGAGAAAATCTTCCAGGACAAGCGCAAGACGCTGCACGAGATCGGTGCCTACCGGACGCTGGAGATCCTGCTCGAGGCCTTCTGCGGGGCGGCGCTGGAGCAGCACCGCGGCGGCGGGCTGTCGTTCAAGAACCGGCGGATACTCGATCTGCTGGGCAACAGCGCACCGGACCCGTCCTGGCCGCTGTACCGGTCCTTCCTGCGCACGATCGACTTCATCGCCGGCATGACCGACAGTTACGCGACGGAAATGGCCAGCGAGATGAGCGGCAGATCGAGTCCGACCTGAGCCCATGGGAAAACTTCTGCGACAGCTGCTGAACTGGCACCCGAGCCGGCCCGAGTGGGGCGCGGCGCTGGTGGCCGGATTCGGCTGTGCCCTGCCCCTGCTGCTGGGCCTGTTCAGCGGGCACCCCGGTTTCCTCTGGGCGACCGTGGGCGCGTTCCAGGCGGCCAAGGCCAATCCGCTGCACCGCCTCGGGATGCTGCGCATGCTGTTGCTGATCGCCCTCGGCGCGCTGAGCACGGCGCTCGGCTTCTGGTCGGCCACCCACCCGCTGGCGAGCCTCGGGCTGTTCGCCTTCTACGCGCTGTTGCTGGCCTGGCTGCAGCGCTACGGCACCGAGGCCGGCAAGCTGGGCATCGGCCTGGCGATCTGCCTGTGCCTGGGGCAGGGCCAGTTCGGCGTCAGCAACTTCAGCAATCCGGAGGCGATCGCCGTGCTGTTCGCGCTCGGCGGCCTCTGGGTGACCTTGCTCGCATTCGGCCTGCGCGGCATGCACGGCCTGCGCATGTGGCCCTACATGCCACGCCTGATGAGCGTGCTGCGCGTCCTGCGCCGGCACGCCAGGCGCACGCCGATCCGCCAGTGGCGCCTGCATGCGCTGACCTACGTGCTGGCCTGCTCGGCGGCCGGCCTGCTGGTGACCCTCGCCGGCTTGCCGCGTGGCTACTGGCTGACCCTGGCGGTCTTCACCACGCTGCAGTTCGACGTGCAGCGCAGCCTGATCCGCGCCATCCAGGCGAGCTTCGCCATCCTGCTGGCCGCCGTGCTATTGATCTATGCCGGCCACAGCCTGGCCGAACCGGCGCTGATGGCCATGATCCTGCTGCCGCTGGTAACCCTGTCGCGGGCGTTCCAGGCCAACCACTACGGGCTCTTCGTGATGCAGACCACGCTCTGCTTCGTGCTGCTGGCCGAAACCCTGGCCCACGACTGGAACCTGCCGCAGGTCCGCCTGCTCAACGCCCTGCTGGGCGTCGGCCTGGCCCTGGCGGTGACCCTCGTCATGTACGGGCTGCGGCGCTGGTTCGAGCGCCGCTCCCTGCCCCGCCGCCCCGAGCCGGCGTCCGATCCGGCCGAGCCCGGGGCGGTTTCTCCGGTCAGGCCTGAGCGCGCACAGGCGTCTGCGGATACCACACATCGATCAGCGGACTGAGCTGGAACTCGGCCAGTTCCGGGCGTCCTTCCAGCCACTGCTGCACGCGCTGGCGCTGCTCCTCGGTGACCGAGCCGCGGCGCGCCAGGCAGATGAAGCCGTAGTCTTCTCCCCCCACGTAGCCCAGACCATTGCCTTCGATCGCTTCGGCGAGGAAGGCCCGGAAGCAGGCGTTGACCGCCTCGCTGTCGAGCCCTTCGCGGTAGGTCAGGGTGAGCTCGCAACCGAGCTCCTGGAATTCGTCGACACAGAGCTTCTTGCGCAAACGCCTCGAGCGGATAGCCACGGAATTTCGTCTCCAATTCAATGAGAACGGCTACTCTATCAGTTAACGCTCGCCGGTGACGCAGACATGCAAACGGCTGTGTTCCTGCCTGCCGACGGCGCCCCCTCGCTTCCGATGGACGGCCGTCGGATAGCGGCACAGGGCCGTCATGCCCCATGCATAATGGCGCCAAATTTCCCTCAAGCAGTGGGTTGTTCAGATGTCGTATTTATCGCTCGCTTGCCCGGTCCACCCCGCCCCTGAAGGGGGCAACCGTCCATGATCCTCTTCGCCCGCCGCCTTCTCCTCGCGGCCCTCGCCCTTCCGCTGGCCATGCCTGTGCTGGCCGACGGCGCCAATCAGTCCCTGCCGCCCCGCGTGCAGCAGGCGCTGAAGGCCAACAAGATCGACAGCGACGCGCTCTCGGTGGTGATGCTGCCGCTCAACGGCCATGGCACCCCGACCTTCGTCAATGCCGACGTCTCGGTGAACCCGGCGTCGACGATGAAGCTCGTCACCACCTATGCCGCGCTCGAACTGCTGGGCCCGAATCACCAGTGGAAGACCGAGTTCTACGGTGACGGCCCGCTCAAGGACGGCGTCCTGGAGGGCAATCTCTACCTCAAGGGCGGCGGCGATCCGAAGCTGAACATGGAGAAGCTCTGGCTGCTGCTGCGCGATCTGCGCGCCAACGGCGTGCAGACCGTGACCGGCGACCTCGTGCTCGACCGCGGCCACTTCATCAAACCGGACCTGCCGGTGTTCGACGACGACGGTGGCGACCGCAACAAGCCCTTCCTGGTCGGCCCGGATTCGCTGCTGGTCAACCTCAAGGCGCTGCGCTTCATCGCCCGCAACGAAGGCGGCAAGGTGAACATCGCCGTCGAGCCGCCGATCGAGCAGGTGAAGATCGACAACCGCGTGCAGGCCCTGCCTGCCGCCAAGTGCCCGGGTTGGCCGGACGTGCGCTACAACCCGGTCCCCGAGAACGGCGGCGTCACCGTGGTGGTGACCGGCAAGCTGGCGGCCGGCTGCAGCGGCCAGACTTACCTGTCGCTGCTCGACCACCAGCAGTACGCCGCCGGCACCGTGCGGGCGATCTGGAAGGAGCTCGGTGGCAGCATCCTCGGCGAGGACCGCCTCGGCAGCGTCGACAAGGACGCACGCCTGCTGGCCCGGGCCTATTCGCCGGATCTCGTCGAGATCATTCGCGACATCAACAAGTACAGCAACAACACCATGGCCCGGCAGCTGTTCCTCAGCCTCGGCGCCGAATTCCGCAGCAAGGCCGATCCCGACGACGCCAAGGCGGCGCAGCGGGTGATCCGCGACTGGATGGCCAAGAAAGGCATAGTCGCGCCGCACCTGGTCATGGAGAACGGCTCCGGCCTGTCGCGCGCCGAGCGGGTCAGCGCGCGGGAACTGGCGACCCTGCTGCAGGCCGCATGGCGCAGCCCCTACGCGGCGGAATTCATTTCCTCGATGCCGCTGGCGGCGGTGGACGGCACCATGCGCAAGCGCCTGCGCAACACGCCGGTGGCCGGCAAGGCGCACATCAAGACCGGGACGCTCAACACCGTACGCGCCATCGCCGGCTACAGCCGCGACGGCAATGGCGACACCTGGGCGGTGGTGGCCATCCTCAACCACTCCCGGCCGTGGGGCGCCTCGTCGATCCTCGACCAGGTACTGGTCAGCCTGTCCGGCCAGACGCCGAACAGCAGCACCGCGACCGCCCAGCGCTGATCCCTGCTTGTCCCCCTCTCCCACCGGGAGAGGGGCCAGGGGTGAGGGAAGCACGCCTCGG
>NZ_KE384407.1:39206-44797 GCF_000425625.1 Stutzerimonas azotifigens DSM 17556
CCCGCCGGGAGAGGGGCCAGGGATGAGGGAAGCGCGCTCGGCGCCCATGCCGTTCACCCAGCCGATAACGGGCAGAGCCCCTGCTACTTCGGGCAGGCCTGCGGCCTGCATCGCCGCGAGGGCGCGCCTCCCACAGGATCCTGCGCCTCGCGCGCCCACACCCAAGCGCCCATCAACCGGGCCAGGCCCTCAGCGCGTGCGTATCCGCCAGGCGCGGTGGATCTTCGGGTTGCGGCGGAAGTCCTCGTCGAGGGTTTCCGCGGTGATGTCCTCCACTGCGTAGCGCGCCTCCAGACCCGGATCGAGCTGGAAGCGGCGGAAGTTGTTGGAGAAGTACAGGGTGCCGCCCGGAGCCAGCCGCATCATGGCCATATCGAGCAACTCGACGTGGTCGCGCTGCACGTCGAACACCCCCTCCATCCGCTTGGAATTGGAGAAGGTCGGCGGGTCTATGAAGATCAGGTCGTACTGGCCGCGGTCGTCGGCGAGCCACTGCATCACGTCGCCCTGCTCCAGCCGGTGCTTCTCGGAAAAGCCGTTGAGCGCCAGGTTGCGCCGCGCCCAGTCCAGGTAGGTCTTCGACAGGTCGACGCTCAGCGTGCTGCGCGCGCCGCCGACGGCCGCATGCACGGTGGCGGTGGCGGTGTAGCAGAACAGGTTGAGGAAGCGCTTGCCCGCCGCCTCGCGCTGGATGCGCAGGCGCAGCGGCCGATGGTCGAGAAACAGCCCGGTGTCCAGGTAGTCGGTGAGGTTGACCAGCAGCCGGGCGTCGCCCTCGCGCACCTCGAGGAACTCGCCGCGGGCGGCCTGCCGCTCGTACTGGCGCGTGCCGCTCTGGCGCTCACGGCGCTTGACCACCACCTTCTCCGCCGCGACCTCCAGTGCCTGCGGGATGGCCGCCAGCGCATCGAGCAGCCGGGCCTGCGCCTTCTGTGGATCGATCGAACGCGGCGGCGCGTACTCCTGCACGTGCACCCAGTCGCGATACAGGTCCACCGCCAGCGCGTACTCGGGCATGTCGGCATCATAAAGGCGGTAGCACTCGACGCCCTGGCGCCGTGCCCACTTGCCCAGCTGCTTCAGGTTCTTCTGCAGGCGGTTGGCGAACATCTGCCCGCCCTCGGACAGCCGCGCCGGCTCGGCTGGCTGGGCAGCGCGCGGTTCGTCGAAGGTTCCTTCCACGGCAGGCCGGGCCCCGGTGACGAACTGTTCCGGCGCGACCCGGAACAGCAGCAGTTTGCTCGGCAGGGCGCCGTTCCAGAACGCGTACTGCTTGTGGCTGCGCAGTCCCATGCGCTTGCCCAGCTCCGGCGCGCCGGTGAACACCGCCGCCTCCCAGCCGGTGCAGGCCTGCCGCAGGCGCTCGCCGAGATGCTGGTAGAGGTACAGCAGGCTGGCTTCGTCGCCAAGGCGCTCGCCGTAGGGCGGGTTGCAGATCACCAGGCCGCCCTGGCCGCGATCCGGATGTGGCTCGAAGGTCGCCAGCTCGCCCTGGTAGATACGCACCCAGTCGCCGACTCCGGCGCGCTCGACGTTGTTGCGCGCCGGCTGGATCAGGCGCGGATCGGCTTCGTAGCCGCGGATCCACAGCGGTGGCCTGGCCAGCCCGGCTTCGGCACGGGTGCGCGCCTCGGCCTGCAGGCGCGTCCAGAACGCCGGCACGTGACCGAGCCAGCCATCGAAGCCCCAGCGCTCGCGGCGCAGGTTGGGCGCGACGTCCCCCGCCATCAGCGCCGCCTCGACGAGGAAGGTGCCGACCCCGCACATGGGGTCGGCCAGGGCGCCGCCTTCGGCGGCGATGCGCGGCCAGCCAGCGCGGATCAACAGCGCCGCGGCGAGATTTTCCTTGAGCGGCGCGGCGCCCTGCTGCAGGCGATAGCCGCGCTGGTGCAGGCTCTGCCCGGACAGGTCGAGCGACAGCACCGCCACGCCGCGCTCCAGGCGCAGGTGCACGCGCAGGTCGGGATTCTGCTTGTCGACGCCCGGGCGCTGACCGCTGCCGGCGCGCAGGCGGTCGACGATCGAGTCCTTGACCTTCAGCGCGCCGAAGTGCGTGTTGTCGATGCCTGCGCCGCGGCCACTGAACTCCACCGCCAGCGTGCCGCTGGGCGCCAGGTGCTCTTCCCATTCGACGCCGCGCACCGCGTCGTACAGGGCGTCGGGGCTGTCGACCGGGAACCGCCCGAGCGCCAGCAGCACGCGGTTGGCCAAGCGCGACCAGAGGCACAGCCGGTAGGCCGTCTCCAGGCTGCCCTGGCCAACGATCGCCGCGGTCTGCTCGCGCGCGGCGCCCAGACCCAGGCTGGTCGCCTCTTCGAGCAATAGCCCTTCGAGCCCCTTCGGGCAGGTGAGAATGAGTTCGTACGAATCGTTCATCGTTATTCCATTGGCGCGGCCTCGGGGCTCGCGGCGGACTGTGGCGGTATCGATGAACCGCCAGTGGCATCGGATTGGCCCGTTCGCGCTGTAGCGCGCGGGTCACGGGGCTTATGGGCTGAATGACCGGAAGGTTACCCGCTTATGACAAAAAGATCGTTCCCGCGTCGGGACCAGTGGGTTAGAACTGGCCATGAGTCGACACCGCAACGGCGTCGGCAGGAGCGCGCCACGCCGGCAGCGCGCTCCGCTGGCAGTCTAGCTGCCTGGTCTCCCGGAGACCCACGGAACCACCAGTCAACCACTGAGGGCAACACCCAATGAGAAGACTCAAGCGTGATCCGATGGAACGAGCATTTCAGCGTGGTTATCAGCACGGCGTTCATGGCAAATCCCGCGACATGTGCCCCTTTTCCCACCCGAACACTCGTCAGGCCTGGATGAACGGCTGGAGGGAGGGCCGTGGCGACAACTGGGACGGCCTGACCGGCACCGCCGGTCTGCACAGACTGAATCAACTCCACGCCGTAGGCTGATCTCGGATCACACCGACTTCCATTGCACGCCCCACCCGGGCGACGGGCCAGAGGCCCAGGGCTCCTGACGGAGCCCTTTCCGGGTGAATCACCCCTCGCTCGTCCTCACCGAACAGGCCGCAATGGCATCCACCGCCTGGCGGATCAGCGCCGGCCCCTTGTAGATGAAGCCCGTATACAGCTGAACCAGACTTGCGCCCGCTTCGATCTTCTCCGCCGCGTGCCGGCCTTCGGTAATGCCGCCGACCGCGATGATCGGCAGCCGGCCGCCCAGCGCCTGGGCGAGCACGCCCACGGTGTGGGTGCTCTTGTCGCGGACCGGCGTGCCGGACAGGCCGCCCGCCTCGTCCGCATGCGCCAACCCCGACACCCCGTCCCGACCCAGCGTGGTATTGGTCGCGATCACCGCGTCCATCCCGGCCTGGAAGATGGCCTCGGCGACCTCGGCGATTTCCTCGTCGCTCATGTCCGGGGCGATCTTGATGGCGATGGGCACCTGCTTCCCGTGGCGCACCGCCAGGTCCTCGCGGCGGGTGCGCAGGGCTTCGAGCAGGCGCTTGAGCGAATCGCCGAACTGCAGGCTGCGCAGGCCCGGGGTGTTCGGCGAACTGACGTTGACCGTCACGTAGCTGGCGTGGGCATAGACGCGGTCCAGGCACAGCAGGTAGTCGTCCTCGGCCCGCTCGACCGGCGTGTCGAAATTCTTGCCGATGTTGATGCCCAGCACGCCCTGGAAATTCGCCGCCACCACGCGCGCCAGCAGCGCCTCGACGCCGGCGTTGTTGAAGCCCATGCGGTTGATGATCGCCTCGGCCTCCGGCAGCCGGAAGATGCGCGGCTTGGGATTGCCCGGCTGCGGCCGTGGCGTCACCGTGCCTATCTCGACGAAGCCGAAGCCCAGCTGGGACAGGCCATGGATGGCCACGCCGTTCTTGTCGAGCCCGGCAGCCAGCCCCACCGGGTTGGGAAACTCGAGGCCCATGACCTTGACCGGAAGCACCGGCTGCCTGGCGAACAGGCCATTCAGGCCAAGCCGGCCACCGGCGCCGATGAGGTCGAGCGACAGGTCATGAGCGGTTTCGGGCGTCAACTTGAACAGCAGTTCACGAGCCAGGTTATACATGCGCAGCCTAGACGGGAGTCGGAAAAGGACGCGCAGTATAAACGGCGCGGCCGGCGCCGGGCGAGCTACCGGGGACCCTAGGCCAGGCGGGTCAGCCCGAGCAGGTGCCCGTCCTCGCTGAAATCCAGGCGAAAGGAACCCCGGATACCTTCGCGTGTCACATACGGGCGCAGATGGTGTACTGGCAGACTGACGCTCCGCCCCTCCCGACTCGTGACCAGGATACGGTTGGCCCGCCCCTGGTACACCGCGGTGAGGCGGTGGGCAGGCAGGACGATGTCCAGCACCAGGCTAGGCATGGAGGCTTCCTTATGAACGATTCGGCAATGGTGCCACAGCGACGGGCGATGACGTGCCCCGTCGAGGCGGATGCATCCCGGCGGACAGGCGGCGAAACGGATGCACAACCCGCGCGCGTCTGCCAAACTGGCTGGCAAGTCGACGGAGTTCGACCCCGATGCTGAGCCTACCCGAGCAGATGCCATCCCTGACCTCCAGAATCGCCAACCTGGCCAACCGGCTCGGCCTGACCGGTCGGACGCCGCGCGCGCGCCAGATTCTCGAGCGGGCGAGTCGCGTGTGCCTGCCCTTCCAGCCGCTGCCCGAGCCCCAGCCGACCATCTTCTGGCATGACGGCCCGCCGCTGCAGCATCTGCTGGAACTGCCGCGCGGCGCGCTGTCCGGCCCGGTGAAGGACGACAAGGACCGCGCGCATGCCGCACTGCAACGGCTGGTGCGCTGCGACAGCGAAAGCTGCGCAGCCTTTGACCTGCGCCAGGTCGACGGCGTCAGCGCCTACCGCGGCGAGCGCCCCGCCTATTATTCGCTGGAAACCTTCGCCGCCACCCCGGCCTGCCGCCAGCTGCGCATCATCAGCTACAAGGACTGCATGCGCGTCCTGCACAAGGCGCTGCCGGGGCTCGCCAGCGGCACGCCGGTGGAACTGCGCCAGGCCACCTGGCTCGGCGACCGCCTGTACTGGGCCGGTGACCAGCATGTCGAAGCCTTCTCCAGCGCCATCGCCTACGCCCGCCTGCGCGGGCTCGAACTGCGCCAGCCGGCGCGCCTCACCGACTACCGGCTGGAGGCTTCCGGCCTGCGCGCGCTGGACGAGGCCTACCACGTGCTGGCGATGCCGGCACCGGCCTGGAACGACCGCGAATTCATGCGCCTGCTGCTCGACGACAAGGTGCCCTACGCGCGCCTGACGCTGATGCGCAGTGCCGGCCACTCCGAGCTGCTGCTGCTGGAAAAGAGCCACCCCAACGCCAACGCGCTCGGCGAAGGCCTCAAGCTCGCCGGCGCCCCGGACATGATCGGCTACCTGCGCGACCTGCCGCAGATCACCCGCTTCCGGCTCGGCAATCCGGTGGAGTGAGCGGGCGGCGCCGACTCGGCCTCGCTCGTATCCGGGACGTTGGGCTTCGTCGCAACCGGCTGCCCAACCTGCCGGTGCATGTGCCCTCATCCGGCCCTGCGGGCCACCTTCTCCCGCCGGGAGAAGGGAAAAGCCGCGGCCACGCCGTAAACCCGTAGGAGCAGGCTCTGCCTGCGAC
>NZ_KE384407.1:45395-171452 GCF_000425625.1 Stutzerimonas azotifigens DSM 17556
GGGAGAAGGGAAAAGCTGCGGCCACGCGGTGAACCCGTAGGAGCAGGCTCTGCCTGCGACCCGGACCCGCACGGCACAGCTACCCTCATCCGGCCCTGCGGACCACCTTCTCCCGCGGGGAGAAGGGAAAAGAGGCGCTGCCTGCGACCATGGCACGAGCTGCCGGCCACGCGTGGCCAACCCCCTATCCCTCCGGGAGAGGGCCAGGGGTGAGGGCCTGCCCTTCCCGTTCGCGAGCAAGCTCGCTCCTACGGGATTGCGAATGCCTTGCCTGCTTCCCGTCAGGCGCTCGGCGGGCTCTGCGTCAGGTCCTGCAGTTCCCGGCTGGCCACCGCGTACATGGCGTAGTCCGGCTGCGTGGCGTTACGCAGGTCGGCGAGCATGCGTCGCCAGCGCTCCACCTGCTCCTCCCGCTGGGCCATCCACAGGGCCACGCGCTCCTTCGGCGCGCCCTGGTGGTCGCCCATCTGCAGCACCGAGACGGTGATGGCGCGCTGTTGCAGATCGAGGTCGTCGCGGAAGGCTTCGCGCGCCAGCGCCTGCCAGTTGCTACCGACCGGCAGCGAGGTGAGCTGCTGGAGGTACCAGGGAAGGTCCAGCGCACCGCCGACGGAGAAGTAGGTGGTCGCCACCTGCTCCAGCGGCTGCCCGGTGACGTCCGCCGCCTCGATGATCGGCAGCAGCGTATACAAATGGCTGGTGCCGGCGACCACGCGCGCCAGTTCCTCCGGGATGCCGGCCTCGATGTACTGCTCGTAGCGTGTTTGCCACTGCGCATGCGCCGAGCCCTCGAGCAGCTCCCCCAGGCGCGTGTAGAGCGCCTCGACGCGCGGCCCGAAATGTTCCACGTCGCGGGTGGCGTCCAGCTGCCCGCGGCGGTTGCGCAGGAACCAGCGGGTGGCGCGCCGGCCCAGGCGGGTGAGCTCATCCAGCAGCACGTTCTGCAGGTCGGCGGGCACGCGGTAGTCCAGTTCCTCGATCTGCCGCCACCAGTGGCGCAGGTGGAAGATGTCGCGCACCACGATGTAGGCGCCGGCCACGTTCGCCTGGCTCATCCCGGTGGCCTCGACCAGGCGATGGGCGAAGGTGATGCCCATGTTGTTCACCAGGTCGTTGGCGATCTGCGTGCTGACGATCTCGCGGCGCAGGCGGTGGCGGTACATGGCGTCCGGATACTGCTCGGCCATGCGCCGCGGGAAGGCCGTCTCCATCTCGCGCATGAAGTACGGGTCGTCCGGCACCGCGGATTTGAGCAGGGCCTGCTTCAGGTCGATCTTGGTGTAGGAAATCAGCACCGACAGCTCCGGGCGCGTCAGCCCCTTGCCTTCGGCGGCGCGCTGCTCGATGGCGTCATCCGCGGGCAGGAATTCCAGCGTGCGGTCGAGCAGCCCCTCGGCCTCCAACGCGGCGATCAGGCGCCTGAACTCGCCGGCGCGCTCATGGGCGCGGAAGCTCGCCTTGGAGATGGCCTGGGTCTGCTTGTAGTTGTCGTGCAGCACCAGTTCGGCCACCGCGTCGGTCATCTCGGCGAGCAGCTGGTTGCGCTGCTTTTCGGTCAGGTCGCCGGCGCTCACCACCTCGTTGAGCAGGATCTTGATGTTGACCTCGTGGTCGGAGCAGTTCACCCCGCCGGCGTTGTCGATGAAGTCGGTGAAGCTGGCGCCGCCGGCGAGGTTGAATTCCACCCGACCGAGCTGGGTCATGCCGAGGTTGCCCCCCTCGCCCACCACTTTCGCGCGCAGCTCGTTGCCGTTGACCCGCAGGACGTCGTTGGCCTTGTCGCCGACGTCGGCGTGGCTCTCCTCGCTGGACTTGACGTAGGTGCCGATGCCGCCGTTCCAGATCAGGTCGACCGGCGCCTTGAGCAGCGCATGGATGAGTTCGGCCGGGGTCAGCTGGTCGGCCTCGATGTCGAAGCGCGCCTTCATCTGCGGGCTGATGGCGATGCTTTTGGCCGAACGGGCGAACACGCCACCACCCTCGGAAATCAGCGAGGCGTCGTAATCGGCCCAGGACGAGCGCGGCAGCTCGAACAGCCGCTGGCGTTCGGCGAAGCTGGCGGCGGCGTCCGGGTTCGGGTCGATGAAGATGTGCAGGTGGTTGAAGGCGGCCACCAGCTGCACCGTCCCGGACAGCAGCAGGCCGTTGCCGAACACGTCGCCGGCCATGTCGCCGATGCCGATGACACTGATCGGGTCGGTCTGCACGTTGATCCCGCGCTCGCGGAAATGCCGCTGCACCGAGACCCAGGCGCCCTTGGCGGTGATGCCCATCTTCTTGTGGTCGTAGCCCGCCGAGCCACCAGAGGCGAAGGCGTCGCCGAGCCAGAAGCCGTAGTCGGCGGCGATGCCGTTGGCGATGTCGGAGAAGGTCGCGGTGCCCTTGTCCGCCGCCACGACCAGATAGGGATCGTCCTCGTCGTAGCGCACCACGCTGGTCGGCGGCACCACCTGGCCTTCCTTCAGGTTGTCGGTGATGTCCAGCAGGCCGCTGACGAAGATCCGGTAGCAGGCGATCGCCTCGGCCTGGATTTCGTCGCGCGTTCCACCGCTCGGCAGCCGGCGCGGCACGAAGCCGCCCTTGGCGCCGCCGGGCACGATGACGGCGTTCTTCACCTGCTGCGCCTTGACCAGCCCGAGCACCTCGGTGCGGTAGTCCTCCTCGCGGTCGGACCAACGCAGGCCGCCGCGCGCCACCTTGCCGCCGCGCAGGTGCACGCCCTCGACGCGCGGCGAGTAGACGAAGATTTCGTAGCGCGGCACCGGCCGCGGCAGTTCCGGGATGGCGCGCGGATCGAACTTGAAGCTGAAGTAGTCCTTGGCCCGTCCGGCGGCGTCCGGCTGGTAGAAGTTGGTCCGCAGGGTCGCCTTGATCAGCGCCAGGTAGCGCCGCAGGATGCGGTCCTCGCTGAGCACCGCGACGTTGTCCAGCGCGGCGAGGATGGCCTGCTCCAGGCGCTGCTGCTTGTCGGCCAGGTCTTCGTCGCCGAGCTTGCGGGCGAGGTAGAAGCGCATCTTGAACAGCCGCACCAGCTCGCGCGCGATGGCAGTGTGGTTGAGCAGCGCCGAGGCGATGTAGCCGAGGTCGAAGCCCATGCGGATCTGCTTCAGGTAGCGGGCATAGGCGCGTAGCAGCGCGACTTCACGCCAGGTCAGCCCGGCGGTGAGTACCAGGCGATTGAAGGCGTCGTTCTCGGCCTGGCCGTTCACCGTGGCGATGAAGGCGTCCTGCAGCGGCTCGTTGATTTCCAGCAGGTCGATTTCCAGCCCTTCGGCGTAGGTGAAGGCGAAATCGTGGATCCAGAACACCCGGCCGTCGCGGCGCTGCAGCCGGTACGGGAACTCGCCGAGCACGCGCAGGCCAAGGTTCTCCAGGATCGGCAGCACGTCCGACAGCGGCAGCGGCCGGTCGATGTGATAGAGCTTGCAGTGCAGCCGGTTATCCTCGGCGATGATGGGCTGATAGAAGCTCATCAGCAGCGGGCGCTCCTCCGACAGGCTCTGCATGTGCTGCATGTCCACCGCTGCCGAATGCGCCGGGAAGCGCTCGCGGTAGCCGGCCGGGAAACCCTTGGGAAAGTCGTGCAGCAGCAGGTTGCCCTGGGCTTCGCCGAAGCGCTCGACCATCAGGCTGGCGTATTCGTCCTGCCAGGTGCGGCAGGCCTGCACCACCTCCTGCTCCAGCTGCGCCACGTCGATCGACAGTTGCCGCGACGGATCGATGCGCAGGATGAACTGCACCCGGGTCAGCACCGATTCGGAGAAGTAGGTCCAGAACTCGCAGTCGCTGGCCTGCAGGTGCTCCATCAGCACCTGCTGGATCTTCAGCCGCGTCTCGGTGGAATACAGGTCGCGCGGCACGTAGACCAGGCAGTAGCAGAAACGGCCGTAGGGGTCGGTGCGCAGGAACAGCCGCAGCTTGTTGCGCTCCTGGATCTGCACGATGGCGATGGCGGTCTCGAACAGCTCGTCCACCGGCGTCTGGAACAGCTCGTCGCGCGGCAGCACCTCGAGCACCTGGGCCAGCTCCTTGTCCAGGTGCGCGGAGCTGCCGAAGCCGGAGCGCTCCACCAGCGCCTCGACTTTGCGCCGGATGAAGGGAATGTCGCGCACGCTCTGGGTGTACACCGAGGAGGTGAACAGGCCCATGAAGCGGCACTCGCGCATCACCCGACCGTGCTCGTCGAGCTGGCGGATGGAGACGAAATCCGGATAGGCCGGGCGGTGCACGCGGCTCGGCACCGCGGCCTTGGCGAAGGACAGCAGCAGAGGCTCGCGCAGGTATTGCACGGCGCGCGGCTCGATGTGCAGCTCGGCCTCCGACAGGCCGACGCGCAGCCGCTTGGACAGCCCGAGCAGGGAGCCTTCGTCGTAGACGATCTGCCCGCCGTCGGGCCGCTCCTCGACGGTGAACTCCTCGTAGCCGAGGAAGGTGAAGTGGTCGTCCGCCAGCCACTCCAGGAAGGCGCGGATCTCCGGCAGTTCGGGTTCGGCGGCGGCGTTGGCACCGTTCAGGCCCGCGGCCAGCTCGCTGGCCTTGGCCTTCATCACCTCGAAGTCGCCGACCGCCAGGCGCACGTCGCTGAGCACGCTGAGCAGCGCCTGCTCGAGTTCGCGCAGTTCCGCGGCGCTGGCCGTGCGGTCGATCTCCAGAAAGATCAGCGACTCGGGGCGGCTGTCGGTCGTGGCGGCGCCCCTGGGCGACAGCTGCAACAGATTGCCCTCGGCGTCGCGGCGCACCTGCAGCACGCTGTTCTGCAGGGTGTGGATGCTGTAGCGGCGGCGGGTGAGCTCCATGCGCACCGAGTCGACCAGGAACGGCAGGTCCGGATGCAGCACCTCGACCACCGTGTGGGTGGACTGCCAGCCGTGCTTCTCGTAGTCCGGGTTGAACACGTGCACCACCGGTGCGTCCGGCTCGTGGTGCTCGAGCAGGCGCCAGGTGGCCAGGGTGGAACCGACCAGGTCGGACATGCGCCGCTGGGTCAGCTCCGCGAGCGGTGTGATGCCGAAGAACTGCTCGGCGAAGAGCCCCACTTGTGGCAGGAAGTCATCGCCTACGTGCTGCGCCAGGGCCGTTTTCAGTTGGTGCTGGAAATCGGCCTTGCTGGTCGCGCTGAAGAACGCCATGTTTTCGCTCCGCTAGGACTTGTCGTGGGTGAAGGCCGGCCGGGCACGGGGAAAGGGCAGCGTGATCGGCCGGTCGAACGGGCCATCGAGGACTGCGGCGCACCAACTTCCGAATCGCACGACGCTGCACGTCCTTGTCGGGCCTCAAGGGGCCTGACGATCCGGGATGCCGGACCGTCACGCCGACTGTTCAGATATGAGTGCGAGTCTCCAGTTCCCCCGTATTGCGCAACAGCCTACCTGCGCCCCGCTACCGCCCCATGACCGCCTGCGGCAGCACCAGGACGATCTGCGGAAAGAGCGTGATCAGGATGGTCGCCAGCACGATCAGGAAGAAGAACGGCATGCTGGCCCGCGCCACCGACCACAGGTCCCGCCCGGTCAGGCCCTGAATCACGAACAGGTTGAATCCCACCGGCGGCGTGATCTGCGCCATCTCCACCACCAGGATCACGAACACGCCGAACCAGAGCAGGTCGATGCCCGCCGCCTGGATCGCCGGCATCACCACCGCGGTGGTCAGCAGGATGATCGAGATGCCGTCCAGGAAGCAGCCGAGCAGGATGAACAGCACCGTGAGCGAAAGCAGCAGCAGGTACGGCGACAGCTCCCTGGCGACGATCCAGTCGGCCAGCGCCGAGGGCAGCCCGGTGAAGCTCATGGAGGCGGTCAGGTAGTGCGCGCCGAGCAGGATGAAGAAGATCATGCAGGAGGTGGCGACCGCCCCCATCAGGCTGGCGGTGAAGGTTTCGCGTGTCAGCGAGCCCGACACCGCAGCGATGATCAGGGCGCCGACCACGCCGACCGCCGCCGCCTCGGTGGCGGTCGCGATGCCGGCGTAGATCGAACCGATGACCGCGACGATCAGCAGCGCCACCGGGATCAGCAGGCGCGCGCGGACCAGCTTCTCGCGAAACGACAGCCGCTCGCTTTCCTCCGGGACCTGCTCGCGGTTCAGCATCGACCAGAGCATCAGGTAGCCCGAGAAGATCGCCAGCAGCAGGAGCCCCGGCAGCAGCCCGGCGATGAACAGCCGCGAGATCGAGACCTGGGCGGCGACGCCGTAGACGATCATCATGATCGACGGCGGGATCAGCAGGCCCAGCGTGCCGGCGCCGGCGAGCGAGCCCATGGAGATCGCCTCCGGATAGCCGCGCGATTTCAGCTCCGGCAGCGAGATGCGGCCGATGGTGGCGGCGGTGGCCGCCGAGGAGCCGCTGACCGCGGCGAAGATGCCGCAGCCGAACACGTTGGCGTGCAGCAACCGCCCCGGCAGGAACCGGACCCAGGGCGACAGGCCGTGGAACATGTCCTGCGAAAGCTTGGTGCGATAGAGGATTTCCCCCATCCAGATGAACAGCGGCAGCGCCGTCAGCGTCCAGCTCGCGCTGGAGGCCCAGGCGGTGGTCGCCAGGATCGGACCCGCCGGCGCGCCGCCGAAGACCTCCATGGCGATGATGCCCACGCCCAGCAGCGACAGGGCCACCCAGACGCCGCCGCCCAGCAGCACGAAGAGCGCGACCAGCAACGTCGCTGAGATGATGAAATATTCCACGGTTATCTCGCTGATTGTTGTTGGAGAACGGCCCGCGGCACGCTCACTCGCTCAGGGCGGGCTGCGCGTCGGCGACCTCGAAGCTGCGGTCCGTCAGCAGCGAGACCAACCTGTCCAGCATGGCGACCACCAGCACGGCGGTACCCAGCGCCATGGGCACCTGCGGCATCCACATCGGAATCGGCAGCAGCCCCGAGGACACCTCGCCGAACACATAGCTTTCATGGACGAACAAGGCCGTGAACCAGGCCAGGTAGGCGACGATGACCAGGCCGACCAGCGTGCTGGCGATCTCCAGCAGGTGCTGGCCGCGTTCGGAAAGCGCCTTGAACAGCAGCGAGACGCGGATGTGCGCGCCACGGTGCAGCGCGTACGGCAGGCCCAGGAATCCCGAGGAGGCCATGGCGTAGCCGGCCAGTTCGTCCGACGAGGGCACCATGGTGCCGAACAGGCGGGCGATGATCTGGGTGACCACCAGTACGCAGATCAGCACCATGAACACGCCGGACAGCAGCCCACAGAATCCATAGAGCGGTTTTAGCGGCTTCATGAAGTTACCCCTGTTCATGAATCCCGCCCCGGCCGGGGCGGGTTTGCACGGCTTCAGTTCTGGAAGGCGCCGACGACCTTCTGCCCGTCCTCGCCGGCCTTGCGCAGCCACTCGTCGGTCATGGTCCGGCCGATGTCGGCCAGCGCCGCCTCGATGTCCGCCGGCGCCTCGGCATGGATCTGCATGCCGTTGTCGGCCAGCTTCTTGACCAGCTCGCCGGTCTCGGCCTCGGCGGCCTGCCAGCCCTGCTCCTCGGCCTTGGCCGCGGCATCGAGCACTGCCTTCTGCGCGGCCTCCGGCAGACGGCCGAAGGCGCGGGCGTTGACGATCACCATGTTCTTCGGAATGAAGGCCTGCACGTCGTAGTAGTGCTTGGCGAAGTCCCAGGCCTGGGTGTCGACGCCGGTGGTCGGCGAGGTCAGCATGGCGTTGATCATGCCGGTGCTGAATGCCTGCGGCACCTCGGCGACGTTGATCACGGTGGGCACGGCGCCCATCAGCTCGACCATGCGCGAGGTCGCCGGGTTGTAGGCGCGGAATTTCATGCCCTTGAAATCGGCCATGCCGTTGACCGGCTTCTGCGTATAGATGCTCTGCGGCGACCAGGGCATGGCGTACAGCAGCCTGATGCCCTGCTTCTCCAGGCGCGCCTCGATCAGCGGGCGGCTGGCTTGCCACAGCTTGCGGGCTTCGGGATAGCTGCGGGCGAGGAACGGCACGCTGTCGGCTTCGAAGATCGGGTCCTCGTTGCCGAGCACCGACATCAGCACGTCGCCGGCCTGCACCTGGCCGGTCTGCACCGCGCGCTTGACCTCGGGGCGCTTGAACAGCACCGAGTTGCTGTGCACGCGGATCTGCAGTTCGTTGTCGGTAGCCGCCGCCACGTTCCTGGCGAATTCCTTGGCCACTTCGGTGATGGAATTGCCGTCGGGGTTCTCGACGGTCATGTTCCACCGCTCCGCGGCCTGGGCGTCGAACGTCGCCAGGCCGATGGCACAGGCGAGGGCCGGAAGGCCGAAGCGAGACATCAATGTTTTCATGGGGACTTTCTCCAGTCGCTCTGTTGGCTTTGCTTGTCGGTATTCGTTACGCATTACGGTGGAGCTCGGTTCGAGTCTCGGCAGCCGGACAGGCGGTGTCCAACTAGAAAATCCGGCAACGCATGATCGGAAAACCTTATGGGTTCAGATAGCGCATCCCTGCCACGCCGGCCTGCATGCGTGCACAAAAAAGGGGCTTTCACCGCAATGGCGAAGCCCCCTCGTCCGAGGCGAAACGGCATGCCGGCGCCTGTGCCGATACGGGATCGGCCAGGAGACCATCAGGCCGATTCCGACACCAGCACCGGCGCGCCCGGGTCCACCGGCCGCACCATGTCCGGGCCCATGCTGCGGGCGTACTCGGCGATCACCTCGTGCACCAGGGCGACCACGCTGTCGACCAGTTCCAGCCCGACGCCGGCGCGCCAGGTCGCGACGATATCCATCACCGGCGGCACCGGCACGTCGTCCAGCATCGCCAGCGCGCCCTGCCTGAGTTCGTCGGCGACCAGCGCGGGTGGCAGCGCGCCGATGCCGAAGCCGTCGCGGATCAAGCGCGTCATGGCGGCCACCGAGTTGACGCAGCTCACCCGGGGCGAGGCGATGTTGCTGGCGTGCAGCATGTTCAGCAGGTCCTGGTGCGGCCGTGAGTTCTTGGAAAAGGTGATCACCCGCTCGCGCGTCAGGTCGTCCAGCGACGGGTAGGCGCGATCGAAGATGGACCCCGAGGAAACCACCCACTGCACGGGATACTGCGCCAGCGCCTGGTTGCGCACCGAGTCGGCGCGCACCTCGTCGGTCTGGAAAATGATGTCCAGGTAGCCCTTCTGCAACTGGTCGCAGAGGTTCCGGGCGGTGTCGGCGGTGAGCTCGATCTCCACCGCCGGGTAACACTCCATGATTCGCGCTACGAATGAACTCAACCAGGTGTGCATGACCGTATCCATCGCACCGATGCGGATCAGGCCGCGCGTGTCCCCGACATTGCTGATCGACTGCTTCATCGCCTGCAGGGTGTCCATCATCTGCTCGGCGTATTCCAGCACCCGCTGGCCCTGCGCGGTCAGCGTGACGCCCTTGGAATCGCGCAGGAACAGCTGCACGCCGAGCTCGTCCTCGAGGGCTGCGATACGGCTTGAAATCGACGCCTGGGTGCTGAACAGCTTCTCCGCGGTGAGGCGGAAGCTCTTCAGCCTGGCTACCCAGACGAATGTCTCGAGAAATCGCATGTTCATTGGCAGATGACGCTCCCTGCTTTGCTTGGGCCTGAGAGGTGCAAAATCACGCTCCGCCCGAAACGAGTGCAACGCCTGTGCCATCGCTCGGCTGTCGGCCCGATAGATTTTTCTTGTCGGGCGAAACTGCTTTTTCTCGTTGGACGATTATTCCGCGAACTCCCAAGAATGCGCCGGCAGTAATCGAGCCCCCATAACTAGAACTTTACCGATCGCGCTCTGCCGGCAGCCGAGGGATCTACGGCTGCGCGCAACTTACAGGAGACTTCAATGAAACCGATCAACCGGATTGCCGCATTGGCAGTGGTCAGCGGCGCAATACCCAATCTGGCCCATGCCGACTTCTTTGCCGACAGCAAGGGCGCACTCGAACTTCGCAACTTCTATTTCAACCGTGATTTTCGTCAGGACGGTTCGCGCGACAAGGCCGAAGAATGGGCCCAGGGTTTTCTGCTGAACATCGAATCGGGTTATACCGAAGGGCCGGTAGGCTTCGGTGTCGATGCGCTGGGGATGCTCGGCGTCAAGCTCGATTCCGGCGGCGGCACCTACGGCAGCGGCCTGCTGCCCAACGACGGCAACCCGGCGCGCGGTTCGGAAGACGAGTATTCCAAGCTGGCTGCGACCGCCAAGGCACGCTTTTCCAGGAGCACCCTGCGCCTGGGCGACCTGCGTTTCCGCAGCCCGATCGTCTCGTCGAACGACAGCCGCCTGCTGCCGACCGCCTTCCGCGGCGGCCTGGTGAACATCCAGGAAATCGACAACCTGACCCTGCAGGGCGGCAAGCTCACGGCCATTCGCCAGAACAGCAGCAGCAACTACGAAGACATGGTCGTGTTCGGCAAGGCCAGTGACGCGTTCATCTTTGCCGGCGGCGATTACAAGTTCACGCCCAATCTTTCGGCAGGCCTGCACTATGGCAATCTGGAAGATGTCTACAAGCAGTATTACGGCACGCTCAACTACGTTCTTCCGCTCGGCGACAAACAGTCTCTTAAGTTCGACCTTCGTTATGCGCGCTCCACCGAGGACGGCAACTTCCGCAACCTCGACAACAAGGCATTCGGTTCCATGGTCACCTACAGCCTGGGTGGCCATGCATTCGGCGCGGCCTATCAGCGGATGTCAGGAGACGACGCCTTCCCCTTCATCAGCGACCCCTATCTGGTCAACTTCGTACAGATCAACAACTTCGCCAACGCCGAAGAGAAGTCATGGCAACTGCGTTACGACTACAACTTCGCCGCCATCGGCCTCCCCGGTCTGACCTTCATGACCCGCTACATCTCCGGTGACGACGTCGCCGTCGCCGGTCGCGAGCGGGAAGGCAAGGAGTGGGAACGCAACATGGACATCGGCTACGTGATCCAGAGCGGCCCGCTGAAGGACCTGGGCATCAAGTGGCGCAACGCCACGGTTCGTTCCAACTTCGGCAACGACCTGGACGAGAACCGCCTGATCCTGACCTACAGCCTGGCCCTCTGGTAATACGCCCGGCGACCAGCGCCCGGCCAACGGCATGCAGCCGGTGGCCGGGCCTTGCGTTTTCCGGCCTGTCGCTAAAGAGACGCCGTCACCGGCCGACCACCCTGTAGTGGGTCGCCAGATACGGACAAGGAGTCGCCATGCCAAGGTTTCTTTCCTGGAAGGACAAGTTCCGCGCCCTGATCGCCGTCTCGCTGATCAGCCTCGCGGCTATGGTCGGCGCAGCGTTGTGGATCAACGAACGCCTGGGCGGCTCGTTCGAAGCGCAGCGCGCCGCCACCTCGTTTCGCGGCGAGACCCTCGACCTGCTGAACGACTGGCTGCGCGTCGGCGCCCAGCGACGGGGGCTGCGGCCGGAGACCAGCGAGCGGTACGCCGGGCAGCTCGCCGAGATCGAACGACAGGCTGCAGCGCTCGGCGAGAATGCCAGTCGGCTCGGCGACCCTGCGCTGCTCCGTCAGGCCGAGCGGGTCGGCGAGCTGCTGCGCACCGACGCCGGCCTGCAACGACAATGGCTCGAGCAGAACCAGGCGCTCGGCCTGCGTCCCGAGGACGGTGCGCGGCAGGCGCTGGCGACGGCCACGAAACCGCTGGAGGCGATCACCATCGGCCTGATCCAGCCGTTCATTCGCGAGGCGGTGGGCGCTCAGCGCGACTACCTCGCCACCTTCGACCCGGGCTTCGCGGACAAGGCCCGGGCGGCCATCGACGGCCTGCTCGTGCAGATCGACGAACTGGACTGGCGCGACAGTCAGATCGGCATGGATACCGTCGCCTTTCGCGATGCCTTCCTCACGGCGGATACGATCATCGGGCAGATCGACAGGCTGCAAGCGCGCCTGGACAGCCAGGGCCAGGACATCGAACAGGCCATCGACCGGCTCCTCGGCGACCTGCGCGACGGCATCATCGCGCGCACCGCGGCCGAGGTGGAACGTGCACGCACGTCGGCGGCGCTGATTCTCGGGCTGGTCTTCCTGGTCGGCGCGGCGGTGCTGCTGCTCACCCTCGGCCGGGCTTCCAGCGCCCTGCTAGGCCAGTTGACGCGCGTCAACGACGCCCTGGCCCGAGTCGCCGCCGGGGATCTCACCGGGCAACTGGCCGTCGGCCGGAACCCGCGGGACGAGTTCAACCAGCTCGGCCTGGCGGTGAACCAGATGGTGCAGAGCATCTGCTCGCTGATCCGCCAGGTCGCCGACGGCAACGAGGACCTGAAGCGGCTGCACGGCCACCTGAACGACGCGATGAAGCGGCTCGACGACAACAGCGCCCAGGTCGAACAGCAGACCGAGCAGGCCACCGCGGCGTCGCAGCAGATTTCCCGGACCATCAGCGAGATCGCCGAGCGCACCACCGACGTCGGCACGGCCACCCGCGCCGCCTGCGACTCGGCGCAGGTCGGCAGCCAGGTCATCGGCACCAGCGTTGAGAACATGCGCCGGCTGTCCGGGCTGATCCGCGACACCCACGCCCAGGTCAGTTCGCTCACCCACTCCGCTACCCAGGTGAACAGCATCATCGGCGTGATCAACGGCCTGGCCGACCAGACCAACCTGCTCGCGCTCAACGCCGCCATCGAAGCGGCTCGTGCCGGAGAGGCCGGTCGCGGGTTCTCGGTGGTCGCCGACGAGGTGCGTTCGCTGGCGCAGAAGACCGTCTCGGCCACCACCGACATCACCCGTATCGTCGATGAGCTGGGCCGGCAGACGAAGCAGATGGATCAGCTGATCGGCAGCGGCCTGGAGCTGGCGCACCAGAGCGAAACCGACGCCGGCCAGGCCGCCGGTGCGATCGACGAAATCACCCTGTCGGTGGAGAAGCTCACCTCGGAGATGAACCAGGTGGTCGTGGCGGTGGAGGAAATCTCCACCACCACCGAAGACATCGCCGGCAAGATGGAGGAGATCAATACCCACACCGGCCGCACCCGAACCCTGCGGCAGACGCTTGACGACCACACCCGGAGCCTGTCGGGGCAGGTGCAGGCCTTGCACGAGCGGACCGGCCGGTTCCGGGTCTGATGCCGTCGGCCCAGGGTCGCGCGGCGCCTGCCGTGCCCCGACTCAGAAGTTGACCTTGTCGCCGCCCTTCAGGCCCAGCAGGTCGCGGGCCTGATCCGGCGTGGCGACTTCGGCCCCCAGCTCCTCGATGATGCGGCGGATCTTGGCGACCTGCTGTGCGTTCGACTCCGCCAGCGTGCCCCGCTTGATGTAGAGGCTGTCCTCCAGGCCGACGCGGACATTGCCGCCCATCTGGCTGGCGGTGGTCGCCAGCGGCATCTGTGCGGCGCCTGCGCCGAGGACCGACCACCGGTAGTCGTCGCCGAACAAGCGGTCCGCGGTGCGTTTCATGAAGATCAGGTTGTCCACTTCCGGACCGATGCCACCGAGTATGCCGAGCACGAACTGGATGAAGATCGGCGCCTGGAACAGGCCGATGTCCATGCAGAAGCGCAGGTTGTAGAGGTGGCCGACGTCATAGCATTCGTGTTCGAACTTGATGCCGTGGGGCTTGAGCTGGTTGGCCGCGTTCTCGATGTCGGCGAAGGTGTTGCGGAAGATGTTGTGATCGGAATTCTTCACATAATCCCGCTCCCAATCGAACTTCCAGCTCTGGTAGCGCTTGGCCAGGGGATGGAAGCTGAAATTCATCGAGCCCATGTTCAACGAGCACATCTCGGGCGAGAAGCGCAGGGCCGGGCCGACGCGCTCGTCGATGGTGCAGGTCAGGCTGCCCCCGGTCGAGATGTTGATCACGGCATCGGTCGCCTGCTTGATCCGGGGCAGGAAGCCGTTGAACACCTCCGGGTCGATGCTCACGCCACCGTCGTGCGGGCGACGGGCATGCAGGTGCAGGATCGACGCCCCCGCCTCGGCGGCCGCGATGGCCTGGGCGGTGATGTCGTCGGGTGTATAGGGCAGCGCGTCGGACATGGTCGGGGTATGGATCGCCCCGGTGAGCGCGCAGGTGATGATGACGGGTTGCCGTGCCATTGGGTTTCTCCTGGATTTCAGTCGAGCAGCGCCAGGTAGGGCTGCAGCAGCGTGTCGAAGCGGTCGATGTTGGAAAAGTCCGGCACGGCGCGAATGGATTGCGCCGCGCTGACCAGTTCCACCACCCGGTCGTTGAAGGGCGTGGACAGGCCATGCCGGCGTCCGGCCTGGCTGACGACGCCGTTGATGAAGGCGATCTCGGTGTCGAGCCCTTTTTCGAGGTCCTGCAGCATCGAGGCACGCAGTTGCCGGTGCGGCGTCCAGATCTTGCGGATCAGGGGCAGAACGCCCGGAATGTCGGCCGGCGTCTGCAGCAGGAAGCGTTCGAAGTCCTCGCCCTGCATCGCCGCCATGCGGTGGCCTTCGGCATGCGCGGCCCTCGCCGTCTCGTTGGCGATCAACGCCACGCAAAGCAGGGCCCGCGGGTCGTCCAGCACCTCGCCGAAGGTGCATCCCAACGCCGCCGACATGCCGCTGAAGGTCGCGTTCATGAGCACCTTCGACCAGCGGATGCCCATCAGGTCGGACAGAAGCTCGGTGCGGCCGACGCAGGACAGGTAGTCCTGCACCGCCCGTAGCCGAGGGCGGAGCGTCCCGTCGATCTCGCCGATCTCGAAGGCGAAGTTGCGGACCGTCTGCGCCGCGGTGGTCAGGCGCGAGACGCCGGGGCCGACCCATGTCGCGCCAAATCCCACCGCCCCGCCGATGGTGCGCGAGGCGCCGAGGATGGCCGCCACCGAGGGCTCGGGAATGCCGTTCTGCAAGGTGCAGACGGTGCTGTCCGGATGCAGGAAGGCCTGCAGATGCGTCAGCACCGCCTGGTTGGCCGTCTGCTTGTTCAGCAGGAAGACCAGGTCGTACCGGCCCGTCATCTGCTCGGGGGTCAGGGCCTCGACGGGTACGAGCAAATCCATTTCCCCGATGACGCGCGCGCCGTCGCGATTCAGGGCCTCGACATGGGCGCGGTTGGTATCGACCAGATGGACCGGCCGCCCGCCTTTCGCCATCAGGGCACCGATGATGGTTCCCAGCGATCCGGCTCCGATGATTGCGGTTCTCATGCGCTCGCTCCCTTGAGTTCCACAGCCGGCGAATCGGCAACCTGGACTTCATCGCTTTCACGGCGGATTCGCAGCGCGACGGCACGGGTGGAGGGACTGACCTCAGGCTCGAAATAGGCCTCGTAGGCTTCCTTGGGCGGCGCGGGGGTGAGGAACACGCCGACCAGGGTGGCCACCAGCGAGAGACCGGCGCCGACCACGAAGGGATTCGAGGCGTCCAGGCTCTTGGCGGCGACGTAGGCGATCATCCCGATGACCACCCCGGCGTAGGCACCGGTCCGGTTCATGCGCCGCCAGAACAGCCCCAGCCAGACCGGCCACATGAAGGCTGCGCCAAACGCGCCGTAGACATAGGTGAAGCCCATCGCCAGCAACAGCGGCGGCTTGATCGCGCTCAGCACCGACAGCACGCCGAGCACCAGCACGGCAATGCGCAGCTGGCGGGTCGCGCTGCGGTCGTCGAACTTCCGCTCGGGAAAGCACGAACGGTAGATGTCGTAGTAGAGCGAGGTGCCGCAGTTCAACAGCATGGAGTTCGCGGTGGAGACCGCGGCCGCCAGCAGCGCGATCAGGGTCATGGCGCCGACGAAGGCCGGGGCATGCTGTTGCACGATCAGCGGCATGATGTAGTCGGTGGTCTTGCCGTCGGGCAGGCTGGGCAGAAGCGCCTTGGCGCCGAGGCCGATGATGATCAGGCAGACGAAGATCGGGATCAGCGCGACCACGGTCCACATCATCTGCAGGACCGCCGCCTTGCTGTTCTTCGGTGCCATGAAGCGGTTGATCCAGTGCGGCGCCACCGAAGCCCCGACTGCGTTCGACATGAAGATGCCGATCAGCACCGACCAGCCGAAGGTTCCGGCCGGCGACAACAGGATCCCGGGCTCCAGCGGCTCCCCGCCGACGTTGATCGGTGCGGTCGTCTGCGCGACGGTGTCGAGGATCGGTCCGATCCCTCCGGTCGCATAGAGGATGCTGCCGGTACCGAACGCGAGGCCGACCAGGATCAGTACCGCGTTCAGGGTATCCGTAGCCGCGACCGACCAGAAGCCGCCCAGCGAGGTCAGCGCCAGCAGCGCGAGGAAGGCGAAGATCGCGTATTCGTAGGGCACGCCGGTGATCGTATTGAACACGATCCCGAAGCCCACGACCTGTAGATGACAGAAGATGAAATACCCCACCAGCATCAGCACGGCGACGATCAGCTGCAGCACGCTCACGCGCTGGAACGGCTCGTAGCGCATGCGGATGAATTCGGGGAAGGTGCGGGCCGGCAATTCGGGACGGCGTACCCTCTGGGCGAGGATCGGCATCACCGCGGTGGCGAGGAACCAGCCCGCGACCCAGCCGATGATCGCCGCGACGCCGGTGCGATACAGATAGCCCGGCACGCCCATGACCGAGGCCACGCTGACCCAGGTGGCGACCGAGGTGCCGACCCCCAGCAGCAGCCCCATGCGGTGCCCGCCCGTGGTGAAATCGGACAGTGACTCCACCTGCCTTATGCTCGCGATGCAAGTCCAGGCGAGAAACAGCAGATAGGCGCCGAAGACGACGAAATAAGAGATGCTCATCGCCGCGCCTCACTCATAGCGAAAGAGTTTGCCGGTCGCGCCCCAGCGGCGCACACCCGACTTCTCGATCCTTGCGCAAAGACAGGCCGAGACTCCGATACAGAACGCGACGCTCGTTCCCCAGAACATCAGTGCAATCCACATACGTCTTTCCTCCTCGAGTTGCCTATGGCCAGGCACCGCAGAAAGCTGCGATGACGGGCCTCGGAACCGGCCATGCGCGCATCGCCTCGATGCTGGCGCACGCCAGGAGAACGTCGAAGGAAGTCACTGTGTCCAGGGGATCGAGCGCGCGAGGCCGGCCAGGACGGCGGGGCGCAGGTCGTGACCCGACAACCGGGCCGGTCGAGGCACGCTGCGTTCGGTGGCGATGATCCGCTGCGGCTTTCCGGTGTGTCGCTGCCAGTGACCTGTGCGGTTGGTTGAACCAACCCTACAGGCCTACCAGAGCGGTGCCGACCGGTCAGCCTCTTTCAGTGGCTCCCGGCGACCCTCCTATTGTTGTTGTTTGGAATGATTGGTAGCGGATAAGGTGTCAGAAAAATCCGGACCCAATAAGGTTCTGAGCGGACAGAATCGGGTTCTTCGCGGACATAAAAATAAAGAGGGCTCAATGCAACCCCGTTTACCCCTGCCGGACGAGCGGATCTATACGCCCTACAAGATCAGCGCGCTCGTCGAGGTCCTCGAGGCGCAGGGCGTGCCACGTGCCGAATGCCTCATGGGCAGCGGTGTCGACGTCGACGACCTCGCCGACCCCTTCGCACAGACGTCCATGCGCCAGTACATGACCGTCTGCGCCAACGCGCTGGCGCTGTCACGCGATCCCGCGACGCCCTTCGAAGCAGGGGCCAGCCTGCACGTCTCCGCCTATGGCATCTATGGCTATGCATTGCTGTCCTGCCTGTCGCTGCGCGACTACTTCGGACTGGCGGAGAGGTTCCGGCGCCTGGCCACCCCGCCCATGACCGTCGAATGGCATGAAGATGAAAACGAGGTGCGCTGGTTCGTCAACGATGTGTTCGTGCTGAACCCGGCCCCGGCGCTGCGCCAGTTTCTCCTGGAAAAGCAGTTCAGCATCAACGTCACCCATCTACAGGACGTGGTGGGCCAGCCCTACCCTCCGTTGCGGGCCTGTTTTTCCTATCCCGCACCGCCGCATGCCGACCTCTACAGCCGTTACCTGAACTGCCCCTGCCTGTTCGACCAGCCCCGCTGCGAGCTGGTCTACGACCGCGCCATACTCGACCGCAAACCGGTAATGGCGCATCCGCTGACCTCGGTGCTGGTGCAGGAGACCTGTGACCGGCTGATCGGCCAGAGCAGGATCGCCTCGGGGACGGCGGGCTCGGTCTACCGGCTGCTGATGGATCGACCGGGCCACTTTCCGGACATGGAAGCGGCGGCGCAGATGCTCAACATGACCAGCCGCACGCTGCGTCGCCGGCTGGACGCCGAAGCCACGTCCTTCCAGGCGATCCGTGACGAGGTGCGCTTGAAGCTGGCGCAGGAATATCTCGGAGCGAGCCGGATGAGCCTTCTGGATACGGCGACGCTGCTGGGTTTTTCCGATGTCGCCAGTTTCAGGAAGGCGCTCAAGCGCTGGACGGGCAAAGGGCCCGATCAATTCCGCAAATCCTTGTGAAGAGCGAAAGCGGATGACCTGCACGACCTGAATTCGATGCATCGCAGGCCGATGCGGATCGCCCCTGCGGCCAGACGCAAACACCGGCTGGCGCCGGCGTACCAGCGCCCGAAGGTAGAAAAAACGGCCCAGCCAGCGAACCGTTGGCCGGGCCAAGCGCGAGTGATGCGCCAAGGGAGCCACCTCACTTTCGCCCCCTACCCGCCCGCAGTCCAACGAGAAAAACCTGTCGCCTTCGATCGGAAACACGCGATCCGCCGGCGGCCCCGTTACCGCCGGCCCACGGCGCCACGTATCGAAATTTCTTATCCCCTGTGCACGTCTTAATTTGTTGGACGCCAATCAGGCGCCCCTCAACAATGCCCAGGACCACCGCCTCCGTCCGAAGGACCGAGCACTCGGCGCAAACCAACAAGAGGACACCCCCATGAAGAACCTGCTGCTGAACTGCGACATCGGGGAAAGCTTCGGCGCCTGGAGCATGGGCCTGGATGCCGAGGTCATGCCCTACATCGACTGCGCCAACATCGCCTGCGGGTTCCACGCCTCGGAACCGGGCACCATGCGCAGGACGGTCGCTCTCGCCGCCGAGCACGAGGTGCGCATCGGCGCCCACCCCGCCTACCCCGACCTGGTCGGCTTCGGTCGTCGCTCGATGGCCTGCACCCCGCAGGAGATCGAGGACATGCTGCTCTACCAGATCGGCGCGCTGGAAGGCATCTGCCAGGCCCACGGCCAGCGCGTCAGCTACGTGAAGCCACATGGCGCCCTGTACCAGGACATGATGCGCGACCCGGCGCGGCTGCGCGCGGTGATGCAGGCGGTCGCCCATTACGACCGCCAGCTGCCGCTGATGCTGATGAGCACCGCCGACAACGCCGCGCCGCTGTGCATGGCCGGGGAATTCGGCCTGACGCTCTGGTTCGAGACCTTCGCCGACCGCGCCTACGACGGCGCCGGCTACCTGGTCTCGCGCAGCCTGCCCGGCGCGGTGCACCACGACAGCGAGGTGATCGTGCGCCAGGCCGTCACCCTCGCCCGCGGCGAACCGCTGCAGGCCAGCGACGGCAGCGCCCTGCGGCTGACCAGCGACACCCTCTGCGTGCACGGCGACAACGCCGGCTCGGTCGCCGCCGTGCGGCGCATCCGCGAAGCGCTGAGCGAGCTGGAGACGGCATGACCCCGCGCATCGAGGTATCGGCGATCGACTGCCTGACCCTGCGCCTGTTCGACACCATCGACGAGCGCAACATGCCCTGGCTGCTGGCGGCCAGCCGGCGGATCGCCACGCTGTTCGGCCCGGCGCTGGTGGACCTGGTGCCCTCCTACACCACGCTGATGGTCCATTATGACCTCGGCCTGCTGTCCTCGACGCAGGCGCATGCCTGCCTCGCCCGTGCGGTCGACGGCCTGGAGGCCGCGCAGGAATCGGGCGGCGCGCTGCATCGGGTGCCGGTCTGGTACGACCCGGCCGTCGGCCCCGAGCTGGAGCTGATCGCCCGCCGCGCGGAGCTGAGCGTGCAGCAGGTGGTCGAGCGTCACTGCGCCCACGAATACCAGGTGTTCGCCCTCGGCTTCGCCCCCGGGTTCGCCTTCATGGGGCTGGTCGAGGAATGCCTGGCGACACCCCGCCTGAGCACGCCGCGCAAGCGCGTGGCGGCCGGCAGCGTGGGCATCGCCGACCGCCAGACCGCCGCCTACCCGGTAGTCTCGCCGGGCGGCTGGAACCTGATCGGACGCACCCCGGTAAAACTCTTCGACTACCAGCGCGAGGGCTACAGCCTGGTGCGCCCGGGCGACCGCGTGCGCTTCGAGCCGATCGATCGCGACGACTTCCTGCGCCTGGGCGGCGACGACACGCCCCAGGCCGTCATCGAGGGCCTGGCCGCATGAGCGCGATGACGGTGGACTACAGCCGGTCGCTGGCCCTGCTGCAGGACGACGGGCGCTTCGGCGTGCGCCACCTGGGCGTCACCCAGGGCGGCGCCTTCGACTGGATCTCCATGTACTGGGCCAACTGGCTGCTGGGCAACGCGCTGGACGCGCCGGTGATCGAGATCACCCTTGGCGGCCTGCGCCTGGTCTGCGAACGCGACGCCTGCCTGGCGCTCGCCGGCGCCGACCTGCAGGCGAGCCTCGACGACCAGCCGCTGGCGCCCTGGCGCAGCTTCAGCGTGCGCCGCGGCCAGGTGCTGACCTTCCGCCAGCCGCGCACCGGCGCCCGCGCCTACCTCGCCGCGCCCGGCGGCTTCGAGGGCGAAACGGTGCTCGGCAGCCTGGCTACGGTGGTGCGCGAGGGCCTCGGCGGCCTGCACGGCGACGGCCAGCCGCTGCGTGAGGGCGACCGCCTGGACTGGCCCGGCCAGGGCGGCGCGCTCTGCCAGGTGCCGAAGAGCCGCGTGTCCGACCTGACGACCGAGCGCCCGCTGGACCTGGTGGTCGGCGCGCAGATCGGCGAATTCGCCGGACAGAGCCTGTTCGACGCATTCAACAGCGAATGGACGGTGGACAGCCGCAGCGACCGCATGGGCGTGCGGCTCACCGGTCCGCAGTTGCGCAGCCGGATGTCCGGCATCGTCTCCGAGGGCGTGCCGCTCGGCGCCGTGCAGGTGCCACCGGATGGCCAGCCGATCGTGCTGCTGAACGACCGCCAGACCATCGGCGGCTACCCGCGCCTGGGCGCGCTCACCCCGGAGGCCGTCGCGCGCCTCGGACAATGCCTGCCGGGCGCCCGGCTGCGCCTGCGCCCGGTGGCCCAGCGCACCGCCGAACTGGCCCACCAGCGCCTGCTCGCCCACTGGCACTGACCCTGCAGAAGCAGGCTCTGCCTGCGACCGCATGCACGAGGTCGCGGCCCCACGCCAGACCATCCCGCCTCCTCCGGGAGAGGGCCGGGGTGCACACCGCCCTCATCCCGCCCTGCGGGCCACCTTCTCCCGCAGGGAGAAGGGAAAAGCCTGCGGCACCGCCGGTCTCCCGTAGTAGTTCGCGGTCAAGACCGCACAGAGAGCTCATCGCCCCGAGGTCGGGCCTCCCACAATGGCAAGCCCGCCCGATCCTGCGGGAGGCCGCGTCCGTTCCGGACGGGCTTGCGGCATTCACCACATCCCTGAGGTTGCGCGCCTCGCGGCGACATCGCCAGCGGGGCGCGTCTCTTCGGTACGGTCCTGACAGCCTGCCTCGGAAGAGGGTCGGGGCGAGGGCCGACGAGCGGCGCCATTTTCTCAGACGGGGAAGGCAGCGGTAGCTTCGAGGCCGCGTTGGAACCCTCTCACAATCACGGCGGGATACCGAGCACAGGCGGCGGCAGTGCAATACAATCGCACTCCCCGCTCCGGAGCTTCCGGAGGCGGCGAACCGACCCCTGGCAGTCCTCAAGTATCGGGAGCCGTGATGGACCACCGTGAAGCGCTCATCTCGCTGCGCCAGTTCCTTTCCAACCAGATCCTCGGCCAGGAGCGCCTGATCGAGCGCCTGCTCATCGCCCTGCTCGCCGACGGCCACATGCTCGTCGAAGGCGCCCCCGGCCTGGCCAAGACGCGCGCGATCAAGGAGCTGGCCGACGGCCTGGAGGCCGAATTCCACCGCATCCAGTTCACCCCCGACCTGCTGCCGGCCGACATCACCGGCACCGAGATCTACCGCCCGGAAACCGGCAGCTTCGTCTTCCAGCAGGGGCCGATCTTCCACAACCTGGTGCTGGCCGACGAGATCAACCGCGCCCCGGCCAAGGTGCAGTCGGCGCTTCTCGAGGCCATGGCCGAGCGCCAGGTCAGCGTCGGCCGCAGCACCTACGACCTGTCGCCGCTGTTCCTGGTCATGGCGACGCAGAACCCCATTGAGCAGGAAGGCACCTATCCGCTGCCCGAGGCCCAGCTCGACCGCTTCCTGCTGCACGTGAAGATCGGCTTTCCAGATGCCTCGGTGGAACGGCGCATCCTGCAGCAGGCCCGCGGCGAAGCGATCAACGGCGAGGCGGCGCCGGAGCACCGGGTCAGCCAGCAGGCGATCTTCGCCGCACGCAAGGAGATCCTTGGCCTGTACATGGCCGATGCGGTGGAGGAATACCTGGTTCAGCTGGTGATGGCGACCCGCACGCCGGCCAAGTTCGACGCCGAGCTCGGCGAGTGGATCGCCTACGGCTCCAGCCCGCGCGGCTCCATCGCCCTGGACCGTTGCGCGCGGGCGCATGCCTGGCTGGCCGGGCGCGACTTCGTCAGCCCGGAAGACATCCAGGCGATGCTGTTCGACGTGCTGCGCCACCGCATCATCCTTTCCTTCGAGGCCGAAGCCGCCGGGGTCGACCAGGACCGCGTCATCCAGCGCATCCTGGACGTGGTGGCGGTGGCCTGATGGAACGCCGGGCGCAGACCCAGGGCGCGGCCGGCGACCCGAGCCCGGCCGTCGTCGAGGCCCTTGCCGACGCAGGCGTGTTTACCCGCCTCGCCCGGCTCATCGAGATCCGCCACCGGACGCGCGAAGTTCCGCTGTTCTCCTCGCCGCAGCGCCGCAGCCCGCTGGTCGGCCTGCATCACTCGCGCCTGCGCGGGCGCGGCGTCGATTTCGACCAGGTCCGCGTCTACCAGCCCGGCGACGACGTGCGCACCATCGACTGGCGCGTCACCGCGCGCACCCTGGAGCCGCACACCAAGCTCTTCCACGAGGAACGCGAGCGGCCGATCTACCTGGTCGTGGAGCAGAGCCGCCGGTTGTTCTTCGGCAGCGGCCGGGTACTGAAATCGGTGCTGGCCGCCGAGGCCGCCGCGCTGGTGGGCTGGGCCGCGCTGGAGCACAACGACCGGGTCGGCGGCCTGGTGTTCGGCAACCAGGGGCAGGACGAGATCCGCCCGCGCCGCAGCAAGCACAGCCTCCTGCTGCTGCTCGACCGGCTGGCGAGCGCCAACCGGCGGCTGCTGGACGAGGCGCCGGTCGATCCCGAGAACCTCGCCCAGGCCCTGCGCCGCACGCGCGAGGTGCTGCGCCCCGGCAGCCTCGCGGTGCTGCTGTGCGACGAGCGCTCGCTGAGCGATACCGCCGAACAGCAGCTGCGCCTGCTCGGCCGCCACGTCGACCTGCTGCTGATGCCGCTGTCCGATCCGCTGGACCACGCCCTGCCCGCCGCCGGCCTGCTGCGCTTCGCCTCCGGGCCCGCGCGGCTGGAACTCGACAGCCACGACGCCACGCTGCGCCAGGCTTACCGGGCCGCCGCCGGCGAACGCGCCGAGCGCTGGCAGCGGCTGGCGAGCAAGCTTTGCGTGCCCCTGCTGCCGCTGAACACCGCGACCGATCCGGTCGAGCAGCTGCGCAGGCACCTCGGGCTGGACAAGGGCGGCCCGCGATGAATCCGCTCGACCAGCTGGCACCCGCGATCGCCCCGCCGGCCGTCTCCTGGTGGCCGCCGGCGCCGGGCTGGTGGGTGCTCGCCGCGCTGGCGCTGCTGCTCCCCTTGCTCGCATGGCTGCTGTACAGGCGCCGCGGCACCCGCGCGACCGCCGCCGCGCCGGCGGAAAGCCTCGACCCACAGCGGATCGCCGCGCTGAACGAACTGGCTGCGCTGCCCAAACCCTATGGCGGCCAGCCGGCCAACCACTGGCTGCAGCAGCTCAACGCCCTGCTCAAGCGGCTCTGCCGCACCCACTACCCGGCCGACAACCCGCACACGCTCAGCGGTCGCGCCTGGCTCGCCTTCCTCGACAACCGCTGCCCGGCCGCCGGCCTGACCCGCTGGATGGTGCTGGTCGAAGGCGCCTATCGGGCCGAATGCCGGCTCGACGACAAGGCCATCGACGGCCTGACCCAGGCGATCGACATCTGGATCCGCAAGCATGCTTGAGCTGGCCTGGCCCTGGGTGTTCCTGCTGGCGCCGCTGCCCTGGCTGCTGCGGCGCCTGCTTCCCGCCTCCGACAGCCGCGAAGCCGCACTGAAGGTGACCTTCCTCGGGGAGCTGGCGACGCTGTCCGACCGCAAGGCCGGCATCGGCCTGCCGGGCTGGCGTCAGCAACTGCCCTACGTGCTCATCTGGCTGGCGCTGCTGGTCGCCGCGGCGCGGCCGCAATGGCTCGGCGAGCCGCTGCCGCAGCCCACCACCGGCCGCGACCTGCTGCTGGCGGTGGACGTTTCCGGCTCCATGGATTACCCGGACATGCTCTGGGAGGACGAGGAAATCAGCCGCCTGGAGCTGGTCAAGCGCCTGCTCGGCGACTTTCTCGAGGCCCGCCATGGCGACCGCGTGGGCCTGATCCTGTTCGGCAGCAAGGCCTACCTGCAGGCGCCGCTGACCTTCGACCGACATACCGTGCGCGTCTGGCTCGACGAGGCGCTGATCGGCATCGCCGGCAGCAACACCGCGATCGGCGATGCCATCGGGCTGGCGCTCAAGCGCCTCGGCGAGCGCCCGGTGCAGAGCCGGGTGCTGATCTTGGTCACCGACGGCGCCAACAACGGCGGCGAGATCGAGCCGCTGGTCGCCGCCGAACTGGCCGCCCGCGAAGGCGTGCGCATCCACACCATCGGCATCGGCGCCGAGCCGGATGCCGACGGCGTTCTAGGCCGGTTCGGCTTCAGCGCCGGCATGGAACTCGACGAAACCACCCTGCGCGGCGTCGCCGAGGCCACCGGCGGCCGCTATTTCCGCGCCCAGTCACGCGAAGCGCTGCAGGCCATCGGCGAGACGCTGGACGAGTTGGAGCCGGCGGCCCAGCGCCCGGAACGGGCGCGCCTGGTCAAGGCGCTCTACCCCTGGCCGCTGGCCGCGGCCCTGCTCGGCAGCCTGCTGCTGGTGGCCCGCAGCCTGTGGCCGAGACGGTGGCGCCTGTCCGGTCCGGGCGGAGCGCGGCGATGAGCGCGCTGCTGCCGCACCTGTTGCGCCCCTGGTGGCTGCTGCTGTTGCCGCTGCTCGGCTGGCTGCTGTGGCGCCTCTGGCACCGGCAGCGGCGCGTCGGCCGCTGGCAGTTGCTGCTGCCGCCCGCGTTCCAGGCCGTGCTGCTGACCCGCGGCCGGCTGCGCAACAGCCGGCTGCCCTGGGTGCTGCTCGGCGTCGCCTGGCTGCTGGCCTGCCTGGCGCTGGTCGGCCCCAGCTGGGAGCGCATCGAACAGAGCACCTTCAAGCGCGCCGACCCGTTGGTGGTGCTGCTGGAGGTGACCCCGGCGATGCTCGCCGGCGACGCCAGTCCCACGCGCCTGGAGCAGGCCAAGCGCAAGCTGCTGGACCTGCTGGCCGCCCGCGAGGACGCGCAGACCGCCGTGGTGGTGTTCGCCGGCAGCGCACACACGCTGGTGCCGTTGTCCGACGACATCGGCACCACGCGCAACCTGCTGGACGCGGTGAGCCCGGCGATTATGCCGGAAGCCGGACGACGCACCGAGCTGGCGGTCGCCCAGGGCCTGGCCCTGCTCGAACAGGGCGGCCAGGGCCAGGGGCGCCTGCTGCTCATCGGCACCGGGCTCGACGAACACGCCCAGGCGCAGATTCGCCTGCAACTCGCCGACCGCGGCGAGCGCCTGGCGATCCTCGGGGTCGGCACCGCCGAAGGCGCGCCGGTGCTGGCCGAAGACGGCAGCCTGATGAAGGACGAGCGCGGCGCGATCTTCATTCCTCGCCTGGACAGCCAGGGCCTGCGCGCCTTCGCCGCCGAACTCGGCGGGCGCTACCAGGCCGCGCGGCTGGACGACGCCGACCTGGCCAACCTCGGACTGCTGGAGAACACCGGCGGCGCGCGCCGGACCAACGAGCGCACGCGCCTGGACACCTGGTTCGACCAGGGCCACTGGCTGCTGCTGCCGTTGCTGCTGCTCGCCGCCAGCGCCGGCCGCAAGGGCTGGCTGTTCTGCCTGCTGCCGCTGCTGATGCTGCCGCCGCGCCCCGCCTACGCATTGGAGTGGGACGACCTCTGGCTGCGTCCCGACCAGCAGGGCCAGCGGCTGCTTCGCCAACAGCGTCCGGAAGAAGCGGCGCAACGCTTCGCCGATCCGCTCTGGCGCGGCCTGGCCCGCTACCTGGCCGGCGACTACCAGGGCGCCGCGGAAGACTTCGCCAGGGGCCAGGGCGCGATCGATCATTACAACCGTGGCAACGCCCTGGCGCGCAGCGGCGCGCTCGACGAGGCATTGGAGGCCTACGACCTGGCGCTCGATCTCGATCCCGGGCTCGACCAGGCCCGCCACAACCGCGCGCTGGTCGAGCAACTGCGCCAGCAGCAGGCCCGGCAACCGTCGGAGCCGGACCAGCAGACAGGCGAAACGCCGCCAGCCGAGCAAGGCAGCCAGCCCGCACAGCAGCCTGGCCAGCCGGCCGCCGGCGGTGCGCCGGAGGCCCCCGCCCCGGCCGGCGAGACCGAGGCGGCGCGGTCTCCGCAGGGGCCGGCCGCACCCATCGAACCCGACAGCCCGGCGCAGAACGAGGACGACCTGGCGATCGCCCCGCAAGCCGGCGAGGATGACGACCCGGACGCCGACGGCGCACCGCGCAGCGCCGAGGACCGTCAGGCCACCGAGCAGTGGCTGAGACGGATCCCGGACGATCCGGGCGAGCTGCTCCGGCGCAAATTTCTCTACGAGCAACGCAAGCGGCAGGAAACCAGACCATGACACGCCTGATCGCCCTCCTCCTCCTGTTCCTGACCGCCCAGGCGGGCGCGGCCGGGCTCCAGGCGCGCGTCGACCGCACCCAGGTGGGTTTCGGCGAAACCTTCGAGCTGATCCTCGAGTCCGAGGACGGCACCCAGTTCGCCAACCCCGACCTCACGCCGCTGGCCGATTCTTTCGTGGTCTCGGCCACCCGCCGTGAAAACCGCCTGGTCGGCAGCCAGGGCCAGACCCGCCCGGTCACCCGCTGGCTGATCACCCTGCAGCCGCGCCACGCCGGGCAGCTGCAGGTCCCGGCGCTGAGCATGGGGCAATGGCGGAGCGAGCCGATCCTGCTGCAGGTGCAGGCCGGCGCGACCGATTCGGCCGAGGCGCTGGCGCCGGTGTTCATCGACGCCAGCCTGGATCAGGACCAGGTCTACGTGCAGGCGCAGGTGGTGCTCACGCTGCGCATCTACCATTCGGTCTCGCTGTACGAGGACAGCACGCTGTCGCCGCTGCAGATGACCGACGCCCTGGTCGAGCGGCTGGGCGACGTGAGGACCTACGAGAAACTCATCAACGGCGTGCGCCATGGCGTCATCGAGGTGCGTTACGCGATCTTCCCGCAGAAGAGCGGCGAACTGGCCATTCCCAGCCAACTGTTCAGGGCGGTGGCGGTAGCCCAGGACGATCCCTACTCGCTGCTCGGGCCACGCACCGGGCGCGCCACCGAGGTCAAGTCGCCGAGCATTCCGCTGCAGGTCCGGCCGATCCCGCCGGAGTACCCGCGCGACATCCCCTGGCTGCCCGCGCGCCGGGTGACGCTCGCCGAGGCCTGGAACCCGGAACCGGCGCAGGCCAAGGTCGGCGACTCGCTCACCCGCAGCCTGCTGCTGCAGGCCGAGGGCCTGTCCAGCGCGCAGCTGCCGCCACTCGGCGAAGGTTCGGTCGCCGGCGCGCGCCGCTATCCGGACCAGCCCAACCTGGCCAACCAGGTGACCGCCCAGGGCGTCATGGGCAGCCGCGAGGAGCGCATCGCGCTGGTTCCCACCCACCCTGGCCGGGTCGCATTGCCGGCGCTGACCATCACCTGGTGGAACACCGAACAGGATCGTCTGGAACGCACCGAACTGCCGGCGCGCGAGCTGGACATCCAGGCCAACCCGGATCTCGTCCAGCCGCCGCTGGAACCCGCCCCGATGCGCGAGGCGGCAAGCGCAGCGCCATTGGTCTGGCCCTGGCAGCTCGGCAACCTGGTGCTGGCCTGCACCACCCTGCTCGGCTTCGGGCTCTGGCTGCGCGCCCGCCGCCAGCCCGCCGTACAGCGCGCGGCGGCCAGCGGCCCCAGCCCGCGCACGCTGCTCGACGACATTCGCCGCGCCTGCCTGGCCAACGACAGCCAGGCAACCCGCCAGGCCCTCGACGCCTGGGCGCGGAACCAGCCTGAGACGCTGGCCGACATGGCAGCGCGCTTCGTGCCGCTGTCCGACGCGCTGGACGGATTGAACGGTGCGCTCTACAGCGAAACCGGTCAGCAATGGCAGGGCGATGCGCTCTGGCAGGCGATCCAGTCCCTGCCGCCGGCCAGCCAGCCGGCGGCCGAGCAGCAGCAGGGCCCGCTGCCGCCGCTCTATCCGCGCTAGCTTTTCAGTTCGCGGTCAAGACGCTCCCACGCAGGCCGTGTGAAAACGTCGCGAGCGAAGGTCAGGCAAGGCGAAAACAGGCGAAAAAGCGCAGTTTACAAGTGGTAAATGAGCATTTTGAGCCTGTTTTCAACGCAGCATGACCGAGCGCAGTAGTTTTCACACAGCCTGCACGGGAGTCAGTCAATCCCGCCAGGCCTTTCTCTTCTCCCCTTGGGAGAAGGTGGTCCGCAGGGTCGGATGAGGGAGGCGGAAACAGCGCCCTCGCTCCAGGGCGAGGGGTGGTTACGGTGGACTGCGGCTTCGTGTCGGCACGCGCGCCTGCGCCATGGTCGCAGGCAGAGCCGGCTCCTACAGGTGTGCATTAGCAGCCACAGGCAACGCCAGGCCTTTCCCTTCTCCCTCCGGGAGAAGGTGGCCCGCAGGGCCGGATGAGGGCGCGTGCACGGCTCCTTCATCCCGGCCCTCTCCCGAAGGGAGAGGGGGTTGTTTAGGTAGGCCGCAACTCTTGCGCTGGCCCAAACCCGCTACGACGTGACCTCGGCCGGCTCGGCCCGCACCTGCGCCTCGACCTGGGCCTTCTGCCGCAGCTTCTCGGGGCGGATGAGGAAGCGTGCCAGGGCCGGCAGCAGCCAGATCGCACCGACCATGTTCCACAGGAACATGAAGGTCAGCATCAGGCCCATGTCGGCCTGGAACTTGATGGCCGAGAACACCCAGGTCACCACGCCGATGCTCAGGCACACGCCGGTGAAGAGGACCGCCTTGCCGGTGGACTTGAGCGTCTCGTAGTAGGCCTCCTGCAGCGACAGCCCCTGGCGCAGGAAGGTTTCCAGGCGGCTGTAGATGTAGATGCCGTAGTCGACGCCGATGCCCACGCCGAGCGCGATCACCGGCAGGGTCGCGACCTTCACCCCGATGCCCATGAAGGCCATCAGCGCGTTGCCGAGGATCGAGGTCAGCACCAGCGGCAGGATCACGCAGAGGGTGGCGGCCAGCGAGCGGAAGGTCAGCAGGCACATCACGCTCACCGCCAGGTACACGGCGATCAGCATGGTGGTCTCGGACGCCGCGATCACCTCGTTGGTGGCCGCCTCGATGCCGGCGTTGCCGGCGGCGAGCACGAACTCCAGCCCCTCGCGGTTGTTCTCCTCGGCGAACTCGCGCGCCGCCGCGACCACGTGCTCGAGGGTCTCGGCCTTGTGATCGTTGAGGTAGACGATCACCGGGGCCAGCGAGCAGTCGCTGTTGTACATGCCCTCGGCGCGGGCGATGGAGTTGTTGAGGACGAACTGGTTGCGCGACAGCGTCTCCCACTTGAGGCTGCCCTCGTTCATCCCCTTGATGCCCTGGCGGGCGACCGTGACCATCGAGACCGCCGACTGCACGCCCTCGGTGTTTTCCATCTTCCACATCAGCTCGTCCATGGCCGCCAGCGTGTCGTAGGCGGCGCAGCCCTCCGGCGCGGTCTTGACCATCACCACCAGGATGTCGGAGCTGGTGGAGTAGTTGCGGATGATGAAGTCGTTGTCCAGGTTGTAGCGCGAGTCCGGATGCAGTTCGGGCGCGCCCTGGTCGAGGTCGCCGATCTTCAGGTTCTGGCCGTACCACAGGCCGCCGATGACGGCAAGGACGGCGACGAATACCGAGATCGGCGCCACCTTCGGGCTGGCGAAGTTCGACAGCGCGCGCCAGAACGGGTGCTCGCGCGCCGCGTCGTCGCGGCTCTGCTTCACTGCCCGCGGGCTGATGCCGAGGTAGGAGATGGTCACCGGCAGCAGGATCAGGTTGGTGAGGATGATCACCGCCACGCCCAGCGAGGCGCCGATCGCCAGTTCGCGGATGACGCCGATGTCGATCAGCAATAGCGTGACGAAGCCGACCGCATCGGACAGCAGCGCCACCAGGCCGGGGATGAACAGCTGGCGGAACGCCATGCGCGCGGCGGTCAGCGGGTCGCTCGCCTGGCCCGAGGCCATGGCGATGCCGTTGATCTTCTGCACGCCGTGCGAGATGCCGATGGCGAACACCAGGAAGGGCACCAGCATCGAATACGGGTCGAGTCCGAAGCCGAAGGTGTGCAGCAGGCCGAGCTGCCAGATCACCGCGATCAAGGTGGTGACCACCACGGCGATGGTGCTGCGCATGCAGCGGGTGAACCACAGCAGCAGCGCCAGGGTCACGCCGATCGCGACGATGAAGAACATCGCCACGTCCACCAGGCCGTCGATCAGGTCGCCGACCTTCTTGGCGAAGCCGATGATGTGGATCTCGACGTTCGGGTTCTGCGCCTGGTACTTGTCGCGGATCTTCTCCTCGAGTTCATGGGAGAACTTCTGGTAGTCGAGCCTGATCTGCCGGCTGGGGTCCTCCGGATCGGAGTAGGACTCCATCAGCGGCACGTCGACGATGCTGGACTGGAAATTGTTGGCCACCAGCCGGCCGATCTGCCCGGACTTGAGGATGTTGTCGCGCAGCTGGTTCAGGCTGGCGGGCGAGCCGTCGTAGGTCTGCGGGATGACCTCGCCGCCGGCGAAGCCTTCCTCGGTCACCTCGGTCCAGCGGACGCTCGGGCTCCACAGGGACTTGAGGTTCGAGCGATCGACGCCCTGGATGTAGAACACCTCGTCATGGATCTGCCGCAGCGTCTCCATGTACTCCTTGGAGAAGATGGTGCCGTCCTTCGCCGCGACCGAGATGCGCACCACGTTGCCCATGTTGGCCAGGTCGTTGCGGTGTTCGAGCATGCGCTGGATGTACGGATGCCCCAGCGGGATCATCTTCTCGAAGCTGGTTTCCGGCCGGACCTGGGCGGCCTGGTAGAACAGGAAGACGCTGATCAGCAGGCAGATCAGGATGACCGCCGGCCGGTTGTCGAAGATCAGGCGTTCGAGGAAGGACGCCGGTTTTTGTTGTTGGTTGCTCATGCGAGTACTCCCGGCTCAAGGACGTTGGGCAAGATCGGCGCCCGTCGGCGCGGCGATGCGAACGCCGCCCTGCCCCACCAGGATCAGGTTGCCTCTGGAATCGGAGGTGACGCCGGCCAGCGAACGTCGGTCCGGGCGGCTCACCAGGGCGAACGTCTGCCCGTGGTCCTCGCTGGTCAGCACCGCGCCGCTGTGCCCGACCACCGCGACGCGCCCGTCGGCCAGCAGGCTGCCGTCGGCGAGCCCGGCCTCGAAGACGTTGCCGCCGTCGACGATCCGCACGTTCTCCCAGCTGTCGCCGAGGTCGGCGGAACGGAACATGTGCCCGCGCAGGCCGAACACCACCACCGCGCCCGGCTGGCCGCCGTCGACCACGCCGAACAGCGAGCCCTCGTAGGGGGATTCGAGGCGTTTCCAGGTCTGTCCCTGGTCGTCCGAACGGAAG
This sequence comes from Stutzerimonas azotifigens DSM 17556, assembly GCF_000425625.1. GTDB lineage: Bacteria > Pseudomonadota > Gammaproteobacteria > Pseudomonadales > Pseudomonadaceae > Stutzerimonas > Stutzerimonas azotifigens. Next base: position 77,244 of record NZ_KE384407.1, read on the forward strand.
ATGCCGCCCATCTCGCCAACGATGAACAGCGCGCCGCCGGCCGTGCCGATGGCATTGAGGTGGTAGCCGTCCTCGTTGTCGACCCGGTCGCTGACGTCGTCCCAGGTCTGGCCGCCGTCGAGGGTCTCCAGCAGCGCACCGTAGGCGCCGACCGCGATACCGTGCTCGGCGTTTTCGAACCAGACGTCCAGAAGCGGCGCCTCGCGCTCGCGTTCCTCGTACTGGCGGGTCCAGGTCTGGCCGCCATCGCTGGTGGCGAGGATCAGCGCGTCGTGGCCGACGGCCCAGCCCTGCCTGGCGTCGATGAACGAGAGCGCGGTGAGCATCTGCCGCGTCGGCACCTTGGCCTGGGTCCAGGTGGCGCCCTCGTCGTCGGAATAGATGATGTGGCCACGGTCGCCGGCGGCGACCAGCCGATCACCGACGCGCGCGATGTCCAGCAGCAGGCGCGAAGCGGCCTTGTCGGTGGGGATGGAATAGCGGGTCTGCGGATCGGCGCTCTCCTGGGCCTGAACGGTCGAAGCACCCAGCGAGAGGATGGAGAGCACGCTGCACAGCGAGAGCACGCTGGCCAGCGGGAAACGGTGGTGGCGTATCACGGCGGAGCGGATCGCTGCCGCGCGGCCGGAACGGGAGCGCCGAGAGACGGGCTCGCTCATACATACCCCCTTTATTGTTATAGGTAAGGCCTGCACGTTGCAGGCCGGGCAATGCTAGCGAGCCGCTCAAAGCGGTGACAATGCGCCGGACGTTATGTTTTGTTAACGCCGCAGGGCGTGATTGTCGAGGGATCAGCGAGGCTTATGCGGCGCTCAAGGACGCCTTGTCCGGGGGATGGGGAGAGGCTTGCACGGGTCCGTGCAGCCTCCACGGCCGAGCTCGGACAGGCCCGGGTGCGCACCCGACTGGGCCCCAGCCTTCGCCGGGGCGACGGTGAGGTGTGGGGGCGAAGCCAGGTGTGCACCCTGGCCCCTTCTTGCACCCGTCGTACCGGCGCAGGCCGGTACCCAGGTGAGCGGCTCCAGCGGTCGGTGCGGCACCCACAGCCCCGAGCCCGAACGATGCCTGGTACGCGCCCTACTGGGCCCCGGCCTTCACCGGGGCGACGGAAGTGCGGGGCCGGTGCAGAGTGCAGGCTCGGGCGACGTTCAGGCGAGGCTCTTGCTGACCACCTCGTAGACGTCGGTGGACAGCTCGCCCGAGGCCAGGATGCGCTCCAGCTGCGCCTTCATCAGCCCTTGGCGCGTCGCGTCGTACTTGCGCCAGCGGGTCAGCGGCGCCAGCAGGCGCGAGGCGATCTGCGGGTTGAGGGCGTTGAGCATGATCACCTGGTCGGCGAGGAAGGCGTAGCCGGCGCCGTCGATGCGGTGGAAGTTGACCAGGTTCTGGTTGGCGAAGGCACCGATCAGCGCGCGCACCTTGTTCGGGTTCTTCAGGGTGAACGCCGGGTGCTGCATCAGCCGCTGCACGCGCTCGAGGCCACCGGGCAGCGGAGAGGCCGCCTGCACGCTGAACCACTGGTCCATGACCAACGGATCGTCCCGGAACTGCTCGGCGAACAGCTCCAGCGCCAGCGCCTTCTTCTCCTCGAACGGCGAGTTGATCAGCGAGGCCAGCGCGGCGAGGCGCTCGGTCATGTTGTCGGCGGTGTCGAACTGGTCGGCGCACAGGGCGAGCACTTCCGGGCGCTCGCTGAACATCAGGTAGGCCAGCGCGACGTTCTGCAGCGCGCGGCGGGCGAAATGCTCGGCCGAGGCCACGTAGGGCGTCTGCCGGGAGACTTCGCGGTTGGCCATGTAGCGCTGGAACAGCGGGTCGTACAGCCGCCCGGCCAGCTCGCGGCGGGCGAATTCGCGGGCCGCGTGGATGGCGTCGACATCGGCGACCTCGCTGATTTCGGTCAGGTAGGCCTCGCCCGGCAGCGACAGCATCTCGGCGACCATCGCCTGGTCCAGGCTGCCGTCCTCGAGCACCGTGCGCAGGGCGTCGACCAGGCGCGTGTCCATCGACAGCGCTTCGCCGCGCTGGTGCTGGCCGATCATCTCCTGCAGCACCTGCACCGCCAACTGCTGGCCGGCTTCCCAGCGATTGAAGCCGTCGCTGTCGTGCTGCATGAGGAACATCAGCTGGTCGCGACCGTAGGGGAAGTCCAGCTTCACCGGCGCGGAGAAGCCGCGCAGCAGCGACGGCAGCGGCTTTTCGGCGACGTCCAGGAAGGTGAAGGTCTGCTCGGCCTCGGTCACCGACAGCACGCGCTGGGTGCCGACGGCCGCGTCCTCGCCTTCCAGCCGCAGCGGCAGGTCGCTGCCGTCGGCGTCGAGCAGGCCGAGGGCGACCGGAATCACGAAAGGCTGCTTGTCCGGCTGGCCCGGCGTCGGCGGACAGCTCTGGCTGAAGGTCAGGCTGTAGCGCCCGGCGGCCTGGTCGTAGTGCTCGCGCACCGCCAGGCGTGGCGTTCCGGCCTGGCTGTACCAGCGCTTGAACTGCGTCAGGTCGACGCCGTTGGCGTCCTCCATGGCCTTGACGAAGTCATCGCAGGTCACCGCCTGGCCGTCATGCCGCTCGAAATACAGGTCGGTGCCCTTGCGGAAGCCCTCCGGGCCGAGCAGCGTGCGGATCATGCCCACCACTTCGGCGCCCTTCTCGTAGACCGTCAGGGTGTAGAAGTTGGAGATCTCGATGAAGGATTCCGGGCGCACCGAGTGGGCCATGGGGCCGGCGTCCTCGGCGAACTGGTGGGTGCGCAGGTAGGCCACGTCCTCGATGCGCTTGACCGTCGCCGAGTTCATGTCGGCGGAGAACTGCGCGTCGCGCAGCACGGTGAAGCCTTCCTTGAGCGACAGCTGGAACCAGTCGCGGCAGGTCACGCGGTTGCCCGACCAGTTGTGGAAGTACTCGTGCGCGACGATCGCCTCGACCCGCTGGTGCGCGGCGTCGGTGGCGGTCTCGGCCTTGGCCAGCACTGCGCTGGAGTTGAAGATGTTGAGCCCCTTGTTTTCCATGGCGCCCATGTTGAAGTCGTTCACCGCGACGATCATGAAGATGTCCAGGTCGTACTCGCGGCCGTAGACCTCCTCGTCCCAGCGCATGGAGCGCTTGAGGCTGTCCATGGCGTGCTGGCACTTGTCGATGTTTTCCGGCTCGACGTAGATACGCAGCGCCACCTCGCGGCCGCTCATGGTGGTGAAGCTGTCCTCCACGCACCAGAGGTCGCCCGCGACCAGCGCGAACAGGTAGGCCGGCTTCTTGAACGGGTCTTCCCAGGTCGCCCAGTGGCGGCCGTCGCCCTCCTCGCCGCTGGCGATCGGGTTGCCGTTGGACAGCAGGATCGGATAGGCCTGCTTGTCGGCGCTGACCGTGGTGGTGAACTTGCTCATCACGTCCGGGCGGTCGAGGTAGTAGGTGATCTTGCGGAACCCCTCGGCCTCGCACTGGGTGCAGAACATCTTGCCGGACTTGTACAGGCCCTCCAGCGCGGTGTTGCTTTCCGGGTGGATGCACACCGTGCTGTCGAGGGTGAAGGCGGCGCTGTCGGGCTGCAGCCTGAGGGCGTCGTCGCTCAGCTGGTACTGGTCCGGCGACAGCTCGCGGTCGTCGAGCTTCAGGTGCAGCAGCTCCAGCTCCTGGCCGTGCAGCTCCAGCGGCGGCAGCGCCTCGCCGGGGCGCTCGGGGTTGCGCCGCATGACCAGCTGCGCGTGCACCAGGGTGCGGTCTTCGTACAGCTCGAAGGTCAGGTGGGTTTCATCGATCAGGTACTCCGGCGCCTGGTAGTCCTTGAGATGGATGACTTTCGGCTGTTCTGTACGCATCGGTAGACCTCTTCGAGGCAGCTCAAGCGACAGCTTCAAGCTGCAGGTTCGGGATTGGCGTCAGCTAGCAGCTTGGAGCTTGCAGCTAACGGCCGTTTGGTAGGCAGTGAACTTGCGGATATTGATCACACCCGTGTCCAGGATCAGGTACTGACCCTTGATACCCATCAGGGTGCCCTCCACCACCGGTGTCTTTTCCAGATCGAGGCTGACGATCTTCTGAGGATAGACCGTCACCGGGTAGCGAATCTCGACCACCTCGGCGCCGTCCAGCGGCTGGATCGCCTGCAGGCCGAAACGCTGCTGCAGGGCCCGCAGGCCGTCGGCACAGGCGTCGAGCACGCCCTCGCGGACCGCCCGCAGGTCGACCGGCGCGGCGTCGCCCTTGAGCAGCGCGCGCCAGTTGGTGCGGTCGGCCACCTGGCTGCGCAGCAGGTCCTCGACCAGGCCGGACTGCTGGCGCGTGGCCACCCGCAGGATCGGCAGCGCCTGGCTGGCGCCCTGATCGAGCCAGCGCGTCGGCAGCTGGGTGGCGCGGGTGATGCCGACCTTGACCCCCGAGGAATTGGCCAGGTAGACGACGTGGTCGGTCATGCAGAACGACTCGCCCCACTCCGGATCGCGGCAGGTGCCCAGTTCGTGGTGGCACTTCTCCGGGCTGACGATGCAGCTGTCGCACTGCGGCAGCCTGGTGAAGCAGGGATAGCAGTAGCCCTGGCTGAAGCTCTTGCGGGTCTTGCGCCCGCAGTGCGTGCAGCGGATCTCGCCGAGGTATTCGAGGCGCAGGGTTTTGCCGATCAGCGGGTTGACCGGCACCTGCTGCCCATCGAGACGAAAGGCGTACTGCACCGGTGCGTCGATGCGCGCCGTCATCTTGTCCAGCGCGCCGCGGCCGAGCTCCAGCATCAGTGAACGCTCTGCGAGGCGGAGCTGAACAGGACGTTGGGAATCGAGGTGGACTTGGACTGGCACTCCTGCGGGCCCATGTAGCCGGTTCGCTCTTCTTCCGGCAGGTTCTCGGTCTCCCAGGCGATCATCGCCTGCAGGCAGAGCGCCTTCTGCTCGGCGGTGAGCTTGCGGCCGTCGCCCCACTTGCCGAGTTCCACGGCCTGCTTGAGGTTCTGGTAGATCTCGGGAGTGATGTTGCGGATGGCGTCGAGGAAGGAAGACATGGCGTGCTCCAGGAAAACGAGCGGCCATTCTACCGAAAACTGGAGGCTGGAAGGCTGGAAGGCTGGAAGGCTGGAAGGCTGGAAGGCTGGAAGGCTGGACAGCGTCGGGGCTGGTGCCTGGAGGATCAAGAGCATCGCCCCGAGGGCGGGCCTCCCACAAAAGCGGCGAACGCACACTGGCCTACCTGTGGGAGGCGCGCCCTCGCGGCGACGGTAGGCCACAGGACAGGTGCGCAGGTGAGCGACGCCAATGTCCAACTGAGCCTCAGCGACGCCGCACCGTTCAGGTAGGGTGGGCTTCAGCCCACCGAAGAGCACCCAGCATGGCGCGCTCTCGCCGTGACAGCCCGCCCCTACCGACCACCCGCCCGCCGCGCCAGCAGGCCGCCGATCACACCGGTCAGGCAGCCCAGCACCAGCCCGCCCACGTGCGCCGCGTTGGCGATCGCCAGGGTGCCGAAGCTCACCACGTCGATCACGCCGGTGAGGCAGATCAGCAGCCAGGCGAGCATCAGCACCACCACGCCCGGCGGCAGCCGGTAGGCGTCGGTCGGCGCCAGCTTCTGGAACAGCCAGCAGTGCCCGAGCAGACCGTAGAGCACGCCGGACAGCCCGCCGAAGATGCCGACGCCACCGTACAGGTACTGCGCGAAGTTCGAGCCCAGGCTGAAGAGCAAGGTCAGCGCCAGCAGCATCAGGGTGCCCTGCCGGCCCTCGATGCGCCGCCCGAGCTCCCAGTACCAGAGCGAATTCATCGCCAGGTGCAGCAGCCCGAAATGCACGAACATCGGCGTCACCAGGCGCCACCACTGCCCGCTGTCGAGCATCTGGCCGAGCGTGGCGAAGTAGATGTAGTCGCCTTCGATGCGGAAGTCGGTGAAGCTGAACCAGGCCACCCCCGCCAGGTTCTCGCCCAGCCAGGTCAGCCCGGCCACCAGCAGGGTGAGCAGCAGGATCGCCGCGGTCAGCGGACGACGGCGCAGTTCGGCGAAGAAGCCCTGGCGCTGCTGCGGCGGCGTTTCGGCCAGCGCCAGGGGCTCGCCCTCGAGATAGCGCCGGTACAGCTGCCGCACCTGCTCGGCCAGGCCGTCCGGCACGCGCAGGACCTGCTGCCCCCCTTCCTCGCTCACGCGGCAGGGTACCTGCAGTTGTTGCAGCAGACGCAGGAAACCGGACAGGTCCTCGTTCAGCGGCACACGCAGCGCTTCGACCGCCACCTCAGTGCTCCGGCCGCTCGACATCGACCCAGACGAACTTGGCCGGGTCCAGCCGCGTTTCCTCGTCCAGCCGATAGGCCACCAGCTTGCCGTACTTCACCGCGCTGTAGTCCAGGCAGGCGAGGTTCGGGCGGATCGGCGCCGGCTTGCCGCGGCGCCAGTAATGCCCGACGAACAGCAGCGGCTCCTCCGGCCCGTAGAGGAACAGCCGGTTCTTCTGTTCCACGGTCAGCGGCACGCGGGCGGCGTGCTCGGGCAGCCCGTCGGGCTGGAACACCACGTCGCCGTAGGTCTGCGGGTCCTGCTCCCAGAACTTGGTGCGGAACACCGTGCGGGTGAAACCTTCCTCGGTGGTCAGGGTGATGCCGTTGGGCAGCGGCATGTCGGTGCCGCGCAGCAGCCGGTCCAGCGCGCGGCAGGCGAAGCTGTTGTCGAAGCCGGCCTCCTGCAGGAACGCCGGGTCGAGCCGGCCCTCGTCCAGCCGCTCGTCCAGCAGCGAGATCAGAGCGCTGTCCCAGCAAGCGTGGACGACCCGGAAACGCTCGCCGTCGAGGTACAGCGGCAACTCCATGAACCACTCGCGGAAGGCCTTCCACTCGTCCGGATAGGGCTCGAACTGCTGGAAGGTCTCCTCCAGCAGGCGCCGGTAGCGCGGCGTGTGCTCGCGCACGAAGGTGCGGCCGCTGCCGGGCGGCGCTGGCGTGTACCAGCCGAGCGCATTGAATTCGTGGTTGCCGAGGATGCAGTGGGCCTGGCCGGCGTCGACCATGTCGTGCACCAGGTGCAGCGCCTCGCGGATGCGCGGGCCGCGATCGATGATGTCGCCGAGGAACACCGCGTGCCGCGACGGATGCCGCCAGACGCCGCCCTGTCGCCGATAGCCGAGGGTGTCGAGCAACCGGGCCAGGGTACGGGCGCAGCCGTGGATGTCTCCGATGAGGTCGTAGCGGCGCGCCGGATCCACGCGCATCAGTCGCCTCCGCCGAGCCGGCTGCCCCACCCGAGCTTGGTGCGGCAGATCTCGTAGTAGTTGTGGTCCAGCGGATGGATCAGGTGCAGCTTCTGCGGCTTTTTCCGGACCGTGACGGTATCGCCCGGCGCGCAGGTGAAGTGGTTCTGGCCATCGCAGGAAACCTGGGGATAGATCTGCATATTCGGTGAGACAACGATCTTCAGCTCGCTGTTTCCATCGACCACGATCGGCCGGCTGGAAAGCGTGTGCGGGTACATCGGCACGATGACGATGGCGTCCAGCCGCGGGTGCATGATCGGCCCGCCGGCCGACAGCGAATAGGCAGTCGAGCCGGTCGGCGTCGCCACGATCAGGCCGTCGGCCTTCTGGCTGCAGACGAAGTGGCCGTCGATGTACAACTCGAACTCGATCATCCGCGTCGACTTGCCCGGATGCAGGACCACGTCGTTCAGCGCGTCGCCCTCGCCGATGGACTCGTCCATCCGGCGCGCCTGCGCCTCGAGCAGGAAGCGGTTCTCCAGCAGGTACTGGCCGTCGAGCACGGCGCTGACCTTCTCCTCCAGCTCGTCGGGGCGGATGTCGGTGAGAAACCCAAGGCTGCCGCGGTTGATGCCCAGCACCGGCACCCGGTAGCGGCACATCACCCGCGCCGCGCCGAGCATGCTGCCGTCACCGCCGACGACGATCACCAGGTCGCAGGCCTCGCCCATCTGGTGCCGCGACGCCACCTGCATACCATGCCCGGGCAGCACCTCGGCGATGCTTTCCTCGAGGATCACGTGCAGGTGCCGTTCGACGAGGAAGCGCTTGAGACGGCGAATGGTGTCCACGACCTGGGTGCTGCCGAGACGGCCGATGATGCCGATGTTGCGAAACTGCTCCATAGGGCTCCCGGAGGGGCTGGCGTGAGGTGCCCGGATTATGGGCGAAAGCGCCCGGCAGCGGCAAACCAGAGCGGCTATGCTCAGCCGATGACGCTCGAATTCGCCGAACTGCTGCATCGCCTCCGGCACCCGCGGGTGCGCGATCTCGCCTGGGTGCTGCTGGCCCCGCCGCTGCTGCTCGCGACGCCCGCGCCGCAGCGCCATCCCCTGCAGGAAAGCCGCTGGTACCGCCAGCCCGGGCTGCTGGCCGACTGGCTGCTGCACCAGGAACTCGACCCGGCGGCCCTGGAGAACTGGCTCGCGCGCGCCAGCAACCGGCGCCTGGGGCTGTATTACGAGCGCCTCTGGCAGTTCGCCCTGAGCCGCGCGCCGGACGTCGAGCTGCTTGCCGCCAACCTGCCGATCCGCCTGGGCGGCCAGACGCTCGGCGAGCTCGACCTCGTCCTGCGCGACCCGGCCGGCGTGCAGCACTGCGAGCTGGCGATCAAGTTCTACCTGCGGCGCGCCGGCGCCGACCCGCTGCGCCACGACAGCTGGGTCGGCCCCGGCGGCCGCGACCGCCTGGACCTCAAGCTCGCCCGGCTGCAGCAGCACCAGCTCGGGCTGTCCGCGACCGCCGAAGGCCTGGCCACGCTGCGCGAGCTGACCGAACACGACCTTGCCGCCAGCCTCTGGCTCGGCGGCTACCTGTTCGCGCCCTGGCCCGGCGATACAGGTGCGCCGGCCGGCGCGAATCCGACGCACCTGCGCGGCCGCTGGGTGCCCAGACGGGACTGGGGAACGGTGATCGCCGCCATGGACGGCCCCTGGCAGCCCCTGCCCCGCGCGGCCTGGCTGGCACCGGCACGTCTCGCGCCATCGCAGGCCTGGGATCGCAGGCAGTTGGATGAATGGCTGGCGAGCCTGCCCGAGACCTTCCAGCCGCAGTTGCTCGCCGGCCTGGCGCCTGGCCCGGACAACCACTGGCTGGAGCGCGAGCGCCTGTTTCTCGTGCCCGACGGCTGGCCCGACCTGGCGCCCGACCTGCTCTAGCGCAAAGCCCCAGCCTCGCCGGCGAGCGCCCGGCGCCCCTGCAGCCCGCCGGTGTGCACCACGATCAGCCGGGTACCCGCGGCGAAGCGCCCGCGGGCAATCTCCTCGCGCAGCGCCAGCAGTGCCTTGGCGGTGTAGACCGGCTCCAGCGGGATCCGCGCGGCCCGTTCGGTGTCCGCCATGAAGGCCAGCAGTTCGTCGTCCGCCCGACCGAAGCCGCGGCGCGCCGCCGGTACCAGCCGATACCCCTCATCGGGCCTGCCATGTTCGTCCAGCAGCCGTGCGACCTGTGCGCCGACGCCGTGCGTGACCGGCCCGGCCAGCGCGCCATATACCGGCCGCCGGCCGTCCTCGCCGATCACCAGCCCGGCCAGCGTGGTGCCGGTGCCGACGGCGAGCCACCAGCCGTGGTGATCGGGCCAGCCGAACCCGGGCAATTGCGCCTGCACCTGCGCCACCAGCGGCGCGCAACCCAGCGCCCCGGTCAGCCCACCGCCGCCTTCGGGCACGCAGGCGAATCCCGGATAGCGCCGTTGCCACACTCTCCAGAAGCCCGGCTGGTGCCGCGCACGATAACCGCCATAGCCGAGCCAGTGCAGGCGCATGCCGAAGGCTTCGAGGTCGGCCACGGTCGGCGTTGTCCTGGGCTCGCCGCGCAGCAGCCCGACGGTGGCGAAGCCGTGGCGCCGACCCGCCGCGGCCAGGGCATGCAGGTGATTGGAATGCGGGCCGCCGAGGCTGATCAGGCCGGGCGCGCCAGTCGCCTCGCGCTGACGGAGATAGCCGTGCAGCTTGTACCGCTTGTTGCCGGACAGCAGCGGGTCGACTTCGTCGAGGCGCAGCAGGCCGACTTCCACGCCTGCATCGTCCAGCCAGTCGAGGCGCAACGCCTGCAGCCGCGCCCGCGGGATGGGTTCTTCAGACACTCAACTGCCGGTCTTCAGCCGGTGGCCGGTCCGGTGGCGCGAGCAGCAATCCGATTCGCCGGGCACGAAGCGCGCCGGCGTGCCGACCCGGTCGATCGGCATGGCGCAGGGCTCGCCGCTCGGCAGGGTGGCGACGCAGAGCGGCCGCTCGTAGTGACGCAGCCACTGCCCGTACTGCTCGGGGGACACGTTGCACTTGGCGGCCGCATAGGCCTGCGGGTTCTGCGAGTAGGTGGCAAGGTCGCCGGGGGGAATGGTGAGGTGGCCGGCGCCGGGGTGGTAGGCGACGAACATCACCCCCTGCTTGGCCAGGCCCTGCAATGCCTGCTCTGCCGCCTGCACGGCGCGCTCCTCGGCCTCCTTCTTCAGGCGCTCGATGTCGGCCTGCAGCTGGCTGTCGAGTTCGTCGCGGTAGGCCAGCTCGACATCGCGGATGGAGATCTGCTCGCGGTAGCTCTCCACCGCGGCGGCGATCTTCGCCTGCATGCCCGCTTCCAGCTGCTGGCGCAGCGTATCGGCCTCGGCCTGGCTGTTGCGCTCCAAGGCGCGAACCTGGCGGGCGAGCTCCTCGCGCTGCTGCTGGAAGCGCTCGGCCTGGGTCGCGGTCTCGGCCTGCAGGCGGGCGTTGTGCAGTTCCAGCGCCTCGATCCGGGCGACCAGCCGGTCGATCTCGGCCTGCTGCAGCTGGCGCACCTGCTCCGCCGCTTCGCGCGCGGCGGCCAGCTCGGCTTCGTGCTCGCGGGCCAGGCTGTCGATCCGCAGACGCTGCTGCTTGATCAGCCGTGCCGCCTTCAGCCGCTGTTCGTGGTCCGGGCTCGTCGGCTGGGGGGCCGGCGCCTCCGGCGCGGCGGTGGGATACCACTTGTCTTCCGCCGCGACCTGCAGGCGGTCGGCCGGCACCGCCTTCGGGCCGTCCTCTTCCACCAGCAGTCCCAGGCTGTTGCGCCTGAGGGTGTCGCGCAACAGTTGCAGGTCGCTCACCCCCGCGGTCTGTTCCGGGTCCCACAGGTGCATCTGGTGCCAGGCCACCGGGCACTGGCTGCGGCAGGCCAGCCGGATCGGCCCGGCACCGAGGTCGGGACCACGGCCGGCACGCTCGGCGAGCTGGCGCAGGGGGATGTTCCAGCCCTCGTCGGCGGCGCCGTCCTCGGTGAAGTCCAGGTAGAAGAAGACCGCCGCACGGACCTGCAGCCGCGCGTCCACCAGCACGTAGGCGACGCGCATCTGCTGGTCGGCGAACTTGGGCATGCTCACCACTCCGTCGAGCAGGGCCTCGAACTCGGGGTACAGCATTTCCTTGCAGATGCCCCGTTCGTTGAAGAACAGTACGGCCTCGACCATCTGCGGTTTGTTCTGCATGAGCGGTGTCCTTCGGCAGCTCGCCGGGCGCGAGCCGGGGCATTGCCGGGGTGTGCGGCCGTGTGGCCGGCCGCGGGTTCATCACGGGCCTGGTGGCCTGTTCGGTCAGTTCAACCAACCGCACAGGCCGCTAGTCTAGGTGAAAAGCCGCGCCAGGCAGTGTGACTGGGTTGGCAGGCGTCCGGCGGCCGTTCCGACCGCCTGCGACCGGCTGCACAAAACCTCCCCGGCGCCGACGGACGGCTGTTCCGCCCCGAGGCCCGCTCAGAGCGCGGCGGCCAGGCGCGAACCCTGGTTGATCGCGCGCTTGGCATCGAGCTCGGCGGCCACGTCGGCGCCGCCGATCAGGTGCACCGCCAGACCGGCCGCCTCGAGGCCGGCCTGCAGCTCGCGCAGCGGCTCCTGGCCGGCGCAGACGATCACCGTGTCGACCGGCAGGACCTGCGGCTCGCCCTCGGCAACGCGGATGTGCAGCCCTTCGTCGTCGATCATCAGGTATTCGACCGAATTGAGCATGCGCACCTGCCTGTTCTTCAGCCCGGCGCGGTGGATCCAGCCGGTGGTCTTGCCCAGCCCGTTGCCGACCTTGGCCTTCTTGCGCTGCAGCAGGAACACCTCTCGCGCCGCCGCGCCCGGCTGCGGCTGGATACCGGCGACGCCGCCGCGCGCCTGCAGTTCGGGGTCGATGCCCCATTCGCGCCAGAAGGCTTCGCGGTCGAGGCTGGTGGCCGGCCCCGAGTGGGTGATCAGCTCGGCGACGTCGAAGCCGATGCCGCCGGCGCCGATGATCGCCACCCGCTGGCCGACCGGCCTGCGCCCGAGGATGGCATCCAGATAGCCGATCACCTTTGGATGGTCGATGCCCGGCAGCGCCGGCGTGCGCGGCCGCACACCAGTGGCCAGCAGCACCTCCTGGAAGCCGGCGTCCACCAGTTCCTGCACGCCGACGCGCCGGCCGAGGCGCAGCTCGACGCCGGCCTCGGCGAGCTTGTGGCGGAAGTAGCGCAGGGTTTCGTGGAACTCTTCCTTGCCGGGGATGCGCTTGGCAACGTTGAACTGCCCGCCGATCTCGTCCGCCGCCTCGAACAGGGTGACCCGGTGCCCGCGCTCGGCGGCCACGGTCGCCGCCGCCAGCCCCGCGGGGCCGGCACCGACCACGGCGATGCGACGCGGCTCGCGCACCGGCACGTAGTTCAGCTCGGTCTCGTAGCAGGCGCGCGGGTTGACCAGGCAGGTGGTCAGCTTGCCGCCGAAGGTATGGTCCAGGCAGGCCTGGTTGCAGCCGATGCAGGTATTGATCGCCTCGCTGCGCCCGGCGGCGGCCTTGTTGACGAACTCCGGGTCGGCGAGGAAGGGCCGCGCCATCGAAACCATGTCGGCGTCGCCCTCGGCCAGCACCCGCTCGGCCACCTCCGGGGTGTTGATGCGGTTGGTGGTGATCAGCGGGATCTTCACCTCGCCGCGCAGGCGCGCGGTGACCTTGGTGAAGGCCGCGCGCGGCACCTTGGTGGCGATGGTCGGGATGCGCGCCTCGTGCCAGCCGATGCCGGTGTTGATCAGGGTCGCGCCGGCCTGTTCCACCGCCCTGGCCAGGCGGACGATCTCCTCCCAGCTGCTGCCGCCCTCGACCAGATCGAGCATGGACAGGCGATAGATGACGATGAAGTCCGGGCCGACCGCCTCGCGCACCCGGCGCACGATCTCCACCGGCAGGCGCATGCGGTTCTCATAGCTGCCGCCCCAGCGATCGCTGCGGTGGTTGGTGTGCGCCACCAGGAACTGGTTGATGAAGTAGCCTTCCGAACCCATGATCTCGACGCCGTCGTATCCGGCTTCGCGGGCGAGCGCGGCGCAATTGACGAAATCGGCGATCTGCTTCTCGATGCCCTCTTCGTCCAGCTCGCGCGGAGTGAAGGGATTGATCGGCGCCTGGATGGCGCTGGCCCCGACCAGCTTGGGGTTGTAGGCGTAGCGGCCGGCATGCAGGATCTGCATGCAGATCAGGCCGCCCGCCTCGTGCACCGCCTGGGTGACCACCCGGTGCGCCTGCGCTTCCTCGGGGGTGCTCAGCTTGGCCCCGCCCATGCGCACCGCGCCCTCCTCGTTCGGCCCGACCCCGCCGGTCACCATCAGGCCGACGCCGCCGCGGGCGCGCTCGGCGAAATAGGCGGCCATGCGCTCGAAGCCGCCGGGCATCTCCTCCAGCCCGGTATGCATCGAGCCCATCAGCGTGCGGTTGCGCAGCGTGACGAAGCCCAGGTCCAGCGGCGCCAGCAGGTGCGGAAAGGTGGTCATCGAATCGTCCTCGTCAGGTCACGGAAGTGCCCGCACGGGTGGCCTCGCCCCCGGATGCGAGCCGCCGCGTCTCTTCGGCGCGGTCGAATGAGGCGACGATAGTGAGCGCGTCCGGTCGCCTCAATGATCGAAACTGACAACTTGATGATCGAACAGCACAGCCGCACTTGGCAGCCCAGCGCGCTTTGCCTAGGCTGTGTCGTCCCTTCGCTCGGCTCCGACATGCCCAATACGATTCGCCTGTTCGTCCTCGGCCTGATGGCGGCCTTCGCCCTGGCGCTGTACCTCGACTGGTCCGCCCGGCGCCCGCCCGTGGTGCTGCTCTCCGACCTGCGCCCAGCGACCGTGGTCAGCCACGGCGAGCCGAGCACGCGCGGCAACCTGCTCGGCATCGAGACCGCGCTCGCCCCGGCGGACTACCAGGCCCCCGAGCGCCTGAGCCGCAAGTTCGCCCACTACCTGGAGCAGGCGCGCGACGCCGGGCTGCTCAATTCCGCCACCGTCGTGGTGCTGCCCGAGCACGTCGGCACCGGCCTGTTCGCCGTCGGCGAGAAGCCGGAGGTGCTGCACGCCCGCACCCTGCGCGATGCGATGCAGTGGACGGCGCTGAGCAATCCCTGGGGCTACCTGCACGCCCTGTGGCGCAACCAGGCGCGCGACGACCGCCGCACCGAGGCCGTGCTGCGCATCAAGGCGCCGGAGATGGCGGCGTACTACCAGCACGTCTTCGGCGAGCTCGCCGCGCGCTTCGGCGTCACCCTGGTGGCCGGCTCGATCGTGCTGCCGGAACCACGCCTGGAGGCCGGCCGGCTACGGATCGGCAAGGGCCCGCTGCAACAGGTGAGCCTGGTCTTCGACCCGCGCGGCGAGGTTCTCGAACCGATCTGGTACAAGGACCGGCTGAGCCGCTACGAAGGGCGCTACAGCGCGCCCGGCCCGCTGCCGCCTGGCACCACGCCGACCGCCGCCGGCCGCCTCGCGGTGCGTCTGGGGTGCAGCGGCGCCCCCGCGCTGACGGCCGAAACGCCCGATCTGCTGGCGATACCGGGTGCACCTGCCGCCACCGAGCCCTGTCCGGTAACGCTCCCCGCCGGCTCGCGCATGGAGGTGCGCACCCTGGGGCTGCCGTGGAACCTGCTCGGCTCGCCGCGGCGGCCGTCCAGGAACGATCCCCGGCAGCCGGCGCGACTGGTCAACCACTGGCTGGCGGCGCCTTGAAGCACGAGCGCGTGCGCCTCGGCGATCTCTCGGTGGGCTTCGTCCACAGCCTCGCCGAAACGCTGCTGCGCCGCGGCCTCGATCCGCAGCCGCTGCTCGACAGCTACGGACTGGACGCCGCGCGCCTGGCCGAGCCCCAGGCACGGCTGTCGATTCCGCGCTACATGCGCCTCGGCCATGCGGCGATGCAGCTGGCGCGCGATCCGGCGCTGGGGCTCGACATGGGCCGCCTGCGCCGCCCGGCGCAGCTCGGCCTGGCCGGGGTGACCGCGGCCCAGGCGCCGACGGTGCGCGAGGCGGCGCGCACGCTGATCCGCTTCGAGCCGCTGTACGCCTCGAACTACCGCGGCCGCTCGAGCTTCCTCGAGGACAGCACCGGCGCCTGGCTGTGCTTCTATTCCATCAGCCCCTACAACGCCTACAACCGCTTCGTGGTCGATACCGTGCTGTCGAGCTGGGCCAGTCAGCTCGAGGCGATCGCCGGCGAGCCGCTGCGGCCCCTTCAAGTCGAGATCGAGTTCGCCCCCCCCGACTATGCCGAACGCTACGAGCCGGCGTTCGGCTGCCCGGTCGCCTTCGCCGCGCCGGGCAACCGCCTGCGCCTGGGGCAGGCCGACCTGGCCCGGCGCAACCCGGAACACTGCCCCGGCACCTGGCGCCACCTGCTGGCCCTGTGCGAGGCCGAGCTGGCGCAGCGCACCCGCACGCGCAGCCTCGGCGAACGCGTGACGCAGGTGCTCGGGCCGCTGCTCAAGGGCCAGGAGCCGGACCTGCAACAGGTCGCCGCGCGCCTGCAACTGCCGAGCTGGACGCTGCGGCGCAAGCTCGCCGAGGAAGGCACGCACTACCGGCGGCTGCTCAACGACACCCGTCGCGACCTGGCGATGGCCTACATCCGCGACACCGACCTGACCTTCGGCGAGATCGCCTGGCTGCTCGGCTTCAGCACCGCCGAAGCCTTCCAGCGCGCCTTCAAGCGCTGGACCGGCCTGACGCCCGGCGCCTGGCGCCGCGCGCAACGCACGCCGCCCTCCTGAGCATCGGCGGCCTTCGCACGGGGCGGCAGGCACGCATGCCGCCGGTCGGTTGGCAGGCTGCTGTAACCGTCGGGTCATGCGGCGCCGGCAAGGTCTTACCCGCACTACCACGCAGAACCGACTGATCACACGCACCGCATGACTGCGGGCGCGACCTCGGCGGTGGGCCGCTGTGCCGAGACGACGCCCTCATCTCCTGACCGTGAGAGCCGAAAAGATGACCGACAACGACAACGTCCTGTTTGGCAATGGCGACGAGCCCCTGAGCAACCGCTCGCCCAATCCGCACCTCAACGACATCATCGCGCACGACCGCCGCAGGCTGGTCGCCGGCGGCGCGGCGGCCGGCGTGCTGGCCTTTCTCGGCGTGCTGCCCGCGGTAGCGGGCGCCGCCGAGCCGCTGGCCAGGGGGCCGGGCAGCGCGCCGCTCAAGCGCAGCCGCGTGCCCTTCGCCGCGGTGCCCGTCTCCCGCGCCGACGAGGTGATCGTGCCCCAAGGCTACCGGGCCACGGCCTTCATTCCCTGGGGCACACCCATCACCGGGCGCTACCCGGCCTACCTGGAAGACGCCAGCAACAGCGCGCAGGACCAGGCCGAGCAGATCGGCATGCACCACGACGGCATGCACTTCTTCCCGATCGACGCCCAGCGCGGTGGGCGCCGCAGCGACCATGGCCTGCTGGTGCTCAACCACGAGTACATCGACGCTCCGCTGCTGCATCCGAACGGCCCGACCGTCTCCGGCAACCGGCGGGTGAGCGCCGAAGAGGTGCGCAAGGAAATCAACGCACACGGGGTTTCGGTAGTGGAGATCCGCCGCGAGGTCCGCGGCGACTGGGCAGTGATGCCCTCCTCGCTCAACCGCCGCATCACCGGCGCCACGACGATGGAAATGGCCGGCCCGGTTCGCGGCCACGCCCTGCTGCGCACCCGCTACAGCCCGGACGGCACCCGTACCCGCGGGACGCTGAACAACTGCTCCCACGGCGTCACGCCCTGGGGCACCTACCTGACCTGCGAGGAAAACTGGGCCGGATACTTCGCCTCGCGCGACCCGGAGCCGCCCCGCGAGCTGGCGCGCTACGGCGTCGGCAGTGCGGGCCGCTATGGCTGGGAGACGCTGCCTGGCGACGAATTCCGGCGCTTCGACGCCACCCGCAGCGCCCAGGAGCCGACCGCCGACTACCGCAACGAGCCGAACACCTTCGGCTGGATCGTCGAGATCGACCCCTTCGATCCCGCTTCCACCCCGGTCAAGCGGACCGCGCTGGGCCGCTTCGCCCACGAGGGCGTGGTCTTCGCCCCGACCCGCGCCGGCCGCCCGGTGGTCTGCTACTCCGGCGACGACTCGCAGAACGAGTACATCTACAAATTCGTCAGCCGCGACACCTTCCACCCGCGCCGCAGCGACGGCCGCCTGCTGGACGCCGGCACGCTCTACGTCGCGCGCTTCAACGCCGACGGCAGCGGCGAATGGCTGGCGCTGGACATCGCCGACCCGGCCTTCCAGCAGGCCTGCGCCGCGGCCGGCGTGGCCTTCGCGGACCAGGGCGAGGTGCTGATCAATACGCGCCTGGCCGCCGACGTCATCGGCGCCACCAAGATGGATCGCCCGGAGTGGGGCGCCGTGCACCCGGACACCGGCGAGGTCTACTTCACCCTCACCAACAACGCCGCGCGCACCACCGCCGACGAGCCGAACCCGCGTGCACCGAACCCCTACGGGCACATCATCCGCTGGCGCGAGGCGAGCGCCGACCACAGCGGCACCCGCTTCACCTGGGACCTCTACCTGCTCGCCGGCCCGCAGGACGACAGCCGCGATCCGCGCGGGCGGCCGCTGGACGAGCACAACATCTGCGCCAGCCCGGACGGCCTCTGGTTCGACGACGAGGGTCGCCTGTGGATCCAGACCGACATGAGCGGCAGCCAGCTGAGCGCGGGGCCGTTCGGCAACAACCAGATGCTGGTGTCGGACCCGAACAGCGGCGAGACCAGGCGTTTCCTCACCGGCCCCCGGGTCGCCGAGGTGACCGGCATCACCGCCACGCCGGATTTCCGTACGCTGTTCGTCAACATCCAGCACCCTGGCGAAGGCAGCACGCCGACCGAGTTCAGCAGCCACTGGCCGGACGGCGCGGGCCGGCGGCCGCGCTCGGCCACGGTGGTGGTGACCCGGGAGGACGGGCGACGCCTGATGTAACCTTTCGCGTGGTGAAGAAGCCGGTCGCTCGACCGGCTTCTTTCGTGGCGCAGTACGCGTCATCCTTCGGTTATCAAGCATCCGTACAGTTTGCCGGTTCCTCGAATCGAGAGCCCTTCATGTCCGAACCGACCACCGATACCGACGCAGCCCCGCTGCAACGGCACGAAGGTGCCTGGCCCATCTTCCTCATCTTCCTCAGGCTCGGGCTGACCTCGTTTGGCGGCCCCATCGCGCACCTGGGCTATTTCCGCGAGGAATTCGTCGCCCGGCGCAAATGGCTGGCGGAAAGGAGCTATGCCGACCTGGTCGCGCTCTGCCAGTTCCTGCCGGGCCCTGCGAGCAGCCAGGTGGGCATGGCGTTGGGGCTCGCGCGCGGCGGCTACCCCGGCCTGCTAGCCGCCTGGGCCGGTTTCACCCTGCCCTCGGCGATCGCCCTGATCCTCTGCGCGCTCGGCCTCTCGACCTGGGGCGAGGCGATGCCCGCCGGGCTGCTGCAGGGACTGAAGGTGGTCGCCGTGGCGGTGGTCGCCCAGGCGGTGTGGGGCATGGCGCGCAGCCTGTGCCCGGACAGCCTGCGCGTGACCCTGATGGCGGCCGCCGCCTGCTTCGTGCTGGCCGTGCCGAGCGCGCTCGGGCAGGTCGCGGTCATCCTGCTGGCCGCCCTGATCGGCCTCGTGCTGTTCAGGCCCGAGCCGGGCGCCGCGACCGACGCCCTGCCGGTCAGGACCGGGCGCCGGCGCGCGCTGCTGTGGCTGGCGCTTTTCGCGGTCCTGCTATTCGGCCTGCCGCTCCTGGCCGAAGCGCTGGGGTGGCGCTCCCTGGCGCTGGTCGATGCCTTCTACCGCGCCGGCGCACTGGTATTCGGCGGCGGACACGTCGTCCTGCCGCTGCTCCAGGCCGAAGTGGTGCCGACCGGCTGGGTCGGGGAAGAGGCCTTCCTCGCCGGCTACGGGCTGACCCAGGCCGTGCCCGGCCCGCTGTTCACCTTCGCCGCCTTCCTCGGCGCCGCCATGCGCGACGGGCCGAGCGGCTGGCTCGGCGGGCTGCTGTGCCTGGTGGCGATCTTCCTGCCATCGTTCCTGCTGGTGGTCGGCGCCCTGCCGTTCTGGGAGCGGCTGCGTCGCAACGCCAGGACGCAGGCGGCGCTGATGGGAGTCAACGCCGCCGTGGTCGGCATCCTGCTTGCCGCGCTCTACCACCCGGTGTGGACCAGCGGCATCCGCGCCCCGCAGGACTTCGCCCTGGCGCTGCTGGCACTGGTCGCGCTGATGTTCTGGAAGCTGCCGCCCTGGCTGGTGGTGGCGGCGTGCGGATTGTCGGGATGGATGCTCGACGCGCTCTGGCCGTAGCGGGCGGTCGGATCAGCCCCACCTAGACGCCTCCAAGGGCGCCGCGGCACGGGTCGAACAGTCCAGCGTGCGGAAGATGCCGGAGAATCGCGGCAGCCGAGCGTGTGGTAGGTAGCTTTCCAGGCGGTCCGTTCGCGAGCAAGCTCGCTTCTACCAGAAGCGCACCCGCCAGCCGACGGGTGTCGCCTGCTGGAGCTGGCTCTGCCTGCGCCCGCTGCAATACGTGACGGCGAATGCTGTTCTTCAAAAGGAGCTGCAACGAACGTAATGTTATTATATAACAAAAACAACAGAGTCCTTCCTAGCCGTTGTGATGCCAGCCACCTACCTCACGCCAAGGTAAGAATCCGCTTATGAAACCAACGCTGGATGTAGCCATCGTCGGCGCAAGCGCCGCCGGTATCGGTCTCGGCCTGATGCTGCAGGCCATAGGTGTCGAGCGCTTTGCCCTGCTGGAGCGGCATGAGGTGGGTGCCTCGTTCCGCCGCTGGCCGCGGGAAACCCGCTTTATCACCCCCTCGTTCTATGGCAATCCGTTCGGCCTGCCGGACCTGAACGCGGTATCCCCCGCCAGTTCGCCGGCCATCACCTGTGGTAGCGAACATCCTTCCGGCGAGGCCTATGCGCGTTATCTCGAGCTTCTTGCACAGACGCATGAGCTGCCCCTGATCACCGGGTGTGCGGTACGCACGATGACCCCGTTGCCCGGTGGCGGATTCGAAATCGTCACCGACCAGGGCACGGGAACAGCGAGCCATGTCGTCTGGGCCACCGGCGAATACCAGTTCCCTGACCTCGCGCCCTTCCCGGGAGCCGAACTGTGCCGGCATTACGCCCAGGTGGAGTCCTGGCGCGCGTTCGCCGGCGAGGAGCGCTCTGTGATCGGTGGCTATGAAAGCGGCGTCGACGCGGCCATTCAGCTGGTCCGCCAGGGCTGTCGCGTCCGCCTGTTGGCGCGCAGGTCGACCTGGGATGCCGACGGCCCGCTGGATCCCAGCCTCTCGTTGTCCCCCTATACCCGGGAGCGTCTGGAGCAGGCTCTGGAATCGGGCCGACTGGAAGTGGTGTTCGGCGCCGACGTCATCGCCGTGGAGAAAGAAGAAGGGCGTCATCTGATTCGGGCGGCCGACGGTCGAGCCTGGCTCACCGATCGAGCGCCTGTCCTGGCCACCGGATTTCTAGGTGGTGGTGGCGCTCGCCAGATCGAGGCGCTGTTCGACTGGAACGAGGCCGGCATGCCTCTGCTTTCCGAGCATGACGAATCGACCCGTACACCAGGCCTGTTCCTTGCCGGGCCGCAGGTGCGGCACGACGCGCGGATCTTCTGCTTCATCTACAAGTTTCGCCAGCGCTTCTCCCTGATCGGAGCCACGCTCGCCGAGCGCCTGGGTTTGCAGCCTTCCATACCGTCCGACCAGGCCTGGTGGATGTTCGAAAGCGTCGATCCGGCCTGTTGCGCCAATGATTGCGACTGCTGAATACCGGGCGCCGGTTCGCTCGATCGTGTTCATCGGGCTGGAGAACGTCGGCAAGTCGGCACTGTTCCGTAACCTGGCGCGTGCCCGCTGTGGCGACGAGAGCAACTTTCGCGGCTCGACGGTGAATTGCCGCCGGCAATGGCTGGACGAGTTGCGGGGCGAACTGGTGGACACGCCCGGCATCCGGGTGCGCAGCGACAGCGAGACCACCCGTCTCGCGCTCGCCCAGTTGACCGCCGCCGACAGGCTGGTCCTGGTGGTGCGCGCAACCGATGCCTGGCGGGAGCTGCAGATACTGCTGAGCGCCCTGCCGCCCCTCCAGCAACCCCTGTGCATCCTGTGCACCTTCGCCGACAAGTTGCCCGATCCGCCGGACGAGCCAGCGCATGTCTGTCGACGCGTACTGGGCGTGCCCTGCCTGTCGGTGAACGCCCGGCATCTGGACGAGCTGACGCGCCAGCGCCTGCTCGAGGCCATCGAACGGTCCGCCTGCCTTCCGCTCAACGCCAGGCAACTGCTGGAAGAGGCCTGCCCCGCCCAGGCTTGCGGAGCGCCTCCTGCGACGACGCCATTCGAGCACCGTCTTGCAGGCCCCGTGCTGGCCCTGGCCTGCCTGGGATTGCTGTTCGCCGTGCCGGTCTACCTGGCCTTCCAGCTTTCCGACTGGCTGCAGCCCTGGCTGGACCTCGGGCTGATACAGCCGTCGAAGGCCATGCTCGAAGGATCTCCCGAGCTGCTACAGCACCTGCTGGTGGGAAGCTACGGCGTTTTCAGCCTTGGCTGGTACTCCTTCGTCTGGGCTTTCCCCGTCGTCATGCTGGTCAGCCTGTCCGTCGCCCTGTGCGAGGAAAGCGGCCTGAAGGATCGCATCACCACGGCCCTTGACCCCTGGCTGCGCCGGATCGGCCTCAGCGGCCAGGACCTGATCCCCGTGCTCACGGGCTTCGGTTGCAACGTGGTCGCCGTTTTCCAGAGCCGTGGCTGCTCAGCCTGCTCGCGGCGCGCCTGTCTCGGCGCCATTGCCTTCGGCTCGGCCTGCAGCTACCAGATAGGCGCCACACTGTCGCTGTTCAACGCCAGCGGACATCCCGCACTGTTCCTGCCGTACATCATGCTGCTGGCGGTGGTCGCCGCGCTGCACACGCGCCTGTGGAACGGCCGGCTCGAGCCGGCTGCCGCCACGCCCCTGAGCGAGCGGGCCTTCCTCCAGATACCCTCTTCCCGCGCAGTGCTCTGGCGGCTGCGCAGCAGCGTGCGGCAGTTCCTCTGGCAGGCGATGCCGATCTTCCTCGCCATCTGCCTGCTCGCCTCCCTGCTCGACTGGCTGGACCTTCTCGGTTGGTTGAGCCGGCTCATCGCACCGGCGATGCAAGCGCTTCGGCTACCCGCGGAAATGGCCCCGGGCCTGATCTTCTCGCTGCTGCGCAAAGACGGCCTGCTGGTGCTCAACTTCGATGACGGACAGCCACTCGCCCTGCTCTCCCCCGGCCAGGTGTTCCTGCTCGCCTGGCTGGCCTCGACCTTAAGCGCCTGCCTGGTGACCCTCTGGGCGATCGGGCGGGAAATCGGCATCCGCTTCGCCGTCACGCTCGCTGCCCGCCAGGCCGCCAGCTCGCTGGCGGTGGCGACGGTGCTCACCTCGATGCTTTGAAAAGCCGCAGATCCGGAGCGCGCCCATGAACGACACTCCCGCCATTCCAGACAGCTACTCCGCCTGGCGCCACTGCATCACGGTGGAATGCGGCATCCCGTTGACCGCCGACTTCATCCAGCGGCGCCTCGCGATACTGAGCAATCCCGAGGAATACGAAACCCAGCGTTTCACGCAAGTGCATGGCGCCGCGCATCTGCAGGCCGTACTGGCCTGGTTCCAGAGGGCGGCCAGGGACGTGCAGGCAGGCGACCCCGCCGCCTGACCGAGTCGCCCGTGCCGGCGAGCTTGGCCAGGCCACGGTTCATCGCCACCGCGCAGGCGGTCGGCTGCATCCAGCGTTTCGAAAGACAAAAAAGTATTGGAAGGAGATGAGATGAGCTTTGCTACCAGCCGCCCCCTGATCCCGGTCACGCTTCTCACGGGTTTCCTTGGCAGCGGCAAGACCACGCTGCTCAACAACCTCGTGCGCCAGCCCGAACTGGCTGATGCCCTGGTCATCATCAACGAATTCGGCGAGATGCCGCTGGACCACGCCCTGGTCGCGCACAGCACCGAGAACCTGGTGATGGAAATGAGCAGCGGCTGCCTGTGCTGCACCATCCGCGGCGATCTGGTGAAGACGTTGCAGGACATCACCTGGCGCTTTTCGCGCCAAGGACACCGACAGTTCCGCCGTGTGGTGATCGAGACCACAGGACTGGCCGATCCGGCCCCGATCGTTCATACCCTGATGACGCACCCGTCGATCGCCTCCCGTTATCGGCTCGACGGCATCGTCACCACTCTTGACCTGGCGACGGGGCTGCACAGCCTGGAACGCCACACCGAAGCGCTGAAACAGGCCGCGATGGCCGATTGCCTGCTGCTGACCAAAGCGGACTTGGCGAGCACTGAACAGCGCACCGAGCTGCTCCGTCGGCTCGACGGAATCAACCCCGCGGCCCCGCGCTGGATGATCAGCCACGGCGAGGCGAGCGCGTCGAAGATACTCGAGCTGGGGCTGTTTTCGACCGAGGGCAAGATGCCCGACGTCAAGCGCTGGCTGCGCGAAGAGGCCTATGCATCGCAACGCGCGAACGCCCATGACCATGACCATGACCATGACCATGACCATGACCATGACCATGACGCTCATCATCACGCACACGAGCATGACGTCAATCGCCACGACGATCAGGTTCGGGCGTTCTGCTTTTCCATCGACCGGCCGATATCGGAAGACCTGTTGGCGTCCTGGCTGGAACTGTTGATGAGCTTCGTCGGCAGCGACATCCTGCGCGTAAAGGGCATTCTGAACGTCGAGGGCAACGAACAGCCGATCGTCATCCACGGCGTCCAGCACATCTTCCATCCGCCCGCGAGACTGCCGGCCTGGCCGGACGAGGATCGCCGGTCACGACTGGTTTTCATCACCCGGAACGTCGGACGGGACGTGATCGAAAGAACCTTCCAGGTACTGCGCCCCCGATAAGCTCGACCACTGCGCGCCCCGGCAGGCATGAGACAAGACACCGCCGCATGCCTCCACGAACGGGGCGGTGCCTCCCGGAACGCTACTGAGACAGCCCCATGGACCCGAAACTGCTCGACCTGCTCGTCTGCCCCATCACCCATGGTCCCCTGCGGCTGAACGAAGCCGGCACCGAACTGATCAGCAAGCAGGCCGGCCTGGCCTTTCCCATTCGAGACGGCATTGCGGTCATGCTCGAGAGCGAAGCCCGCACCCTGACGTCAGACGAACGCGCATCATAGCCAGCGCGCACGGGACCGCGGCCTGGCCGGCGCCCGTGCGCCCCTGGAGAGGCCAATCCCTTCAGGTGAAGGCTTCAGGAACGCACGCCCGAGAGGCATCAGCCGTCGGTGCTGGCAGGGCATCTCCTGCTTTCCGGCTCGCCGGGACCCGGGCCTCGTCGCACAAGCGCTCGATCAGCCGAGCCAGCGGCAAAGGCCCCAGGTCCTGGCCGCCACGGCTGCGCAAGGCCACCGTTCGCTCGCTCTTTTCCCTGTCCCCGACCACCAGCAGGTACGGAACCTTCTGCAGGGTGTACTCGCGAATCTTGTAACCGACCTTCTCGTTGCGCAGATCGGCCGCGGCGCGAATTCCGGCATGCTTGAGGCAGCCGGCGACTTCGCGTGCGTAGTCATCCTGCGCCTCGCTGATAGTGAGTACGACCGCCTGCAGGGGAGCCAGCCACAGCGGGAAGGCGCCGCTGTACTGCTCGATGAGGATGCCGATGAAGCGCTCCAGCGAGCCGAACAGGGCACGATGCAACATGACCGGGCGCTGCCGCCCGCCCTGCTCGTCGACATAATGGATATCGAAGCGCTCCGGCAGGTTGAGGTCGACCTGGAGGGTTCCGCACTGCCAGTCCCGGCCGATGGCATCGCGCAGCACGAACTCGAGCTTGGGCCCGTAGAACGCGCCTTCCCCGGCATTGACCCGGTACTCGATGCCGATGCGTTGCAGAGCGCCGGACAGGGCGCCCTCGAGCATGTCCCAGGTTTCGTCGCTGCCGATGCGATGGGCCGGCCGGGTGGATAGCTTGACGGCCACCTCCTCGAAGCCGAAATCGCGGTAGATGGCGAACACCAGGGCGATGGTGTCGGCGCACTCCTGCTCCATCTGTTCCGCGGTGCAGAAGATGTGCGCGTCGTCCTGGGTGAAATGCCGCACGCGCAAAAGCCCATGCAATGCGCCGGACGGCTCGTAGCGGTGCACCTTGCCGAACTCGGCCATGCGCAGCGGCAGGTCGCGGTAGCTCTTCAGGCCGCGCGCATAGAGCGACACCGCGCCGGGACAGTTCATCGGCTTGAGGGCGAACACCCTGTCGTCCTCGGTGCGGGTGGTGAACATGTTTTCCCGATAGTTGAACCAGTGCCCCGAGGTTTCCCACAGGCTGCGGTCCATCACGTCCGGCGTGTTGACCTCGACGTAGCCGACGGCCTCCTGGCGTCGGCGCATGTAGCCGATCAGGGTCTGGAACAGCGTCCAGCCCCTGGGATGCCAGAACACCGAACCCGGCGCGGCTTCGTCGAAATGGAACAGGTCGAGCTGGGCACCCAGCTTGCGGTGATCGCGCTTCTCCGCTTCTTCGATGCGCTGCAGGTAGGCGGACAGCTGCTTCCTGTCGGCCCAGGCCGTGCCGTAGACCCGCTGCAGCTGCTCGTTCCGCGAGTCGCCCCGCCAGTAGGCCCCGGACAGCCTGGTCAGGCGGAAGGCCTTGAGGAAGCGCGTGTTCGGCACGTGCGGCCCACGGCACATGTCGATGTACTCCTCATGGAAGTACAGGCCCACCACCTGCTCGCCAGGCATGTCCTCGATCAGGCGCAGCTTGTAATCCTCGCCACGGGCACGAAAGATGGCGGCCGCCTCGGCGCGCGGCGTCATGCTCTTGATGATGTCGTAGTCCTTGTCGATCAACTCGCGCATGCGTTGTTCGATGGCCGCCAGATCGTATGGCGTGAAGGGCCGCTCGTAGGCGATGTCGTAATAGAAGCCGTCCTCTATCACCGGTCCGATGACCATTTTCGCGGTCGGGTACAACTGTTTTACCGCGTGCCCCACCAGGTGCGCGCAGGAATGGCGAATGATCTCCACGCCTTCCGGGTCCCTGGGAGTGATGATCTGCAGGATCGCATCCCGCTCGATCAGGTCGCCGGCATCGACCAGCCGGCCATCGACCTTGCCGGCCAGCGTGGCCTTCGCGAGCCCGGTGCCGATATCGGCGGCGACTTGCTGGACGGAAACGGGCTGCGGATATTGGCGCAGGGTTCCGTCGGGGAGACTGATGCGAATCATCGGATGTCCTGTGTAGTCAACGGTGGAAACTCAGGGGCAGGCCCTGGCAGTCGTCGTGGATGCGACCCTGGTGCCAGGCCAGTTGGCCGGACACCAGCGTGGTACGAACCGCGTGGCGGAAGCGGCGCCCCCGGAAAGGCGTCCAGCCGCAGTGGGCCAGCACGGGCTCCTCGTCGACCGGCCGCGCTGCCGCCAGGCGCTCCACCAGGACCAGGTCGGCCCAGTAGCCCTCGCGCAGGTAACCCCGCTCGCGGATGCCGAACAGCTCGGCGACCGCATGGCTGGTCTTGCGTACCAGGTGCGGCAGCGTCAGCGCGCCGTCCTCCATAAGCTCCAGGAGCGCTGGCAACGCATGCTGGACCAGGGGCAGCCCCGATGGCGCCCTGGCATAGGGCTGGCGCTTTTCGTCGAGTGCATGCGGGGCATGGTCGGTGCCGATCACATCGATGCGGTCGCAACGCAGCGCCTGGCGAAGGGCATCGCGGTCGGCACGGGTCTTGATAGCCGGATTGCATTTGATCAAGTGACCGAGCTCGGCATAGTCGCCGTCGTCGAACAACAGATGGTGGACGCAGGCCTCCGCGGTGATGCGCTTGCCGGCTACCGGCCCCGGCGCGAAGAGCGACAGCTCGCGTGCCGTGGTCAGGTGCAGCACGTGCAGCCGGGTGCCATGGCGCCTGGCCAACTCGACCGCCAGCCTGGAAGACCGGTAGCAGGCCTCGGCATCGCGGATCAGCGGATGCGCCGACGGCGGGATGTGATCGCCGTGACGTGCACGCAGGCGCGCCTCGTTCTCGAGGATGCTGGGGGTGTGTTCGCAGTGGGCGAGCAGAATGGTCGGCACGCAGCGGAACAGCCGCTCCAGCACCTCGGGATCGTCGACCAGCATGTCGCCCGTCGAAGCGCCCATGAACACCTTCACCCCGGCGACCTCGCGAGGATCGAGCGCAGCGACGATGTCGAGGTTGTCGCGGCTGACACCGAAGTGGAAGGCGTAGTTGGCCCGTGCGCTCGCCGCTGCCCGGCGCCTCTTGTCGGCGAGCGCCTCCAGGGTCAGGGTCGGCGGAGCGGTGTTGGGCATGTCCATGAAGCTGGTGATGCCGCCGGCCACCGCCGCCCGCGATTCGCTGGCAATGCAGCCCTTGTGGGGCGCGCCCGGCTCGCGGAAGTGCACCTGGTCGTCGATCATTCCCGGCAACAGCCATTGCCCGGCGGCATCGATCTCGAGCCGCGCCTGGACACCTTCGATGCCGCCGGCGATCTTCTCGATGCGCCCATGGGCCACCAGCACGTCGCCCTCGAATTCACGCCCCTCGTTCACCAGCCGGGCGTTGCGGATGAGCACGTCGGACATGGTCAGAACTCGTTCTGCAACGCTTTGTAGCCGCGCACCAGATCGATGTTGGTGCGGGCGACGTCCTCGGAAAACTCCGAGGCGGAAACGCTGACGGGCGGGTACCGGCCGAGGTCTGTGTGCGGGCCGATGTGCTCGGTAGGCGGCACGTAGAAGTTTTCTGGGAGGTCGCGGCCGTCGACCACCGAGTTGTGCCGCACCACGCTGCCGTCACCCACGCGGCAATTGAACAGCACGCTGTTGAAGCCGATGAAGACGCGATCACCGACCACGCAGGGACCATGGACGATGGAGCGGTGGGCGATGGAGCTGTACTCGCCGATGACCACCGCGGCACCGGACTTGGAGTGGATCACCACGCCATCCTGGATATTTGAATTGGCGCCGATGACGATCGGCTCCATGTCTCCGCCGGCATCGACCTCATCGGCACGGATGACCGCATACGGGCCGACGAACACGTTGTCCTTGATCACCACCTTCCCGCAGATGATCGCGGTTTTGTCGATGTAGGCCGATTCGGCTATCAGCGGCAGGTGGCCGGATGGATTCCTGCGAATCACGGTCGGATGTCCTCTTGGCTGGGTGAATGTTCATCGCGGCGTGGCGGTACCGGGTCGTAGCCGCCGGCATGCCAGGGGTGGCAGCGCAGCAGGCGACGTAGCGTCAGCGAACTGCCGCGCCACAAGCCATGCCGATCGAGCGCTTCCAGCGCGTACTGGGAACAGCTGGGATGGAAACGGCAGCGCGGCCCCAGCAAGGGGCTGATCAGGTACTGGTGGGCGCGCACCATCAGCCTTGCCAACCGAAGGGGCCAGTGCTTCATGGGCAACGCTCGGCTTGGTGGTGCCAGCGGGTACCCTGCGCATCGTCCTCGAGCACCACGCCTGCCCGCGCCAACTGGTCTCGCAGCGCGTCCGCCCGGGCGAATTCCCGCCGCTGGCGGGCCAGGTTGCGCTGGGCAACCAGCCCTTCCACCCAGCCGACGTCCACCTGCCCGGCCGCTTCTCCGGACTGCGCCAACGCGGCCGCGGCCTGGGCAGGCTCCTGCTGCAGCAGCCCGAGCAGCGCTCCGGATGCCTTCAGGCTCGCTTTCAGCCCGCGTCGTTCCGCATCCGAGCGACTGGCATCGAGGCGTCCGGCCAGTTCGTGCAATCGCGCCAGCGCGACGGAGACGTTCAGGTCGTTGCAAAGCGCTGCGACGACCTGCTCGTCCGCATCCGCTTCTTCATCGCCTTCGACTCGGGCAAGGCTCTGGTAGAAACGCAGCAGCACCCGCCTGGACGACTCCAGGCGCCCGTCGTTCCAGTCCAGCGGCTGGCGGTAATGGGTCGACAGCAACGCCAGGCGGACCGCTTCACCCGGGGCCTGCCGCAACAGGTCACGAACGAGCAGGACGTTGCCCAGCGACTTGGACATCTTCTGTCCGTCCACGGTGACGAAGCTGTTGTGCACCCAGGTCCGGCAGTAGGGTGCACCGTCGTGCGCGCAGGTCCCCTGGGCGATCTCGTTCTCGTGGTGGGGAAAAATCAGATCCTGGCCGCCGCCGTGGATGTCGATGGTCCGACCCAGGTGGCGCCCGACCATCGCCGAGCACTCGATGTGCCAGCCGGGACGGCCTCGCCCCCAGGGACTTTCCCAGCCGGGCTGGTCGGGTCTGGAGGGTTTCCAGAGCACGAAATCCAGGGGGTCGCGCTTGTAGGGCGCCACCTCCACGCGCGCACCGGCGAGCATGTCCTCGGGACGGCGGCCGGACAGCGCCCCGTAACCGGCGAACGAGGGCACGTGAAACAGCACATGGCCCTCGGCCTCATAGGCATTGCCCCGCTCGATCAGCGCGCGGATCAGATCGATGATGTCCGGAATGTGCTCGGTGACCCGCGGTTCCAGATCCGGCCTCAGCACGCCCAGCGCCTGCATGTCCTGGTGGTAGGCGTCGATGTAGCGGCGGGTTATGTCGCCGATCGGTACCCCCGCCTCGCGGGCCGCGGCGTTGATCTTGTCGTCCACGTCGGTGAAGTTGCGTGCGTATACCAGCCGGCGATAGCGCTGGCGGAGCAGCCTGGCCAGCACGTCGAACACCACTGCGGGACGGGCATTGCCGATGTGGGCGTAGTTGTAGACCGTCGGTCCGCAGACATACAGGGTGACACGATCCGGATCGGCAGGTACGAACGGCTCTTTCGCACGAGCCAGGGTGTTGTACAGCCGGATCGGACGGCGTTGGTCACGCATGACCATGGCGATGCCTCCGTAATCTGTTGCTGAATCGCCGGCACGCAGACGAGCCGGTGTCTGCGCCCTTCTAGCGGCCGATCGGGTCTCCGGCTTTCGGGAAACCCGAGCTGCTCGCCACCGCGTCGTGCGGATGCAGGCTCTCCACATGCCGAACGCTGACGCTGGACTGCGGGAAGGCATTGCCGAGCGATTGCTGGATCTTGCGCGCGGCATCCTCGACGTACATCAGGTTCTGCCCGTTCAGGCGGGCGAAGGCCTGTTCGTCGGCGCGCTTGACCGCCGTCTGCACGGGTGTTCCCAGCGCGTCTTCGACCCGGTCGATCAAGGCAATCAGGCCCAGAGCGACCGCCCCGTCGGGAATGCGTACGCGCACTTCGGCCAGGCTGCGTTGGCTATGGGGCGTCGCCAGGGTGGCGTGCTGCCGCAGCCAGGCCGCGATCGCCGCGGATTCGACGTAACCGCTCGGGCCGAATCGATCGATGAACGCTTGCTCGATGAGCTGTCGAGCCAGGGCCGCGGAACAGGGACAGGTAGACGAGTAGCCGATCTGCACCGAGGCATCCAGTGAGAATCCGCTTTCGCTCCAGAATGCCTCCAGCCGGACGGGATAGGACTTCCAGCCGCTCAGGCCCTCCGTCAGCAATGCCGGGCGTCGGCACAGTACGGAGAAATTCAGTACGACCCGGGCACGGGTCGAGTGGCAATCCGCATGACTGCTCACCATCTCCGCCAGCAACGCCGACAGGGTGGCCGGCCTGAGCCTTTCGCGCTCGGCGAAGCCGTCCAGGAGCCGATACAGCCGGGACATGTGGATGCCCTTGATCGCGGGATCGGGCAGGTCGACATGGACATCCGCACGCGCATGGACGGGATGGACGATCTCGGGCTCGTCCAGCGTGATCGGCAGATCGATTCCATCCATCCCCACCCAGTCCAGGGGCAGGCGCGCAATGGACAGCTCCGTCCGGGCGACGTCGGGCAACAGAATACTCATGGCTGACTGGTTTCTCTCAGGGCTCGCAGGGTGCCCGGGGAGGTGCCGGACACCCTGCGAGGGACTTCGGCACCTGGCATGCCCAGGCTTCATCGTAGATGTTATGTTATAACATATTTTATGTCACTCAACGGGAGCAGGCACCCATGAACAAGCAGCGCCGCATACCTGCCAGTGAATCGGGAAAAGAGCGGGCACTGCCCGATAGAGCCGGGGCGGACGGCCACCTGCGGGACGTCGCGCTTACTCCCATCCGGCGCCTCGTACTGAGGCTGCTGCAGCAGCATCCGCAGGGCGTCAAGGCTTACGATCTGCTAGACCTGATTCGCCCGCTCAAGCCGA
Source organism: Stutzerimonas azotifigens DSM 17556 (assembly GCF_000425625.1). Classification (GTDB taxonomy): domain Bacteria; phylum Pseudomonadota; class Gammaproteobacteria; order Pseudomonadales; family Pseudomonadaceae; genus Stutzerimonas; species Stutzerimonas azotifigens. Next base: position 108,580 of record NZ_KE384407.1, read on the forward strand.
ACGCTGCGCCACCGACCGTTTACCGTGCGCTCAACTTCCTGGTGACCCAAGGCCTGGCGCACAAGATCAGCTGCATGAACCTGTTCATCGCCTGCCACCAGAACGGGCGCCTTCGCGATGAGGCCGGCCTTTTTCTCGTTTGCCCTCATTGCCATAGCGTCACGGAGTTTTACGACGACACCGCATCGCGGGCGCTGCACCAGGCCCTGTATGCAGCCGGCTATCGCCTGGACCGCAGCGTGATGGAGATCGGCGCCGTCTGCCCATCGTGCAACGCACAGCATCGCCCACGGCAGCAAAGGCGCGAGAGCACGCCTCGCCGCTGAACGGACTCATCAGGATTCCAGGGCAGCGGCGATGACCTCGACCTCTGCGCCACGAATGGCGTTGTAGAAACAGCTACGGCGATTGGTATGACAGGCCGCCCCCGTCTGCTCGACCAGCAGCAAGACGGCATCTCCATCGCAGTCCAGGCGGGCCTCCACCAGACGCTGCCGATGCCCCGAGGTTTCCCCTTTTCGCCACAGGGCCTGCCTCGAACGGGACCAGTAGCATGCCCAGCCACTGGCCAGGGTCTCCTCCAGCGCCACGCGATTCATCCAGGCCAGCATCAGCACCTCGCCGGTGTCATGCTGCTGCGCGATGGCGGCGATCAGCCCATCGGCATTCCAGGGGATGGCGTCAAGCACTTCGGCAACCGGCCGCTTGGCGCCCCTCGAAGCCTGCTCGAGCCAGAGAAATTCATTCATCGGCGGGCCAGTGCTCGAGTGATGGTTTCGACGTTGTGGCGATACAGCCCCAGGTAGGCGCTGGCCGGCCCTTCGGATGCCAGGGCGTCCGAATACAGGGTTCCGCCGATCCTGGCGCCCGTTTCGTCGGCGATCTGCTCCAGCAGCCGGGCATCCTTGATGTTCTCGACGAATACGGCCTTGATGCCCTCCGAGCGGATCAGTCCGATCAGGTCCGCCACTTCCCGGGCGGATGGCTCGTGCTCGGTGGAAAGCCCTTGCGGTGCAATGAAATCGATCCCGTACGCCTGCCCGAGGTAGCCAAAGGCGTCATGAGAGGTCACGATCCGATGGCTGCCGGCCGGCAGCCCGCCGAAGCGTTCGCGTGTCTCGATCAGCAGCGCGTCGATCTGCGAAAGGTAGGCCTCCAGGTTCGCCCGATAACGTTCGGCATGGGCCGGGTCGACCCGTGCGAGCGCCTTGGCGATATTGCCGGCATAGATCTTGGCGTTGGCGAGGTTGTTCCACGCATGGGGATCGGGGATTTGCTGGCCGTCCTCTTCGAGCGTACGCGGGATGACCCCCTGGCTCGCCTGGACCACCTTCCCGTTTGCGCCCGTGCTGGTCGCCAGCCTATCCAGCCACGGCTCGAAATTCAGGCCGTTCACGATGATCAGATCCGCAGCGGCGACGCGCCTGGCATCGTCCGGCGTGGTCTCGTAGAGGTGCGCATCGCTGTCCGGGCCGACCAGGTTGGTGAGCTCGATTTCCGCACCGCCAATGTTGCGGGTGATGTCCGCAAGGATGCTGAAGCTGGTGAGAACCTTCACCCGCTCGGCCGCCGACAGAATCGGCGAAACCATCAGCATCAGGAAAACAACGATCAGCCGCATGGGGCGCTCCTTATTGAGGAATGGAGAGATAACGTCGACGGAACAGGCCATGGACCGGGCCGCACATGACCGAAAACAGATAGGCGCCACCGGCCATGACCACGATGGACGGGCCGCTGGACAGAGAGGCGTAATAGGACAGCAGCAACCCTGCCCATACCGAAGCCATGCCGATCAGCGCGGCGATGGCAATCAGGTTGAGCAGCCGCCGGCTCCAGAACCGGGCGGCCGCTGCAGGCAGCATCATCAGGCCAACCATCATCAACGCGCCGATGGCCTGGAAGCCGACCACGAGGTTCAGCACCACCAGGCCGAGGAACAGGCCATGGGTAATCGGCCCGTAGCGACTGACCCGGCGCAGGAACAGCGGGTCCAGGCTGTCGAGCAGCAAGGCACGGTAGATCGCTGCGAACACCGCCAGGCTACCCAGGGTGACCCACAGGATTGCGCGCAGGGTCTCGGCGTCGACTGCCAGCGCCGAGCCGAACAGCAGCCCCAGCAGATCGAGACGTTTGCCGGCCAGACCAAGCAGCAACACACCCGAGGCCAGGGAAATCGGATAGATGGCGGCCAGGCTGGCATCCTCGCGCAGGCCGGTGCGCCTGCTCACCAAGGCCGAGAAACCTGCCACCGCCAGGCCGGCAAGCAGCCCGCCAAGCGACATGGCCACCAGCGACAACCCGGCCAGCCAGAAGCCGAGCGCCGCACCAGGCAGGATTCCATGGGCAATGGCATCGCCGATCAGGCTCATTCGCCGCAGCATCAGGAACACCCCGAGCGGTGCGGCACTCACGGCCAGCAGCAATCCGCCGAGCAGCGCCCGACGCATGAAGGTGAACTCAATGAAAGGCTGCCATAGCTGATCGATCATTCAGGCGACCTGGCAGTACGCAGCCTCGCCGATGAGCGAGCCGCTCGGGCCATAGCGACAGCCCAGCCGGTCGATCACCAGGCATTGCCCGATCTCCTGGCGCACGCGCCCCAGATCGTGGCTCACCACCACGAGCGTGCGGCCTGTGCGTACCCAGTCATGGATGTGCCGCCAAAACAGCGTCTGGCCGGTGTCGTCGAGTGCCGCATCCGCCTCGTCGAGCAGCAGCAGCGAGGCCTGCATGAGACTCGCACGAGCCAGCAGGGCCCGTTGCAGCTCTCCTCCGGACAGCGCCTGGAGAGGGCGAGCCTCCAGCCCATCGAGCTGCCATTCGAACAACACCTGCTCGAGGCGCTGTCTTCGCTGGCCGGCGTCGAGACGCTGCCCCCAGAAACCTGCGCTGACTAGCTCACGCAGATCGATGGGGAACTGGCGGTCGATGGCCTGTTGCTGGACCAGATAACCGATGCCGCCGAACCTTGGAGCCGAAACGGAAATCCGCCCCGACAACGGCCTCTGCAAGCCGGCGATCACCTTCAGGAAGCTGCTCTTGCCACAGCCGTTTGAGCCGATCACCGCCGTCAAGCTGCCCTTCGGGAGCTCCAGGTCCAGTGGCGGGGTGAGCGGGCAACCGGCGGCCCCCCACTGCAATTGATCGCAGAGAATCATGCGGAACGTTCTACCCATGGAATGACAGACGTAAATGTTATGTTATAACAATACAAAACGAAACCTCTGTTTCTGCAAGGACTGGCCCATGCACAGGCGCGATCTATTGAGACTCCTGATTGCCGGATTCGCCCTCCCCGTTTCGGCCGCAACGCAGGCGGCGCAACGAATCACCGGCCTGCGGAGCTGGTACGAAGACGACAGGCTGCGCGTGGTCCTGGACCTCAGCGGCCCTGTCGAGTACAGGACCTTCGAACTGGTGTCCCCACCGCGGCTGGTCATCGACCTGACCAACACGCATCTCGATGCCGTTCTTCCGGCCCCCCCAATGCCTGACGGCCCGCTCCGGTCGATACGCAGCGGCCTCCGGGGCGCGGATACGCGGCTCGTGTTCGACATGAACGACCCCGTTCGGATGAACGCCTTTGCACTGGGCCCTGACGAAGGCAAGGGACATCGCCTGGTATTGGATTTCCAGCCATTCACGGCGGCGCTCGCAGGCAAAGCTGCCAACCCCACGCCCCCCACGCGAAGCGGGCAGCGCGATATCGTGGTCGTGATCGACGCCGGTCATGGCGGCAAGGATCCCGGCGCCGTTGGCCTCAAGGGGGAAAAAGAGAAAGCCGTCGCACTGGCCATTGCCCGCCTGCTGGCAAAGAAGGTGAATAGCCAGCCCGGCTTCAAGGCCCATCTGGTACGCAACGGGGACATCTTCGTGCCGCTTCGCAAGCGCGTCGAAGTGGCCCATCGCCGGAACGCCGACCTGTTCATTTCCATACATGCCGACGCCGCTCCCCGGCGCACGGCATCGGGCGCGTCGGTGTATGCCCTGTCGCAGGGCGGCGCCACCTCCACGATGGCCCGCTGGCTGGCCGAGCGGGAGAATCATGTCGACCTGCTCGGCAGCGAACGCTTGCTGTCTCTGAAAGACAAGGACCCGATGCTTGCCAAGGTCATCCTGGACATGTCGATGACCGCAACCATCACCACCAGCCTCGACCTCGGCAAGGATGTTCTCGACAGCCTGCAGGGCGTTGCGGGCGTCCACCAGAAGCGCGTCGAACAGGCCGGCTTCGCGGTACTCAAATCGCCGGACATTCCCTCGGTGCTGGTGGAAACGGGCTTCATCTCGAACCCGGGCGATTGCAGAAGACTGATCGAACCGCGTCATCAGGAGAAGGTGGCGGGCGCCATCTTCGAGGGCCTGCATCGGCACTTCCAGGCCAGGCCGCCGCAGGGCACGCTTCTGGCTCGAATGAATGAAAGCCAGAGCGCCTGAGTCGATTGGGTACCATGCGCAGGTGGCGGGTGTGCCGAGCCGGCTCCGTCTAGTCGCATCCCTTCAGGCGGTTGCAGGAGATCCGCCCTTGATCTCCACTGGATGTAGAGAAGCGACTGATGGCGTTCCAGCCAATCAAGCGCGTTCTGCCAACCCAGACATTGCCGTCGCTGCTGACACCGCTAAAGAACTGGACACGTCCGAAGCGGGTATTGGTCTGCGCCCAGGACAGGCCGGAGCCCCCATCATGACCGCGCAGGAACATATCGTTTCCCCATTGCGCCACCCCATAGTAGCCCCCACGACCGTCCTTGCAGTGCAACAGCATGGCGCTGCGCGTACACGGATTGATGAAGGACGACAGCACCGGGATTTCCGCTCTTGCCGCCGACGTATTCATCAGCGAAACCCCGAAGAGCAGCAGGGCCAGGGAACGCACAAGCCTCACCAGAGTGCACCTCGCCAGATTGCAATGTTATAAATTAACACAATGAGGCTATACGAAGGAGGTGATTGGGTGCGCCAGACCTCCGCAGGAGGCCTTGATGGGGACTGCATGCCGATGGGAGCCGAAAAACCGGCAGGACCTTTTCGCAGGCACAAAAAAAGCTGCTCTCGGCAGCTTTCGTTGCTCATCCAGGAGGATGAAGGATATGGCGCAGCGGACGGGACTCGAACCCGCGACCCCCGGCGTGACAGGCCGGTATTCTAACCGACTGAACTACCGCTGCGCGTCGGCCGGACTTTCATCCGTACTCACAAGGATGGTGGCTGATGACGGGATCGAACCGCCGACCCCCTGCGTGTGATGCAGGTGCTCTCCCAGCTGAGCTAATCAGCCGTTCGCCTTGCGAGGCGCGCAATTTACTCATGCCCCGGGGCTAAGTCAACAACAGCGTTGAACTTTTTCTTCCACACGCTATCAACCCACTCTGGGCAAAACGATCCGCCCGCACTTTTCACCCGAATCACGGTCAGCAGAAAACATCAGTCAGGGGCACGCTTCCTTGCCATGCAGCTCGTCATGTGAACCGGCTACCTTCGTGGTCCGGTGGACTGCGGCTGCTATCATCCCGAGGCTGACAGGAAACCCATTAGAACGGCCAGGGAGTCCGCTACTTGCCTCGCACTGGTAACCTGCAGAAACTTCAGCAACACGCACCTCTGCTTGCTGCCGCCGTGCTGCTCTGCCTGTTCGCCCTGTACCTGGCCCGGCAGGTCAGCGATTGGCTGCGCCTGGTCGACGAGCCGGTCGCAGTCGACAGCGCGACCGCACAGCCGCCCGGCGCGGCGCCCGACCTGCAGCGCATCGCGGGGCTGTTCGGCACGCCGCCGAACCCCGAGGCTCCGGTCGGAGCCGCCCCCGAGACGACCTACGCCAGCGACCTCGGCCTGACCCTGCATGGCAGCCTGGTTAACCGCGATCCGACGCGCTCCAGCGCCATCATCCAGCAGCAGGGCATGCCGCCGCAGCTGTACATGGCCGGCACCGAACTGGTCCCCGGCGTGAAGCTCGAGGCCGTCTACCCCGACCGCATCGAAGTCAGTCGCAACGGCCAGGTCGAGACGCTGTATTTCCCCACCAGCGCCTCGTCGAGCTACGTCACCCCGGACCTGCAGAACCTCCCCGACCCCACTACCGGCCTTCCGCCGGGCAGCGAACCCGTCCCCACGGAATCGGACGCTGCGATGCAGCAGCAGATGGACGCTCTGCGCCAACAGATGGAAGAAGGGGCGAACCCATCCGGCAACCCACCCACCGATGAACAGCCCATGGAAGACAACTGAACGATGTTGACCTTTTCCCGCCCGCTCATTGGCCTGCTCGCCCTGGGTGTCGCAGCCGCTCCCCTGCCGCTCCTCGCCCAGGAGCCGGCAGGCTCGCCGAGCACCACCCAGGCCGCCGACGGCTGGACCATCAACCTGAAGGACGCCGACATCCGCGCCTTCATCGACCACATCAGCCAGATCACCGGACAGACGTTCATCGTCGACCCGCGCGTGCGCGGACAGGTCAGCGTGGTGTCCAACGCCACCCTTTCGCTGAGCGAGGTCTACCAGCTGTTCCTCTCGGTGATGGCCACGCACGGCTTCAGCGTGCTCACCCAGGGCGACGTGGCGCGGGTGGTGCCCAACGCCGAGGCGAAGGCCGAAGCCGGCGGCGGGCCGACCGGCGGCGACCTGCTGGAGACGCGGGTGATCCAGGTCCAGCACACGCCGGCCACCGAGCTCATCCCGCTGATCCGTCCGCTGGTCCCGCAGTACGGCCACCTGGCCGCCGTGCCCTCGGCCAACGCCCTGATCATCAGCGACCGCAGCGCCAACATCGCGCGCATCCAGGACCTGATCCGCTCGCTCGATCGTGCCGAGAGCGGCAACTACACGGTCGTGACGCTGCAGCATGGCTGGGCCGTGGACATCGCCGATGTCCTGCGCAACACCACCGCCCGCGGCGAAGGCCAGGGCGCCGGCCTGCAGAACACGCAGATCATCGCCGACTCGCGCACCAACCGGCTGATCTTCATCGGCCCGGCCGGGGCGCGCAACCAGCTGGCCGACCTGGCCCGCTCGCTCGACACCACCAGCACCCGCTCGGCCAATACGCGCGTCATCCGCCTGCGCCACAACGATGCCAAGCAGCTCGCCGAGGTGCTCGGCGAGGTTTCCGAAGGCCTCGCCCCGGCGCCGGGACAGACCGACACGCAAACCCTGCGCACCCAGCAGCCGATCCTCATCCGCGCGGACGAAAGCCTGAACGCGCTGGTCCTGCTGGCCGACCCGGAACTCATCGGCACCCTGGAAAGCATCGTCCGCCAGCTCGACGTGCCGCGCGCGCAGGTCATGGTGGAGGCGGCCATCGTCGAGATTTCCGGCGACATCACCGACGCGCTCGGCGTGCAGTGGGCCGTGGACGCCCGCGGCGGCACCGGCGGCCTGGGCGGCGTCAGCTTCGGCAACACCGGGCTCTCCATCGGCACGGTGCTCGAGGCCTACCAGGAGGGCGAGATTCCCGCCGACCTGCCGGACGGCGCGGTCATCGGCATCGGCACCCGCAGCTTCGGCGCGCTGATCACCGCGCTCTCGGCCAACAGCAACAGCAACCTGCTGTCCACCCCGAGCCTGCTGACCCTGGACAACCAGCCGGCGGAAATCCTCGTCGGCCAGAACGTGCCCTTCCAGACCGGCTCCTACACCACCGATGCCGCCGGCGCCAACAACCCCTTCACCACCATCGAGCGGCAGGATGTCGGCGTGACCCTCAAGGTGGTGCCGCACATCAACGAGGGCGCGACCCTGCGCCTGGAAATCGAGCAGGAAATCTCCTCGATCGCCCCGACCGCCGCCGGGGCCGTCGACCTGATCACCAACAAGCGCTCGCTCAAGAGCACCATCCTCGCCGAAGACGGCCAGGTGATCGTGCTCGGCGGCCTGATCCAGGACGACATCACCCGCACCAACTCCAAGGTGCCGCTGCTCGGCGACATCCCCCTGCTCGGCGGCCTCTTCCGCTCGACCCAGGACACCCATGTCAAGCGCAACCTGATGATCTTCCTGCGCCCGACCGTGGTGCGCGATCGCGCCGGCATCGCCGCCCTGTCCGGCCGCAAGTACAGCGACATCCGCCTGGTGAACACCGGCTCGGACCGGCCCGTCGTGCTGCCGGAAAATGCCAACATGCTGTTCGACGGCCAGGGCGTGCCGCCGGAAGTGGACCTGCGCCCCGACGATGCCGCACCCGAGCCGCAACAGCTGCCGCCGACACGCCTCGAGCCGTTCCTGGGCCAGGATGGCGCACCGCCAACCACGCCGCCGACCCTGCCCACGCCGTCGTCCCCGGCCCGGCCCACGGCCTCGTCGCTGGCCAGCGGCTGGGGCATCCAGCTCGCGAGCCTGGACAGCCTCGACAGCGCGACCGGGCTGCAGCAGCGCCTGCGCACCCAGGGCTACAACGCCTACGTGTTCTCCACCGAGGGACGCCACCGGGTCTTCGTCGGCCCGGTCGCCGAGCGCGCCGAGGCCAGCCGCCTGCGCCAGCAGTTGCAGCAGCAGTACCAGCTCGACGGCTTCGTGGTGAGATTCGGCGCCGCCGACACAGAATGAGGGCTCTGCCTTCTGCGGAGCGCAGTCGGCGGCGTTGCCCCTGCGGGCAGTGGGAGGCGCGCCCTCACGGCGACGTCTCCGGGGCGGAGCCCGGCATGGGGTCCGCAGGGCGGATGAGGGCGCGTTCGCGCGCCCTGCGCGGACTTAGAGCGCCTGCAGGCCGCGCGCCAGGTCGGCCTTGAGGTCCTCGACCTCTTCCAGCCCCACGGCGACCCGGATCAGGCTGTCGCGGATGCCGGCATTGGCCCGTTCCTCGGGCGACAGGCGCCCATGGGTAGTGGTGGCCGGATGGGTGATGGTGGTCTTGGTGTCGCCGAGGTTCGCGGTGATGGAAATCAGCCGCGTCGCGTCGATGAAGCGCCAGGCGGCGTCCTTTCCTCCGGCGACCTCGAAGCTCAGCACCGCACCGAAGCCCTTCTGCTGCCGCCGCGCCAGCTCGTGCTGCGGATGGCTGGCGAGTCCGGCGTAGTGCACCCGCTCGATGCCCGGCTGGGTTTCCAGCCACTCGGCCAGCGCCTGCGCGCTGGCGCAGTGCGCCTGCATGCGTAGCCGCAGCGTCTCCAGCCCCTTGAGGAACACCCAGGCGTTGAACGGGCTGAGCGTCGGGCCGGCGGTGCGCAGGAAGCCCACCACCTCCTTCATTTGCTCGCTGCGCCCGGCGACGACGCCGCCGAGGCAGCGGCCCTGCCCGTCGATGTACTTGGTCGCCGAGTGGATGACGATGTCCGCCCCGAGCGCCAGGGGCTGCTGCAGCACCGGGGTACAGAAGCAGTTGTCGACCATCAGCCAGGCGTCCTTGGCGTGGGCCAGGTCCGCCAGCGCGCGGATGTCTACCAGCTCGGCGAGCGGATTGGACGGCGACTCGACGAACAGCAGGCGGGTGTTGGGCTTGAAGGCCGCGGCCCAGGCGTCCAGATCGGCCAGCGGCACGTAGTCGACCTGCACCCCGAAGCGCTTGAGGTACTTCTCGAACAACGAGACGGTGGCGCCGAACACGCTGCGCGAGACCAGCACGTGGTCGCCGGCGCCGCACAGGCTCATCACCGTGGCGAGAATCGCCGACATGCCCGAGGCCGTGGCCACCGCCTGCTCGGCGCCTTCGAGGGCGGCGATGCGCTGCTCGAAGGTGCGCACCGTGGGGTTGGTGTAGCGCGAATAGACGTTGCCGGGCACCTCGCCGGCGAAGCGGGCTGCGGCATCGGCTGCGGTACGGAAGACATAGCTCGAGGTGAAGAACAGCGGCTCGCCGTGTTCGCCCTCCGGCGTGCGCTGCTGGCCGGCGCGTACCGCCAGCGTGTCGAATCCGACGCCTTCCAGGTCACTGTCCAGTCGTCCGGCTTCCCATTCCTGTGTCATCTAGGCCTCACTGGGTCGGCAGCGCGCCGCTGCAGGTGCACCGCGCCTGATTGAAAGCTGGGGCGCCGCGGCGGCGCCCGCCCGTCAGTTGTTGTACAGATCGATGATCGCGCTGACCGCCTGCAGCTTCGCCTTGCTGGCGTCGTTGCGGGCCTGCTCGATCTTGTTCAGGTAGGTCGCGTCGACATCGCCGGTGACGTAGTTGCCGTCGAACACCGCGCAGTCGAAGCGCTCGATCTTCACCTTGCCGCCGCCGACCGCCTCGATCAGGTCTTGCAGGTCCTGATAGACCAGCCAGTCGGCGCCGATCAGCTCGGCCACCTGCTCGGTGGTGCGGTTGTGCGCGATCAGCTCGTGCACGCTGGGCATGTCGATGCCGTACACGTTGGGGTAGCGCACCGCTGGCGCCGCGGAGCAGAAGTAGACCTTCTTCGCCCCCGCCTCGCGCGCCATCTGGATGATCTGCTTGCAGGTGGTGCCGCGCACGATGGAGTCGTCCACCAGCATCACGTTCTTGCCGCGGAACTCGAGGTCGATGGCGTTGAGCTTCTGGCGCACCGATTTCTTCCGCGCGGCCTGTCCGGGCATGATGAAGGTCCGGCCGATATAGCGGTTCTTGACGAAGCCCTCGCGGAACTTCACGCCCAGCCGATTGGCCAGCTCCAGCGCCGCGGTCCGGCTGGTGTCGGGAATCGGGATGATGACGTCGATGTCGTGCTCGGGGCGCTCGCGCAGGATCTTGTCGGCGAGCTTCTCGCCCATCCGCAGGCGCGCCTTGTACACCGAGACGCCGTCCATGATGGAGTCGGAGCGCGCCAGGTAGACGTGCTCGAAGATGCAGGGCGCGTACTGCGGGCTGGCCGCGCACTGGCGGGTGAACAGCTTGCCTTCCTCGGTGATGTACACCGCCTCGCCCGGGGCCAGGTCGCGGATCAGGGTGAAGCCGAGCACGTCCAGCGACACGCTTTCCGAGGCGATCATGTACTCCACGCCCTCGTCGGTGTGGCGCTGGCCGAACACGATCGGGCGGATGGCGTTGGGGTCGCGGAAGCCGACGATGCCGTAGCCCGTGATCATCGCCACCACCGCGTAACCCCCGCGGCAGCGCTCGTGCACCTTGGCCACGGCGGCGAACACGTCCTCCTCGGTGGGCTGCAGCTTGCCGCGCACCGCCAGCTCGTGGGCGAAGACGTTGAGCAGCACTTCCGAGTCGGAGCTGGTGTTCACGTGGCGCAGATCGGACTCGTAGATTTCCTTCGTCAGCTGCTCGACGTTGGTGAGGTTGCCGTTGTGCGCCAGGGTGATGCCGTAGGGCGAGTTCACGTAGAAGGGCTGCGCCTCCGCCGAACTGGAACTGCCGGCGGTCGGGTAGCGAATGTGGCCAATGCCCATGCTGCCGACCAGGCCCTGCATGTGGCGCTGCTGGAAGACATCGCGCACCAGCCCGTTGTCCTTGCGCAGGTACAGGCGCCCGCGATGACTGGTCACGATACCGGCTGCGTCCTGCCCGCGGTGCTGCAATACGGTAAGCGCGTCATAGAGCGCCTGATTGACATTCGACCTACCGACGATGCCGACGATGCCACACATGCAAGACAACCTCTCGAATTGACCTTCTGACTGGTTTAGCCGGCCAGCCAAACACCGGACGAAGCGCACTGCCCCTCAGGGGCTGATCGAACTGGCGGCCCACTGGCTGCCGAACCCGAGAATCAGGTTCTTCGACCAGTCGGCGACGATCAGGAAATGCGGCAGCAGGGTCGATTGCTGCCACCAGCTGTCGCCCTGCACCGGCGCCAGGCTCAGCAGGCCGACGACGACCACCACCAGCAGGCCGCCGCGGGCCGCGCCGAATGCCATGCCGAGGAACCGGTCGGTCCCCGACAGGCCGGTCACCCGGACCAGCTCGCCGATGAGGAAGTTCACCAGCGCGCCGACCAGCAAGGTGACGACGAAAAGTATGGCGCAGGCGGCAATGACCCGCACCGACGGCGTGGCGATGTAGTCGACCAGGTAATGGGAAAGCGCGCCACCGAACAGCCAGGCGACCACCCCGGCGATGATCCAGGTGACGAGTGACAGCGCTTCCTTGACGAAGCCGCGCTTCAAACTGATCAGGCTGGAGACCGCGATGACGGCGATGATGGCCCAATCGAACCAGGTAAAAGCCACGATAGCGCCTGCAAACCGGAAAGGCCGCGCATTCTAGCAGAGGGCCGGCGAGGGGTTAAGCGCCCCCGCCGACAGGCCCGCTCGCTCAACCGGCTTCGGGCTTGAAGCGCACGACGAAACCGTTGAGTTTCTGCTGCTTCTGCAACTGGTCGCGCAGCCGGTCGGCTTCGGATCGCTCCACCAGCGGCCCGACGAACACCCGGTTCATCCCATCGACCGAGCGGATGTAGGCGTTGTAGCCCTGCTTGCGCAGCGTGGCCTGCAGCGCCTCGGCGTTCTCGCGGCTGGACAGGCTGGCCAGCTGGACCGACCAGCTCACCGGCAGGTCGTTGCGGTCGAGCCGACGCTCGGGCTCCGGCGCCGGAGCAGGAGCGGGAGCCGGTGCGGGCTGGATCGGTTGTGCCGGCTGTGCAGGCGCCTCGATGGGCCGGTCGGGCGCACGCACCGGAGGCGGCGCGTCGGCGGTGAGCGGTTCGTCCGGCAGGGGCTCGAGCTCGGGCTCCGGTTCCAGCGCGGGTTCGGGCTCCGGCTCGGGCACCTCGACCGGCTGCACCTGGATATCCGGGGTCGCCGGCATCTCCGGCATGGGCGGCGCCTCCACCGAGACGTGGCGCAGGTCGTTGCCCCGGTTGAACAGCATCGGAACGAAAATCACGGCAAGCGCGACCAGCACCAGCGCGCCCACGATTCGCTGCTTCAGTCCCCTATCGAGCACGCTCGCTCCCTCTTCATCGGAATTAGGCCCGGTTCAGCCACTCGAGACATTCGGCCACGCAGAAAAAGGAACCGAACACCAGCAGCTCGTCGTTTTCGGCGCAGGCCTCGCATTGTACGTCCAGCGCCTGCCGCACCGTATCGCATGCCACCACGTTCGCCCCCCTGCCCTTCAGCGCCTTGAACAGTTCGTCGGCGCCGCGGGAGCGCGGGGTCGCCAGGGGCGTCACCGCCCAGGCATCGACCAAGGGCCCCAGATTGTCGAGGATGCCTTGCAGATCCTTGTCTTCCAAGAGGCCGAACACCGCCAGGCGCCGTCCGGCGGGCGCCTGCCTGCGCAGGTGATCGGCGAGAAAGCGCGCGGCATGGGGGTTGTGCGCGACGTCCAGCAGCAGCGAAACCCGACGGCCACGCCATTCGAGGCTACGACGGTCGAGCCGCCCGACCATGGTGGTGCGCGTCAGGGCCGCCGACGCCTGCTCCCGCGAAAGCCCGACACCGAGCCGGGCGACGGCCTGCAGGGCCAGCGCCGCGTTCTCCACCGGCAGGCGCAGCAGTGGCAGCCCCTCGAGCACGAGCGCACGGCCATCCCCGCTATGCCCGCGCCAGCGCCAGCCATCGGCCGTGGGCGACAGGTCGTAGTCGTGCCCGCGCCGGTCGAGCGGCACCTGCAGCGTCTCGGCCGCCGCCAGCAATGCGGCGGGCGGATCGAGGTCGCCGCAGACGGCCGGCCGGCCGCGGCGGAAGATGCCAGCCTTTTCGCGGGCGACGCTGTCCCGGTCGCTACCCAGCCATTCGGCATGGTCGAGACCGATATTGGTGACCACCGCGACGTCCGCGTCGACCAGGTTGACCGCATCCAGCCGGCCACCGAGCCCGACTTCCAGCACCACGGCATCCAGCGCGGCGCGCTCGAACAGCCAGAAGGCGGCCAGCGTGCCCATTTCGAAATAGGTCAGCGATATCGCGCCACGTGCGGCCTCGACCGCTTCGAACGCCTCGCACAGGGCGTCATCGTCGACCGGTACGCCGTCGATGGCGACCCGCTCGTTGTAGCGCAGCAGATGGGGCGAGCTGTAGACGCCCACCCGCAGGTCCTGTTCAGCCAGCAGCGAGGCCACGAAGGCGCAGGTCGAGCCCTTGCCGTTGGTGCCGGTGACGGTCACCACGCGAGGCGCGGGCCGTGTCAGGCCGAGCCGGGCGAAGACTTCGCCGGAGCGCTCCAGCCCGAGGTCGATGGCCTTGGGATGCAGCTGCTCGAGGTAGGCGAGCCATTGCGCCAGGCTCCGTCGGGTCATGCGGAAGCCGTCACGCGCGGTACGTCGGTGGGTGCCGGCAGGTGCTGAAGCTGGGCCAGCAGACGGGCCAGGCGCGGACGCAGCTCGGTACGGTGAATGATCAGGTCGATGGCGCCGTGATCCAGCAGGAACTCGCTGCGCTGGAAGCCTTCCGGCAGCTTCTCGCGCACCGTCTGCTCGATCACCCGCGGACCGGCGAAGCCGATCAGCGCCTTGGGCTCGGCCACGATGACATCGCCGAGCATCGCCAGGCTGGCCGACACGCCGCCGTAGACCGGGTCGGTCAGCACCGACACGAACGGCAGCCCTTCCTCGCGCAGGCGCGCCAGCACGGCGGAGGTCTTGGCCATCTGCATCAGCGAGATCAGCGCCTCCTGCATCCGCGCACCACCGGAAGCGGCGAAGCACACCAGCGGACAACGCCGCTCGAGCGCCGCGTTGGCGGCACGCACGAAACGCTCGCCGACGATGGCGCCCATCGAACCGCCCATGAAGGAGAACTCGAAGGCACAGGCCACCACCGGCATGCCCTGCAGGGTCCCGCGCATGGAGACCAGCGCGTCCTTCTCACCCGTCTGCTTCTGCGCCGAGGCGAGGCGGTCCTTGTATTTCTTGCTGTCGCGGAACTTGAGCCGATCCACCGGCTCCAGGTCCGCGCCGATTTCCTCGCGCCCCTCGGCATCGAGGAAGATGTCGAGACGGGTGCGGGCGTCGATGCGCATGTGATGCTGGCACTTCGGGCATACGTCGAGCGTCTTTTCCAGCTCCGGCCGATACAGCACGGCTTCGCACGCCGGACATTTGTGCCAGAGGCCTTCGGGGACCGAGCTTTTCTTCACCTCGGACCGCATGATCGAGGGGATCAGCTTGTCTACCAGCCAGTTGCTCATGCTTTTGTTCTCCAGTTCCGGCGCTCGCTGGCACCGGCCAAATTCATCAAGGCGGCGTACCGCCTGCAATCACTTCGGTCGCTTGACCGAGGGGCAGCCCGCCCCCAAAGCGTCCCTACTGGACGGCAATCGGCCAGCACTCGTCACATCCGCTGACGGACGCGGGCCACGAAATCACGAACCTTGTCGGCATCCTTGACGCCCTTGCCGGCCTCGACGCCGCCGCTGACGTCGACGGCGTACGGGCGCACGCGCTCGATGGCCTCCCCGACGTTTTCCGGCGTGAGACCGCCGGCGAGAATCAGCGGCTTGGGCAGGGCCGGCGGGATCAGCGACCAGTCGAAGGCCTCCCCGGTCCCGCCCGGCACGCCGGCGACATAGGTATCGAGCAGGATGGCGCTGGCGCCGGGGTATTGCGCCGCGGCATGGGCAACATCCTCGCCGGGGCGCACGCGCAATGCCTTGAACCAGGGGCGATGGAAGCCCTCGCACGCCTCGGCGGGCTCGTCACCGTGAAATTGCAGGAGATCGAGCGCGACGGCGTCGAGGATTTCGTTCAGCTCGCAGCGGCTGGGGTTCACGAACAGGCCCACCACGCTGACGAACGGAGGCAGGGCCCGAACGATCTGGCGTGCCTGGGCGACCGAAACCGCTCGAGGACTCTTCGGATAGAACACCAGTCCGATGGCGTCGGCACCCGCTTCGGCGGCCACCAGGGCATCTTCCACTCGGGTGATACCGCAAATCTTGCTGCGTACGACGGACAAAGGAAGGCTACTCTGCTGGTAAAGCACTGGATGGTAACAAAACGAAGGTCGCCTGCAAGCCACCCTCCGCACCCCTCACCCGCTGTCCCGGCTCAGCGCTCTAGAACATCCGGCAAGCCGGAGAGGAAATGCGGCCCGAGGTAACGGACCGGCAGCTTGAATTCCTCCGGATACTCGACCTGCACCAGATACAGGCCGTACGGATGGGCGGTCACGCCGCCGGCCTTGCGCTGGCGCGCGGCCAGCACCTCCTGCGCCCACCCCACCGGCCGCTCGCCCGCGCCGATGGTCATCAGCACGCCCGCGAGGTTACGCACCATGTGGTGGAGAAAGGCATTGGCCCGTACGTCCAGCACGATCAGGCGCCCGCTCTGCATGAGCTCGAGGTGGTGGATGGTCTTGACCGGCGACTTGGCCTGGCACTGCTGGGCGCGAAAGGCGCTGAAGTCGTGGGTGCCGACCAGGCAGGCCGCCGCCGCGCGCATCCGCTCGACATCCAGCGGCCGATGGTTCCAGGTCACCTCCTCGGCCAGGTGCGCCGGGCGGATCTGGTCGTTGTAGATCACGTAGCGATAGCGCCGCGACATGGCGCTGAAGCGTGCATCGAAGTTGTCGGGCACCTGCTGGGCCCAGGTGACGCTGATGTCCGGCGGCAGGTTGGCGTTGCAACCCATCACCCAGGCGAACATGGTGCGCTCGACGCCGGTATCAAAGTGCACGACCTGGCCACTGGCATGCACCAGCGCATCGGTGCGGCCGGCACAGCTGATGGTCACCTCCTCGCCCCCGGCTACGCGGGTCAGGGCCTTCTCCAGTTCCTCCTGGATCGAGCGCACGCCGTTGCGCTGGCGCTGGAACCCGTGGTAGCGCGAGCCCTTGTACTCGACGCCGAGCGCGATCCTGAAACGAGCAGCGGCAGCCCCGGGGGCTGCCGCTTCAGGTACCACTGCAACCATGGTCAGCCGAGGCGGGCGAGCATTTCGCGCGCCTCCTGCTGCTGGCTGTCGCTACCCTCGCTCATCACCTCGTCGAGGATGTCGCGAGCGCCTTCCGAATCACCCATGTCGATGTAGGCCTTCGCCAGATCCAGCTTGGTCGCGGTCTCGTCGGCATCGGCGAGGAAGTCGAAATCGTCGTCGAGCGAATCCCCCGCGCCGCCGCCGATCGGCTGCGGGCTGGCGAGCGCCTCTTCGCTGGCCTGCGGGACGCTCGGCGCTTCCGGCTGGGCGGGCTCGGCAAGCGGCTCGTCGAGGGAAAGATCGAAGTCGTCGGGCAGGGAGCTGTCGGCCGTCTGGGCCTGCTCCTCGGGCAGCTCGAAACCGAAATCGTCAAGGTCGCTCGCGTTGCCGGCCGGCGTCTCGGACTCGGCCACCGTCGGCTCCTCGGCAGAGGGCATCGGCTCGTCGAACTGGAAGTCGAAATCGGCCAGCGGATCGACTTCTGCCGGAGTCGCCGAAGCCGGCTCGTCCATCAGATTGAAGTCGAAATCCGAGTCGGCCGGCGCCTCGGCAGCCGGCGTGTCGAGCGCGAGCGGTTCGTCGAAGGAGAACTCATCCATTCCGTCAGCCGTCGCATCGGCGATGGATTCCGCCGCCCCATCCGCCTCGGCGGCCGGGCGAGGCTCCTCATCCATACCGAAACCCAGGCTGTCCAGATCCAGGTCCAGATCGAACGCACCTTCCGCGCCCTGGGTGACCGGGGGCTGGACCGGCTCGTCATCGCCCAGGTCCAGATCGTCCAGGCTCAGATCGTCGAGACGCGGCGCCGCTGCCGCCGCAGCCACCCCGCCAGCCGTGGCCGCCGCCATGGCCGGGAACTTGGCCTTGAGCCCGTCGACACCCGCTCCGGCGCCGCCGATCTCGCGCAGCTCGGCCTCCTGCCGGGCGAAGCCCTCGCGGTCGCCGAGCTCGGCATAGACTTCCATGAGCTTCAGGCGCAGGTCGGTGCGCTGGGGCTCGTTGTTCAGCGCGTTCTGCAGCAGTTCCGCCGCCTGATTGAAACGGCCGTAGGCGATGTAGATGTCCGCCTCGGCGAGCGGGTCGTTGGACTGAGCGGTGACCGGTTGCTCCAGGGCTTCCTCGCGCTCTTCATCGGCCAGCGAATGGGTGTATGCCGGCGCGGTCGCCGCGGTACCGACCCCATAGCCGTTGAAATGCTCTTCGTTGTCCAGGCTCTCCTGCAGCTCGGCCTCTTTCATGGCATTGCGGCGCGACAAGGCCATGAGGCCGACCAGCAGCAACAGCAGCACACCGCCGCCGACCAGCCCGAGCATCACCGGATTGGCCAACAGGGAGCCGACGAAGCCTTCGTCCTCCCTCTCGCTGGCCGCCGGCGTGGCAGGCTGCGTGGCGGGGCGCGGGGCCTGTGCCGCCGGAGCCGGCGTCTGGGCCGACGGGGTCGGCTGCGAAGCCGTGGAAGACGGCGCAGGGGCAGTCGCATTGCCCGCTTGCCCCGCATTTCCCGTTACAGGCGCGTCGGTAGCGGCGGGCTGGGACGCGTCACCGTTCCCAGCCCTTGCCGGCTCCCCCAACCCGGACTCCGGAGCCTCCGCCCCGGTTGCCGGCGCGGCATCCTGATCGTCCGCGGCGTCCGATCCGGCGGCGTCCGCACCCAGTTGCGCCTGCAGCCTGGCGAGCTGGTCGTCCTTCAGCGCCATCAGACGCTGCAGTTTTTCCAGTTGCCCCTGCAGATCCTGCATGCGGTCTCGCAGTTCGGCGTTTTCACGGCGGCTGGAGTCCAGGCTTTCCTGGGTCACCGCGAGCTTGTCGCTCAGGGCCTTGGTCGAGCCCTCGGCACCGCGATCGCTGCCGGATTCGGCATTGCCGTCGTTGGGTGCGACGAGCCGGAGGCTGTCGCCCGCCTCGCTCCGCGACGGCGAGGCGCCGGCCGCATTGCGCTGGGTGGCGTCGATCTGCCGGGCGCCTGCCACCGCACCGGTGCCCTGGCGCCAGGCGGCGTTCTGCTGAGCGACCTCGGCGATCGCTTCGGCCTGGCTTCTCTGGCGAACCTGCTCGGCGGTGGGCATGCGCAACACCTGGCCGCTCAGCATGCGGTTGATGTTGCCGTCGATGAAGGCGTTCGGGTTCAGATCCTGGATGGCCAGCATGGCCTGGTGCACGCTGCCGCCCTGGCGATTGCGCTCGGCGATTTCCCACAGGGTATCGCGCGCGCTCGTGCGGTACTCGCCGCCGGCCGTGGTGCTGGCGGCCGTGCTGCCGGAGGCTGCACCGCCGGCGGTGGCCGCCGGGCGCTGGGCCGGCTGGGCCGCGGGTGCCTGACGGGGCGCTGCCGGCGCGATGGGCAGCTGCGGCGCTGCGGCGGCCGCGGTCTCGGGCGAATAGAGCGGCGGATCCAGCAACAGGGTGTATTCGCGAAGCAGGCGACCGTTGGGCCACATGACTTCGACGAGGAAGTTCAGATAGGGCTCGCGAACCGGCTTGCTCGAGGTCACCTGGATGACGCTCTTGCCGTCAGGGCGAAGAACGGGGGTGAACTTGAGATCGGTGAGGAAATAAAGGCGGTCGACGCCCGCCTTGCTGAAGTCTTCGACGCTCGCCAGTGCCGGAACCACTTCGCCCGGCGCCAGCGACTTCGCATCCAAGAGTTCGATCTCGGCCACCAAGGGTTGATTCAGCGACGACTTGAGCGTGACTTCACCGAGCCCCAGCGCATGCGCCATTTCGGTTGTCAACGCGGTGGCAGCCGCGATTGCCAGCACTAGATTGCGAACCCGAACCATAGTGAAAATCCCTTGTTTATCTTCTTTCTCGAACTTCGAGGTTTATATCGCCGCCCCAGCCCGACGCGGGGTCCCCGCCGGCGATCAGCAAGAAACAATCCATTTCTAGAATAGTTCTTCAATAGTTCAGCAAGTATCTTTTACAGATAGTGTTTTATCAACAAGTCGCCTGGCCGCATGGCGCCCGCCGCCGCGCTTTTTGGCACATTATCAGACGCAATCCACAAATTGACCGCCACCGGGCTCGGCGCCGGCGCCAAGAGCCGAAGTCCCCCGCATCAGCGACCCTCGCATACCGGAATGGCCCCTGGCGAAACACCGATCACGAATAAAAAAGACCGCCATGCAGCATGGCGGTCTTCTGGTTTTCGGCAGCGGCTCGGTGTTCTTGACCCCAGCCGCCGACCTCAGCGCTCGAGCAGAATCCGCAGCATGCGCCGCAGCGGCTCGGCGGCACCCCACAGCAGCTGGTCGCCGACGGTGAACGCGCCGAGATAGTGCGAGCCCATGTTCAGCTTGCGCAGGCGGCCGACCGGAACGGTCAGCGTGCCGGTCACGGCGGTCGGGCTGAGCTGGTGGACGCTGTCCTCGCGGTGATTGGCCACCAGCTTCACCCAGGGGTTGTGCTGGCTGATCAGCCCTTCGACGTCCGAGATCGGCACGTCCTTGTTCAGCTTGATGGTCAGCGCCTGGCTGTGGCAACGCATGGCCCCGACGCGCACGCAGATGCCGTCGACCGGAATCGGGTTCTTGAAGCGGCCGAGGATCTTGTTGGTCTCGGCCTGGGCCTTCCATTCCTCGCGGCTCTGGCCGTTCGGCAGTTCCTTGTCGATGTAGGGGATCAGGCTGCCGGCCAGCGGCACGCCGAAATTGTCGACCGGGAAGCCTTCGCCGCGCTGGGTCTCGGCGACCTTGCGATCGATCTCCAGGATGGCGCTCGCCGGGTTGGCCAGGTCGTCGGCCACCGCCGCGTTGATCGCGCCCATCTGCTTGATCAGCTCGCGCATGTTCTGCGCGCCGGCGCCGGACGCCGCCTGGTAGGTCATGGCGCTCATCCACTCCACCAGCCCGGCCTCGAACAGGCCGCCCAGGCCCATCAGCATCAGGCTGACGGTGCAGTTGCCGCCGATGTAGTTGCGGGTCCCGGCGTCGAGCTGCTGGTCGATCACCCGGCGGTTGACCGGGTCGAGCACGATGACCGCGTCGTCGTGCATCCGCAGCGCCGAGGCCGCGTCGATCCAGTAGCCTTGCCAGCCAGCTTCGCGCAGTTTCGGGAAGACCTCGTTGGTGTAGTCGCCGCCCTGGCAGGTCAGGATCACGTCCAGACCTTTCAGCTCGTCAATGCTGTAGGCGTCTTTCAGCGCGGGAATGTCCTTGCCGATGTCCGGCGCCTGGCCGCCGACATTGGAGGTGGTGAAGAACACGGGCTCGATCAGGTCGAAGTCCCGTTCTTCCAGCATGCGCTGCATGAGCACGGAACCCACCATGCCCCGCCAACCGATCAGACCTACACGTTTCATCTGCAACTAACCTTCAGTGGGAGTGGCCCGCCCTGTTGGCGGGCAAAAAGCTTACAACGTCGCGAGCGCGGCGACCACCGCGTCGCCCATTTCGCGCGTACCGACCTTCCTGCAGCCTTCGGACCAGATGTCGCCGGTGCGCAGCCCCTGGTCGAGCACCTGGCCGACCGCCCGCTCGATGGCGCCGGCCGCAGCGCTCTGGCCGAAGCTGTAGCGCAGCATCATCGAGACCGAAAGGATGGTGGCCAGCGGGTTGGCAATGCCCTGCCCGGCGATGTCAGGCGCGGAGCCATGGCAGGGTTCGTACATGCCCTTGTTGTTGGCGTCGAGCGAGGCGGACGGCAGCATGCCGATCGAGCCGGTGAGCATGGAAGCCTGGTCCGACAGGATGTCGCCGAACATGTTGTCGGTGACGATCACGTCGAACTGCTTGGGCGCGCGGACCAGCTGCATGGCGGCATTGTCGACGTACATGTGGCTGAGCTCGACGTCCGGATACTCACGGGCCACCTCCTCCACCACTTCGCGCCACAGCTGGCTGGAGGCGAGCACGTTGGCCTTGTCCACCGAGCACAGCTTCTTCCCACGCACCCGCGCCATGTCGAAGCCGACCTTGGCGATCCGGCGGATCTCGCCCTCGCTGTAGGGCAGCGTGTCGTAGGCCTGGCGCTCGCCGTTGTCCAGCTGGCGCTGGCCGCGCGGCGCGCCGAAATAAATGCCGCCGGTCAGTTCGCGGACGATGAGGATGTCCAGCCCCGAGACCACCTCGGGCTTGAGCGTCGAGGCGCCGGCGAGCTGCGGATACAGGGTCGCCGGGCGCAGGTTGCCGAACAGCCCCAGGGCGGAACGGATCTTCAGCAGGCCGCGCTCAGGGCGGATGTCACGCTCGATCCTGTCCCATTTCGGGCCGCCGACCGCGCCCAGCAGCACGGCATCGGCCGCCTGCGCCCGCGCCAGCGTCTCGTCGGCCAGCGGCAAGCCGTGCCTGTCGATGGCCGCGCCGCCGATGACGTCTTCGGTCAGCTCGAAGCCCAGCCCGAAGTTGTCGTTCACCGACTCCAGGACCTTGACCGCCTCGGCCACGATTTCAGGGCCGATGCCGTCGCCCGGGAGAATCAGAATCTGCTTGCTCATGCTTGCCCCTTGTCGGGCGCCATACGCGCCACCTGTCTAGCGCCGGGCCCAGATGACCACCACGTCGGTGGAAAAGGAACCCTCGGCATCGATTTCGAAATAATCGCGGACCTCTTCGCTGGCTGCGGTCTGCAGCGCGCGGATGGCCTCGCGGAACGGCTGGGGCGTGCGCATGCGCTCGACCCAGGAGGAAAATTCCAGACGCAGCCGCTGGCAGGCATGGCGCTCGACCTGCAGGCCGGCGTCGCCCAGTTGCCGCAGCCATTCGGCGACGCTGTAGTCGCGCACGTGGCTGGCATCGCGCAGCAGCTCCACCGTCTGCAGGTGCGTGTCGAGCAGCGGCAGCCCCGGCGCGACCACGTCGATGATCGCGACCCGGCCGCTCGGCGCCAGGACCCGGCGCGCCTCGCGCAGCGCACGCCCCAGATCGCTCCAGTGATGAGCGGAATAACGGCTGAAGACGAAGTCGAAGCGGCCGTCGGGAAACGGCAACGCCTCGACCGCGCCCTGCTCGGTGCGGACGTTGCCCAGCCCGCGCTCGCGCGCGGCGGCCGCCACCACCTCCAGCATCCCGGCCGAAAGGTCGTAGGCCACGACCTCCCCGGCATGCGGCGCGACCTGGAAGCTGACGTGCCCGGCGCCGCAGCCCAGGTCGAGCACCCGGGCATCCGCGCGGCCGGCCAGCGCCTCCTTCAGGGCGGCGAATTCGGCCCCCTGGGCATGCACGGCGCTGGTGAGGTAGGCAGCGGCCTGCTCGCCGAACTGGCGCTGGACGACCTGCTGGTGCTCGCTCATGGCTCGGCCGCCTACCGGATCGCGCCGAAGAGCCAGGGCTGGCTCTGGCGATGACGGGCCTCGAAAGCCTCGATCGCTTCGGCGTCCTGCAGCGTCAGGCCGATGTCGTCGAGCCCGTTGAGCAGGCAGTGCTTGCGGAAGGCATCCACCTCGAAGCGGTACTGCACGCCGTCCGGCCGGGTCACGGTCTGCGCGTCGAGGTCGACGGTCAGCTGGTAGCCCTCGCTGGCTTCGGTCTGGCGGAACAGCTCGTCGACCTCCTGCTCGGCGAGCACGATCGGCAGCAGGCCGTTCTTGAAGCTGTTGTTGTAGAAGATGTCGGCGAAGCTCGGCGCGATGACCGCACGGAAACCGTACTCGTCCAGCGCCCAGGGCGCGTGCTCGCGCGAGGAACCGCAGCCGAAGTTCTCGCGCGCCAGCAGCACGCTGGCGTCGTGGTAGCGCGGGAAGTTGAGCACGAAATCCGGGTTGATCGGCCGGGCGCTGTTGTCCTGCCCGGGCTGGCCGACGTCGAGGTAACGCCATTCGTCGAACAGGTTGGGGCCGAAGCCGCTGCGCTTGATCGACTTGAGGAACTGCTTGGGAATGATCTGATCGGTGTCGACGTTGGCCCGATCGAGCGGGCAGACCAGGCCGGTGTGCTGAGTGAAAGCCTTCATTGCTGCGCGCCCCCGTTGAGCAGTTCGCGTACGTCGACGAAATGACCGGTCACCGCCGCCGCGGCGGCCATCGCCGGGCTGACCAGGTGCGTGCGCCCACCGGCGCCCTGGCGGCCTTCGAAGTTGCGGTTCGAAGTGGAGGCGCAGTGCTCGCCGCTGCCGAGCTTGTCCGGGTTCATCGCCAGGCACATGGAGCAGCCCGGCTCGCGCCATTCGAAGCCCGCCTCGAGGAAGATGCGGTCCAGGCCCTCGGCCTCGGCCTGCTGCTTCACCAGGCCGGAGCCCGGCACCACCATCGCCTGCTTGACGTTGGCGGCCACCTTGCGGCCCCTGGCCACTTCGGCGGCGGCACGCAGGTCCTCGATGCGCGAATTGGTGCAGGAGCCGATGAACACGCGGTCGAGCCTGATCTCGGTGATCGGCTGGTTGGCCTGCAGGCCCATGTACTTCAGCGCGCGCTCGATGGAGCCGCGCTTGATCGGATCGGCCTCGACCGCCGGGTCCGGCACACGCTGGTCGACCGGCAGCACCATTTCCGGCGAGGTGCCCCAGCTGACCTGCGGCTTGATCTGGCTGGCGTCGAGCTCGATCACGGTGTCGAACACCGCGTCCGGGTCGGACACCAGGCCCTTCCACAGCGCCACGGCCTTTTCCCAGTCGGCGCCCTTGGGCGCGAACGGGCGGCCCTCGACGTAGGCGATGGTCTTCTCGTCCACCGCCACCATGCCGACCCGCGCACCGGCCTCGATGGCCATGTTGCACAGGGTCATGCGACCTTCCATCGACAGGTCGCGGATGGCGCTGCCGGCGAACTCCAGCGCATGCCCGGTGCCGCCGGCGGTGCCGATCCGGCCGATCACCGCGAGCACGATGTCCTTGGCGGTCACGCCGAACGGCAACTGGCCTTCGACGCGCACCTGCATGTTCTTCATCTTCTTGGCCACCAGGCACTGGGTGGCGAGCACGTGCTCGACTTCCGAGGTGCCGATGCCGTGCGCCAGCGCACCGAAGGCGCCATGGGTCGATGTGTGCGAGTCGCCGCAGACCACAGTCATGCCCGGCAGGGTCGCGCCCTGCTCCGGGCCGATCACGTGGACGATGCCCTGGCGCACGTCGTTCATCTTGAACTCGAGGATGCCGAAGTCGTCGCAGTTCTCGTCCAGCGTCTGCACCTGCAGGCGCGAGACCTCGTCGGCGATCTGCTCGATGCCGCCCTTGCGCTCGCTGGCGGTGGTGGGCACGTTGTGGTCCGGCGTAGCGATGTTGGCGTCGATCCGCCACGGCTTGCGCCCGGCCAGGCGCAGGCCTTCGAAGGCCTGCGGCGAAGTCACTTCGTGCAGGATGTGCCGGTCGATGTAGATCAGCGACGAACCGTCGTCGCGGCGCTTGACCTCGTGCATCTCCCAGAGCTTGTCGTAGAGCGTCTTGCCAGCCATCGGACTTTCCTCATCGTGGGCGCGCAGCGGTCATGGCCCCTGCGCTTGTGGGGGCAATCCTAGGGCGCCCACGCGGATTACTCAAATTCATATTTTTCATTCAGCGCATTCCAAACAGGAATTCGGATTAGACTAGGCCGTAGGGTGGGCTTCAGCCCACCAGAATGCGCCGTCCGGCACGCGTTGGACTGGCGCGGAACCCGGCCCAGCCTATCCTCTGCGCCCTTCACGCCCCTGCGTTTTCATGCCTCCGGAAACACGTACATGGATCTCGCCAGCCTCAACGCCTTCATTGCCGTCGCCGAGACCGGCAGCTTCTCGCTCGCCGGCGAGCGCCTGCACCTGACCCAGCCGGCGGTGAGCAAGCGCATCGCCGCACTGGAGCAGCAGCTGGACGTACGCCTGTTCGACCGGCTGGGGCGCGAGATCGGCCTCACCGAAGCCGGCCGCGCCCTGCTGCCGCGCGCCTACCGGATTCTCGCCGAGCTGGACGACACCCGCCGCGCGCTGAGCAACCTCACCGGCGTGGTCAGCGGCCGCCTGAGCCTGGCCACCAGTCATCACATCGGCCTGCATCGGCTACCGCCGGTGCTGCGTGCGTTCACCCGCGAGCACCCGCAGGTCAGCCTGGACATCCGCTTTCTCGATTCCGAGGTCGCCTACGAGGAAGTCCTGCACGGCCGCGCCGAGCTGGCGGTGATCACCCTGGCGCCGGAGACCGCGGCGCCGGTGCAAGCGGTCGAGGTGTGGGACGACCCGCTGGCTTTCGTCACCGCGCCGGAGCACCCGCTGGCACGCAACGGCCGGGTGACGCTCGCCGACATCGCCCGCTACCCGGCGGTGTTCCCGGGCGGCAACACCTTCACCCATCACATCGTGCGCGCGCTGTTCGAGCGCGAGGGGCTGACGCCGAACATCGCCATGAGCACCAACTATATGGAGACCATCAAGATGATGGTCTCCATCGGCATCGCCTGGAGCGTGCTGCCGCGCACCCTGCTCGACGACCAGGTGCTGGCCCTGCCGCTGCCGGGCGCGCGCCTGCACCGCTCGCTCGGCTACATCCTGCATACCGAGCGGACGCTCTCCAACGCGGCCCGCGCCTTCATGGCCCTGCTGGAGGCCGCGGGCGACCGGGCAAATTGAAAAAACGACCTATGCGGGCACAAACGCCCTGAAGGCTGGAGGGCGCCCCCTCAACTCCATTCAAGTCAAATTTTTGGCAAAAAACCACCTCAGCCACACCTTTCCCCGCAGCTCGAAGCCCCTCTCCGTCCAGCCTTCCAGCCGAAAGCATCGCCCTGAGGGCGGGCCTCCCACAAAAGCGGCATGGCCCCGCGGAATTCTGTGGGAGCCGCGCCCTCGCGGCGCAGGCCTGCCGAAAACCAAAAGGGGCGTCCTTCGACGCCCCTTTCGTTCTGGATTACCCTTCCAGCGCAGGTCGCTCAGTGCTGGCGATCGGGATGCGCTTGGGTTTGGCTTCTTCCGGCACTTCGCGGACCAGGTCGATGTTCAGCAGGCCGTTGTTCAGCGCGGCGCCGCGAACCTCGATGTGGTCGGCCAGGCGGAACGACAGCTTGAAGGCGCGCTGGGCGATGCCCTGGTGCAGATAGGTCACGTTGTCCGCGCCGTTCTCGCGCTTGCCGCCGCTGATGGTCAGCACGCCGCGCTCGACCTGCAGTTCGAGGTCGCTATCTTGGAAGCCGGCCGCGGCTACCACGATGCGGTAGCGGTCGTCGCCATGCTTCTCGACGTTGTAGGGCGGGTACGACGTGCCGGCCTCGTTGCGCAGGGCCGACTCGAACAGGTCATTGAACCGGTCGAAACCGATCGACTGACGAAACAGCGGAGCCATGGAAAAACTGGTCATGATGCGTTCTCCTGAATATCAGCGAGTTGATGCTTCGCGGGACCCGACTTCGGCATCCCGCAAGGGCTAGATGTGGACGCACGGAACGCTTTCAAGACCCTCCAACAAAAAAATTCGAGGCACAGAACCATGTCCAGAGTGATGCTTGTAACCGGCGCCAGCCGCGGGATCGGCGCCGCCACCGCGAGACTGGCCGCGGCACGGGGCTATGCCCTGTGCATCAACTACCACCAACGCCGGGACGCCGCCGAGCAGCTGGTCGAGGCGATCCGCAAGGCCGGCGGCGAAGCGACCGCGGTGGCCGCCGACGTCGCCCGCGAAGACGAGGTGGCGCGCCTGTTCGAGGCCTGCGACCGGGCCTTCGGCCGCCTCGACGTGCTGGTCAACAACGCCGGTATGCTGGAGCGCCAGATGCGCCTGGACGAGATGGACGCCGCACGCCTGGCCCGCGTCTTCGCCACCAACGTCACCGGCAGCTTCCTCTGCGCCCGCGAGGCGGTGCGGCGCATGTCCACCCGTCACGGCGGCTCGGGCGGCAGCATCGTCAACGTCTCCTCGGTGGCAGCCAAGCTCGGCGCGCCGAACGAATACATCGACTACGCCGCGGCCAAGGGCGCGATCGACAGCATGACGCTCGGCCTGGCCAAGGAAGTCGCCGCCGAGGGGATTCGCGTCAACGCCGTGCGCCCCGGGGTGATCGACACCGAAATCCATGCCAGCGGCGGCGAGCCGGATCGCATCCAGCGGGTGAGCAAGAGCGTGCCCATGGGGCGCGGCGGCCAGGCCGAGGAAGTGGCCCGGGCGATCCTCTGGCTGGCCAGCGACGAGGCCAGCTACACCAGCGGCGCCCTGCTCGACGTGGCCGGCGCGCGCTGAGCGCCACTCAGGCCGGTGCTGGCTCGCGGTGCGCCACGCCGAGCCAGGCGTCCAGCCGTTCGCAGTCGTGCTCGCGGCGCACCCGGGCGAACAGCTCGGCGGCTTCCGGGTAGGTTCGGGTGAGCATGCCCAGCCATTGCTTCAGCCGTCCGGGGGCGTAGCGCGGGGCGATCTTGCGCCGCGCCTGGCGCCAGAAGTCGGCGAGCAGCGGCTCGATTTCCGCCCAGCCGAGCGGCGCCACCGGTTCGCCGCGCCGTGCCGCCGCGATCTGGCGGGCGAGGTCCGGGCATGACACCAGGCCGCGGCCGAGCATGATGTCCTCCACCCCGCTGACCTCGCGGCAGCGGCGCCAGTCGGCCAGCGACCAGATCTCGCCGTTGGCATAGACCGGCACCGGCACCGCCTCGGCCACCTTCGCCACCCACTCCCAGTGCGCTGGCGGCTTGTAGCCCTCGACCTTGGTACGCGCATGCACCACCAACTGCGCGGCGCCGCCGTCGGCTAGCGCCCGGGCACAGTCCAGCGCGCCCTCGGGGCTGTCGAAGCCCAGGCGCATCTTGGCGGTCACCGGAATGGCGGCGGGCACCGCCCGACGCACCTCGGCGACGATGGCATGCAGCAGCTCCGGCTCCTTCAGCAGCACGGCGCCGCCACGCGACTTGTTCACGGTCTTGGCCGGGCAGCCGAAGTTCAGGTCGATCACCGGGGCGCCGAGGGTGCAGGCATGGGCCGCGTTGTCGGCCAGGCACGCCGGGTCGGAGCCGAGCAGTTGGACGCGCATCGGCGTCCCCGCGCGGGTGCGCGCGCCGGTCTCCAGTTCGGGCGCCAGCTTCTGGAAGCTGGCCGGCGGCAGCAGCCGGTCGGTGACCCGGATGAATTCGGTCACGCACCAGTCGACGCCGCCGACGCGGGTCAGGATGTCGCGCAGGATTTCATCGACCAGCCCCTCCATCGGGGCGAGCGCAATCTGCATGGCGAGGGTTCGTTGCGAAAGACGGGCGCGCATTGTAATGACGCGGCGGCGCCAGGCAAACGCACGGCCCGCTCAGGCAGGCTCCGCCGGTCGGCGCTGCGTCACTGCTTGCGGTCGGCGGCCTCGCCTTCTTCCGGTTTGTCGCCGGTGCCCTCGGGCGCGTCACCCTTGCCGCTGCGCAGGCCGGTGCCGTCGGTGGTGGCGGTGCCGTCGGTGGTATCGCTGCCGGTGTCCACCCCGGCGCTGTCGGTATCGCCCGGCGCCGGCTGGCGCTGCGAAGCGCCCGGCCCGGGCTGCCCGTTGTCGCCTTCGCCCTGGCCGGCGGCCAGGGCGAGGCTGCCGCCCAGCCCCAGGACGACCGCGAGACCTGCGGTCAGAAAGATGTTCATGTGCCCTCCGGACGCTTGCCTGTCAGTCTTCGTTCGCATCGCGCGACCTGTAGCCCTTGCGATGCTCCATGTCCTGCCCGACGTCGCCGTGATCGGGTTCGGCGTCGTCGCGCGACGGCATCGCCGGCGCCTGTTCTTCCGGCCAGTCCGGCTCGTCCTGCCGGCGATCGGACGGACGGACCCCCTCACCCATGCCCATCGACCCGCTGCCGGCCGCGCCCCGGTCGACCGGCCCGGTGTTCTGCGCCACTCGTGTGTCGGCCTGGACCACGGCCCAGGGCGCGGCTGCCACGAGCAAGGCCACGACGTACGGCAAAGCCCGCATCGCTGTCCTCCTTCGTTCGTCTGTCTCTCTTCTTTGGGCAGCGGCCCCGATCGCGAGTGCGACCGTCGCGATCGCTGCCTGACGGTCGGCGAACGGAAACCCCTGCGCGGCCCCGGGGTCCATACCAACAGAGGGGCCACAGGGGTGGCCCGAGGCGCGCGAGGGAATGACGATGACGAACGCACTGGTACTGATGCTCATGGTGCTGGGCTGGCTCGCGATGGCCGTGGCGATGCTCTGGGGCATGCTGCGAATCGCCCGCCGACACCATCGCCCGCTGCCCCCGCAGGCGCACGGCACGGCTGCCCACAAGCCACTGCGGGCGCGGCACAGCGGCCGTGCGGTCACGCTAAATATTTGACTGAAAAAACTTTTTTCCAGTCCAACGGTTGACATGACGGGATCCGGCTGTAGAATGCCGACCCACAGACGCGGGATGGAGCAGTCTGGTAGCTCGTCGGGCTCATAACCCGAAGGTCGTCGGTTCAAATCCGGCTCCCGCAACCAAACAGAAAGCCCCAGGTGTGAAAGCACCTGGGGCTTTTTCGTTTCCGCGTCTCCCTTCCGGATATCCCTCCCCTCTGCCCTTCACGCCCCCGCCCGCTGTACCCCGTCATCAACTCGGCTGATAACGCCGCGCTGCAATTGACGCACCGACCCGCCGATGCCAGTTTCCGGAGCAAACAAGAACGGGCGCACACGCGTGCGGGAGGCTTTGCGATGCGATTCGAGGGTCAGGTAGCGATCGTCACCGGGGCCGGCAGCGGCATCGGCCGCGCCACGGCCAGGCGGCTCGCCGGCGAGGGCGCGCGGCTGGTGCTGGTGGACCGGTCGGCCGAGGGCCTGGACGAGACCCGGGCGCAGTTGCCGGAACAGACCGAGGCGCTGGTCCGGCAGATGGACGTGTCCGACGAGGCGGCGGTGCAGGCGCTGGTCGCGCAGACGCTCGAACGCTTCGGGCAGGTCGACGTGCTGTGCAACAACGCCGGCATCTCCGGAAGCGGCTATCCGCTGATCGACCAGCAGGATCGCGAGGAGTGGGAGCGCATCCTGGCGGTCAACCTGATCGGCCCGATGCTCTTCTCCAAGCACGTCAGCGCGGCGATGAAAACGCGCGGCCGCGGCGCCATCGTCAACACCGCCTCGGTGGCCGGTATCCGCTCCGGCGCCGGCGGCAATGCCTACAGCGCCTCCAAGGCCGGGGTGATCAACCTGACCATGACCAGCGCCTGCGACCTCGGCGAGTTCGGCATCCGCGTCAATGCGGTGTGCCCTGGGCTGGTGGAAACCGGCATGACCCGCCGCGTGTTCGAACTGGCCCGCGCCAAGGGCAAGGAGGACAGGCTCGGCTCGCGCTGCGAACTGCGCCGCTACGGCCGCCCCGAGGAGATCGCCGCTGCCATCGCCTTCCTCGCCAGCGACGACGCCAGCTACATCACCGGCCAGGCGCTGGCCGTCGACGGCGGCAACACCGCCTCGCTGAACCTGCCGGGCATGAAGGTCTGATTTCGCCTCGGGCGTCGGCAGCGCCCCTGCCGCGCCCTCGCACCAGGGAAACTCCATGAGCAAGCATCTGTTTCGCCGCGTCCTGCTGACCAACGACGACGGCATCGCCGCGCCCGGGCTGGCGCGCCTCGAACGCCTGGCCGCCGAGCTGGCGGAGGACGTCTGGGTGGTGGCCCCCGAGCACGATCAGAGCGGCACCGGCCAGGGCATTTCGCTGCATGCGCCCCTGCGCGTGTTCCGCCATGGCGAGCGGCGCTACGCCGTCTCCGGCACACCGTCGGACTGCGTGATGTTCGCGATGGCCGAATGGATGCGCGACGAACGCCCGGACCTGGTGCTCTCGGGCATCAACAGCGGCGCCAACATCGGCGACTCGGTGCCCTACTCCGGCACCATCGGCGCGGTGATGAGCGCCGACCTGCTCGGCCTGCCGGCGATCGGCCTCAGCCAGGCCTTCCACGACCGCGCCAACATCGACTGGTCGCCGGTGGAGACCCACGCGCTGGCGATCGTCCGTGCCCTCTGGGCCCGCGCCGGGCAGGACGGCTGCTGCTGGAACGTCAACTTCCCGGCCTGCTCCGCCGCCGAGGTCAGCCACCTGCGCATGGCCCGGCAATCGCGCGGCTCGGTGGCCGGCCCGCGCCTGGTGGCCGGCCACGATGCCCGCGGGCTGCCGTACTGGTGGCTCGGCTTCGCCCATTCCTCCAGCCACATCGTCGACCCGCAGGTGGACGTCTGCGCGCTGCGCGACCGGCGCATCGCCATCACCCCGCTGCGCGACACCCGCGGCTGGCTGGAATGGGGCCAGGAGCAACCGGTTGCCGAACTCTGAAACACCCGGCCGCGCCGAGCCGCAGCCTTCACGTCATTTCTGCCGAACAGCGAGCCGTCAATGAACTCGATCGTCCAACCCGCCGTTCTCGACTTCGACCAGCCCTTCCTCGCCGTACCCGACCTGCTCGCCCACTGGGCCCGCACCCAGCCGGCGCACCCGGCGCTGATACAGGACGGGCGCCAGCTGAGCTACGGCGAACTGCAGGCGCGGGTCGAGCGCATCGCCGCCAGCCTGCAGCGCGACGGCCTGCGTCCGGGCGAGGCCATCGCCCTCTGCGCGCTCAACTCCATCGAATACGCCTGCGTGTTCCTCGGCGCGCTGCGCGCCGGCGTGGTGGTGGCGCCGCTGGCGCCTTCGGCGAGCGCCGAGAGCCTGCTGACCATGATCGAGGACGCCAGCGCGCGCCTGTTGTTCGTCGACGCCGCGGCCGAGACGCATCTCGCCCCGGTGGCCGGGCGCCTGGGCATCCCGTGCCTGCGCCTCGAGGCCGATGCGCCCGCCCACAGCCTGGACGGCTGGCTGGGTGATGCCGAACCGCAGCCGGTGCAGATCGAGCCGTCCTGGGCGTTCAATATCATCTATTCGTCCGGCACCACCGGCGAGCCCAAGGGCATCGTGCAGTCGCACGCGATGCGCTGGTCGCACGTGCGCCGCAGCCGGACCTACGGCTACGGCGCGGACGTCACCACGCTGATCGCCACGCCGCTGTATTCCAACACCACCCTGGTGGCCTTCATCCCCACCGTGGCGCTGGGCGGCAGCACGGTGCTGATGGGCAAGTTCGACGCCACCGGCTACCTCGAACTGGCGCAGCGGCACCGGGTCACCCACACCATGCTGGTGCCGGTGCAGTACCAGCGCCTGATGGCGCACCCGGACTTCGACCGCTACGACCTCTCCAGCTTCCGCTTCAAGTCCTGCACCAGCGCGCCCTTTCGCGCCGAGCTCAAGGCCGACATCCTGGCACGCTGGCCGGGGGCGCTGGTGGAGATCTACGGCATGACCGAGGGCGGCGGCACCTGCCTGCTCATGGCCCACGAGCACCCGGACAAGCTGCACACCGTCGGCCAGCCGGCCGAGGGCCACGACATCCGCCTGATCGACGACCAGGGCAACGAGCTGCCGCCGGGCGCCACCGGCGAGGTGGTGGGCCATTCGCCGGCGATGATGGTCGGCTACCTGAACAAGCCGCAGAAGACCGCCGAGGCCGAATGGCACGACCGCAGCGGCAAGCGCTTCATCCGCACCGGCGATGTCGGCCGCTTCGACGAGGACGGCTTCCTCACCCTGCTCGACCGCAAGAAGGACATGATCATCTCCGGCGGCTTCAATCTCTACCCGAGCGACCTGGAAGCGGTGCTGCGCCAGCACCCGGCCATCGCCGACGTCACCGTGGTCGGCGTGCCCTCGCAACGCTGGGGCGAGACGCCGGTGGCCTTCGTGGTACCCGTCGCCGGCACTGGCGAAACCGCCGCGAGCCTGCTGGAGTGGTTCAATGGGCGGGTCGGCAAGACCCAGCGGCTGGCCCGCCTGGAACTGGCCGAGGAGCTGCCGCGCAGCGCCATCGGCAAGGTGCTCAAGCGCGAGCTGCGCGATCGCTTCGTCGCCGAGCACGGCGAACTGGCCTGACCGCAGCGCCTTTCCAACCTCGACAAGGGAGTTCGACAGCATGCCCCAGACCGCCAGCCAGAACCGCAGCATCCGCCTCGCCTCCCGCCCGCACGGCGCGCCGGTGCCCGACAACTTCCGCCTGGAGACCGCGGCGGTACCGACGCCGGGCGAAGGCCAGCTGCTGCTGCGCACCGTCTACCTGTCGCTCGACCCCTACATGCGCGGGCGCATGAGCGCCGGCCCGTCCTACGCCGCGCCGGTGGAAGTCGGCGACGTGATGTGCGGCGGCACGGTCTGCCGGGTCGCCGCCTCGCGCCATCCGGACTACCGCGAGGGCGACTGGGTGCTGGCCTATACCGGCTGGCAGGACTACGCGCTCTCCGACGGCCAGGGCCTGCAGAAGCTCGCGCCCGACATGGCGCACCCGTCGCACGCGCTGGGCATCCTCGGCATGCCCGGCTTCACCGCCTACATGGGTCTGCTCGACATCGGCCAGCCGCAGCCGGGCGAGACGCTGGTGGTCGCCGCCGCCACCGGCCCGGTTGGCGGCACGGTGGGGCAGATCGGCAAGCTCAAGGGCTGCCGGGTGGTCGGCATCGCCGGCGGCGCGGAGAAATGCCGGCACGCGGTGGAGACGCTCGGCTTCGACGCCTGCATCGACCATCACCGCGACGACCTGAAGGACGCACTCGCCGAAGCCTGCCCACAGGGCATCGACGTCTACTTCGAGAACGTCGGCGGCAAGGTGTTCGACGCCGTGCTGCCGCTGCTCAACACCCGCGCGCGCATCCCGGTCTGCGGGATGATCGCGCAGTACAACCGCACCGGCCTGCCGGACGGCCCCGACCGCCTGCCGCTGCTGCTCGAGACCATCCTGCGCAAACGCATGCGCATGCAGGGCTTCATCATTTCGCTCGACTACGGGCACCGCTACCGCGAGTTCCACCGCGACATGAGCGGCTGGTACGCCGAGGGGCGCATCAAGTACCGCGAGCAGATCGTCGAGGGGCTGGAGAACGCCCCCGAGGCCTTCATCGGCCTGCTCGAGGGCAGGAACTTCGGCAAGCTGGTGGTCCAGGTCGGTGCGCGCGACTAGCGGTCGTAGTTCTGCTCCTGGTGCTCGTAGTCGTACTGGATGTACTCCTCGGCTTCAGGCAGTTGGTCACAGCGCTTGACCACCTCGCCCGCCTGGCGGATCTCGTAGTAGGGCTCGCTCATCGACCCGTCCGTCCAGCACTCATAGACGTAGTAGCCGTTGCCGCTGGTGACGATTCGCTCGGTCATGACATCGCTCCTCGAGGGGCTCACGCCCTGCTGCTGATCCACGCGCCGCCCGGGTCCCGGCGGCGCCTCTTTCAAGGGACCGAGCGGGCGTGGCCGCGTTCGGACCGTTTGCCGGCCTGTTTGTGGGAAGTCATCCCTGGTCATGCAGGCGGATGCGGGTAATGCCGAGTATCTCGGCCTGGCGCAGCAGCTCGTCCTCGCTGGCGTCGGCTTCGGGCAGCACCAGGTTGTTCTCGGCATCGGCGAAATGCCGCTCAATCAGCAGCCGCGCCGCCTGCCCCGGGCTCAGCGGCCCGTCGCTTTCGACGAGGTGTTCGCGCGGGTCCTGCTGGTAGAAGTAGTCGACGCGGGTACTGTGGGTGGTCGCAGTCATGACAGGCTCCGGTGATGAATGTTGTGAACCTGACTCGCCGGTCAGTCCGATGGTTCCCGCGGGCATGCCCTCATCCGGCCCTGCGGGATACCTTCTCCGTAGGGGAAAAGCCCGGTGTTGCCTGAAGGCTGGCATAGACCCGCAGGAGCGAGCTCGCTCGCGAACCGGACGCCGCCTGGCCCTCATCCGGCCCTGCGGGCCACCTTCTCCCGCGGGAGAAGGGAAAAGCCGGTGCTGCCTGAAGGCTGGCCCACACCTGTAGGAGCAGGCTCTGCCTGCGACCCCAACGCCCGCCCCACCGAGCCAAAGCCGAATCGGTCCACGACGCAAATTTTTCTCCTCGCAGATGGTCGGACACCTTTAGTCACCAGAACCGGGCGATCCCTTGATCAGGACAGACCCACGACAACCGCGCAGGTACCGGGCCGGCTGGCTGCTGGCCACGACACTGTCGCTGGCCGGCTGCGAAGGACGCCAGTCCGCCCTTGCCCCCGCCGGAGCGGGCGCCGAGCGGATCGCCGAGCTGTTCTGGTGGATGACCGTCGGCTCGCTGCTGATCTGGGCGCTGGTCATCGGCCTGGCGCTCTACGTCACCCGCGCGCACCCGGAGGCCCACGGCGTCCGCTCGGCCCGCTGGCTGATCATCGGCGGCGGCGTGGTGTTCCCGACTACCGTGCTCACCGCCCTGCTGATCTACGGGCTGATGCTGATCCCCGAGCTGCGCGCCACCGGCGACATCGACCGGCGCATCGAGGTCGCCGGCGAACAGTGGTGGTGGCGCGTGCGCTACCCGCAGGAGAACGGCGAAGCGGTCGAGCTGGCCAACGAGATTCGCCTGCCGCTCGGCGAACGCATCCTGTTCCGCCTGAGCAGCCCGGACGTGATCCACTCGTTCTGGATTCCCTCGCTGGCCGGCAAGGTGGACATGATCCCCGGACGCATCACCGAACTGGTGGTCGAGCCGACCCGCACCGGCACCTTCCGCGGCGCCTGTGCCGAATATTGCGGCGCGTCCCACGCGCTGATGAATTTCCAGGTAGTGGTGATGGAGCCGGACGCCTACCGCGACTGGCTGGCGCACCAGGCGACGCTCGCCCGAGCGCCCACCGCCGAGCAGGCGCGACGCGGCCAGCAGGCCTTTCTCGCCAACGGCTGCGGCGCCTGCCACACCGTCCGCGGCACGCCGGCCGACGGCCGCCTGGGGCCCGACCTGACCCATGTCGGCAGCCGCCTGGGCCTGGGCGCCGACGCCCTGCCCAACGACCGCGAGGCGCTGATCCGCTGGATCGGCCACACCGGCGAGGTCAAGCCCGACGTGCGCATGCCGGCCTTCGGCATGCTGCCGGTCGACGAACTGGCCGCGCTGGCCGCCTACCTGAGCGAACTGGAATGACCGACAGCGCCACCGAGCCCTTCGACCCGGACGACCGCGAGCGCCAGAAGGCGCAGGAGCAGCGCCTGCGCAAGCCCTGGGAGGTCCCGCGCGGCTGGCGCTATTGGTCGGCGGTGAACAACAGCGACGTCGGGCTTTGGTACACGACGGTGGCCTTCGTGTTCTTCCTGTTCGCCGGGGTGCTGGCGCTGCTGATGCGCACCCAGCTGGCGGTGCCGGAAAACGACTTCCTTTCCGCCGACACCTATAACCAGGCCTTCACCCTGCACGGCTCGGTGATGATGTTCCTGTTCGGCGTGCCGATCTTCGAGGCCTTCTCGATCCTGATCCTGCCGCAGCTACTCGGCGCCCGCGACCTGCCCTTCCCGCGCCTGTCGGCCTACGGCTTCTGGTGCTTCGTGATCGGCGGAATCTTCGTCTGCGGCTCGATCTTCTTCGGCGCCGCGCCCCAGGGCGGCTGGTTCATGTACCCGCCGCTGACCACCAGCTACAGCGAAGGCATCGGCCCGGACGTCTGGCTGCTCGGCCTGTCGTTCATCGAGATCGCCTCGCTGGCCGCCGCCGTCGAACTGATCGTAGGCGTGCTCAAGACCCGCCCGCCAGGCATGCGCATCAATCTGATTCCGCTCTACGCCTGGTACATCCTGGTAGTGGCGGTGATGATCCTGTTCGCCTTCCCGCCGCTGATCGCCGGCGACCTGCTGTTCGAGATGGAGCGCGCCTTCGACTGGCCGTTCTTCGACCACACCCGCGGCGGCGATCCGCTGCTGTGGCAGCACCTGTTCTGGATCTTCGGCCACCCCGAGGTCTACATCATCTTCCTGCCGGCCATCGCGCTGGTGGCGATGATCGTGCCCACCGCCGCGCAGCGGCCGATCGTCGGCTACGGCTGGATCGTGCTGGCGGCGGTGGGGACCGGCTTCATCAGCTTCGGGCTGTGGGTGCACCACATGTTCACCACCGGCATGCCCGGCATCTCGCTGGCGTTCTTCTCCGCCGCCTCGGAGGCAGTGGCGATTCCCACCGGCGTGCAGATTTTCTGCTTCCTCGCCACGGCGCTGGCCGGGCGCTTCGTCAAGTCGGTGCCGACGCTGTTCGTCTCCGGGGCGCTGGCGATCTTCGTGCTCGGCGGGCTGACCGGGGTGATGGTGGCGGTGGCGCCCTTCGACTTCCAGGCACACGACACCTATTTCGTCGTCGCCCACCTGCACTACGTGCTGATCGGCGGCATGCTGTTCCCGGTGGCCGCCGGGATCTACTACTTCTACCCTTTGACCAACGGCAAGCAGATGTCGGAAAGGAGCGGCAAGTGGGCCTTCTGGCTGATGTTCGTGGGCTTCAACGTGGCCTTCCTGCCGATGCACTTCACCGGGCTGCTGGGCATGCCGCGGCGGGTCTATACCTATCCGGCCGGCATGGGCCTGGACCTGCTGAACCTGGTCTCGACCGTCGGCGCCTTCGTGTTCGCCGCCGGCGTGCTGATCCTGCTGTTCGAGGTGGTGCGGCCGAAGAAGAACGAGCCCTACTCGCCACGCAATCCCTGGAGCGCCGGCACGCTGGAGTGGCTGGCGAAGATGCCCGACGAGTCCTGGGGCGTGCGCTCGATCCCGCTGATCAAGAGCCGCTACCCGCTCTGGGACCAGCCCAACCTGATGGCCGACGTCGATGCCGGGCGCTTCTACCTGCCCGACGCCGAGGAAGGGCAGCGCGAGACACTGATCACCAGCACCATCGACGGCCGGCCGATGCAATGCCTGCGGGTGCCGGGGCCGACCTTCCAGACGCTGTGGGCGGCGATCTTCACCGGCGGCGCCTTCATCTTTCCGGTCTATCACCTGTACCTGCCGGCGCTCGTCTGTGCGGTGCTGGCGGGCTTCGCCATCCTCGGCTGGCTGTGGACGGGCACCGCGATGATCCCGGAAAAGCCGCAAAAGGATGTCGGCCTCGGCCTGACCCTGCCGCTCTACGCCTCGGGGCCCAAATCGGTGGGTTGGTGGGCGATGTTCATCACCATGATCGGCGACATGAGCGCCTTCGCCAGCCTGGTGTTCGGCTATTTCTTCTTCTGGACGGTGCACGACGATTTCCTGCCGGGGCCGGCCGCGGGGCCCGGCCTGCTCTGGCCGGCCATCGCCGCCGGGCTGGGCCTGGGCGCCTGGGCGCTGACCCTGCTGGCGCGGCATTGCAACCGGCGCGACCAGGTCCTCGGCTTCTACCTGTCGCTGGCCCTGGCCGCGCTGCTCACGGTGGCCTGCAGCGTCGCGCTGTTCGCCGGTCCGCACCTTAGCGGGCTCGATCCGACCACTCACGTCTACCCGGCGACGGTCTGGGTGCTGGTGCTCTGGACGCTGCTGCACCTGGGCGCGGCGCTGATTATGCTGCTGTACTGCGTCGCCCGGCGCGCCGCCGGACGGATGACCGCCGAATACGACATCGACATGCAGAACGTCGGCCTCTACTGGCACTTCATGGCCATCACCCTGGTGGTGACGGTGGCGGTGATCGGCGGATTCCCGAGGGTCGCATGAACGAACGCAACGACGATCTGCCCGACGAAGAACTGGAAGCCCCGCCGGCGCGCTGGGGGAGCCTGTGGCTGCTGACCTTCGGCCCGGGCATCTGGGCGATCCACTTCCTGCTGTGCTACGTCACCGCGGCGGTCTGGTGCGCCAAGGTCGCCGGCCGGACCGGCCTGCTGGGCGACGCGAGCCTGCTGGTGGGCCTGTACACGCTGGTGGCGCTGGTCGGCATCGGCCTGACCGGCTGGCGCGGCTATCGCCAACACCGCTTCGGCCACGCCGATCCGCCGCACGACTTCGACACCGCCGAGGACCGCTACCGTTTCCTCGGCTATTCAACCCTGCTGCTGAGCGGCCTGAGCTTCGTCGCCACCCTGTTCGTGGCGCTCTCGGTCGTGTTCATCGAGACCTGCGAATGAAACGCCTGGCCCTGCTACTCGGCGCGCTGACCCTGGCCATGGCCTGGCTCGGCCCGCTGCCGGCGCTCGCCGAACGCGCCTTCGCCGCGCACATGGCGATGCACGTGCTGGTGGTGGCGGTAGCCGCGCCGCTGCTCGCGCTCGGGCTGGCCAACGGCCGCCTGGACCCGGTACAGCAGGCGCCCCGGCTGTTTTCGCCGGCGCTGGCCTCACTGGTGGAGCTGGTGGTGGTCTGGGGCTGGCACGCGCCGGCGCTGCACCACGCCGCCCGCCATTCCAGCGGCCTGCTGGCGCTGGAGCAGCTCAGCTACCTGGCCGTCGGCCTGCTGCTCTGGCTGTCGGCCTTCGGCGGCTCGCGGCGCCGCGACCGCGCCGCGGCCGGCATCGCCGGGCTGCTGCTGACCTCCATGCACATGACCCTGCTCGGCGTGCTGCTGGCGCTGGCCGGGCGACCGCTGTACGCGCACGCGGCACTGGCCGCCGACGGCCTGTCCGCGCTCGACGACCAGCACCTGGGCGGGGTGATCATGCTGGTGTTCGGCGGCTGCTCCTATCTGGCCGGCGGGCTCTACCTGCTGGCCGGCCTGCTGAGAGAGAAAACCGATGTCGCATCGGCCCGCTGAGGCACTCTACCGCCTGCTCATGCGGCCCTTCGCCGGCCTCGGGCAACGGCTGCGGCACGGTTCGTGGCGCTTTCGGCTGGCCGCGGCGGCGCTGACGCTGGTGCTGCTGAGCGGCACCGGGCTGCTGTTCGCCTGGTCGGGCCTGGTTCCGGTGGCCGCCAGCTCCGGGCACTGGCCGCTCACCGATTGGCTGCTGCACTTCACCATGCGCAGTTCGGTACGTACGCAGTCGGCGAGCATCACCCCGCCCCCGCTCGACGACCCATCGCTGGTGCTCAAGGGCGCCGGGCACTACGCCACCGGCTGCGCCTTCTGCCACGGCGCACCGGGCCAGGAGCGGTCGCTGATCGTCGAGCGGATGACGCCGGCGCCGCCCTTCCTGCCGCCGCGCATCGCCGAGTGGGGGCCCGAGGAGCTGTTCTGGATCGTCAAGAACGGCATCAAGTTCACCGCCATGCCAGCCTGGCCGGCGCTCGGGCGCGAGGACGAGGTCTGGGCGCTGGTGGCCTTCCTCGAGCAGTTGCCTGGCATGAGCCCGCAACGCTATCGCGAACTCGCGCTGGGGCCGGGCGCGGCAGCCACGGTCCCGCGCCTGCAGGCGCCGACCGATGCGCCGGACGCACTGCTCGCCGACTGTGCCCGCTGCCATGGCGACGACGGCCTCGGACGCGGCCTCGGCGCCTACCCCAAGCTCGCCGGGCAGCGCGAGGCCTACCTGCTCGCCAGCCTGCGTGCCTATGCCAGTGGCACGCGGCAGAGCGGCATCATGCAGCCGATCGTCGCCGGGCTCGACGACCAGGCCCTGCAGGCGCTGGCCCGGCACTACGCCGGATTGCCCGCCCCGGCGACGCAGGAAGCGCCGCCGGCCCCTCCGGCGCAAGGCGAAGCGCTCGCCCGGCAGGGCCTGCCCGAGCGCGGCGTGCCCGGCTGCGTGCATTGCCACGGCCCGACCTCCACCCCGCGCAACCGCCAGTATCCGGAGATCGCTGGGCAGTACCCCGGCTACCTGGCGCTGCAGCTGCAGCTGTTCCGCGACGGCCTCCGCGGCGGCAGCGAGTACGCGCATGTCATGCACAGTGCCGCGCGCCGCCTCGACGACGAGCAGATCGAACAGCTGGCCCGTTATTACGGTGCGCAACCCTGGAGCTCGCGGGATCGGCCGGCGGAGCCGCGCTGAGTCCCGAACTTTGCCGGCATCGGCATCGTCTATCGCTTGCAAGGGCCGCGAGCCGAGGACCCCATGGCCGACAACCGCGACGAGCTGGAAAGCCGCAGCTACCCGATCCGCGAGGATATGACGCTGCAGCAGCGGCTATGGAAGACCGAGCGCGTCGGCTGGTACCTGATCCTGCTCATTCTCGTCCTCGCGCTGGCCGGCCTGTTCAGTACCGGCCCGCTGAGCCGGGTCAACGCACAGACGCCCAGCGGCCAGCTGGCCGTCGACTACCAGCGCTTCGAGCGGCTCGGCGCGAGTTCGGACATGCGCCTGACGATCCGCGGCAGCCCGGGCGAAACCCTCTGGCTGACGCTCGACGGCGCGCTGCTGGAGCGCTTCGCGCTGGAAAGCATCCAACCCGAGCCGGCGCTGGCGGAAGGCGCCGGCAGCGGCATGCGCCTGCAGCTCACGCTCGGCGGCGACAGCGCCACGCTCAACCTGACGCTACGGCCCAACGGCGTCGGGCCGGCGCGCAGCCGTGCCCAGCTGCGCGGCGAAACGCTCGACATCAGCCAGTTCGTCTACCCCTGAGGAGTCCAACGTGGATTCGGTTCTTCGCGCCGCCGCCGTCTACTTCGCCGTGCTGCTGGTGCTGCGCTTCGCCGGCCGGCGCACGTTGTCGGAGATCACCACCTTCGATTTCGTGCTGCTGCTGATCATCGGCGAGGCCACCCAGCAGGCACTGCTCGGCGACGACTTCTCGGTGACCAACGCGGTGGTGGTCATCGTGTCGCTGATCGCCTTCGACATCGCCCTGTCGCTGCTCAAGCGCCGCTCGACGCGCCTGGCCAAGTTCATCGACGGCGAGCCGATGATCATCGTCGAACACGGCCGTGTGCTGCAGCGGCGCCTGGACAAGGCCCGGGTCGGCGAGGAAGACATCCTCGAAGCGGCGCGCAATACCCAGGGCCTCGAGCGCCTGGACCAGATCAAGTTCGCCATCCTCGAGAAGGACGGCAAAATCTCGATCATTCCGGAGCGCTGAATCCCTCTGAGCGCCGCTGAATCCGTTCGCGACGTGCAGCCACAACGGTAGGCAACAAGACGGAGGCCGAATGGAGAGCCGTTCCGGCATTCTCGACACCCGACGCTCGCTGCTGGCGACCGCGCTGATCGGCGTCGGGCTGATGGCCGCGATCGACGAGATTGTCTTTCACCAGCTGCTCGCCTGGCACCACTTCTTCGACCGCGCGACGCCGGCCATCGGCCTGCTGTCGGACGGCCTGCTGCACGCCGCCGAACTCATCCTGCTGGTCGCCGGCTTCTTCCTCTTCGCCGAGCTGCGCCAGCGGCGAACGCTGGCGGTCGGCCATGCCTGGGCCGGGCTGTTCCTCGGCGCGGGCGGTTTCCAGCTGTTCGACGGCATCGTCGACCACAAGGTGCTGCGGGTGCACCAGGTGCGCTACGTCGAGGATCTCTGGCTGTACGACCTGGGCTGGAATGCCGCCGCCCTGCTCCTGCTGCTGATCGGGGCGCTGCTGTGGCGCCGGGCGCGGCGTGGGGCGCTGACGCGCTGCCGATGGGGCTGGCGGCGCTGCTCGCCGGCCTCTACCTTCTCGGCGTAGCCCGACTCGCCCGGAACTGGCCGGCCGCACGCACGGCGTGCTTTCTCTTCGGCTGCGCCCTGCTCGCCGCCGCGCTGGCACCCTCGGCGCAGCACTGGGCACACGGCGACCTGCGCGGGCACATGGCTCAGCATCTGCTGCTGGGCATGTTCGCCCCGCTGTCGCTGATGCTCGGCCAGCCCGGCACCCTGCTGCTCAAGGCGGCGCCGCCGAGCGCTGCACGACGCCTGACCGCCCTGCTCGGCAGCCGGCCGCTGCGCGTGCTGACACATCCGGTCTCGGCGCTGCTGCTGGACATCGGCGCACTGTACCTGCTCTACCTCACTCCGCTGTTCGCCTGGAGCCAGCGCCAGCCGGTGTTGCACGGCTGGCTGCTGCTGCATTTCCTCGTGGCCGGATACCTGTACAGCTGGTCGATCGCCGGCCCCCCACCGCCCGGGCTTTCGCCCCCGCCTGCTGGTGCTGTTCGCCGGCACCGCGGCCCACGCGCTGCTGGCCAAGCTGATGTACGGCCACGGCTATCCCCGCGGCGCCGGCGCAGCGCCCGAGGATCTGGAGGTGGCCGCCGTGATGATGTACTACGGCGGCGACCTGGCCGAACTGTTGCTGGCGGTCCTGCTGTTCGCCGCCTGGTACCGGCGCCGGCCGAGCAGCGGGCCGCTGCCCGTCACCGGCCGCTGAAATCCGGCACGACGACCGGCGCCTGGAGGTGGCTCGAAAGGGCCTAAAGCGCTGTATACTCGCGCGCCATTTTTTCCGGTGTCCTGAGGGTTTCTCCCATGAGCAAAGCGCCAACAGTCGGGTTCGTCAGTCTTGGCTGTCCGAAGGCGACGGTCGATTCCGAGCGCATCCTGACGCAGCTGCGCATGGAGGGTTACCAGGTGGTGCCCACCTATCAGGATGCCGACGTGGTGGTGGTCAACACCTGCGGCTTCATCGACAGCGCCAAGGCCGAGTCGCTGGACGCCATCGGCGAGGCCATCGCCGAGAACGGCAAGGTGATCGTCACCGGCTGCATGGGCGTGGACGAAGGCAACATCCGCGACGTGCACCCGAGCGTGCTGGCGGTCACCGGGCCGCAGCAGTACGAGCAGGTGGTCAACGCCGTGCACGAGGTGGTGCCGCCGAAGGTCGATCACGACCCCTTCGTCGACCTGGTGCCGCCGCAGGGCATCAAGCTCACCCCGCGCCACTACGCCTACCTGAAGATTTCCGAAGGCTGCAACCACAGCTGCAGCTTCTGCATCATCCCGTCGATGCGCGGCAAGCTGGTCAGCCGCCCGGTGGGCGACGTGCTGTCCGAGGCGCAGCGCCTGGTGAAGGCCGGCGTGCAGGAGATCCTGGTGATCTCCCAGGACACCAGCGCCTACGGCGTCGATCTCAAGTACAAGACCGACTTCTGGGACGGCCGCCCGGTCAAGACGCGCATGAAGGAGCTGTGCGAGGCGCTCTCCTCCATGGGCGTGTGGGTGCGCCTGCACTACGTCTACCCGTACCCGAACGTCGACGACGTCATCCCGCTGATGGCCGAGGGCAAGCTGCTGCCCTACCTCGACATCCCCTTCCAGCACGCCAGCCCCAAGGTGCTCAAGGCGATGAAGCGCCCGGCCTTCGAGGACCGCACGCTGGCCCGCATCAAGCAGTGGCGCGAGCTCTGCCCGGAGCTGACCATCCGCTCGACCTTCATCGTCGGCTTCCCCGGCGAGACCGAGGAGGACTTCCAGTACCTGCTGGACTGGCTGACCGAGGCGCAGCTCGATCGCGTCGGCTGCTTCCAGTACTCGCCGGTCGAGGGCGCCCCGGCCAACGAACTGGGCCTGGAGCCGGTGCCGAACGAGGTCAAGCAGGACCGCTGGGAGCGCTTCATGGCGCACCAGCAGGCGATCAGCGCGGCGCGCCTGCAGCGCAAGATCGGCCAGGAGATCGAAGTGCTCATCGACGAGGTCGACGAGGAAGGCGCCATCGGCCGCTCTTACGCCGATGCCCCGGAAATCGACGGCATGGTCTACGTCGACAGCGAGCAGCCATTGCAGCCCGGCGACAAGGTTCGCGTACGGGTGACCAACGCCGACGAATACGACCTCTGGGCCGAGGTGATCTAACCCCGGCGTCCCTCGCCCTTCGAGCGGCCCGTCTCCCG
The DNA here is from genome assembly GCF_000425625.1 of Stutzerimonas azotifigens DSM 17556. Taxonomy (GTDB): domain Bacteria; phylum Pseudomonadota; class Gammaproteobacteria; order Pseudomonadales; family Pseudomonadaceae; genus Stutzerimonas; species Stutzerimonas azotifigens. The sequence continues at coordinate 153,518 of NZ_KE384407.1, forward strand.
GCGGCAGGGAACGGGCCGCTTTCGCATCATTGCATGCATGCGAGTTGGGCGTAGGGTGGGCCGGGCGGCGTTCCGCTTCAGCCCACCAATCAATCCGGTGCAGCCCTGCCCTCACCCCAGCCCTCTCCCGCGGGGAGAGGGAGTGGCTTCGTGTCGACTCCAACTGAGTGCAGGCCCGTTTCGCGGCCCAGGCCGCTCCCACAAAAGAGCGTGCCCGCACAGCGGCCGCGGGAGCGCTCGGACGTCATCGCACGCGTGGGCGCAGGGTGGGCTTGAGCCCACTATTCAGGCGATGCACAGCCCAACATTTGTCAGCTCTGGCTGAGTGCCCGGTTCGCGAGCAAGCTCGCTCCTACGGAAAAGTGGCTCGTTGCGGCTGCGTGGGATCTTGACCATGAACTGGCTCGGCCCATACCGGATGCCAGGTCGCAGGCAGAGCCTGCTCCTACGCGAGCGGGCATCGAAATCAGGGCAGCGCCGACGCTTTCCCTTCTCCCCCGGGAGAAGGTGGCCCGCAGGGCCGGATGAGGGGAAAGCCTGCCCAGGCGTCGTTGCACGCCTGGGCGTTGGGTGGGCCGGGCGGCGTTCCGCTTCAGCCCACCAATCAATCCGGTGCAGCCCTGCCCTCACCCCAGCCCTCTCCCGCGGGGAGAGGGAGTGGCTTCGTGTCGACTCCAACTGAGTGCAGGCCCCCATTCCCGGCGGATGCCAGGTCGCAGGCAGGGCCTCCCCCCTACGGGAGCGGGCGTCGAAATCACGGCAGCGGCATGCGCCACCCCTGGCAGAAGTATTTCTCGCGGCTTCGCTTGACAGCGAAGCGGCCGTGGTCAATACCTAGTCTTGCAGCAAAAAGCTGAGAGTTCGGTCACATACCCAACAATCAAGAAGACCCTGTTCTCCTTTGCTGCCTCCCCAGCCGGATTGGTATCCGCCGCAGGGACAGTCGGCGCGCCGCAAGGTGCGCGATCAAGGGAATGAGTTCGGCGAAAGCCGAGGGCGGTAGCCATCCGAAGCCACCGGTCGCGACCTGCGGCCATGCGTTCGGAAACTCCCAGACATCGAACCGGGCCCGCCACGGGCACCTGGTGGCGGTAGCCTTGCCCGGCGCAAGGCTTCGCTGACGGCGTTGGTCACCCGCAGGACCACGAAAAGGGCACGAGGCCCGGCAAGTGCAGTTTCCTCAGGGAGAGAGAAATGGCCGCTCGATCTGCGTACACGGAGGCACGCGTAGCCCTTCCGCTACCCAGGCCACGACAGCCCCGCCCGTCCAGGCGGCAGGAGCTGCACCGCTTCACGGCCAGCGACCCTCGGCAGGGTTCGCGGCCCGCTACAGGACAACGCTTTCACCGACCCAACCAGGCCCACTCCGGTGGCGCGCACGGCCGTGCGCTCGACAAGGAATTCGCCATGACCATCAACGTCACTCGGTCCTATCTCGGTAACAAGGACAAGTTCAAGCGCTACGTGGACAGCATCTACGCCAGCAACTGGCTGACCAACCACGGGCCGCTGGCGATCGCGCTGGAGGAGCGGCTGAAGGACTACCTGGGCGTGCGCAATATCGTCCTGACCAGCAACGGCACCCTGGCACTGCAGATCGCCTACCGCGCGCTCGGCCTGAGCGGCGCGGCCGTCACCACGCCGTTCAGCTTCGTCGCCACCGCCAGTTCACTGGAGTGGCAGGGCATCCGGCCGGTGTTCGCCGACATCGACGAGGCCACCTGGACGCTGGACCCGGCGCAGATCGAGGCGCGCATCGACCACGAGACCCGCGCCATCGTCGCCACCCATGTGTTCGGCAACCCCTGCGACGTCGAGCGCATCGCACAGCTGGCCAGGCTCTACCACCTGAAGGTGGTCTACGACGGCGCCCACGCCTTCGGCGTGCGGCACCAGGGCGAGTCGGTGTTCAACTGGGGCGACGTCAGCACGCTGAGCTTTCACGCCACCAAGCTGTTCCACACCATCGAGGGCGGCGCCATCGTCACCAACGACGACGAACTGGCCGCGCGGATTCGCCTGCTCTGCAACTTCGGCATCGTCGACACCGACCAGATCGACGGGCCCGGCATCAATGCCAAGCTCAACGAGGTCTGCGCCGCCATGGGGCTGTGCATCCTCGACGACCTGGACGCGATCCTCGAGCAGCGCGCCGAGATCGCCCATCGCTACGAGCGCACGCTCGGCGAGCACTTCGACCTGCAGCGGGCGCAGCCGGGCAGCCAGCGCAACCACGGCTACTTCCCGCTGGCGCTGCGCGACGAGGCCCAGCTGCTGTGCGTGCGCGCCGCGCTCAACGGCCAGGACATCAACCCGCGGCGCTATTTCTACCCGTCGCTGGACACCCTCGACTACCTCCAGCCGCAGGCCCCGCAGCCGCGCTCCCGTGCCCTGAGCGACCGCGTGCTGTGCCTGCCGATCTACCCGGGCCTGCCGCGCGGCGTGCAGGAGCGGATCATCCGCACGCTGGTCCGCGAGGCCACCGGCGCCCGCGCCACCGCCGTCTCGCTGTACCGCCCGCTGTCCACGGCGCTCGACGCGTTGCGCGCCCCGGCGGCCGGGGTCGAGTTGAAGCAGAGTTGTTGAGGTCGCTCGCGATGTCGGACGCCGGCATGTTTTCCATGGTGCGCAACACCGGCCTGAGCTACCTCGGGCAGGCCTACGCGCTGCTGGTGGGAATTGTGGTGCTGCCCTTCTACCTGGGGCACCTGGGCGCCGAGGCCTACGGGCTGATCGGCTTCTTCGCCGTCATGCAGGCCTGGCTGCAGGTGCTCGATGCCGGTCTGTCTCCCTCGCTGGTGCGGCAGGTCGCCAGCCACCGCGGCGGCGGCGGGACCGACGGCCTGCCGGGGCGGCTGCTGCGCTCGTTCGAACTGATCTTCCTGCCGATCGCCGTGGCCACGGTGGCCGGCATCGGCCTGGGCAGCGGCTGGATCGCCGATCACTGGCTGCAGGCGCAGCAACTGGACGTCCAGGTCATCGCCCGGTGCATCGCGCTGATGGGGCTGATGGTCGGCCTGCGGCTCTACATCACGCTGTACAAGAGCGGCATCCAGGGCATGGAGCGGCACGCCTGGCTGAACGGCGCCAACGTCGCCATCGCCAGCCTGCGCTACCTCGGCGGCCTCTGGCTGGTCGCCCGGGTGACCCAGGAGCCGCTGCATTTCTTCCTGTTCCAGACCGCGGTCACCCTGGTCGAGGCCGCGCTCTTCGCGGTCCAGGCCTATCGCCTGCTGCCCGCCCCGCATCGGCTGACGGGGTTCGACTGGCGGGTGGTCCGGCCGGTGCTGCCGTTCGCCGCCGGGCTGTCGCTGACCACGCTGCTGTCGATCGTCCTCACCCAGCTGGACAAGGTGCTGCTGTCCAACCTGCTGCTGCTGCGCGAATACGGCTACTTCTCGCTGGTGGCGCTGATCGCCACGGGCCTGACGACCCTGGCCAACCCGCTGGTGCAGACGCTGCTGCCGCGGCTGACGCTGCTCACCGCCGAAGGCCGGGTGGCGGACATGCAGGCGCTCTACCTGAACGCCAACCGCTTCATCTGCAGCATCCTGTTCCCGCTGGCCGGGGTCATCGCCTTCCACGCGCGCGACCTGCTGTTCGCCTGGAGCGGCGACGCGCAGGCCGCCCAGTGGAGCGCCGCGATCCTGCCCTGGTACGCCGCCGGCAGCGCCCTGCTGGCGGTCGGCGCCTTCCAGTTCTACCTGCAGTACGCCTATGGCCGGCTGCGCATGCACATCTGGTACAGCCTGGTCTCGACGGCGATCAGCATCCCGGTGGTGGCCTACGCCGCATTCTCGGCGGGCGCGCTGGGGGCGGCGCTGGCCTGGTTCTTCCTGCGCCTGGCGACCCTGGCGATCTGGCCGACCATCGTCCACCGGCGCTTCGCCCCCGAACTGCAGGGGCCGTGGATGCGCGACCTGTTGCGCGTCGCCGCGGCGACCGCGCTGGGCCTGCTGCTGGGCGAACCGCTGTTCGACGCCATCGCCAGCGAGGCGCGGCTGGACATCCTGCTGGCACTGGCCGCCTCCGGGCTGCTCTGCCTGCTGCTGGTCACCGCCAGCACCCGCGGCGTGCGGGAGCGGCTGTACCTCATGGCCCTCGGACCGAGTACCCGGAAATGGATCTGAAGCACGAACACGCGCTGCTCGCGCGCTGGGGCGGCCACACCACACCCCTGCTGAGCATCGTCTGCCTGGCCTACAACCACGAGGCGTTCATCGGCGCGACCCTCGACGGCTTCCTGCGCCAGGAGACCGATTTCCCGTTCGAGATCATCGTCCACGACGACGCCTCCAGCGACGGCACCGCCGCGCTGATCCGCCAGTACGCCGCGCGTTATCCGAACATCATCCGGCCGATCTACCAGACGCAGAACCAGTACAGCCTCGGCGTGCCCTTCAGCACCGCCCTGTTCGCCCAGGCGCGCGGCCGCTACATCGCCTACTGCGAGGGCGACGACTACTGGACCGACCCGCGCAAGCTGCAGATCCAGGTGGACTTCCTCGAGCACAACCGCGACTACGTGATCACCTATCACGACGCCTTCATGTTCGACGAGCGGGGCGTGATCCGCTCGCCGCATCTCGGCGCCCGCTACCGGCGCGACGCCAGCGCGCTGGAGCTGATGCGCGGGCGCCCGCTGTCGACCCTCACGGTGTGCTTTCGCAACCTCGTCCATGAGCTGCCCGCGGAGCTGCACGGCGTCGAGGTGCTGGACATCTGCTGGTGGTCGCTGCTCGGCGCCCACGGCAAGGGCAAGTTCCTCGAGCAGATCCAGCCGGCGGCCTACCGCGTGCACCAGGGCGGGATCTTCTCCATGCGCCCCAGCCGGCAGCGCATCCGCATGTCGCTGCATGCCTACTACAGCCTGGCCCGCTACTACCAGCGGATCGGCAACGAGGCGCTCTACCAGCACTTCATGGCCGAGGTGTTCTGCCACGCGCTGGCGCTGATCTCCCCGGCGCGCAAGCTGCGCGCGCTGCTGACGGTCGCCGCCAACGCAGGCGCCAACCTGGCCCGCCGACTGGTCCCGGCTGCCGGATTGAAACACTGATGCCATTGCCGAGCGGCGGAGCCGCGACGTCGTCGATACAGGAAGGAGCCGCATGACCGCCCTGACCCGTCCCGCCATCGAGTACGAGGCCGACAACCGCATCGACCTGGCCGGCATCCTGCGCGCGGCCTACGACCACAAGGCCTTCATCGGCGCGGTCACCGGGCTGTTCGGCGCCTGCGGCCTGGCCTACGCGGTAATGGCCACGCCGGTCTACCAGGCCAGCTCGATGCTGCAGATCGAGCCGAAGAAGAGCGGCCTGAACGGTACGCCGGAAGTGGTGCTCAAGCCCGACTCGGTGTCGCAGGCGACCACCGAGATCGAGTTGATCCGCTCGCGTGCGGTGCTCGGCAAGGCGGTCGAGGAACTGAAGCTGTACATCACCGCCGAGCCGCGGCGCGTCCCGCTGCTGGGTGGCTACCTGTCGCGCCGGCACGATCCGAAGCACGACGGCCCGCTGGCCGCGCCCTTCCTCGGGCTGGGCGCCTACGCCTGGGGCGGCGAGCGGATCGAGGTGTTCCAGCTCGAGGTGCCGGACGAGCAGCTCGGCCAGCCGCTGACGCTGATGGCGCAGGAACCGGGGCGCTTCATGCTCTACGACGCCGACGACGCGCTGCTGTTGTCCGGCGCGGTCGGCGAGACCAGCGAGCGCAACGGTTTCCGCATCCAGGTCGCCGAGCTGCTGGCGCGACCGGGCACCGAATTCCGCCTGATGCGCGACCGCCCGCAAACCAGCGCGCTGGACTACCGGAAGCGCCTGAAAGTCAGCGAGGCCGGCAAGGACTCGGGCATCGTCCACCTCGCCATCGAGGACCGCGACCCGCAGCGGGCCAACCGCATCCTCGACGAGATCGGCCGTCTGTACGTGCGCCAGAATGTCGAGCGCAGCTCCGCCGAGGCCGCGCGCCGGCTGGAGTTCCTGCGCTCGCAGGTGCCGCTGCTGCGCCAGGAGCTGGAAAAGGCCGAGGCGGCGCTGAACGCCTACCAGACCAGCGCCCGCTCGGTGGACATCAGCATCGAGACCAAGGCGGTGCTCGACCAGATCGTCGCGCTGGACACGGTGATCTCCGAACACCGCCTGAAGAAGGTCGAGTACGACCGCCTCTACACCCCTGAGCATCCGCTCTACCAGACCCTGATGACCAAGATCGGCGAGCTCGAACAGCAGCGCGCCGGGCTGCTGAAGAAGGTCGAGGTGCTGCCCTCCACCCAGCAGGAGCTGCTGCGTCTCAAGCGCGACATGGAGGTCACCACCCAGACCTACACCCTGGTGCTGAACAAGGCCCAGGAGCAGGACGTGATCCGCGCCGGGACCCTCGGCAACGTGCGCGTCATCGACCCGGCCTACGCGCGGGTGGACAAGCCGGCCAGGCCGGTCCGCCCGCTGGTGGTGGTGATCGCCGTCCTCCTCGGGCTGATGGTCTCGGCGGCGCTGCTGCTGCTGCGCCAGGTGTTCTACCGCGGCCTGGACACTCCGATGCCGATCGAGAACCTCGGCCTGCCGGTGTACGCCACCCTGCCCCACTCGCCCCGCCAGCAGGGCCTGTACAGGCAGCGCAAGGGCCAGCTCGCGCGCCCGCGGCTGCTGGCGCTCGCCGAGCCCGAGGACCTGGCCGTCGAGTCGCTGCGCAGCCTGCGCACCAGCCTCAAGTTCGCCATGCTCGAGACGCGCAACAAGGTGCTGATGATCAGCAGCCCCACCGCCGGGGTCGGCAAGTCCTTCGTCTCCAGCAACCTGGCGGTGGTCAGCGCCCAGGCCGGCCAGAAGGTGCTGCTGATCGACGCCGACATGCGCCGCGGCCACCTGCACCGGCTGTTCGGCCTGGCGCCGCGCGCCGGATTGTCGGACATCCTGGCGAGCGGCACTGGCTTCCCCAGCTCGGCCTGCAGGACCGAGCTGCAGAACCTGCAGCTGCTGTGCGCCGGCCAGCATGCGCCGAACCCCTCCGAGCTGCTGACGCACCCCAACTTCGCCAAGCTGCTGAAGGTGGCCAGCCAGTTCTACGACCTGATCATCGTCGACACGCCGCCGGTGCTGGCGGTCACCGACGCCGTGCTGGTGGCCCAGCAGGCAGGCACCAGCCTGCTGGTGGCGCGCTGCGGGCAGAGCACCGCCGCGCAGATGGAGGCCGCGCGGCGGCGGCTGGTCCAGAACGGCGTGTTGCCCAGGGGCGCCATCTTCAACGGCATCAAGCGCAAGGCCTCGACCTCGGCCTACGACACCGGCGCCTACGGCTACTACAGCTATCCACGCAAGGCCTGACCCATGCAGCCACAGCCGTACGCCACGCACAGGAGACTCGCCATGCTCAGGACGGTCGCGATGATGCAGCCCTACCTGTTCCCCTACCTGGGCTACTTCCAACTGATCGCCGCCAGCGACCTGTTCATCCTCGGCGACAACCTGCAGTACGAGAAACGCAGCTGGATCAACCGCAACCGCATCCTCTGCAACGGCCGGGCGACGCTGATCACTTTCCCGCTGCGCAAGGACCGGCTACAGGTGCCCATCGGCGGCCGCCGGCTGAGCGACGACTTCGGCCGGCACGCCGCGGCCATCCTCAAGACCGTCACCCACAGCTACGCCCGCGCGCCGCAGCGCGCCGAGGTGCTGCCGCTGATCGAGCGGATCCTCGCGTTCCCCGACCACAACCTGGCCAGCTTCGCCGAGCACTCGATACGCCAGATCTGCGCCTACCTGGGCATCGAAACGCCGATCCTCCGGGCCTCGGCATTCGAACTCGGGCCGGTGGACAGGCAGGAGCGCGTGATCCAGCTGGCGCACCGGGTCTCGGCGCTGCGCTACCTCAACCCCATCGGCGGGCTGGAGCTGTACTGCCCGAAGCGCTTCGAGGCCAGCGGGCTGATCCTGCGCTTCCTGCGCATGGACGAGATCGTCTACCCGCAGCTTGCCCACCCGTTCGTGCCCAGCCTGTCGATCATCGACGTGCTGATGTTCAACGACCGCGCCACCGTCAGGGCCCTGCTCGGCCACTACACGCTCGAGCAAGGCCGCCCGCAGGACGCGCACCCGCCACGGGCCCCCACCGGGGCCTGCGCCTGACATGCACGACCACAGGACAACATTCGCAGACCATTTACCGGCCAGTGACGGCCGGTCCGGCCTGCCCGCTCGAGGAAGGACTCTCATGCCACCGTTTGAACAGGGTGCCCGCTGGTACCTGATCCAGACCCGCCCCCGGCAGGAAGCACGGGCCGAAGAGCACCTGCGGCGCCAGCATTTCGAATGCTACCGGCCGCTGAAGCAGCGCCAGGGCGCCGGCGGCAAGGCCGAGGAGCCGCTGTTTCCCGGTTACCTGTTCATCCGCCTGGACCGGGTCGAGGACAACTGGTACCCGATCCGCTCGACCCGCGGCGTCGCGCGCATCGTCAGCTTCGGCGGCCAGCCGGTGCCGGTGGAGGACGCGCTGATCGAGCAGCTGCGCTGGCGCCTGGCGCAACCCGCCGCCCCGTTCTGCCCGGGCGAGCGGGTGCGCATCACCGAAGGCGGCCTCCAGGCGGTGGAGGCGATCTTCGTCAGCCAGGACGGCGAAGAGCGCTCCGTCATCCTGCTGCGGCTCCTGCAGCGCGAGCACAGGGTCAGCGTGCCGACCCGCTACCTCGACTGCTGCCCGTCGTCGTCGGCGCCATGAACGTCCTGCTGCTGAACGCCTTCTATCCGCCCGACGTGCTCGGCGGCGCGGAGGTCATGGTGCGCCAGCTGGCCGAGGGCCTGCGCCGCCGCGGCCACCGGGTCGCGGTGCTGGCCACCGGCTCGCACCCGGGCCTGCATCCGGAGATGCTCGGCGGCGTACGCGTCTATCGCGCGGGGCTGCGCAACCTCTACTGGCATTTCACCCAGCAACGACCGAACCGCCTGCTGCGCCTGGGCTGGCACCTGCTGGACCGCTACAACGCGGCCATGCGCCTGCCGCTGCGCCAGGTGATCGAGCTGGAGCAGCCGGACGTGGTGCTCAGCCACAACCTGGCCGGCTGGTCGATCTCGGCCTGGGACGAAGTGCAGGCCGCGGGCCTGCCGCTGGTGCAGGTGCTGCACGACTACTACCTGCTGTGCCCGAAGGACACCATGTTCCGCCACGGCTGCGACTGCCGGCGCCAGTGCGGAAGCTGCGCAGCCCTGCGCCGCCGCCACGCGCAAGCCTCGCACAAGGTCAGGGCAGTGGTGGGCGTGAGCCGCTTCCTGCTCGAGCGCTTCGAGGACCACGGGTTCTTCCCCTGGGCGGCGCGCCATGTGCTGCACAACCGCCTGCCAGGCAGCGCCCTGGCGCCCACGCCGGCGGAGCACGACGGCCCGCTGCGCTTCGGCTACATCGGCACCCTCTCGGGGAACAAGGGCGTCGGCTGGCTGATCGAGCAATTCCAGCGCCTGGACATCGACGCCACGCTCAGCCTCGCCGGGCGTGGCAAGGACGACGACGAGGCGCGGCTGAAGGCGCTGTGTCGCTCGCCACGCATCGGCTTCGTCGGCTACCGGCGCACGACGGACTTCCTGCGCGAGATCGACGTGCTGGTGGTGCCCTCGCTGTGGGCCGAGCCCTTCGGACTGGTGGCGGTCGAGGCCTGCGCCGCAGGCCGCCCGGTGATCGCCAGCCGCATGGGCGGGCTGCCGGAAATCGTCCGCGAGCGGGTCAACGGCCTGCTCTGCAGCCCCGACGAGCCGGACTCGCTCGGGCAGGCGATGCTGCGCCTGTGCTTCGACGCCGCGCTGCGCCGTCAACTGGCGGCCCAGGCCCCGGCGAGCGTGGCGGCGATGACCGATCAGGAGGCGATGCTCGACGAGTACGCCTTCGTGCTGGGCGACGCGGTCGCCCACGGGAAGGCGCGCCATGCCACCGTCCCCGTGCGCTAGGCGCAGCCCGCTGGAAATCGACAAGGCCTCGCTGGCGCTGTGGTTGGCCGCCTCGCTGCTGCTGGTGGAGACCTTTTCCGGCGCGCTGCGTTTCTATCTGGACCTGGCCGGCGTGCCCTGGCTGCTGTACCTGCCGAAGGTGGCCTGCCTGGCGATGGTCGCACTGGAACTGCTGAGGTTCCGCGGCACGCCGCTGTTCTGGCTGCTGCTGCTCGGCCTGCTGACCTCGAGCCAGCTGGCGCTGCTGCACGGCGCGACGGCGCGGAACCTGGGGTTCAGCCTGTTCATCCATGCGCCGCTGCTGTTCGGCCTGTTCTGCGGCCGGCACCTGCAGACGAAGGCCGGCGAACTCGGCAGCCTGGTCGCCCTGTGCCTGCTCGCCTCGCTGCTCGGCGCCCTGCTCGACCTGCTCACGACCGTGCCCTGGAAGGGCTACAGCTACCTGCTCGGCACGGTGGAGCTCAGCGGCAACAAGTCCTGGGGCTTCGGCGACACCGACCGCATCGCCGGCTTCGCGCGGATGTCCACCACCCTGGCGGTGATGATCGCGGTGTACGGCCTCTATCTCGCGCCCTTCACGCGAACATGGCTGCTGCGCCTGGCGCTGCACGCGGCGGCGCTGGGCGGGATCCTGCTGTCGACCAACAAGTCGGCGCTGGCGGCCTACGCGCTGACCCTGGCGGCCCTGGGCTTCGCCCGCTACCGGCCGGTCTGTGCCGGCGCCGCCGGGATCGCCGTGCTGGCCGGGATCGCCCTGCCGGTCGCCAGCCTCCTGCTGAGCTTCGATGCCAACCAGGCCAGCGGCCGCAGCGAGCACCTGCTGGCGTCCTTCTTCGATCGCCTGGTCAACAGCTGGCCGGGCTTCGCCGGCAGCGTGCTCGACCACGGCTGGCTGGTCTGGGGTGCCGGCTTCGGCGCGGTCGGCAGCAGCGGCGCGGCCTTCCCGCTGGACGGCCTCGACCTGCTGGCGATCGCCGACAACAGCGCGCTCTACCTGTGGGGCCTGTTCGGCCTGGCCGGCGTGCTGCTGTACCTGATGCTGATTCCGCTGCTGCTGCGCCTGCAACGGCCGGCCACGCGCCAGCGGCTGGCCCTGTTCGGCGTGGTGCTGTGCCTGAGCCTTGTGGCCTGGACCACGGACGTGCCGGAAGTGCCGGTCGCCGCCCTGTTCCTCGGCATCGCCATCGGCCAGGCCATGGCGGTCGGTGCCCAGCCGCGCCGGCAGCCGGCCTCGACGCTGCCCGACATGCTTGCGCTCAGATGAGGTGACCCCATGGACGATTCACATGCCGCTGCGCCCCGACGCCCTGTTCAAGACCCTGCTGGCAGGCCTGCTGTGCCTGGTCCTGCCCAGCATGGCTCGGCCTGAGGCGCCGTCGTTCACCGTCGGCGTGTGCTCGCACCGGATGCACCAGAGCCCCGACGACGGCCGCGAGAACCGCCTGCTGGCGGCCGCCGGAGTGACCTCGGTGCGCACGGACGCGCACTGGGCGCACGTCGAGCGCCGGCGCGGCCAGCTGGCCATCGAGCCCGGCTGGACCGACTACCTGGACGACGGCGCGCGGCGCGGCCTGGAGACGCTGCTGATCCTCGGCTACGGCAACAACCATCACGGACAGGGCGACAAGCCCCGCACGGAGCACGTGCGCGAGGCCTACGAGCGCTACGTCGACTATGTCGCCGGGACCCTGCGTGGGCGCGTCGGCCACTACGAGATCTGGAACGAATGGGACGCCGAGGACCCGCACGATCCGGCCCTGGCCGAGGACTACGCCCGGCTGGTGCGCGCGGCGGCGCGGCGCATCCGCACCGAGGACCCGGACGCCCTGGTCCTCGCCGGCGCGGTCACCAGCGCCGGAATCGAGGCAGGCTTCGCCCACCGGCTGATCGACCTGGGCGTGCTGCAGGCGGTCGACGGGCTGTCGCTGCATCCCTACGTGCACTGCCGCGGCGCCGGCCGCGACACGCCGGAGGCCTGGATCGACTGGCTGCGCTCCGTCGCCCGCAGCCTGAACCAGCGCGCCGGCCGGATGGTGCCGCTGTACCTGACGGAGATGGCCTGGCCGTCGCACCAGGGGGCCTGCGGCATCGACGAAAGGCAGCAGGCGGCCTTCCTCGCGCGGGCCTTGCTGCTGGCGAGGACGCTGCCGAGCATCCGCGGCCTGTGGTGGTACGACGCGCGCAACGACGGCAGCGACCGCCACGAGCGCGAGCACAACTTCGGGCTGCTCGACCACGACCTGGCGCCCAAGCCGGCCTACGCCGCGCTGGCGGCCGTCGCGCCGGTGGTCGCGCACCACGACTACCGTGGGCGCATCGACGCCGGCGACGACCGCGTCCACCTGCTGCATTTCGCCAACGGCAGCGAGCTGCTGGCCGCCTGGACCGCCGGCCCGCCGCGAAGCGTCGTCATTCGCGCACCGGGGCCGATCGAGGGCCGGGTGCAGTGGCTGGACACCGCCAGCCCCGAACGGGGGCTGATCAGCGGCGAACAGACCTGGCAATGCCTGTCCGGGGAGTGTCGGGCGACGCTCGAGCTCAGCGGCTTCCCCAAGCTGGTGACGATCGCCGCCGAACCCGTGGAACGGTGAAAGACGGTGCAGTGACGAGGAGTTCTTCATGATCGTGGTCAACGCGCGCTTCCTGACCCAGCAGACCCGCGGCGTGCAGCGCTTCGCCGAACAGATCAGCCTGCAGCTGGCGGCGCAGCGCACCGACCTGGTGTTCGTCGCCCCGCACGACGTGCTCTCGGAGAGTAGCGCCCAGCGACTGGACGTGCGCCGCATCGGCCGCCACACCGGGCACCTGTGGGAGCAGCTCGACCTGCCGCTGTGGCTGGCCCGGCATGGCAACCCGTTGCTGGTCTCGCTGTGCAACACCGGCCCGCTGGCCTACCGCAACCAGATCGCCGCGCACCACGACATCACCTACGTGCGCCACCCGGAAAGCTACACGCGGCGGTTCCGCTGGGCCTATCGCCTGCTGCTGCCGCTGCTGCTCGGCCAGGCCAGGGCGCTGATCACCGTCAGCGAGTTCTCGCGCCGGGAGATCGCCGGGTTCTATGGCTACCCGCCCGGGCGAATGCTGGTGGTGGCCAATGCGGTGGGCGAGCCGTTCCGGCCCAGCCCGCCCGGCGGCGACCGGCCCGCCTGCCGCCCCTACCTGCTGGCGGTCAGCTCGCCCAGCGCGCACAAGAACTTCGCCCGCCTGATCGAGGCGTTCCGCGGCCTGCAGGGGCACGACGAGGTGGAGCTGCGCATCGTCGGCGATTCGCACCCGAGCTTCGCCGATCCGGCCCGGCCGCTGGAGAGCGACACGCGCATCCGCCTGCTCGGCCGGCTGAGCGACGAACAGCTGATCGAGCAGTACCGCGGCGCGACGGCCTTCGTGTTCCCATCGCTGTACGAGGGCTTCGGCATTCCGCCGCTGGAGGCCCAGGCCTGCGGCTGCCCGGTCATCGCCAGCCGGGCGGCGGCGATCCCGGAGGTGCTGGGCGACAGCGCCGGCTACTTCGACCCGGCCAGCGTCGCGGACATCCGCCGCGCGATGCACCGGGTGCTGGCGGACGCGGCCTGGCGCGAGACGCTGGTGCTGCGCGGCCAGGCCAACCTGACGCGCTATTCCTGGCAGGCCTCGGCGGCCCGCGTCTCGCGCCTGATCGACCGGTTCTGCCGCCGGCCCGGCTACGTCGGGCCCACCGAATTCTCCCTGGAACGCCAGGAACCCTGACGCGGCCGTTCCCGCCGCACGACCGTTGCTGCCCGTCCGCCCCTTGCCCGTCTCAAGGAACGCCTATGAAAATCGCCATCATCCACGACTGGTTGGTCACCTATGCCGGCGCGGAACGCGTCCTGGCCGGGCTCTGCGCCGCCTGGCCGGAGGCCGACCTGTTCGCCGTCATCGATTTCCTCTCCGACGAGGACCGCGCCTGCCTGGGCGGCAAACGGGCGACCACGACCTTCATCCAGCGCCTGCCCAAGGCCCGGACGCGCTACCAGAAATACCTGCCGCTGATGCCGCTGGCGATCGAGCAGCTGGACATGTCCGGCTACGACCTGGTCATTTCCAGCAGCCATGCGGTGGCCAAGGGCGTGCTCACCGGGCCCAACCAGCTGCACATCAGCTATGTGCATTCGCCGATCCGCTACGCCTGGGACCTGCAGCACCAGTACCTGCACGAGTCCTACCTGAACAGGGGCGTGAAGGCCAAGCTGGCGCGCATGCTGCTGCACTACATGCGCATGTGGGATCAGCGCACCGCCAGCGGCGTCGACGAGTTCATCGCCAATTCGCACTACATCAGCCGGCGCATCAACAAGAGCTACCGGCGCCAGTCCACGGTCATCTATCCGCCGGTCGATACCCGCGCCTTCGGTCTTTGCGCGGAGAAGGAGGCGTTCTATCTCACCGCCTCGCGCATGGTGCCGTACAAGAAGATGCCGATGATCGTGGAGGCCTTCAGCGCCATGCCCGACAGGCGCCTGGTCGTCATCGGCACCGGCCCGGACATGGAGAGGGCGCGGGAACTCGCCGGCCCCAACGTGACCCTGCTCGGCCACCAGTCCTTCGACGTGCTGCGCCGCCACATGCAGCGGGCGCGCGCCTTCGTGTTCGCCGCCGAGGAGGACTTCGGCATCGCCCCGGTGGAAGCCCAGGCCTGCGGCACGCCGGTGATCGCCTTCGGCCGAGGCGGCGTGTTGGAAACGGTACGCGGGCTGGAGCACCCGCAGCCGACCGGGGTGTTCTATCCGCAGCAGACGCCCGCGTCGCTGATCGCCGCGGTCCGGCAGTTCGAGCGCGAAGGCGAGCGGATCAGTTCACAGGCCTGCCGGGACAATGCCGAGCGCTTCGGCGTCGAGCGCTTCCAGCAGGAAATCCGCGCCTTCGTCGAGTCCCGGGTACGCGAGGTGGCCCTGCATCAGGGGCAGATCGCCCATGCCGCGCCGAATCCGTTGCTGGTCGCGCCGGTGTACGCCGCCGTGCCGGCCAAGCAGGCCTGAAGCACCGCGCTGTCGGTGGCGGCGCCGCAGCACCCAGCATCCCGCCAGAGGAACGCACCATGCCGAAAGCGCTCACCGAAGGTTCGCGCATCCTTGCCGACGGCTATGCCTACGTCGAGGTGGGCGGCCCCCGATCCAGACCCGCCAGGCCGCTCCGGCTGATCCAGGGCGGTCGCGCCACGCCGCTCGAAACCGACGAGCGGCACGACATCCGGGAAGCCCCGAGCAAGCGCGAGGACACATGAAGCAGAAGCACGCCACCACGCTGGTGACCGTCACCTATGGCGACCGGCTGGCCTACCTGCGCCAGCTCGTCGAGCGTTCGCTGGCCTCGCCGCAGGTCGAACGCATCGTCATCGTCAGCAACGCCTCGAGCGCGCCGCTGGAGCAACTGCTCGCCCGCTGGCCCGAACAGATCATGCTCGTCGAACTCGGGCGCAACACCGGTTCGGCGGTCGGCTACGGCCACGGCCTCCGCGCGGCGCTCGAGGCCGGCGCCGAGTACGTCTGGATGATGGACGACGACAACGCGCCGGTCGCCGATGCCCTCGACGTCCTGCACCGCACGCTCGAGCGCCTGGCGGCGACGCATGGCCGCGATGGCGTGGCGGTGCTCGGCTTCCGTCCCACCCAGCAGGCCGACATCGCCGCCGGCGTGCCCTCGCGCTACGCGATCCAGCCGCCTTCGAGCTATTTCGGCTTCCACCTCGCCCAGCTGCCCTACAAGCTCTGGCGCCGCTTGCCCTGGGGCCGGCCGGCCGGCACACCGCCGGCGCTGGTCAGCCTGCCGTTCGCGCCCTACGGCGGCATGCTCGCCCATCGCAGCCTCTACCAGCGCATCGGCGTGCCGCTGCCCGACCTGGTGCTCTACGTCGACGACACCGAATACACCCGGCGCATCACCGCCGGCGGCGGGCATCTCTACCTGGTCACCGAGGCGCGGCTGGAGGAACTGGAGACCTCGTGGAACGTCCGCGCGCGCCGGCCAAACGTCTACGACACCTTCCTGCTCGGCGGGTCCGACTTGCGCGCCTACTACAGCGCGCGCAACCAGGCCTGGTTCGACCGGCACCGCTGGGCCGCCTCGAAGCTGATGCACGGGCTCAACCGGGCGGCGTTTCTCTGGCTGCTCCGACGCTTCGCCCGTCGCCGCGGGGCGGGCACGCGCCTGGCCCTTCTCGAACGCGCCATCCGCGAAGGCGAGACCGGGCGGCTCGGCGCCGACGACGGCTTTCCCCTGGCCTGAACGGAGCAAGAGCATGGCCGATCCGCGCGCCAACAACTTCGACTGCATGCGCTTCGTCGCCGCCGCCCTGGTGGTGCTCGGGCACAGCTACTGGCTGTCCGGGCGGGCGCACTCCGAGCCGCTCCGGGCCTTCACCGGGCACTCGGACATGGCCGACGTCGCGGTCAACGTCTTCTTCGTCATGAGCGGCTACCTGATCCATGCGTCCTGGCGGCACAGCGCCGGCCCGCTGGCGTTCATCGGCAAGCGGGCGCTGCGGATCTTTCCGGCGCTGGCCGTCTCGGTGCTGTTCACCGTCCTGGTGATCGGCCCGCTGACCACCGAGCTGCCGCTGGCCGAATACCTGAGCGCGCCGCAGACCCGGGCCTACCTGGGGAACATCGCCCTGCTGACCCACTTCCAGCTGCCCGGCGTGTTCGTCCACAACCCCTTCCCCGACACCGTCAACGGCTCGCTCTGGACGCTGCCGTACGAAGCCTTCATGTACCTGTCGCTGCTCGCGCTGGGTATGACGGGGCTGCTGCGGCGGCTGAGCACGGTCGTGCCCCTGGTGCTGCTGGTGGTCTACTTCTGGCTGATCCCGACGCTGGAGCTCCAGAGCCTGATCCTCGCCAAGGGCTGCCGGCTGGGCCTGTTCTTCTACGCCGGCGCCCTGCTCTACCAGTATCGCCGCCGCCTGCCCTGGAGCTGGAAGGTCGCCGTACCGCTGCTGGGCCTCGCGCTGGCCACCGCGGACACGCCCGGGTGGTTCCTGGTCCATGTGCTGACGCTGCCCTACCTGGTGATCTACCTCGCGCGGCTGAAGGTGCCGCGGCTGTCCGGCTTCGCCAGGTACGGCGATTTCTCCTACGGGCTGTACATCTTCAGCTTCCCGCTGCAACAGGCGCTGATGCACGGTCTCGGCCCGCAGCTGCCGCTGCCGGCCTTCATGTTCCTCGGCCTGGCCGGCAGCCTGGTGCTGGCGGTGCTGTCCTGGCACCTGGTCGAAGCGCCGGCGCTGGCGCTCAAGCGCTACCTGCCGCGGCCCTCGCGCCACGAGGCCGGACTGGGCGGCGGTCCCGTGCGGGCGCAGTCAGACTTTGGTTGAGGTGACGCTCGCCCCCTTTACCGCCATGCTCTGATCGTCCAGCCTGCGGACCAGGTGAAAACAACAAGAGACACGCGATGACGATCAAGGGTGTGGTGCTGCGCTACCTGCTGACCTACGTGGGCTTGCTGCTGTTGCTCGGGCAGGCGCTGAGCATGCTCGGCATCGGTGCCAACGAAGGCATCTTCATCGGCCTGCTGGTGGGCTCCGGCCTGTGGCCGTGCCTGATGTTCGGCCGGCGCAACGGGCGCTATTTCGACCGCAGCGAAAAGACCCTGGTGGTCGCCTCCTTTCTGCTCATCGACCTGATCTTCCAGATCATCTTCGGCAACCTGCTGCTGCCGGGCATGGCCCCGCTGCTGGAGGTGCTGCTGGCCTTCGCCGTGTTGGTGCTGCTGCACGCGGTGGTGATCACCCTGGTGGTGCAGTGGGCCGGCCGCCTGCTGGCGCGCAAGGGGCTGGCGTAGGTTGGATGAGGCCGCCTGGGTTGAGCGGAGCGAAGCCCAGCGAATTTCCCTGGTGTCGGGGCGCGGCATGACGCAAAGCCTGCGCCTACTTCTCCCGCAGGGCCGGATGAGGGCGCGAGAAACCGACGAGCGTGGTCCGAACCCTTGGCGTGCATCGGGCTTCGGCGTTGCGCACCTCAACTCGATGTTCACTCCGCTTTCGCGGCCAA
>NZ_KE384407.1:172187-420612 GCF_000425625.1 Stutzerimonas azotifigens DSM 17556
TGCATGACGGCGGGTCGCAGGCAGAGCCTGCTCCTACAGGGGACGGCCGCCGCGGTGCCTTTCCCTTCTCCCGCCGGGAGAAGGTGGCCCGCAGGGCCGGATGAGGGCGCGAAGCCCCGTCCCATGACATACCCGCCCCCAACGACCGGTTAAGATGGCGCACCCCTGCATCCGGGCGCCGCGCCATGTCCTATTCTGTTTCCCCCATCGGCATCCTCCGTTCCTGCTTCCGGGAGAAGTTCGCCATCCCGCGCCAGCCGCACCTGGCGCCGGCGGCGCGCGGCGAGCTGGTACTGCTGCCACCGTTCGACCAGCCCCAGGCGCTCGAGGGGCTGGAGCAGGTGAGTCACGTCTGGCTGCTGTTCCTCTTCCACCAGGCGCTGGAAGCCGAGCCACGCCTGCGCGTGCGGCCGCCGCGGCTCGGCGGCAATCGCTACGTCGGCGTGTTCGCCACCCGCGCGACCCACAGGCCCAACGGCATCGGCCAGTCGGTGGTGAAGCTGGAAGGTGTCGAGCCCGGCCGCCTGCTGCTCTCGGGCATCGACCTGCTGGACGGCACGCCGGTGCTGGACATCAAGCCCTACGTGCCCTATGCCGATTCACTGCCCGATGCGCGCAATGCGCTGGCTCCCGAGCCGCCGCCGGCCATCGGGGTGCAGTGGGCCGACGGCTGCCTGCAGCAGGCCCGCGAGCAGGCGCTGCGCCTCGGCCAGCCGCTGGTCGAGCTGATCGAGCAATGCCTGGCGCAAGATCCCCGCCCCGCCTACCAGCAGCCCGCCCCGGACCGCCGCTACGGTACCCGATTCTGGGACGTCGAGGTACGCTGGCACTACCCCTCCCCACACTGCATCCGGGTGGTCGAGATCGCCCGCGAGGCAGGTCATTCGTAGCGATCAGACGCGACTGCGCAGGAACTGCGCGACCGCGTCGGCGCAGGCATCCAGGTGCTCGGCATGGGTGTGGCCGGAGCGCTTGAGCGGCTTGAGGTCGTGGTCGGCCGCCACCAGCCAGTGGACGTCGATCGCCGCCGATAGCCGGTATCCGGCCACCGTCTGCCGATCGCCCAGCGCATCGCGCTCGCCCTGCACGATGAGCGTCGGCGTGCGCAGGGTTTCCAGGTGCGCCACGCGCGGCTTGTCCGGCTTGCCGGCGGCATGGAACGGGTAACCCAGGCAGACCAGCGCCAGCGGCTGCAGCTCGTCGGCCAGCAGGCTGGCCATCCGTCCGCCCATCGACTTGCCGCCGATGGCGAGCGGCCCTGCGGCCTGTGGCCGCACCTGCTCCAGCCGCTCCCGCCACTGGCGCAGCAGGTCCGCCTGCGGATTCGGCGGCCGCTTGCGTCCATCCACACGCCGCGCGGCCATGTAGGCGAATTCGAAGCGGAACACCTCTACCTCGCGCGCCGCCAGCCGTTCGGCCATGCCCTGCATGAACGGACTGTCCATCGGCGCTCCCGCCCCGTGGGCGAGGACCAGGCTGGCGACCGGCCTGCCGGCCACGCGATTCCAGATCCCGCCGTCCATCTCCCCGCCCTGCGCGCATTGACCCGCGTCAATACCGCCCACCTGCGCTTTCTCCATGCTTGCCCCGCTTTTCTGAAAGCAATCTGTCACTACCGTGGATGGAAGCCATCGATGAACACAGCAACCAGCACCGCCTA
Source organism: Stutzerimonas azotifigens DSM 17556 (assembly GCF_000425625.1). Classification (GTDB taxonomy): domain Bacteria; phylum Pseudomonadota; class Gammaproteobacteria; order Pseudomonadales; family Pseudomonadaceae; genus Stutzerimonas; species Stutzerimonas azotifigens. The sequence continues at coordinate 173,848 of NZ_KE384407.1, forward strand.
TAACTACAAGGTGGTCCGCCAATTCGCCATCATGACGGTGGTATGGGGAATCGTCGGGATGGGGCTCGGCGTCTTCATTGCCGCACAACTGGCCTGGCCGGACCTCAACTTCGATCTGCCGTGGACCAGCTTCGGCCGCCTGCGCCCGCTGCACACCAACGCGGTGATCTTCGCCTTCGGCGGTTGCGCACTGTTCGCCACCTCCTACTACGCCGTCCAGCGTACCTGCCAGACCCGCCTGTTCGGCGGCCCGCTGGTGGCCTTCACCTTCTGGGGCTGGCAACTGGTCATCGTGCTCGCCGCGATCACCCTGCCGCTGGGCCTGACCACCTCCAAGGAATACGCCGAGCTGGAATGGCCGATCGACATCCTGATCACCGTGGTCTGGGTCGCCTACGCCATCGTCTTCTTCGGCACCGTGGCGCAGCGCAAGGTCAGTCACATTTACGTCGGCAACTGGTTCTTCGGCGGTTTCATCCTCACCGTCGCCCTGCTGCACGTGGTGAACAACCTGGAAATCCCGGTCAGCGCATTCAAGTCCTACTCGCTGTATGCCGGCGCCACCGACGCCATGGTGCAGTGGTGGTACGGCCACAACGCCGTGGGCTTCTTCCTCACCGCCGGCTTCCTCGGGATGATGTATTACTTCGTGCCCAAGCAGGCCGAGCGCCCGGTGTATTCCTATCGCCTGTCGATCGTGCACTTCTGGGCGCTGATCGCCGTGTACATCTGGGCCGGCCCGCACCACCTGCACTACACCGCCCTGCCTGACTGGGCCCAGTCGCTCGGCATGGTGATGTCGATCATCCTGCTGGCGCCGAGCTGGGGCGGCATGATCAACGGCATGATGACCCTCTCCGGCGCCTGGCACAAACTGCGCACCGACCCGATCCTGCGCTTCCTGGTGGTCTCCCTGGCCTTCTACGGCATGTCCACCTTCGAAGGCCCGATGATGGCCATCAAGACCGTCAACGCCCTGTCCCACTACACCGACTGGACCATCGGCCACGTCCACGCCGGCGCCCTCGGCTGGGTCGCCATGATCTCCATCGGCTCGCTCTACCACCTGATCCCGAAGGTCTTCGGCCGCGAGCAGATGCACAGCATCGGCCTGATCAACACCCACTTCTGGCTGGCCACCGTCGGCACGGTGCTCTACATCGCCTCGATGTGGGTCAACGGCATCACCCAGGGCCTGATGTGGCGCGCGGTGAACGAGGACGGCACCCTCACCTACTCGTTCGTCGAAGCGCTGGAAGCCAGCCATCCGGGCTTCATCGTTCGCTGGCTTGGCGGCGTGTTCTTCCTCACCGGTATGCTGCTCATGGCGTACAACACCTGGCGCACCGTTCGTGCGGCCAAGCCGGCGGAATATGAAGCCGCGGCGCAGATGGCCTAAGGAGTTCACGAAGTGAAGCAACACGAAAAAGTCGAGAAGAACGTCGGCCTGCTGGCCCTGTTCATGGTCCTGGCCGTCAGCATCGGCGGCCTGGTGCAGATCGTCCCCCTGTTCTTCCAGGACGTCACCAACACCCCGGTCGAGGGCATGAAGCCCTACACCGCGCTGCAGCTCGAAGGTCGCGACATCTACATCCGCGAGGGCTGCGTCGGCTGCCATTCGCAGATGGTCCGTCCGTTCCGCGCCGAGACCGAGCGTTACGGCCACTATTCCGTCGCCGGCGAGAGCGTCTGGGACCACCCCTTCCTCTGGGGCTCCAAGCGCACCGGCCCGGACCTGGCCCGCGTCGGCGGCCGCTACTCCGACGACTGGCACCGCGCGCACCTGTACAACCCGCGCAACGTCGTGCCCGAGTCGAAGATGCCCGCCTACCCCTGGCTGGTGGAGAACCGCCTGAACGGCCGCGACACCGCCAAGAAGATGGAAGCCATGCGCACCCTCGGCGTGCCCTACACCGACGAGGACATCGCCGGCGCCCGCGAAGCCGTCGCCGGCAAGACCGAGATGGACGCCGTCGTCGCCTATCTCCAGGGCCTCGGTCTGGCCATCAAGAACAAACGGTAACTGACAATGGATATCGGAACGCTTCGCGGTTTGGGCACCCTGCTGGTTTTCGTTGCCTTCGTCGGCCTGGTGATCTGGGTCTACAACGGCAAGCGCAAGAAAAGCTTCGACGAAGCGGCGAACCTGCCGTTTGCCGACGAGCCGGACGAACAGGCCCCGAAGAAGCCGGACGAAGACGTTTCCCGGAGTAAGAGCGAATGACCTCGTTTTGGAATTGGTACATCACCATCCTGACCCTCGGCCTGATCGCCGCGCTGGTCTGGCTGATCTTCGCGACCCGCAAGGGCCAGCGCCGCGAAACCACGGATGAGACCCTCGGCCACGCCTTCGACGGCATCGAGGAATACGACAACCCGCTGCCGAAGTGGTGGTTCCTGCTGTTCGTCGCCACCATCGTCTTTGCCCTCGGCTACTGGGTGCTCTACCCCGGCCTGGGCAACTGGAAGGGCATCCTCCCGGGCTACCAGTACCTGGACAACGAGGCGCAGACCGCCTTCGCCACCGGCGAGCAGGGCTGGACCGGCGTGCACCAGTGGGAAAAGGAAATGGCCCAGGCCGAAGCCAAGTACGGCCCGCTGTTCAAGAAGTACGCCGCCATGCCGATCGAGCAGGTCGCCCAGGACGAGCAGGCGCTGAAGATGGGCGGCCGGCTGTTCGCCTCCAACTGCGCCGTCTGCCATGGCTCCGACGCCAAGGGTGCCTACGGCTTCCCCAACCTGACCGACAACGACTGGCTGTGGGGCGGCGAAGCCGAGACCATCAAGACCACCATCATGGGCGGCCGCCAGGCCACCATGCCGGCCTGGCGTGATGTCATCGGCGAGGAAGGCATCCGCCACGTCGCCGGCTACGTGCGCAGCCTGTCGGGCCTGAAGAATCCGGAAGACATGGAAATCGACGTGGCCAAGGGCAAGGAAATCTTCGCCGCCAACTGCGCCGTGTGCCACGGCCCGGACGCCAAGGGCACCCAGGCCATGGGCGCGCCCAACCTGACCGACCGGACCTGGCTGTACGGTTCGAGCTTCGCCCAGGTCCAGCAAACCCTGCGTTATGGCCGCAATGGCCGTATGCCCGCCCACGAAGAGACCCTCGGCAACGACAAGGTCCACCTGCTGGCCGCCTACGTATACAGCCTCTCGCAACAGTCCCGAGGCGAGTGAGCCCCTGGGGGGTTGCGCGACGTACTGTCGCACATGCCACCCCTGGTGCAGGCGTACCATACGCAGTAGGAAATCGACCCCGGCCGGCCATGCATCGGCCGGGGCGCCAACCTCGATTCGGTATGCCTGATGAGTCAAAAAATCCCCGTACACGACGTCACTCCCCCAAAAAAGGTGGAAAGCGTCGACCTCTATGCAACCCGTGAACGCATCTACACGCGCGCCTTCACCGGGCTGTACCGCAACCTGCGCCGCGTCGGCGGTGCCGCCCTCTTCCTGCTGTTCTTCGGTACCGTGTGGCTGAACTGGGATGGCCGTCAGGCCGTCTGGTGGAACCTGCCCGAGCGCAAGTTCTACATCTTCGGTGCCACCTACTTCCCGCAGGACTTCATCCTGCTGTCGGCGATGCTGATCATTGCCGCCTTCGGCCTGTTCTTCATCACCGTGTTCGCCGGACGCGTCTGGTGCGGCTACACCTGCCCGCAAAGCGTGTTCACCTGGGTCTTCATGTGGGCCGAGAAGGTCACCGAAGGCGACCGCAACCAGCGCATGAAGCTGGACAAGCAGCCGATGAGCGGCAACAAGTTCGTGCGCAAGGCCGCCAAGCACGCGATCTGGCTGCTGGTGTCCTTCGCCGTGGCGATCACCTTCGTCGGCTACTTCACGCCGATCCGCGAGCTGGTGACCGACTTCTTCACACTGGAGGTCGGCGGCTGGGCATTGTTCTGGGTGGGCTTCTTCACCCTCGCCACCTACGGCAACGCCGGCTACCTGCGCGAGCAAGTGTGCATCTACATGTGCCCCTATGCGCGCTTCCAGAGCGTGATGTTCGACAAGGACACCCTGATCGTCTCCTACGATCCGCGGCGCGGCGAACGCCGGGGCCCGCGCAAGAAGGACGCCGACTACAAGGCGCTGGGGCTGGGCGACTGCATCGACTGCACCATGTGCGTCCAGGTCTGCCCGACCGGCATCGACATCCGCGACGGTCTGCAGATCGAATGCATCGGCTGCGCCGCCTGCATCGACGCCTGCGACACCATCATGGACAAGATGGGCTATCCGCGCGGGCTGATCAGCTACACCACCGAACACAACCTGTCGGGGCAGAAGACGCACATCCTGCGGCCGCGCCTGATCGGCTACGCGCTGGCGCTGGCCGCGATGATCGGCGTGTTCGGCTACGCCGTGGCCACCCGTCCGCTGGTGAAGCTGGACGTGTCGAAGGACCGCGTGCTCTACCGCGAGAACGCCGAGGGCTATATCGAGAACGTCTACTCGCTGAAGGTGATGAACAAGGCCCAGCACCCGCAGACCTTCGTGATCAGCGCCTCCGGCCTCGACGGCCTGGAGTACAACGGTCGCCAGGAAATCACCGCCGCCGCCGGCGAGCTGGTGACGGTGACCGCCGAACTCGCCGCGCCGCCGGAAAAGCTGCCGTCGAGCACCAACAAGATCGTCTTCCATGTGCAGTCGGCCGACGATCCCTCAATCGAAGACGACGCCGACAGCCGCTTCATCGGCCCAAGCGTTCGCTGACACGAGATCCCGATGCATTCGAAAACCGAAAGCAGCCGCTGGTACAGGCAGTTCTGGGCCTGGTTCGTCATCGCCATCCTCGCCAGCGCCGTGGTGCTCGGCACCTCGCTGCTGGTGATCGCGACGAACAACTCCGACAGCCTGGTGGCCGACAACTACTACGACGCCGGCAAGGGCATCAACCAGTCGCTGGAACGCGAGCAGCTGGCCGAACGGCTCGGCATGGGCGCCGCCGTCTCGCTGGACGAGGAGACCGGCGTGGCCGAGCTCCAGCTGAGCGGCATCAGCCAGCCGCGCCAGCTGGTCCTCAACCTGCTCTCGCCGACGCAGCCCGAGCGCGACCGCCGGGTCGTCCTGGTGCCCCAGGGCAACGGCGTCTACCAGGGCCAGATGCAGGACGCCGTGCGCGGCCGACGCTTCGTCGAGCTGCTCGGTGACGAGGGCGGCCAGCAATGGCGCCTGTTCGAGGAAGAAACCATCGAGCCGGGACGCGCCTTCGAGCTGAACCACTGAGCCCGAACGACGCATGGCCGCACCGCTCCCCTGCTATCACTGCGGCTTGCCGGTTCCCGCCGGCAGCCACTTCCAGGCCCGGGTACTCGGCGAGACCCGGGCCTTGTGCTGCCCGGGCTGCCAGGCGGTGGCCGAAGCCATCGTCGCCGGCGGCCTGGAAAGCTACTACCAGCACCGCAGCGACACCTCGGTCAACCCGGGCGCCCTGCCCCGCGCGCTGACCGAGGAGCTCGAACTCTACGACCGCCCCGACGTGCAGCAACCCTTCGTCGCCCACGAGGGCGAACTGGCCCGCACCGCGCTGCATATCGAAGGCATCAGCTGCGCCGCCTGCGGCTGGCTGATCGAGCGGCACCTCAAGGCGCTGCCGGCGGTCGAGGACGCCTCGCTGAACCTCTCCAACCACCGTCTGCAGGTGCGCTGGGACGACGCCCGCCTGCCGCTCAGCGAACTGCTCGCGCAGATCCGCCGCATCGGCTATGCCGCCCACCCCTACCAGCCCGACGAGGCGGCCGCGCGCATGGCCCGCGAGAATCGCCGGGCCGTGCGCCAGCTGGGCGTCGCCGGGTTGCTGTGGATGCAGGTGATGATGGCGAGCATGGCCACCTGGCCTGAATTCAACCTCGACCTGTCGCCCGGCATGGATCGCATCCTGCGCTGGGTCAGTCTGTTCCTCACCACCCCCATCGTCTTCTACTGCTGCACCGACTTCTTCAAGGGCGCGCTGCGCGACCTGCGCACGCGCCACCTGACCATGGACGTGTCGGTCAGCCTGGCCATCGGCGGCGCCTACGTGGCCGGCATCTGGTCCACCGTGACCGCCCGCGGCGAGCTCTATTTCGATGCGGTGGGCATGTTCGCCCTGTTCCTGCTCGCCGGCCGCTACCTGGAAAGGCGCGCCCGCGAACGCACCGCCGCGGCGACCGCGCAGTTGGTCAACCTGCTGCCGGCCTCCTGCCTGCGGCTCGACGCCAGCGGCGACAGCGAGCGCGTGCTGCTCGCCGAACTGAAACCCGGCGACCGCGTGCTGGTGCCGCCGGGCGCGCTGATTCCCGCCGACGGGCGCATCCTCGAAGGTCTGTCCAGCGTCGACGAGTCGGTGCTGACCGGCGAGTACCTGCCGCTGCCCAAGGGGCCGGGCGACACGGTCACCGGCGGCACGCTGAACGTCGAGGGGCCGCTCACGCTGGCGGTCGAGGCCCTCGGCGACGAGAGCCGGTTGTCGGCCATCGTCCGCCTGCTCGAGCGCGCCCAGGCGGACAAGCCGCGGCTGGCCGAGCTCGCCGACCGCGTGGCGCAGTGGTTCCTCGTCGTGGTGCTGGTCGCGGCGGTGGTGGTCGGCCTGGTGTGGTGGCAGCTGGATGCCGGTCGCGCCTTCTGGATCGTGCTCGCCCTGCTGGTGGCGACCTGCCCCTGCGCCCTTTCCCTGGCTACCCCGACGGCCCTGACCACCGCCACCGGCAGCCTGCACCGCCTCGGTCTGCTGGTCACCCGCGGGCACGTGCTGGAAGGCCTGAACCACATCGACACGGTGGTGTTCGACAAGACCGGCACCCTGACCGAGGGCCGGCTGACCCTGCGCGAGATCCGCCCGCTGGGCGGCGAGCTGTCCGCCGATGCCTGCCTGGCGCTGGCCGCCGCACTGGAGAACCGCTCCGAGCACCCCATCGCCCGCGCCTTCGGTCGCGCGCCGGAAGCCGCCGAGCACGTCGAGAACGTGCCCGGTTTCGGCCTCGAGGGACGCGTCTCGCAGCGGCAGTTGCGCATCGGCCAACCGGCCTTCGTGGCTTCGCTGGCCGACCGCGAGTCACCGCCGACGCCGAACGAGCCGGGCCAGTGGCTGCTGCTCGGCGACCGCGAAGGCCCGCTGGCCTGGTTCGTCCTCGACGACCAGGTGCGCGAGGACGCGCCGGCACTGCTCGAGGTCTGCCGACGCCAGGGCTGGTCGACCGTGCTGCTGTCCGGCGACAGCTCGCCGATGGTCGCCGAGGTCGGGCGCCAGCTGGGCATCGGCCGCGTCGCCGGCGGCCTCACGCCGGCGGACAAGCTGGCCGAGCTGGCGCGCCTGCAACAGGCCGGCAAACGCGTGCTAATGGTCGGCGACGGCGTCAACGACGTTCCCGTTCTGGCCGCCGCCGACATCAGCGTGGCCATGGGCTCAGCGACCGACCTGGCCAAGACCAGCGCCGATGCGGTACTGCTCTCCAACCGCCTGGAAAGCCTGGCGCAGGCCTTCGTCATGGCCCGGCGCAGCCGGCGGATCATCGTCGAGAACCTGGTCTGGGCCAGCCTGTACAATGGCCTGGTGCTCCCCTTCGCCGCGGTTGGCTGGGTCACCCCGATGTGGGCGGCACTCGGCATGTCGGCCAGCTCGCTGCTGGTCGTGCTCAACGCCCTGCGTCTGGCACGCACCTGAGAGGAGGTACCATGGCTGCGCTCTACGTGATGATTCCGATCGCCGTGATCATCGTCGCGCTGGCGATCTGGCTGTTCTTCTGGGCAGTCGACAGCGGCCAGTACGACGATCTCGAAGGTCCCGCGCACAGCATCCTGTTCGACGACGAAGACCCCAGGCACCAGGCCGGCATCGACGAAGCCGAACGGTCCACGGACGGCGACGACGAGCGCAAGACGTGACCGAACTGTTTCCCCAGCTGGTGTCGGCGATGATCCTCGGCCTGCTCGGCGGCGGGCACTGCCTCGGCATGTGCGGTGGGCTGATGGGCGCCCTGACCCTGGCGATTCCGCCGCAACAGCGCAGCCGGCGTCTGCGCCTGCTGCTGGCCTACAACCTCGGCCGGGTGCTGAGCTACGCCAGCGCCGGCCTGCTGATCGGCCTGGCCGGCTGGGCCGTGGCCAGCAGCCCGGCGGCGATGGCGCTGCGCGTGGTCGCTGCCGGGCTGCTGATCGTCATGGGCCTGTACCTGGCCGGCTGGTGGAGCGGGCTGACCCGCATCGAGGCGCTCGGACGCGGACTCTGGCGGCACATCCAGCCGTTCGCCAGCCGCCTGATGCCGGTCTCCAGCCTGCCCCGTGCGCTACTGCTCGGCGCGCTCTGGGGCTGGCTACCCTGCGGTCTGGTCTACAGCACCCTGCTGTGGTCGGCGAGCCAGGGCGACGCACTGAACAGCGCGCTGCTGATGCTGGCGTTCGGCATCGGCACCTGGCCAGTGCTGCTGGCCACCGGGATGGCCGCCGAACGAATCACCGCACTGCTGCGGCGCAAGGGCGTGCGCATGGCCGGCGGCGTGTTGGTGATCCTGTTCGGCCTGTGGACGCTGCCCGGCCCCCACCAGCACTGGCTGATGGGGCATGGCGGGGCGGCACCGGCCGAAACCCCGGGCGAACCCGCCCACCACCATCACTGACTGCCGCTCAGAACGGCTCCTTCGGCAGCTCGCGCTTGTGCTGGGTCTTGTCGTAGGTCTGGACGATGGTGCGCGCGTCTTCCTCGGACACTTCCTCGCCGTGCAGGAAGGCATCGATCGCGCGGTAGGTCACGCCGTGCGCATGCTCGTCCGGCTTGCCGGGCGTGAGTTCCTCCAGATCCGCGGTCGGCACCTTCTGCACCAGGCGCTCCGGCGCGCCGAGCACCGCCGCCAGCTGGCGCACCTGATGCTTGACCAGGCCGGTCAGGGGCGTCAGGTCGCAGGCGCCGTCGCCGAACTTGGTGAAGAACCCCATCACCGCCTCGGCCGCGTGGTCGGTGCCGATCACCAGCCCCTGGCGGGCATTGGCGATGGTGTACTGGGCGACCATGCGCATGCGCGCCTTGGTGTTGCCGAGCACGAAGTCGCGCAGCTCCGGGGTCAGCCCGTCGAGTGCCTCGACGGCACGCGCCAGGCCCTGCACGGCCGCGCCGATGTTCACCGTGTGGCACTCGTCCGGCTTGATGGTATCGACGGCCAGCTGCGCCTCTTCTTCGTCGTGCTGCACCTGGTACGGCAGGCGAACGGCGATGAAGCGGTAGTCGTCGCCCTCGCCGGCGGCGCGCAGCCCCTCTACCGCACGCTGGGCGAGCATGCCGGCGGTGGTCGAGTCGACGCCCCCGCTGATGCCCAGCACCAGCGTCTTCATGCCCGACTGGCGCAGGCAGTCCTGAATGAAGGCGACACGGCGGTCAATCTCGGCCTGGATCGCCTCCGGGCCCTCGAATGGCGGGCAAACCTTGAGCGCGGCAGCGATTTCGGGCTGGCGACTGTGCATGACGTTTTCCTCCTTGGGCCCAGGGGGCCGAACAGTGATTGGCAGCCGAGTGCCATCCTTTCCGACAACCGGAAGACGGCAAATTCAGCGGTCCGGTCGGCCAATCGTCGCTTGGCCGGCAGCGTCAGGGCAAGCTTGATACAGGTCAAGTTCCCGCCAGGCCGCCCTCCCTAGAATCGCCGACATCGCAGTCTACCGGGGAAGCCCACATGCTCGACGCCGTCCGCTGGGACACCGACCTGATCCGCCGTTACGATCACGCCGGCCCGCGCTACACCTCGTATCCGACTGCGGTGCAGTTCAACGCCGGCATCGGCCCGGGCGACCTGGTCGCCGCGCTGCAGAACAGCCGCCGGGCCGAGCGACCGCTGTCGCTGTACATCCACGTGCCCTTCTGCGCGAACATCTGCTACTACTGCGGCTGCAACAAGGTCATCACCAAGGACCGCGGGCGCGCCCTGCCCTACATCGAGCGGCTGGAGAAGGAGATCGCCCTGATCGCCAGCCACCTCGGTCCGGACCAGGTGGTCGAGCAGCTGCACTTCGGCGGCGGCACGCCGACCTTCCTCAGCCACGACGAGATGCGCCGGGTGATGAACCACTTGCGCCAGCATTTCACCCTGCTCGACGACGATTCCGGCGACTACGGCATCGAGATCGACCCGCGCGAGGCCGACTGGTCGACCATGGGCCTGCTGCGCGAGCTCGGCTTCAACCGGGTCAGCCTGGGCGTGCAGGACCTCGACCCGCAGGTGCAGCGCGCGGTCAATCGCATGCAGACCCTCGAGGAGACGGTGGCCATCATCGAAGCGGCGCGCACCCTGCAGTTCCGCTCGGTGAACATCGACCTCATCTACGGGCTGCCCCTGCAGACGCCGGAGCGCTTCGCCAGGACCGTCGAAACCATCATCGGCCTGCAACCCGACCGGCTGTCGGTGTTCAACTACGCGCACCTGCCGGAGCGCTTCAAGCCGCAGCGGCGGATCAACGCCGACGACCTGCCCAGCCCCGGGGACAAGCTGGCCATGCTGCAGCACAGCATCGAGCAGCTGACCGGCGCGGGATACCGCTACATCGGCATGGACCATTTCGCCCTGCCCGACGATGAGCTGGCCAGCGCCCAGGAAGAGGGCCGCCTGCAGCGCAACTTCCAGGGCTACACCACCCACGGCCACTGTGACCTGATCGGCCTGGGGGTCTCCTCCATCAGCCAGATCGGCGACCTCTACTGCCAGAACACGCCCGACCTCGGCAAGTACCAGGAAACCCTCGACCAGGGCGCGCTGGCCACGGTGCGCGGTCTGCGCTGCAGCCAGGACGACCGCATCCGCCGCGCGGTGATCCAGAAGCTGATCTGCGATTTCGAACTCGATTTCCGCTGCATAGAGACCGACTTCGGAATCCGCTTCCGCGATTACTTCGCCGAGGCCTGGCCGATGCTCGAGCGGATGGCCAGCGACCAGTTGATCGTGCTCGACGAGGAGCACATCGTCATCCAGCCGGCCGGACGCCTGCTGGTGCGTTCGGTGTGCATGCTGTTCGACCACTACCTCGACGGACAAACCATGCAACGCTTTTCCCGGGTGATCTGACGCTGGACGGCGTGACGCCATCCGACTCCGCGGCCAGCACCGTTGGCGTGGACGGTCGGGTGCGTTACCCTTGCCGCCGAAACCGTTCTGCGTCAGGAATCCCCATGTCAGAGTCAACCAAGGCGAGCCTCCTGCGCCAAGCCCACTGCAAGGATTGCAGTCTGGCTGGCCTCTGCCTGCCCATTTCCCTCAACATGCAGGACATGGACGCGCTCGACGAGATCGTCAAGCGCGGCCGCCCGCTGAAGAAGGGCGAGACGCTGTTCCGCCAGGGTGATCGCTTCCACTCGGTGTTCGCCGTACGCTCGGGCGCCCTGCGAACGTTCAGCGTGACGGACAGCGGCGAAGAGCAGATCACCGGCTTCCATCTGCCGAGCGAGCTGGTGGGCCTGTCGGGCATGGATACCGAGGCCTATCCGGTCTCCGCACAGGCGCTGGAAACCACATCGGTGTGCGAGATTCCGTTCGAGAAGCTCGACGAGCTCAGCCTCATGCTGCCGCAGCTGCGCCGGCAGCTGATGCGCATCATGAGCCGCGAGATCCGCGACGATCAGCAGATGATGCTGCTGCTCTCGAAGAAGTCGGCCGACGAGCGCATCGCCACCTTCCTGGTCAACCTCTCGGCGCGCTTCAGCGCCCGCGGGTTCTCCGCCAACCAGTTCCGCCTGTCGATGTCGCGCAACGAGATCGGCAACTTCCTCGGCCTCGCGGTGGAAACCGTTTCGCGCGTTTTCACCCGTTTCCAGCAGAACGGACTGATCGAAGCCGAAGGCAAGGAAGTGCGCATCCTCGACTCCATCGGCCTGTGCGCCCTCGCCGGCGGCAACATGGACGCCTGACGGCCGGAGCCCGCCATGATCTTCGACGAATTCGCGATCAAGACGCTCATCCGCCCGGTGCCGGACTTCCCCTCGCCTGGCGTGATCTTCCGTGACATCACACCGATCTTCCAGTCGCCGCGGGCGGTACGGATGGTCGCCGACAGCTTCATCCAGCGCTACGTGGAAGCCGACTTCAGCCACATCGGGGCACTGGACGCACGCGGCTTCCTCATCGGCTCGATCATCGCCTACGAGCTGAACAAGCCGCTGATCCTGTTCCGCAAGCAGGGCAAGCTGCCTGCCGAGGTGTTCAGCGAGTCGTACCGCACCGAATACGGCGAGGCGCACCTGGAAGTGCACGCCGACTGCCTCTGCGAAGGCGACCAGGTGCTGCTGTTCGACGACCTGATCGCCACCGGCGGCACCCTGCTGGCCGCCACCCAACTGGTCAGGCGGATGCGCGCCAGCGTCTACGAAGCGGCCGCCATCATCGATCTGCCCGAACTGGGCGGCTCGCGCCGCCTGCAGGACATCGGCATCCCCACCTTCACGCTCACCGCCTTCGGCCTCGACGAGCACTGAGCACGGAACTCGGCCCGACGCTGCGACCCAGGCCCGCTCCGAAGTCCAGCAGGGCCCCCGCCCGACTCGAACTCGCACTCAGCCACCCGGGCCCCGGCCTACGCCGGGGCGACGGCCAGGGAGAAGGCCGCACACCACAGCGACAACCCCACCCCCGTCGTACCGGCGCAGGCCGGTACCAGAGGCGCCCGCCGCGGCGCTCGCGGATACAAGCACCGCAGCCAGCTCTGGAATCAGGCGATCGCTCTTTCTGCCAGTTACAGGGGGTATCAGCCGGTCAGTGGCAATCCAGCGTATCGGCGAGCACGTAGGCCTGGAAGGCAACCTCGTGGACCCAGGTCTGGGTCAGGCTATCCAGTTCGCCGCTCTTGCGCAGCGTCGCCACCACCTTCTCGAGCGCGGCCTGTTCCGCCGGATCGGCTGGAGCGGCCCGCAACTCGGCGACCGACGTCTTCAACGGCGGCAGCAGGCGGTTGTACCTGCGCCATTCCGGCAGGCCGGCGATGTCGCGCAGCAGCCGCTCGTCCTCGACCACGGCCCTGCACTCACCGAGCTTGAGGCCGTTAAGCGCGTGCGCCGTACTGGGATAGGCGCGCGGCTGGCCGCCGTACAGCCTGGCCACCGTCTCGGCATGCGGGCTGCCGGCGGTGACGCAGAACGGCTGGCCGCGCAGCGCCGCCCAGTTCTTCAGGCCGCCTTCGCCGGCGGTCAGTGCCGCGGCGCGCGAGGCGTAGAGCACCGCGCCTTCGGGCTGCGCGCCGAGGGTCAGGGCGCTGCCCGGCTGCCACTGCGCCAGCAGCCGGGCAGCCAGCTGCTGCTCGAAGCTGTCGGCCGGCACGGCCTGGTCGCTGGCGCGCAGCGGGCGGTAATCGCCGACCAGCCGGTAGCCCGGCTCCGCCAGCGCCGGGGCGCAGAGGCCGCAGAGCATCAGCAGTGTCAGCAACCAGCGGGTCATGGACGCACCTCAGACGTACTGATAGCGCAGCACGCGCTGCTTGAATTTCTCCAGCACCACCTGATCGATCAGCGTCGCCAGGATGGCGATCACCAGGATGTTCATCATCACCCCGACCATGTCGGCGATCTCGCCCGAGTAGGCCAGCGAGCGCCCCAGGCCCTGGCCGAAGCCGATCAGCATTTCGGCCGAGATCAGCGCCCGCCAGGCGTTGCCGAAGGCCAGCTGGGCGCCGGTGATCAACTCCGGCATCACCGCCGGCAGGTAGACGCGGCGCAGCAGCTGCCAGCGGCTGGCGCCCATCACCCGGGCGGCGGAAACGTGCACCGGCTGGACGCTCTCGGTCGCGTTCATCACCGACAGCGCCATCGGGAAGAAGGCCGCCAGCGCCACCACCACGATGATCGGCAGGTTACCGAAGCCCATGACGATGAGGAACAGCGGCACCCAGGCGATCGAGGGGATCGACTGCAGGATGACGATCGCCGAGCGCAGCGTCTCGCGGAAGAAGAACAGCACCCCGCCGACCAGGCCGAAGCCGATGCCGAACAGCAGGGCGAAACCGTAGCCGCTGCCCAGGCGACTCATGCTGCCCAGCAGGCCGGCGCGGAATTCCTCCTGCTGCACCGCTTCGATCAGCCGATCGATCACGGTGGGGATGCCCGGCATGAGGAACGACGGCAGGCTCCAGGCGGCGGCCTGCCAGATGAGTGCGATGAAGGCGATCGCCAGCACCACGGCCAGGTACTTTTTGGGACCTGTCAAACGACGCGCCTGGCTCATGCGTGCTCCACCTCGGTCTTGATGCCCAGCAGGCTGAGGATCTCCTTGCGCTCGGCGGCGAACCCGGAGAGGTCGTGGCTCTTTTCGCAATGGGCGAAATCGAACGCCTTCAGCACCCGTGCCGGGCGCGAGCTGAACACCAGCACGTGATCGGCAAGATAGAGCGCCTCGTCGACGTCGTGGGTCACCAGCAGCACGGTCGGCTGGTGCTCCTCGATGAGGTCGCGCAGCACGTCCTGCAGTGCCATGCGCGTCAGCGCATCGAGCGCGCCGAAGGGCTCGTCGAGCAGCAGCACCTCGGGCTTGGCGATGAAGGCGCGGGCCAGCGCCGTGCGCTGGCGCATGCCGCCGGAAACCTGGTGCGGGTAATAGTGCTCGAAGCCGGCGAGATTGACCCGGCCGAGCCAGTTGGTTGCCTCACGGAATGCGGTGGCCTTGTCCGTGCCCTGCAGCTCCAGGGCCATGGCGACGTTCGCCTGCAGGGTCAGCCAGGGATAGAGCGCGTGCTCCTGGAACACCAGGGTGCGCCGCGGGCCCGGGCCCGCGACCGGCCTGCCGTCGGCCAGCACACGCCCGCCGCTGGGTTTTTCCAGCCCCGCCACCAGGTGCAGCAGGGTGGACTTGCCGCAGCCGGACGGACCGACCAGCGCGACCAGCTCGCCCTGCCCCACTTCGCGGCTGAAGCCCTTGATGACCTCCAGCTCGCCGAAGCGCTTGTCTACGTTTTCAAAGCTCAGTTGCATGAAGATTCCATCTCGCCCTCTGGGCGCCTGAAACGACGCTGCCCAGCCGGGTGGCTGGGCAGCGGTGAACATACGCCGGAACGATCAGAGCTCGCGGGCCTGCTGCCACGACAGGTCGAGTATCGCGGCGGTGTCGAACGGCTTGCCGTCGCGGGTCTTGAGCGCCCCCTGCGACTGCAGGATGTCCGCCAGTTCCTGGATGCGGCCCAGGTCGTCTTCATCCAGCTTGGCGCTGAAGGTCTGGGTTGCGATCGCTTCCTCGATCACCTGCTCGCGCGGCAGCTCGCCGCGCTTGAGGGTCTTGAGCGTTGGCTCGGCGATGAAGTAGTCGGCGATCAGCTTGGCGGCCTCGGCCGGCTGGTTCTCCAGCATCTCGATGGCTTCGCGCTGGGCGTCGAGGGACTTCCACACGGCATCCTTGCGCTTCTCCAGCGTGGCGCCCGAAGTGATCACCACCATGCAGGGGAACGGCCAGACTTCGCCGATCTCGTAGATCTGCCGGACCGGAGCCACCAGTTGCGCGATACGGTCGTAGGGCTCGAACAGGAAGGCCGCGTCCACCCGGCCGGAGACCAGCGACTGCACGGCGACCGCCGGGCTGACGCCCATGATGTTCACGTCCTTGGCCTCGACGCCGGCGTTCTTCAGCGTCACGCCGCGCAGTACGGTGTCGGCGGTGCTGCCTTCCTTCTGCGACGCCAGGGTGTGGCCCTTGAGGTCGGCCACGTCATCGATTTCGGTGCCTTCGCGGGCGACGATCGAGTGGTAGCCCTGCTGGGCGCCGCCGACCACCTTGAGGTCCGCGCCCTTGGAGGCCCAGGCCACGGCATTGGTGAAGCCGAGCACGCCAGTGTCGAGCTGACCGCCGACGATCGCCTTGATCAGGTCGGTACCGGAGCTGAATTCCACCAGTTCGACGTCGAGGCCGTGCTTGGCATACAGGCCGGCCTCGTGGGCGACCATGGCCTGGGCATCGTCCATCACCCGGATGAAACCGATCTTCATCTTCTCCTGCGCCTGGGCGAACACGCTGACGAGCACCAGGGCAGGAATAAGCCAGAATTTAACCTTCATTCGAAACGACCTCGTAGGCAGTTATAACCAGATCGAAGCATCTAATGCTTTTTAGTTATTGATGTCGGATGGCTTATAACTCTACACCAGTCGCAGAGCGATGTGCATCAGATATGTCATCGCCATCATGGCTGGATCGGCTTACGGCCGGCGAATGCGTGCGCCAGGGTGCCGCCGTCGACCATCTCCAGCTCGCCGCCCAGCGGAACGCCATGGGCGATCCGGCTGACCGTCAGCGCCTTGGACGCGAGCAGCTGGGCGATATAGTGCGCGGTCGCCTCGCCCTCGACCGTCGGGTTGGTGGCGAGGATGACCTCGGCGAAGGCGCCGGCCTCGATGCGCGCCATCAGCTCGGGAATGCCGATGGCCTCCGGGCCGAGGCCGTCCAGCGGCGACAGGTGCCCCTTGAGCACGAAATAACGGCCGCGAAAACCGGTCTGGTCGATGGCAAAGACGTCCATGGGCCCCTGCACCACGCACAGCAGGCTGTCGTCGCGCCGCGGGTCGGCGCACTGCGGGCACAGCTCGTCCTCGCTCAGGGTGCGGCATTGCCGGCAATGACCGACGCCTTCCATCGCGCGGCTGAGCGCCTGGGCCAGCCGCAGGCCGCCGCTGCGGTCGCGCTCGAGCATCTGCAACGCCATGCGCTGGGCGCTCTTCTGCCCGACGCCGGGCAGGATGCGCAATGCGTCGATGAGTTGGCGAATCAGGGGGCTGAAGCTCATGTAAATCTCAAGGCTGGAGGCTGGAGGCTGGAAGCCGATCAGTACGCGAGTCGTAGCCAGAATGCTCTGTACGTTCTCTCTTCCAGCTTCAGGCTTTTGGCTTCAAGCTGCTTTTAGAACGGCATCTTGAAGCCCGGCGGGAGCTGCATGCCGGCGGTCATGCCGGCCATCTTTTCCTGGCTGTTCTGCTCGATCTTGCGCACCGCGTCGTTGACCGCGGCAGCGATCAGGTCTTCGAGGATTTCCTTGTCCTCCTGCATCAGGCTGTCGTCCAGGCTGACGCGCTTGACGTCGTGCCGGCCGTTCATCACCACGCTCACCAGACCGGCGCCGGACTGACCGGTCACCTCGGCGTTGGCCAGCTCCTCCTGCATCTTCTGCATCTTTTCCTGCATCTGCTGGGCCTGCTTCATCAGGCCGGCCATGCCACCTTTCATCATGGGATGTACCTCGGTCAGGGTTCTGAGTGTTCAACGGGTTCGATGGTATCTTCGCGAACCACCGCGGCAAACTGCTCCATCAGTTGCTGGACGACGGGGTCGCTCATGATCGACTGCTCGGCCGCCCGCTGCCGCTCGCGGCGTTTGCGCGCGGCGGCCTGCGCGGGGGTTTCCTGCTCGGGCGCCTGCAAGTCGATGGTCAGGGTCAGCGGGCGCCCGTGGTATTGATTCAGGGCCTCGTTCACGCGGCGTTGCTGGGTGGCATTGAACAGGGCGCTCTGCGCCGGATCCAGGTGCAGCGTCCAGTGGTCGCCCTCGACCGCGACCAGCGTGCAGTTGGCCGCGATGCTGCCGGTCAGGCCGGACAGCCCGAGCTGCGGGAACAGCTCCAGCCATTGCGCGGCGAGGCCGGTGGCCGGTCGCGCGGCCGGCTCGGGCTCGGCGGGGGCCGGCTCCTCGCGAACCTGGTCGATGTCGTTGAGAAAGGCCTCCACCTGCGACTCGACTTCGAAATAGTCCTCGTCGGTCAGCGGCGGCTCTTCCTCCTCCACCTCGTTGACTACCACCACGGTGGCGACGTGCTCCTCGGCCGAAGGCTCGGGTGAGACGCCCTGTCCCGCCTCCCCGGCCTCCTCCGCGGCCGCCCGGTCGGCCGCCACCGGCGGCGTGGCCGGCGGCTCTTCCCAGGGCAGGTCGATGCGCTGCGGCTCCACCGGCTCGGCCACACCGCTTGGCGACGGGACCTCGACAGTCGGCGCTTCCGGCGCCGGGGCAGGCTGCTCCGGCGCCTGGACGGGCGGTGCCGGCTGCGCCGCTGCGGGTGCCGGGGCGACGGGCGCAGGAGCCGGAGCCTGGGTGACCGGTGCGGGGACAGGCGCCGGGGCGACGGCAGGTGCCGCCGCGGGAGGCGGCATCGATGGGGTGGCCGCCGGGGCCACCTGGGGCGCCTGGGAATCAGTCGTGGCCGGGCTGATTCCCAGGTGCTTTAGCGGTGTCTGCGGTGTACTCTCGCTGCCGGCGGGGCGGAACGCCAGCATGCGCAGCAGGACCATCTCGAAGCCGCTGCGCGGATCTGGTGCCAGCGGCAGGTCGCGACGGCCGATCAGGCCCATCTGGTAATAGAACTGCACGTCCTCGGCCGGCAGCGCCCGGGCCAGCGCCAGCACCCGGTCGCGGTCGCCCTGGCCGTTGTCCACCGCCTCCGGCAGCGCCTGGGCGACGGCCACCCGGTGCAGCACGTTGAGCATCTCGGCCAGCACGCCGGACCAGTCGGGCCCCTGCTCGGCGAGCTGGCGCACCGCCTCGAGCAACGCCCGCGCATCGCCTTCGAGCAGCGCCTGCAGCACTCCGTAGACCTGGCCGTGGTCCAGCGTGCCGAGCATCGCCCGCACGTCGGCGGCCAGCACCCGGCCCTCGCCGAAGGCGATGGCCTGGTCGGTAAGGCTCATGGCATCGCGCATCGAGCCGTCGGCCGCGCGCCCGAGCAGCCAGAGCGCATCCTCCTCGAACGGCACCTGCTCGACGCCGAGCACGTGGCTCAGGTGCTCGACCACCCGCTCCGGCGGCATGTTCTTCAGGGAGAACTGCAGGCAGCGCGAGAGGATGGTGACCGGCAGCTTCTGCGGGTCGGTGGTGGCGAGCAGGAACTTAACGTGCGGCGGCGGCTCTTCGAGTGTCTTGAGCAGGGCGTTGAACGAGTGCGTCGAAAGCATGTGCACTTCGTCGATCAGGTAGACCTTGTAGCGGCCGCGGCTGGGCGCGTACTGCACGTTGTCGAGCAACTCGCGGGTGTCCTCGACCTTGGTCCGGCTCGCCGCGTCGACCTCGATCAGGTCGACGAAGCGGCCCTCGTCGATCTCGCGGCACACCGAACACTGGCCGCAGGGCGTCGAGCTGATGCCGGTCTCGCAGTTCAGGCACTTGGCGATGATCCGGGCGATGGTGGTCTTGCCCACGCCACGGGTGCCGGTGAACAGGTAGGCGTGGTGAAGGCGCTGGTTGTCCAGGGCGTTGATGAGCGCGCGCAGCACGTGGGTCTGGCCGACCATTTCGCGGAACGAGCGTGGACGCCACTTGCGGGCTAGCACCTGGTAACTCATAGGACCATCGCGGGGAAAAGCGGAGAGCGGACAATCCTAGCGGAGCAGGCCGCAAAATGCATCCGGCCGGCCGACCCTCGGCACGCACGCCATCCCAAAACACGCACGCGCCACCGTGCGCGACCGGCTCTTCAGCCCTCGCCGACCAGCTGCGCGCCGAGCGCCCTCACTACCCTGGCGCAGCCCGCGTCGGCGCCCGCCGGCAGCTCGACCTCCAGCCCGTCGATCTCGCGCCGCACCGGGTAGCCCTTGCGCAGCCGATCGAAACCCTCGCGGCGGGCCTGCTCGTCGCCCAGCAGGCTGCGCCGAAAATCCGCGTCGTCGCGGCGCGGGTCATAGACGGCGCGGCACAGGGTTTCCAGCAGGCGCGCCGGCGTCACCGTCGGGCCGAAGCCCAGTCGCCGCAAGGGTGCGGCCGGCATCAGCCCGGCCAGTTCCACCTGTGGCGCAAGCCCTTGCGCCCGGCACAGCGCCTGATAGATCTGCGCGGTGCCGCGCAGCTTGCCCTCCAGGCTGTAGCCGGCGATGTGCGGCGTGGCGATGCGGCACAGCTCGGCCAGCTCGGCGTCGGCCTGCGGCTCGCCTTCCCAGACGTCGAGCACCGCCTGCACGTCGGGCCGGCGCAGCAGCAGTTCGCGCAGGGCGGCGTTGTCGACCACCGCGCCACGGCTGGCATTGATCAGCCAGCTGCCGGGCAGCAGCCGCTCCAGCCGCTCGCGACCGAGCAGGTGGAAGGTCGCCAGCTCGCCGGACAGGGTCAGCGGGGTGTGCAGGCTGAGGGTGTCGCATTCGTTCAGCAGTCGGTCGAGCGAGACGAAATCGCCCGCCTCGCGCTGCTGGCGCGGCGGATCGCAGACCAGCACCTCCCAGCCCAGCCCCCGCAGCACCTCGACCAGTCGCCCGCCAACCTCGCCGGCACCGACCACGCCGTAGCGCCGCGTCGAAAGGTCGACGCCCTCCCACTCGGCCAGCGCCAGCAGGCTGCCGAGCACGTAGTCGACCACCCCGCGGGCGTTGCAGCCGGGCGCACGGGCCCAGGCGATCCCGGTGCGGTCGAGAAATTCCACGTCCAGGTGATCGGTGCCGATGGTGCAGGTGCCGACGAAGCGCACCGGCGTATGCTCGAGCAGCGCCTGGTCGACCGACGTCACCGAGCGCACCAGCAGCAGGTCGCACTGCTCGGTGGCCGCACGGTTGATCGCCCGGCCCGGCATGCGGCGAATCTCGCCGAGATGACCGAAGAAGGCCTCGACCAGGGGAATGTTTTCGTCGGCGAGAATGCGCATTGCAAGGAGATCCTCAAGGCAGAGCGCTGAAGTCTAGCAGGCGTCACTTTCAATACGGCGGGGCTCTGCATCGCGCTTTCTCGGTATCACGCGCACGCGTACACTAGCCCGCCCGCCTGTATACAACCGGATAGAAAGATGCCCGCCGAGGCCAGATTCCGGCGCGTTGGCAACGAACTGCGCGCGCTCTTCATCCTTGCCCTGCCGATCATGATCGCCCAGCTCGCCCACACCGCGATGGGCTTCGTCGACACGCTGATGGCCGGCCGCGTCAGCCCCGAAGACCTGGCCGCCGTGGCGCTGGGCAATTCCATCTGGGTGCCCACCTTCCTGCTGATGACCGGCGTGCTGCTGGCGACCACCCCCAAGGTGGCGCAGAAGCACGGAGCCGGCGAGACCGCGCAAATTGGCCCGCTGGTGCGCCAGGCGCTCTGGCTCGGCCTGGGCATCGGCACACTGTGCGCGCTGCTGCTGTGGAACGCCGCCCCGGTGATGCGCTGGATGCAGGTCGACCCGGCACTGGTCGAACCCTCGATGGCCTACCTGCGGGCGGTGGCCTGCGGCTTCCCGCCGATCGCCCTGTACCAGGTGCTGCGCTGCTTCAGCGACGGGCTCGGGCACACCCGGCCGAGCATGGTGCTGGGGCTGCTCGGGCTGCTGCTGAACATTCCGCTCAACTACGTGTTCATCTACGGCAAGCTCGGCCTGCCGGCGATGGGCGGGGTCGGCTGCGGCTGGGCCACCGCGCTGGTGATGCTGGCCATGCTGCTGGGCATGCTGTACTGGGTGCGCCGCGCACCCTGTTACCAGCCGAGCGGGCTGTTCAGCCATTTCGAGGCGCCGCGCTGGGACGAGATTCGCCGGTTGCTCGCCGTCGGCGTGCCGATCGGCGTCGCGGTGTTCGCCGAGGCGAGCATCTTCTCCGTCATCGCCCTGCTGATCGGCGGGCTCGGTGCCACCGTGGTCGCCGGGCACCAGATCGCCCTCAATTTCACCTCGCTGATCTTCATGATTCCGCTGTCGCTGGCGATGGCCATCACCGTCCGCGTCGGCCAGGCCCTCGGCCGCGGTGCGCCGCGCGACGCGCGCTTCGTCGCCGGCGTGGGGATGATCATGGCGCTACTCTACGCCTGCTTCTCGGCCAGCGGCATGCTGCTCCTGCGCGAGGACATCGCCCGCATCTACACGCCCGACCCGGCGGTGATCGCGATAGCCGCCAACCTGTTCTTCTACGCGGCGCTGTTCCAGTTCTCGGACGTGGTGCAGGTGACCGCCGCCGGCGCGCTGCGCGGCTACCAGGACACGCGGATGACGATGATCTTCACCCTGTTCGCCTACTGGGGCATCGGCCTGCCGATCGGCTACGCCCTCGGCCTGAGCGACTGGCTGGGCGAGCCGTCGGGCCCGAGCGGCCTCTGGCAGGGCCTGATCGCCGGCCTCAGCTGCGCCGCCGTGCTGCTGGGCATCCGCCTGGCGCGCAGCTCGCGCAAGCAGATCCGCCGGCGCGCGCGGGCGAGCGTCTGAGCCTCAGACTTCCAGCGCGAGCAGCACCGCGCTGAGCACCAGGAAACCGCTGAACATCGCCCGCAGCGTCCGCTCCGGCAGCGCGTGGGCCAGCTTCACCCCAAGGCTGATGCTGAGCAGCCCGCCGACAGCCAGCGGGAGCCCGAGCAGCCAGTCGACCTGGTCGTGCATGGCATAGGTGGCCAGCGTGATGCTGGTCGAAGGCAGCGCCAGCGACAGCGACAACCCCTGGGCGACGACCTGCGAAGCACCGAACACCGAGGTCAGCACGGGCGTCGCCAGCAGCGCGGCGCCGACCCCGAACAGCCCGCCCAGCGCGCCGGCGCCGCCGCCCAGGGCGGCCAGCCAGGGCCAGGAGTGGCGCAGGGTGGTGCCGCCCGGCGCGGTCTGCAGGAACACCCGCAGCAGGGTGTAGAGCGCCAGCACCAGCAGGAACCCGGCGAAGATCAGGCGCATCAGCACCGCATCGAGCGAAACCGCGATGGCGGCGCCGAAGTAGGCCAGACACAGGCTTGGGATGCCGAGCGCCAATGCATGACGCCAGTCGATCCGGTTGCGCTGGTTGTAGCGCCAGATGGCGAGCACCACGTTGGGCACCACCATCACCAGCGCGGTGCCCTGCGCCAGTTGCTGGTCGATACCGAACACGACCCCGATGACCGGAATGGCGATCAGCCCCCCGCCGATGCCGAACAACCCGCCCAGCGTTCCCAGCACCACACCCAACAGCACGTCCAGTCCGAATTCCAGCAGGCCCATCATTCACCTCGCAAACGATCGCGCACATGGTAGACGCCAGTGCTTGGCCTGGAAACGCACAAGCACGCACAATGGCTTTGCGTTTTCCTCACAGGCGAGCCCCGATGCAGCCCGATGCCCTCACCCAGCAGCTGAGCCTTTTCCTCGATGTCCTGGCCAGCGGGAGCTTTTCCGCGGCGGCGCGACAGCACTCGCTCACCCCCTCGGCCGTGGTCCGGCGGATCGACGCGCTGGAACGCTCGCTCGGCTGCCGGCTGTTCAGCCGCACCACCCATGCCGTGCGCCCGACCACCGCCGGCACCGCCTTCGCCGAACGCGCCCGGCGCGTGGTAAGGGAACTGCAGCTGGCCCGCGCCGAAGCCTCGGCGCGCGACGTCGGGCCGGAGGGACGCATCCGCATCGAGGCGCCCGCCCCCTTCGGCCGCCGGCTGCTGGCTCCGGCGCTGGTGGATTTCCTGGCGAGCTACCCCAACGTCGAGGTGCAACTGCGCCTGATCGACAGCTTCGTCGACCTGGGCGGCGAACACCTCGGCGAAGTGGACCTGGTGCTGCGGATCGGCGCGCTGGCCGACTCGCGCCTGGTGGCCACGCCGCTGGCACCGGTGATCCGCGTGGTCTGCGCCAGCCCGGCGTACCTTGCCCGGCGCGACGTGCCGCGTTCACCGCTGGAACTCACCGAGCACGAAGGCGTGGACTGGGATGCGCTGGGCCCGCCGCATGCCTGGCGCTTCGAGGTGGACGGCCGCCAGCGGCTGCTGCGCCCGGGGCGGCTGCGCTTCGTCGCCAGCAACGGCGAGGCCCTGCTGACCGCGGCGATCGCCGGCCTGGGCATCGCCCATCTGCCGACCTGGCTGGCCAGCGAAGCGCTGCTGCGCGGCGAACTGGTGCCACTGTTCTGCGAGCGCGGGCTGCCGCCGCCCGAACCGACCGGTATCCATGCGCTGCGCCTGACCCGCGAAGCCGACGCGCGCACGCGGCTGCTGCTGGAGTTCCTGAAGAACCGTTTCGGCCCGGTCGCGCCCTGGGACATGGCGCTGCAGAAAGGATTGATCCCGGCGCAGGCGCAGTGACCCCCGCGCCTCAGGCGCGCTGGACCTCGACTTCCTGCGTCACGCCCCAGCCGTCGACCACGCCACCGAGCGGCTCGACCAGGTTCTCAAGGTCCTGTTCGAAGTCGCCGATGCCGTCGTAGGTGGCGTACATCACCTTGCTGACCTGCAGGTTCCAGGCACCGTCGTCGCGGGCGTAGATCTGCGTGTTGGTCGACTCCCCGCGGAACTTGCTGGCGGCGATGCGCGCGCGTTTCTCGTCGGGGAAGATCGCGTAGAAATCGATCGGGTGGACGCGGGCAAAATCGAAACCGCCCTCTTTCATCCGCCGCAATACGGTGCTGCTGACATCCTCGTGGAAGGTGGCACTCATGAAAACAACCTCCTCTCAAGCGTGGATGAATCTGACCCTTCGAAGTTAGGAGCGCCTTGGCGCGTACGGGTTCCTCGCCTCGTCGGCGCCCTGGACAGGCGCACAGGCAGCCTGGCAAGGGGCTGCCTGTGCCTTCACGGACGGAGCGGGCGCTCCGTCCGCAGCCACGATTCAGACATTGCCGGGCTTGTTGATCGCCTGCAACACATATTGCGGCAGGGCGAAGGCGCCGAGGTGGATCTCGGGGTTGTAATAGCGGGTCACGATCCCGCTGCCGGCGAAGCGCTGGCGCAGCACGTCCAGTGGCACGCGGCGGCTGGCGCTGTCGCAGGCGCCCCAGGCGAAGGCCATGGCACCGCCGATGTAGGTCGGCACCGCGGCCTGGTAGAAGTGCCAGTCGGCGAACAGCCCGTTCATCCGCTGCGCGGTGGTCTGCACCTCGCCGAGCTGCATGAAGGGCGTGCCGTTCTGGGTGACCAGGATGCCGCCCTCGTTCAGGCAGCGGCGGCAGGCCTGGTAGAAATTCTCGGAGAACAGCACTTCGCCCGGACCGATGGGATCGGTGGAGTCGGAGATGATGACGTCGAAGCGCTCCTCGGTAGTGGCGACGAAGCGCATGCCGTCGTCGATCACCAGGTTCAGCCGCGGGTCGTCGAAGGCGCCGCGCGAGTGGTTGGGCAGGAACTCCTTGCACATCTGCACCACGGTGCCGTCGATCTCGACCATGGTGATGTGCTCCACCTCGCGATGCTTGGCCACCTCGCGCAGCATGCCGCCGTCGCCGCCGCCGATGATCAGCACCCGGCGCGCGCGGCCGTGGGCGAGGATCGGCACGTGG
Source organism: Stutzerimonas azotifigens DSM 17556 (assembly GCF_000425625.1). Classification (GTDB taxonomy): domain Bacteria; phylum Pseudomonadota; class Gammaproteobacteria; order Pseudomonadales; family Pseudomonadaceae; genus Stutzerimonas; species Stutzerimonas azotifigens. The sequence goes on from NZ_KE384407.1 coordinate 198,932, forward strand.
GTGAGTATCTCGTGGTAGATGAACTCGTCCGCCTCGGTGGTCTGGATCACGCCGTCCAGCGCCATCACGCGGCCCATGCGGGCGTTCTCGAAGATCACCAGATGCTGGTGCTCGGTGCGCACCTCGTGCAGCATCCGGTCGATCGCGAAGCGCTGGCCATAGCCGGCGTAGAGCGTTTCCTGGTAGTCGGTCATGGGCCGATCTCCATACAGGGTGAGCATCCGGGCGGCGCGCGCCCGTGCGGAAAAGGCGCGCATTCTACGTCGGCCTGCATGACAGGTCGAACCTCGTGGGAGGTGCGCCCTCGCGGCGACTGCGGGCCGGAACTCGTTCGCGGTCAAGACCGCTTCCACAAGAGCATCGCCCCGAGGTCGGGCCTCCCACAAAAGCAGGCAATGCTGCACCGGACCCTGTGGGAGGCGCGCCCTCGCGGCGACATGCCGGCCACTGACCTCGGCACGGCTCTTGGTGGGAGCAGCCACAATGCCAGGCAGGACAGCCGGCGGCCGAAGCGGTTATGGTGCCGCCATGAGCCTGCACATCAGCCACCTGCCCTACCGGGAACCCTGGGACTGGCGGCAGTTCCACCGCCATTTCTCGCTGCGCCTGCTGCCGGGCGTCGAGTACCTGGACGATAGCAGCTATGCCCGCACGTTCCGCCTCGCCGGCGTCAGCGGCTGGCTGCGGGTGCGCCCGCTGCCCGGCCTGGCGAGCCTCGAACTGACCCTCAGCGAGCTGCCCGAGACGCTGCACGAGCATCTCGAACGGCACGTGCGGCACATGTTCGACCTCGACCGCGACCCGGCGCAAATCCAGGCGCATTTCGCCGACGACCCGCTGCTCGGCCCGCTGGTCGCGGCCAGCCCCGCCCTGCGCCTGCCGGCTGCCTTCGATCCGTTCGAGCAGGCGGTGCGCGCAGTGGTCGGCCAGCAGGTGTCGATCAAGGCCGCGGTGACCATCACCCGGCGCATCGCCGAGCGACTCGGCGAGCCGCTGGTGGACGCCCCTCAGGCCGGACTCGACCGGCTGTTTCCGAGCCCGGAAGCGGTGGCCGGCGCCAGCCTCGACAACATCGGCATGCCCGCGCGGCGCCTGCAGACGCTGCAGCGCCTGGCCGCGGCGATTGCCGATGGGGCACTGGAGCTGCACGTGCGCGAGGGCGCGGACGAACTGGTCGAACGGCTGTGCCGGCTGCCGGGCATCGGCCCCTGGACGGCGGAGTACATCGCCCTGCGGGCGTTCGGCGATCCCGACGCCTTCCCAGCCGCCGACCTGGGCCTGCTCAAGGCGCCGCTGTGGGGGCCGGGCGGCATCGATGCGCGCAGCCTGACACGTCGCGCCGAAGCCTGGCGGCCATTGCGCGCCTACGCGGCGATTCATCTGTGGCAGAACTACGCCGGCGCGCCACCCTAGATCGCCCTTGCTCAGGGCGGCGGGATGCGCGCCAGCACCTGCGGCGGTTCGGCGAGCGGCAGCGCGAGGATCAGCCCCTCCCCGGAGCGCGCCCAGCCGCCGGTGAGCGCCGTGATGTTGACCTGATGGGCGACCAGCACGACCGGCGGCCCGGGCTCGAGGTTAGCCAGGTGGCGGCGCAGTTCGGCGGTCTGCACTGCCTCCCGGGAGCGGTCGTCGACGAAGGAATCCAGCGCGGGGAGCGCGTTCACCGGGCCCAGCCCCATCAGCTCCGCGGTTTCCCGGGCGCGGCACCAGCGACTGCTGAACACCCGTGCCCGCTCGATGCCCTGGCGGCGCAGCAGTTCGCCCCAGCGGCGCGCCTCGCCCCGGCCCACATCGTTCAGATTGCGCTGGGTGCTGCAGTCGTCGAGCCGATAGCCCGGCGGATCGCCGAATCCCGGCGCCGTGGCATGGCGGACCATGAGCACCGCGCGCCCCTGGGCCAGCGCCTGCCAGGCGGCGTCCGGCGGTTGCGCCCAGACGAGGCTGCCCAGCCCGGCGACCGCCAATGACAGCAGCCAGCGCCACATGCTAGCGGCTCAGAGGATACGCCGCGGCCTGGCGCCGCCGGTACCGGCCATCACAACCTCACCTTGCCGATGCGCAGCGCCGCCAGCGCCCAGCAGATCAGGCCGATCACCGGCGCAACGACGATCACCACGCTCCACACGACCTTGCGCCCGGTCTCGATCCGGCTGCGCCAGACGTGGACGATGGCGATCACGTCCAGTACAGCCACCATCACCGCGACGAAGGCGCCGAGCCCGTCCATCTCAGGGCTTCAGGCTGGAACGGTCGTCGATGCGGTTGCCACGCGGCCCCATGATGCCCCAGAGAATCAGGCCAAGCACCGGCAGGATGACGATCAACAGGATCCACAGGACCTTCTTGCCGCCGCTGGCATCGCTGCGCACGATGCTGATGATCGCCCAGATATCCAGCGCCAGGATGATCAGGCCGAAAATGCCGCCAAATGCGTCCATGGTCGTCTCCCGTATCGATGGTCTCCCAATTGGGATACCGCCGGATGCGCAGGGTTCAGTCCGCCGGACGCGATGCCAGAGCGCTCAGGCGCCGGCGGGATCGATCTCGGCGAAGCTCGCCACCGTCCGGTGGCCTTCCAGCGTGCCGCCGTCGCGGGCCAGTCCGCAGGTCCGCAACCCCGAGGCGCGCGCCGCGTCCAGTTCCTCGACCACGTCGGAAAGAAACAGGATCTCGCCGGCCGGCAGCCCGATCGCCCCGGCGATGCGCGCGTAGGATTCGGCCTCGCGCTTGGGCCCGGAGGTGGTGTCGAAGTAGCCGGAGAACAACGGCGTCAGGTCGCCGGCCTCGGAGCAGCCGAAGATCAGCTTCTGCGCCTGGATCGAGCCGGAGGAATACACGTAGAGCCCCAGCCCCTCGGCCTTCCAGCGACGCAGCGCGTCCACCGCATCCGGGTAGACGTGGCCGCGGATCTCCCCGGCCTGGTAGCCCTGCTGCCAGATCATCCCCTGCAGGGCCTTGAGCGAGGTGGCCTTGCGGTCGGCGTCGATCCAGCCGAGCAGGATCTCGACGGTGCGCTCCAGCGAGGCCCCCGGCTCGCCGGCGTCCTGCCGCGTGGCGTCCAGCTGGGCAGCGACCTCGGGTTCGTCGGCATGCGCGCGAACGAAGGCCGGCAGATGACGGCGGGCGTACGGAAAGAGCACGTCGAACACGAAACTGACGGCGCTGGTGGTGCCCTCGATGTCGGTGAGGATGGCCTTGATCGGCATGGGCGGTCCTCAGTCTTCCAGGCGCGGGAAGCGGGCGGCGATGTCCTCGCCGGTGAACTGCGCCACCCAGCCTTCCGGGTTGTTGAACAGGCGGATGGCGACGAAGTGCGGATTCTCGCCCATGTCGAACCAGTGCGGTGTGCCGGCCGGCACCGAGATCAGGTCGTTCTTCTCGCAGAGCACGGCGAACACCCGGTCGCCGATGTGCAGGGTGAACAGCCCGCGGCCGGCGACGAAGAAGCGTACCTCGTCCTCGGCATGCCGGTGCTCGTCGAGGAACTTGGCGCGCAGCTCGGCCTTCTGCGGGTGGTCGCTGTTCAGGCTGATCACGTCGACGGTGACGTAGCCGCGCTCGGTCATCAGCTTGTCGATCTGCGGCCGGTAGGCGGCGATCACCTCCTCCTGGCTGGCGCCGGCGGCCACCGGCGCGCTGGCCTCCCAGCGTTCGAAGCGCACGCCGACCTCGGCCAGGGTGGCGCCGATGTCCTCGGGATGGGTGAGCACCTTCATCGGCTGCTCGGGATGGGTGTCCTGGTAAACGCTCAGAATGCTCATGGCAATGCCTCTCGGTGGCGACGGCGGTCGCGGGTCAGTCAGGCGCGGCTCAGCGCGCGCATCTTCAGCTCGCACTCGAACAGGAACTCGAAGGCTTCCACCTGGCGCAGCGCGTCGCTCATGCGCGCGCCCCAGGTATACAGGCCGTGGCCGCGGATGAGGTAGCCGACGCAGTCCGGGTGCTCGTCCAGCCAGGGCTGCACGCGCAAGGCCAGCCGGGCGATGTCTTGGTCGTTGTCGAAGATCGGCACCAGCACCTGCGACTGGTGCGTGGAGATGCCGGCGAAGGCCTTCTGCAGCTCGTAGTCGGCGAACACCAGCGAATCGCTCAGGGTCAGGCGCGACAGCACGGTGGCGTTGACCGAATGGGTGTGCAGCACGGCGCCGATCTCCGGGCGCCAGCTGTACAGCTGGGTGTGCAGCAGGGTTTCGGCCGACGGCTTCTTGCCCGGCTCCAGGCTGTTGCCGGCCAGGTCGGTGGCCAGCAGGTCGTCGGGGCCGAGCTCGCCCTTGTGCTTGCCGGAGACGGTCAGCAGCACCTCGCTGTCTGTCAGGCGCGCCGAATAGTTGCTGCTCGTCGCCGGCGACCAGCCGCGGCCGTAAAGGAAACGCCCGGCCTCGATGATGGCCTGGGCCAGGTGTTCTCGTGTGGCGGTCATGCCCGGTTCTCCTGCAAACGGGTGGCAATGATAACCGCTGCGGCCAGCGCCGCCAGGCTGGCGATGCTGAAGGTCCAGCCGGCGCCCAGCGCCTTCCAGGCGTAACCCGCGTAGAGCGCGCCGAGCGCCCCGCCGGTTCCCGCCAGGGTGGCGTACAGCGCCTGGCCCTGGCCCTGCTGTCGCGCGCCGAAGGCCTGCTGGATGAAATGGATGCTCGCCGCGTGGAAGCAGCCAAAGGTCGCCGCGTGCAGGACCTGCGCAAACAGCAGCACCGCCAGGTGATCGGCGAACTGCCCGAGCAGCAGCCAGCGCAGCGCCGCCAGCAGAAAGCTCGCCAGCAGTACCCGGCGCACCGAGAAACGCCCGAGGATGCGCGCCATCGCCAGGAACAGCAGGATCTCCGCCACCACCCCGAGCGCCCAGAGCAGGCCGATGGTGCCGCGCGAGTAGCCCTGCGCCTCCAGGTGGATGCTGAGAAAGGTGTAGTAAGGTCCGTGGCTGAGCTGCATCAGCGCCACGCAGGCGAAGAACGCCAGCACCGGCGGGCGCCGCAGTTGCCGGAGGAAACCGCCCTCGCCGGCCGTTTCCGTCCGCTGCGCCGGCTCGGCCGAGGGCACCCAGGCGCTGCTGGCCAGGATCGCCGCCATCACCAGCGTCACCGCCAGCGGGTAGGCGTCCAGGCTCATCCACTCGAACAGCAGGCCGAGGCCGATCACCGCGACGATGAAGCCGATGCTGCCCCACAGGCGGATCTCGCTATAGCGGGCGGCCTGCTCGCGCAGGTGCGCCAGGGTGATGACCTCGAACTGCGGCAGCACGGCGTGCCAGAAGAAGGCATGCAGCGCCATCACCAGCGCCAGCCAGGCGTAGCTCTGGCCGAGGAAGATCAGCGAGAACGACAGCAGTGTGCAGGCCGCGCCGAGCCGCACGATGGCCAGCCGCCGGCCGGTGATGTCACCCAGCCAGCCCCAGAGGTTGGGTGCCAGGCAGCGCATGAGCATGGGGATGGCCACCAGTTCGCCGATGCGTTCGGCGGAAAAGCCAAGGTGGTCGAAATACAGCCCGAGAAAGGGCGCGGTCGCCCCGAGCAGGGCGAAGTAGCAGAAGTAGAAGCCGGACAGGCGCCAATAGGGTATCGGCTGCGTCATGACCTTTGCGTGTATCGCTGGAGGCTCAAGGCTGGACGCTGGACGAAACAGCCGTTCCGGGAAGCGTCCAGCCTCAAGCGTCCAGCCTCGAGCCGAAGGCTTCGATTCACAGTTGCCCCAACACCGGCGTGTCCACCCGCACCCCGGCATTCTGCGCCCGGTGCCGCAGCAGGTGATCCATCAGCACGATGGCCATCATCGCCTCGGCGATCGGCGTGGCGCGGATGCCGACGCAGGGGTCGTGGCGGCCCTTGGTGACCACCTCCACCGGGGCGCCGTGGACGTCGATCGAGCGGCCGGGGGTGGTGATGCTGGAGGTGGGCTTGAGCGCCAGGTGGGCGACGATCGGCTGGCCGGAGGAGATGCCGCCGAGCACGCCGCCGGCGTTGTTGGACAGGAAGCCTTCCGGGGTCAGTTCGTCGCGGTGCTCGGTGCCGCGCTGGGCGACGCAGGCGAAGCCGGCGCCGATTTCCACACCCTTGACCGCGTTGATGCTCATCAACGCGTGGGCCAGGTCGGCGTCCAGGCGGTCGAAAATCGGCTCGCCCAGGCCCGGCGGCACGCCCTCGGCGACCACGGTGATCTTCGCGCCCACCGAGTCCTGGTCGCGGCGCAGCTGGTCCATGTAGGCCTCGAGTTCGGCCACCTTGTCCGGATCGGGACAGAAGAAGGCGTTCCGCTCGACGCTGTCCCAGCTCTTGAATGCAATCTCGATCGGCCCCAGCTGGCTCATGTAGCCGCGCACCTGGATGCCGAGGGTCGCCAGGTACTTCTTGGCGATGGCGCCGGCGGCCACGCGCATGGCCGTCTCGCGCGCCGAGCTGCGGCCGCCGCCGCGGTAGTCGCGGATGCCGTACTTGTGGTGGTAGCTGTAGTCGGCGTGGGCGGGGCGGAACAGGTCCTTGATCGCCGAATAGTCCTTGGACTTCTGGTCGGTGTTGCGGATCAGCAGGCCGATGGCGGTGCCGGTGGTGCGGCCCTCGAACACCCCGGAAAGGATTTCCACCTCGTCGGCCTCCTGGCGCTGGGTGGTGTGCCGGCTGGTGCCCGGCTTGCGCCGGTCGAGGTCACGCTGCAGGTCCTCGGCGGTGAGTTCCAGGCCCGGCGGGCAGCCGTCGACGATCGCGACGAGCGCCGGACCATGGCTTTCGCCGGCGGTGGTGACGGTGAACAGCTTGCCGTAGGTGTTGCCGGACATGCAGATGCTCCGCTGAGGGCCTCGAAAAATGCGCGGCAGTATACCCTACTGGCTGCGGCGCTGACCGCCGGCACTGCAGCGCAGGCCGCGGCGGCCGATACAATCGAAACAGCCATCCACCCCGGGACGGGGATACGTCATGAGCGATACCCAAGAAACCGCCACGCAGCAACCCCAGGCACCGGCCCAGCATCCCTGGAACGGGCTGGCGCCGGAGCGCTTCCATCTGCTGCGCCTGGCGCCGCTGGCGACCGACCGCAACGGCCCGCGGCCGCTTCGCTTCGTCGAACTCGGCGAGGTGGAGCGGCACAGCCCGCAGCTCAGCCTGCTGCGCCTGACCATCCGTGTGCCCGGCGAGGCCTCGCACCGCGACCACAACCTGCTGGAGGTCTGGGCCGACCACCGCACCCGGGAGGTCCGCTTCGGCCCCGACAGCGGGCTGCGGCTGAATCCGGCCAACCGCGGACTCGGGCGCTTCCTGCTGGCGCGCGGGGCGGCCTGGGCGAAGAAGCGCTGGGGTCAGTACCAGCTCGAAGGCGGCGCGCTGGGTACCGCGGCGAACGAGGAGCAGCGCCTGATACGCGACCGCATGCTGCTGGCGCAGGGCTTCGAGGTGACCTACGCCGACGCGCGCCAGCTCAAGGCGGTCTACGCGGCGCCGAGCGTTTCGGCCCTGAGCAGCGACTGGAATCCCGAACGGGTCGGCGTGGTGCCGCTCGCCGAAGCGGGCGGCATGCTGGAGCAGGCCGACCGCAACCTGGACGCCCAGGAGAACCAGATCCGCCAGTTGAACGAGCGCATCGCCCAGCTGCGCCGCGAGGACGGCACGCTGCGTTTCACCGTCGCCTGCCTGGTCGCCTTCGCGCTGTTCCAGGGCGGCCTGCTGATCTGGATCGCGACCCGCTGAGCCTCAGTCGCCCGTACGGGACGCCAGGCGCTCGCGGAACAGCGCCTGATGCTCCCGGCACTGACGCGCTGCCAGCAGGAACACCCCGTGGCCGCCCTCGGGGAAGTCCAGCCAGGTGAAGTCCACCTCCGGGTACTGCGCCTCGACGTGCACCTGGCTGTTGCCGACCTCGACGATCAGCACGCCCTGCTCGGTCAGGTGGTCGGCCGCCTCGGCGAGAATGCACCGCACCAGGTCCAGCCCGTCGTTGCCGCAGGCCAGCCCCAGCGCCGGCTCGTGGCCATACTCGGCCGGCATGTCGGCGAAGTCTTCGGCGTCGACATAGGGCGGGTTGGACACGATCAGGTCGAAGCGCTGGCCCGGCAGCGCGTCGAAGCCGTCGCCCTGCACGGCGTAGACGCGCTCCTCGAGCCCGTGGTGCTCGATGTTGCGGTTGGCCACTTCCAGCGCGTCGAACGAGAGGTCGGCTAGCACCACCTCGGCCTCGAGGAATTCGTAGGCGCAGGCGATGCCGATGCAGCCCGAGCCGGTGCACAGGTCGAGGATGCGCGCGGGCTCGCCGGGCAGCCAGGGCTCGAAGCGGCGCTCGATCAGCTGCGCGATGGGCGAGCGCGGGATCAGCACGCGCTCGTCGACGATGAAGGGCAGCCCGCAGAACCATGCCTGGCCGAGCAGGTAGGCGGTGGGCACGCGCTCCTCGATGCGCCGCCGCAACAGCGCCTGCAGATGCTCGCGCTCGTCGTCCTCGAGGCGGCAGTCCAGGTAGCCGTCGGCCAGTTCCCAGGGCAGATGCAGGGCGCCGAGCACCAGTTGCCGCGCATCGTCCCAGGCGTTGTCGGTCCCGTGGCCGAAGAACAGCTGCTCGGCGTGGTAGCGGCTCACGGCCCAGCGGATGTGGTCGCGCAGGGTACGCAGGCGGGAGGCTGAAGCGGTCACGGCGGCATCTCCGGTGAAAAGCCGGCAAGTTTAGCCGAAGCGCGGATGCTTTTCGCTTCTTGACGCGGTATTCACCCTTGCCATAGTGATGATGGCCGATTGCATCGGGCCGGTTCATGTGGCCACAATCTCGCGCCATGACAGCCACCCTCGAACCAAGGAGTCCGTATGACCTTGCCGCAGACCATGCTTCAGCTCAGTGGCCGTGGTTACGCACCGGCGAAACTGGCCAATGCCACCTTGCTGATCATCGATGCGCAGGAGGAATACCGTAGCGGCGTGCTCGCCCTGCCCGGACTCGACGGTGCGCTGCCGGAAATCGCCCGGCTGCTCGCGGCGGCGCGCGAGGCGCGTACGCCGGTAGTCCACGTCAGGCACCTGGGCATCAGCGGCGGCCTGTTCGACCCGCAGGGCCATCGCGGTCAGATCATGCCCGAGGCCGCACCGGCGGCCGGCGAGATCGTGGTGGAAAAGCGCCTGCCCAACGCCTTCGCCGGCACCGAGCTGCATGAGACCCTGCAGCAGCTCGGGCACCTGGACCTGGTGGTGTGCGGCTTCATGACCCACTCGAGCGTCAGCACCACGGTGCGCGCCGCGAAGGACTACGGTTACCGCTGTACGCTGGTCGACCGGGCCTGCGCCACCCGCGACCTGCCGATGGGCGACCAGGTGCTGGACGCCGCCCAGGTGCACCGCATGGAAATGGCGATTCTCGCCGACAACTTCGCGGTCTGCGTCGAGGACGCCGCCGCCCTCGCCTGACGCGAGGCCCAGATGCCGCTACCTTGAAGGCAGGCGACCCGAACCGGCGGCCGGTGAACCCGACCGTCACGTTCCGGTCATAGCCCTGTTCCCGAAGAGGTAATCGGAATGAAGATATCCGATGGTTTCGACGCCCGCCGCCTGCGTCCGCAGGAGCCCAAGAGCTGGCGTCTGCGCTTCTGCGCAGCCCTCGGTGCCCTGTTCGCCCTGGTCGGCCTGCTGCTCGGCGCGCTCGGCGCGATCTCGCTGGCCGGCGGCGCAGAGGCGCTCGGCGGCCTCGGCAGCGGCCGCGACGGCGCCCTCGTCCTGCTGGCCGGCGGCGTGCTGCTGCTGTGGTTCGGCCTGTTCCTCTGGCGGCGCTGCCGGCGCCGCGGCCGCCAGCCGAACGGACTCAGCCTGTCGCCGCACCTGATGAGGAAGCGCGGCTGATCCGTGCAGCGCCCATGGCCTGCTAGAATGCCCGGCCGATGCGGAGGCCAGCATGCAAGACGACGATGATCTTTCCCTTTTCCGTAGCGCGGTGCGCGGTGTCAGGCCGCTCAGCCACGACCGCGCCGATCCCGGCAAGCCGCGGCGCAACGATGCGCAGCTGGCCACGCGTCGCGCCAGCGCCACGGTCCGCAGCGGCGAGACGCGGGTCGACGGCCTGTCCGACCAGTTCATCATCGACGTGGGTGCCGAGGACGAGCTCCTCTGGGCCCGCGACGGCGTGCAGGACAGCCAGGTGCGCAAGCTCAAGGCCGGCCAGATCGCCTTCGAGGGCAGCCTCGACCTGCACGGCCTGAGCGTCGAGAAGGCCCGCGAGCAACTGTGGGAATTCATCGCCGAAGCGGGCAAGTACGAAATCCGCTGCGTGCGCGTCACCCACGGCAAGGCGGCGCGCCTGGACGGCAAGCGGCCGCTGATCAAGAGCCACGTCAACACCTGGCTGCGCCAGCATCCGCAGGTGCTGGCGTTCGCCTCCTGCCAGCCCCGCCACGGCGGCACCGGTGCCCTGTACGTGATGCTCAGGCGAACCATGCTCGAAGGTCGCGACGAGTAGCCGGGCCGGCGGCCGAGCGAAACACTTGTCAGCCCGCCGCCCGCGCCCTACCCTGCGCGCTTCGCGCCCACACGAGGCCTCAACAGGTAGTTCAATGTCCCTGGAACAACAGTACACCGCCATCCTCAGCCAGATCGGCGAAGACGTCACCCGCGAAGGCCTGGTCGACACGCCCAAGCGCGCTGCCAAAGCCATGCAGTACCTCTGCCGCGGCTACCAGCAGACGCTCGAGGAAGTAACCAACGGCGCGCTGTTCAGCTCGGACAACAGCGAGATGGTGCTGGTGAAGAACATCGAGCTCTATTCGCTGTGCGAGCACCACATGCTGCCCTTCATCGGCAAGGCGCACGTGGCCTACCTGCCCAACGGCAAGGTGCTCGGCCTGTCGAAGGTGGCGCGGATCGTCGACATGTACGCGCGGCGCCTGCAGATCCAGGAGAACCTCACGCGCCAGATCGCCGAAGCGGTCCAGCAGATCACCGACGCCGCCGGCGTGGCGGTGGTGATCGAGGCTCAGCACATGTGCATGATGATGCGCGGCGTGGAGAAGCAGAACTCCTCGATGGTCACCTCGGTCATGCTCGGCGCGTTCCGCGAGAACGTCGCGACCCGCGCCGAATTCCTCGGCCTGGTGAACAAGTAGACCCCGAGCGCTCAGCTCAGTCGAACATGCCGACGTGCCGCGGATGGCTGGCCACGCGCGCCAGCCATTCGCGGATCGCCGGATACGCCTCCAGCGAGAACCCGCCCTCCTCGGCCACGTGCGTGTAGGCATAGAGCGCCACGTCGGCGATCGAGTAGGCCTCGCCGACCAGGTAGGGCGTGCGCCGCAGCTGCTGCTCCATGACGTTCAGGGCGTGGTAGCCGTCCAGCTGCTTGGCCTCGTACTCCGCGCGACGCTCCTTCGGCAGCCCGAGATAGAGCTTGATGTAGCGCGCCACCGCGATATAGGGCTCATGGCTGTACTGCTCGAAGAACTGCCACTGTAGCACCTGGGTGCGCAGGCGCGGATCGCTCGGCAGGAACTCGCTGCCCTCGGCGAGGAAGTTGAGGATCGCGTTCGACTCCCACAGGCAGGTGCCGTCGTCCAGCTCCAGCACCGGAATCTTGCCGTTGGGATTCTTCGCCAGGAACGCCTCGGAGCGGCTCTCGCCACGCAGCACGTTCACCGCCTCCCACTGGTACGGCTGCCCGAGCAGGTGGAGCATCAGCTTGACCTTGTAGCAGTTGCCCGAGCGGTAATCGCCATAGACCTTGTACATGTCGGTGCCTCCTAGGCCGCCTCGGCCGGCAATGCCTCGCGGATCACTTCGGCCAGGCGCCGCAGCCCCTCGCCCAGGCGCTCCGGCGGCACGTGGCTGAAGTTCAGCCGCAGGTATCCCGGGTTGCGCTCCGGCTCGACGAAGAACGGCTCGCCGGGCATGAACGCCACCTGGCGCTCGAGCGCCCTGGGCAGCAGCGCGCGGGTATCGACCGGCCGCTTCAGCGCCAGCCAGAAGAACAGTCCGCCCTGCGGCACTTCCCAATCGGCCAGATCGGCGAAGTGTTCGGTCAGCGCCAACTGCATGGCGTCGCGCCGCTCGCGGTAGAAGGCACGCAATGCCGCCAGGTGCTCACGGTAGCGCTCGCTACCCAGCCATTGCAGCGCCTGCCACTGGCCGACGCGGTTGGTATGCAGGTCGGCCGCCTGCTTCAGGCGCAGCAGATGGGGGAACAGGTCCGGGCTTGCGATCAGGTAGCCCACCCGCAGGCCCGGCAGCAGGGTCTTCGACACCGTGCCGGTATGAATCCAGCTGGCGCGCTGCAGCCGCGCCACCAGCGGGGTCGCCTCGCCGCCGTCGAACACCAGCTCGCGGTAGGGCTCGTCCTCGATCAGGGTCACCTGGAACTCGTCCAGCAGTTCGGCGACGGCACTCCGGCGCGCCTCGCTGTAGCGCACGCCCGACGGGTTCTGGAAGGTCGGAATGAGGTAGGCGAAGGCCGGCTTGTGGTTCAGCAGGCGCTCGTGCAGCGCCTCCAGATCCGGGCCTTCGGCGGTCTGCGGGACCGCCAGGCAGTCGGCGCCGAACAGCTGGAACGACTGCAGCGCGGCCAGGTAGGTCGGCGACTCCACCAGCACCTCGGTGCCGCGGTCGATGAACAGCTTCGCCGCCAGATCGAGGGTCTGCTGCGAACCGCTGACGATCAGCACCTGGCCCGCATCGCAAGCGATGCCACGGGCGCGCGCCTCGGCGGCGATCGCCTCGCGCAGCGCCGGCTCGCCCTCGCTCATGCCGTACTGGCCCATGCTCGCCGGCATCGGCGCCCAGTCCACCTGCGGCAGCATGCCCTCGGCCGGCAGCCCGCCGGCGAAGGACATCATCCCTGGCTGCTGGGCAGCGGCGAGGATTTCACGGATGAGGGAGCTTTTGAGGCGGTCGACGCGTTCGGAGAAGGCCATGGGGACACCGGTGCGGGGGCGGGAGAAATCAGTCAAACTGGTTGACCGAAACTAACGCCGCATCGATAAAAACGTCAATATGCCTGACCTAAAAAACAGCGCCGTTCAACGCCACGTCATGGAAGTGTTCTTCCGCGGCTACCAGGCGTTCACCGCCAAGCCGGACGAGATGCTCGCCCGTCGCGGCCTGTCGCGCGTGCATCACCGTATCCTGTTCTTCATCGCCAGCGACCCGGGGCTGAGCGTCAGCGCGCTGCTCGCCCGGCTCGGGGTGAGCAAGCAGGCGCTCAACACGCCGCTGCGCCAGCTGATCGAAATGGGGCTGGTGGACAGCCGGCCCGCCGAGGACGACAAGCGCAAGCGCCTGCTCGCCCTCACCGCCGACGGCGAGCAGCTGGAACAGCGGCTGCGCCGCGAGCAGATCCGCCACCTGCGGCGCGTGTTCGGGGACATGGGCGAAGCGGCGGTGGCCGCCTGGCTGTCGGTGAACCAGGCGCTGGCCGACCGGCCGCCGAAGAAGAGCGCCTAGCTCGCGTAGAGACAGGCCTCGACGTCGAGCCCGGCGTCGCGCATCTGCGCCAGCTTGTAGCGCAGCGTGCGCGGGCTGATGCCCAGGCGGTCGGCCGCTTCCTTGCGCCGACCACGCTCGGCGCGCAAGGTCTCGAGGATCATCTCGAACTCGCGGCGGCGCAGGTCCTCGCCGAGCGCGCCGGCGCTGTCCACCGCCTGCGGTCGGGAAACGGCCGCAACACTGTCGACTGCATTCATCGTCATCGCGGGCGCACTCGACGGGGTCAGGCCGATCGGTGCCGTCAGGCACAGGTCGTGCGGCTGGACCAGCCCGCCCTGGCGCAGGATCAGGGCACGCTGCACGGCGTTGTCGAGCTCGCGCACGTTGCCCGGCCAGGGGTGCTGGAGCAGACACTGCTCGGCACCAGCGGAAAAGCGTGCCGGCCCCTGCCCCAGCCTGGCCGCATGGCTGGCGAGCAGGCGCCGGGCCAGGGGCAGGATGTCCGCCGGCCGTTCGCGTAGCGGCGGCCAGGCCAGGGGAAACACCGACAACCGGTAGAACAGGTCCTCGCGGAAGCGGCCGGCTGCCACTTCCGCCGCCAGGTCGCGGTTGGTGGTGGCGATCACCCGGATGTCCAGCGGGATCGGCCGGCGCCCGCCGACCCGCTCCACCTCGCGCTCCTGCAGCACGCGCAGCAGCTTGGCCTGCAGCGCCAGCGGCATTTCGGAAATCTCGTCGAGCAGCAGCGAGCCGCCTTCGGCGAGCTCGAACTTGCCGGGCTGCGAGGCGATCGCCCCGGTGAAGGCGCCCTTCTCGTGGCCGAACAGCGTGGCCTCGAGCATGTTGTCGGGAATGGCCGCGCAGTTGATGGCGACGAAGGGCTTGCCGGCGCGCGGCGACTGCTGGTGGATGTAGCGCGCCAGCACCTCCTTGCCGGTGCCCGATTCGCCGGAGATGAGCACGGTCGAGCCGCTGCGCGCGACCCGCGCGGCCAGTGCCAGCAACTGCTGGCTGGCCGCCTCGACGGCGACCGGCCCTGCCTGGTCCCCGCCGCAATGGCCACAGGCGTGACGCGAGACCAGGCCGAGCAGCCGGCGCGGCTCGAACGGCTTGACCAGATAGTCCACGGCGCCCTGGCGCATCGCCTCGACCGCGCGCTCGACGTCGCCGTAGGCGGTCATCAGCAGCACCGGCAGCTGCGGGTAACGTGCGCGGATGGTCGCCAGCAGCGCGTGGCCGTCCATGCCCGGCATGTTCACGTCGCTGACCACCAAGGAGAAGGTCTCCTGCGAAAGCAGCGCCAGCGCCGCCTCGGCGCCGTCGACCGCTCGGTAGTCGTAGCCGCCCAGGCCCAGCGTGTCGGCCAGCGCTTCGCGCAGGGCGGGATCATCCTCGACCAATAGAATCCTGGTGCTCATGGCATCACTCTCGGTTGGCGGTCAGGTCGGCGGGCAGCAGCGGCAGCACGAGGCGCGCGCAGGTGCCGAAGCCTGACCGGGATAACAGCTTGAATTCGCCGCGATGGGCACGGGCCACCGCCTGAACCACGGCCAGGCCCAGCCCCGTGCCGGTCTGGCGGGTGGTGAAGAACGGCTCGCCGAGGCGGGCGCGGATCGCCGGCGCGACTCCCGGACCGTTGTCGCTGACGCAGATCCGCAGCCTGTCGCCGCGTGCATAGAGATGGATCTTCAGCCGCGGCTGTGGGTGCGCCGCCTGCAGGCCGTTCTCGATCAGGTTGAGCAGCGCGCCGACCAGGGTGTCGCGGTTACACAGCAGCCGCCCGGCGTGGGCGTCGCACTGCCAGCGCACCGCGGCGCCCTGCAGGTGGGTCTCGGCCGCGGCCTGCAACGCCTGCAGCAACTGCCGCGGCATCAGCCGGTCGGTCAGCGGCAGGTCGCCGCGGGCGAACACCAGCATGTCGCGCACCTGGTGCTCGAGTTCCAGCAGCCGCGCCTTGAGGCGCGCGGCGAAGCGCTGCTGCTGCTCGGCCGGCAGCGGAGCGTCACTGAGGTGGCTGGCATAGAGCAGCGCGGCGGACAGCGGCGTGCGGATCTGATGGGCCAGCGAGGCGGTCATCCGCCCCAGCGCCGACAGCCGCTCGTGACGCGCCAGCTCGGTCTGCAGGCGACGGGTTTCCGTCAGGTCGGTGAGCAGGATCAGCTGGCCGGGCTCGCCGTCCAGCGACCGCAGGGAGATGGACAGGCGGCGGCCGTCCTTCAGGGAAATCTCGTGGCCATCGTCGCGGCGCGGGGCGAAGCAGCGCGCGATGGTCGTGCGCCACAGCTCGCCCTCGAGAGGCTCGCCGAGCAGCTGCCGGGCCACCGGATTGGCTTCGCGGACCACGCCCTGGCCGTCGAGCACCACCACGCCGCCGGGCAGCGAGTCGAGCAGGCTCTGCAGGCGCTTGGCCAGGCGCTCCTTCTCGTCGAGTTCCTGTAGGCGTTGCGCGCTGACGACTTCGAGGCGGTCTTCGAGGGCGGCGACATGGGCCTGCAGCAGGCCGTGCGAATCACCGAGCTGATGGGCGATCCGCTCGACCCGCTCCAGCGACTGCCGCAGGTGCACGGGTTCCCCGCCCGAAGCGCAGGCTTCGGGACGGGCGGGACGGCTCGGCGGGGCAATCGGTTTCACAAGGCTCACTCGCTGACAGGCGTCGGAAGATTGTCACTGTCAGCGTGATTGCAAGCCCCGTGCCTGCATGAAGGATGTATGGAAGCCGGCGCGTCCGGTCAGACCTGCTCGTCCTCTTCTTCCCGGCGGCTCATGCCGTACTTGCGCATCTTCTCCACCAGCGTGGTACGGCGGATGCGCAGGCGTTCGGCGGCACGGGCGACGACGCCGCCGGCATCGTCGAGCGCCTGCTGGATCAGGCCCTGCTCCAGGTTGCCGAGGTAGTCCTTGAGGTCGAGCCCCTCGGCCGGCAGCATCGCCCGCCCTTCCTGCCCCGGCATGGGGGCGGTGATGGCGGCGCGCTCTTCCTCTTCTTCATGGATCGGCGGCATGTACTGCTCGTCGTCGTCATCGACGTGACGGAATTTCTTCGGCAGTTCGTGCACGCCGATCACGCCATAGGGATGCATGATCGCCATGCGCTCGACCAGGTTGGCCAGTTCGCGGACGTTGCCCGGCCAGTCATGCCGGCACAGCGACATGATGGCCGCGGAGTTGAAGCGGATGGAGCCGCGCTTCTCGTGCTCCATCCGCGAGATGACCTCGTTCATCAGCAGCGGGATGTCCTCGACGCGCTCGCGCAGCGGGGCCATCTCGATGGGGAAGACATTGAGCCGGTAGTAGAGGTCCTCGCGGAAGGTCCCCTCGACGATCATCTTCTCCAGGTCCTTGTGGGTGGCGGCGATGATGCGCACGTCGACGTTCTGCATGCGGTTGCTGCCGACCCGCTCGAAGGTGCGCTCCTGCAGCACGCGCAGCAGCTTGACCTGCATTGGCAGCGGCATGTCGCCGATCTCGTCGAGGAACAGGGTGCCGCCGTCGGCCAGCTCGAAGCGGCCGGCACGCGCGGTGATGGCGCCGGTGAAGGCGCCCTTTTCGTGACCGAACAGCTCGCTTTCCAGCAACTCGGCCGGGATCGCCCCGCAGTTGACCGGCACGAAGGGGGCCTGGCGGCGCTTGGAGTGATAGTGCAGGTTGCGCGCCACCACCTCCTTGCCGGTCCCCGATTCGCCGAGGATGAGGACGCTGGCGTCGGTGTCGGCGACCTGCTGCATCATCTGCCGCACGTGCTGGATGGCGCGGCTGGTGCCGACCAGGCTGCGGAACAGGTTCGGCTCGCGATGGCGGCCGCGGGTGCGCGCCTGGTCGTTCATCTCGCGATAGACCTGCGCCCGGTGCAGCGAGTCGAGCAGCTTGTTGTAGCTCGGCGGCATTTCCAGGCTCACCAGCACCCGGCGGCGGATGTCCTCCGGCCAGTCGGCCGGCGCGGGCTCGCCGATCAGCAGCAGCGGGATGTTCTCGTCCCACTGGCCGATCTGCTTGAGCAGTTCGATGGGCCCACCCTTGCTGTTGACCTGGCCGAGCATGAGGCTGTGGACGTTGCGACTGGATTCGAGCGTCTCGACGGCCTGGCGCCATTCGCTGCTGGGACAGGCCAGATGCTCTTCGCCGAGAAAATTCAGGATGACGGCCAAATCGCGGCGGCGTTCGCTGTCATCGTCAATCAACAAAATCTTGGTTTCGCGCCACATTCTTTTTCCAGGTCTCTTTTCGCCGAGATAGGAGGCCTGCCGAGACGCAACCAGGCGGGTTCGACAAACGGCAGAACGCCATTAGTTAAGTTAAAAATGCGCACTGAGTCAAATTTATGACGTGACAATTTCGCTGCGGAGCCGGGCGTCAACTTCCCGCGCGGAACAAAAGAGGCGAGCGTGCGGGCAATCCGCTGCGAAAAACCGGGAAAAGCAGGCAAACCGCCGGGCGTCCGCCTGCCTGCATGAATCAGCCGAACAGCTGATAGACCTTGGCGCCCTGCTGGGACTGATTGAGCTGCAGCAACTCGCTGGCCAGCCGACGCTTTTCGTTCTGGCACATATCGACCAACTGGCGGTAGAGATCGAGCAGCTCCTGCATGCGCTCGCGCACCAGTTCCACGTCGCGCTGGGGTTCGCGCATGGCCTCGTCGACGGCCTGGCGGCACTGCAGATCCAATTCGCCGATCGCGCTCCAGTCCTGCCGCTGCAGCGCTTCGCGCAAGGCGGTGCCCGTCTCTTCCAGGCGTTTGACCGATGCATTCATCAACAACCACTCCCGCTTCTGATCGCCGCCAGGATCGTGCGGCCGTCATCCGAGCAGCCGTCTGTGGCTGCTGCTTCCCTCTTATCGGCACCGGTGCGCGCACCTTTAGCTCAATATCGGCTGCGCAGTCCCGGCGGTACGCTCGGCGCGGGCACCGGCTCCCAGGGGCCTTCGGGGCGCGGCGCACACAGCCAGTCACCGTCCCAGCGATAGTAGAGCCGCTCGCGGTAGAACAGCTCAGAGCCCTCCACCACGTAGACGCCCAGCCGGTTGTCCCAGTGCGCGTCGACATGCGGTGGCGGCGCATAGCGCGGGTGGCTTTTCTGCGTGGCCGGCGGGCGGGGCGCCGGCGTGCTCTGCACCGGCGGCGGGGTGATCACCGGACGGCTGGGCTCCTGCGCCGGCGGAACGGGTTCGGGCGCCGGCTGCGGTGCCGGCTGGCTGCTGTAGGGATTGCCGGCACAGGCGGCCAGCCCGAGGGCCAGCCCCAGGATGGCCACGCCTCGTCCCAACCGCCCCGCCACCCGCTGGCTGTCCCGCATGCCCTTCTCCATTCCGTTACCGCGTTGTCAGGTCACTCCGGCCGGTCCACCGAGAGTTCAACCGGCCCATCGGCCGCCGACGGCTCGAGCGGTTCGCTCTGGCCCAGCCACTCCCCGCGCATGGCGTCGCCCTCGCGGGACACGCGCGCCATCAATCTGATCCTATCGAAGCCCGACAGTTTCAACTGCGGCATCATCGCGTCGGCGTCGCTCAGCGTCACGGTCGCCGGCAACTGGTCGACCGACAGGCGCTTGACCGCCAGCGGCATCGGCGGGCCCGAGACCGCGCGGGCGAAGACGAACACGCTGTCGCCCGGCTGCACCTGCGCCCTCACCTCGGGCGCGAGGCTGACCCGCACCTGCAGCTCGGTGGCCGGCGCTTCGGCCTGCCCCTGCGCCGGCGCAGCGCCGCCGTCGATCTGTGCACGGGCGCGCTCGATGCCGGCGCGGATCGCCTGGCGCGACGGGTCCTCCTGCGGCAGGGTCGCCACCAGGCGCTCCCAGAAATCCACCGCCTCCTGGAAGCGGCCGTCCTCGAAGGCGGCGATGCCGAGCAGCCCGAGGCTGGTGCTGTCGTGCGGGTCGCCGCGCAGGGCTTCCTCGGTCAGCGTCTGCAGCTGCGGCGTCCACTTGCGGCCCTCGGCGAAGTACAGCGCCTGCGCCCATTGGCCGAGCAGTTCGGGCTGGCGTCCGGCCAGCTCGACCACCCGTTCGAAGGCCTTGGCCGCCTCCGCCGAGCGCTCCTGCGCCATGTAGGCACGCCCCAGGAAGTACCAGCCCTCGGCCGATTCCGGCTGGGCGCGTACCGCCTGTTCCAGGCGGCCGATCATGTCCTCGACCGAGCGCGGCTGCTCGGCGAACTGCCGGGCCAGTTGCAGCCTGTCGCTCGCGCCCCAGTGCAGGTAGAGGCCGAAGGCCACGGCCGGCACCAGCAGGGTCGCCAGCAACGGCACCGCCCGTCCGAGCCGGGCACCCTTGCGGGCCTCGGCGCCCTCGGTGTCCTCGAGCAGCTCGCGGGCCGCCTCGACGCGGCCCGCCTCGTGCTGTTCACCGGACAGCGTGCCGGCCGCGCGCTGGGCATCCAGCTCGGCCAGGCGCTCCTGATAGAGGGCCACGTTGAGGGCCGTGCGGTCCTCTTCGGCCTGCGACCGCCGACCACGAACCAGCGGCAGCAGCAGGAACGCCAGCGCCGCCAGCAACAGCAGGCCGGCGCCAATCCACAGATCGATCATTTCCTGTTTTCCAGCAGCGAGGCGAGGCGTTCACGCTCGGCCTCGGAAAGCGAATGGTTCTCGGGGCGGGCTGCCCCGCGGCGACGGCGCACGAGCATCACGACCACCACCCCGAAGCCGATCACCAGCAGGCCGGCGGGGCCGTACCAGAGCAGCAGCGTGGTGCTGTTGAGCGGCGGCCGGTAGCGCACGAAGTCGCCGTAGCGGGCCACCAGGTAATCGACGATTTCGTCGTTGCTGCGGCCCTCTTCCAGCATCCGGTAGATTTCCCGGCGCAGGTCCATGGCGATCGGCGAGTTGGAGTCGGCGATGTTCTGGTTCTGGCACTTCGGGCAGCGCAGTTCCTCGGTCAGCGTGCGGTAACGCTCGCGCTCGGCTTCGCTGTCGAATTCGTAGGTATCGATGGCCGCATGGGCAACCGTGAGGCCCAGGCCGAACACCAGGGCGGCGATCAGGCGCTTCATCACTGGTCCACCAGTTCCTGGTACAGCGGGGCGATCTGCTCGCGCCAGACGCGCTCGTCGATCACGCCCACGTACTTGTGCCGGATGATGCCGTCCTTATCGATGAGGAAGGTCTCGGGCGCGCCGTACACGCCCAGGTCCAGGCCGAGGTTGCCGTCGGCATCGCTGACGTTCAGCTGGTAGGGATCGTGGAAGTCGCGCAGCCAGACCTGCGCGGCGGCGTTGTCGTCCTTGTAGTTGATGCCGTGGATCACCACGCCCTGGGACGCGAGCTGGTTGAGCACCGGGTGCTCGACCTTGCAGGCCACGCACCAGGTGCCCCAGACGTTGACCAGCGCCGCCCGGCCCTTGAGGTCGGCCTCGGTGATCGCCGGCTCGCCTGCCTGAACCGAGGGCAGGGAAAAGGCCGGGAAGGGCTTGCCGATCAGCGCCGAGGGCAGCTCGGAGGGATCGAGGAACAGGCCGCGGTAAAGGAACACTGCCACGCCGAGGAAGATCACCAGCGGCAACAGCAACAGCACACGTCTCATCGGTCAGGCTCCTTGTTCGGCGAGGCCGAGCGCCTCGCGCACGCGCGTACGCACCTTGACCCGGTAGCGGCGGTCGCTGGCCGCCAGCAGGCCACCGAGGCCCATCAGCAGCCCGCCCAGCCAGATCCAGCGCACGAAAGGCTTGATGTGCACGCGCACGGCCCAGGCGCCGTTCTCCAGCGGCTCGCCGAGCGCGACATAGAGGTCGCGAGTGAAGCCGGCATCGATGCCGGCCTCGGTCATGGGCATCTGCTGCACGGTGTAGAGGCGCTTCTCCGGATGCAGCACGGCGACCTCCCGGCCCTCGTCGAGCACGCGGACGGTGGCGCGATCGGAGGTGTAGTTCGGCCCCTCGTGGTGCGCGGCGCCCTCGAAGACGAAGCGGTAGCCGCCGAGCTCGAGCGATTCGCCCGGCGCCAGGCGCAGGTCGCGCTCGGCGCTCTGCTGGCTGGACAGCACGATGCCGAGCGCGCAGACGGCGATGCCGAAGTGCGCCAGCTGCATGCCCCAGTAGCTGCGCGACAGGCCGCGCGCGCCCCTGACCAGGCCCTTGTGGCGGGTCTTGTCGAGCAGGTCGCGCACGCCGGCGGCGACCACCCAGGCCGCCAGCAGGCAGGCCGCCAGCACCGCCCAGTGGAAATCGCCGAACAGCAGCGAGGCCAGGCCGCCGAGCACCACGCTGGCGAGCAGGATCGGCATCAGCATGCCCAGCAGCCATTTCACCGGCGTGTCCTTCCAGCGCACCAGCACGCCGACCGCCAGGACCAGCATGAGCAGCGCCATCAGCGGCAGGAACAGCGCATTGAAGTACGGCGGGCCGACCGACAGCTTGGCGCCGGAGAGCGCGTCGAGCAGCAGCGGGTAGAGCGTGCCGAGCAGGATGGTGGCGGTCGCCACCACCAGCAGGATGTTGTTGACCAGCAGCAAGGTCTCGCGCGACCAGAGCGCGAAGCCGATCTGGCTCTTGACCGCCGGCGCGCGCAGGGCGAACAGCGTCAGCGAGCCGCCGACCACCAGCAGCAGGAAGCAGAGGATGAACACGCCCCGCTCCGGGTCGGTGGCGAACGCGTGTACCGAGGTGAGCACGCCGGAGCGGACCAGGAAGGTGCCGAGCAGGCTCAGCGAGAAGGCGGCGATCGCCAGCAGCACGGTCCAGCTCTTGAACACCCCGCGCTTCTCGGTCACCGCCAGCGAATGGATGAGCGCAGTGCCGACCAGCCAGGGCATGAAGGAAGCGTTCTCCACCGGGTCCCAGAACCACCAGCCACCCCAGCCCAGCTCGTAGTAGGCCCACCAGGAGCCGAGCACGATGCCGATGCCGAGGAAGGTCCAGGCCACCAGCGTCCAGGGCCGCGACCAGCGCGCCCAGGCCGCGTCCAGGCGGCCGCCGAGCAGCGCGGCGATGGCGAAGGCGAAGGCCACCGAGAAGCCCACGTAGCCCATGTACAGCATCGGCGGATGGACGATCAGGCCGAAATCCTGCAGCAACGGGTTGAGGTCCCGGCCGTCGGCCGGCGCCTGCGGCAGCAGCCGCTCGAAGGGGTTGGAGGTGATGATCAGGAACAGCAGGAAGCCGATGCTGATCAGCCCCATCACGCCGAGCACGCGGGCCAGCATCTCCTCCGGCAGCTGCCGCGAGAAGATCGACACGGCGAAGGTCCAGCCGGCGAGGATGAACGCCCAGAGCAGCAGCGAGCCCTCGTGCGCGCCCCATACGGCGCTGAACTTGTAGTACCAGGGCAAGGCGCTGTTGGAGTTGGAGGCCACGTAGGCGACGGTGAAGTCGTCGACCAGGAAGGCCTGGGTCAGGCAGGCGAAGGAGAACGCGAGAAAGGCGAACTGCCCCCAGGCGGCCGGCTGCGCCAGGCCCATCCACTGCCGGTCGCCGCGCCAGGCGCCGATCAGCGGCAGCGTGCCCTGCACCACCGCCAGGCACAGCGCGAGGATCATCGCCAGGTGGCCGAGCTCCGGGATCATTGCACGTACTCCTGCTTGCCGCCCTCGTAGTGCTTCATCATGCCGCTCTTCTCCAGCGCCTGGGTGACTTCCGGCGGCATGTAGTTCTCGTCGTGCTTGGCCAGCACCTCGTCGGCCACCAGCACGCCGTCGGCATCCACGCGGCCGAGCGCGACGATGCCCTGCCCTTCGCGGAACAGGTCCGGCAGGATGCCCTGATAGCGGATGGTCACGGTCTCGGCGCCGTCGGTCACGCGGAAGTCCACCGAAAGGGTTTCCGGGTGACGCTGCACCGAGCCCTGCTCCACCAGGCCGCCCGCGCGGATGCGGGTGCCTTCGGGCGCTTCGCCGTGGGCGATCTGGCTCGGTGTGTAGAACAGGTTGATGTTCTGCTGCAGGGCGGAGAGCGCCAGCGCCACGGCGATGCCCACGCCCGCCAGGATGGCGAGCACGATGTACAGACGCTTCTTGCGCACCGGATTCACTTGTTTTCCTCCCGGCGCAGACGGCGCGCCTCGTCTTGCAGGTAACGCCGCCGGGCGACCAGCGGCAGGGCCAGGTTCAACCCGAGCACCGCCAGGCTGACGCCATAGGCGGTCCATACGTAGAGACCATGGTTGCCCATGGCGAAGAAGTCGGAGAACGACGAGAAGCTCATGCGTGTTTCTCCACCAGCGCGCGCACCTCGGCCTTCGCCCAGCTGGCCCGCGCTTCGCGACGCAATACCTCGAGGCGCATGCGCATGATCAGCACCGCCGCGAAGAAACAGTAGAAGCCCAGCACCATCACCAGCAGCGGCAGCCACATTTCCGCCGGCATCGCCGGCTTCTCGGTGATCTTGAAGGTGGCCGGCTGGTGCAGCGTGTTCCACCACTCCACCGAATACTTGATGATCGGGATGTTCACCACCCCGACGATCGCCAGCACCGCACAGGCCTTGGCGGCGCTGTCGCGGTTGCTGATCGCCTGGCCCAGGGCGATGATGCCGAAGTACAGGAACAGCAGGATCAGCATCGAGGTCAGGCGCGCGTCCCAGACCCACCAGGCGCCCCAGGTCGGCTTGCCCCAGACCGCGCCGGTGAGCAGCGCGATGAAGCTCATCCAGGCGCCGATCGGCGCGGCCTGCTGCAGCGCGACGTCGGCCAGTTTCATCTTCCACACCAGCCCGACGAGGCCGGCCGCCGCCAGCATCACGTAGATCGACTGGGCCAGAAAGGCTGCCGGCACGTGGATGTAGATGATTCGGAAGCTGTTGCCCTGTTGGTAGTCCTGCGGCGCGAAGGCCAGGCCCCAGACGGTGCCCACCAGCAGCAGGATCGCGGCGGCCCAGCCGAACCAGGGCAGCCAGCGCCCGCCGATCTCGTAGAACCACTTGGGCGAGCCGAGCTTGTGAAACCAGGTCCAGTTCATCGGGCGGCCTCGGCAGCAATGGACATCAGGCATGTTCGCATGGTGCACCTGTCATTCGCCGACGCTGATCGTCAGACCGGCGGCGATCGCAAAGGGGGTCAGGGTGACCGACAAGGCGGTCAGGCTGGCCAGCCACAACAGGTGGCCGGCCGCGGGCAGTCCCTGCAGCGCCGCCTGCAACGCCCCGCTGCCGAGGATCAGCACCGGGATGTACAGCGGCAGTATCAGCAGCGCCAGGAGCAAGCCCCCGCGCTTGAGCCCGACCGTCAGCGCCGCCCCGACCGCGCCGAGCAGGCTGAGCACCGGGGTGCCGAGCAGCAGCGACAGCAGCAGGACCGGCAGCGTGCTGGCCGGCAACCCGAGCATCAGCCCCAGCAAGGGAGCGAGCAGGACCAGCGCCAGGCCGGAAAAAACCCAGTGTGCCAGCACCTTGGCGAGCACCAGAAGGGCCAGGGGGTGCGGCGAAACGACCCACTGCTCGAGGGAACCATCCTCGAAATCGCTGCGAAAAAGCCCGTCCAGCGAGAGCAGCACGGCCAACAGCGCCGCCACCCACACCAGGCCGGGAGAAATGCTCTGCAACAGTTGCGACTCCGGCCCCACCGCCAGCGGGAACAGCGCGATGACGATGGCGAAGAACACCAGCGGGTTGGCCAGCTCGGCCGGGCGCCGGCACAGCAGCCGGGCCTCGCGTCGGAACAGCAGCGCGAAGACGTTGCTCATGCGGCGCGCTGCCCCAGATCGAGTTCATGATAGCCGGCCGGGCGCTCGGTCAGGCTGTGGTGGGTGGTCAGCACCACCATGCCGCCGCCGGTGCAATGCGCCGACAGGTGCGCCTCGAGCTGGGCCACGCCGTGCCGGTCGAGCGCAGTGAACGGCTCGTCGAGAATCCACAGCGGCGGCGCCTCGAGGTACAGCCTGGCGAGCGCGACCCGCCGCTGCTGCCCGGCCGAAAGGGTGTGACAGGGCACGTCCTCGAAGCCGCGCAGCCCCACCGCGGCCAGCGCCTGCCAGATCGCCTCGCGCGAGGCCGGCCGGTGCAGCGCGCACAGCCAGGCGAGATTCTCCTCCGCCGTGAGCAGGCCCTTGATGCCGGCGGCATGCCCGATCCACAGCAGGTTACGCGCCAGCTCGGCGCGCTGCTCGCGCAACGGCCGCCCGCTCAGCCGCACTTCGCCGGCGGTCGGCTGCATCAGACCGGCCAGCAGGCGCAGCAGGCTGGTCTTGCCGCTGCCGTTGGGCCCCGCCACCTGCAGCATCTGGCCCGGCAGCAGGCTCAGGTCGAGCTTCTCGAACAGCAGGCGCCAGTCCCGCTCACAGCTGAGCGACACGGCTTCGAGAAAGGGACTGGACACGCTAGGGACACCTGGCATTCAAGAGGACGGGGAACCGGCCGCTATACTGATGCAGCCGGCCACGGCGGGCCGAAATTATACATGGCAAGCACACCGGTCGCGGGGTGGAAATTCGACAGGGTGTAAGGCAATCGGACCTTAGATGACTCAGATCAAGATCGCAGCGCCGATGCCGGTCGCCAACGCCCAGCGCGCGGGCGGCGCGGCCGCCGACCTGGCACTCAAGCTGCTGCAGCCGATGCAGGGCCTGCTGCTGGCCGGCGAGAGCGCGGAAGCGGAGGTGGTCTCGGTCAGGGAGCAGGCCCAGAGCTTCCAGGTCGTGCTGCGCCTGACCCTGGCCGACGGTCGCCAGGCCCTGCTGCAGGCGAGCGCCAGCCGACCGGTGGCGCTGGGAACCGCCTACGGCATCACCGCCCTGTCCGACAGCCGCCTCAGCGGCACCCTCGCGCCGGCCGGCCGCCAGCCGCTGGACAGCCTCGACCTGGACCTCTTCCCCACCGGCAGCCTGCTGCAGGGCAAGGTCGTCGCCGCCCAGCAGGTCGCCGACGCCCGCGGGCAGCAGGCGATCTACAAGGTCATCGTGTCGCTGCTCGACGGCAACCTGGCGGGCCGCAAGCTGAGCATCGAGACGAGCACGCCGCTGGCGGTCGGCAGCCTGCTCACCGCGCGCGTGCGCGACGATCGGACGCTGACGCTGATCCCGCTCGGCGGCCGCCTCGACGGCCTCGCCCTGGGCCAGCAGCTCGGCGCGCAGAACGCCCGCCAGGGCTCGCTGGACGCCCTGCTCGGCGCACTGCAGCGGCTCCCCGGGAATGCGCCTGAGGGGCTGCGCGCCGCCGCCAGCGCCCTGCTCCAGGGCCTGCCGCAGATGGCCGAGCTGGGCGAGGCGAAGGCGCTGGCGCAGGCCCTGGGCAAGAGCGGCCTGCTGATGGAGGCGCGCCTGCTCGCCGGGCACACCGATGCCCTGCAGGGAGACGTCAAGGCCGGCCTGCTGCGGCTGGTGGCCCAGCTGCTGCCGAACCTGCCCGGCAGTTCGCCGCTGGCGACGAACCAGGCGAGCGCGAACCTTGCCCAGGCACTGCCGGCCTTCGCCCGCAGCGCCCTGGGCGCGCTGGGGCAGGCCGGCCTGCGCCAGCAGGGCACCGGGTTCCCGCTGCCGGCACGGCTGCTGGAGAGCCTGGATCAGGAACCGGATCTGGAAATGCTGCTCAAGCTCGCCGCCGCCGCCATCGCCCGCCTGCAGACCCACCAGCTGTCCAGCCTGGCACAGACCCAGCCGGGCCCGGACGGCAATCCGGTCACAACCTGGCAGTTCGAGGTACCGATGCGCGATCAGCAGCAACTGGTGCCGCTGCAGGTCAAGGTGCAGCGCGAGGACGAGCCGGCCGATCCACAGCGGCAGAAGGACCAGCAGCCGGTCTGGCGGATCGAGCTGGCCTTCGACGTCGCCCCGCTCGGCCCGCTGCAGGTGCAGGCGCAGCTGGCACAGGGCATGCTGTCCAGCCAGCTGTGGGCCGAACGCGCCGGCACCGCGCGCCTGATCGACGGCGAACTCGACCATCTGCGCGAGCGCCTGGTGGCCGCCGGGCTGACCGTCAACGAACTGGCCTGCCGCCAGGGCACGCCGCCCCAGGGCCGGCGCACCACCCTGCAACAACGCTTCGTGGACGAAACCGCATGACCGATCATTTCGGCGGCCGGCGCGCCATCGCCCTGTCCTACGACGGCAGCAACGCGCCCAACCTCACCGCCAAGGGCGACGACGAACTGGCCGAGGCGATCATTGCCATCGCCCGCCAGCACGCCGTACCGATCTACGAGAACGCCGAGCTGGTACGCCTGCTGGCCCAGCTGGAACTGGGCGAGGCGATCCCCGAAGCGCTCTACCGCACCATCGCCGAGATCATCGCCTTCGCCTGGTACCTCAAGGGCAAGTGCCCGCCCGGCTTCGGCCGCACCGAGGCCGGCGACGAACTGCCGCGCCTGCCGGGCCCGGACGCCGACTGACGCTCAGCGCCGCGCGGTCAGCTCGCCGAACTCGCCGGCTTCGCCCTTGCCCTGCGGATAGTCCGCCAGTTGCCAGGCGAAATAGCCGCCGCGGAAATAGAACACCTGCACGTAGCCCCAGTCGACCGCCATGCGCGCCGCCTCCGCGCCGCTCGGGCAGACCTCGCTGTCGCAGTAGACGACCAACGGCACCTGGCGCGGCCATTGCGGCTGCGCGAGCCCCTGGAAACCGTCTTGCAAATCCAGGTGGACGGCCCCGTACACATGGCCCCAGCTCCATTCGCGTACCGGGCGCACGTCGACGAACACGGCGCCCAGGTCGTAGAGCCGCTTGGCCTGATGCACGTTGATGGTCATCGCCCCCTGGACCTGCAGGGGCGCCTCGGTGGCCTGGACGCCGACCGGGAGGAACACGACGATAAAAGCGAGAATGCGCAACATGACGCCCTCCTCGGCCGGCGGCCGCAACGAGTAGGGCCCGGACGGGTCCTGAGCGTTGGAGGAAAGTCCTGCCGCGAGGTTCCGGCGCCATGGCCGGCAAGGGGACGGGCGGGGCCGCCGGCTAGCGTTCCGGCGGGCGCGGCTGGTGCAGGCGGCTCATGAGCTCGGCCTCGGCCTGGGTCAGCCCGCAGGCCTGCGTCAGGTCGTCGACGCTGGCGCCCATGCCGATCAGGCGCGCGGCCTGGGTGAAGGAAAGACTGCCGGGATCGCGCTGCTCCATCTGGTTGAGCCGGTCCGGCAGCGGCTCGACGAGGCGCCGCAGTTCCTGCAGCTCCTCGCCCATGCGCACGCTGCCCATCAGGTAGGCATCGAGCCGCTTGCCCAGTTCGCGGGCGCGCCGCTCGTGCGCGGCATCACGCTCGGCCTGCTGCCGTGCCTGCAGACGCTGCAGTTTCAGCAGCCACAGGCAGAAACCGAGCAGGCCCGCGCAGCAGACCGCCAGGAACACGACCGCGGCGATCAGCATGGATCAGATGCTCTCGAGTTCCGACCACTCTTCCTCGGTCATCATCTTTTCCAGCTCGACGAGGATCAGCAGCTCGCCGTTCTTGTTGCAGACGCCCTGGATGAACTTGGCCGATTCGTCGTTGCCGACGTTCGGGGCGGTTTCGATCTCCGACTGGCGCAGGTAGACCACCTCGGCCACGCTGTCGACGAGGATGCCGACCACCTGGCGATCGGCCTCGATGATGACGATGCGGGTGTTGTCGGTGACCGGCGCCGGATCCAGGCCGAAGCGCTGGCGGGTGTCGATCACGGTCACCACGTTGCCGCGCAGGTTGATGATCCCGAGCACGTAGCTCGGCGCACCGGGCACCGGCGCGATCTCGGTGTGGCGCAGCACTTCCTGCACCTGCATGACGTTGATGCCGTAGGTCTCGTTGTCCAGACGGAAGGTCACCCACTGCAGGATCGGATCGTCCGAACCCTGCCCAGCCATGTTTTTCATATCCCCAGCCTCTTCATTCACCGCCCAGGCGGTCGATTCTTCGATGCGCTCGGGCCGCGCCCTGCGGCCCCGTGTTTTCTTGACAGCTATGCCCGCGTTCCCGGGTGGCGGACGGCGCCGCTGGCGATCAGCTCGGCGAGCGCCGCCACGTCCAGCAGCGCGCACATGTGCTCGATGACCGTCCCGGCGAGCCAGGGGCGCTGGCCACGCTGGCTGCGCCACTTGATCTCGCGGGGGTCGAGCCGGATCGACCGGCTGACCTGATGTACCGCCAGCCCCCATTCGTAGCCCTGCACGGAAATGACGTATTGCAGGCCCTGGCGGAAATCGTCCCGGTAACGGTCCGGCATCACCCAGCGCGCCGTGTCCAGCACTTTGAGGTTGCCAGCTTGGCACGGCAGTATGCCAAGAAACCAGTCCGGCTGGCCGAACAGCGGCGTCAGTTCCTGGCCCGCCAGCGGGTAGATGGAGCCCAGGCTTACCAGCGGCACCGCCAGCGTCAGGCCGGCGACGTCGAACAGCAGGCACTCGAACGGCTCGTCGGCCCAGCTCGGCTGCCGGTCGATCGACACCGGCGCGGGCTCGAGACGCTCGACGCTCGGACGGAGCGGTTCGGCGACCGGCGCCGGCGGTTCGACGGGAGCCGGGATCACCAGCGGCGCAACCGGCACTACCACTTCGGGCACCGCCACCGGCGCGACCGGCTTCGGCGGCCGCACTTCGGCCACCGGGGCCACGGGCTCCGGCCGGGCGGCGCGCGAGACCGACGCCAGCGCCTGGTCGCGGCGCTGCTCTTCCAGCACCGCGGCCTGGAATTCGTCGGCGTCGACGGATTCGGCCAGCTCGATGCTGGCTTCCTGGAGCAGCGCGTCCAGGTAGGACTGCAGCGCCAGCTGCGGGCGGGTGGCAGTCGGTACGGTGCGACTCATGCAACGGACTCGTTTGAAGTTAAACAGGCTATCGGCCGCGGCCGACGCGACTTGAGCGCCGCGTGGGCGGCGCCGTCCGGCGGCATGCCGTCAGGCCACCTGCGGCGCCGTCTGCAGGGCCAGCAGGTGCTTGAGCAGCGCCTTGTAGGCCAATACCGCGCGGCTGCCGGCATCGTGCTGCGAGGGCGTCACGCCGCTGCGGCTGGCGTCGCGCAGGCGCGTGTCGACCGGGATGAAGGCCTGCCACAGGTTCGCCTCGTAGGCGTTGCGCAGCACCTTCAGGGTGCCCATCGACGCCTGCGTGCGGCGGTCGAACAGGGTCGGCACTATGGTGTACGGCAACGCCTGGCGGCGCGAACGGTTGATCATGGTGAGCGTGCTGACCATCCGCTCCAGCCCCTTGACCGCGAGGAACTCGGTCTGCACCGGGATCACCAGGTGCTGGCTGGCGGCCAGGGCGTTGACCATCAGCACGCCGAGCAACGGCGGACTGTCGATGATCGCGTGATCGAAATCGCCCCACAGCTGCGACAGGCTCTTGGCGATGACCAGGCCGAGGCCGTTCTGCCCCGGCGACTGCCGCTCGAGGGTCGCCAGCACCGTGCTCGACGGCAGCAGCGCGATGCGCTCGTGGCTGGTCGGCAGCAGCAGCTGCGCCGGCAGCCCGGCCGGCACGCCGCCCTGGTGCTGGAACAGCTCGAAGACGCTGTGCTCGAGGCTGTCGGGGTCGTGACCGAAGTAGCTGGTCAGCGAACCGTGCGGATCGAGGTCGACCACCACGACCCGCTTGCCCATGTCGGCGAGCAGGCCGGCGAGCGCGACGGAGGTGGTGGTCTTGCCCACACCGCCCTTTTGATTGGCTACAGCCCAGACTCTCATTCAGTGTTCCTCCCGACCTTGGCAGGCGGGGATCAGGGGCTCGCGGGGAGACCCGACGGGGAATTGACGGCACCCGCGACGGATGCCGGACTGGCAGTGTCGGTTGCAGGTTGCATGCCAGCGGCGGCCGCGCTGCTGTTGCCCACACCGGTACTGCTGCGTTGCACGTCCAGGTTGCGCGAGATCACCAGCACCACCCGGCGGTTGCGCGCCCGCCCCTGTGCCGTGGCGTTGTCGGCGATCGGCCGGAACTCGCCGTAGCCGACCGCCGCCAGGCGCTCGGGGTCGACGCCCTGCGCCGCGAGCATGCGTACCACGCTGCCGGCACGGGCAGCCGACAGCTCCCAGTTGGTCGGATACTGCGGCGTGCTGATCGGCAGGTTGTCGGTGAAGCCTTCCACGTTGATCGGGTTGCGGTACGGCGCCAGAATTCTGGCGACACGCTCGACCAAGGCGAAAGCGTTGTCGTTGGGGATGGCGTCCCCGCTGGGGAACAGCAGGCTCGAGCTGAGCTCGATCTCGACCCACTGCTCGTTGCCGCGCACGGTCAGCTGGCCGGTCTCGATCAGATCGCCGAAGGCCTCGCGCATGCTGCGGGCGATGTCGTCCAGCACGGCCTCGGACTCGCCCTGCGTGGCGGGCGCTGGATCGTTCTCCGGACGCGGCGCCTCGACCGCTGCCGGGCGGTTCTCGCCCACCTGGATCGGTGCGATGGAACGATCGGGCTGATTGAAGATGCCGACCAGCGACTCGGAAAGAATCTTGTACTTGCCCTCGTTGATCGACGAGATGGAATACATCACCACGAAGAAGGCGAACAGCAGCGTGATGAAGTCCGCGTAGGACACCAGCCAGCGTTCGTGGTTATCGTGTTCCTCTTCGATTCGACGGCGCATGGCTCAGTCCATGAAACCCTGGAGCTTCAGTTCGATGGAGCGCGGGTTCTCCCCTTCGGCGATCGACAGCACGCCCTCGAGCAGCATCTCGCGATAGGCCGACTGCTTCTGCACCAGCGACTTGAGCTTGTTGCCGATCGGCAGCACCAGCAGGTTGGCGAAGGCCACGCCGTAGATGGTGGCGACGAAGGCCACCGCGATGCCGCTGCCGAGCTGCCCCGGGTCGGCGAGGTTGCCCATGACGTGGATCAGCCCCATCACCGCGCCGATGATGCCGACGGTCGGCGCGTAGCCGCCCATGGCCTCGAACACCTTGGCCGCACGCAGGTCGCGCGCCTCCTGGGTGTAGAGGTCCACTTCGAGAATGCTGCGGATGGCTTCCGGTTCGACGCCGTCGACCAGCAGCTGCAGGCCCTTGCGGGCGTACGGGTCGGGTTCGGCCTCGGCGAGCGGCTCGAGGCCCAGCAGGCCTTCCTTGCGCGCGGTCATGCTCCAGCCGACCACCCGATCGATGCCGCCGGAGAGGTCTATGCGCGGCGGCACCAGCACCCAGCCGACGATCGACATGGCGCGCTTGAACGCGGTGATCGGGGTCTGCAGTAGCACCGCACCCAGGGTGCCGCCCAGCACGATGAGCGCCGCGGGGCCGTTGAGCAATGCACCGGCATGCCCACCTTCGAGGAAGTTGCCGCCGACGATGGCGATGAACGCCAGGGTCAGCCCGATGAGACTGAGCACATCCATGGAACTACCGACCCCGCGCCGTCACTGACAGGCCTCGGCCAGGAACCGGCCGATGTCGTCCAGGCTGTAGCTGGCGTCGCTGAGATTGGCCTTCACCACCGCCATCGGCATGCCATAGATCACGCTGCTGGCTTCGTCCTGCGTCCACACCTGGCTGCCGCATTGCTTGAGCATGCGCGCCCCTTCGCGACCGTCCGCGCCCATGCCGGTGAGCACCACCGCCAGCACCTTGTCATGGAAGGCCTTGGCCGCCGAGCCGAAGGTGATGTCGACGCACGGCTTGTAGTTCAGCCGCTCGTCGCCCGGGAGAATGCGCACCGAGCCGCGGCCGTCGACCATCATCTGCTTGCCGCCGGGCGCCAGCAGGGCGAGCCCCGGACGCAGCTGATCGCCGTCCTCGGCTTCCTTGACGCGAATCCGGCAGAGCTTGTCGAGGCGTTCGGCGAAGGCCTTGGTGAAGGCCGCCGGCATGTGCTGGATGAGCACGATGGGCGACGGAAAGCGCTCCGGCAGCTGCGTCAGCACGCGCTGCAGCGCCACCGGTCCGCCGGTCGAGGTGCCGATCGCCACCAGCCGGTAGGCCTTGCGCCGCGGCGCCTGCGTGCTCGCCGGCGACGCGCTCTGGGCGGTACGCGGCGCCGCCGCCCCGGTCGTCGGAGCACTGGTACGCGCCGACGAGCCGGCACCGGCCGACGGCGAGGACAGCAGGCCGCTGTAGCGGCGGTTGCTGCGGGCGATGGTGTGGACCTTCTCGCAGAGCAGCTGCCGGACCTTGTCCGGGTTGCGCGAGATGTCCTCGAAATTCTTCGGGAGGTAATCGACGGCGCCGGCGTCCAGCGCATCGAGCGTGACCCGCGCACCCTCGTGCGTCAGGGACGAGAACATCAGCACGGGCGTCGGGCAGCGCTGCATGATCTGCCGCACTGCGGTGATGCCGTCCATCATCGGCATCTCGTAATCCATGGTGATGACGTCGGGCTTGAGCGCCAGCGCCTGATCGATCGCCTCGCGACCGTTGGTAGCGGTGCCGACCACCTGGATGGCCGGATCAGCCGACAGGATTTCCGAGACGCGCCGACGGAAGAAGCCGGAATCGTCGACTACCAGGACCTTGACTGCCATAAAAACTCCTGCGACGGCGGCCGGAGCCGCCGGTCGATCAGATCCGCCGCGCGTAACGCTTGAGCATGCTGGGAACGTCGAGGATCAGGGCGATGCGACCGTCACCGGTGATGGTCGCGCCGGACATGCCCGGGGTGCCCTGGAGCATCTTGCCGAGCGGCTTGATGACCACCTCTTCCTGGCCCACCAGCTGGTCGACGACGAAGCCGATGCGCTGGTTGCCGACGCTGAGGATGACCACGTGCCCCTCGCGCTGCTCTTCCTGATGGGTGCCATGCACCAGCCAGCGCTTGAGGTAGAACAGCGGCAGCGCCTTGTCGCGCACGATCACCACTTCCTGGCCGTCGACGATGTTGGTGCGCGACAGGTCGAGGTGGAAGATCTCGTTGACGCTGACCAGCGGGAAGGCGAAGGCCTGGTTGCCGAGCATCACCATCAGCGTCGGCATGATCGCCAGCGTCAGCGGCACCTTGATGACGATCTTCGAGCCCTGCCCCTTCTGCGAGAACACGTTGACCGTGCCGTTGAGCTGGGAAATCTTGGTCTTGACCACGTCCATGCCCACGCCGCGCCCGGAGACGTCGGAAATCTCGGTCTTGGTCGAGAAGCCCGGGGCGAAGATCAGGTTGTAGCACTCCAGGTCGCTCAGCCTTTCGGCCGCGTCCTTGTCCAGCAGGCCCTTCTCCACCGCCTTGGCGCGCAGGATGTCGGCATCCATGCCCTTGCCGTCGTCGGTGATCATCAGCAGGATGTGGTCGCCTTCCTGCTCGGCCGAGAGCACCACCCGCCCGGTTCGCGGCTTGCCTGCCGCCTCGCGCTCCTCGGGCGATTCGATGCCGTGGTCGACCGCGTTGCGCACCAGGTGCACCAGCGGGTCGGCCAGCGCCTCGACCAGGTTCTTGTCGAGGTCGGTCTCCTCGCCCACCAGCTCCAGGTTGATCTCTTTCTTCAGGTTGCGCGCCAGGTCGCGAACCAGGCGCGGGAAGCGGCCGAAGACCTTCTTGATCGGCTGCATGCGGGTCTTCATCACGGCCGTCTGCAGGTCCGCGGTGACCACGTCGAGGTTGGACACGGCCTTGGCCATGGCCTCGTCGCCGCTGTTGGCGCCCAGGCGTACCAGGCGGTTACGCACCAGCACCAGCTCGCCGACCATGTTCATGATCTCGTCGAGCCGCGCGGTGTCGACCCGTACGGTGGTCTCGGCCTCGCTCGCGGCAGGCTTGTCGGCGCCTGCCGCCGGAGCGGTCGCCGGCTTGGCCGCCGCACGCGCCGGGGCCTGGGCCGGCTTGGCCGCAGCCGCCGGTTTCGCGGCGAGAGCCGGCTTCGCCTCGGCCGGCGCGACCGCGGCCTCGTTGAACTTGCCCTTGCCGTGCAACTGGTCGAGCAGCGCTTCGAATTCGTCGTCGGTGATCAGATCGCCGCCGGCGGCAGGTGCCGGCCCGGCCGGCGCAGCCGGTTCCGCCGGCACAGGCTCGGCGGCACCGTTGAACTTGCCCTTGCCGTGCAACTGGTCGAGCAGCGCTTCGAATTCGTCGTCGCTGATCTCGTCGCCGCCGGAAGATGCGGCGACCGGCTCGGCCGTCACCTCGGTCTTGGCCGGCGCGGCATCCGTTGCGGAAAACTGCCCCTTGCCGTGCAACTGGTCGAGCAGCGCCTCGAACTCGTCGTCGGTGATCTCGTCGCTCGCAGGCTCGCCGCTGGCTTTTTCGGTCGCGCCGGCCGCGGCCGCCTGGTCGCCCAGGGCATCGAGCAGCTGCTCGAACTCTTGGTCGGTGATGTCGGAGCCATCGCCAGCCGGCGGCGCGGCGGCAGGCACGGGCGCGGCCGCCGGCTCGGCGGACTGGGCCCCGGCCGGCTCGGCCAGGCGGGCGAGCGCGGCCAGCAGTTCCGGCGAAGCAGGCGTCGGCTCGACGCGCTCGCGGACCTGGGAGAACATTTCGTTGACGGCGTCGAGTGCCTGCAGCACCACGTCCATCAATTCCGAATCGACGCGACGCTCACCCTTGCGCAGGATGTCGAACACGTTCTCGGCGATGTGGCAGCACTCCACCAGCTCGTTCAGCTGGAGAAAACCGGCCCCACCCTTGACGGTATGGAACCCGCGGAAAATGGCATTGAGCAGGGCCGTGTCGTCCGGGCTGCTTTCCAGCTCCACCAACTGTTCGGACAGCTGCTCAAGTATCTCGCCAGCCTCAACCAGGAAATCCTGAAGGATTTCTTCATCGGCGTCGAAGCTCATATTGGCACCCCTAGAACCCTAGACTGGAAAGCAGATCGTCGACGTCATCCTGACCGGATACGACGTCCTCACGCTTATCGGCATGAATCTGCGGACCTTCACCCCTGGTGGGTGATTTTTGTCGTTCTTGCTCTTGTCGAATTTGCTCGTGGTCATGTTTGAGGTGGGTAAAGCGGTCGACCTGACTGGCCATGAGCACCAGCTTGACCAGGTTGGCCTCCACCTCGGTGACCAGGCTGGTCACGCGCTTGATCACCTGCCCGGTGAGGTCCTGATAGTCCTGCGCCAGCAGGATGTCGTTCAGGTGAGCGGAGAGCTTCTGGGTGTCACGCTCGCCGCGCGCCAGGAACAGCTCGATACGCTTGGCCAGCTCGCGGAAATGCTCCACCTTCATTTCCCGACGCAGGAACCGACCCCAGTCGGCGGACAGGGTCTGCGCCTCGTCGTTGAGGTCGTTCACCAGCGGCGCGCACTCTTCCACCAGGTCCATGGTGCGGTTGGCGGCGCGTTCGGTCATCTGCACCACGTAGGACAGCCGCTCGGTGGCGTCGGAAATCTGCGACACCTCCTCGGCGTGGGGGAAGCGGGGGTCGATCTGGAAGTTGACGATGGCCGTGTGCAGCTCCCGAGTCAGCTTGCCGACCTCGTTATACAGCTCACGATCGTGGATCTCGGACAGCTCGTGGATCAGTCGCGCAGCCTCGCCGAACTGCCCCTGCTGCAGGAGGCCGGCCAGATCGTCGGCATGAATTTTCAGCGACGACTCGAGGTCGCCTGAGTGTGACTCGTTGTGCTCCATAGCGCCCTCGCGGCAGACATCACCCGTTAACGCGCTCGAAGATCTTCTCGATCTTTTCTTTGAGCACCTGGGCTGTGAAGGGCTTTACGACGTATCCGTTGACGCCGGCCTGGGCGGCCTCGATGATCTGGTCGCGCTTGGCTTCGGCGGTCACCATCAGCACCGGCAGGTGCTTGAGACGCTCGTCGGCGCGCACGGCGCGCAGCAGGTCGATGCCGGTCATGCCGGGCATGTTCCAGTCGGTCACGAGGAAATCGAAGCTGCCGCTCTGCAGCATCGGCAGCGCGGTGGTGCCGTCGTCCGCTTCGGCGGTATTGGTGAAGCCCAGATCACGCAAGAGATTCTTGATGATCCGCCTCATCGTCGAGAAATCATCGACGATGAGGATTTTCATGTTCTTGTCCAAGTCGACCTCCGTAAGTCTCAAAATGCCTCAGAGCCCGTTGAGGATCTGTTGCGCCTGGTCATGCTGCGTCGAGGTCGTCGGAACGTTCGCTCGCCCGTGGCGACCTTGCCTTGCCTGGCCTTCGCTCGCGGTACCAAGCGGGCTCAAAGCAGTTGAGTACAACATCCAATGGAAACCGGTCAGTGCGTGCGCCACTCGCCGAGCCTGGCGCGCAGGCGGGCGGCGCACTGGCTGTGCAGCTGGCTGACGCGCGATTCGCTGACGCCCAGCACCTGGCCGATTTCCTTCAAATTCATTTCTTCGTCGTAGTACAGCGAGAGCACCAGCTTCTCGCGCTCCGGCAGGTTCGAAATGGCCTCGGCCAGCGCATCCTGGAAGCGTTCGTCTTCGAGGTCGCGAAACGGCTCGGGATGCGCACTCGCGGCATCCTCGCTCAGTTCGCCGTGCTCGCCTTCCTGCAACAGGTCGTCGAAGCTGAACAGGCGGCTGCCCAGGGTGTCGCCAAGGATGCCGTAGTACTCATCGAGACTCAATTTAAGTTCGGCAGCAACTTCCTGATCTTTAGCGTCACGTCCGGTTTTCGCCTCGATGGCACGGATCGCGTCGCTCACCATGCGCGAGTTGCGATGCACCGAGCGCGGCGCCCAGTCGCCCTTGCGGACCTCGTCGAGCATGGCGCCGCGGATGCGGATGCCGGCGTAGGTCTCGAAGCTCGCGCCCTTGCCCGAGTCGTATTTGCGGGCCGCCTCCAGCAGGCCGATCATGCCGGCCTGCATCAGGTCGTCGACCTGCACGCTGGCCGGCAGGCGGGCCAGCAGGTGGTAGGCGATGCGTTTCACCAGGGGGGCGTACTGGTCGATCAGACGGTGCTGCGAATCCTTCGCCTGTGCCTTGCTGTTGTACATACGAAGTCCGGCGCTGTTCATGCTGGGGTATCTGCGGCAGGTCGAACCAGGCGTTCGACGAAGAATTCCAGGTGGCCGCGCGGATTCGCCGGCAGCGGCCAGGTGTCGACTTTCTGCGCGATGGCCTTGATGGCCAGCGAGCACTTGGAACGCGGATAGGCCTCGTAGACCGCGCGCTGCTTCTGCACCGCCTTGCGCACCGACTCGTCGTAGGGCACGGCGCCGACGTACTGCAGGGCGACGTCGAGGAAGCGGTCGGTGACCTTGGTCAGCTTGGCGTAGAGGTTGCGCCCTTCCTGCGGCGTGTGGGCCATGTTGGCCAGCACACGGAAGCGGTTCATGCCGTAGTCGCGGTTGAGCAGCTTGATCAGCGCGTAGGCGTCGGTGATCGAGGTCGGCTCGTCGGTGACCACCAGCAGCACCTCCTGCGCGGCCCGCACGAAGCTGACCACCGAATCGCCGATACCGGCCGCGGTGTCGACGATTAGCACGTCGAGGTTGTCGCTCAGCTCGCTGAAGGCCTGGATCAGCCCGGCGTGCTGCATCGGCGACAGCTGCACCATGCTCTGCGTGCCCGAGGCCGCCGGCACGATGCGTACGCCGCCGGGGCCCTGCAGGATCACGTCGCGCAGGTCGCACTCGCCGGCGATCACGTCGGCCAGGGTGCGCTTGGGGGTCAGCCCGAGCAGCACGTCGACGTTCGCCAGACCGAGGTCGGCGTCCAGCAGCATCACGCGGCGGCCGAGGTCGGCCAGCGCCAGCGCCAGGTTCACCGACACGTTGGTCTTGCCGACGCCACCCTTGCCGCCGGTCACCGCAATCACCTGTACGGGATGCATTCCCATTTTCTTGACACCTTATGTGTTTCCGGGCACCGGGCCCGCGAGGCGCCCGCAAGCGCCCTTTTCGATTCTGACCGTACGCCCGGATGTCATCCGGCCTGGCGAGTCGCTTCGTTGTACAGACCCGCGAACAGGTCGGCCATGGTTTCTTCGCTGGGGTTCTCCGGCGCCTGCAGACTCACGGCGCGACTGACCAGCTGATGACTGCGTGGCAGATGCAGATCATCCGGGATACGCGGACCGTCGGCGAGATAGGCTACCGGCAGCTGCTGGCCAATGGCCAGACCCAGCACCTCGCCGAGGCTGCCGGCCTCGTCGAGTTTAGTCAGGATGCAGCCGGCCAGCCCGCAGCGGCGGTAGCTGTGCCAGGCCGCACGCAGCACCTGGCTCTGGCTGGTCGCCGCGAGCACCAGGTAGTTCTTCGAACGCAGCCCGCGGCTGGCCAGGGCCTCGAGCTGCAGACGCAGCGCCGGATCACTGGCCGGCAGGCCGGCGGTGTCGATGAGGATCACCCGCTTGCGAGCCAGCGGCGCCAGCACCTGGGTCAGCGACTGGCCGGGATCGACCGGCGTCACCGACACGTTGAGGATGCGCCCGAGCGTCTTCAGCTGCTCCTGGGCGCCGATGCGGTAGCTGTCCATGCTCACCAGCGCGATGTTCTGCGCGCCGTACTTCAGCACGTAGCGGGCCGCCAGCTTGGCCAGCGTAGTGGTCTTGCCGGCCCCCGCCGGGCCGACCAGCGCGATCACCCCGCCCTCTTCCAGCGGTTCCTGCGCAGGGATCTTGATGCCCTGCGCGAGGTAGGCCAGCAGCATGCGCCAGGCCTGGCGCGGCTCCTCGATGCCGGCGACCTTGTCCAGCAGCGCGCGCGACAGCTCGACCGGCAGGCCCATGCGCTGCAGCCGGCGCCAGAGGTTGGCCTGCTGCGGACGGCTGCTCTGCATCTGGCCCCAGGCGATGGAACCGAGTTGCACCTGGATCAGCTCGCGCAGCCCGTTGAGTTCGGCGCGCATGGCGTCCAGCGCGCGCGAGTCGGCGGCGGCACGGGCAGCCAGCGCCTCGGCGTCCGGGGCCGGCCTGGCGGGCGTCGCGGAGACGGTCGAGGCCGGCAGTTCCGGCGCCACCAGCGACTCGTTGGCGAACAATTGACGGTCGCGGGCCTCGCCCTGCTCACGGCTGGCCAGGCTGGCATGCGCCGAGGCGATCTTCGCCTGGGTCTTGCGCAGCTCGGCTTCCAGCGCCGGATTCGGCTGACGCGCGGCCGGCGCCGACACTGGATAGTCCAGCGCGGCGGTCAGCTCGACACCGCCGGCAACCCGGCGGTTGCCGATGATCGCGGCGTCGGCCCCCAGCTCGTCGCGGACCAGCTTCATGGCGGTCCGCATGTCGGCGGCGAAGAAACGTTTGACCTGCATGGCCTGCAACCTCGATTAGTTCTGACCCACCGTCGCGACGATGGTGACCTGCTTGTTGTCCGGAATTTCCTGGTAGGCCAGTACGTGCATGCTCGGCACGGACAGTCTGGCGAACCGCGACAGCATCGCCCGAACCGGACCGGCCACCAGCAGGATCGCCGGCTTGCCGAGCATTTCTTGACGCTGTGCTGCCTCTACCAGGGAACGTTGCAACTTTTCGGCCATTCCCGGCTCGAGAAGAATGCCATCTTCCGAACCCTGTCCGGCCTTCTGCAGGCTGTTGAGCAATATCTGTTCCAGACGCGGCTCCAGCGTGATCACAGGCAGCTCCGGCTCTAGTCCCACGATGCCCTGGACGATTGCGCGCGACAGCGCGACGCGAACCGCAGCCACCATCGCGACGGGATCTTGACTCCGCGGCGCGACGTTGGCGATGGCCTCGGCGATGGTGCGGATGTCGCGCACCGGGACCTGCTCCTGCAGCAGCGCCTGCAGCACCTTGAGCAGCGTCGACAGCGAAATCATCCCCGGCACCAGCTCCTCGGCCAGCTTCGGCGAGCTCTTGGCCAGCAGCTGCATCAGTTGCTGGACTTCCTCGTGGCCAAGCAGCTCGTGGGCATGCTTGTGCAGAACCTGGTTGAGGTGCGTGGCGACCACGGTGCTGGCGTCGACCACGGTGTAGCCGAGCGACTGCGCCTGGTCGCGCTGGCTGCTCTCGATCCACACGGCCTCCAGGCCGAAGGCCGGGTCCTTGGTAGCGACGCCGTTGAGCGTGCCGAACACCTGGCCGGGGTTGATCGCCAGCTCGCGGTCCGGGTAGACCTCGGCCTCGGCCAGGCTCACGCCCATCAGCGTCAGGCGGTAGGCGTTGGGCATCAGGTCGAGGTTGTCGCGGATATGCACCGACGGCATGAGGAAACCCAGGTCCTGCGAGAGCTTCTTGCGGACGCCCTTGATCCGCGCCAGCAGCTGCCCGCCCTGGTTGCGGTCGACCAGCGGGATCAGCCGGTAGCCGACCTCGAGCCCGACCATGTCCACCGGGGTCACGTCGTCCCAGCCGAGCTCCTTGGTTTCCGCCGCGCGCTGCTGGGCCGGGAGCATCTCCTGCGCCTGTTTTTCGACGGCCTGCTGCTCGACGGCCTTGGCCTGCTTCTGGCGGTGGTAGATCCAGTAGGCGCCGCCGGCGGCGATGCCGCCGAGGCCGAGGAATGACATGTGCGGCATGCCGGGCACCAGGCCCATGGCGATGAGGATGGCCGCCGAAACCGCCAGCGCCTTCGGCGAGGCGAACATCTGCCGGTTGACCTGCTGGCCCATGTCCTCGGAACTGGTAACGCGGGTCACCATGATCGCCGCGGCGGTCGACAGCAGCAGCGACGGAATCTGCGCCACCAGGCCGTCACCGATGGTCAGCAGGGCGTAGACCTGGCCGGCCTCGGAGAAGCTCATCTGGTGCTGGGCGATACCGATCGCGATGCCGCCGATGAGGTTGATGAAGAGGATCAGCAGGCCGGCGATGGCGTCGCCGCGGACGAACTTGCTGGCACCGTCCATGGAGCCGTAGAAATCAGCTTCGGAGGTCACTTCGGCCCGGCGCTTCTTGGCCTCGGCCTGGTCGATGAGGCCCGCGTTGAGGTCGGCGTCGATCGCCATCTGCTTGCCGGGCATGGCATCGAGGGTGAAGCGCGCGCTCACCTCGGAGATCCGCCCCGCGCCCTTGGTCACCACCACGAAGTTGATGATCATGAGGATGGCGAACACCACCACGCCGACCACGTAGTTGCCGCCGATGACCACGTTGCCGAACGCCTCGATCACGTGGCCGGCCGCCGAACCGCCGTCGTGGCCGTGGATCAGCACCACCCGCGTCGAGGCGACGTTCAGCGCCAGGCGCAGCAGCGTGGCCACCAGCAGCACCGTCGGGAAAACGGCGAAATCCAGTGGCCGCATGGCGTACACGCAGACCAGCAGGACCACGATCGACAGCGCGATGTTGAAGGTGAACAGCACGTCCAGCAAGAACGGCGGCACCGGCAGCATCATCATGCCCAGCATGACCAGCAGCAGCAGCGGCACACCCAGGTTGCCGCGGCCCACCCCGGCCAGGTTGTTGCGTAGCGTGATCATTTGCGTGCGGTCCACGAAGCCCCCGGAGCAGCGGAACGGAATTCTGACGCCAAGAGCGCCCTGGCTGGCATAGAGCAAGAAGGAGACCAACTTGGAGAATCCCGTCGTCACTGGCATCGGCCGGCTACGACAGGCGCACGCCCAGTCTCCCGCACAGGCAGCCCGGCCCCGAACTTTCCCCGCGAGGAACGCCCAGCGAACACGCGCGCCTGTCGCGGGTCACAGAGTCACCGGCCGCGGCCGGTTCCTCCCGAATCCCAGAACAACAGGAGTGTCGTCATGAAACGCTGGATCATCGCCTCCCTCGCCGGCGCCTGTGCCGTCG
Organism: Stutzerimonas azotifigens DSM 17556; assembly: GCF_000425625.1. Lineage (GTDB taxonomy): Bacteria > Pseudomonadota > Gammaproteobacteria > Pseudomonadales > Pseudomonadaceae > Stutzerimonas > Stutzerimonas azotifigens. The sequence continues at coordinate 241,619 of NZ_KE384407.1, forward strand.
GGGTACAGGCCGCCACCCTCTCGGTGGAGATGAACGCGGTTAGCGCCCAGGGCGTCGGCGATTCCGTCGGCCAGGTGCAGGTCGAGGAAACCGAGCACGGGCTCGTCCTGCGCCCGGACCTCAAGGGCCTGCCGCCGGGGGTGCATGGTTTCCACATCCACGCCAAGGGCAGCTGCGAACCGGCGGAAACCGACGGCAAGCCCACCGCGGCCGGCGCCGCCGGCGGCCACTGGGACCCGAACAACACCGGCAAGCACGGCGAACCCTGGGGCGACGGCCACCTGGGCGACCTGCCGGCGCTGTTCGTCGACGACCAGGGGATGGCCCACTATCCGGTGCTGGCGCCACGCATCGTCAGCCTCGACCGCATCAGCGGCCTGGCGCTGATGGTCCACGAAGGCGGCGACAACCATTCCGACCACCCCAAACCGCTCGGCGGCGGCGGCTCGCGGGTGGCGTGTGGGGTGATCGAATAGGCTGGAGGCTGGAGGCTGGACGGATAAACACCCCCGCCTCCAGCCTCAAGCCTCAAGCCTCTTATTCGGCTTCTCGCTTTATTCGTCCCTACGCAATTCCTTCGGAATCGGCAGGTCGCGCAGCGGGTCGGGACGCTTGCCCTGGCCGGCCTGGTACTGGCGCAACTGGTAGACGTAGGCCAGCACCTGGGCCACGGCGAGGTAGAGGCCGGCGGGGATTTCCTGGTCCAGCTCGGTGGAGTAGTACACCGCCCGCGCCAGCGCGGGTGATTCGAGCACCATCACCTTGTGCTCCTGCGCTACCTCGCGGATCTTCAGCGCCAGGAAGTCGCCGCCCTTGGCCAGCAGCACCGGCGCGTTGCCCTTGTCGACGTCGTACTTGAGCGCCACGGCGAAGTGGGTCGGGTTGGTGATGACCACGTCGGCCTCGGGCACCGCCTGCATCATCCGGCGCTCGGCCATCTCGCGCTGCATCTGGCGGATGCGGCCCTTGACCTCCGGCTTGCCCTCGGAATCCTTGTACTCGTCCTTGACCTCCTGCTTGGTCATCATCAGCTTCTGCTTGTTGTCCCAGAGCTGGAACGGCACGTCCACCGCGGCGATGATGATCAGCCCGCAGGCCATCCACAGCGCGCACCAGCCGACGATCTCCGCGCTGTGGGCGATGGCCAGCTCCAGCGGCTGCTTGGCGATCGACAGCAGGTCGTCCTGGTAGGCGGTCAGCACCACCAGCGCCACCGCCAGCACCACCAGGAACTTGCCCAGCGCCTTGAGCAGCTCCACCAGGGCGTGGGTGGAGAACATGCGCTTGAGCCCGGACAGCGGGTTCATGCGGCTGAACTTCGGTGCCATCGCCTTGCCCGAGAACAGCCAACCGCCGAGCGAGATCGGTCCGACGATCGAGGCCACCAGCAGCATGAACAGCAACGGCAGCGTCGCCTTCAGCGCCACCAGCCCGGCGGCGAGCAGCATCTGCGCCATGGCGTCCGGCTGCAGCAGGGTCTCGCGGCTGACCTCGAAACTGCCGCGCATCACCGCCATCAGGCTCTGCGCCAGGCTGCTGCCGGAAACCAGCAGCCCGCCGATGCCGCCGATCATCACGGCCACCGTGTTCAGCTCGCGCGAGCGCGCCAGCTGGCCCTTCTCGCGGGCCTCCTGGCGCCGTTTCGCCGTGGGTTCTTCGCTCTTGTCGGCACCGTTCTCGTTTTCAGCCACGACGCACCTCAGACGTCCGACGCTTCATGAGGCCCTCACCAGTTCGCGCAGCAGTTGCAACGCCTCGGTGACGAATATCTGGTATTGCGACAGCAGGTCGGCAATACCGATCCAGACGATGATCAGGCCCAGCACCAGCGTCAGCGGGAAGCCGATGGAAAAGATGTTCAGCTGCGGCGCCGCCCGGGTCATCAGGCCGAAGGCGAGGTTGATCACCAGCAGCGCGGTGATCGCCGGCAGCACCAGCAGCAGGCCGGCGCCGAGCACCCAGCCGAGCTTGCCGGCGACCGCCCAGTAGTGGTTGGTGCCCAATCCCTCGCCCACCGGCAGCGTGACGAAACTTTCGGCGAGGATCTCCAGCGTCACCAGATGGCCGTTCATGGCCAGGAACAGCAGGATCACCAGCATGTTGAAGTACTGGCCGAGCACCGGTACCGAGACGCCGTTGGCCGGATCGACCATGGAGGCGAAACCCAGGCCCATCTGCATCGCCAGCAGTTGCCCGGAGACGATGAACAGGTGGAAGAACAATTGCAGGACGAAGCCCATCATCGCGCCGACCAGCACCTCCTGCGCCACCAGCACCAGCGCGCGCAGGCTCAGCGCCTCGACCTCCGGCATCGGCGGCAGGGTCGGCACCAGCACCACGGCGATGGCCAGCGACAGGTACAGCCGCACCCGCGTCGGCACCAGCTGGGTCCCGATGATCGGCATGACCATCAGCATCGAGGCGATGCGGAACAGCGGCAGCAGGAAGGCCGCGACCCAGCCGCCGATCTGTCCCTCGGTCAGTTCAAGCATGCGCGAGCGCCCGTGCCATCGCGCTGCGCTAGCCGATGACCAGCGGGATGTTGGTGATCAGCGTCTGGGTGTACTCCATCAGCTCGCGAACCAGCCAGGGGCCGGCCCAGATCAGCGTCAACAACATGACGATCAGGCGCGGCAGGAAACTCAGGGTCTGCTCGTTGATCTGCGTGGCGGCCTGGAACATGGCCACCACCAGGCCCACCAGCAGGCTCGGCACCACCAGCACGCCGACGATCATGGCGGTGATCCACAGGCTCTCGCGAAACAGGTCGACCGCCACCTCGGGTGTCATGGGGAACCTCCCAGCGTGCCGAAGCTGCCGGCCAGGGTACCGATGATCAGCCCCCAGCCGTCCACCAGCACGAACAGCATGATCTTGAACGGCAGCGAGACGATGAGCGGCGACAGCATCATCATGCCCATCGCCATCAGCACGCTCGCCACCACCATGTCGATGATCAGGAACGGGATGAAGATCATGAAGCCGATCTGGAAGGCGGTCTTCAGCTCGGAGGTGACGAACGCCGGCACCAGGATTGTCAGCGGCGCGGCATCCGCCGACGGAATGTCGGTGCGCCGCGACAGCCGCACGAACAGCTCCAGGTCGCTCTCGCGGGTCTGCGCCAGCATGAAGTCCTTCAGCGGCACCTCGGCCCGGGCGATCGCGTCCTGCGCCGTCAACTGCTGGTTGAGGTAGGGCTGCAAGGCGTCGCGGTTCACCTGCTCGAACACCGGCGCCATGATGAACAGCGTGAGGAAGATCGCCAGGCCGACGAGGATCTGGTTCGACGGCGTCTGCTGCAGGCCGAGCGCCTGGCGCAGGATGGAGAAGACGATGATGATCCGGGTAAAGCTGGTCATCAGCATGACGAACGCCGGAATGAAGCTCAGCGCCGTCATGATCAGCAGGATCTGCAGGGTGACCGAGTACTCCTGCTGGCCTTCGGAGTCGGTGGTCAGGGTGATCGCCGGGATCGACAGCGGGTTCTCACCCTCGCGCACCAGCGGCCCGAGTTCCTGGCCGAGCGCGAGCGGGGCCCCCAGCACCAGCAGCAGCGCCAGCACGAGTCGAAGCATCAGTGTCTGTCCTTCTGATCCTTGCCGAGCAGTTCCATCAGGCGCTGGGCGAATTCGGGGCTGGCCGGCTCGGCGTCCGGCAGGATCACCGGGTCCTTGAGCACGTGCAGGGGCGTGATGCGGCCGGGGCTCATGCCGAGCAGGATCTGCTCGCCGCCGACCTGGACCAGCACCAGGCGGTCACGCGGGCCGAGCGAGCGGCTCGACACCAGCTTGATGGCCTGGGCGTCGCGCGGGTTCAGTTGCTGGACCCGGCGCAGCAGCCAGGCGAGCAGGAAGATCAGCCCGACCACCAGCAGCAGGCCGAACAGCAGCTTGGTGATCTGTCCGCCCATGTCGGAGCCGCTCATGCTCGCCGCGGGCTCGGCGGCGAGCGCCGGCAGCGCCGGCAGGGCCAGGAGGAAAGCCGCGAACCTGCCCATCTCAGCGCAGCTTCTTGATGCGTTCGCTGGGGCTGATCACGTCGGTCAGGCGGATGCCGAACTTCTCGTTCACCACCACCACCTCGCCGTGGGCGATCAGCGTGCCGTTGACCAGCACGTCCAGCGGCTCGCCGGCCAGGCGGTCCAGCTCGACCACCGAGCCCTGGTTCAGCTGCAGCAGGTTGCGGATGCTGATTTCGGTGCTGCCCACCTCCATCGAGATGGACACCGGAATGTCGAGGATCACGTCGAGGTTCGGCCCTTCCAGGCCGATGTTGGCGTTCGGCTTCGGCGAACTGCCGAACTCCTCCATGGGCGCACGCGGGGGCGCCGGCTTGGCGGGCGCGCTGTTCATCAGCGCATCGATGTCGTCCTGACTGGCATCGCCCGCCTCGGCGAGCGCGGCGGCCCACTCGTCGGCCAGCGCCTGCTCTTCGGGAGTTTGTTCGTTGTCTGCCATGGGAAATCCTCGAACGGCACGAATAGGGTGGATATCAGCGGGGGCGCTCGACCGGCGCCAGCACCTGCAGCGCCAGGTTGCCCTTGTGGGCACCGAGCTTGACCTTGAAGGCCGGCACGCCGTTGGCGCGCATGATCATGTCCTCGGGCACCTCCACCGGGATCACGTCGCCCGGCTGCATGTTGAGGATGTCCCGCAGCTTGAGCTGGCGCCGGACCACGGTGGCGCCCAGCGGCACGTTGACGTCGAGGATGTCCTCGCGCAGCGCCTTGACCCAGCGTTCGTCCTGGTCGTCGACGTCGGACTGGAAGCCGGCATCGAGCATCTCGCGGATGGGCTCGATCATCGAGTACGGCATGGTCACGTGCAGGTCGCCGCCGCCGCCGTCCAGCTCGATGTGGAAGGTGGAAACCACCACCACCTCGCTGGGGCTGACGATGTTCGCCAGCGCCGGGTTCACCTCGGAATTGATGTACTCGAAGTTGACGTCCAGCACCGCGTGCCAGGCTTCCTTGAGGTCGACGAAGGCCTGGTCGATCACCATGCGCACCACCCGCAGCTCGGTCGGGGTGAACTCGCGGCCCTCGATCTTGGCGTGGCGGCCGTCGCCGCCAAAGAAATTGTCGACCAGCTTGAACACCAGCTTGGCATCGAGGATGAACAGGCCGGTGCCGCGCAGCGGCTTCATCTTCACCAGGTTGAGGCTGGTGGGCACGTACAGCGAGTGCACGTACTCGCCGAACTTCATCACCTGCACGCCGCCGACCGAAACGTCGGCCGAGCGCCGCAGCAGGTTGAACATGCTGATCCGGGTGTAGCGTGCGAAGCGCTCGTTGATCATCTCCAGGGTCGGCATGCGGCCGCGGACGATGCGGTCCTGGCTGGTCAGGTCGTAGCTCTTGATGCTACCCGGCTCGCTGTCGCTCTCGGTCTCGACCAGACCGTCGTCGACGCCGTGCAGCAGCGCGTCGATCTCGTCTTGGGAAAGCAGGTCTTGAACGGCCATGGAGAACTCTTATTGCAATACGAAATTGGTGAACAGCACTTGCTCGACGGCGAGCTTGCCCAGTTCCTTCTGTGCCAGTTCCTGCACCGTGGCAGTCGCCTGCTGGCGCAGCATCTCCTTGCCGACCGGCGTGGCCAGCGCGGCGAAATCCTGGCTGGAGAACAGCATCACCAGCCGGTTGCGCAACAGCGGCATGTGTTCCTTCAGCGCGCCCAGGGCCACCGGATCGCGCGACATCAGCGCGAGGGTAGTCTGCATGTAGCGCTGCCGTCCGTTCTGGTTGTAGTTGACCACGAAGGCAGGCATCAGCACCTCGTACACCGCGGCCTGCCGCTGCGGCATGCCCGGCGCGCCCTCGGCCGGCGCCGCGGCCTCCTGCTCCTGGCCCTGTTGCATCACGTACCAGGTGCCGCCGATGGACAGGCCGATCGCCAACAAGAAGGCGACCACGCCGACGATGATCAGTTTCAGCTTTCCCTTGCCACCCGCCGGCGCGTCGCCGGCCGTCGCCGCGGGAGCCGTTGCCTGTTTCTTAGCCATGCCAGAAATCCGTCATCTTGAAGCGTTTCACCTGTGTTCAAAGGCTTGGGAGCAACAGCTGTGCCAAAGTATCAGCCGGCCTGCATGGCGTAAATGCGCGGGAAGCCGCCCGCGCCGATCACCGGATGCGAAAACGAAACCGGCGCCTCGAGGGCGCCGGTCGCTCAGCCGCCTGGCGAATCAGGCGTAATAGTCGACCAGCCCGCGATCGCCGCCGGTCCGGTCGGCGGAAATTTCGCTGGTGCCCAGCAGCCGCTCGTCGCCGGTGTCCCCGCCCTCGCCGAGCAGCCCGCCACGCCCACGGCCCTGCCCGTCGCCGCCCTGCCCCTGCGAGCCCCGGGCGAGCGACTGGTCGGAGACGTTCACGTCCAGCAGGTTCATGCCCTGCTGGGTGAACAGGTCGCGCAGTCGCTGCGACTGGGCTTCCAGCGCATCGCGCACGCCGGCGTGCGGGCTGAGGAAGGTGACCTGGGTCTGATCCTTGTTCATCTCGATGCGCACTTCGAGGCGGCCGAGCTCCTGCGGGTCGAGCTGGATCTCGGCCGACTTGAGGTTCTGGCTGGACAGCCACATCACCCGGTCCACCACCTGCTCGCTCCAGCCGTTCTGCTGCATCGGCACCGGCTGCCCCGGCACCTGCGCCGGGCGCTGAGCCTGCTGCGCCTGGCCGACGGCCTGGGCCAGGGTGTTGAGCCGGGCGCCCAGTGCGTCAGCCGTGGCGCTACGGGTTTCCTTCGGCCCGTCGAGCGCCTGCAGCCCGTCCTCCAGGGCCAGGGCGTCGCCCAGCGACTCGTCTTTCTCCGACTCGCCCTTGACGGCCAGCAGGGTCGCGACGAAGCCGTCACCGCTCTTCGCCGCCGCCTGGCCCTTCGGATCGGCCGAGCCGGAGGCCAGCGCCACCGCCTCGTCCTTTCCCGTGGATTTCTTCAGCGGATCGCCGAGGCCGCCGAGCAGGTCCTCCAGCGAGACCTCCTCGGGCATCTCGTCGAGCGCCTGGGCGGTTCCCGGCACACTCATCGCCGCGGCCGCCTGGGCGTTGTCGACCGGCAGCTGCCCGGCGAGCCCGAGCATCAGCAGCGGATCCGTCTCGGAACCCTGGTCGGTCGCCGGTTCTTCGGCGGGCAAGGCATTGCCGCTGGCGGCAACCGCCGGCTTTTCGTCGCCGCCGGCGGTCTGCGGCGTCTGCTCGGTGTCCCGGGTTTCGGCGTTCGAGCTGCGCTCTGCAGCGCCCGCTTCGCGACGCTCGGCCGGCTTGGCGCGCGCGGCGGGTTCCTGACGCTCGGCCGGCTTCGGCCTGGGCGCGGTTTCCTGCCGCTCGGGCGCCGCCGCCTGCGGCTGCCGGGGCTGGCGCTGTTGCGCGTAGAGTTCGGCGAAACGCCCCGCGTCCGCCTGGGACTGCGCGGGCGTAGTGGTTCGGGAGGGGTTCGTACGGCTGCCGATATCGGTGTTCAGCTTGAGTAGCGTATCGGGTGAAACGGACATGGCGTCTTTCCGCTCGGGATGATCTTGGCGGTGTGGTTGCAAGGATCAGGCCAGCGCTCACGACCAAGGCCGCCAGCGCTGGGCCGGTCTCGCCTGCAGCGGGCGCGCCTTGCGGCGGCTGGCGTGGTAGGGTGGGCTTCAGCCCACCAGAGCTGAAAACCGTGGCCTCCTTGGTGGGCTGAAGCCCACCCTACGTGGGGCGCCGCCAGCCCCACCCTACGGCCTGGCCCCGCGCAGCGGTGCGGCTTCTCAGTCCCCTTGGGAACGAGGAGACGCTAAGTCCTTGCTCGCGAAGGAACGCAGCTCCGCCATCGAATCCCTTCGCGACCAAGGTCGCTCCTACAGCCGGGGCCCGGCCTCGTCTGTGGGAAACACCCGCACGGCGATTGCCTCGTAGGGTGGGCTTCAGCCCACCAGATGCTGAAAACCGTGGCCTCCTTGGTGGGCTGAAGCCCACGTGGAACGCCGCCAGCCCCACCCTACGGCCTGGCCCCGCGCAGCGGTGCGGCTTCTCAGTCCCCTTGGGAACGAGGAGACGCTAAGTCCTTGCTCGCGAAGGAACGCAGCTCCGCCATCGAATCCCTTCGCGACCAAGGTCGCTCCTACAGCCGGGGCCCGGCCTCGTCTGTGGGAAACACCCGCACGGCGATTGCCTCGTAGGGTGGGCTTCAGCCCACCAGATGCTGAAAACCGTGGCCTCCTTGGTGGGCTGAAGCCCACCAAGGAGCGCCGCCAGCCCCACCCTACGGCCTGGCCCCACGCAGCGGTGCGGCTTCTCAGTTCCCTTGGGAGCGAGGAGACGCTAAGTCCTTGTTCGCGAAGGAACATAGCTACGGCGTCGACACGATTCGCGACCAAGGTCGCTCCTACAGCCCAGGCCCGGTCTGCCTGCGGGAGCACGCCCTGCCCTTGCGGCAACTGCGCCCCGGCGCTCAGCCCGAGGCGCCGAAGCGCTGGCGCTCGGCGCGCATGAGGATGCGCACGATGGCGAATTCGCGTTCAATCTGGCCGATCAGCTCGTTCGCGCCGTCGAGCTGCTCACGGCGGGCGCTATCCTCCAGTTCGCGGCACAGCTCGGTGAGCAGCGGCGCGCCCATGTTGCTGCAACTGCCCTTGAAGCTGTGCGCGGTCTGCCGCAGCAGATAGGCGTCGCTGACCGCACAGGCCTGGTGGAGCAGGCGCACGCGCTCTTCGGAATCCTTGAGGAAGGTATCCAGCAGGACCGGGTACTCGTCCTCCATCACGACCCGCAGGGTGGCCAGCACAGCGCTGTCGAGGTGGGCGTCGGACACCGGGGCATCTCCTTGGTGGAAGCCGCGATTATGCCTCACGCCTCCAGCGGAACTCCACGCTGACGCCACGTCCGTCGGCATCCGCGGCGCAGCCGTCGCTGAGCTCGCGCACCAGCGCCAGCCCCCGGCCGGACAGCTTGCCGGTCGCCGGCTGCTCGGCCAGGGCGCGCGCGATGTCGAAGCCGGCGCCGCTGTCGCGAACGCCGATGCGCAGGCAGCCGCCATGATCCTCCGGCTCCACGCGCAGGTCGATCTCGATCCAGCCGTCACGCAGCGCGCTCAGGCGCTGCTCGCGCAGCCGGTAATAGCGGGCGAAACCGTCGGCGTCGACCTTCAGCGCCGAGTCCAGCCCGAGCACACCATGCTCCAAGGCATTGGCGTAGAGCTCGGCCAGGACCGCGAAGACACGCCCGGCGTGGCGCCTGAGCTCGACCACCTGCAGCAGCAGGTGCAGCAGCGCCGGCAGGGGGTTGTAGTCGCGCAGGGTTTCGCCGCGCAGCAGCAACGAGCCCGACCAGTCCAGCGGGCTCGGCTGCACCGCACCGACGTAGGATGCCTGGATCGGCATGGGCCCGGGCTGGCCGTCGACGTCGATCTCCACCAGGCTGAGGTCGTCCTGTGCCTGGCCGTGGAAGGCGAGCAGCGCCTCGACGATTTCTTCGAGCAGGCGCAGCGGCTCGCGGTTGGCGTCGATCACCGCCAGCAGGCGCGCCTCGCCGAACAGCTCGTTCTGCGCGTTGCAGCTTTCCACCACGCCGTCGGACAGCAGCAGCACCCGGTCGCCCTCGGCCAGCGTATGCGGCTCGAAGCGGGCGACGAAGGCCTCCGGCTCGAGCACGCCGAGCGGCAGATGCCGGGACTTCAGCGGCACCCGGGTGCCGTTGGCGCAGAGCAGGTAGCCGTCCGGCAGGCCGCCGCTCCAGACGTCCACCGTGCGCTTGTCGAAGGACAGGTCGAGCAGCGTGGCACAGCAGAACACACCCACCGGCAGGATGCGCTTGAGCTTGGCGTTCATCTCGCGCAGCAGGTCGCTGCTGGAATAGCCCTTGGCGGCCATGCCGTAGAAGGTCTCGGCCAGCGGCATGGCGCCGATCGCCGCCGGCAGGCCGTGGCCGGTGAAGTCGCCGAGCAGCACGAACATGCGCCCGGTCGGCGTCTGCGCGGCGAGCAGCAGGTCGCCGTTGAACAGCGCCAGCGGCGACTGCCGGTAGCGAATGTTGGGGGCGTCGAGACAGCCGGCGTGGGCCACCTTGTCGAAGATCGCCTTGGCCACCTCCTGCTCGCGCAGCAGCTGCTGGTGCTGCCGGCTGATCAGGTCGCGCTGCTGGCGCACCGTCGCCTGCAGGCGGCGCAGGCGGTCCATGGCGCCGATCTTGGCGGCGAGGATGATGCGGTTGTACGGCTTGGCGACGAAGTCGTCGCCGCCCGCTTCCAGGCAGCGGGCCAGGGCTTCGTTTTCCGCCAGCGAAGTGAGGAAGATGATCGGTACCAGCTCGTCGCCGGCCAGCGCCTTGATCTGCCGGGCCGCCTCGAAGCCGTCCATCACCGGCATCAGGGCGTCCATCAGCACCAGCTGGGGACGCTCCTGGCGGAACAGCGATACGGCTTCGATGCCGTTGGCCGCGGTCAGCACCCGGTGGCCTTCGCGGCTGACGATGGTCGACAGCAGCATCCGGTCGGCGGGGTTGTCCTCGGCGATGAGGATCGTCAGCCGCAGCGGCATGTCAGTCGATCTTGAACAGTTGTTCGAAGTTGCTGATCGAGAGAATCTTGCGGACGTCGGCGTTGCAGTTGATCAGGTGGATATCGGCGTCGTCGCCGCCGGCATGGTCGCGCAGCAGGAGCAGCATGCCCAGCGCGGAGCTGTCGAGGTAGGTGGCCTCCTTGAGGTCGACGACGTAGCGCCGGGGCGTGACGGAGACGTTCTGGTAGGCATCGCGAAATGCCTGGTGCGTGCTGAAATCGAAGCGGCCCTGGATGTGGATGATCAGTTCCCTACCATCATCGGCAGGCTGCGAGGAGATTGACATGGGAGACTCCCTGACCTGGAGAAGGACCCGCCGGCATAAGCCGGGGATATCAGAGATTTAGCACTCGACTCCGGTGCCGGCAACCTAGTCGTGCCGACTGCGTGACGCGAGCCGCTGGGAGAATTCGTCGAGCAGACGCTGTTCACGCTTGTCGGCGGCGACCCGCGCCTCCCGCAGGTAGCGCTCGACCAGCTTGCGCAGCCCTTCCAGCCGGGCATGCCGCTGCTGCCACTGGTCGCGCAGCTTGCCGAGGTTGTTCTCGTGCCAGGCGACGCTGCGCCGCTGCTGGCCGATGGCCGACTCGAGCTGGGACAGGAAGCGCTGGTAGTTCATCAGCCAGTCGCCGGACACCCCCCTGGCGCCCTGCTCCATCCACTGCCGCTGGTAGTCGCCGAAATACTGCTCCAGCTCGCTCAGCTTGTTCTTCGCCTGGGTCAGTTGCGTCTGTCCCTGGCCGAGCAGCTTGGCCGCCTCGCGCTCGGCGCGTTCGGCCATCTCGATCACCGGGGCGAGCCGGTCGGCGCGACTGCTCGACACTCAGCCCGCCCTCAGCCCTTGGCGCCGGGGTTGAACACCGAGGACAGCTGGCCGGCGCTGCTGGCCAGGCCCTCGCTCTCATCCAGACGCTGGCGCAGGAACCGGACCATGTCGGCCTGGCGCGCGATCGCCAGGTCGGTTTCCGGATCGCCGCCGGGCACGTAGGCGCCGACGCTGATCAGGTCGCGGCTCTGCTGGTAGCGCGACCAGAGCTGCTTGAAGCGCTGCGAGGCGCGCAGGTGTTCGGGGCTGACCACCTGCGGCATCACCCGGCTGATCGAGGCCTCGATGTCGATGGCCGGGTAATGGCCTTCCTCGGCGAGCCGGCGCGACAGCACGATATGGCCGTCGAGCACCCCGCGTGCGGCGTCGGCGATCGGGTCCTGCTGGTCGTCGCCCTCGCTGAGCACGGTGTAGAAGGCGGTGATAGAACCGCCGCCCTGCTCCGCGTTGCCGGCGCGCTCGACCAGCGCCGGCAGCTTGGCGAACACCGACGGCGGATAGCCCTTGGTCGCTGGCGGCTCGCCGATGGCCAGGGCGATCTCGCGCTGCGCCTGGGCGTAGCGGGTCAGCGAATCCATCAGCAGCAGGACGTTCTTGCCCTTGTCGCGAAAGTATTCGGCGATGCGCGTGCAGTACTGCGCCGCGCGCAGGCGCATCAGCGGGGCGTCGTCGGCCGGCGAGGCCACCACCACCGAGCGCTTGATGCTTTCTTCGCCGAGGATGTGTTCGATGAACTCCTTGACCTCGCGGCCCCGCTCGCCGATCAGCCCGACGACGATGATGTCGGCCTCGGTGAAGCGGGTCATCATGCCCAGCAGCACCGACTTGCCGACGCCGGTGCCGGCGAACAGCCCGAGGCGCTGGCCGCGGCCGACGGTCAGCAGGCCGTTGATCGAGCGGATGCCGACGTCCAGCGGCTCGCTGATCGGGTGGCGCTTGAGCGGGTTGATCACCGGCCCGTCCATCGGCACCCAGTCCTCGGCCTTCATCCCGCCCTTGCCGTCCAGCGCGCGGCCGGCGCCGTCGAGCACACGGCCGAGCATGGACATGCCCATCGGCAGGCGGCCGGTGTTGGGCAGCGGCACTACGCGCGCGCCGGGGGCGATGCCGGCCAGGCTGCCGACCGGCATCAGGTACAGCTTGCCGCTGGAGAACCCCATCACCTCCGCCTCGACCTGCGAGGGGTGGTAGCTGTCGTCGTTGATCACCAGGCAGCGGCTGCCGATGGCCGCGCGCAGGCCCTCGGCCTCCAGGGTCAGGCCGACCATGCGCAGCAGGCGGCCCTCGAGCACCGGCTGGCCGGGCAGCTTGACCGCGCCGAGGTAAGTTTCGAAGCGGCGGGCGAAACTGATGCGGTCAAGGTGCATGGGGGGCGTCGATATCCAGGGAAAGGTCGGCGGACGGCGGATGGGTGGCGTTCTCGCGCTGCTGCTCGAACAGCTGCTTGATCGCCTGGCCCAGGCGCGTCTCGATGCTGGCGTCGATACGGCTGTGCTCGGTCTCGACCCGGCAGCCGCCCGGCAGCAGGCTGTCGTCCTCGAGGATCTTCCAGCTCTCCTCGTGCCGCTCGCGCAGCGCCTTGACCGCCTCGAAGTCCTGCGGGTTGATGAAGATGCGGATGTTCTCCGCGCCCATCGGCAGCAGCTTGAGCGCCTCGCGCAGGACCTGGCGGATCTGGCTGGAATCGATCAGCAGGTCGCGCTGGATCACCTCGCGCGCCAGGTGGCTGACCAGGGTAACCATGGCGTGCTCGAGGTTAGCGTCCTGCTCGGCGATCGGGTCGAGCAACTGCGTCATCAAGCGTTCGAGGTTCGCCAGCCGTGGCGCCAGCGCCGTGTCGGCTTCCTGACGGGCCTTGAGCTGGCCGGCATGGAAGCCGTCCTTCTCGCCGGTGGCGAAGCCCTCGTTGTAGGCCTCCTGGCGGATCGCCTCCAGTTCGTCGAGTGTCAAGGGCTTGACGTCTTCTACCGGAACGTCCTCGACATGGCTGAGCTCTTCCTCGGGCTCCGGTGCCGGCGGCTCGACCGGTTCCGGCTCGGCGCCCTCGGGGTCGAAGCTGGGCAGCGCCCAGCGGTCGAAGGCCCCCAGGTCCTTGGCGCGGATCAGTTCGCTCGGATTGTCCTTGGCCATCGGCAGGGGCTCAGATCATTTCCTCGCCGCCCTTGCCGCCGAGGACGATTTCCCCGGCTTCGGCCATGCGGCGAGCGATGGTGAGAATTTCCTTCTGGGCGTTCTCCACGTCGCTGACGCGCACCGGTCCCTTGGCTTCCAGATCGTCGCGCAGCAGTTCGGCCGCGCGCTTGGACATGTTCTTGAAGAACTTGTCCTGGACCGCCTCGTCGGCTCCCTTGAGCGCCAGCACCAGCACGTCGGAGGAAACCTCGCGCATCAGTGCCTGGATGCCGCGGTCGTCGACGTCGGCCAGGTTGTCGAAGACGAACATCAGGTCCTCGATCTGCGTCGACAGGTCCTGGTCGATCTCGCGGATGGAGTCCATCAGCGGGCCTTCGACCGAGCTGTCGAGGTAGTTCATGATGTCGGCGGCGCGCTTGACCCCGCCCAGCGAGGCACGGGTGGTGTTGGCGCTGCCGGAGAACTGCTTCTCCAGGATCAGGTTCAGTTCCTTGAGCGCGGCCGGCTGCACGGTGTTGAGCGAGGACACGCGCAGGATGATGTCCAGGCGAACCTTGTGGTCGAAGTGCGAGAGCACCTCGCCGGCCTGGTCGGGGTCGAGGTAGGCCACCACGATCGCCTGGATCTGCGGGTGCTCGTAGCGGATCACGTCGGCCACGGCGCGCGGCTCCATCCACTTGAGGCTGTCCAGGCCGCTGGTGCTGCCGCCGAGCAGGATGCGATCGATCAGGCCGCCGGCCTTCTCCTCGCCGAGCGCGGCGGTGAGCATCTTGCGGATGTAGCCGTCGGCACCGACGCCGAGGCTGGTCTGGTCGCCGACGAGTTCGACGAACTCGCTCATCACCTTCTCGACCTGCTCGCGCTGGACGTTGCGCATCTGCGCCATGGCGGTACCGACCTTCTGCACTTCCTTCGGGCCCATGTGCCGCAGCACCTGGGCGGCGTCGGTCTCGCCGAGCGAGAGCAGGAGGATCGCGGCCTTGTCGACCTTGTTCAGCTTGACCGGAACTCGGGTTTCACTCATCGGAATTGATCCACTCTTTCACGACCTGGGCGACACGGCCCGGGTCATCGGCCACGAGGCTTTTGATTGCATTGAGCTGGGCATCATAGCCCTCGGTCGGGCTCGGCAGGAGGATACTCTGCGGCCCGCTGAGGCTCACCCGATCACTGGCGAGCTCGTCGTCCAGACCGGCGATCTCGCCCAGCCCGTTCTCGCCACCCACACCGCCGGCGGCCAGCTCCTTGCCCTTGCCCGCACCGGTCAGGTTGTTCAGCACCGGGCGCAGCACGCCGAACACCAGTACCAGGATGAAAAGTACGCCGAGTACCTGCTTGACCACGTCCCAGAACCAGGGCTGCGAGTAGAACGGGATCTCGAAGGATTCTTCCGCGACGTCCGGGGCGAAGGGCGTGTTGATCACGCTGACGCTGTCGCCACGGCTGGCGTCGTAGCCCACCGCGTCCTGCACCAGGCGGGTGAAGCGCGCCAGGTCGTCGGCCGACCACGGCTGGCGTACCGCCTGGCCGTCGGCGCCTATGCGCACCTGGTCGTCCACCACCACCGCCACCGACAGGCGCTTGAGGCGGCCCTGCTGCTGCTTGGTGTAGCTGATCGAACGGTCCAGCTCGTAGTTGCGCGTGGCCTGCTCGCGCTTGTCCGCCGGATAGGGCGCCAGCATCGGCTGGCCGGTGGCCGGGTCCATGATCTGCTGGCCGTTGGCGTCCAGCAGCGGCTGGCCCGGGGGGACCGCGCCGACCCCGGCAGCCTGGCCGCCGGTCTGCTCCGGCGCGGTCGCCGGCCCCGGCGGCTGGTTGCTCAGCGCGCCCGGCACGCCCTGCGGGCCGAGGCTGCTCTGGCGCTGCTCGTTGACGCTCTGCTCGCTGCGCAGCGCCGGCTGGTCCGGGTTGAAGGTCTCGGAAGTCGACTCGACGGCGCTGAAGTCGACGTCGGCGCTCAC
This sequence comes from Stutzerimonas azotifigens DSM 17556, assembly GCF_000425625.1. Taxonomy (GTDB): domain Bacteria; phylum Pseudomonadota; class Gammaproteobacteria; order Pseudomonadales; family Pseudomonadaceae; genus Stutzerimonas; species Stutzerimonas azotifigens. The sequence goes on from NZ_KE384407.1 coordinate 257,060, forward strand.
CTCCGCCTTGTAGCGGCCCATGCCCAGCACCGGCTGCAGGATGTTGTGCACGCGCTGGGTGTACAGGCCTTCCATGCGGCGGCTGTAGTCGAACTGCTTGCCGGCCATGGTCAGCTCGGACAGCTCCTGCTGGTCGGACAGCAGGTTGCCCTTCTGGTCCACCACGGTGACCTGCGACTTGGTCAGTTCCGGCACGCTGGTGGCCACCAGGTTGATGATCGCCATCACCTGGCTGGGCTCGAGGCTGCGCCCCGGGTACAGCTCGACCAGCACCGAGGCGGTCGGTTTGCGCTCGTCACGGACGAACACCGAGCTCTTCGGGATCGCCAGGTGCACGCGGGCACCCTTGATGTTGTTCAGGCTGGTGATGGTGCGCGCCAGCTCGCCTTCCAGGCCGCGACGGTAGCGGGTCGCTTCCATGAACTGGCTGGTGCCCAGGCCCTGCTCCTTGTCGAGGATCTCGAAGCCGACGGTGCTGTCGGCCGGCGCGATGCCGGCGCCGGCCAGCTTCAGGCGCGCGCGGGCCAGGTCGTCGGCCTTGACCAGCAGGGCGCCGGAGTTGGGCTCGACGGTGTACTTGATGTCCGCCGCGGCGAGGGTTTCCATCACCTGGTTGGCGTCCATCCCGGCGAGGCTGCCGAGCAGCGGACGGTAGTCCGGCTGCTGCGACCAGAGCACCACGGCGAAGCCGATGGCGACGCTCGCGGCCAGGCCGACCAGCAGGCCGATCTGCCGCAGCATGGACATTTCCGAGAGGTTTTCCAGGAACGACAGGCCCAGCAGGGGCTTTTTCGCCGCGCCGGAATCGGCAGGGACCGGGATGTTGGTGGTTACCGCTTCAGCCATGACTCACTCCACCTCAGACCGGCATCTGCATGATGTCTTGATAGGCCTGGACCAGCTTGTTGCGTACCTGGGTCAGGGCCTGGAAGGAAACGCTGGCTTTCTGCGAAGCGATCATCACATCGGTGAGATCGACGCCGCTCTGCCCCATCTCGAAGGCGGTGGCCAGCTGGCTCGATGCCTGCTGCGTCTCGTTCACCTTGTTGACCGCCTGGCCGAGCATGTCGGCGAAGCTCGGGCCGCTCACCTGCTCGGGCGTCGGTGCCGGCTTCGCGCGCGCCATCGCATCCATCTGCATGGCCCGCATTTCCAGCATCAAGCGATTGAATTCGACACCTTGGCTCATCTGTCCTCTCCGCGGATTTTTGACGCTTTTCCGCCAGTGCAGGGACATTAGCAACAAGGATGCCAGCTATCGGAAGGCCCTTTTTGCGGGGCACCGGACACCGGCCAGACGCGTGGATGAGGCTACGCCGTCATCCACCCTACGGGCCCAGCGCACGGCGTTCGGAGGCGCCGCGCAGGAACACCGCCGTCATCGCCAATTGCACCCCCAGCAGGGGCACCAGCGCGGCGAGCACCAGGATCACCGAAGCGAGCATCGCGCCGCCGACGATGGCCAGCCAGGCCAGCACTCGCACGGCGGCATAGACGTCGTGCACCCGCAGCAGCCGGATGCCGAACCAGACGGTGACCAGCCCGTACAGCGCCACCGTGGCGAAGTACAGCAGCATCGCCCAGCCCGGCGTCATCAGCATGGCGTCGCCCAGCGCGATCTCCAGGCCGGTGACCACCAGGCTGACGACCACCAGCGACCACACCGGCCAGGCCAGCCGCGGGGCCTCGAAGCGGGTTTCGACGAACTGCTTGAAACGGATCAGCAGATAACAGCCGAGCACCGCCACCAGCGGGCCCATCCACTCGCCGAGCCGGGTGAGCGCCGGGTGCAGCAGCGGATCGATGGTCAGCAGCAAGACCGACATCACCAGCGTGCCGAGCACCGCAGCCGCGCTCAGGGCGGCGAGCAGGCGCAACTGGCCGACCGTCCAGGCGCCGATGGCCGCTGGCCGCGTCGGTTCGATCAGGGGCGCCTCGGGCGCCGCATAGGGGTTGTCCGGTTCCACGCTCGCTCCTCGCCCTCATCGCCTCGCGCGACTGTATCGCCGCTTGCGCGCCCGGCTGTACCGGGCGCCATCGTGCATTGGCCGCTAGCCTAGCGCTTTTGACCGCTCCGGAATCCCCCATGGAAGCCACCCGCCTGCCCATGCGACCGCTGGCCGACAGCAGCCCCTCCACCATCGTCGCCGGCTTCGTGGCCATGCTCACCGGCTATACCAGCTCGCTGGTGCTGATGTTCCAGGCCGGCCAGGCGGCCGGTCTCAGCAGCGGGCAGATTTCCTCCTGGATCTGGGCACTGTCGATCGGCATGGCGATCTGCAGCATCGTCCTGTCGCTGCGCTTTCGCACGCCGGTGGTGATCGCCTGGTCGACGCCGGGCGCCGCGCTGCTGATCGGCAGCCTGCCCGGCGTCCCCTACGGCGAGGCGATCGGCGCCTTCATCCTGGCCTCGGCGCTGATCGCCCTGTGCGGGCTGACCGGCAGCTTCGAGCGCCTGATGCGCCACGTGCCTGCCTCGCTGGCGGCGGCGCTGCTGGCCGGCGTGCTGTTCCGCATCGGCCTGGAAATCTTCCATGCGGTGGAGGTACAGCCGCTGCTGGTGCTGTCGATGTTCTTCAGCTACCTGCTGGCCAAGCGGCTGTTCCCGCGCTACGCGGTGCTCAGCGCGCTGCTGGTCGGCAGCGCGCTGGCCGGCGCGCTCGGGCTGCTGGATTTCAGCGGCTTCAGCCTGCAGCTGGCGGTGCCGGTGTGGACCACGCCATCGTTCTCGCTGGCGGCCGTGGTCAGCATCGGCATTCCGCTGTTCGTCATCGCCATGGCCTCGCAGAACATGCCCGGGCTGGCGGTGCTGCGCGCCGAGGGCTACACCGTGCCCGCCTCGCCGCTGATCTCCGTCACCGGCATCGCCTCGGTGCTGCTGGCGCCCTTCGGCTCGCACGGCATCCACCTGGCGGCCATCACCATGGCCATCTGCGCCGGCGGAGAGTCGCACCCCGACCCGGCGCGGCGCTACACCGCGGCGGTCTGGTGCGGAATCTTCTATGGCATCGCCGGGCTGTTCGGCGCCACCCTGGCCGCGCTGTTCGCCGCCTTCCCCAGTGCCCTGGTGCTGTCGATCGCCGCGCTGGCGCTGCTCGGTTCGATCGGCGCCGGGCTGACCCAGGCGATGCAGCAGCCCAGCGAGCGGGAAGCGGCACTGATCACCTTCATGGTCACCGCCTCGGGCCTGTCGCTGTGGAACGTCGGCTCGGCGCTCTGGGGGCTGGTCGCCGGCGTGCTGACGCTGTGGATCCTCAACATCCGCAAGGCCGGCTGAGGGTATAGATCACGGTCGCCCCGCCGCCGACCGCCAGGGCACGCCGGTGGTGACGGTCGCACCGCCCGGCCGATCAGCCGGCCAAATGTCGCCATATTCCACAGAGCATCCGGACCTTGCCCAGGGTCGCGAGCGCAGGCTAGATCGACCCTTTCCCTCAGCCAGTCGAGACCCGAGATGACGATCCTCAACCGCCAGTGCCTGCTGGCCCAGCGCCCGATCGGCGCCCCTACGCGCGATACCTTCCGCTTCGTCGAAACGCCGCTGGACGAGCCGGCGCCAGGGCAGATCCTGGTGCGGGTGCGGTACCTGTCGATCGACCCGGCGATGCGCGGCTGGATGAACGACGCCAGGTCCTACATCCCGCCGGTCGGTCTCGGCGAGGTGATGCGGGCCCTGGGCGTCGGCCAGGTGGTCGCCTCGCAGCACCCTGACCATGCGGTGGGCGACTGGGTCAACGGCGCCCTCGGCGTGCAGGACTATTTCCTCGGCGAGCCGCGCGGCTTCTACAAGGTCGACCCCGGCCAGGCGCCCCTGCCGCTGTACCTGTCGGCGCTCGGCATGACCGGGATGACCGCCTACTTCGGGCTGCTGGCGGTCGGCGCGCCGCAGGCCGGCGAGACGGTGGTGGTCTCCGGCGCCGCTGGGGCGGTCGGCAGCGTGGCCGGGCAGATCGCGCGGATCAAGGGCTGCCGCGTGGTGGGGATTGCCGGTGGCGCCGACAAGTGCCGCCTGCTCACCGAGGATTTCGGCTTCGATGCGGCGATCGACTACAAGGGCGAGGACTTGCACGCCGCGCTCAGGCGCGAGTGCCCGAAAGGCGTGGATCTGTACTTCGACAACGTCGGCGGCGACATCCTCGACGCCGTGCTGACCCGGCTGAACTTCAAGGCGCGCGTGGTGCTCTGCGGCGCCATCAGCCAGTACAACAACAAGGAGGCGGTCAAGGGGCCGTCGAACTACCTGTCGCTGCTGGTCAACCGGGCGCGCATGGAAGGCATGGTGGTGACCGACTACGTCTCCCGCTATCCCGAAGCCATGCGCGACATGGCCGGCTGGCTGCAGAGCGGGCAGCTCAAGAGCAGGGAAGACATCGTCGAGGGGCTGGAGACCTTCCCCGAAACCCTGATGAAGCTGTTCACCGGCGGCAACCTCGGCAAGCTCGTGCTCAAGGTGAGCTGACCCGGCGAACGTCCGCGGTCGCAGCCGCGGCGCGGTTGGTCAGGACAGCTCGGCGACCACCGCCGCCAGGGCCGCCGCCGGATCGGCGGCCTGGCTGATCGGACGGCCGATCACCAGGTAGTCGGAACCGGCCTGCATCGCCTGCGCCGGAGTGAGGATGCGCCGCTGGTCGTCGCCGGCACTGCCGGCCGGGCGGATGCCCGGGGTGACCAGCTGCAGGCGCGGCAGCTGCGCCTTGAGCGCGGGCGCCTCCTGGGCCGAACACACCAGCCCGTCCAGCCCCGCCTGCTCGGCGAGCCCGGCCAGGCGCAGCACCTGCTCCTGCGGCGGCACGTCCAGGCCCAGCTGCGCCAGATCGCCCTGCTCCATGCTGGTCAGCACCGTCACGCCGATCAGCAGCGGACGCACACCGCCGCCCTGCTCCAGCACGTCGCGGCAGGCCGCCATCATCCGCAGGCCGCCGGAGCAATGCACGTTGACCATCCAGACGCCCAGTTCGGCGGCCGCCTTGACCGCCATCGCCGTGGTGTTGGGGATGTCGTGGAATTTCAGGTCGAGGAACACCTCGAAACCCAGGCCCTGCAGCGCCTCGACGATCGCCGGCCCGCAGCGGGTGAACAGCTCCTTGCCGACCTTGACGCGGCACCGCGTCGGATCGAGCCGGGCAGCGAGCGCCAGCGCGGCCTCGCGGCTGGGAAAATCGAGGGCGACGATGATGGGAGTCTGGCAGGTCATGGCGGGGCCTCACGAAAAACGGCGCGCATTGTCGCAGAAAAAGGTAGGCCGCGGATGATCGGCAGGCCAGCCATCGCAAGCGCGCTGGTGCGCGCTGTCGATCCTATCGCCGCACTCCCCACCTGCAGTAAGGTGAACCTCTCATCTGCCTGGAGAAAGACAATGCCCTGGTATGCCTGGCTGATACTCGCCCTCGCCCTGGGGTCGATCGTCGGCAGCCTCATGGCGCTGCGTTCGACCTCGCGCAAGATCCCGCTGACCGAGGAGCAGAAACGTCAGATCGCCAAGCGCAACGCCGAAGCCGACGCGCGCGACGCGCAAGACCGCTAAGGTCTGTTGCCGTTTCGTCGCGAGCCGCGTTGCCGCGTCAAATGGCAACAGACCTTAAGCCATTCGTCGTCGCCTCGGCCTTGCCCGAACGAGGGGGCGCATTTCCTGCTCAGATCCTCATGACCGCCGAAAAGCCGGCGCATGACAGAGACAGGCCCCGGCGATTACCGGGGCTCCGTCGTGCATGCCCGTTCAAGGAAGCGACCGTTGTCCGATCTGCCTTTTTCTTCCCTGCCGAAATTCCAGGCGACCTTCGCCCGCCGCGTTCTGCCGGGCATCGTCTGCCTGCTGCTGAGCGCCCTGCTGGGGACGGCGATCACGCTGGCCCATCTGGCCCGCAACCTGGACCGGGAGGAGCTTGAGCGCGGCCGCTTCCTCGCCGAGAAGGCGCTGCAGGTACCGCACGAGTGGCTGGCCCGCTCGGTGGCCGACAACGCCTTCTGGGGCGATGCCTATGCCCGGCTCAACGGGGTGCCCGACATCGAGTGGGCCTATCGCCAGGGCAACCTCGGCCCTTCCCTGCATCGGGACTTCGGCACTGAAGGCCTGTTCGTGGTGGATGCGCAGGGTCGCACCACCTATTCGGTGATCGACGGCAAGCTGGTCACGGTCGACGCCGCCGCCTGGTTCCAGTCCGGGCTGCCGCGGCTGCTGGATCAGGCCCGCGGCGCAGACGAGCAAGGCGCCACCGCGGTACTGAGCTCCGCCGGCACGCCGGTGATCGCCGCCGCGGCGATGTTCACGCCTGGCCACAGCGACGTGCCGCCCATGGACGGCCCTGCCTCGGTGCTGATCCTCGCCGACGTGCTGGACCCCGAGCGCCTCGAACAGCTCGGCGAAGCCTACGCCGTCGAAGGCCTGCGGGTGGTGCCGCGCGACGAGGAGGCGGACGACGCGTCGATCCACCTGCGCTACGAGGACGGCACGCCGCTCACCTTCGGCTGGACGCCCGAACGCCCCGGCCGGCATATGCTGTTCGTCACGCTGCCCATCCTCGCGCTGGTCAGCCTCGGCCTCGGCTTCCTCGCCTGGCTGCTGCTGCGCCAGGCGCTGCGCGCCACTCAGCTGATGGACGCCAGCTACGAGCGGCTGGCCAACAGCCGCCAGGCCCTGGCGGCCAGCGAAGCGCGCTTTCGCGACGTCGCCGAGGCCGCCTCGGACTGGATCTGGGAGACCGACGAGCAGTTGCGCCTGACCTACCTCTCCTGCCGCTTCGAGCAGATCACCGGGCACCGGCCCGAGGTCTGGCTGGAGCAGCCGCTGGGCGCCCTGCTGACCAGCGACGACGAGGCGCTGCAGGGCTGGCTGCTCAGCCCCGACGAGGCGCCCCTGCGCTGCCGCTATCGCTCGGCCGACGGCCACGCCCGGCACTGCCGGCTGGCGGCCAAGCCTATCCTGCGCGACGGCAGGTTGATCGGCTACCGGGGCACGGCGACCGACACCACCGAGGAAACCGAGGCGCAGGCGCGCATCGCCCACCTGTCGCAGCACGACGCACTGACCGGCCTGCCGAACCGCAACCAGCTGCGCGAGCACCTCGAGCAACGGCTCGAGCCCGGCGGCGGCCAGCCGGCGGCCTGCACCCTGCTGTACATCGACCTCGACCGCTTCAAGCCGATCAACGACACCTTTGGCCACGCGGCCGGCGACGAGGTGCTGCTGCAGGTGGCCGAGCGCCTGCGGCTGTGTACCCGCGACGGCGACCTAATCGCCCGCCTGGGCGGCGACGAGTTCGTCATGGTGCTCGACGGAACGCATGCCGAGGCCGACATCGAGCACCTCTGCGCGCGCCTGATGGCGGCACTGGACGAGCCCTTCCAGCATGCCGGCCAGCGCCTGTACATCGGCGCCAGCATCGGCATCGCGAACGCCCCGCAGGACGCCGCGCGCGCCGGCGAGCTGCTACGCCGCGCCGACGTCGCGCTGTACCAGGCCAAGGCGGACGGGCGCGGCGCCTGGCGCTTCTATTCCCAAGAAATGGACGACCGCCTGCACGAACGCCAGCGCCTGGAGGACGAACTGCGCACGGCCATCGACAAGGGCCAGTTCGTCCTGCACTTCCAGCCGCGCTACCTCAGCGAAGGGCTGCGACTGCGCGGCGCCGAGGCGCTGCTGCGCTGGCAGCACCCCACGCAGGGGCTGCTGCTGCCCGACACCTTCATACCGCTGGCCGAGGAGACCGGGCTGATCGTGCCGCTGGGCGCCTGGGTGCTGCGCGAAGCCTGCGTGCAGGCCAGGCACTGGCCGCAGGACACGGTGGTCTCGGTCAATCTGTCGGCGATCCAGCTGCGGCGCGGCAAGCTGCTGGACGAGGTTCGCGCCGCCCTGTTCGAAAGCGATCTGCCGGCCGGCCGGCTGGAACTGGAGATCACCGAGAGCGCCCTGCTGCACGACAGCCAGGCGACCCTGGAACTGTTGCGCAGCCTCAAGGCGCTGGGCGTGCGCATGGCCATGGACGATTTCGGCACCGGCTATTCGTCGCTGAGCAACCTGCGCAACTTCCCGTTCGACCTGATCAAGATCGACCGCAGTTTCGTCGCCGGCATGGCCAGTTCGCCGGACGACCAGTCCATCGTGCACGCCCTCATCGGCCTGGGCCGCGGCCTGCGCCTGGAGGTCACCGCCGAGGGCGTGGAGACCGCCGACCAGTTGCAGACGCTGGTGGCCGCCGGCTGCACCGAGGTGCAGGGGTTCCACATGAGCCAGCCGCTGCCTGCGCAGGCGCTTTACCAGCTGTTCGGGCAGGCGCCGGGCTGAACGGCCTCAGCGGCGGAACTCGAACTGCACCTCGGCGCCCTGGATCAGCGGATCGTCGGGCTGCTGGCCGGAGATCAGCCGACCGCTCAGGCCGACGCCGTCCGGCTCATGCGCGCCGAACAGCGGCGGCAGCAGCGGCTGCGGCTCCATGGATTCGGGCATCAGCTCGGCCGCCCAATCCTCCGGCAGGCTCAGGTCCAGATCGAGCGACTGGACCCGGACATTTTCCTCCGCCTGCGCCTGGCCTTTCGCCGGCGACGCGGGGCGCCGCTCGCGCGGCGGCGCGGCCGGGGCGGAGGATGCGGCCACGGCAGCCGCCTGCGCCTGCGACGGCGGCGGCACGGCCGGCGGTTCGGGCCTTGCCGGCGCGCTCGGTTCGGTGGTCGGCGCGGCCGGCGTCGGAGCCGGGCCCGGCGGTGCCGGCACCTCGCGCTCGCAACCGGCCAGCAGCAGCAAGCCCAGCCCGAAGGCGCAGCAAAGCCTGTTCGTCATCGTTCGTCCGCCTCCCGTTCGCCGCTCAGGCCATCTGGCACGGCGCGGACTCCGCCTGCGCCTCGTCGCAGAGCTCGGCCGCCAACGCACCCAGGGTACGCAGCGCCTGCTCGGCGGCACGCCCCATCGGCAGCGCGCAGTTGAGCCGGATGCAGTGGTTGAATTGCTCGGTATTGCTGAAGATCAGCCCCGGCGCGATGCTGATGCCGCGTTCCAGCGCGCGGCCGTGCAGCGCCTTGGTGTTGACCGGCGCCGGCAGGCTGACCCAGAGGATGAAGCCGCCGCTGGGCCGGGTCATCTGGGTGCCCTCGGGGAAGTAGCGCTGCACCGCCAGCTGGAAGGCGGTCAGGTTCTTGCGGTATTCCTGGCGGATCGAGCGCAGGTGGCGGTCGTAGCCGCCATTCTCGAGGTAGGCGGCGACCCCCATCTGCGTCAGGCTGCAGGCCGAATGGGTGCTGAAGGTCTGCAGCCGCTGGACCTCGGCCTGGTAGGGCCCGGCGATGATCCAGCCGATGCGCACGCCCGGCGACAGGGTCTTGGAAAAGCTCGAGCAGTAGATCACCCGGCCGTCGCGGTCGTGCGACTTCAGCGCCTTGACCGTGCCCTGCTCGAACAGCAGCTCGCCGTAGATGTCGTCCTCGACCACGCGGATGTCGAAGCGCCCGGCCAGCTCCAGCAGCTGCCGCTGGCGCGGCTCCGGGATGGTCCCGCCCAGCGGGTTGCTCAGCCGCGCGGTGAGTACCAGGGCCTTGATCGGCCACTGGCTGGCGGCCAGCTGCAGGGCTTCCAGGCTGATGCCGGTGGTCGGGTCGCTGGGAATCTCGATGACCTTCAGCCCCAGCAGGTCGGCCAGCTGCAGCAGCCCGTAGTAGGTGGGCGACTCGGCGGCGATCAGGTCGCCGGGCCTGGTCAGTACGCGCAGGGACATCTGCAGCGCATCGACGCAACCATGGGTGATCACGATCTCGGCCGGGTCCACCACCACTCCGGCGTCACGCATGCGGATCGCCACCTGCCGGCGCAGCGGCTCGAAGCCCGGGCTGAACATGTAGCTGAAGGCCTGGGCGCTGTGGAAACGGGTGACCTTGGCCAGTTGCTGGTGCAGCGCCCGCACCGGCAGGTAGTCGACGTGCGGCACCGCCGCACCGAGCGGGATGACGCCTTCGCGGCGGGTCTGGCTGAGCACCTGGTTGATGATGCTGCTGCGGGTGACCAGGGTTGGCCGCTCCACCCGCGCGATGTCCGGCGTCGGCGCGGTCAGCGCGGCGGTCTGGTGGACGTAGAACCCCGATTGCGGGCGTGCGCGGATCAGCCCCTGGTCTTCGAGATTGGCGTAGGCCTGCAGGACGGTGGCGTGGCTGACGTTCAGTTGCAGGCTCATCTTGCGCACCGACGGCACCCGCTCGCCGGGGCGGTAGACGCCGCGGCGGATGTCTTCGGCAAGCTGCTGAGCGATACGCTGGTAAAGCAACAGATTGGTCATGGCACCGTCCCCTGGAACTGAACCGAAACAGTAGCCCAGAGGACGACCAAACACCAGTACAGTTATTGCCCGCCTGGATGGCACAGTGCGGCTCGCGAGCGCGCCGCACCGCGGGAAACCGCTAGCGCGGCGCGCTCAGCACGCCCTGGGCGTCGGAAAAGACGATCTCGACCCGGCGATTCTGCGCCCGACCCCGCTCCGACGCGTTCTCCGCCAGCGGATACGCTTCACCGTAGCCCGTCACCTGCATGCGCTCGGGCGCGACTCCCAGCTCCTGCAACAACTGCGCGACGGACTGTGCCCGGGCCCGCGAGAGCTCCAGGTTGGCGGCGGCATTGCCCCGATTGTCGCTGTAGCCCTCGATGCGGATCACCCGCTGCGGATTGATGCGCAGGAAATGCGCCAGGCGCAGCAGCGTCCGGCTGGCCGACGGGCTGAGCGCGCTGCTGCCGGACTGGAACAGCACGTCGCCGAGGGTCATCACCAGGCCACGGTCGGTTTCGGTCGCCGCCAGGCTCATCATCTGGTCCTCCAGCCAGCGCCCCTGCTGCTGGGCGCTGAGCAGCTCGGCCTCCTGCAGCGCCATGCGCAGCCGGTCGCGCTCCATGCCCATCTGCGCGGCGCGTTCCTGGTTGAGCGCCAGCTCGCTGTGCTGGCGCGCGATCTCGCTGTAACGCTGGCTCAGGTAGGCGTAGTGGGCGACATCCCCGCTGGCGCCCAGGTAGCCGGAAAAGCGCTGGGCACGCTCCAGCGACTCGCCGGCGCGCGTCACCTCCTTGGGCGCGCTGCGCAGCACGTCCGGGTCCTGGCGAACGCCTTCGTAACTGGCCGAGGCCCTGGCCAGGGCCTGCTCGGCCTCCTGGCTGGCGCACCCGGCGAGCGCCAGGGCCGGCAACAGCAGCATCCACGCGCACCCGTTCATCGCACCTCTCCGAGTTGCTGGCGCAGCCGCGCGATGTGGGCGCTCAGCTCCACGAGCTGGTCCCGGCTCTTCTGGTTCAGGTGCTGCGCCTCGGCCAGCCGCGCGTCCAGCTCGGCCTGCTCCGCCAGCAGGCGCGCCGCCTTGTTGTCGCCGTCGGCGAGCGCCCTGCCGGCTTCGGCGAGCTTCTGCTCGGCCAGCGCCAGTTCGGCGGATTCGGACGTGGCGCCGACCGCCTTGGCCTGGGTAATGGTCTGTTCGGTCAGCCGTAGCTGCTCGCTCGGCACCGGGTCGCTCGCACAGCCGGCCAGCAGGCCGAGCGCGGAAAGCAGGATGATGAGGGTCTTGTTCACGTCGGAATGCTCTATTCGTTGGCAGTGCCGGCCGGCTGCAGCTGCTGCGCCGTCCAGCGCGCGAGGTTCTCCTCGATCAGTTGCCGAGGCAGACCGGCGGCGCGGAATTCTGTCATTTTCAGCGCCAGCTGTCCCCGCAGCCAGGCGCTGTTGCAGGCCGAATCGTGGGACACGGCGAAGTGCATGCTGCGGCTCAGCACCGGCGGCTCCAGTGGCTCGATGTCGTCCATCAGACCGAGCGGCTCGGCGCGGCTGAGCACGGAAAAGCGCTCGTGCAGCAGGTAGTCGGCGTCGCCGGTCACCAGTTCCTGCAGCGCCCGGGTCAGCCCCTGGACCGGACGCAGCTGCAGGCGTTCGGCGGCGAAGGCGTCGAACTGGCTGCCGAGCGAGCGCCCGGCCAGCACCATGCCCCGCAGCCCGGAGAGGTCCTCGCGGCTGCGGTAGCCGAAGGTACGGTTGCGCGGCGCCCAGACGAGCGTCTGCAACTGCAGGATCGGTGGGTGGATGAAATCCAGCTCGTCGAGCCGGTCGGCGACCAGCACGGCGTCGGCGAGGATGTCGATGCGCCCGGTCCGCACCTCCTCCAGCGCTGCCTGCGCATCGCCGCTGTGCAGCACTTCGAGCTGCAGGCCCATGGCTTCGGCGGCACGCGTGAGCAGGTCGGCATTGGCGCCGATCAGCCGCTCCGGATTCTGCGGGTCGCGCCAGAGATACGGGGGATTGTTGCTGGCGCCGGTGGCGATCAGCCGCTCGCACTTGGCGGCCGCGCTGGCGAGCAGCGGCGAGGCGAGCAGGAAGGTGGCGAAGGCGAATCGTGAAAGCAGCGCAAACCGCATGCAGGTCCTCTTCGGCAGGAGCGAGACAGCCGGTCGAGCCGGGATATTACCGCGGCCTACCCCATCGGGGCACATAAAAGGTTGAGGGTGATCATCGTTCGCTCTGGCGCCCACGCTGCCTCGGAAGCATGTGACGAAAGGCGGTAACCGCGGCCGCAGAATCCCCCATCGACATACCCTGCACATCGATTGGCCGATCGGCGCCTGCGTGGATGAGGTTTGCGCCGTCATCCAACCCTACGCCACCTCAACCAAGGGTGGGGACGACACCCGAATCCCCGTCAGGAGGCCGAGCGTAGGCGTTGCGCTGGGGGACGCGAGGCATGGACGCCGAGCAAGGAGCGACGGACGGGGCCGCCCAGGCGGGACGTCCCGTCGTGACGGCCCCCGGAGCAGCGCCGGAGCGAGGGAAGTCCGGCCGCACAGCGGGCGGACCCGGATGTCGGGGTGGCCTTCTTTTTGGTTACTTGTTCTTGGCCCGGGCGGCGATCCGCAGACAAGAAAAAGTGACGCGCCGTGCGAGGCGCAACCTGTAGCCCTGTGCCGAGGAAAGCGCTACGGGTCTTCGAAAGGGTATAGAGCCGCCCTCCCCGCCAGCGCTTGTCACGACTTCGCAGGGCGGGTGAAACCCGCGCGGCAGCATTTACACCACAGACCCGCTTCCCAGGCTGACGCCCACAAAAAAGCCCGCTCGAAAGCGTAATGCCGTTCACTTAGGCAAGCTCGCCCCGAGGTCGGGCCTCCCACAAAAGCGGAGTTGCCCGCCAAGCCCTGTGGGAGGCCGCGCCCGTTCCCGACGGGCTTGCGGCATCCACCACATCCCTGTGGGAGGCGCGCCCTCGCGGCGATGCAGGCCGTAGGCCTGCCCGAGGCCAAGGGACCATACTTAAGTGAACAGCATTGCGCTCGAAAGCGGGCTTCTTTCGGCTCGACGACCGTCAGATCAGACGCTCGAGCTCCGGAACGACCTCGAACAGGTCGCCGACCAGGCCGTAATCGGCTACCTGGAAGATCGGCGCTTCCTCGTCCTTGTTGATCGCCACGATCACCTTGGAGTCCTTCATGCCGGCCAGGTGCTGGATGGCACCGGAGATGCCGACCGCGATGTACAGCTGCGGCGCGACGATCTTGCCGGTCTGGCCGACCTGCATGTCGTTCGGCACGAAGCCGGCGTCGACCGCGGCGCGCGAGGCACCCACCGCCGCGCCGAGCTTGTCGGCCAGCGAGTACAGGTACTTGAAGTTCTCGCCGTTCTGCATGCCGCGACCGCCGGAAACGACGATCTTGGCGGCGGTCAGTTCCGGACGGTCGGAAGTGGCCAGCTCTTCGCCGACGAAGGCCGACTTGCCGGCATCGCCGGCGCCGCCAATGGCTTCCACGGCAGCGCTGCCGCCGGTGGCGTTGACCGCGTCGAAGCCGGTGGTGCGCACGGTGATCACCTTGATCGGCGCGCTGGACTGCACGGTGGCGATGGCGTTGCCGGCGTAGATCGGGCGCTTGAAGGTGTCGGGGCTCTCGACGGCGATGATCTCGGAGATCTGGTCGACGTCCAGCAGCGCAGCGACGCGCGGCAGGTAGTTCTTGCCGTTGGTGGTGGCCGGCGCCAGCACGTGGCTGTAGCTCTTGGCCTGCTCGGCGACCAGCGGCGCGACGTTTTCCGGTAGCTGGTGGGCATAGGCCGCGTCGTCGGCGACCAGTACCTTGGAAACGCCTTCGATCTTGGCTGCCGCCTCGCCTACCGCGCCACAACCGGCGCCGGCGACCAGCACGTGGATGTCGCCGCCAATGGCCCGGGCCGCGGCAACGGTGTTCAGGGTTGCCGTCCCGAGAACGACGTTGTTGTGTTCAGCGATAACCAGGATAGCCATCAGATAACCTTCGCCTCGTTCTTCAGTTTCTCGACCAGTTCAGCCACGGACTTGACCTTGACGCCGGCGCTGCGGGCAGCCGGCGCTTCGACCTTGAGGGTCTTGACGGTCGAAGCGGTGGACACGCCCAGGGCGTCGGGAGTGACGGTTTCCAGGGGCTTCTTCTTGGCCTTCATGATGTTCGGCAGCGAGGCGTAGCGCGGCTCGTTCAGGCGCAGGTCGGTGGTGACGATCGCCGGCAGGTTCAGGGCGACGGTCTGCAGGCCGCCATCGATCTCGCGGGTGACGTTGACCTTGTCGCCGGCGACTTCGACCTTGGAGGCGAAGGTGCCCTGCGCGTAGCCGCTCAGCGCGGCGAGCATCTGGCCGGTCTGGTTGTTGTCGCTGTCGATCGCCTGCTTGCCGAGGATCACCAGCTGCGGCTGCTCCTTGTCGACCACGGCCTTGAGCAGCTTGGCCACGGCCAGGGAGTTCAACTCTTCGCTCGACTCGACGAGGATGGCGCGATCGGCGCCCAGCGCCAGCGCGGTGCGCAGCTGCTCCTGGGCAGCGGTCGGGCCGATGGACACGACCACGATCTCGCTGGCCACGCCCTTCTCTTTCAGGCGCACGGCTTCTTCCACGGCGATTTCGCAGAAGGGGTTCATCGACATCTTGACGTTGGCGAGGTCGACGCCGGAATTGTCCGCTTTGACGCGAACCTTGACGTTGTAGTCGACCACTCGTTTGACAGCTACAAGAACCTTCATGGATTCCTCGTTACTCTCCGGTGAATTTATCGTCGCCGAGGCGAACCGGACCATGCTCAGCGACCCTTCATTGGGCTTGTTTTTCGGCGAGCGCAGAACCGCCCGTATCTTGGACCGCTCGAGCGCGGGGGGTCAACAATGCGAATGACCCTTGATAAACCCGCAGACGGGCGATTCTAACAGGGCTTGAGGAATTTCAAACAAACGTTTGTATTGGACCCGCGAATCCCGATCGATATAATGCGCCGGCTCGGTTCGATCACGCACCGGATCCAAGCCCTCCATTCTTATAAATCTTCAAAGCCTTGACTAGGAGTTAGCCTATGGAACGCGAGTACATGGAATTCGACGTGGTGATCGTCGGTGCGGGCCCGGCAGGCCTTTCCGCCGCGTGCCGTCTGAAGCAGAAGGCTGCCGAAGCAGGCAACGAGATTAGTGTATGCGTGGTCGAGAAGGGTTCCGAGGTCGGCGCGCACATTCTTTCCGGCGCGGTATTCGAGCCGCGCGCGCTGAACGAGCTGTTCCCCAACTGGAAGGAACTCGAGGCGCCGCTGAACACGCCGGTCAAGCGCGACGACATCTACCTGTTCAAGAACGCCGAAGCGGCCACCAAGATGCCTAATGCGCTGGTCCCCAAGACCATGCACAACGAAGGCAACTACATCATTTCCCTCGGCAACCTGTGCCGCTGGCTGGCCCAGCAGGCGGAAAACCTGGGTGTCGAGATCTATCCGGGCTTCGCCGCGCAGGAGGCGCTGATCGACGAACAGGGCGTGGTGCGCGGTATCGTCACCGGCGACCTGGGCGTCAACCGCGAAGGCCAGCCCAAGGAAGGCATGTACACCCCCGGTATGGAACTGCGTGCCAAGTACACCCTGTTCGCCGAGGGCTGCCGCGGCCACATCGGCAAGCAGCTGATCGCCCGCTACAACCTCAACGCCAACGTCGACCCGCAGCACTATGCCATCGGCATCAAGGAGCTCTGGGACATCGACCCGTCCAAGCACGACCAGGGCCTGGTGGTGCACGGCGCAGGCTGGCCGCTGAGCCTCACCGACAACGAGAACGGCGGCGGCTCCTTCCTCTATCACCTGGAGAACAACCAGGTGGTGGTCGGCCTGATCGTCGACCTGGCCTACAGCAACCCGTACATTTCGCCCTTCGACGAGTTCCAGCGCTTCAAGCACCACCCGGTGATCAAGCAGTACCTCGAAGGCGGCAAGCGCGTGTCCTACGGTGCCCGCGCGATCGCCAAGGGCGGCCTGAACTGCCTGCCGAAGATGGTCTTCAACGGCGGCGCCCTGATCGGCTGCGACGCCGGCACGCTGAACTTCGCCAAGATCAAGGGCAGCCACACTGCGATGAAATCCGGCATGCTCGCCGCCGAGGCGGTGGCCGATGCCCTGTTCGCCGGGCGCGAAGGCGGCGACGAGCTGACCGCCTACGAAGAGAGCTTCAAGAACAGCTGGCTGTACCAGGAGCTTTACGCCAGCCGAAACTTCGGACCGGCCCTGCACAAGTGGGGCGCGCTGTTCGGTGGCGCCTTCAACTTCGTCGACCAGAACCTCTTCGGCGGCAAGCTGCCCTTCACCCTGCACGACACCAAGCCCGACCATGCCCACCTGAAGAAGGCCTCCGAGTCGAAGAAGATCGACTATCCGAAGCCGGACGGCGTGCTCAGCTTCGACAAGCTCAGCTCAGTGTTCCTGTCGAACACCAACCACGAGGAAGATCAGCCGGTCCACCTCAAGCTCAAGGACCCGAGCATCCCGATCGAGCAGAACCTGCCGCTGTACGACGAGCCGGCGCAGCGCTACTGCCCGGCCGGCGTGTACGAGGTAGTGACGCAGGACGACGGCAGCAAGCGCTTCCAGATCAATGCGCAGAACTGCGTGCACTGCAAGACGTGCGACATCAAGGACCCGGCGCAGAACATCACCTGGGTCGCCCCGGAAGGCACCGGCGGGCCGAACTACCCCAACATGTGATCGCCATAAAGCGAAACGCCCGAACCCTGGTTCGGGCGTTTTCGTTTCCGGCCTCCAGGCGTGGCCGGCACTGTCGCCGCGAGTGCGCGCCTCCCACAGGGCCCGCTGCTTTTGTGGGAGGCCCGACCTCGGGGCGATGCTCTTGTGGCAGCGTCTCCACCGCGTCGGGGCTGTGAGCGTGGGAGCAACAGTCTCCACCGCCCTTTCGCAGCCAAGCCACTCCCACCAAGAGCCATGGCCGGCGCTGTCGCCGCGAGGGCGCGCCTCCCACAGGGGCCGGTGCTTTTGTGGGAGGCCCGACCTTGGGGCGATGCTCTTGTGGCAGCGTCTCCACCGCGATCGGGTCCACACCTGTTCGCGGTCAAGACCGCTCCTGCGTCGAGGCCACGCCCAGCGCTCGCGGGGCGCGCCATGCGCACCTTCCCCGATCACGCCCGCACAGGCCCGGAGGCCCGATCAGCAGGCACAGAGCGTCCGGTACTCGTCCTGGGCGTGCTGGTCGGTCATGCCGCTGACGAAATCCTGCAGCAGCCGGCAGCGGTGATAGAACTCCCACAGCGACCAGTCGGCGCCCGCCGCAGTCTCTTTCACCGCCTCCCGATAGGCCCGCAGCAGGTGGCTGGGCAGCCGGCGGGCGAGCATCTGCAGCTGTGGATGCCGGCGATCGCATCCTTCGGTCAGCGCGAGGAAATCGTCGGGAGACACCCGCAACAGCGGCGCATAGAAGTCCAGCAGCCCCTGCAGGATGCGGAAGCCCTGCAGCTGCAGCGTCTCCACCTCGCGATGGCAGAACACCCGCTCCATGGCGACGTCCTTGAAGGTCTGCACGATGGCGTGCGGCAGGCTGTCGTCCTCCATCAGCGCACGGTCGAGCGTGCCGTGGTACACCGCCTCGAAATTGCCGATGAACTGGCTGGCGGCGTGTTGCACCAGCGGATGGATCATCTTCACGCGCAGCCAGACGAAGAATTCGCCGATCCGGTTGATCTCCTCGCTGCGCGCCCGCTCCAGCGCCTCGTCCAGCCGCTGCCGGAAGCTCTGCCCGCCACCGGGCAGCGGCTCGTCCACGTCGGCCAACGCGGAAAAGCGCTGCATCAGCAGCATGGCGAGCGTGTCGATGTCGAGGATGCCCTTCTCCACCGAGTCCTCGATGTCGGCGAGGCAGTAGGCGATGTCGTCGGCGGCCTCCATGATGTAGACGATCGGATGGCGGGTCGCCGGCGCCATGTCCAGCGCGCCGCGCAGCCGCTCGAGGAAGGGCGCCTCGGAAAGATAGAAGCCCGGCTTCTTGTTCAGGTAGGCGCCGGGGGCGTCGCGGTCCGGCCTGGGCAGATGCGCGGGACGCACGTACTTCAGCAGCCCCGCGGTCTGGGTGTAGGTCAGGTTCAGCCGCAGCAGCCTGACCACCAGCCGCAGCGCCTGGGCGTTGCCTTCGAAATGCGCGAGGTCGGCACGCATGCGTTCGCGCAACGCTGGGTCACCCTGCTCCACCGGCACGGCGGCGGCGAGCAGGTCGTCGAGATGCCGCTCGAACCAGTCGCCGAGGGCGAATTCGCCGAAGTGGCCGAACGGCGGGTTGCCGATGTCGTGGGTCAGGCAGGCCATCTCCACCAGGCTCTCGAGCGCGTCCTCGAGACCCAGCAGGCCGTAATCGGCGGCGCTGGCGCCGAGCTGCCGGTACAGGGTGCGGACGATATAGCGACCGGTCTGCTGGACCTCCAGCGAATGGGTCAGGCGGCTGCGCACCGCGGCGTTGCGCTCCAGCGGGAAGACCTGGGTCTTCTGTTGCAGGCGCCGGACGGCGGCCGAGTTGATGATGCGGCCGCGGTCGCTTTCCAGCTCATGCTGCAGCTCATCAGGGCTGCATTCATGGGCGCGCAGGCGCTCCCGCGCGCCTCCACGGGGACGTTCGCGAGAAATCTTGTGCCGCAAATCCAGACCAGGCCGCATCGCACCACCTTCCTGCCAGAGAAGCCCGCAGCCTACGCCGCGCCCCGGTTTTTACCAAGCGTGCCAGGCGCCGGCCCGGCCGCCCGACCGGCAGCCCGAACCGTCCACGGCCGCACGCGTCCTAACTGAAGGCCCGGACAGGCGGCGACATGAAGATCAGGTTCGTTTCCAGCAACGATCGAAAAATACGCGAAGTCTGCGAGATCGCCTCGGCGCTCGGCCTCGACGTGCTCCCCTATCCGGTCGAGATCGAGGAACTGCAGAGCGACGACATGCAGCTGCTGGTGAGCACCAAGCTGCTGGCCGCCTTCCGGCTGATCGGCAAGCCGGTGTTCGTTGAGCACACCGGGCTGGAGATTCCCAGCCTGAACGGATTCCCCGGCGGCCTGACGCAACGCTTCTGGGACATGCTGCAAGCCGAGCGCTTTGCCGCCCTGATCGGCCAGCTGGACGACCCGCGCGCGATCGGCCGCACGCTGATCGGCTACTGCGACGGGCGCAAGCGGCATTTCTTCGAGGGCCGGCTGGAAGGCCGGATTGCCGCCGAACCCTCCTCCGACCGGGCGTTCGAGTGGGACAGCGTGTTCATACCGGACGGCCAGGAGCGCACTCTGGCGGAACTGGGCGAGACGAAGAACGAACTGTCGATGCGGCGCAGGGCGCTGGAGGCGTTCGTCGAACACCTGAGGAACACCTGAATGGAGAAGCTACGGGAGGCCTACCGCAGCAACCGGCTGATCCTCTTCGTCGGCTCCGGCGTGTCGGCGAACATCGGGCTGCCGCCCTGGCGGCGGCTGATCGACCAGATCGCCCTGCAGCTCGACTACGACCCCGAGGTGTTCAACACCTACGGCAACTTCCTCGCGCTGGCCGAGTACTACCGCATCAAGAAGGGCAACATCGGCGGCCTGCGCAGCTGGATGGACCGCGAGTGGCACAAGGACATCGACGTTCGCCAGTCGGACATCCACCGGCTGATCGTGCAGGGCCGCTTCGCCTCCATCTACACCACCAACTACGACCGCTGGCTGGAGTACGCGCACGACGCCTACGGCGCCGACTACATCAAGATCGCCAACGCCAGCGACCTGGCCAAGGCGCACGAGGGCGTGCGGCAGATCATCAAGTTCCACGGCGATTTCGACGACGACGATTCGATCGTGCTGGACGAGACGAGTTATTACGAGCGCCTGCAGTTCGAGACGCCGCTGGACATCAAGCTGCGCGCCGACACCCTGAGCAAGGCGGTGCTGTTCATCGGCTACAGCCTGTCCGATACCAACATCCGCCTGCTGTTCCACAAGCTGTCGAAGATCTGGAGCAAGCACGAAAGCCTGGGCGTCAGGCCCATCTCCTACGTGTTCTCGCACAAGCCCAACCCGGTGCAGGAGGAGATCCTCAGCCAGTGGGGCATCCGCATGCTCTCCTCCGAGATCGACGACCCGGGCCTGGCGCTCAGGCAGTTCCTGCAGGACCTGGTCGAGG
The DNA here is from genome assembly GCF_000425625.1 of Stutzerimonas azotifigens DSM 17556. Lineage (GTDB taxonomy): Bacteria > Pseudomonadota > Gammaproteobacteria > Pseudomonadales > Pseudomonadaceae > Stutzerimonas > Stutzerimonas azotifigens. The sequence goes on from NZ_KE384407.1 coordinate 277,464, forward strand.
GGTAGATTGCGCCGGCCCTGCCCGCACCGAACGTGGTCTCGACCGCGAACGAGCCTGCTCGATGCAGCGGCCCTCATCCGGCCCTGCGGGCCACCTTCTCCCGCGGGGAGAAGGGAAAAGCCGGTGCCCCGTAGGAGCAGGCTCTGCCTGCGACCGCCCCTGCACGACGCCAGGTGCTCCCCCTCCCGTAGGAGCGAGCAAGCTCGCGAATGGTCGCAACGCGATGGGGATCATGCTGGCAAGGGATCACGGGCAGAGCCCGCTCCCACGAGGTGCCGAAACGAAGAAGGCCCCGGGGTCCGGGGCCTTCTCGGTGTCACTCGACCTCACCGAGCCCTTTCATCACCGCAGCCATGCTGCCGTACTTCTCGTCGGGCATCTGCTCGAGCACATCCAGGACTTCCTGGTCGGCATCGTTCTTCCTGGCGTGTTCGACGAGATCCTCGCGTCCGGCCGGAAAATCGATGCCTTTGAGATGGTGAGTGACGTTCGCCGGGGATTTGCCACCGAGCCCTCTGGTCATGAATCGGTCTCCTCTGTCGATTGATAGGCCCTTCGAATTCGGGCGTGCTCAATTGAGACTCGACAGGGTCATGAGGCGTTCGAGGAAACAGCCGGAGGGGCGATGAATGCGCGCTATATATATTCTGTTGAGGATTACGGGGGGCGGGAAAAGGTGGAATTGGCGCCGAAGCGATTCGGCGCCAACAGTCTCACTCAGAAGTTGAAACCGACACCGACGCTGTAGAAGAACGCACCGTCGTCATAACGATCGCGCGCGTCGCTACCGCTCTTGAACAGGAACTGGTATTCGGCCATCGCGGTAATGAAGGTCTGATCATGCACCCAGTACTTGATGCCGACCTCAGGACCGCCCATGAAAGTTTCGTCCACTTCCTCACCGTACAAGCCGCCGAGGCTCACCCCCACGAACGGACGGGCGTTGCCGGTACCGAAATGATAGTCGTAGAACACGCGGGTCGAACCGTCCCACTGCACGCTCTCGCCTTCACTATCCCGGGCGTTCACCGTCTGACGAATACCCCATAGGGAAGAGTCGCTCAGATATTTACCCCAACTGCCCTGGACGGAAAACACCGTATCGTTGAAGTCCTTGTCGCTGCTTCCCGCACCGCCGAGAGTCACTTCCTGGTCACCCGCCTGCGGTGTCGCGAAAGCTGCAAAGGGAAACATTGCCGCGACAAGTAAGGAGGTTTTGAAAAGTCTGTTCATGACTCAGCCTCTTGTTGTTCATGGGTAGGAACGCGCATACGTGGACGTATTGCGTGCATTAATGACAAGAGAGTTCCCGTACCGTTCAGCCGTCTGGCATGAACGGCACTCTTTTTTGAACAGACAGACACTCAGGCGACAACTTGCGAATGTCCGGACGAACAACAAGCGAAACGGCATGACTTGCAGCGGATTCTTCGGCGCGTCGCCTTCGGTCATATACGCGAAGGCTGTCGTCCTGCCTTTTCATGCTCGTGCAGAGACTCGTCTTCCGGAACGCCGTCGAAGTCGCGCCGGAACAGCATGCGCATCCAGACCGGCACCAGCAGGACGCCGATCGCGACGCAGACCCAGCTGAGCAGCGTGCCCCCTTCGGGCGGCGGGAACAGCAGGCGCCCGATCCCGATCAGCAGCGTGTAGAGCGAAATGGCGGTCGTCACCACCGCCACCAGGCGGGTGCCCAGCGCGTTGCGGCTGGTCGCCGGGCTGACGCCGCAGAGCGAGGCGGCGCGGCCCCAGAAGCCGAACGGGCGGACACGGCGGTAGAAGCGGCTGAGCGTGGCATCGTCGGTCTCCGGGGTGATGAAGGTCACCAGGACCGCCGCCGTGGTGGTCACCAGCGCCATGATGCCGAGGCGAATCCACTCCTCGTCCGGGTCGGCACCCATGAAGTAGAGCAGCAAGGGCGCGGTGATCAGCGACACCGCCATGGCCGTGAGTTCCGAGTAGAGGTTGATGCGCTCCCACAGCCAGCGCAGCACCAATACCGAGCCCATGCCCGCGCCGAACAGCAGCGAAATGAACCAGGCCGTCTGGATCGAGCCAAGATTGGCCATCACCGCCATGGCGATGACCAGGATGAGCACGTTGGACAGCCGGGCGACGATCACCAGCTCGCGATCGCGCGGCTGGCGCTTGAGCACGTGCGGCGCCACCACCCCGGCGTAGACGTCGTTGCTCCAGTAGGACGCGCCCCAGTTGAGATGGGTGTCCACCGTCGAGGCCAGCGCGGCGAGCAGGCCGACCAGCATCAGGCCACGCACGCCGGGCGGCAGCAGATCCTCGATGCCCTGCACGAACAGCGCTTCGCGACCGGCGGCGAAGCCGTCGCCGCCCATGTCGCCGACCGCGAACGGATAGAGCACCAGCAGCCCGATGGCGATGGCCAGCCAGATCAGGCTGCGCAGCAGGATCTGCAGCCAGGTGAAGACGATACAGGCGATCCGTGCCTCGCGGTCGCTGCTGCAGGCCATGCTGCGCTGCGCCAGATAGCCGGTACCGTCCGAGTTCATCTGGAAGAACCACTGCAGCCCGATGATCACCAGGAACGGCAGCAGCGCCTCCCCGGCGCTGCTGGGCGGCGAGAAGGACAGCATCTTGCCCGCCTGTTCCGCACCGTAGAGTTCGACCACGCGGTCGGTCAGGCCGCCCAGCCCGCCGGCCGCATCGACCACGAACCAGGCGTAGAGCAAGGTGCCGATCATGGCGATGCTGAACTGCACCACGTCGGTCTGGATGACCGCACGCAAGCCGCCGGTGATCGAATACATCGCCGTGAAGGCCAGGATCAGCAGGATCGAGATCAGGTTGTTGGCCGTCAGCACCGCGGGCTCGAGCCCGGTGATGCTTTCGCCGAGCTGCAGCCCGGTGCTGGCGACGAAGCTCACGATCGGCTGGTAGAGGCCCGCCGGCAGCCAGTCGTGCCAGGGCAGGAAGACTTCGGCGATGCGTATCGCCGCGACCAGCACCATCGCCAGCACCACGCAGTTGATCACCGTGCCGTAGTAGATGGCCTTGAGCAGCCGCAGCGGCGTCACACCCTTGCCGCTGTAGCGCACCCGCGTCAGCTCGGCATCGGTGAGCACGCCGGCGCGACGCCAGCCGGCGGCGAACACGAAGGCCATCAGCAGGAAGGCCAGCCCGTAGATCCACAGGCGCCAGAGCGCGAACACGCCGGCGGTGGCCACCAGGCCGGTCACCAGCAGCGGCGTGTCGGCGGCGAACTGGGTCGCCGCCATCGAGAAACCGGCGCGCCATCCCTTGATGGTCTTGCCCGCGAGAAAATACTCCTGGAGACTTTCGGAAGCCTTGCTGCGCGCCCTCAAACCCGCGCCCAGGCCGTAAATAACGAAGGCCACCACGATCAGAAGGTCCAACATGTTGTTCTTCCTGTTGTTGGAGGGCTCTCACCCTGAGAGCCGGCCGGCCAGGAAAAAATGCATCGACTGGACGAACGGTCGGTCGCCGGAAACCCATGCATCCGAATACTCCCCACCAGGCATGAGCGCATGAACAGGCCAGCCTTCGCCCGGCTCGAGGACGATCAGAAGCCATTGCTGGACAAGTTCTACCGCGCCCATCGCAGCCCGATGCGCGCGGGCCGCCCCGGCTGCTGCTGGGTGGCGCGGCGAGGCGAGATCGTCGGCGGGCTCAACCTGCGGCCGGTGGCCGGAGGCCTCTGGCTGACCGGACTGCTGGTAGCGCCGGCGGCGCGTCGCCAGGGCGTCGGCCGCGCCCTGCTGGGCTGCGCGCTCGACTCGGCACGGCAGCCGGTGTGGCTGTTCTGTGCGCCGGAGCTGGCGGCCTTCTACGCCGATGCCGGGTTCGCCGAGACGATGCAATTGCCGCCCGAACTGGCGGAGCGCCTAGCCCGCTACCGACAACGGAAACCCCTTCTGGCGCTGTGCCGATCCGGCATGCCGCCCACAGCCCGGGAGCCCCGCGCGTGACCCTGCCTACCCTGACCCTCGCAATCGCCTGCCTGTTCGACACCCAGGGCCGCGTGCTGCTCGTGCGCAAGCGCGGCACGCAGACCTTCATGCTCCCGGGCGGCAAGGCCGAACCGGGCGAATCGCCGCGCCAGACGCTGGCCCGCGAACTGGAAGAAGAGCTGGATGTGCACCTGGGGGACCGCGACGTCGAGCCGCTCGGACGCTTCGAGGCACCTGCCGCCAACGAGCCGGGGCACTGGGTCCGGGCCGAAGCCTTCCTGGCACCGCTGTCGCAGGCGGTGCAGCCGCTGGCCGAACTCGAGGAACTGTACTGGCTCGACACCAACGAACCCGCGCCCGCGGGCATCCGGCTGGCGCCGTTGTTCGAGCGGCGGGTGCTGCCGGTGCTCAGAAAGCGGTTGGCGGCCCGGCGGGATCGAGAGGGAATTTGAGCCTACGCGGTACGCGCGGCGACCACAAGTTCCGCACCAAGCCCCCGCGTGAACGTCCCGTGTCACCTTTGGCTTGCTGCGAGGTGGTGCGTGCGGCGCCACCCGCGGGCGATGGGCTTAACCTCGGCGCACCCAGGGAGGGTCAGCAAAAGCCGTAGGGTGGAAAACCGCAGCGTTCTCCACGCGAACCATGCGGCATGGCAACGGCCGGTCGACTCAGGCATGGGCCGCCCGAAGCGTGGATGAGGCTGCGCCGTTATTCACCCTACGCTCCGACAGAAAGCATCGCCCCGAGGTCGGGCCTCCCACAAAAGCAGGCGCTGCCCAGCGCCCCCTTGTGGGAGGCGCGCCCTCGCGGCGACATCGCTAACCGCGCTTCTTGTGGAGCAGCGTGGCAGTGACCACCCGATCAGGGCGGCGAAATCGGATCGCTGGCCGGAAACGTCTCCTCCAGCGCTTCATCCAGACGCTCGTCTTCGGACTCGGGATCCGGACGTTCGACCTCGTCGGCCTTGTCCCCGGATTCTCCGTTCTTGTCTTTCTGCTCGGCCATGTCGACTCTCCTGAACGCACCTGTCTGACGTTAGTCCGTCCGCTGCCTGCAGGGTTCTGCCTGACGCGTGCCAGAAAAAATAAAGGGGCGGGATTAACCCGCCCCTTCCTCCATGCGTCCATGAATTCCCGCTCGTCATCCTGACGAATCGCTTTTCCAGCGAGGTCCCCGACCGGCTTCCTGCCCGCCCGCGCCCGTCCGTGAACACAGGTGCGATATTAATCGCCCGCACGACCACGGCAACTCGCAAAAGGTCCTGATAGCCAGGCGACAGCACTCCGCGATAATTTGAAAGTACTATAAAAATCAAACATTTACCGATGGATAACCGAGCGCATGGCGAGCCATAGCGGAGGGAATTCCTAGCTGGCGTACAGCGCGCGTACGAGAATGCTTACATGCCGAGAGGAGAAGCGGGAGCGCCGGGCCGACCGGGACGGCGCGGGCCATCCACCTGGTCGGCCAGCCCGTCGTTCGGCAAGGAGGGAATTAGGCCGCCCGATGAACGGCGCGGCCCATGGCCTACTGGAACAACGCCTCGCTGGAGAGGCCGTTGCGTTCGAATATCTCGCGAAGACGCTTGAGCGCCTCGACCTGGATCTGCCGGACCCGCTCGCGGGTCAGGCCGATCTCCTGCCCCACCTCTTCCAGCGTGCAGCTCTCGTGCCCCCGCAGGCCGAAGCGGCGGATGACTACGTCGCGCTGCTTCTCGGTGAGGTCCGAAAGCCACTGGTCGATGCTCTGCGACAGGTCGTCGTCGAGCAGCAGGTCGCAGGGATCGCTCGGCCGGTCGTCGGTGAGGGTGTCGAGCAGGGTCTTGTCCGAATCAGGCCCCAGCGAGATGTCCACCGAGGTGACCCGCTCGTTCAGGCCGAGCATGCGCTTGACCTCTCCGACCGGCTTCTCCAGCAGATTGGCGATCTCTTCGGCACTGGGTTCGTGGTCGAGCTTCTGGGTGAGCTCGCGGGCTGCGCGCAGATAGACGTTCAGTTCCTTCACCACATGGATCGGCAGGCGGATCGTGCGGGTCTGGTTCATGATCGCCCGCTCGATGGTCTGGCGGATCCACCAGGTGGCGTAGGTCGAGAAGCGGAAGCCGCGCTCCGGATCGAACTTCTCCACCGCGCGGATCAGGCCGAGGTTGCCCTCCTCGATCAGGTCCAGCAGCGAAAGCCCCCGGTTGACGTAGCGTCGGGCGATCTTCACCACCAGCCGCAGGTTGCTCTCGATCATGCGCTTGCGGCCGGCCGCCTCGCCCTTCTGCGCCAGACGCGCAAAATGCACTTCCTCTTCGGGCGTGAGGAGGGGGGAGAAACCGATTTCGTTGAGATACAGCTGGGTCGCATCAAGCGCCCGGTTGTAGTCGATGTATTTGTGCTGCTGCTTGCTGGAGGATTTCGACGGGGCGCCGGAGGAGGCCCCCAAGGTGGTATCGCCCATACCGTCGAAGCCGATGTCCGGTTCCATCAGGAGCACTGCATCGTCTACTACGTCAAACTCCGGCGCTTCGTTTTTGAGTGCCATTTATTGTTGTCCCGTGCTGAGTTCGACCACAGCTCGGGGGCACCTGTCCGTAGCATCACCCGAGCCTTGCCTATGGCTGGAGGGATCGGGCGGTACAGGTCGTCAGCGCTTGGGCAGATATTGCAGCGGATCCACGGGCTTGCCCTGTCGGCGAATCTCGAAATGCAGCTTCACCCTGTCGGTACCCGTCGATCCCATCTCGGCAATGAGTTGCCCGGCCTTGACCTGTTGGCCCTCCCGTACCAGCAGCCTCCGGTTGTGACCGTAGGCGCTCACGTAGGTTTCGCTGTGCTTGATAATGACCAGTTCGCCGTAGCCTCGCAGGCCGCTACCGGCGTACACGACGGTCCCATCAGACGCTGCCAGGACAGGCTGTCCCAATTCCCCGGCGATATCAACGCCTTTATTCAAACTCCCGTTTGACGAGAATTTGCCGATCAGCGGACCGTCGGCAGGCCAGGCCCAGCCACTGGCCGAGCGTACGACCGGCTTGATGGTCACCGGCCCCGAGGGCTGCGGCGCGGGCGTGGGCGCAGGCGTGGTGGTGGTCGGGCCGGGCGTGATCGGCGGCGCGGACGGCACCGGGCGGGTCGCCACGCTGGGCGGCGTGGGCGCGGCCGGCCTCGTGGCGGCGGGAGGCGCGGCCGGCGCCGGCGAGATATTGCCGAAGTGAATGCGCTGCCCCGGATGGATCACATAGGGCGGCGCGATGCCGTTGTGCCGGGCGAGGGCCCGCCAGTCCCAGCCGAAGCGATTTGCGATGGACGACAGCGTGTCGCCACGGCGCACCGTGTAGCTGCCGCTCTCGACCTGCTCGCGGGCATTGCGATCGACCACCTGCACGCCGCCGCGCGGCGGGCTGGCACAGCCGGCCAGCAACGACAGCCCCACCGCCCCGAACAGGCCACCAAGCACGACGCCACGCAGATGCCGGATGGCTGAAAGCCTCAACGCCTACTCCCTGTCACGACCACATCAGGCCCTTTCTACCACGGGCTGGCGCCGACCGGCGACCCACTCCAGGCCCAGCACCAGGCAGATGCCGGCCAGGGCCAGCAGGATCGCCACCAGCAGCTGCGGGTCCTGCCCGGTGAGCGCGCCGTAGGTGGCCGGCAGCAGGTTGTCCTGCAGCACAGGGACCTGCTCGCCGTGCGAATCGGTACGCCAGGTCAGCGTCTGCTTCCACGGCCATACCTTGTTCAGCGAACCCAGCATCAGCCCGGCGAGGAACGCCAGCGTGATGTCGCGCCAGCGGTGCAGCAGCCAGCCGAGCAGGCGCGCGAAGCTGACGATGCCGATCACCGTGCCGAGGGCGAAATAGATGAGCACGCCGCCGTTGAGGCTCTTCACCGCGCCGAGGATCACCGGATAGAGGCCCAGCAGCACGAGGATGAAGCTGCCCGAGATGCCCGGCAGGATCATCGCGCAGATGGCGATCGCCCCGGCGAGGAACAGGCTGGCCGGCGCATCGCTCCACTGCATGGGCGCAGCGACCGTGATCCAGTAGGCGAAGGCGATCCCGAGCAGGAAGCTGACCAGCCTGGAGGCGCACCTGTGTTCGATTTCCCGCGCGACCAGGTGCACCGACACCAGGATCAGCCCGAAGAAGAACGACCAGACCGGGATGGGATGGTGGTCCAGCAGGTAGGTGATCAGCCTGGCGAGGCTGAAGATGCTGGTGAACACGCCGGCGAACAGTACCAGCAGGAAGCTGACGTTCGCCGTCGCCCAGGCCTGCTTCACGCGGCCGCGCAGCAGTTGGCCGGCCGCCCTGGGTACCGCGGCGATGGCGCCGAGCAGTTCGTCGTAGATACCGGTGATGAAGGCGACGGTGCCGCCCGAGACGCCTGGGACCACGTCTGCCGCGCCCATGGCCATGCCTTTCACGTACAACAACAGCGCGTTCTTCATGGATCCTTCCGAAGGTCAATCAGATGACGGGGCCATTGAGCAGCGGCACGAAACGGACGGTATCGAGCAGGTGGCGGGAGAAGCCGTTCTCCTCACGCACGATGAGCATGAGTTGCTGGACTTCGCCCACACCCACCGGGATCACCAGACGCCCGCCGGGGGCGAGCTGATCGAGCAGCGCCTGCGGAACGTCCGCAGCCGCGGCGGTGACGATGATGCCGTTGTACGGTGCCAGGGCCGGCCAGCCCTCCCAGCCATCGCCCCAGCGAAAGACCACGTTGCGCAATTTGAGTTCGACCAGACGTTCCTTGGCGCGCTCCTGCAGCGCCTGGATGCGCTCGACCGAGAACACCCGCTCGACCAGTTGCGCGAGCACCGCGGTCTGGTAGCCGGAGCCGGTGCCGATCTCCAACACCTTGTCCAGCGGCCCGTCGGCCAGCAGCAGCTCGCTCATGCGCGCCACCATGAACGGCTGGGAGATGGTCTGGTTATGCCCGATGGGCAGCGCGGTGTCCTCGTAGGCCCGGTGCGCCAGCGCCTCGTCGACGAACAGGTGGCGTGGCGTGCGGCGGATCACCTCGAGCACGTGCGGGTTCGACAGCCCTTCCTCGTAGAGGCGCTGGATCAGTCGGTCGCGGGTGCGCTGGGAGGTCATGCCGGTACCGTGGCGCAGCCGGTCTTCGTAATCGCGATGCATCACAGTACGCCCTCCAGCCAGCGCTCCAGCCCGTGAAAGGCCTCGCGGAAGGTGCGATCGAGCTGCAGCGGCGTGATCGACACGTAGCCCTGCATGATCGCGTGGAAATCGGTACCCGGCCCGCCGTCCTCGACGTCGCCGGCCGCGGAGATCCAGTAGCCCTCCTTGCCCCGCGGATTGGCCTGCCTGACCGGGGGCTTGGCGCGCTGGCGATGGCCCAGGCGGGTCAGCTGGAAACCGCGGATGCGGTCGAGCGGCAGGTTCGGGATGTTCACGCTGAGCACGGTGCGCGGCGGCACGTCCAGGCCCTCGTGCGCCTCCACCAGCCTGCGGGCGATGTGCGCGGCGGCCGGCAGGTTGTCCGGCAGACGCGAGACCAGCGAGAAGGCGAATGCCGGACGGCCGCTGAAGCGGCCTTCGATGGCCGCCGCGACCGTACCGGAATAGAGCACGTCGTCGCCGAGGTTGGCGCCGAGGTTGATGCCCGCCACCACCATGTCCGGCGCGTCCTCGAGCAGGCCGTTGAGGCCCAGGTGCACGCAATCGGTGGGCGAGCCGTTCAGGCCGATGAAGCCGTTGGGCATGGTGACCGGGTGCAAGGGCCGGTCCAGGGTCAGGGCACTGCTGGCCCCGCTCATGTCCTGGATCGGTGCGACGACCCTGCACTCGGCGTAATCCGCCAGCGCGGCGTGCAGCGCGGCGAGCCCGGGCGCATACACCCCGTCGTCGTTGGCAATCAAAATACGCATCAGATGTCCGTCTGTCCTGCCAGGCTGACCAGTTCGCGTACCACGGCGGTAGCGAAGCACCCGGTCGGCAGGACGAATTCCAGTTGCAGAATGTCAGGGGCCGGATAATGCCATGACAAGCCCCCGATGGGGAGGCGGAGGATGCGCCGTTCGTGCTCCAGTGCCGCCTCGGCCAGCCACTCGGCGATGGCCGGTTCGGTGGCCGCGATGGCCCGCTCCAGAGCACCGCTGGCGCCCTGTGCAGGCGATTCGCCACGTCCCCAGAGCGGCCCGGTGGGATGCAGGTCGAGCGCGGCCAGGCGCGGGTCGCCGCATTCGGCCTCGCCGGCGGTGAAGAAACTGCGGCTGGTGGTGAAGGACAGCAGGTCGCCGACCTGCGCCCGGTCCCAGGTGCCGGCGGCCACCCGCTCGGCGAGAACCCGGTTGAACAGATGGCTGCGGGCCGCCGACAGCGCGCGCGAGCGCAGGTTGCGCTGCGCCGGCAGCACCCTGGCCTCGGCGAATTCGCGGGCCTGCTGCAGGTTGCCGCCGTCGTGGCCGAAGCGCTGCGGGCCGAAATAGTTGGGCACGCCGTGCGCGGCGATTCGGCGCAGGCGCTCGTCGAGGGCGGCGTGATCCGCCTCCAGTGCCGTCAGCCGCAGGGTGAAGCCGTTGGCCGAATGCGCGCCGCGCTGCAGCTTGCGGCTGTGACGCACCTGTCGGAGCACCGCGAGCGACGCATCCTGCGCACGCGCCAGGTCGGGATCGGCCTTGCCCGGCAGGTGCAGGCTGAACCATTGCCGCGTGAGCGCCTGGCGGTCCTTGAGACCGGCATAGCTGATCGCCCGCAGCGGCACGCCCGCCGCGCGGGCCAGGCGGCGCGCGGCCTCCTCGGTGTTGAGTTCGCGCTTCTCGACCCACAGCCAGAGGTGCTCGCCGGCCCCCGAGAGGGGAATGTCCAGCACCTCGTCGACCTGGAAGTCCTCGGCCACCGCCTTCAGCGTGGCGCGCCCCAGGGGTTCGCCGCAGGCCGTCGGCCCGAGCAGTTCGGCCTCGGTCATCGGGCGACCAGCAGGGCGACCGCATGTACCGCGATGCCCTCCTCGCGTCCGACGAAGCCCAGTCGTTCGGTGGTGGTCGCCTTGACGTTCACCTGGTCGAGGTCGACGCCCAGGTCCTCGGCGATGCGCGCGCGCATGGTCTCGATGTGCGGCGCCATCTTCGGCGCCTGGGCGACGATGGTGGCGTCGACGTTGCCGACCTTCCAGCCCTTGCCCTGCACCCGCGCCAGCACCTGGCGCAGCAGCACGCGGCTGTCCGCTCCGGCGAACTGCGGATCGGTGTCCGGAAAGTGCCGGCCGATGTCGCCAAGCGCCGCGGCGCCGAGCAGCGCATCGCTCAGCGCATGCAGCAGCACGTCGCCGTCGGAATGGGCGACCAGCCCGTGATGATGGGGAATCCGCACCCCGCCGAGCGTGACGAAATTGCCCTCGCCGAAGCGGTGGACGTCGTAGCCGTGACCAATACGCATCGCCTGTTTCCTGCAGTCAGAATGCGCGGATTCTACAGGAGCGGACCGCAGCGGGCGCGCCGCGCCATCGACTGAAGCGATGGTCACTATCAAGCGTATCGATCCCATATCGTTTTCCGGCGATATACAGTTCGTCCTCATTCGATGCAGCCACACCGATCATGAGCGACGACCTCGATCCCGTTCTCAAAGCACTGGCCCATCCGGTCCGACGGAACATCTTGCGCTGGTTGAAGGCGCCGGCCCGCTGGTTCCCGACGCAGGAGCACCCGCTGGAAATCGGCGTCTGCGCCGGCCAGATCGAGCAGCGCTGCGGACTGTCGCAGTCGACCGTCTCGGTGCATCTGGCCACCCTGCAGCGCTCCGGCCTGGTGACCAGCCGCAAGGTCGGGCAGTGGCACTTCTTCAAGCGCGACGAAGCGGCCATAGGGGCCTTCGTGCAGCGCCTGGCCACCGAGCTGCAGCAGGGCTGACGCATCCGATCATTCCCCAAGGAGCGACACGCATGAGCACACTTTTCGACCCCATCCGGATCGGCGATCTGACGCTGTCCAACCGCATCATCATGGCGCCGCTGACCCGCTGCCGGGCCGAGCCGGGCCGCGTCCCCGGCGAACTGATGGTCGAGTACTACCGCCAGCGCGCCAGCGCCGGGCTGATCATCAGCGAAGCCACCTCGGTCACGCCGATGGGTGTCGGCTACCCGGACACGCCCGGCATCTGGTCCGCCGAACAGGTGCAGGGCTGGAAGAAGGTTACCGACGCGGTGCATGCCGCCGGCGGCAAGATCGTGCTGCAGCTCTGGCACGTCGGGCGCATCTCCGATCCGATCTACCTCGACGGCCAGCTGCCGGTCGCCCCGAGCGCGATCAAGCCGGCCGGCCACGTCAGCCTGGTTCGGCCGATGAAAGACTACGAAACGCCGCGCGCGCTGGCGATCGATGAAATTCCGGCGATCGTCGAGGCCTACCGCCGGGGCGCGGAGAACGCCAGGGAAGCCGGTTTCGACGGCGTGGAGATCCACGGCGCCAACGGCTATCTGCTTGACCAGTTCCTGCAGGACAGCACCAACAAACGCACCGATGCCTACGGTGGCTCGCTGGAAAACCGCGCCCGCCTGCTCCTTGAAGTGACCGATGCCGCCATTTCCGTCTGGGGCGCCGGGCGTGTCGGAGTACACCTTGCACCGCGTGCCGATTCGCACGACATGGGCGATTCAAACCGCACGGAAACCTTCGGCCACGTCGCCCGGGAACTGGGCAGGCGCGGCATCGCCTTCATCTGCACCCGCGAGAAGGAAGGCGAGGACAGCCTCGGGCCGCAATTGAAGCGCCTCTTCGGCGGCGTCTACATCGCCAACGAGCGCTTCACCAAGGACCAGGCCAACGCCTGGCTGGCCAGCGGCAAGGCCGACGCGGTGGCGTTCGGCATTCCCTTCATCGCCAACCCGGACCTGGTCGAGCGCCTGCGCCGCGACGCGCCGCTGAACGAGCCGCGTCCGGAGCTCTTCTACGCCAAGGGCGCGGAGGGCTATACCGATTATCCGTCGCTTTGAGCTCCTGGTGACGGAAAGGCCCGACCGGGCTACTGGTCGGGCCTTTTTTTGAATCCCGCCACGACCGTAGGGTGGAAACCGCGCAGCGTTTTCCACGCGGGTCCGGTGCGTCATATAAACGCCCCGCCCAACCCAAGGCCCCCCACGCGTGGATGAGGCTACGCCGTTATCCACCCTACGCTTCGACGAAGAGCATCGCCCCGAGGTCGGGCCTCCCACAAAAGCAGGCGCCGGCCACCGCGCCCTGTGGGAGGCGCGCCCTCGCGGCGACATCGCTAACCCGGGCCCTTGTGGGAGCGGCCTTGGCCGCGAATGGACGGTGGGGACTCGTTCGCGGTCAAGACCGCCCATAGGGCCGGGGGCGGAGCTGCACAAGCACAGGTAGGGTGGAAAACCGCGCAGCGTTTTCCACGCGGGTCCGGTGCGTCATATAAACGCCCCGGCCAACCCAAGGCCCCCCACGCGTGGATGAGGCTACGCCGTTATCCACCCTACGCTTCGACGAAGAGCATCGCCCCGAGGTCGGGCCTCCCACAAAAGCAGGCGCCGGCCACCGCGCCCTGTGGGAGGCGCGCCCTCGCGGCGACATCGCTAACCCGGGCCCTTGTGGGAGCGGCCTTGGCCGCGAATGGACGGTGGGGACTCGTTCGCGGTCAAGGCCCCACGCGTGGATGAGGCTGCGCCGTCATCCACCCTACGCCTTCAATGCCTCGGCGTGATGCCGCAGGTGATCCTCGATGAAGCTGGCGATGAAGAAGTAGCTGTGGTCGTACCCGGGCTGCATGCGCAGGACCAGCGGATGCCCCGCGGCCTGGGCCGCGGCCTCGAGCGCTTCGGGCTTGAGCTGGTTGGCCAGGAAGTCGTCGCGATCGCCCTGGTCGACCAGGATCGGCAGCCGCTCGGGCGCATCGGCGATCAGCGCGCAGGCGTCCCATTCCCGCCACTTCGAGCGGTCCTCGCCCAGGTAGCGGCTGAACGCCTTCTCGCCCCAGGGGCACTCCATGGGATGGGTGATGGGGGCGAAGGCCGACACCGACCGGTAGCGCCCGGGGTTGCGCAGCGCGCAGACCAGCGCGCCATGCCCGCCCATGGAATGCCCGGCGATGCCGCGGCGGTCGGACACCGGGAAGTTCGCCTCGATCAGCGCCGGCAGTTCCTGCACCACGTAGTCGTACATGCGGTAGTGCCGGGCCCAGGGCTCCTGGGTCGCGTTGAGGTAGAAGCCGGCGCCGAGGCCGAAATCCCAGGCGCCTTCCGGATCGTCCGGCACGCCCTCGCCGCGCGGGCTGGTGTCCGGCGCGACGATGATCAGGCCCAGCTCCGCCGCGGCGCGGAACGCACCGGCCTTCTGCATGAAGTTCTCGTCCGTGCAGGTCAGGCCCGAGAGCCAGTAGAGCACCGGCAGCCGGGCGCCCTGCTCGGCCTGCGGCGGCAGGTAGACGGCGAACACCATGTCGCAGTTGAGCGAGGTCGAGCGGTGGCGATAGCGCTTGTGCCAGCCGCCGAAGCTTTTCTGGCAGGAGATATTTTCGAGGGTCATAAAAGCTCCTGGCCGCAGGCTGCAAGCCGCAGGCTACAGGCAAAAGCGCGTTTCGCCTGCAGCCTGAAGCCTGCCGCCTGAAGCCGTCAAAAATGAATGACGGTCCGGATGCTCTTGCCTTCGTGCATCAGGTCGAACGCCTGGTTGATATCCTCCAGCCCCATGTTGTGGGTGATGAAGGTGTCCAGCGGAATGTCGCCCTTCTGCGCCTTTTCCACATAGCCCGGCAGTTCGGTGCGGCCCTTGACGCCACCGAAGGCCGAACCGCGCCAGACGCGCCCGGTGACCAGCTGGAACGGCCGGGTGCTGATTTCCTGGCCGGCCGGCGCCACGCCGATGATGGTCGACTCACCCCAGCCCTTGTGGCAGCACTCCAGCGCGGCACGCATCAACTGCACGTTGCCGACGCACTCGAAGCTGTAGTCCACGCCGCCGTCGGTCATCTCGACGATGACCTCCTGGATCGGCTTGTCGTGGTCCTTCGGATTCACGAAATCGGTCGCGCCCAGCTCCTCGGCAATGGCGAACTTCGACGGGTTGATGTCGACCGCGATGATGCGGCTGGCCTTGGCCATCTTGGCGCCGATGATGGCCGCCAGGCCGATGCCGCCGAGCCCGAAGATGGCGACGGTGGCGCCCTCCTCAACCTTGGCCGTGTTGAGCACCGCGCCGATGCCGGTGGTCACCCCGCAGCCGAGCAGGCAGACCTTCTCCAGCGGCGCCTCCTTCGGAATCTTGGCCACCGACACCTCGGGCAGCACGGTGTATTCGGAGAAGGTCGAGGTGCCCATGTAGTGGTAGACCGGCTCGCCGTTGTAGGAGAAACGGGTGGTGCCGTCCGGCATCAGGCCCTTGCCCTGGGTGGCGCGCACCGAGCTGCACAGGTTGGTCTTGCCGGACTTGCAGAATTTGCACTGGCGGCATTCGGCCGTGTACAGCGGGATCACGTGATCGCCCACCGCCACCGAGGTGACGCCCTCGCCCACCGCCTCGACGATGCCGCCGCCCTCGTGGCCGAGGATGCAGGGAAAAACCCCCTCGGAATCCTGGCCCGACAGCGTGTAGGCATCGGTGTGGCAGACGCCGGTGGCGACGATGCGCACCAGCACTTCGCCGGCCTTGGGCGGCTCGACATCCACTTCGACGACTTGCAGCGGCTGGTTGGGGCCGAAAGCGACAGCGGCGCGCGATTTGATCATGACGATGCTCCGTGGGTTGATCGAAAAAGCGAGTGTAATTCAGCGCCAGCAAGGGATAATCCACGGCTCGGTAATTCATTGTTGCTGCACAGGGATAATCATGGGCTCCGAACGTTGGGACGGGCTGGACGAATTCGTCGCCGTGGTCGAGACCGGCAGCTTTCTCGGCGCGGCCGGCCGGCTGCGGGTGTCGTCCTCGCACGTCAGTCGTCAGGTCGCACGCCTGGAGGACCGGCTGCAGGCGCAGTTGCTTTACCGCACCACCCGGCGGGTCTCGATGACCGAGGCGGGGCAGGCCTTCTACGTGCGCTGCCAGCGGCTGATCGAGGAGCGCGACCAGGCCTTCCAGGCCGTCAGCGACCTGAACAGCGCGCCCACCGGGCTGCTGCGCATGACCGCCGCGGTGGCCTACGGCGAGCGCTTCATCGTCCCGCTGGTGAACGACTTCATGGCCGCGCACCCGCAGCTGAGGGTGGAGATCGAGCTCACCAACCGCCTGCTCGACCTGGTGCACGAGGGTTTCGACCTGGCCATCCGCCTCGGCCGGCTGACCGACTCCAGCCTGGTGGCGACCCGGCTGGCGCCGCGCGCCATGCACCTGTGCGCCGCACCGGAATACCTGGCGCGCTACGGACGCCCGCATACGCTTTCGGAGCTGGCGCACCACAATTGCCTGATCGGCACCAGCGACGTCTGGACCTTCCAGCTCGATAACCGCGAGCACGGTGTCAGGCCCACCGGCAACTGGCGCTGCAACAGCGGCGAGGCGGTGCTGGACGCGACTCTGCGCGGCTTCGGCATCAGCCAGTTGCCCGACTACTACGTGCGCGAACCGTTGCGCCAAGGGCGGCTGGTGTCCCTGCTCGAGGCCAACCAGCCGCCGAATACCGCCGTCTGGGCCGTCTATCCGAGGCGCCGGCTGCTGTCGGCGAAGGTCGCCCAACTGATCGAAGCGCTCAAGCACGGGCTCGCCGCGCGCCCCGAGTATCGTCCGGACACGGCACCGCCCGATTCGCTGTAACTCCCTGAAATACCGGCGGGCGGATACGCGGAACCCTCCCCGAGTCGGCCCGTCGTAACTGCAAAGGGCGCCCTCACAGGCTGCGTGAGAACGTCGCGAGCGATGGCCAGGCAAGCACGAGAACAGCGAAAAAGCCCAGACGTGGACGAACGTTCCGATCGTCACGTGGCCGAGCCTGTTTTCGACGCGGCAGGGTCCCGCGCCGCAGCTGTCACAGCCTGTCAGCCCCTTTCGCCCCCGCGCCTTGCGCCACTCAGGAGACCCCCATGCACATCCAAGTGAACAGCAATCACAGCATTAACGTGACCCAGGGCCTGGAAGACAGCATCCGCGCCACCGTCGAGGGCGAACTCGAGCGATTCGGCGATTTCCTGACCCGGGTCGAGGTGCATATCAACGACGAGAACGCCGGCAAGGCCGGGCCGCAGGACAAGCGCTGCCAGATCGAGGCGCGGATGAAGCACCACGAGGCCCTGTCGGTGACGCACAAGGCCGAATCGCTCGACCTGGCGGTCGATGGCGCCGCCGCCAAGATGACCCATGCGCTGGAGCACACCATCGGCAAGCTCCGCCGCTGACCGGACAGCCATTCACGAGGGACCGCGCCACTGATCATTACGTCATGAGGTGTACCATGCCCGCGACTCTTACCCGCGACACGCTCAAGCAATTGCTGGCGGTTCGGCAGAAGCCCTGCCTCTCGCTCTACCAGCCGACGCACCGCAGCTTCCCCGAGCGCGAACAGGACCCGATCCGCTACAAGCAGCTGGTACGCCAGCTGGAGGATTCGCTGAGGAAACAGGGCTTTCCCGATGCGGACAAGCTGCTCGAGCCCTTCCTCGCCCTGGTCGACGACAACGACTTCTGGAACGCCAGCCGCGACGGCTTGGCGGTATTCGGCGCGCCGGGCTACTTCAAGTTCTTCCGGCTGCAGCGCAAGGTGCCGGAGCTGGCCGTGGCCAACGACCGCATGCACGTCAAGCCGCTGCTACGCATCGCCCAGTCGGCGGACCGCTACCAGATCCTGGCGCTGACCATGGATTCGGTGCGCCTGTACGAGGGTAACCGCGACGGCATCGACGAGATCCCGCTCGCCGAGGGCGTGCCCGCCACGCTCGAACAGGCCCTGGGCAGCGACCTGACGGCGAAGGACCAGAGCGGCCACCCGCAGGGCTACAGCCGCGCCAGCGAACGCGGCGACCCGATGACCGCCGAAGCTGGCGGCGAGGGACGCTCGGGCGAGATGGAGCGCGACCGCGAGCGCTATTTCCGCGAAGTCGACCGCGCCATTCTCGAGCACCACTCCAAACCCACCGGCCTGCCACTGATCCTGGCTGCGCTGCCGGAACACCAGCACGTGTTCCGCAAGCTCAGCCACAACAACTTCCTGCTCCCGGAAGGCATCGACAAGGACCACTCGCTGCTGGGCAAGGACGAACTGCGCCAGCTCAGCTGGACGGTGATGGAGCCGCGCTACCTCAAGCGCCTGGAGGGCATCATCGACCAGTACGGCGAATCCCGCGGCCAGGGCCTGGCGACCGACCGGATCGAGGAGATCGGTCAGTCGATCGTCGAAGGGCGGGTCGCGACCCTGCTGGTCGAGGCGGAACGGCGCATTCCCGGCCAGACCGATCTCAGCGAGGGCAAGGCGCTGCCGGTGAGCGAGCAGTCGGCGACCACGCCCGACCTGCTGGACGAGCTGACCGTGTGGACCTTCGAACACGGCGGCGAGGTAATTGTGGTGCCGAAGGAGCGCATGCCCACCCAGACCGGCGTCGCGGCGCTTTATCGCTTCTGACGCGCCTTTACAGCGGGCCTGCCCAGGCCCGCTGCAACCACTCCAGATCTTCCGGACGGGTCACCTTGAGGTTGTCCGTGCGGCCTTCGACCAGGCGCGGCGCGTGGCCGGCCCACTCCATTGCCGAGGCCTCGTCGGTCACCGCCAGGGCGGCGGCCAGTGCCTGCGACAGCGCGCGCTGCAGCATGCCCAGGCGGAACATCTGCGGGGTGTAGGCCTGCCAGATCCGGGCGCGGTCCAGCGTCTGCACCACCCGCCCTTCGGCGTCGGCCTGCTTGAGCGTGTCGCGACTCTGCGCGGCGAGCAGCCCACCGACCGGGTCGTGCTGCAATTCGCCCAGCAGCCGATCGAGGTCCTCGCGCGCCAGGTTGGGCCGCGCCGCGTCGTGCACCAGCACCCAGGCGTCTTCGTCCACGCCCATGCGCAGCAGCGTCTGCAGCGCTCCGAGCACCGAATCGGCACGCTCCCTGCCGCCGCGCGCACGGGTGATGCGTGGATCGCCGGCACAGGCGAGCTGCGGCCAGAACGGGTCGTCCGCCGCCAGGCTGACCACCAGCCCCTGCAGACCGGGGTGCCGGAGAAGACGTTCGAGGGTATGTTCGAGGATGCTGCGCCCGGCCACTTGCAGATATTGCTTTGGCCGGTCGGCGCGCATTCGGCTGCCGATGCCGGCGGCCGGAACCACGCACCAGAAGGGAGGTAACGGCACGTCGCTCATTCGGTCAGCTGGTAGAGGGTTTCCCCCTCCTTGACCATCCCCAGCTCGTGACGCGCGCGTTCTTCTACGGTTTCCATGCCCTGCTTGAGCTCCATGACCTCGGCTTCCATCAGCCGGTTGCGGTCCAGCAGGCGCTCGTTCTCGTTGCGCTGCTCGGCGATCTGCCGCTTCAGATCGGTGACCTGGGCGAGACTCCCCTCGCCCACCCAGAGCCGGTACTGCAGGCCGCCGAGCAGCAGGATCAGGACCGCGAACAGCCAGTAGGGACTACGCATGGCACACCTGGTACGGGCCGGCATGGAATGCGGCCGCCCTCGCAAGACGAAGGTACGCCCGGAGGCTTCGCAACAAGGGGCTGCTCGAGGACATGAAAAAACCTGATTCATCAAAAAAGGGCGGCATGCGCCGCCCTTTTATCACGCTGCCATCAGCCGCGGAACTCGGCGCGGCCGCGGTACGGGGCCTTTCCGCCGAGCTGCTCTTCGATACGCAGCAGCTGGTTGTACTTGGACACCCGGTCGGAACGGCACAGCGAGCCGGTCTTGATCTGGCCGGCGGCGGTGCCCACCGCCAGGTCGGCGATGGTGGCGTCCTCGGTCTCGCCCGAACGGTGCGAGATGACCGCGGTGTAGCCGGCCGCCTTGGCCATCTGGATGGCTTCCAGGGTCTCGGTCAGCGAACCGATCTGGTTGAATTTGATCAGGATCGAGTTGGCGATGCCCTTCTCGATGCCTTCCTCGAGGATCTTGGTGTTGGTGACGAACAGGTCGTCGCCGACCAGCTGGACCTTGGCGCCGATCTTGTCGGTCAGGCCCTTCCAGCCGCTCCAGTCGGACTCGTCCATGCCGTCTTCGATGGAGATGATCGGGTAGCGCTGGGTCAGGCCGGCCAGGTAGTCGGCGAAACCGGCGGCGTCGAACACCTTGCCCTCGCCCTCGAGATCGTACTTGCCATCCTTGTAGAACTCGCTGGAGGCGCAGTCGAGCGCCAGGGTGATGTCGGTGCCCAGCGTGTAGCCGGCCTTCTCCACCGCCTCGGCGATGGCGCCCAGCGCCTCCTCGTTGGAGGCCAGGTTCGGCGCGAAGCCGCCCTCGTCGCCCACCGCGGTGTTCAGCCCGCGCGCCTTGAGCACGGCCTTGAGGTGATGGAAGATTTCCGCGCCCATGCGCAGCGCATCGGCGAAGGTCTTGGCGCCGACCGGCTGGATCATGAATTCCTGGATGTCGACGTTGTTGTCGGCGTGCTCACCGCCGTTGATGATGTTCATCATCGGCACCGGCATGCAGTACTGGCCGGGCGTGCCGTTGAGGTTGGCGATGTGCGCGTACAGCGGCAGGTCGGCGTCCTGGGCGGCGGCCTTGGCGGCTGCCAGGGAGACGGCGAGGATGGCGTTGGCGCCCAGCTTGGCCTTGTTCTCGGTACCGTCGAGTTCGATCATCGCGCGGTCCAGGGCCTTCTGGTCGGCCGGGTCCTTGCCCAGCAGCAGGTCGCGGATCGGGCCGTTGACGTTGCCAACCGCCTTGAGAACGCCCTTGCCGAGATAACGGCTCTTGTCGCCATCGCGCAGTTCCAGCGCCTCGCGGGAACCGGTGGAAGCTCCCGACGGGGCACAGGCGCTGCCGACGATGCCGTTGTCGAGGATCACGTCCGCTTCCACGGTCGGGTTGCCGCGCGAGTCGAGAACTTCACGTCCCTTGATGTCGACGATTTTTGCCATTGTTATCAACACTCCATAAATAGCTTCAAGCAGGAAGCTTCAAGCGGTTTCGATTGGCGAAAAACTCTTGATCAGGTCGTCCAGCTGCTTGAGCTGCGTCAGGAACGGCTCCAGCTTGTTCAGCCGCAGTGCGCAGGGCCCGTCGCACTTCGCCTGCTCGGGGTCCGGATGCGCCTCGAGGAACAGGCCGGCGAGCCCCTGGCTCAAGCCGGCCTTGGCCAGGTCGGTCACCTGCGCGCGTCGGCCGCCGGCCGAATCGGCGCGCCCGCCGGGCATCTGCAGGGCATGGGTGACGTCGAAGATCACCGGGTACTGGAACTGCTTCATGATGCCGAAGCCGAGCATGTCCACCACCAGGTTGTTGTAGCCGAACGAGGAGCCGCGCTCGCAGAGGATCAGCTGGTCGTTGCCCGCCTCTTCGCACTTGGCGAGGATGTGCTTCATTTCCTGCGGGGCGAGGAACTGGGCCTTCTTGATGTTGATGACCGCGCCGGTCCTGGCCATCGCCACCACCAGGTCGGTCTGGCGCGAGAGGAAGGCCGGCAGCTGGATGACGTCGCAGACCTCGGCGACCGGCTGCGCCTGGTAGGGCTCGTGCACGTCGGTGATGACCGGCACGCCGAAGGTCTTCTTGACCTCTTCGAAGATCTTCAGCCCCTCGTCCAGGCCCGGGCCGCGGAAGGAGTTGATCGAGGAACGGTTGGCCTTGTCGAAGCTGGCCTTGAATACGTAGGGGATGCCGAGCTTGCCGGTGACCTCGACGTAGGCCTCGCAGATCTGCATGGCCAGGTCGCGCGACTCGAGCACGTTCATGCCGCCGAACAGCACGAAGGGCTTGTCGTTGGCGACCTCGATGGCCCCGACGCGGATGGTCCGGGTGCTCATGCCTTGCTCCCCTTGTACGCCAGTGCGGCGTTGACGAAGCCGCTGAACAGCGGATGGCCGTCACGCGGCGTGGAGGTGAACTCCGGATGGAACTGGCAGGCCACGAACCAAGGATGGTCCGGCGCCTCGACCACTTCGACCAGCGCGCCGTCGCCGGAGCGGCCGGTGACCTTCAGGCCGGCTTCCTGCAGCTTCGGCAGCAGGTTGTTGTTCACCTCGTAGCGGTGGCGGTGACGCTCGACGATGCGATCCTTGCCGTAGCAGTCGTACACGTGCGAGCCGGGCTCCAGTTGGCACTCCTGCGCGCCCAGGCGCATGGTCCCGCCCAGGTCGGAGCTTTCGCTGCGGGTCTCGAGGTTGCCGGTGGCATCGGCCCACTCGGTGATCAGGCCGACCACTGGATGGCCGCTCTCGCGGTCGAATTCGGTCGAGTTGGCATCGCTCCATCCCAGCACGTCACGGGCATACTCGATGACCGCTACCTGCATGCCGAGGCAGATACCGAGATAGGGAATCCTGTTCTCACGGGCGTACTTGACGGTCGCGATCTTGCCCTCGACGCCGCGCAGACCGAAGCCGCCCGGAACCAGGATGGCGTCGATGCCCTCGAGCAGCCCGGTGCCCTGGGTCTCGATGTCTTCGGAGTCGATGTAACGGAGATTCACTTTCGTACGGCTCTGGATACCGGCGTGGCTCATTGCCTCGATCAGAGATTTGTACGCGTCGAGAAGTTCCATGTATTTGCCGACCATGGCGATGGTGACTTCCTTCTCCGGGTTCAGCTTGGCATCGACCACGCGGTCCCATTCGGAGAGGTCGGCACTGCCGCACTCGAGGCCGAAACGCTCGACGACGTAGTCGTCCAGCCCCTGCGCGTGCAGCACGCCGGGAATCTTGTAGATGGTGTCGACGTCCTCGAGGGCGATGACCGCCCGCTCCTCGACGTTGGTGAACAGGGCGATCTTGCGACGCGAGGACATGTCGATCGGATGATCGGAGCGGCACACCAGCACGTCGGGCTGCAGACCGATGGAGCGCAGCTCCTTCACCGAATGCTGGGTCGGCTTGGTCTTGGTCTCGCCGGCGGTGGCGATGTAGGGCACCAGCGTCAGGTGCATCAGCATGGCGCGCTTGGCACCGACTTCGACGCGCAGCTGGCGGATCGCCTCGAGGAACGGCTGCGACTCGATGTCACCGACCGTGCCGCCGATTTCCACCAGCGCGACGTCGGCGTCACCGGCGCCCTTGATGATGCGGCGCTTGATCTCGTCGGTGATGTGCGGAATGACCTGGATGGTCGCGCCGAGGTAGTCGCCGCGGCGCTCGCGGCGCAGCACGTCCTCGTAGACCCGGCCGGTGGTGAAGTTGTTGTTCTGGGTCATGGTGGTGCGGATGAACCGCTCGTAGTGACCCAGGTCGAGATCGGTCTCGGCGCCGTCGTGGGTGACGAACACCTCGCCGTGCTGGAACGGGCTCATGGTGCCCGGATCGACGTTGATGTAGGGATCCAGCTTGAGCATCGTGACCTTCAGGCCCCGCGCCTCCAGGATGGCCGCCAAGGATGCCGAGGCGATGCCTTTCCCCAATGAAGAAACAACACCGCCCGTGACGAAGATGTAGCGCGTCATAAGAACCCTAGAAGTCTGCGTTAAGCGGCCGGCGCCGCTGGGGAAAGCGAAGGTGCCAGCGCGCGGAGGGCGGCATGGCGAAACCCTGCGGGGCTCGTGGAGCCACGCAGAAGCTTGGATAAGACGGGAGCGTAGTCTACTGGAAAGGCCCTACCAGCTCAAACTTGCGTGGCCGGCCGGCGGCGCCCAGCGCAGCAGCGGCCCATCCGCCCCCGCCGGCGCCAGGTTGGCCACCGCCAGCAGCGTCTCGCCCCGGTAGACCAGCGGCACCCGGCTGCGCAGGAACGGCGGCCAGCCCTGTTCGTTGAGCAGACGCTTGAGGTCGCGCCGGCCCCGCCCGGGAACGTGCAGGCGCTCGCCGCCCTTTCGGTAGCGCACCTCGAGACCGTCGTCGCCGAACGACGGCAAGGCTTCCAGGCGACCGTTGCCGGGCAGCTCGAGGGCCATCGACGGCACCGCCCAGCGCACCGGCAAAGGTGTCTCCAGCCAGGCGTCGGCGACCAGCCAGATACGGTCGCGCGAGCGCTGCAGCTCGGCGCCGAACAGTTTCCAGCGCGGACTGGCGTCGGGGGCCGCGTCGCGCAGGCTGTCCCAGCCGGCCCAGTGGACGCTGTCGGGCAGCCGCGTGAAGGCCGCCAGCCAGTGCCGCAGCGCATTGCGCTGGCGCGCCGGCGACAGGGAGCGCAGCGGTTCGAGCGCCAGGCTCGGCACCGGCAGCCAGGGCAGCGGCGCCTCGCCCTGCGCGGCCAGCAGGTCGGCGCGCGCCAGTTCGTCGAGCAGTCCGCCCGCTTCCGCCAGGTGCCGCGCCGCCCGCGCGATGTTCGTCGAAGCCTGCGGCCAATGCGCCTGCAGGGCCGGCATCACGACCCGGCGCAGATGATTGCGCGCCAGGGCGCAGTCGGCGTTGCTCGGGTCCTCCACCCATTCCAGCGCCTGCGCACGCGCATGGGTTTCCAGCTCGGCGCGGGTGAAGCCGAGCAGCGGACGCAGCAGGGTGCCATTGGCGAAAGCACGCTGCGCCGGCATGCCCGCCAGTCCCCGCACCCCGGCCCCGCGCAGCAGCCGAAACAGCACGGTCTCGGCCTGGTCGTCGCGGTGCTGGGCGGTCAGCAGCACCTCGCCGGGCTGCATGCCCTTGGCCAGCGCCGCATAACGGGCGGCGCGCGCCTGCGCTTCGACACTCGGCCCGGGTGCGACCCGGACCCGGGCCACTTCCAGCGGCACCGACAGCCGCTCGCACAGCCGCCGGCAGTGCTCGGCCCAGGCGTCTGCGCCAGGCTGCAGGCCGTGATGCACGTGCACCGCCGTGAGCGCCGGCAATGCCTGCGTGCGCCTCAGCTCGGCGAGCAGATGGAGAAGCACGGTGGAATCGAGCCCGCCGGAGAGCGCGAGGCGGAAGGCCGGCGCATCGAGCCAGGGGCGGAGGACGGAGAACAGGCGGGAAGACAGCGGATCGGACATGGCCCGGCCCCCGATGCAGGTGGCGCACCGGCAAGGCGATGCGCAACTTCGGCGACGAGTGCGGGGCGGCGCAACGCCGCCCCGCATGCGCCATCAGGCGACGCCGTAGCTCATCAGGCGCTCGTAGCGCTCGGCCAGCAGCGTCTCGGTGTCGCGGCCGCGCAGCTCGTCGAGCTGCAGGCGGAAGGTCTCGCGCATGGCTTCGGCCATCACCGCCGGGTTGCGGTGGGCGCCGCCCAGCGGCTCGGAAATGACCTTGTCGACGATGCCCAGGCCCTTCAGCCGCTCGGCGGTGATGCCCATGGCCTCGGCGGCATCCGGCGCCTTCTCCGCGGTCTTCCAGAGGATCGACGCGCAGCCTTCCGGGGAGATCACCGAGTAGGTCGAATACTGCAGCATGTTCAGCCGGTCGCAGACGCCGATGGCCAGCGCGCCGCCGGAGCCGCCCTCGCCCACGACGGTGGCGATGATCGGCGTCTTCAGCCGCGCCATCACGCGCAGGTTCCAGGCGATCGCCTCGCTTTGGTTGCGCTCCTCGGCGTCGATGCCCGGGTAGGCGCCGGGCGTGTCGATGAAGGTGAGGATCGGCAGCTTGAAGCGCTCGGCCATTTCCATCAGCCGGCAGGCCTTGCGGTAGCCTTCCGGACGCGGCATGCCGAAGTTGCGCCGGACCTTCTCGCGCACGTCGCGGCCCTTCTGGTGACCGATCACCATGACCGGCTCGCCCTCGAAGCGGGCCACGCCGCCGACGATCGCGTGGTCGTCGGAGAAATGGCGGTCGCCGTGCAGTTCCTCGAATTCGCTGAACAGCAGGCCGACGTAGTCGAGCGTGTAAGGACGACGCGGATGGCGGGCCAGTTGCGCGATCTGCCAGCTGCTCAGGTTGCTGAAGATGCTTTCGGTGAGCGACTCGCTCTTGTCCTGCAGGCGGGCGATCTCTTCGCCGATGTTCAGGGCGTTGTCGTTGCCCACCAGGCGCAGCTCTTCGATCTTGGCTTGCAGGTCGGCGATCGGCTGTTCGAAGTCGAGAAAATTCGGGTTCATAGGCATCCGTCATGCGTCCGCCCGTTCGGGGCCGACGACTGGTCCGTATTTTTTTGCGCCCTACCTTACGGGACGAGCGGCTTGTGGTCGAACGAAAATTGTCCAGCACCCGCCCCGATGGCGAGGCTATCGGTATTGCAGGAAGACGTTGTCGCGTCCGAACTGGTCACGCAGCGCCTGAATCAAGTTGTCCGCCGGGTCGATGCGCCAGCCTTCGCCGAATTGCAGCAAGGCGCGCGCATCGGCGCCGGTGTATTCCATGGTGATCGGGCAGGCCCCGCGATGCCGGCCGCAGACCTCGGCGAGCCAGCGCAGCCGATCGCCCTTCAGCGCCTCGCGCGCGACCCGCACGCGCAGGCTCTCGGCCAGCCCGGTGCGCGCCTCCTCCAGGCTCATCACCCGTTTGGCGCGCAGGCGCAGGCCGCCGGAGAAGTCGTCGTTGCTCACCTCGCCCTCGACCACCACCAGCGCGTCGGTCTGCAGCAGCGCCTGGGCGCTGGCGAAGGCGTCGGCGAACAGCGAGGCTTCGATGCGTCCGGAGCGGTCGTCGAGGGTGATGAAGCCCATCTTGTCGCCGCGCTTGTTCTTCATCACCCGTAGATTGACGATCAGTCCGGCGATGGTCTGGCTCTCGCGCGCCGGGCGCAGGTCGACGATGCGCTGGCGGGCGAAACGGCGTACCTCGCCTTCGTACTCGTCGATCGGGTGGCCGGTAAGGTACAGGCCGAGGGTTTCCTTCTCGCCGCGCAGGCGTTCCTTGAGCGACAGCTCCTTGGCCTTGCGGTGGTTGGCGTAGACATCGGCCTCCGGCTCGGCGAACAGGCCGCCGAACAGGTCCATGTGACCGCTGTCGAGGCTGCGCGCGGTCTGTTCGGCGGCCTGGATCGCCTCCTCCATCGCCGCCAGCAGCACCGCGCGGTTGCGGTCGATGTTCGCCTGGTAGGTCTTGGGATCGTCGGAGAAGTAGGGGCCGAGCCGGTCGAGCGCGCCGCCGCGGATCAGCGCCTCGAGCGTGCGCTTGTTGATGCGCTTGAGGTCGACCCGCGCGCAGAAGTCGAACAGGTCCTCGAAGGGCCCGCTTTCGTTGCGGCATTCGACGATCGCCTCGACCGGGCCCTCGCCGACGCCCTTGATCGCGCCGAGGCCGTAGACGATGCGGTTGTCGTTGTCGACGGTGAACTTGAATTCCGAGTTGTTCACGTCCGGCGCGACGATGCGCAACTTCATGTTGCGGCATTCCTCGATCAGCGTGACCACCTTGTCGGTGTTGTGCATGTCCGCCGACAGCACCGCGGCCATGAAGGGCGCCGGATGGTGCGCCTTGAGCCAGGCGGTCTGATACGAGACCAGGCCGTAGGCGGCCGAGTGCGACTTGTTGAAGCCGTAGCCGGCGAATTTTTCCACCAGGTCGAAGATGTTGCCCGCCAGGTCGGCATCGATGCCGTTGTTGTTGCAGCCCTCGATGAAACCGCCGCGCTGCTTGGCCATCTCCTCGGGCTTCTTCTTGCCCATGGCACGGCGCAGCATGTCGGCGCCGCCGAGGGTGTAGCCGGCCATCACCTGGGCGATCTGCATCACCTGCTCCTGGTACAGGATGATGCCGTAGGTGGGCTTGAGCACCGGCTCCAGGCCGGCGTACTGGTAGTCCGGGTGCGGGTAGGAGACTTCCGCGCGACCGTGCTTGCGGTTGATGAAGTCGTCCACCATGCCCGACTGCAGCGGGCCGGGGCGGAACAGCGCCACCAGCGCGATCATGTCTTCCAGGCAGTCCGGCTTGAGCTTCTTGATCAGCTCCTTCATGCCGCGCGATTCGAGCTGGAAGACCGCCGTGGTCTCGGCCTTCTGCAGCATGTCGTAGGTCTTCTTGTCATCCAGCGGGATGAAGTCGATGTTGACCAGTTCCTCGTCCGAGGCGCCATCGCGCTTCTGGATGCGGTGGATGGTCTCCATCGCCCACTTGATGATGGTCAGGGTGCGCAGGCCGAGGAAGTCGAACTTCACCAGGCCGGCCTGCTCGACGTCGTCCTTGTCGAACTGGGTCACCAGGCCGCCACCCTCCTCGTCGCAGGCGATCGGCGAGAAGTCGGTGAGCTTGGTCGGCGCGATCACCACGCCGCCGGCGTGCTTGCCGGTACCGCGGGTGATGCCCTCGAGCTTGAGCGACATGTCCCAGATTTCCTGGGCCTCCTCGTCGTTCTTGAGGAACTCGCGCAGCGGCTCCTCCATCTCGTAGGCCTTCTCGAGGGTCATGCCGACTTCGAAAGGGATCATCTTCGACAGCCGGTCGGCCAGGCCGTAGGACTTACCCTGCACCCGCGCCACGTCGCGCACCACGGCCTTGGCCGCCATCGAGCCGAAGGTGATGATCTGGCTCACCGCGTTGCGGCCGTACTTCTCGGCCACGTAGTCGATCACCCGGTCGCGGCCGTCCATGCAGAAGTCGACGTCGAAGTCGGGCATGGAGATCCGCTCGGGGTTGAGGAAGCGCTCGAACAGCAGGTCGTAGGCCAGCGGGTCGAGGTCGGTGATCTTCAGCACGTAGGCCACCAGCGAGCCGGCACCCGAGCCGCGCCCTGGCCCCACCGGCACGCCGTTGTTCTTCGCCCACTGGATGAAGTCGGCAACGATCAGGAAGTAGCCGGGGAAGCCCATCTGGATGATGGTGCCGAGCTCGAATTCCAGGCGGTCGACGTAGACCTGCCGCTTTGCCTCGTAGTCCGGGGTGTCCTTCGGCAACAGCACCGCCAGACGCTCCTCCAGGCCCTGGTAGGAGGCGTAGCGCAGGTAGTCGTCGATGCCCATGCCGTTGGGTGTGGGGAAGTCGGGCAGGAAGTACTTGCCCAGCTGCACCTCGATGTTGCAGCGCCTGGCGATCTCGACGGTGTTCTCCAGCGCCTCGGGCAGGTCGGAGAACAGCTCCCACATCTCTTCCGGCGTCTTGAGGTACTGCTGGTCGGAGTAGTTGCGCGGCCGCCGCGGGTCGTCCAGCGTGCGCCCCTCGCCGATGCAGACGCGCGTCTCGTGGGCCTCGAAGTCCTCCTGCCTGAGGAAGCGCACGTCGTTGGTCGCCACCAGCGGCGTCCCGCAGCGCTCGGCCAGCGCCACGGCGGCGTGCAGGTATTCCTCGTCGTTGACCCGGCTGGTGCGCTGCACCTCCAGGTAGAAGCGGCCCGGGAACACCTGGGTCCACTCGTCGAGCAGCACCTCGGCGAGCGCCGGGTCCTCGTTGAGCAGCGCCAGGCCGATCTCCCCTTCCTTGGCGCCGGACAGCGCGATCAGGCCCTCGGCGGCCTCCTTCACCCAGTCGCGCTCGATGATCACCATCTCGTTGCGCTGGCCCTCGGTCCAGCCGCGCGAGACCAGTTCGGTCAGGTTGCGATAGCCCCTGGCGTTCATCGCCAGCAGGGTCAGGCGGCTGAGCGGACCGTCTTCCTCGCGGCTGGCGAGCCAGATGTCGGCGCCGCTGATCGGCTTCACGCCGGCGCCCATGGCCGTCTTGTAGAACTTCACCAGCGAGCACATGTTGCTCTGGTCGGTGACCGCCACGGCGGGCATGCCGGCCCCTGCGACCGCCTTGATCAGCGGCTTGACGCGGACCAGCCCGTCGACCAGGGAATACTCGGTGTGCAGGCGCAGATGGACGAAGCGAGCGGACATGAACGGACCTTGAGCAGGGTTTGCGACAGGGGCGCGATTGTACCCCAATGAGGGCGGGCGGGCCGGCGATCGATCCGCAAGCGGGACGACGGCGACCGCGGTCGACAGGCGAGCTAGAGCAGCGGCGCGGCCGCGTCGGCCACGACCTCCTCCACCACCAGCGCCAGGCAGTCGCGCACCGGCGCGAAGGAGCGGCGATGGATGGGCGTCGGCCCGAGGCGCTGCAGCGCCTCGAGATGCACGGCCGTGGCGTAGCCCTTGTGTGCGGCGAACCCGTAGCCCGGGTAGCACAGGTCCAGCGCGTGCATCTCGCGGTCGCGGCTGACCTTGGCCAGGATCGAGGCGGCGGCGATCGCCGGCACCAGCGCATCGCCCTGCACCACCGGCGCGCTGGGCACCTTCAGTTGCGGGCAGCGATTGCCGTCGATCAGCGCCAGGCGCGGCGTCACGTTCAGCCCCTCGACCGCCCGCTGCATGGCCAGCATGGTCGCATGCAGGATATTCAGCCGGTCGATCTCCTCGACCTCCGCGCGGCCCAGGCACCAGGCCAGCGCCTTCTCGCAGATCTCCTCGTACAAGGCTTCGCGGCGCGCCTCGGTGAGCTTCTTCGAGTCGTTCAGCCCCTCGATCGGCCGCGTCGGATCGAGGATCACCGCCGCCGTCACCACCGGGCCGCACAGCGGCCCGCGGCCGACCTCGTCGACGCCGGCGACCAGCTCCTCGACCAGGCTGAAATCCAGGCCCATCTGCATCAGCCGCGCCCCGCCAGTTCGAGCACCGCCGCCGCGGCCTGGCTGGAGGCATCGCGGCGCAACGCGCGGTGGATCAGGTCGAAGCCCTCGGTCTGTACCTCACCGCCGTCGAGCAGCGGCGACAGCAGCTGCGCCATGGCCTCGGGGGTCGCCGCGTCCTGCAGCAGCTCCGGCACCAGCAGGCGCTCGGCGAGCAGGTTGGGCAGCGAGATCCAGGGTGACTTCACCAGCCGCTTGAGAATGCGGTAGGTCATCGGCGCCACGCTGTAGGCCACCACCATCGGCCGCTTGTACAGCAGCGCCTCCAGCGTCGCCGTGCCGGAGGCGATGAGCACCGCGTCGCAGGCGGCCAGCGCCTCGTGCGAGCGGCCGTCGAGCAGGGTCAGCGGCAGGTCGCGTCCGGCGACCATCTGCTCGAGTTGCACGCGCCTCTCCGGGCTGGCGCACGGCAGCACGAAGCGGATGCCCGGGCGCAGTGCCCGAAGGCGTTCGGCAGCGTCCAGGAACAATCCGCCCAGGCGCGCCACCTCGCCGCCACGGCTGCCCGGCAGCAGGGCGACGATCGACTCGTCCTGCGGCAGGTCGAGGCGTTCGCGCGCCGCCTGGCGATCAGCCTCGAGCGGAATGTCGTCGGCCAGCGGGTGGCCGACGAAGCGCACGTTGACGCCATGCCGGTCATAGAACTGCGCCTCGAACGGAAAGAGCGCGAGCATCAGGTCGCAGGCCTGGCGGATCTTCAGCACGCGGTTCTGCCGCCAGGCCCATACCGACGGGCTGACGTAGTGCACGGTGCTGATCCCGGCCTGGCGCAGCCGGTGTTCGAGGCCGATGTTGAAATCGGGCGCGTCGATACCGATGAAGACGTCCGGGCGCGCCGCGATCAGGGTCCGCGCCAACCGGCGGCGCCGGGCGAGCAGTTCGGGCAGACGGCCGAGCACCTCGACCAGCCCCATCACCGCGAGCCGCTCGAGTGGAAAGTAGGAGCGCAGGCCTTCGGCTTCCATGCGCGGACCGCCGACGCCGATGAACTCGACCGCGGGATGGCGCGCCTTCAACGCGCGCATCAGGCCGGCGCCGAGGATGTCCCCCGAAGCCTCTCCCGCTACCAGCGCGATCCGCAGCGGCGCGGTCGGGTCAGCGGGTGATGCCACGGGTAGACGCCTGGATGGAATCGCGGAACACGGCCACTTCGGGGAAAGCGCTGGCCGCTTCCTCGAGTTCGGCCAGCGCCGCCTCGACGGTCAGCCCCTGGCGGTACACCACCTTGTAGGCACGGCGCAGTGCCTGCATGACGTCCTGGCTGAAGCCGCGGCGCTTCATGCCCTCGAAGTTCATGCTGCGCGCCTCGGCGGGGTTGCCGAACACTGTGACGAAGGCGGGCACGTCCTTGCCGATCGCCGTGCCCATGCCGGAAAAGGCGTGGGCGCCGATATGGCAGAACTGGTGGACCAGCGTGTAGCCGGAGAGGATCGCCCAGTCGCCGACGTGCACGTGGCCGGCCAGCGCCGTGTTGTTGACCAGGATGCAATGATTGGCGATGACGCTGTCGTGGCCGATGTGGGCATAGGCCATGATCAGGTTGTGATCGCCGATGGTGGTCTCGGAACGGTCTTGGATGGTGCCGCGGTGAATGGTGACGCCCTCGCGGATGACGTTGTGATCGCCGATCACCAGGCGCGTGGGCTCGCCCTTGTACTTGCGGTCCGGGGTGTCCTCGCCGAGCGAGGAAAACTGGTAGATGCGGTTGTGCCGCCCGATCCGGGTCGGACCCTTGATCACGACGTGGGGGGCGATCTCGGTGCCTTCACCGATCTCGACGTCGGGCCCGATGATCGACCAGGGGCCAACCCGGACACCGTCCGCCAGCCTGGCGGCGGGGTCGACGATGGCACGCGGGTCGATCAGTGTCATAGCTTGCGTTCCGCACAGATGATTTCGGCCGAGCAGACCGGCTTCTCATCGACGCTGGCCTGACATTCGAATTTCCAGATACCACGCTTGACGCTAAGGAACCTGGCTTCGAGGATCAACTGGTCGCCGGGCAGGACCGGCTGGCGGAAACGCAGCTTGTCCGAGCCGACGAAATAATAGAGCGTACCGTCGGCCGGCTTCACGTCGAGCATCTTGAACCCGAGGATGCCGGCCGCCTGGGCCATGGCCTCGATGATCAGCACGCCCGGCATGATCGGATGCTGGGGAAAGTGACCATTGAAGAACGGCTCGTTGATGGTCACGTTCTTGTAGGCGCGAATGTGCTTGGCTTCCGTGTTCAGCTCCACCACCCGGTCGACCAGCAGAAAGGGGTAACGGTGGGGCAGGTATTCGCGAATCTCGTTGATATCCATCATGTTCAGGTGGGCCTGTTCAGAATAAGGGGGCCGGCCGGGCGATCGTCGCATGCAGGGAAGGCAGGAGCGCGACGACAGAGCAGCGTGCAAGGCATTCAGGCATCAGAAGCAGCATCCGCCGGCGGGGTCACGGCGGCCAGGCGTTTTTCCAGTTGTTGCAGACGACGCGCCATGTCGTCGAGGTTACGGATGCGCGCGGCGCTGCGCTTCCAGTCCGACGCGGTCTGCATCGCGGTGCCGGAGGAATAGGTACCCGGCTCGGTGATCGACCGGGTGACCATGGTCATGCCGGTCACGAACACGCGGTCGCAGATCTCGATGTGCCCGACCATGCCCACCCCTCCGGCGATCATGCAATGGCGACCGATGCGCGTGCTGCCGGAAATGCCGACACAGGCGGCCATGGCGGTGTGATCGCCGATCTGGACGTTGTGCGCGATCTGGATCTGGTTGTCCAGCTTCACGCCGTTGCCGATCACGGTGTCCGAAAGCGCGCCGCGGTCGATGGTGGTGTTGGCGCCGATCTCGACGTCGTCGCCGACCCGCACGCCGCCGATCTGGGCGATCTTCTGCCAGACGCCCTTCTGGTTGGCGAACCCGAACCCTTCCCCGCCGAGCACGGCGCCGGACTGGATGACCACCCGCTCGCCGATGATCACGTCGTGGTAGAGCGTCACGCGCGGGGCCAGCCGTCCGTTCGCGCCGATGCGGCTGCGCGCACCGATGAAGCAGTGGGCACCGAGCACCACGCCGGGGCCGATCTGCGCGTCCGCTTCGATCACCACGCCGGGGCCGACGCTGGCGGAGGCGTCGACCGTGGCGCTTTCGGCGACCACGGCGGTCGGATGGATGCCCGCCGCTGCCGGGGGACGGGTCTCGAACAGGTGCGAGGCCCTCGCGTAGGCGAGGTAGGGATCGTCCACCAGCAGGGCCGTACCGGCGTAGTGCTCGGCCTCGGCCACCGTCAGCAGCACCCCGCCGGCCTGCGTGCTCGCCAGGAACTTGCGGTACTGGGCGTTGGCCAGGAAGCTCAGCTGATCGGGGCCGGCCTCCTGCAGCGTGGCGAGGCCGGTCACGAGCGTGCCGGCCTCGCCACGCAGGGTCGCGCCGAGCCGCCCGGCCAGTTCGCCGAGCGTGAAGACTGTGTCGGCCGGCATGTCAGCGCATCTGGTTCATGCGCTCGATGACCTGGCGCGTGATGTCGAACTGGGGTTTGACGTCCACCACCGCACCGCGTTCGAGCACCAGGTCGTAGTCGCCCTTCTTGATCACCTCTTCCACCGCCTGGTCGAGCTTGGGCTTGAGCTGCTTGAGCATGTCGCGGTCGGCGGCGGCCTTGGCTTCGTTCAGTTCCTTAGACTGGAACTGGAAGTCGCGGGCCTTCTGCTTGAATTCCAGCTCGAGGCGCTCGCGCTCGGCCTGCTGCATCTTGTCGCCGTCCTTCACCAGGCGATCCTGGATGCGCTTGGCGTCGCTTTCCAGGCCCTTGAGCTTGTCGAGCTGGGGGCCGAACTTCTTCTCGGCATCGACCGCGTAGCGCTTGGCGGCGTCGGATTCGAGCAGCGCCATCTGGTAGTTCATCACCGCGACTTTCATGTCGGCAAAGGCAGGGGTCGCCACCAGCAGGCTGGCGACGAGGAACATCTGAGTCAATTTACGCACGGTTACACCACTCCTGAAAGGGATCGGGCGGGCGCCTGGCCCGCCTGGTTAGAAGGTCTGTCCGAGGGAGAACTGGAACACCTGCGGATCGGAATTGTCCGGCTTGACCACCGGCATGCCCAGGCTGAAGCTCAGCGGTCCGAGGGCGGTGATCCAGGTCACCCCGACGCCGATCGAGCTGGCCATGTCGCCGAAGTCGATGTCGCTGCAATTCTGCGCGCCGGACGGGCAGTTGCTATCGAACACATTGCCCACGTCCCAGAATATAGAGGTACGCAGCGAGCGCTGGTCCTTGACGAAGGGCATCGGGAACAGCAGCTCGAGGCCGCCCTGGATGAGGACGTTGCCGCCGAAGGGTAGCGGATCCTGGTCCGGGTCCCTTTCCGTGCCGGGGTTGTGGCCGGTACTGGGCGTACTGCGCGGGCCGAGGCTGCTGTCCTCGAAGCCACGCACCGAATTGAAGCCGCCGGCATAGTAATGCTCGTAGAACGGCAAGCGCGAGGTCGAGCCATAGGCGTCGCCGTAGCCGAGCTGCGTGTGCATGCGTAGGGTGTAGTCGCGGCTCAGGGGGATGAACAGCTGGCCGTTGTAGTCCAGCTTGTAGAACGACAGGTCGCTGCCCGGCACCGTGGTCTCCAGCACGACGCTCTGCGAGTGCCCCCGGGTCGCCAGCACGCCGCGGTTGAGGGTTGATTCGGACCAGCCCACCGAGGCCTTGAAGTTCAGGTAACTGTCGCCCTCCTGCTCGATGAAATTGAAGATTTCATCGACCGTGTAGCGGCCGGTGTCGATGGTGTCCTGCTGCACGGACAGGCCGAAGGACAGCCGCGAGGTCTCGCTGATCGGGTAGCCGATGTTGACCCCGGCGCCCATGCTGTCGACCGCGTAGCTGGAAATGTCGTAGTCCAGCTCGTCGTAGTCGGTGGTGCGGTAGAAGGCGTTGTAGCCCAGGCTGACGCCGTCCTCGGTCCAGTAGGGATCGACGAAGCCGAAGTTATAGCGGGTCTGGTACTCGCTGCGGGTCAGGCCGATGCTGACGCGGTTGCCGGTGCCGAGGAAGTTGTTCTGGCTGATCGAGCCGCCGAGGATGAGGCCAGCGTTCTGTGCGAAACCGATGCTCGCGGTGATCGAGCCGGAGGGCTGCTCCTCGACCGTGTAGTTGACGTCGACCTGGTCGTCGGTGCCGGGCACCTGGGGCGTCTCGACGTTGACTTCCTTGAAGAAGCCCAGGCGCTCGAGGCGCGTCTTCGACTGGTCGATCAGGTAGGTCGAGGCCCAGCCGCCTTCCATCTGGCGCATCTCGCGGCGCAGCACCTCGTCCTCGGTCTTGGTGTTGCCGCGGAAGTTGATGCGGTTGACGTAGGCGCGCCGGCCGGGGTCGACCACGAAGGTGAGCGAGACCGTGTGGTCCTCGTCGTTCGTCTGCGGAATGCCGTTGACGTTGGCGAAGGTGTAGCCCTCGTTGCCCAGCCGACGGGTGATCAGCTCGGAGGTGGTGGTCATCACCTTGCGCGAGAACACCTGCCCTTTCTTCACCAGCATCAGCGACTCGAGTTCCTCCTGGGGCACCTTGAGCTCGCCGCTGAGCTTGACGTCGCTGACGGTGTAGCGCTCGCCCTCGTCGATGTTGACGGTGACGTAGACGTCCTTCTTGTCGGGCGTGATGGACACCTGCGTCGAGGTGATGTCCATGTTGATGTAGCCGCGGTCGAGGTAGTACGAGCGCAGGCGCTCGAGGTCGCCGGACAGCTTCTCGCGGGCGTACTTGTCGTCGTTGCGGAAGAACGACAGCCAGTTGGTGGTCTTCAGCTCGAACAGGTCGACCAGGTCTTCGTCGGGGAAAACCGTATTGCCGACCACGTTGATGTGCTTGATCGCCGCGACCGAACCTTCGTTGATGGTGATCTTCAGCGCCACCCGGTTACGCGGCTGCGGGATCACCTCGGTCTCGATACCGGCCGAGTAGCGCCCCTGGGCGACGTACTGGCGCAGCAGCTCGTTGCGCACGCCCTCGAGGGTCGCGCGCTGGAAGATCTCGCCCTCGGCCAGGCCGGACTGCTGCAGGCCGCTGAGCAGGTCCTCGGTCTTGATGGCCTTGTTCCCTTCGATCTCGATGTTGGAGATCGACGGTCGTTCGACCACGGTGACGACCAGCACGTTGCCCTCGCGACCGAGCTGGATGTCCTGGAAAAAACCCGTCTTGAAGAGCGCGCGGGTGGCCTCGACCAGGCGCCGGTCATCGACCGAATCGCCGACGTTGAGCGGAAGCGCCCCGAACACGCTGCCCGCGGAGACCCGTTGCAGACCGTTTACCCGGATGTCGGAGATGGTGAAGGACTCAGCGTGAACTTCGGTGACAATCAATGCGGACATCACCGCAGGTAGCAGCAGACGTTTCATGAAGTCCTTTCTTATACAGACTGTACGAGCCGGCAGAGCACGGCGGCAGATGGGATCAGAGGCGGCCCAGGTCGTTCACCAGCGCAAGCAGCATGACACCCAGGACCAGGCTGATGCCGATCTGAACCCCCCAGCCCTGAACCCGCTCCGATAACGGACGCCCTCGGACCCACTCGATCATGTAGAAGAGCAGGTGCCCCCCATCGAGGACCGGAATTGGCAAGAGATTGAGCACCCCCAGACTAATGCTCAGATAGGCGAGGAAATTCAAGAAATCCCCCAGACCGGACTGGGCAGAAGCGCCGGCCACTTTAGCAATGGTTATGGGGCCGCTCAAGTTTTTTACCGAGAGCTCGCCGAGCAGCATTTTCTTCAGCGAATCGAGGGTCAGCAGGCTCATCGTCCAGGTCCGGGTGACCCCTTCGACGGCGGCTTCGAGCGGGCCGTAGCGGACATTGCGCAGCATGTCCTCGGGCCACTCGACACCGGCAACCCCAGCGCCCAGATAGCCGCGCCGCGACTCGCCGTCTCCCCGCGCGGCGAGTTCGACCGCCAGCGTGCGGCGCATGCCGTCACGCTCGACCTCGAGCTCCACCCGCTCGCCGGGGAGCTTCTGGATGCGATCCACGACCGCCTGCCAGTCGGCCAGCGGCGTGCCGTCCAGAGCGACCAGCCGATCGCCGACCGCGAGGCCGGCCCGGGCCGCCGGCCCGTCCGGCTCCAGCTGCGCGACCACCGCCGGCACTGCCGGACGCCAGGGGCGCAGCCCGAGCGATCCGATCGGATCGGGCTCGTCCTCGCCGCGCAGCCACTGGGCGAGCGCCACCTGGTGCCGGTTCTCGACGGAGCCTTCGGATGCCCGGGTGGTGATCGTGAGCGAGCCGCTCTCGCCCAGCCGCCTGACCAGCTGCAGGTTGACGGCCGACCAGCTCGGCGTCTGCTCGCCGTCGATGCTGACGATCTCCTGCCCCACACCCAGCCCGGCGCTGGCCGCCAGGCTGCCCGGCTCGACCGCGCCGATCACCGGCTTGACCTGCTCGCTGCCGAGCATGGCCAGCAGCCAGAAGAACAGCAATGCCAGCAGGAAGTTGGCCAGCGGCCCGGCGGAGACGATGGCCACCCGTTGGCCGACGGTCTTGCGATTGAAGGCCCGGTCGAGCTCGGCCGGGTCCACCGGTCCCTCCCGCTCGTCGAGCATCTTGACGTAGCCGCCCAGGGGGATCGCCGCGATGGCGAACTCGGTGCCGTGGCGGTCGTACCAGCGCACCAGCGGCGTGCCGAAGCCGACCGAGAAACGCAGCACCTTCACGCCGCAGCGGCGCGCGACCCAGAAATGGCCGAATTCATGAAAGGTGACGAGCACACCCAGCGCGACCAGCGTGCCGAGAATCATGTAGAAGGGGCCCATCTCTATCCTCCGGTCAGCGCCCGTGGCGCGACAGCCAAGTCCGAGCCAGTGCACGCGCCCGCGCATCGGCCGCCAGCACGTCCTCCAGGGAGGCGGCGGGACCGCCGGGGTCCGCGCCGAGCACGTCGGCGATGATAGTCGCGATCTCGGTGAAACGGATATGCCGATCGAGGAAGGCGTCGACCGCCACCTCGTTGGCCGCGTTGAGCAGCGCCGGCGCCACACCGCCGGCGAGCGCCGCCTGCCGCGCCAGGCGCAGACAGGGGAAACGCTCGTCGTCCGGAGCCTGGAACTGCAGCTGGCCGATGTGCAGCAGGTCCAGCGGCGATACGCCGGAGTCGATGCGCGCCGGCCAGGCCAGCGCATGCGCGATCGGCGTGCGCATGTCCGGATTGCCGAGCTGGGCCAGGACCGAGCCGTCCTGGTAGTCGACCATCGAGTGGATCACGCTCTGCGGATGGATGACCACCTCGACCTGGTCGGGATGCGCATCGAACAGCCAGCAGGCCTCGATCAGCTCGAGCCCCTTGTTCATCATGCTCGCCGAGTCGACGGAGATCTTGCGCCCCATCGACCAGTTCGGGTGGGCGCAGGCCTGTTCGGGCGTGACCTGGTGCAGCTGCTCGGTCGGCGTCTGGCGGAAGGGCCCGCCCGACGCAGTGAGCAGGATCCGCCGCACCCCGACGCTCGCCAGCCCTCGCGCATAGTCGGCGGGCAGGCACTGGAAAATCGCGTTGTGCTCGCTGTCGATCGGCAACAGCGTCGCCGAACTGTCGCGCAGCGCCTGCATGAACAGCGCGCCGGACATGACCAGAGCTTCCTTGTTCGCCAGCAGCACGCGCTTGCCCGCCTGCACTGCCGACAGGGTCGGACGCAGCCCCGCCGCGCCCACGATGGCCGCCATTACCACGTCCGCGTCCGGGTGCGCGGCGACCTCGCAGAGCCCGCCCTCCCCGGCCAGCACGCGGGTCTCGACGCCGGCACCCGCAAGCTGCTCCTGCAGCAGGCCGGCCGCCTCGGGCTCGGCCACCACGGCGTAGCGGGGACGATGGATCAGGCAGAGCGCCCGCAGTTCCTCCAATCGTGAATGGCCGGTCAGGGCGAACACCCGGTAGCGATCGGGATGGCGTGCGACGACGTCCAGCGTGCTCAGGCCGATCGAACCGGTGGCACCGAGCACGGTGACCTGTAACGGCGCCTCCATCAGACGGCCCATCCGGCAAGCCAGAGCAGCACGGCGAAGACCGGAATCGCCGCGGTGAGGCTGTCGATGCGGTCGAGTATCCCGCCGTGGCCAGGCAGCAGCTGGCTGCTGTCCTTGATGCCCGCCTTGCGCTTGAACATGCTCTCGGTCAGGTCGCCAACCACGGAAATCAGCACGGTGAGCAGCGCGATGACAAGGGCCTGGGCCAGCTCGGCCACCGCCCAGCCGCGGGACAGGCCGACCACCAGGGTGACCACCAGGCTGGCGGCCAGGCCGCCGACCAGGCCTTCCCAGCTCTTGCCGGGGCTGACCATCGGCGCCAGCTTGCGGCGGCCGAAGCGACGGCCGGCGAAATAGGCGCCGATGTCGGCGATCCAGACCAGCATCATCACCGAGAGGATCAACCAGTTGCCCTGCGGCCACTGCTTGAGCAGGACCAGCGCCTGCCAGGCCGGCAGCAGCACCAGCGCGCCGAGCGCCAGGCTGCCCACCGGGCCGCCCCAGTAGCGACTGCTGTTCGGATAGGTCAGCACCAGGCAGGTCGCCGCCGCCCACCAGACCACGCCGGCCGCCAGCACCACGCTGGCGAGCGCCGGTAGCGCCGCCAGCAGGGCCAGCGCGAGCCCGATCGCCACGGCGTAGCCCACGCGCACCGACGGGCTTTCGAAGCCGGCCAGCCGCGCCCACTCCCAGGCGCCGAGGCATACCACCAGTCCGAAGAACAGGGCGAAGGCCACGCCCTTGAGAAGGAAGAAGCCGATCACTGCGATCGGCAGCAACACTGCCGCGGTGATGATGCGCTGTTTCAGCATTCGGCCTGAGCCTCCTGGGCGACCTGCTCGCTGGTCTTGCCGAATCGGCGCTGACGCGTGGAGAAATCGGAGAGCGCCTGGCGCATGGCATCGTGCTTGAAATCGGGCCAGAACAGGTCGGAGAAATACAGCTCGGCGTAGGCCATCTGCCACAGCAGGAAGTTGCTGATCCGCCGCTCGCCGCCGGTGCGGATGCACAGGTCCGGCGGCGGCAGATCGCCGGTCGCCAGGTAGCTCTGGAACAGCGCGGGGGTGATCTCGTCGGGGTTCATCCGCCCGCTTCCCGCTTCACGAGCCAGGCGCTGCGCGGCCTGGACGATGTCCCACTGGCCGCCGTAGTTGGCCGCCACCTGCAGGACGAAACGCCGCCCGCCGCTGGTGAAGGCCTCGGCTTCGGCCATGGCGGCCTGCAGGTCCGGATGAAAGCGCGAGCGATCGCCGATGATCCGCAGGCTGATCCCGTTCTCCTTCAGCCGACGCGTTTCGCGCCGCAGGGCGGACAGGAACAGCTCCATCAGGGCACCGACCTCGTCGGCCGGCCGCTGCCAGTTCTCGCTCGAAAAGGCGAAGAGGGTCAGGACTTCCACCCCCTCCTCCGCGCAGACCTCGATGACGGCGCGAACCGCATCGACGCCCGCCTTGTGCCCTGCCACGCCGGGCAACAGCCGGCGCCTGGCCCAACGATTGTTGCCATCCATGATGATGGCAACATGACGGGGAATACTCCGTCCGGCAATCTGCCTGACCTTATCCATGAACTCTCTACTTGCGCCTGTCAGCGCTTCAAACGATGGGCGGACACCTCAAGGGTGACATCCCGCACAAACGGAGCACTCCAGCGGCACTCTCGCCCGGATACCAGGGACCGGCCGACCGCCGCGTCCCTGCCTTCCGACCAGCCGGCAGCCTGACACACAAGGGCTGTCCGGCAAAGGCGACCGGCCTCAGACGGCCATCAGGTCGGCTTCCTTGTTCTCCAGCGCCTTGTCGATCTCGGCGACGAACTTGTCGGTGATCTTTTGGACCTCGTCCTGGCCGCGACGCTCATCGTCTTCGCTGATTTCCTTTTCCTTGACCAAGTCCTTCAGCTGCGCCAGCGCATCGCGACGGATGTTGCGGATCGCCACGCGGGCGTTCTCCGCCTCGGCGCGGGCCTGGCGGGTGTAGCCCTTGCGGGTTTCCTCGGTCAGCGCCGGCATCGGCACGCGGATGGTGGTGCCGGCGGTCGCCGGGTTCAGGCCCAGGTCTGAGGTCATGATCGCCTTCTCCACCGCCTGGATCATGCTCTTGTCGAACACGGTCAGGGCCAGGGTGCGGGAGTCCTCGGCCACCACGTTGGCCAGCTGCCGCAGAGGGGTGTCGGCCCCGTAGTAGGAAACCATCACGCCGTCGAGGATGCTCGGATGCGCACGACCCGTACGAATCTTGGCGAACGCGTGATCCAGCGCCTCCAGGGTCTTCTTCATGCGCTCCTGCGCGTCTTGCTTGATCTCGTTGATCATTCGTTCGACTCCTCGATCAGGGTTCCTTCGGCGCCACCGAGCACGATGTTGAGCAGGGCACCGGATTTGTTCATGTTGAAGACACGCAGGGGCATGTTGTGGTCGCGGCACAGGCAGATCGCGGTCAGGTCCATCACGCCCAGCTTGCGGTCGAGCACGTTATCGTACGTCAGACGCTCGAATTTTTCGGCATTCGGATCCTTGAACGGATCTGCGGTGTACACGCCGTCGACCTTGGTCGCCTTGAGCACCACGTCGGCGTGGATCTCGATCGCACGCAGGCAGGCCGCCGAATCGGTGGTGAAGAAGGGGTTGCCGGTGCCGGCCGAGAAAATCACCACCTCACCGGTATTGAGGTGGCGCATGGCCTTGCGGCGGTCATAATGATCGGTCACGCCGACCATGGAAATCGCCGACATGACCAGCGCCGGGATGTTCGAGCGCTCCAGCGCGTCGCGCATGGCCAGGGCGTTCATGACCGTGGCCAGCATACCCATGTGGTCACCGGTCACCCGATCCATGCCGGCCGCCGACAGGGCGGCGCCGCGGAACAGGTTGCCGCCTCCGATCACCAGGCCGACCTGTACGCCGATGCCGACCAGCTGGCCGACTTCCAGCGCCATGCGGTCGAGCACCTTGGGGTCGATCCCGAAGTCTTCCGAGCCCATCAGGGCCTCGCCGCTCAACTTCAGAAGAATCCTTTTGTAGCGAGGTTTACGTCCACTCACCTGCTGGGCCATCTGGCAATCTCTCCTGCGGCATCGGAAAAAAATATCTGCGCTTCGACCGCGCACGGGCCTGTTGGTGCCGGAACGGCGACGGAAAAACAGGCTTCTCTCGAAAAAAGAGGCCGCACGCGTGAGCGGGCAGCCTCTTTCGTTACAGCACGAGCCTTACTGCTTGGTGGCGGCGACCTGGGCGGCCACTTCGGCAGCGAAGTCCACCTCGGCCTTCTCGATGCCCTCGCCCACTTCGTAACGAACGAAGGAAACGATCTCGGCACCGGCCTTCTTGGCCAGGCCGCCGACGGTGACTTCCGGGTCCTTGACGAACGGCTGCTCGACCAGGCTGGCCTCGGCCAGGAACTTATTGATGCGGCCCTTGACCATGTTCTCGACGATGTTCTCCGGCTTGCCGGCGATCTTCTCGGCGTTCAGCGCCAGGAAGATTTCCTTTTCCTTGGCGATGGCTTCCGGGGAAACCTGCGACGGGTCGAGGAACTGCGGGTTGCTGGCGGCCACGTGCATGGCGATGTCCTTGGCCAGCTCCGGGTTGCCGCCCTTGAGGACGACCAGCACGCCGATGCGATGGCCATGCAGGTAGGCGCCCACCACGTCGCCTTCGACACGGGTCAGGCGGCGGATGTTGACGTTCTCGCCGGTCTTGGAGACCAGGGCCAGGCGCGCGTCTTCCTGCTGCTCGACCAGCGGAGCGGCGTCGGTCAGGTTCTGCGAGAAGGCCTTGTCGAGGCTGTCGGCCACGAAGTTCTTGAAGTCGTCCTGCAGGGCCAGGAAGTCGGTCTGCGAGTTGACCTCGATGATGACGGCAGCCTTGTTGTCATCGGCGACCTTCACGGCGATCGCGCCTTCGGCGGCGATGTTGCCGGCCTTCTTGGCGGCTTTGATGGCACCGGCGGCGCGCATGTCGTCGATCGCCTTCTCGATGTCGCCGTTGGCGGCGGTGAGGGCCTTCTTGCAATCCATCATGCCCAGGCCGGTACGCTCGCGCAGTTCTTTGACCAGGGCCGCAGTAATCTCTGCCATGTTCGCAATCCTCTCGATTTCGGTTGTCTGAACCAGCCCTCGCTTGGAGGGCAATCAAATCTGAAAGTGGCAAAAAGGGGGCCTAGCCCCCTTTTCGTCCACCGGGTGACGCCATGCGAGGGCTCGTTATCAGCCTTCGGCGGCCTCGGAGGCGGCTTCCTCGACGAACTCGTCGGCAGCACCGCCGTTCTGGCGGCCACGCAGGACCGCGTCGGCCATGGCGCCCAGGTACAGTTGCACGGCGCGGATGGCGTCGTCGTTACCGGGGATCACGTAGTCCACGCCTTCGGGGCTGCTGTTGGTATCGACGATGCCGATGACCGGGATGCCCAGCTTGTTCGCTTCGCTGATGGCGATGCGCTCGTGGTCGACGTCGATCACGAACATGGCATCGGGCAGACCGCCCATCTCCTTGATGCCGCCCAGGCTGCGCTCGAGCTTCTCGAGGTCGCGGGTGCGCATCAGGGCTTCTTTCTTGGTCAGCTTGTCGAAGGTGCCGTCCTGGGACTGGCCCTCGAGCTCGCGCAGACGCTTGATGGAAGCGCGGATGGTCTTGTAGTTGGTGAGCATGCCGCCCAGCCAGCGATGGTCGACGTAGG
This sequence comes from Stutzerimonas azotifigens DSM 17556, assembly GCF_000425625.1. Taxonomy (GTDB): domain Bacteria; phylum Pseudomonadota; class Gammaproteobacteria; order Pseudomonadales; family Pseudomonadaceae; genus Stutzerimonas; species Stutzerimonas azotifigens. The sequence continues at coordinate 321,477 of NZ_KE384407.1, forward strand.
GCGAGCCGCAACGCGCCGCTTCCTCACGGACCAGCTTACCGGCCGAACGCTTGGTGCCCACGAACAGGATCTTGTTCTTGCCGGCAGCCAGCTTCTCGACGAAGCTCAGGGCTTCGTTGAACATCGGCAGGGTTTTTTCGAGGTTGATGATGTGGATCTTGTTGCGCGCGCCGAAAATGTACTTGTCCATCTTCGGGTTCCAGTAACGGGTCTGGTGGCCGAAGTGCACACCGGCCTTCAGCATATCGCGCATGGTGACTTGAGACATGGGACTTCCTCGGAAAAGTCGGGTTAGGCCTCCACGCGTCCCGATATCCAACCCTTCCGGGCACCCAGGATACCGTGTCGACACGTGTGCGGAGTAAGGCTTTCCAGGCGAGAGCCTGCAAAAGCGGCGCGTTTTATACCATGAACGCGGGCGACTGAAAAGGCGATTCCACCTTGCCCTATATTACGTTGGGCTCGATCTCCAGATCGACGTCGAAGCGTTCGCGGATGTCGGCCTGGATGCGCCGGGCCAGTTCGACCACCTGGGCCCCGCTGGCATGCCCGTAATTGACCAGCACCAGGGCCTGCAGCCGATGCACGCCGGCGTCGCCCTCGCGGAACCCCTTCCAGCCCGCCCGCTCGATCAGCCAGCCGGCCGCCAGCTTCACCCGCCCGTCGCCCTGCGCGAAGCAGACCAGGCCGGGGTGCTCGTTCCGCAACCTGTCCGCCCGTTCCGCGCTGACGACCGGATTCTTGAAGAAGCTGCCGGCATTGCCGAGCACGGCGGGGTCCGGCAGCTTCTCGCTGCGGATCGCGCAGACCGCGCGGCTGACGTCGGCGGCATCGGGATGCTCGACCCCCTCGCCCGCCAGCCACTGGCGTATCGGGCCGTAGTCCAGATTGAGCCGGGCCCGGCGCTGCAGACGAAAGCGCACGCGCAGGACGATCCAGCGCCCGGCTTCGCGCTTGAAGCGGCTGTCGCGGTAGCCGAACGCACAGTCATCGGCCGACAGCTCGATCACGCGCTGCTCCAGACGGTCGAACGCGATCACCGCCACCGCGACGTCCTTCAGCTCGACTCCGTAGGCACCGATGTTCTGGATCGGCGCCGCGCCGACGGTGCCGGGAATGAGGCTCAGGTTCTCCAGCCCGGCATAGCCGCACACGAGCGTATGCTGGACGAACGGGTGCCAGGGCTCGCCGGCCTCGGCCTCCAGCAGCACGGTTTCGCCGTCGTCCGCCAGGACCCGCACGCCGCACGTGGCGATCTGCAGCACCAGCGCCTCGATGTCCCGGGTCAGCACCAGGTTGCTGCCGCCGCCGAGAACCAGCAGGTCCTGCCCGAGGCGCCCGGCCAGTTCGACCGCCTCGAGGATCTGCGCCTGCGAGCAGGCGCGCACGAAGCGGCGCGCCACCACCGGAAAGCCGAAGGTGTTGTAGCGCGCGAGGTCGACGTCCGTCTCGATCGACAGGCTCACAGGACGCGCCTCACGTCGTCGAGCAGTCGCTCGCTGCCCTGCTCGATCAGATCGATCACCCGCTCGAAGCCTTCGGGGCCGCCATAGTAGGGATCGGGAACTTCATCCACCGACAGCTCGTAGCGACGCAGGAACAGGTCCAGCTGCGCCGAGGCGCCCTCCGGCCGCAGCGCCTCGAGGTGCTCGAGGTTGGCGCGATCCATCGCCAGGATCAGGTCGAAGCGCTGGAAGTCGGCGCTCTCGAACTGCCGCGCGCGCAGGTGGGACAGGCGGTAGCCGCGCCGCGCGCCGGCCGCGCAGGTGCGGGCGTCCGGCGCCTTGCCGACGTGCCAGCCGCCGGTGCCGGCCGAGTCGACGAAGATCCGCTCGGCCAGCCCCTGCGCCTCGACCCGATGGCGAAACACGGCCTCGGCCGTCGGCGAGCGGCAGATATTGCCCAGGCAGACGAACAGGATGTGCATCAGTGCTCCAGCAGGCGGCGCACCCGCGCGAGGTCTTCCGGGGTATCGACGCCGGCGGGCGGCGGCTCGATCGCATCGGCGACGTGAATGCGCTCGCCATGCCAGAGTGCGCGCAGCTGCTCCAGGCGCTCGGTGTCCTCCAGCCAGCAGGGGCCCCAGGCGACGAACGCCCGCAGCAGCCGCGCGCGGTAGGCATAGATGCCGATATGCCGGCGGTAGGGCACGCCCTCGGGCAGGGATGTGCGGTCGTCCGCGAAGTGGTCGCGCGCCCAGGGCAACGGGGCACGCGAGAAGGTCAGCGCCATGCCGCGGGCATCACTGAGTACCTTCACCACGTTGGGATTGAACAGGCTCTCGACCCCGTCCAGCGGCTCGGCCAGGGTGGCGATGGCGGCCTGCGGGTTCGCCGCGAGGTTGGCCGCCACCTGGTCGATGACCGTCGGCGGAATCAGCGGCTCGTCGCCCTGGACATTGACCACGATGGCATCGTCGGCGAGCCCGAGGCGCTCGGCCACTTCGGCGAGCCGATCGGTGCCCGAGTTGTGCGCCGGGCTGGTCAACAGCGCTTCGGCGCCGAAGCCTTCGCAGGCCTGGAGAATGCGCTCGTCGTCGGTCGCCACCACAACGCGAGCAGCGGCGCTGCGGCTGGCCTGCCGCCAGACGTGCTCGATCATCGGCTTGCCGGCGATGGCCTGCAGCGGCTTGCCCGGCAGCCGGCTCGAGGAGTATCGAGCCGGAATCACCACCACGAAGGCGTCGCTCATTTGTCCAGCCGCTCATCGACGTCGAGGGTGCGCGCTTCGCTTTCCAGCATCACCGGAATGCCGTCTCGTACCGGAAAGGCCAGCGCATCGGCCTTGCAGACCAGCTCCGATTTGTCGTCGCTCAGCTTGAGTGGGCCCTTGCACAGGGGACAGGCAAGGATATCGAGCAGTTTGGTGTCCATGGCGATCCTTGAATGACCAGTCGCCCCAATGAACGACTAGAAAGTGTCGGGTAACAGCCGCGCCAGTTCGGCATCGAGCCAGGCGACGAAGGTCGTCGTGGGCCTGGCTTCGACTCTCAGGTAGGTCCAGCCGGACGCGGCAAACGCCCGACATTTGACCGCATCCTTTTCAGTCATCACCAGCGGCAGTTCCGGACTGAACGTCAGCTGATCCAGGCGATAGGCCGCGTGATCGGCGAACGGATGTGGAACGGGGCGCCAGTGTAGCGCCTCCAGGGTGGCGAAGAAACGCTGCGGATGGCCGATGCCGGCGACCGCGTGCAATGCCTGGCCGGGCGGAAAATAATCGAGCGGCAGCACCTTCCCGCTGCTCACCTCGACGAGCGAGACCGGCTGCAGGGCAAAGCCGTAGCCGTCGGGAACATCCTCAGTCGCGCCGTTGAACAGCACGGCGTCGACGCTGGCGAGCCGCTCGGGCGGCTCGCGCAATGGCCCGCGCGGTAGACAATGGCGATTGCCGAGGCCGCGCGCCGCATCGATCAGGACGATCTCCAGGTCCCGGTCGAGGCGGTAATGCTGCAAGCCGTCGTCGGAGAGGATGAGGTCGACATCGGCGCCTTCCAGCAGTGCCCGCACCGCCCGCGCGCGATCGGGATCGATGACCACCGGCACGCCGCTGCGGCGCGCGATCAGCAGCGGCTCGTCCCCGGCCACCCGCGCCTCCTGCTCCGCCTGCACCCGCCACGGCCACTGCGGCGGCTGGGCGCCGTAGCCGCGGCTGACGACACCGACCCGCAGCCCACGGGCACGGCAATGCTCGATCAGCCAGAGAATCATCGGCGTCTTGCCGGTACCGCCCACGGTGACATTGCCGATCACGATCACCGGCACCGGCGCGCGGTAGGCGCTTTCCCGGTGCGCGAGAAAACGCCGGCGCCGGCGCCCGCTCACCGCACGGAACGCCCACTCCAGCGGCGCCAGCAAGGCAAGTGCGGGATGACCTTGGTACCAGGCCCGCTGCAACCGTTCGCCGAACCCCATCAGGGCGTCGCCTGCGCCTCGACCGTGGTGATGCGCAGGTGCGAGAAGCCGAGCTTGCCGGCCGCGTCCATGGCGGTGATCACCGCCTGGTGCGGCGTCTTGGCATCGGCGCTGATCATCAACGGCAGGCTGTAGTCGCCCTGCGACTCCTTGTTCAGCGCTGCGGTCAGCGTCTGCAGATCGCTCTTGACCAGGGCCTTGCCATTCAGCGCGTATTGGCCGGTGGCGTCGATCACCACCTCGAGCTGCTTGAGCTCGGTTTCCTGCGGCGGCGTGCCGCTGGCCGCTTCCGGAAGATCCACCTTCAGCTGCGTTTCACGGGTGAAGGTGGTGGTCACGACGAAGAACAGCAGCAGGATGAACACCACGTCGATCAGCGGCGCCAGACCGATCTCGACGTTCTCCCGGGGCTTGCGTCGAAACTTCACGCCCGGCCCTCGCCCAGGTCGACTTCACGATCGCCCTGCACGACCTCCACCAGCTTGATCGCCTCCTGCTCCATGCCGACCACCAGCTCGTCGACCCGGCGCTGCAGATAGCGATGGAAGAACAGTGCCGGAATGGCGACGAACAGGCCGGCGGCCGTGGTGATCAGGGCCTTGGAAATCCCCCCGGCCAGCTGCGGTGCATTGGCCATGCCCGAACCCATGAAGGAGCTGAAGATCTCGATCATGCCCAGCACGGTGCCCAGCAGGCCGAGCAGCGGCGCCATCGCGGCGATGGTGCCCAGGGCATTGAGATAGCGCTCGAGATCGTGCACCACGCGCGTCGCGGCTTCCTCGATGCACTCCTTCATCACTTCGCGGCCGTGCTTGGAGTTGGCCAGCCCGGCGGCGAGCACTTCGCCCAGCGGCGAGCTGGCGCGCAGCTCCTTGAGTTTCTGGTTGCTGAGCTTCTTCTCCTTGATCCACTTCCAGACCTGGCCCAGCAGGTGCGGTGGCGTGACCCGGCTCGGCCGGAGCGTCCACAGGCGCTCGGCGATGATGCCGGCCGCGGCGATCGAGCACAGGATGATCGGCAGCATGATCCAACCGCCTGCTTTAACCAGCTCCCACACGAGAATACCCCCCTGAAAAATGGCGCCACTCTAGCATAGGGCCCTGGGGTCGCCGACGGCCGCCGTTCTCATTTTTCCCGCCAGAACCGTCGTTCGTCGCGCTGGCGTCGCAGCGGCTTGCGCTCGCCCAGAAACAGCTGCAACGCACCGTCGAGCGCGGTGTCGTGAACCCTCACGCCGGCGCTGCGCAGGCGCTCGACCACCAGCGGATGGGGATGGCCGAAGGCGTTGTGCATCCCACGGGAAACCAGGGCATCGCGAGGGCCAACGGCGTCCAGGAAGCGCGCCGAAGTGGAACTGCGGCTGCCATGATGCGGGACCAGCAGCCAGTCCGCCGCGATCGGCCAGCCTTCCTCGACCAGCGCGCCCTCGGTCGCCGCATCGATATCCCCGGTCAGCAGCAGCCGTTCGCCGGCCGCCTCGACCATCAGCACGCAGGAGGCGGCGTTTCCGGTGGCCGCCCGCTCCAGCTTCCACAGCCGGAAATGCACGCCATCCCAGCTCCACTGCTCGCCCCGACGGCAGTCTTCGGCGGCGAGTGCGGCGGGCAGACGAGCGGGCTCGCCACTGACCGTGCGCAGCACCGGCAGCGCGTCGGCGACCGCCCTGGCACCGCCGGCATGGTCGCTGTCGGCATGGCTCAGCAACATGACATCCAGCCGGGAAACGCCGAGCCCGCGCAGCACCGGCACCACCACGCGCTCGCCCAGGTCGAAATCCCCGTAGCGCGGCGCAGCGTCGTAGAGCAGCGCATGACCTTGCGTCTGCACCAGCACCGAAAGCCCCTGCCCCACGTCGAGCACCCAAACCCGCGCCTGGCCCTCGTCCGGCAGCTCCACGCCCGGGAAGAGAAAAGGTAGCGCCAGCACCGCGCCGAACGCCCGTCCGGGCAGGCCGGCCGGCAACAGCAGCAGGAACACGCCAAGCGCCAGCAGACCCCAGGCGACCGGGCCGAGGGTTGGCGGCAGCCAGGCCGGCTGCCACTGGGCGACCAGCGCGAGCAGGTCGAACAGCACCGACAACAGCAAGCCCGCGCCCCAGAGCAGCCCCGCGCCAAGCAGCGGAACTGGCAGCAGCAGCGCGCCGAGCAACGCCGCCGGAACCACCAGCAGGCTGACCCAGGGCACCGCCACCAGGTTGGCCAGCGGGCCGCTGAGGCTGACCGGCAGCCCCAGGGCCAGCATCAGGGGCAGCAACCCGAGCGCCGCCGCCCACTGCGCCCGGCCGAGCGCCTGCCACCATCGCCACGCGCCCAGGCGCCCGCTGAACACCAGGGCGAGCAACGCCACGGCGCCGAACGACAGCCAGAAGCCGGGCTGCAGCGACGCCAGCGGGTCGAGCAGCAGCACGCCGTTCAGCGCCACCAGCAGCGGCAGCCACACACCCAGGTGGCGAAAACGCAGCCGCCAGAGCAGGACCACCGCCACCATCAGGCAGGCCCTGCGCACCGGCACCTCGAAACCGGCCAGCCAGCCGTACGCCAGGGCGCCACTCAAGGCCAGCGCACAGGCCGAGGGCAGCCAGGGCAAGCGTCGCGGCCACAGCCCCCCGCGCGCGAGCACCGCCACCAGGCCATAGAGAAGCCCCGCCAGCATCCCCACGTGCTGGCCGGAGATCACCATCAGATGCACCGTCCCGGTGGCCTGCAGCGCCCGCCAGTCGGCGCTGGAGAGCCCGGAGGCATCGCCCACCACCAGCGCGGCGAGCGCCCCTTGCCGGCCTGCCGCCTCGACGCCGAGCAGGCGCGTCCGCAGGCCGTCGCGCCAGCCGCCCGCCCCTTTCGCCGCCTCCAGGCGCTCGCCGGCCTTGACCGTGCCGGTGGCGCCGAAGCCGCCTGCCAGCAGCCAGGCTTCGTAATCGAACCCCTGCGGATTGACCAGCCCATGCGGACGCTTCAGCCGTGCGGCAACCCGCCAGCGTTCGCCCGCCCGCATATCCGGCCCGCCGTACCAGGCCAGTCGCAGACGATCCGGGAGTCCGTCATGGCGCGATTCGATGGCGGTCATCTCGAAGCGCGTCACGCCTTCGCGGCGATCCGGCAGGCCGACGACCCGCCCTTCGAGCCAGAAGGTCCGCCCGTCGAGCGCGGGCGCCAGGCGGCCGTCCAACGCCCACTGGGCATTGACGCAGGCCCAGCCGAAACCGAGCAGCAGCAGGCCGGCGCTGCGATAGCGGCTAGCTGCGCAGGCCAGCCCCAGCACGGCCAGCCCGAGCACCAGCCAGAGCGGCGGAAGCGTGGGTAGAAAGCGCGGCAGCACCAGGCCGCCGGCCAGCGCGAGCATCCCTGCGCGCATGGAGTGCATGGCGAAGTCCTTTTCTTTTCGTTGCCCGACACGGCGCATCGGGCGCCTCGCGGCAAGCGAGAGAGGACACCATCCCGGCGCCCTCCGGCTGTAGAAGCCTGTCACAAAGCCGCCACATCGCCCCATGGATTCGAGGCATAATCGCCGGGCATCTGCCCGTCAGAGATCTTTCATGCCGCGTCGTTTCATCAAACGCTACATGCCGCATCCCGACCGCATCAAGCACAACAAGTCGCTGCGGTTCCTCGGCACCCTGATCCATGATCCGAACCTGTGGCACCTCAATCGACATTCGGTCGCGAGGGCCATGGCGGTCGGGCTGTTCTGGGCGATGATTCCGATGCCCCTGCAAATGCTCGCCGCAGCCGCCTGCGCCATTCCGGCCCGGGCCAACCTGCCGATCGCGGTCGGGCTGGTCTGGCTGACCAATCCGCTGACGATGCCGCCGGTGTTCTACTGCAACTACAAGGTAGGGACCTGGCTGATGGGCTCGCCGGCATTCGACATGCCGGCCGAGCTCAGCCTGGCCTGGATCCGCTGGCTGCTGCAGACCCACTGGCAGCCGCTGTACCTGGGCTCACTGGTGCTGGGCATCGTCCTGGCGGTGCTCGGCTACAGCCTGACGCAACTGTACTGGCGTATCTGGGTACGGCGCAGCTGGCGCAAGCGCCAGCAGACCCGCAGCGAGCGCCGCAACAGCGATCACTCGTAACGCAGGGCCTCGGCGGGCGAGGTCTGGGCGGCGCGCCAGGAGGGATAGAGCGTGGCGAGGAAGCTCATCAGCAAGGCCGCCACGCTCACCAGCAGCACGTCGCCGACTTCCAGGTGCGACGGCAGCGAACTGATGAAATAGACGTCCGAGCTGAACACGTGCTGGCCCGAGACGCGCTCGAGCCAGGCCACCAGCTCACTGACGTTCAGCGCCGCGAGCACGCCGAGCACCACGCCCGCCAGGGTGCCGGTGAAACCGATGATGCTGCCCTGCACCACGAAGATCGCCATGATCTCGCGCGGCGTGGCCCCGAGGGTGCGCAGGATGGCGATATCGGCGCGCTTGTCGGCGACCACCATGATCAGCGTGGCGATGATGTTGAACGCCGCCACCGCGATGATCAGCATCAGGAGCAGGCCGATCATGGTCTTCTCCATCTTCATCGCGGCGAACAGGCTGCCCTGGGTCTGCGTCCAGTCGAGCGCGCGGTAATCCTCGCCGAGCGTCGCCGCCACCTGCGCGGCAACCGCGGGGGCGCGGTACAGATCCGCCAGCTTCAGGCGCACGCCCTGCACCTGGCCCGGTTCCCAGCGCAGCAGCCGCGCCGCGTCGTCGCGGTGGATCATCGCCAGGCTGCCGTCCAGATCGGCGCCGACCTTGAACACGCCGACCACCGTCAGCCGTTGCAGGCGCGGCGTCACCCCGCCCGGCGCGGCGCTCGCCTCGGGCACGATCAGCGTCAGCTTGTCGCCGACCGAAACGCCGAAGCGTCGGGCGGTCATCGTCCCGAGCACGATGCCGAACTCGCCCGATTTCAATGCCGAGAGCTGCCCGGCGAGCATGTGCGACCCAGCGATCGAGACCTGGTCTTCGACGGCGGGATCGATGCCGTGCACCTGGATCGGCTGCATGGTGCCGCGGAACGACAGCATGCCCTCGAGCTGCGTCAGCGGCGCCACCGCCAGCACCTGCGGATCACGCTCGGCCTGTTGCGCGACGGCCTGCCAGTCGCCCAGCGGCTCGGCGCCGACGATCAGCGCATGCGGAACCATGCCGAGAATCCGGGCGCTCATCTCGCGCTGGAAGCCGTTCATCACCGAGAGCACGACGATCATCGCCAGCACCCCGAGGGCCAGGCCGATCATCGAACTGAGGGAGATGAACGAAATGTAGTGGTTGCGCCGCTTGGCCCGGGTATAGCGGCTGCCGACGTACAGGCTGAAGGGACGGAACATCAGGCAGCCACCAGTCGACCGTCTTCCAGGCGCAGGGTGTGGTCCATCTGCGCGGCCAGCTGCGGGTCGTGCGTCACCACCAGGAAGGCCGTGCGCAGCGAGGTGCTCAGCTCCAGCATGAGTTCCTGGATGCCCTGCGCGGTGTGGTGATCGAGGTTGCCGGTCGGCTCGTCCAGCAGCACCAGCGCCGGCCGGTTGGCCAGCGCCCGGGCGATCGCCACGCGCTGGCGTTCGCCGCCCGACAGCTCGGCCGGCTTGTGCACCAGCCGATGGCCGAGACCGACCCGCTCCAGCAGTTCGGTGGCGCGACGGCGCGCCTCGGGGATCGGCGTACGGCCGATCAGCAGCGGCATGCAGACGTTCTCCAGCGCAGTGAACTCGGGCAGCAGATGATGGAACTGGTAGACGAAGCCGAGCGCCCGGTTGCGCAGCAATCCGCGCGCCTTCTCGTCGAGCGCCGACAGCTCTTCCCCGGCCAGCCAGACACTGCCCTCGCTCGGCGTGTCGAGGCCGCCGAGCAGGTTCAGCAGCGTGCTCTTGCCCGATCCGGAACTGCCGACCACCGCCACGCGCTGGCCGGGAAACAGCTCCAGTTCCAGGCCGGACAGCACGTCCACGGAAACCGGGCCCTGCTCATAGCGCTTGCCCAGGTTGCGGCAGCTGAGGACGGGTTGCTCGGTACGATCGTTCATGGCCGGCTCACTCATAACGTAAGGCCTCGGCAGGCTGCGTACGGGCGGCCCGCCAGGCCGGATAAAGGGTGGCAAGGAAACTCAGGACCAGCGCCGCGCCGCACACCAGCAGCACGTCCTCGGCCATCAGCCGGGAGGGCAGGTAATCGATGAAGTAGACGTCGGCGCTGAGGAACTTGTGCCCCAGCAGGCCTTCCAGGCCGGCGATCCAGGCACTGATGTTCTGCGCCGCGACGATGCCCAGCACGGCCCCGACCAGCGTGCCGACCACGCCGATGACGGTGCCCTGGACCATGAAGATGCGCATGATCCGCCCCGGGGTGGCACCGAGCGTGCGCAGGATGGCGATGTCGCCGCGCTTGTCGGTCACCACCATCACCAGCGTGGAAATGATGTTGAAGGCGGCGACCGCGACGATGAGCAGCAGCAGCAGTCCGATGATCGCCTTTTCCATGCGGATCGCCTGGTAGAGGTTGCCGTGGGTGCGGGTCCAGTCGCGCGAATAGAAGTTGTCGCCCAGCTGCCCGGCCAGCTGCCAGGCCAGCCGTGGCGCCTGGAACAGGTCGTCGAAACGCAGCCGCAGGCCCTGTACCTGGTCGGGCTGCCAGCGCTGCAGGCGGGCCAGGTCCGCCAGGTTGGTCATGGCCACGAAGCCATCGATTTCGCCCGCCCCGACGTGGAAGATGCCGCTCACGGTGAAGCGCTTCATGCGCGGGAACATGCCCGCCGGCGTCACCGTGACTTCCGGCGCGATGAAGGTGATCTTGTCGCCGATGCCGACGCCGAGCTTGGCGGCGGCCCGGTCGCCGATGACGATGTTGAAGTCGCCCGGCGCCAGCGAAGCCATCGAGCCCTCGCGCACGAAATCCTCGATGATCGACACCTGCCGCTCGGCGTCCGGCTCGATCGCGTTGATCAGCACCTTCTGCACCTGGCCCTCATGGGTCAGCAGGCCCTGCATCTGGATGAAGGGGGCCACCGCCAGCACCTGAGGCTGCGCCTCGAGACGCCGGGCGAGCGCCGGCCAGTCGTTCACCGGCACCGGGCTCTCGATGGTTGCATGCGGCACCATCCCCAGCACCCGGGTGCGCATCTCGTGATCGAAGCCGTTCATCACGGACAGCACGACGATCATCACCAGCACGCCGAGCGCCAGGCCGATCATGGAAGTGAAGGAGATAAAGGAAACGAAGAGGCTGCGGCGCCTGGCGCGGGTATAGCGCGCCCCGATGTACACGGACAGCGGTCTGAACATAAGGAGACGGGTTCGCTGGCGGGGTCGTTGAATGCGTGCGGCGGCCGCCGGCTGGAGCCTGTTACACTCGAGCCATCAGGACTGCCATGGTATTGCCATGTCTACTCAGGACATCGAAGAACGGCGGGAATACTACCGTATCGAGGACCGGATCGCACTGGAAATCACCCGGCTCGAGCCTGCGGAAGAGGCACTGGCCGAGGAGGAAGCGCCGCCGGGCTTCGGCCTGCTGGCCGAGCTGCATCATCTGGAATTCGAGGCGCAGCATCTGCTGCGCCAGCTCGGCGAGCGCAACCGCATCCTCGCCAGCTACCTCAAGGTGCAGAACAGGCGCCTGGAGCTGCTCGGACAGACCCTGGCCTCGCACTTGCTCAAGGACGTCGGCACGCCGCGGCCGGTGATCCTCTCCGAGGGCGGCGTGCGCTTCGCCCACGACGAAGGGCTGCCGGTGGGCACCGACGTCTCGCTGAGGCTGGTGCTGCTGCCGCAGACCCTCGGCCTGCAGCTGCGCGCGGAGATCGTGCACTGCCAGCCGCGCGAGGACGGTGGCTTCGACCTGGGCGCGGAATTCAAGTCGCTCAGTGAGTCACAGCGCCAGATGCTCGCCCGGCATATCCTGCAGCAGCAGGCGCTGCGCCGGCGCCAGTCCCGAGAAACCCACCAAGGATGATCCAGATGTTTCGCACGCCCCTGCTGCTCCTGAGCCTCGCCCTCTCCTGCACCGCAGCTGCCGACACCCTGCGCATCCCGGTCGGCAGCCAGGGCGCACCCGCCATCGCCATGCCGCAGAACGGCCAGGCCAGAGCCGAGGTGCTGGAGCGCTTCGGCCTGGCGGACGAGGAGCACGCGCCCGTGGGCAACCCGCCCATCACCCGCTGGGACTACCGGGAGTTCTCGGTGTACTTCGAGCGCGACCGGGTGATTTCCAGCGTCCGCCATCACCGTCCCGCCGGGGGCGGCAACGAGACCCGCTGAACATGACACTGATCTACGGCCACCGCGGAGCCAAGGGCGAGGCGCCCGAGAACACCCTCGCCAGCTTCCGACGCTGCCTCGAACACGGCGTGCGCCGCTGCGAGCTGGACCTGCACCTGTCCCGCGACGGCGAGCTGGTGGTGATCCACGACCCCACGCTCAAGCGCACCACCGGCCGCCGCGGCAAGGTGGCGCAGACCCTGGCCGCCGAGCTGATGGCCTACGACGCCCGCCTGGGTGGCCCCGGCTGGAAGAGCGAGTGCCCGATCCCGCGCCTGGCCGATCTTTTCGACGCCTGCGACTTCGAGCACTGGCAGTTGGAGGTCAAGAGCGCATCGCGCCAGCGCGCGGCGCGCACCGTGGTGGCGATCCGCGATCTGGCGCAGGCCCGGGGCCTGCTCGAGCGCGTCACCCTCACGTCGAGCTCGCGCGAGGTGCTGAAAGCGGCATGCCAGCACGCCCCCGAGCTTGCCCGCGGGCTGGTGGCCGAATACGACTGGCTCGATCCCCTGAAGGTCGCGCGCCAGTATGGCTGCAGCCTGCTCGCCATCAAGTGGACCCTGTGCACGCGCGAGCGCGTCGCCCGGGCGCAGCGCGACAACCTGCACGTCTCGGTGTGGACGGTCAACGACGCGGCCTTGATGCGCCGGCTCGCCGACATGGGCGTCGACAGCCTGATCACCGATTTCCCCGGGCTTGCGGTCTCGGTACTGGCGGACAGGCCCCGGCACGCGGCCGGCACCTGACGGCGCGAGCTGGAATCAGCGTCCTTGCCTCGACCAGCCGGCAACCGGTCGGCCAGATTGGACTGCCGCCACATAGCATGGTCCAACGTCTGGTGGGCTGAAGCCCACCCTACGACCGCACCCCTGCCATGGCGGGGCGTTTCCTTCCCACAGGAGCGGCGCGAAAAACGCCCTCATCCGGCCCTCAGGCCACCTTCTCCCAGCTTGGTAAGCGGGGCGTTTTCTCCCCCGAAGCGGGCCTGCTCGCGTAAAAGCCCTCACCCGGCCCTGCGGGCCACCTTCTCCCAGCGGGAGGAAAGGCTCGGCGCTGCTCGTAGGGGCCGCTGTGTGCACCTGCCGCGCCTATAGGAGCAGGCTCTGCCTGCGGCCCGGGTATGCAGGTCGCTGCGGCCCCACGCCAATAACCCTCTCTCCCTCCGGGTGAGGGCTGGTGTGCAGGGCCGCCCTCTCCTCCAGGGAAGAAGGGAGCGGTACGGCGTGCCTGTCGAGGGCAACCAGCCGCTCTTACGCCCCGCCCCGTTGTTCCAGCTCCGTTCTCAGAAGCTTTCCCGGTTGGGCCAGCGCCATGGAGTCTCGGCGCCTGGCCCGGCCTCCCCGCCCGGCTCCGGTCGCCGGGCGGAGCCGCTCAAAAAAGCCGGTTGAGCCCGTCGAAGGCGGCCACCCGGTAGGCTTCCGCCATGGTCGGGTAGTTGAAGGTGGTATTGATGAAGTACTTCAGCGAGTTGGCCTCGCCCTTCTGGTTCATGATCGCCTGCCCGATGTGCACGATCTCCGAGGCCTGGTAGCCGAAGCAGTGCACCCCGAGGATTTCCAGCGTTTCCCGGTGGAACAGGATCTTCAGCATGCCGACCGGCTCACCGGCGATCTGCGCACGCGCCATGGCCTTGAAGAACGCCTTGCCGACTTCGTAGGGGATCTTGGCCTGCGTCAGCTCGCGCTCGTTCTTGCCGAGCGAGCTGATCTCCGGAATGGTGTAGATGCCGGTGGGCACGTCGTCGACGAAGCGCCAGCTGTCGTTCTCGACGATGCTGCCGGCGGCCGAGCGACCCTGGTCGTAGGCGGCGCTGGCCAGCGCCGGCCAGCCGATGACGTCGCCGGCACCGTAGATGTTGCCGACCTCGGTGCGGTAGTGCTCGTCGACCTGGATCTGGCCGCGCGAGTTGACCTTGATGCCGATGTTCTCCAGCCCCAGCTTGTCGGTATTGCCGGTCCGGCCGTTGCACCAGAGCAGCGCGTCGGCCTTGATCTTCTTACCCGACTTGAGGTGCAGGATAACGCCGTTCTCCACGCCCTCGACCCGCTCGTACTCTTCGTTGTGGCGGATCAGCACGTTGTTGTTGCGCAGGTGATAGCTGAGCGCGTCGGAGATTTCGTCGTCGAGGAAGCTCAGCAACTGGTCGCGGGTGTCCACCAGGTCCACCAGCACGCCCAGGCCGCTGAAGATGGACGCATATTCACAGCCGATCACCCCGGCACCGTAGACGATCAGCCGGCGCGGCGTGTGGCTGAGGGTGAGGATGGTGTCGCTGTCGTAGACGCGCGGGTGATTGAAGTCGATGTCGGCCGGACGGTATGGCCGCGAGCCGGTAGCAATGATGATCTGCGGCGCGACCAGACGCTCGACGACACCGTTCAGGCAGACCACCTCGACGGTGTTCTCGTCGGCGAAGCTGGCAGTCCCGAAGAACAGGTCGATGCGATTGCGCGCGTAGTACCCGGTACGCGCGGTGACCTGCTTGGCGATGACCTTCTCGGCGCTTTTCAGTACATCGGGAAAGGAAAACCAGCGCGGCTCGCCGATCTGGCGGAACAGCGGATTGGTGTTGTACTGCATGATCTGCCGTACGGAATGACGCAGCGCCTTGGAGGGAATGGTGCCCTGGTGGGTGGAATTGCCCCCCACCTGCGGGCGGTTGTCGACGACTGCGACCTTGCGGCCGGCCTTGGCCGCGTTCATCGCCGCGCCCTCCCCCGCCGGCCCCGAACCGAGCACCACTACGTCATAGTTGTAGACAGCCATATAGTCTCCTGGAATGCGGACGCCTCGTGAGCGGGCCGCCGGTTGACAGATTCGGTTGAAATAGGCGGGAACACCACCGGCCGGAGCCCTCACTCCAGCCGGCGGTGCAGTGCAGCGAGTTTTCGCGCGTCCCTGCCGCTAGGGTCTGTTGCCGTTTCGTCGCGAGCCGCGTTGCCGCGCCAAATGGCGCCAGGCCAGGCGCGGGACGCAGGCAATGGTGATCCCTTGCCAAGTCCCGCAACGCCGCATGGCGCCATTTGCCGCGCAACCCTGCGGGACGGGCCTGTTTTTGCGCGATGCGGCGTTTCTCGTCGTTTATTTGGAATGACCAAACTGCACTCCCTCGTGCCTTGCCTCGCGCAAAAACAGGCTCCGGCGCGGCCGCGTACGAAATGGCAACAGACCCTAGCGCTTGGTCGCATCGTAGGCGAGGTCGGAATTCGCGTCCCGGGCCGCCTGAGCGTTGACTTCCTCGCACTTTTCGCGGCTTCCGCCGCAGATCGAACATTCTTTCTCGATACCCAGGTTGGCGATGCCGCCGCAGGAACCGGCGATCGGCTTGCGCCCCATGATCACCCCCACGGCCATGCCGAGCACCACCAGCAACATGACGCCGAATGCCAGCAACCAGGTCATTGCTCACCTCCCGCACCGAACAGCTCGTCAAAGGCCTCGGTGCTTTTCGTTGCGAAACCGTCGCCTTCCCGGATCACGAAGAAGGCGGGAATACCCTTGTCCTCGGCGAACGCCAGACCGCGCTCCGGACCGAGCACCATCAACACGGTAGACAACCCGTCCGCACGCATTGCGGAGGGCTGCGCCACTGTAACCGATGCCAGCCGATGAGTGATCGGTGCGCCCGTTTCCGGGTCGAGGGTGTGTGAAAAGCGTCGTCCGTCCTGCTCGAAGTAATTGCGGTAGTCGCCGGAGGTCGAGATCGACTGGCCGTCGAGTTCGATGATCTTCTGGGCGACACGCTCGTCGTCCCGTGGCGCCTCGATCGCGATGCGCCAGGGCGAACCGTCGGGCTTGCGTCCTTCGGCCTTCAGCTCGCCGGTGATTTCCACCAGGTAGCTGCCCACGCCGAGGGCCTTCAGCCGCTCGACGACCTTGTCCACCGCATAGCCGGCGGCGATGCTGTTGAAGTCCACTTCGAGCGCGGTGTCCTTGCACAGCCGCTCGCCCTCGACGCGCAGGTGGTGGTGGCCGACCTGCTCGCGCACCCTGGCGATCTCGTCCGCCGCCGGCACCCGCGTGCCCGTGCCCTTGGGGCCGAAGCCCCAGAGATTGAGCAGCGGTTCGAGCGTCAGGTCGAGGGCGCCGCCGCTTTCCTCGGACAGCGCCCTGCCGGCCTCGACCAGCTCGAGCACCGCCGGCGGCATGGCCTCGCAGCTGCCCGGCGGAAGCGCGTTGAACCGCTCGATCGCCGAATCGGAACGATAGGTCGAGAGCTGCCGGTCGAGGTCGGCGAGGATCTGCTCGGTCTCGGCCTGCAGCGCCTCGGGCCCTTCGATGCCCTGCGCGCGGACGTACTTGACCGAGTAGGTGCTGCCCATGGTGGGGCCGCCGAAAGCCTCGACGCTCTCCTGAAATGGACAGCCCGCCAGGGCTGCCGCGCAAGCGACAGCGATGACGGGCCGGATGACCGCTGGGAACATGCTAGCCGCCGAAATCGTCGAGCAGGATGTTCTCAGGTTCGACACCAAGATCGGTCAGCATCTTGATCACCGAGGCGTTCATCATCGGCGGGCCGCACATGTAGAACTCGCAGTCCTCCGGCGCCGGGTGATTCTTGAGGTAGTTCTCGAACAGGACGTTATGGATGAAGCCGGTGGGCCCGCTCCAATTGTCCTCGGGCTGCGGATCGGAGAGCGCCAGGTGCCACTGGAAGTTCTCGTTCTCCGACTGCAGCTGGTCGTACTCCTCGACGTAGAAGGCTTCGCGCAGCGAGCGCGCGCCGTACCAGAAGCTCATCTTGCGCTTGGACTTCAGGCGCTTGAGCTGGTCGAAGATGTGCGAGCGCATCGGCGCCATGCCGGCACCGCCGCCAATGAAGACCATCTCGGCGTCGGTGTCCTTGGCGAAGAACTCGCCGAACGGACCGTACACGGTGACCTTGTCGCCCGGCTTGAGGCTGAACACCCAGGAGGACATCTTGCCCGGCGGCACGTCGTCCTTGCCCGGCGGCGGCGAGGCGATACGGATGTTGAACTTCACGATGCCGCGCTCTTCCGGGTAGTTGGCCATGGAGTAGGCGCGAATGGTGGTCTCGTCCACCTTCGACACGTACTTCCACAGGTTGAACTTGTCCCAGTCGCCGCGGAATTCCGGCTGGATGTCGAAATCCTTGTAGTGCACGGTGTGTGGCGGGCACTCCAGCTGCACGTAGCCGCCGGCGCGGAAGTTGACGTTCTCGCCTTCCGGCAGCCGCAGGGTGAGCTCCTTGATGAAGGTGGCGACGTTCGGGTTGGACTCGACCGTGCACTCCCATTTCTTCACGCCGAAGACTTCTTCCGGCACCTCGATCTTCATGTCCTGCTTGACCGGGGTCTGGCAGGACAGGCGCCAGCCTTCGCCGGCCTCGCGGCGGGTGAAGTGCGACTCCTCGGTGGGCAGCATCTCGCCGCCGCCGCTCTCGACGATGCACTTGCACTGCGCACAGGTACCGCCGCCCCCGCAGGCCGAGGACAGGAAGATGTTGTTGGCCGCCAGCGTCTGCAGCAGCTTGCCGCCGGCGGGCACGGTGATCGTGCGCTCGCCGTTGATTTCGATGTTCACGTCGCCGCTGGAGACCAGCTTGGCGCGCGCCGCCAGGATGATGACCACCAGCGCGATGACGATGGCGGTGAACATGCCGATGGCGAGGAATATTTCATAGTTCATCGATACACCTCGCCCTTACAGCTGTACGCCGGAAAAAGACATGAAGCCCAGCGACATCAACCCGATGGTGATGAAGGTGATACCCAGGCCCTGCAGGCCCTCGGGCACGTCGCTGTACTTGAGCTTCTCGCGGATACCGGCCAGCAACATGATCGCCAGCGCCCAGGAGGCGCCGGAGCCGAAGCCGTAGACCACGCTTTCACCGATGTTGTAGTCGCGTTCGACCATGAACAGCGTGCCGCCCATGATGGCGCAGTTCACCGTGATCAGCGGCAGGAACACGCCGAGGGCGTTGTAGAGGCTGGGCACGTATTTATCGAGCAGCATCTCCAGAATCTGCACGATGGCCGCGATCACGCCGATGTAGCTGAGCAGGCCGAGGAACGAGAGGTCCACGTCCGGCAGGCCTGCCCAGGACAGGGCCCCGCCCTTGAGCAGGTAGGTGTAGATCAGGTTGTTGGCCGGTACGGTGATGGCCTGTACCACGATCACCGCGATCCCCAGGCCGATGGCGGTTTCCACCTTCTTGGAGATGGCGATGAAGGTGCACATGCCGAGGAAGAACGCCAGCGCCATGTTCTCGACGAACACGGCACGGACGAAGAGGCTGATGTAATGCTCCATCAGTAGGCCTCCTTGCTCGAGACTTGCGGAGCCATGCGGAAGGCCGGCTTCTCCACCTGCTCCTTCTTCCAGCTGCGCAGGCCCCAGATGAACAGGCCGATGAGGAAGAACGCCGAAGGCGGCAGCAGCAACAGACCATTGGGCTGGTACCAGCCGCCGTCGTTGACCACCGGGATGATGGTGTAGCCCATCAGCTTGCCGGCACCGAACAGCTCGCGGACGATGCCCAGCATGATCAGCATGGCGCTGTAGCCCAGCCCGTTGCCGATGCCATCAAAGAACGAAAGGACCGGCGGGTTCTGCATGGCGAAGGCCTCGGCGCGGCCCATCACGATGCAGTTGGTGATGATCAGGCCGACGAACACCGACAGCTGCTTGGACAACGCGAAGGCGTAGGCCTTGAGGATCTGGTCCACCACGATGACCAGCGAGGCGATGATCACCATCTGCACGATCATGCGGATCGAGCTGGGGATCTGGCTACGGATCATCGAGATGAACATGCTCGAGAAGCCGGTCACCAGGGTCAGCGCGATGGACATCACCAGCGCGGTCTTGAGGTTGGAGGTCACCGCCAGGGCCGAGCAGATGCCGAGGATCTGCAGGCCGATGGGGTTGTTGTTGAAAACCGGTTCGAACAGAACCTGTTTGACGGTAGGTTGCGACATGTTCAAGCCTCCCCAGCGCGCAGGTTAGCGATAAATGGACCGAAGCCGTTCTCGCCCAGCCAGAAATGCAACAGGTTGTTCACCCCGTTGCTGGTCAGGGTTGCACCGGCCAAGGCATCGACCTGGTGCTCGGCCCTGGGACTTTGCGGATCGACGCCGCCCTTGACGATCTGTACCGACAGCTTGCCATTTTCGTCGTACAGCGTCTTGCCTGGCCATTGGCCACGCCACTTCGGATTGTCGACTTCGCCACCGAGCCCCGGGGTTTCCCCATGCTGGTAGAAGCCCAGGCCGACGACGGTGTTCAGGTCACCCTTGACCGCCATGAAGCCGTACAGGGTAGACCACAGGCCATAACCGCGAATCGGCAGGATCAGGGTGTCCAGCTTGCCGTCGTTCTCCACCATGTAGACGGTGCTGTAACGCTCACGACGCTTGATCGAAGCGATGTCCTCGGAGCCCGGCAGGGCTTCGGACAACGCAGGATCCTTGGCCGCAACCAGTGGGTCGAAGGTTTGCGGATCGAACTCGTCGGTGAACTTGCCGGTTTCGAGATCCACCAGCCGGGCGACGATGCGCTCGCCGTACAGCGCCTTGACCTGGTTGGCCGACATGCCCGGCTGGCCGAGGCCGGCGATCGCCAGGATGCTGCGCTGCTTGTCGAGCTGACGGTTTTCCACCTGGGTCGGGCGCAGCGCCACCGCGGCGCCGGCGACGAACACCGAGCAGACCAGGCAGACCAGCAGGGCCACCGTCAGGGTACGTACAGTGGATTCCTTGTTAGACATTGCGTGCCAGCCTCCGCTTGATGTTGGCCTGAATGACGAAGTGGTCGATCAGCGGCGCACACAGGTTGGCGAACAGGATCGCCAGCATCATGCCTTCGGGGAAGGCCGGGTTGACCACGCGGATCAGCACCACCATGACGCCGATCAGGGCGCCGAAGATCCACTTCCCGGTATTGGTCATGGACGCGGACACCGGGTCGGTCGCCATGAAGATCAGACCGAAGGCGAAGCCGCCGACCACCAGGTGCCAGTACCAGGGCATGGCGAACAGGGGGTTGGTTTCCGAGCCGATCAGGTTGAACAGCGTGCTCAGGACGATCATGCCGATCATGGTCCCGGCGACGATGCGCCAGGACGCGATCTTGGTCGCCAGCAGCACGGCACCGCCGATGAGGATCGCCAGGGTGCTGGTCTCGCCGATGGAGCCGTGGATGGTGCCGAGGAAGGCGTCCATCCAGCTGATTCCGTTGCCGATGATGTTTTCCATGCCGCCGGCGAAGCCGAGGCTCAGCGCGGTGGCGCCGGCGTAACCATCGACCGCGGTCCAGACCATGTCGCCGGACATCTGCGCCGGGTAGGCGAAGAACAGGAAGGCTCGACCGGTCAGCGCCGGGTTGAGGAAGTTCTTGCCGGTGCCGCCGAAGACTTCCTTGCCCAGCACCACGCCGAAGCTGATGCCCATCGCCACCTGCCACAGCGGGATGCTCGGCGGCAGGATCAGCGCGAAGAGCACGGAGGTGACGAAGAAGCCTTCGTTGACCTCGTGCTTGCGGATCGAGGCGAACAGCACTTCCCAGAAACCGCCGACGATGAAGGTCACCGCATAGATCGGCAGGAAGTACGCGGCTCCCTGGATGAAGTTGTCCCACAGGCTGTTGGGATCGAAGCCCGCCAGCGCGCCGATCAGCGCGAAGCGCCAGCCTTCCTGGTTCGCCAGCAGGTCGGGGGTCTGCGCGAAGATCAGGTTGGCCTGATAGCCGGTGTTCCACATGCCGAAGAACATCGCCGGGAAGGTGCACAGCCAGACGGTGATCATCATGCGCTTGAGGTCGATGCCGTCACGCACGTGAGCCGTGGTCTTGGTCACCGAGCCGGGGCGATAGAGGAAGGTGTCGACCGCTTCATAGAGCGCGTACCACTTCTCGTACTTGCCGCCCTTTTCGAAATGGTGCTCGATCTTGTCGAGGAATGCGCGAATACCCATGGCTTATCCCTCCTTCTCGATACGGGTCAGGTTGTCCCGCAGGATCGGGCCGTATTCGTACTTGCCGGCGCAGACGTAAGTGCACAACGCCAGATCCTCTTCGTCGAGTTCCAGGCAGCCGAGTTTCTGCGCCATTTCGGTGTCGCCGATGATCAGCGAACGCAGCAGCTGGGTCGGCAGGATGTCCAGCGGCATGACCTCTTCGTAGTTCCCCACCGGCACCATGGCCCGCGGACTGCCGTTGGTCGTGGTGGAAAGCGGGTACTTCCTGCCGGCGTTCAACTTGGAGATGAAAATGTTGAGCACCGAGTGCTTGGTCCGTCCCAGGCGCAGGTAGTGGAGCATTTCGCGCTCCTTGCCCTCGCGCAGGCAGGACACCTGGACGTGATAGCGGCCGAGGAAGGCGAAGGCGCCGTGGGCCGTACGGCCGCCGAGCACCGAGCCGGAAACCACGCGGTTGGCACCGGGGTTGAGTTCGCCGGCGGTCAGCTCGTCGAGGCTGGCGCCCAGGCGAGTACGGACCAGCCGCGGGTTCTCGACCACCGGGCCGGCCAGCGATACCACGCGCTCGACCGACAGTCTGCCGGTGGTGAACAGGGCGCCGATGGCGATCACGTCCTGGTAGCCGACGTTCCAGACGCTCTTGCTCGCGCTGACCGGATCGAGGAAATGGATGTGGGTACCGGCCAGGCCGGCGGGATGCGGGCCGGCGAAGGCCTCGGTCCGCACCCGCGCCAGGCTCTCACCCGGCAACGAGGCGCCTTCGGCCTTGCACACGAACACCTTGCCGAGCACGCCGAGCACCTTCAGGCCGGCTTCGAACTCGGCCGGGCGCTCACCGATGATCAGCGCCGGATCGGCCGCCAGCGGATGGGTGTCGATCGCGGTGACGAAGATCGAGCTGGGCACCGCGTCGACCGCGGGCACCTTGCTGTACGGACGGGTACGCAAGGCGGTCCACAGGCCGGAGCGCTGGAGGTTTTCGCGCACCTGCTCGTCGCTCAGCCCCTCGAGCGCCGAGGCCTCGTAGCGACTGAACTCGACGGCCTCATCGCCGTCCAGATCGATGACGACCGACTGCAGGACGCGCTTTTCGCCACGATGGATCGCACTGACCACCCCGGCGCCCGGCGCGGTGAAGTCCACGCCCGGCGTCTTCTTGTCGGAAAAGAGAACTTGCCCCAGCTTGACGCGATCGCCGACCTGTACCGCCATGGTCGGCTTCATCCCCGGATAGTCGAAGCCAATCACGGCGACGCTGCGCACGGGCCTGGCGGCCTCGATGCGCTGCGTCGGCGCGCCTGCTATGGGCAAGTCGAGCCCACGTTTTATTTTGATCATCGGTTTGCCTAACCACTGATTTTGGAAACTGTTTTCGGGTCATGCAGTGATAACGGCCTGATCGGCGACCAGGCCGTCGTTGGCCGTCGCTGCACAGGACCCGGGTAAAAATCCGCCCGATTATAGAGGCCGAGTCACAGCGGTGACCACCCGCGCTTTCCCATTTTTTTCAAGCGGGACAAGCCACTAGCGCCCCTGCCGGAGCAGCTGCCGGCCGCCCGCGCCCCCGGTCCCCTCCCCCGAAGGACCGGGCGGTCACCCCGTGCGAGCGGGTCAGACGCGGAAGCTGTCCACCAGCCCCTTGAGGCGCAGCGCCTGGTGCTCGAGGTCGCCACAGGCACGCAGCGTGGCCTGCAGGTTCTCCACGCCCTCCTGGTTCAGCGCGTTGATCTCGCTGATGTCGAGGTTCAGCGACTCGATCACCGAGGTCTGCTCCTCGGTCGCGGTGGCCACCGACTGGTTCATCCCGTCGATCTCGCCGATCAGCCGGGTGACGCCTCCCAGCCGCTCGCCGGCATGGTTGGCGATGCGCACGCTGGCCTCGCTGTGCTCCTGGCTCTGGGTCATGGTGGCCACCGATTCACGGGCGCCGACCTGGAGCTGCTCGATCATCTGCTGGATTTCCTGCGCCGAACTCTGGGTGCGGTGCGCCAGGTTGCGCACCTCGTCGGCGACCACCGCGAACCCGCGCCCGGCCTCGCCGGCGCGCGCCGCCTCGATCGCGGCATTGAGCGCCAGCAGGTTGGTCTGCTCGGAGATGCCCTTGATCACCTCGAGGATCTGGCCGATATCGACCGTCTTGCCGTTCAGCGCCTCCATCTGCCGGCACGAGGCGCTGATCTTCTCGGAAAGCGACTGCATCGCCTGGATATTGCGCTCGACCACCTGGCGCCCATCCTCGGCCTCGCCACGCGCGCCGCTGGCCTGCTCGGAGGCTTGCGCGGCGTTGCGGGCGATTTCCTGCGCCGCCGCGCCGAGCTGGTTGATCGCCGCGGCGACGCTGTTGGTGCGGCTCGCCTGCTCGTCCGAATTGGCCATCGAGGAGTTGGATGCGGTCAGCACACGCTGGGCGACCTCGTTCAACTGCTGGGTCGCTTCCGATACCTCGCGGATGGAACCCTGGATGCGCTCGACGAACTGGTTGAAGCCGGTCGCCAACTCGCCGAACTCGTCGTCCGACTGCACCAGCAGGCGCTTGGTCAGATCGCCCTCGCCCTGGGCGATGCCGCGCATGGCCTGGTTCATGTCCATCAGCGGTCTCATCAGCACGCGCATGAGCATGCCCAGCAGCACGACGATGAAGCCCACGGCGACGAGCATGGCCACCAGCGCCGAGGTGCGGAAGCGCTCGAGCATCGCATAGGCCTTGCCCTTGTCGATGGAGATGCCGACGTACCAGTCCACCGAAGGCAGCCCGGTGACCGGAGCGAAGCTGAGGATGCGGGTGCCCTCGGCCTGCTCGACTTCGGCGAAGCCACCTTCGAGCGCCGGCGTGTTGCGCGGATAGAGCTCGGCGAGCGTCTTCATCACGGCCTGACGATCCGGGTGGACCAGCACCTTGCCGTCGCCGCTGACCAGGAAGGCATAGCCCATGCCGTCGAAATCGAGCGCGTTGATGATCGAGACCAGCGTCTTCAGGCTGAGGTCGCCGCCGACCACACCGAGCAGCCGCGAACCTTCCCGCGCAGGCGTGGCCGCGGTGACCACCAGGTCGCCGGTTCCGACGTCGACGTAGGGTTCGGTCAGGGTGGTCTGCCCGGCCGCCTGGGCGTCCCGGTACCAGGGGCGCTGGCGCGGATCATAGTCGGCCGGCAGCTCCAGGCTCGGATGTACGATGAACTCGCCGTCGGCGCGACCGAGGTAGGTGAACTGGAAGGTGGTGCTCAAGGCCGGCTGCCTGACCAGCGACTGCGCGTCGGCGCCGGTGGAGTGGACGGCGAGCGTCTGCGCGGCGCCTTCCAGCAGCAGCAGGCGGCCGGACAGCCAGTTCTGGATGTTGCCGGCGGTCACCGCCCCCATCTCGGTCAGGTAGCTCTGCAGGTCCTCGCGCAGGGCGTCGCGCTGGAGGTAATAGTTGTAGGTGGTGAAGGCGGCGAATACCGCTATCACCACGAGCGAAGCGGCCAGCAGGATCTTGTGACGGAATTTCAGGCGCACGGACATGACGTCCCCCGGTTAAATCAAGGTAAGGCGGACGATCCCTGTCGCATGGATTCCTGTGCTTACCGGCGTGAGGCCGGCAAAGCTTGATGGCCGTTTCGAAATAAACCGCGCACATGAAAAAGGCCCGCGCTCCTCTCGGAGGCGGGCCTTTCGACGCGGCGGCCGGGCAGCCGCGTCAGCACGGCATCAGCGCGGGAATGCCGGCGGGTTGACCCCGGCCATCTCTTCCATCACGCGGACCACCTGGCAGCTGTAGCCGAACTCGTTGTCGTACCAGACGTAGAGCACCACGCGGTTGTCGTTGCAGATGGTCGCCTCGGCATCCACCACGCCGGCGTAGCGCGAGCCGACGAAGTCGGTCGACACCACTTCCTGCGAGCTGACGAAGTCGATCTGCTTCTGCAGTTCCGAGTGCATGGCCACCTGGCGCAGGTACTCGTTGATCTCGTCGCGGCTGGTGGCCTTCTCCAGGTTCAGGTTGAGGATGGCCATGGACACGTTCGGCGTCGGCACGCGGATGGCGTTGCCGGTCAGCTTGCCCTTGAGCACCGGCAGCGCCTTGGCGGCGGCGGTGGCGGCGCCGGTCTCGGTGATGACCATGTTCAGCGGAGCGCTGCGGCCGCGGCGGCTGCCCTTGTGGAAGTTGTCGATCAGGTTCTGGTCGTTGGTGTAGGAATGCACCGTCTCGACGTGACCGTTGATGATGCCGTACTGGTCGTTCACCGCCTTGAGCACCGGCACGATGGCGTTGGTGGTACAGGACGCGGCGGAGACGATGCGGTCGTCGGCATTGATCTCGGCATGGTTGATGCCATGCACGATGTTCTTCAGCGCACCCTTGCCCGGCGCGGTCAGCACCACGCGGTCGACGCCCGGGCACTTGAGGTGCTGACCGAGCCCCTCGGCGTCGCGCCACTTGCCGGTGTTGTCCACCAGCAGCGCGTTCTCGATGCCGTACTGGGTGTAGTCCACCGAGGCCGGGTCGTTCGAGTAGATCACCTGGATCAGGTTGCCGTTGGCGGTGATGGTGTTGTTTTCTTCGTCGATGGTGATGGTGCCGTTGAACGGCCCGTGTACCGAATCGCGGCGCAGCAGGCTGGCGCGCTTGGTCAGATCGTTCTCCGCCCCCTTGCGGACCACGATGGCGCGCAGACGCAGACCGTCGCCCCCGCCGGTCTTCTCGATCAGGATGCGCGCCAGCAGGCGACCGATGCGGCCGAAGCCGTAGAGCACGACGTCGGTGCCCTTGCGCGGCGAGGTGGTGCGCTTGCCGGCGACTTCGGCCAGCTCGTCGCGGACGAACTGGTCCAGGTTGCGGCCGTTGCCGTCGGTCTTGAACTTGGAGACGACCTTGCCCAGGTCGACCGAGGCGGCGCCGAGGTTCAGCTCGCTCATGGTCTTGAGGATCTGGAACGTCTCGTGTACGGAAAGCTCCGCCTGGTCGACCTGACGGTGGCGGGCGAAGCGATGGGCCTTGAGCAACTCGATGACCGAACGATTGATCAGGCCGCGGCCGTAGATCGAGGTCACCACGTTGTTGTTACGGTAAAGCTGACCAATCAGCGGAATCATCGCTTCAGCGAGGGCTTCTCGGTCGATCCATTCACCAAGGCACTGGTCGGGCTTCTGATTCACGGGCAGTTCCTTCCACATGTAGGGGCTGAGAAAAGGGGCTACATTATGACGGCGCACCCCTGCGTCGGCAAATCCGTAGCGGCCGTGGCAGACGGGCGACAGGCTGACTGGCAACCGCCCGGTCACGACCCAAACACTGACAGCGGCGCCAGTCGATAGTTACAATCCGGGCGGCCATTTTTCCCATCGGAGCCACGCCTGCCCGTGTCCGTCCTGCGACTTCCGCCCATGCCCGCCGCCAGCGGCCGGCAGCACTGGGGCAACCTTCCCGGATCCTCCCTGAGCCTGGCCGTCGCCGAGGCCGCCTCTTCCGCCGAGCGCTTCACCCTGCTGCTGACGCCCGACAGCCAGAGCGCGGACCGCCTGCAGCAGGAGCTGGCGTTCTTCGCGCCGCAGCTGCCGGTGCTGCAGTTCCCCGACTGGGAGACCCTGCCCTACGACGTCTTCTCGCCGCACCAGGACATCATCTCGCAGCGCATCGCCACGCTCTACCAGCTGCCGGAACTGCGCCACGGCATCCTGGTAGTGCCGATCAGCACCGCCCTACATCGCCTTGCGCCGACGCGCTTCCTGCTCGGCTCCAGCCTGGTGCTGGACGTCGGCCAGCGGCTCGACGTCGAGCAGATGCGCCTGCGCCTGGAAGCCGCCGGCTACCGCTGCGTCGAGACGGTCTACGAACACGGCGAGTTCGCCGTGCGCGGCGCGCTGATCGACCTGTTCCCGATGGGCAGCCCGCAGCCCTACCGCATCGACCTGTTCGACGAGGAAATCGAGACGCTGCGCACCTTCGATCCGGACACCCAGCGTTCGATCGACAAGGTCGACTCGATCCGCCTGCTGCCGGCGCGCGAGTTCCCGCTGAAGAAGGAAGCGGTCACCGGCTTCCGTGCGCGCTTTCGCGAGCGCTTCGACGTCGACTTCCGTCGCTGCCCGATCTACCAGGACCTGTCGACCGGCATCAGCCCGGCCGGCATCGAGTACTACCTGCCGCTGTTCTACGACGAGACCTCGACGCTGTTCGACTACCTGCCGGCCGACAGCCAGGTGTTCTCCCTGCCCGGCATCGAGCAGGCCGCCGAGCAGTTCTGGAACGACGTGCGCAACCGCTACGAGGATCGCCGCTACGACCCGGAGCGTCCGCTGCTGCCGCCGGCCGAACTGTTCCTGCCGGTCGAGGACTGCTTCGCCCGCCTCAAGAGCCTGCCGCGGGTCATCGCCAGCCAGCAGGACATCGAGCCCGGCGTCGGCCGCGAACGCTTCGCCGCCGGCACGCTGCCGGAGCTGGGCGCGGACGCCAAGGCCAGCGAGCCGCTGGGCCGGCTGCGCCGCTTCATCGAAGAATTCCCTGGCCGCGTGCTGTTCGCCGCCGAGTCCGCCGGGCGCCGCGAGGTGCTGCTGGAATTGCTGGCGCGCATCAAGCTGCGCCCGCAGGAAGTCGAGGGCTGGACGGGCTTCCTGGCCAGCACCGAGCGGCTGGCGATCACCATCGCCCCGCTGGACGAGGGCCTGCTGCTGCACGAGCCGCCCGTCGCGCTGATCGCCGAGACGCTGCTGTTCGGCCAGCGCGTCATGCAGCGCCGGCGCCGGGAAAAGGGCCGCGACGCCGGCGACAACGTGATCAAGAACCTCACCGAGTTGCGCGAAGGCGCGCCGGTGGTGCACATCGACCACGGCGTCGGCCGCTACCAGGGGCTGGTCAACCTGGAGGTCGAGGGCCAGCCGGCCGAGTTCCTGATGCTCGAGTACGCCGATGAGGCCAAGCTCTACGTGCCGGTGGCCAACCTGCACCTGATCGCCCGCTACACCGGCAGCGACGACGCCCTCGCCCCGCTGCACCGGCTCGGTTCGGAGCAGTGGCAGAAGGCCAAGCGCAAGGCCGCCGAACAGGTGCGCGACGTCGCCGCCGAACTGCTCGACATCTACGCCCGGCGCGCCGCGCGCCAGGGCTACGCGTTCAGGGACCCGCAGGCCGACTACGAGACCTTCAGCGCCGGCTTCCCGTTCGAGGAGACGCCCGACCAGCAGGCGGCCATCGACGCGGTGCGCGCCGACATGCTGGCGGCCAAGCCGATGGACCGGCTGGTCTGCGGCGACGTCGGCTTCGGCAAGACCGAGGTGGCGATGCGCGCGGCCTTCATCGCCGTGCACAGCGGCAGGCAGGTGGCGGTGCTGGTGCCCACCACCCTGCTCGCCCAGCAGCACTACAACAGCTTCCGCGACCGCTTCGCCGACTGGCCGGTGAAGGTCGAGGTGATGAGCCGCTTCAAGTCCGCCAGGGACGTCGAGGGCGCCATCGGGCAGCTCGCCGAGGGTAAGGTGGATATCGTCATCGGCACCCACAAGCTGCTGCAGGAGGACGTCAAGTTCAAGAACCTGGGCCTGGTCATCATCGACGAGGAGCACCGTTTCGGGGTGCGCCAGAAGGAGCAGCTCAAGGCCCTGCGCAGCGAGGTGGACATCCTCACCCTCACCGCCACGCCGATCCCGCGCACGCTGAACATGGCGGTGTCGGGCATGCGCGACCTGTCGATCATCGCCACCCCGCCGGCGCGCCGGCTGTCGGTGCGCACCTTCGTCATGGAGCAGCAGAATGCGGTGATCAAGGAGGCGCTGCTGCGCGAGCTGCTGCGCGGCGGCCAGGTGTACTACCTGCACAACGAGGTCAAGACCATCGAGAAATGCGCGCGCGACCTGGCCGAGCTGGTGCCGGAGGCGCGCATCGCCATCGGCCATGGGCAGATGCGCGAGCGCGAACTCGAACAGGTGATGAGCGACTTCTACCACAAGCGCTACAACGTGCTGGTGGCCTCGACCATCATCGAGACCGGCATCGACGTGCCGAGCGCCAACACCATCATCATCGAGCGCGCCGACAAGTTCGGCCTGGCCCAGTTGCACCAGTTGCGCGGGCGGGTCGGGCGCAGCCACCACCAGGCCTATGCCTACCTGCTGACGCCACCGCGCAAGCAGATGACCGAGGACGCGCAGAAGCGCCTGGAAGCCATCGCCAACGCGCAGGACCTCGGCGCCGGCTTCGTGCTCGCCACCCACGACCTGGAAATCCGCGGCGCCGGCGAACTGCTCGGCGAAGGCCAGAGCGGGCAGATTCAGGCGGTCGGCTTCACTCTCTACATGGAAATGCTCGAGCGCGCGGTCAAGGCGATCCGCAAGGGCGAGCAGCCGAATCTGGAACAGCCGCTGGGCGGCGGGCCGGACATCAATGTGCGCCTGCCCTGCCTGATCCCCGAGGACTACCTGCCGGACGTGCACGCCCGGCTGATCCTCTACAAGCGCATTGCCTCGGCGCCGGACGAGGAAGCGCTCAAGGACCTGCAGGTGGAGATGATCGACCGTTTCGGCCTGCTGCCGGAGCCGGCCAAGAACCTGATGCGGGTGACCCTGCTCAAGCTGCAGGCCGAGCAGCTGGGGATCGCCAAGGTCGACGCCGGGCCGCAGGGCGGGCGCATCGAGTTCAGCCCCGAGACCTCGGTCGACCCGCTGGTGCTGGTCAAGCTGATCCAGGCGCAGCCCAACCGCTACCGGCTCGAGGGCGCCACCCTGTTCAGGTTCCAGGTGCCGATGGAACGTCCGGAGGAACGCTTCAACGTGCTCGAGGCGCTGATGGAACGCCTGACGCCGAAGGAGGGCCGCTGATTGTCGGGGAGCCAGCGGTTCCTCGAACGCCTGCCATTCCCCTGGCGGGCGCGCTTCGCGCCGCGCACGCTGGCGCGCAGCCAGGACTATGCCGACGGTGGCCTGGTGGAAATCCTCTCGGAAGAGCCGCAACGCGTCACCGCCAGCTGTCGCGGCAGCCGCAACGAAGCCTACATGGTCGACATCCGCCTGGCCGATGACGGCATCATGCGTACCCGCTGCACCTGCCCGGTCGGCAACAACTGCAAGCATGCGGCCGCCACCCTGCTGACCCTCGAACGCCGCGCCACACCGGCCACCGACGATGGAGACGGCGATCCCAACGAGCTGTCCGAGGCCCTGCGCGAATGGCTGTCGACCCTGGCCAGCAGCGTGGCGCCGTCGGCTGTCACCAGCGGCTGGTCGCTGCGCTACGTCATCGAGCCGGACGTGCGGGCCCTGGTGTACCGGGGGCGCCTCCGCGCGGACGGCAGCTGGACGCAGGCCGAGCCCTTCTACGGCGTGCGCGAGGCCGGCTTCCGCCAGCCCGCCTACCTGCAGCCGATCGACCTGCGCATCGCCGCGCTGCTCAGCCTGTGCCCGGGCTCGCGCTACGACTTCGCACTCGAAGGCGAGCATGGCGGCGAGGCGCTGCGCCTGATTCTGCAGAGCGGACGCGCCTTTCTCGACCACGACGGCACGCCGCTGCGCCTGGGCGAGCCACGCCGCGCGCACTTCGTCTGGACGCCCGGAGACGACGGCCGGCTGCACGGCAACTGGCAGTTCGAGGATCCGAACAGCGAGCTGCTGACGGCCGTCGACCCGCTGTTCTACCTCGACGAGACGGCGGCGCTCGCCGGGCTGGTCGAGCACGGCCTCGACAGCGCGCTGGCCCGCCGGCTGGTGGAGGCGCCCGGCGTGCCCGCGCCGCAGGCGGCGCTGTTCAGCGCCTCGCTGCAGGAGATCGCCCCGCAGCTGCCGGCACCGGCCCAGCCGGTCGAACGGCAAATCGACGACCTGACGCCGACGCCCTGCCTGACCCTCGGCACCCATCATTTTACCCAGTTCAACGCCGGCACCGGGCGCATGGCCAACGAGCAGCAGCACCGCGCCGCGCTGAGCTTCCTGTATGCCGGCGCCCGCACGCACGGCAAGCCGGCCGGCAGGCAGCGGGTACGCGCGGTGCGTGGCCAGGAGATCCTCAGCATCGCCCGCCAGCCCGAGGCCGAGCAGGCGATCCGCCGGCAGCTGCAGCAGCTCGGCTTCCGCCCGGCGCTGCGGCAGAGCCAGGCGCTGCCCAACGACAGCGGCGAGATGTACGCCCTGGCGAGCGAGAACGCCTGGCTGCAGTTCGCCCAGGTGCACCTGCCGCGGCTGCGCGAGGACGGCTGGAGGATCGACGTCCGTCCCGGCTTCGCCTACGACCTGACGCCGGTCGAGGCCTGGTACGCCGAAGTGGACGAAGCGCCGGAGCACAGCTGGTTCGATCTCGAGCTCGGCATCGTCGTCGAGGGCCAGCGCATCAGCCTGCTGCCGGTGCTGCTGGACGTCATCCGGCGCAACCCGGCGCTGCTGAACCGCGACAGCCTGGCCGAGCGCGCGGACGACGAGCCCCTGCGGGTGCGGCTGGAGCGCAAGCGCGGGGATGGCCAGCCGCTGCAGGTCGCCCTGCCCTTCGGCCGGCTCAAGCCGATCCTCGCCACCCTCGGCGAGCTGTACCACTTCGACCAGCCGAAGGCCGAGCGCCTGCGCCTCGGCCAGGGCGACGCGGCCCGGCTGGCCGCCCTGGATGCCCCGGACCTGAGCTGGCACGGCGGCGAGCGCCTGCTCGATTTCGCCCAGCGCCTGCGCGACTACCGGCAGCGCGCCTGCCAGCCGCCCGCCGGCCTGCAGGCGACCCTGCGCCCTTACCAGCTGGACGGCCTGAACTGGATGCAGACCCTGCGCGAACTGGAGGTCGGCGGCATCCTCGGCGACGACATGGGCCTCGGCAAGACACTGCAGACCCTCGCCCACGTGCTGCTGGAAAAGGAAGCCGGCCGCCTGGATCGCCCGGCCCTGGTGGTCATGCCCACCAGCCTGATCCCCAACTGGCAGGACGAGGCCGAACGCTTTGCCCCCGGCCTGCGCGTGCTGGTCCTGCACGGCGCCCAGCGCGCCGCGCTGTTCGAACGCATCGCCGATCACGACCTGGTGCTGACCACCTATGCGTTGCTGCCGCGCGACATCGATACGCTGGCGCAACAGCGCTTCCACCTGCTGGTGCTCGACGAGGCGCAGAACATCAAGAACCCCGCGAGCAAGGCCAGCCAGGCGGCCGGCCGGCTGAACGCCGGGCAGCGGCTGTGCCTGAGCGGCACGCCGCTGGAAAACAACCTGGGCGAGTTCTGGTCGCTGTTCAACTTCCTGATGCCCGGCTGGCTGGGCGATGCCAGGAGCTTCGGCAAGCATTACCGCACGCCCATCGAGAAGCACGGCGACCAGCAACGTCTCGCCCACCTGGTCGGCCGGGTGAAGCCCTTCATCCTGCGCCGGCGCAAGGAGGAGGTCGCCCGCGAACTGCCGCCGAAGAACGAGATCGTCCACTGGGTGGAACTGACGCCGGCCCAGCGCGACCAGTACGAGACCGTGCGCCTGGCGATGGACCGCAAGGTCCGCGACGAGATCGACCGCCGCGGGCTGGCCGGCAGCCAGATCGTGATCCTCGAGGCGCTGCTCAAACTGCGTCAGGTCTGCTGCGACCTGCGCCTGACCGACGCAGGCGTGCCCAGGACGCGCGGCGGCCACTCCGGCAAGCTGGAAAGCCTGCTGCAGATCCTCGAGGAACTGCTCGCCGAGGGTCGCCGGGTGCTGCTGTTCTCCCAGTTCACCTCGATGCTGACGCTGATCGAGCAGGAACTGCAGCAGCGCAGCATCGACTACGTGCGGCT
Organism: Stutzerimonas azotifigens DSM 17556; assembly: GCF_000425625.1. GTDB lineage: Bacteria > Pseudomonadota > Gammaproteobacteria > Pseudomonadales > Pseudomonadaceae > Stutzerimonas > Stutzerimonas azotifigens. The sequence continues at coordinate 354,255 of NZ_KE384407.1, forward strand.
GAGCGGAGACACGCGCGACCGGCGCACGCCGGTCAGACGCTTCCAGGACGGCGAGGTGCCGGTGTTCCTGATCAGTCTCAAGGCCGGCGGGACCGGGCTGAACCTGACCGCTGCCGACACGGTGATCCACTACGACCCCTGGTGGAATCCCGCGGTGGAGAACCAGGCCACCGACCGCGCCTACCGCATCGGCCAGGACAAGCCGGTGTTCGTCTACAAGCTCATCGCCCGCGGCACCGTCGAGGAGAAGATCCAGCAGTTGCAGCAGCGCAAGGCGGGACTCGCCGCCGGCCTGCTGGACAGCGAAGCCGGCGGCGACTGGCAGCTCGACCAGGCGGACATCGACGCGCTGTTCGCGCCGCTGCCGGCACAGCGGTCGCGCTAGCTCGGCGCCTGCCCCGCCAGAACCCGGGCGATGACCCGGCGCGCCTTGCCGATGCCCTCGGCCAGCGCCGCTTCGATCTCGGCCATGGTGATCACCCCGCTGCTCTTGCCCGCCGCCGGGTTGACCACCAGCGCCAGGCAGGCGTACGGCAGCTCCAGCTCGCGAGCGAGGACGGCCTCCGGCATGCCGGTCATGCCGACGATGTCGCAGCCATCGCGCTCCATCCGTACCACTTCGGCGACGGTTTCCAGCCGCGGGCCCTGGGTGCAGCCGTAGACGCCATGGCCGCTGAAGGCGTAGCCCTCGGCCGCCAGCGCCGCGATCAGCCGCTCGCGCAGCGTCTCGTCGTAGGGATAGCTGAAATCGACGTGCGTGACGTGCTCGAGCTCGCCCTCGAAGAAGGTGTGCGCGCGGCCGTAGCTGTAGTCGATCAGCTGGTGCGGCACGCAGAAGTGGCCGCTGCCCATCGCCGCGTGGATGCCGCCGACGGCGTTGACCGCCAGGATCGCCTCGGCCCCGGCCTCCTTCAGCGCCCAGAGGTTGGCGCGGTAGTTCACCTGGTGCGGCGGGATGCGGTGCGGATGCCCGTGGCGGGCGAGGAACAGCACTTCGCGGCCGGCGTAGTCGCCGCGCAGGATTTCGGCGGAGGGCACGCCATAGGGCGTTTCGACGATACGGCTGTCGCGCAGGGCGAAGCCGGTGAGCTCGGTCAGCCCGGTGCCGCCGATGATGGCGTGAACGGTCATGCGTGTGTCCTTGATGAATCGATGAGTGTGAATCGCCTGTTTGGCTGGTTCAGTCAGTTTCGGCGCTCATGGCGCCTGGCCTCGCATCCGACCCAGGTCAACCAACCAGGGCGCAGGCCACTAGGCGACCAGGCCGGCGGCCCTGAGCCGGCCGAGAGCGGCCAGCCAGCGCGGGCTCTCCTTGTAGCTCGGCGAAGCCGAGGCCCGGGTGCGCATCCGCGCCAGTCGCCCGGCCGGCCGCGCGCGCAGACGTTGCAGTGCCGCCAGCGCCAGTTCGGCGGCGGCCCGGTCGTTGCAGACCAGGCCCATGTCGCAGCCGGCGCCGAGCGCGGCCTCGACGCGGTCGGCCGCATCGCCGGCGACGTGGGCGCCGGCCATGGACAGGTCGTCGCTGAAGATCACTCCGTCGAAGCCCAGCTCGCCGCGCAGGATGTCCTGCAGCCAGCGACGCGAGAATCCGGCCGGGCGCTCGTCCACCTGCGGGTAGATCACATGCGCCGGCATGACCGCGTCCAGCTCGCCGGCCAGCGCCTGGAACGGCTGCATGTCACGGCTGCGCAGTTTGTCGAGGCTGCGCTCGTCCACCGGAATGGCCACATGCGAATCGGCTTCGGCCCAGCCGTGGCCGGGGAAGTGCTTGCCCGTGGCAGCCATGCCGGCCTCATGCATGCCCTTGACGAAGGCCCGCACCAGTTCGACGGCCCTTGCCGGATCGCCCTCGAAGGCGCGGCTGCCGACCACGGCGCTGCGCTGATGATCGAGGTCCAGCACCGGGGCGAAGCTGAAATCCAGCCCGACCGCCAGCACCTCGGTGGCCATGATCCAGCCGCAGGCCTCGGCCAGCGCGCAGGCGTCCTCGTGCCCGGCAAGGGAGCGCATCGGCGGCAGCCGCATGAAGCCCTGGCGCAGACGCTGCACGCGGCCGCCTTCCTGGTCGACCGCCAGCAGCAGATCGGGCCGCAGCGCCCGGATGCTCCGGCACAGCTCGGCGACCTGGCGCGGATGCTCGACGTTGCGGGCGAACAGAATCAGCCCGCCGACTTCCGGCTGGCGCAGCAGATGCCGGTCCTCGGAGGACAGCCACAACCCCTCGACGTCGAGCATCAACGAACCCTGAATCATGATGGCTCCTTCGAAACCGTTTTCTGAAACGCCTCGCCAGGCTGATCGGAAATCAGAACCTTGCAGTACGCCGGGACGTTCGGGAAAAGCTCGAGCAGGTCGAGGTTGTGCATGCGGATGCAGCCGTGCGAGCCCGGCACGCCCATCGGCTCGCTGTCCGGCGTGCCGTGCAGGTAGATGTAGCGGCGGAAGGTGTCGACCTCGCCGAGCCGGTTGACGCCGGGCTCGCAGCCGGACAGCCAGAGGATGCGGCTGAGGATCCAGTCGCGGCCGGGAAAACGCTCGTGCAGTTCGGGCGTCCAGATCTCCCCGGTCCAGCGCCGCCCCCTGAGCACCGCCCCGACCGGCAGGCCGTCGCCGATGCGTGCACGCACCTGGTGCAGGCCCCGCGGCGTGCAGCCCGAGCCGTTGCGTTCGCCGGCGCCATTGGCGGCGGTGGACACCTCGTAGCGGCAGACCAGCACGCCGTCGGCATAGCCGGAAAGCGTCTGGTCGGGAATGGATACCTGGAGAAAGTCGAGTGCGGGCATGCGCTAGCGGCCTGTACGGTTGGCTTGTGTGTTCAGGTTCGAGTGCCGGGGTTTGTCAGACAAGGCGCCATGACGAGTCGTAGCGGGGCTACGGCGAGGAATGGCAACGCAGTATGACGAAGCCTGGCGCCGAAAATGAGCATTCGAACCAGCCACACAGGCCGCAAGCTTAACAGCTGGGCCGGAAAACCGGCCAGCGCACTACGGCGCTCAGGAGGTCGCCGGCAGCGCCAGCGCGTTGCGCCGGGCCCGCGGCTGGGCCTGGCTCAGGGCCTGGTCCGCGATGCCGGACTCGGCGCGCATGCCGGCGGCGAGAAACGGCACCATCATGCGCATCACCTGTTCGATCGAGGTGTCCACACCGAAATCGTTCTCCGAGATCGCGCGCAGCGCCTTGATTCCGGACATGCTGAACGCCGCGGCGCCGAGCATGAAGTGCACCCGCCAGAACAGTTCGATCGGCGGTATGCGCGGCGCCGCCTCGTGCACGCGCTGCATGTAGCGGCGGAACACCTTGCCGTACATGTCCTCGAGATAACGCCGCAGGTGCCCCTGGCTCTGGCTGAAGGCCAGGCCGAGCAGGCGCATGAAGATCGACAGGTCGTCGCCGCTGCGCGGCTTTACCGCCATGGCCTGCTCGACGAGGATTTCCAGCAGCTCCTCGAGCGATTCCGGACCGGCAGCCTCCGCCTCGCGGCGGTCGAGCTCGCGCTCGAGGCTCTGGCAGAAGGGACCGAGGAAGCGCGAGAACACTGCCTGGATGAGCGACTTCTTGGAGCCGAAATGATAGTTGACCGCGGCCAGGTTAACCCCGGCCTTGCTGGTGATCAGACGCAGCGACGTCTCGGCGAAGCCCTTCTCGGCGAACAGCTGCTCTGCCGCATCGAGAATGCGTTCAACGGTTTCTGACTGCGCCATGGCCCCTCCGGCCGGGTCGAACAAACGTTTTAAACATAAGTTTCATTGACCGCCGCGTCAACCTCGCTGGGCAGGCGAACGGTAAACAGGCGTTGCCGGCCGACCGATACTGTATATAATCCCAGTCACCACTGGATAAAAGAACAGACCAGCCATGACCAAGTTGACGCCTCGGCAGTCCGAGATCCTGTCCTTCATCAAGCGCTGCCTTGAAGAGAACGGCTACCCGCCCACCCGGGCGGAAATCGCTCAGGAACTCGGCTTCAAGTCACCCAACGCCGCCGAAGACCATCTCAAGGCGCTCGCCAAGAAAGGCGCCATCGAGATGACCCCGGGCGCGTCCCGTGGCATCCGCATCCCCGACTTCGAGCCGGCCGGCACCGAGGAAGCGGGATTGCCGATCATCGGCCGGGTCGCCGCCGGCGCACCTATCCTGGCGCAGCAGCACGTCGAGGAATCCTGCCAGATCAATCCGGCATTTTTCCATCCGAAGGCCGATTATCTGCTGCGCGTGCGCGGCATGAGCATGAAGGACATCGGCATCTTCGACGGTGACCTGCTCGCCGTCCACACCACCCGCGAGGCCCGCAACGGGCAGGTGGTGGTCGCCCGCGTCGGCGACGAGGTCACCGTCAAGCGCTTCAAGCGCGAGGGCAGCAAGGTCTGGCTACTGGCCGAAAACCCGGAATTCGCCCCGATCGAAGTCGACCTCGAGCACCAGGAACTGGTCATCGAGGGACTGAGTGTCGGCGTCATTCGTCGCTGAGGACTATCGCATGCAGTACACCGAAAGCATCACCCGGCCGCAGCTGTCGCTGTTCGACGGCGCTTCGAAGTCGAGCCTGCCACTGTTCCGGGCGCGCCCGGCGGACGAGGACACCGACAGCTTCAGCGAACTGACGCTCAGCGGCAGCATCGCGCGCTGCCAGCTCCTGCTGGCGCCGGTGCTGCGCGAGCTGAGCGAGGCGGCAAACGGCCGCTGGCTAACCCTGGTGGCGCCGCCGGCGGCCCTGGCCAGCGGCTGGCTGCGCGGTGTCGAACTGAACCGGGAACAGATTCTGCTGCTGCAACCGCGCGGCGGTCAGAGCGCGGGAGAACTGGCGCGCATGGCGCTACGCTCGGGGCGCAGCCATACGGTGGTGACCTGGCTCGGCGAACTGGACGTCGCGGAGCGCCTTCAATTCATCGCCGCCGCCCAACAGGGTGGCTCGCAGGGGCTGAACATCCGCATCGGAGCCTGACCCCGGCGCCGGCACAGGGACGTGCCGATCACCCTCCCCCATGCCGCCTCAGTGCAGCACGCGCGGTTCCTCTTCCTCCCGCTCGAACTCCCCTTCCGACATCTTTCCCGCCATCTGCACACCGATATTGATCATCGCCTTGGCGACCTCGACGTGGTGACCGTGCAGGAACAGCTTGGCGTCCTCGGAAAAATCCAGCGTCAGCAGCACTTCTTCGTCCTCGGCGCGACGCAGCACGATACGGCCGTCGGCCAGTTCGACGATTTCAAGAAAAGACGTAGGCATATCAACTCTCCAGACGATGGCGCGATTGTACCAGCCTACGCGTGAGGGCTGAGGCCGCAGCGGTGACGGCCTGTTTCCGATCCAGGTGCTACCACTCGGTCATCGATTCTCGAAAGCGCAGCACCAGTTGCTTGAGCTGCTGGCGCCAGGCTTCGGCTTCGTCATGAGTGAGCGGGGGTTCGTCCTGCTCCAGGGTCACGGCTTCGATCAACGGCAGCGACGGGTCGGTCTTGACCTTGGCTGGCGCACGCGGCGGCTGGAACAGCGCCGCGTGCGCCGCCAGCAGCCGGGCGAGCCAGGTCTCGGACTGCCCGGCCAGTTCCAGCAGCTCGGCGAGTTCGGGGCTCGGCGAGGCCTCGAAGGCTTCCCGGGTCAGCAGCAGGTCGACCCGCGGCGCGCCAGCGTTCGGCGCCCGGTAGTAGCCGGCGATCTCGTGACAGAGCCCGAGCACGGCGCCATAGAGATGGAACAGGGTCGCCTCACGCTCGGCCTGGGCCAGCGCGGGATTGACGAGCGCCGGGCTCGTGGCGGCCTTCTTCCAGCTCTCCAGCGACAGGCCGGCGAAGAAGATCTTCTGGTTGGTACGGGTATAAAGCTCATGGGCCATGACGGCGCTCCGGTGGCTTGGCCTTGCTGTTCAGACTGCACCCATCGGGCGCGCGATACCAGCGCCGATCAGCGCTTGTCCTCGACCTTCCAGGCGCCGTTGGCGTAGAACGCCTTCCAGCCGGTCGGCTTGCCGTCGACCTCCGACTGCACGTACTGCTCCTTGGTCTTGCGGCTGAAGCGCACCACGGCCGGGCGCCCTTCCGGGTCCTTGACCGGCGCTGACAGCAGGAAGTGATACTTCGGATCGATCTCGTCCTTGTGCGGAATCAGCTCCTTCACCAGCGGCGCACGCGTCTCGCGGTTCTTCGGAAACTGGCTGGCGGCCAGGAACAGTCCGGAAGCGCCGTCGCGCAGCACATAGGTGTCGTCGACCTTCTCGCACCTGAGCTCGGGCATCGGCACGGCATCCATCTTCGGCGGTGCCGGCTCGCCGTTCTTCAGCAGCTTGCGGGTGTTCTTGCAGGCGGGGTTGGTGCAGCCGAAGAACTTGCCGAAGCGGCCGGTCTTGAGCTGCATCTCGCTGCCGCACTTGTCGCATTCCAGGCTCGGCCCTTCGTAGCCCTTGATCCGATACTGGCCTTCCTCGATCTCGTATCCCGGGCAGTCCGGGTTGTTGCCGCAGATGTGCAGCTTGTGCTTCTCGTCGAGCAGGTAGGCGTCCATCGCGGTGGCGCAGATCGGGCAGCGACGCTTGCCGAGCAGCACCCGTGATTCGGATTCGCCTTCATCGTCGGCGGCGATCTCGTCGCCCGGGATGAGGTTGATGGTCGACTTGCAGCGCTCCTTCGGCGGCAGGCTGTAGCCCGAGCAGCCGAGGAACACGCCGGTCGAGGCGGTGCGGATCATCATCGGCCGGCCGCAGACCTTGCAGGGGATGTCGGTCAGGGTCGGCTGGTTGGCGCGCATGCCCTTGTCGCTGGTCTCGGCCAGCTCGAGCTTGCGCTTGAAGTCTCCATAGAATTCGTCGAGCAGGTGCTTCCAGTCGCGCTCGCCCTGGGCGACGTCGTCGAGGTTCTCCTCCATGCCGGCGGTGAAGCCGTAGTCCATGAGGTTCTGGAAGCTCTCGGAGAGGCGTTCGGTGACGATGTCGCCCATCTTCTCGGAGTAGAACCGGCGGTTGTGCAGCGAGACGTAGCCGCGGTCCTGGATGGTCGAGATGATCGCCGCGTAGGTCGAGGGCCGGCCGATGCCGCGCTTCTCCATTTCCTTGACCAGGCTGGCTTCGGAGTAGCGCGCCGGCGGCTTGGTGAAGTGCTGGCTCGGGTCCAGCTCGAGCAGCTTGAGCGACTCGCCCTGGCTCATCTCCGGCAGCACGTCGTCCTCGCCGCCCTTGCTCTGCTGCGGCAGCACGCGGGTGTAACCGTCGAACTTGAGGATGCGGCCCTTGGCGCGCAGCTCGAACTCGCCGGCAGTCACGGTCACGCTGGTGGACAGGTATTCGGCCGGCGGCATCTGGCAGGCCACGAACTGGCGCCAGATCAGGTCGTAGAGCCGCTCGGCGTCGCGCTCCATGCCGGACAGCTGGTTCGGCCGCAGGTTGACGTCCGAGGGACGAATCGCCTCGTGCGCTTCCTGGGCGCCCTCCTTGCTGGTGTACACGTTGGGCTTGGCCGGCAGGTATTTCTCGCCGAACTCCTGTTCGATGAAGCCGCGCGCCATGGTCACCGCGTCGACCGAGAGGTTGGTCGAGTCGGTACGCATGTAGGTGATGTAGCCGGCCTCGTAGAGCCGCTGGGCCATCATCATGGTCTTCTTCACGCCGAAGCCCAGGCGCGTGCTGGCGGCCTGCTGCAGCGTGGAGGTGATGAACGGAGCCGAGGGCCTGCTGCTGGTCGGCTTGTCCTCGCGCTTGCTGATCTGGTAGCTCGAGGCCTTGAGCTTGGCCAGCGCGGCATTGGCCTGCTCCTCGTTGAGCGGCTTGAAGGCCTCGCCCTTCTCCCGCGCCACCTCGAAGCGCACCTTGGCGTTCTTTGCGGTCTCCAGGTCGGCGTGGATTTCCCAGTATTCCTCCGGGACGAAGGCGCGGATCTCGCGCTCGCGCTCGACGACCAGCTTCACTGCCACCGACTGCACGCGCCCGGCCGAGAGGCCGCGGGCGATCTTCTGCCACAGCAGCGGCGAGACCATGTAGCCGACCACGCGGTCGAGGAAGCGCCGCGCCTGCTGGGCGTTGACGCGGTTGATGTCGAGCTCGCCCGGCTGGGAGAAGGCCTCCTGGATGGCCTTCTTGGTGATTTCGTTGAACACCACGCGCTTGAAGCGGCTGTCGTCGCCGCCGATGGATTCGCGCAGGTGCCAGGCGATCGCCTCCCCTTCGCGGTCCAAGTCGGTCGCGAGGTAGATGGTGTCGGCTTCCTTGGCCAGCCGGCGCAGTTCCTCGATCACCTTCTCCTTGCCGGGAAGGATCTCGTACTTGGCCTGCCAGCCGTGCTCCGGGTCCACGCCCATGCGCGTGAACAGCTGCCGCTTGGCCTTCTCCTTAGGAGACAGGGCGGCGGCCTCGCCGTTGGCCTTGCCGCGCTTGGCCGGCTCCTTGCTGCCATTGGCGGAGCCGCTGGTGGGAAGGTCGCGGATGTGGCCGATGCTCGACTTCACCACGTACTGGTTGCCCAGGTACTTGTTGATGGTCTTGGCCTTGGCCGGTGATTCCACGATGACCAGCGATTTACCCATGGGGTGGAGACTTCCTGAACCGAGAAATGAAAGGCGGGGGCGCCCGAAGGCACCGCTATATATAGTGGCGACGGAGCCGAGGTCAAGCCGACTACCGAGCCGGCGGACTCAGATTTCGCCCTGGAAGGGACTGGGTTCCGGCTCGATCAGGGCGAAACGCGGAACGCTTTCACCGTCCACTTCAACCGAGCCGGCGAACAGTTCCAGCGGTCGCACCCAGAGCCCGTACTCGCCGTACAGCGCCTGGTAGAAGACCATCCACTCTTCCGTCTCGGAATGCCGTGCAACGGCGAAGACCCGGTACTCGGGCCCCTTGTAGTGGCGGTAACGCCCGGTCTTGATCTGCATGCAGTGCCTCGCGGGCCCGAAGGCCAGAAAACGAAAAACCGGGGCACGGGGCCCCGGTTTGTTGACACGAACGAGTCAGACGCGTTCGAAGATCGTGGTGATGCCCTGACCGAGGCCCACGCACATGGTCGCCACGCCGAGCGTGCCGCCATGCTGTGCCATCACGTTCAGCAGGGTGCCGGAAATCCGTGCACCGGAGCAACCGAACGGGTGGCCGAGGGCGATGGCGCCGCCGTGCAGGTTGACCTTCTCGTCCATCTTGTCGAGCAGCTTGAGGTCCTTGAGCACCGGCAGGGCCTGCGCCGCGAACGCTTCGTTCAGCTCGACGTGGTCGATGTCGTCGATGCTCAGCCCGGCGCGCTTGAGCGCCTTCTGGGTCGAGGGCACCGGGCCGTAGCCCATGATCGCCGGGTCGACGCCGGCCACCGCCATGGCGCGGACCACGGCCATCGGCTGGATGCCCAGGTCCTTGGCGCGCTGCGCCGACATCACGATCATGCAGGAGGCGCCGTCGGTGATCTGCGAGGAGGTGCCCGCGGTCACGGTGCCGCCCTTGGGATTGAACGCCGGCTTGAGCTGCGCCAGGCCTTCCAGGGTGGTTTCCGGACGGATGGTCTCGTCCTGATCGAACACCTTCAGGAAGCCGTTCTCGTCATACCCCTGCATGGGGATGATCTCGTTCTTGAAGTGACCGTTCTGCGTGGCCTGCCAGGCACGCTGGTGGCTGCGCACGCCGAACTGGTCCTGCTGCTCGCGGGTGATGCCGTGCATCTTGCCCAGCATCTCGGCGGTCAGGCCCATCATCCCGGAGGCCTTGGCGGCGTACAGGGACAGCTGCGGGTTCGGGTCGACGCCGTGCATCATGCCGACGTGGCCCATGTGCTCGACGCCACCGACGACGAAGACGTCGCCGTTGCCGGTCTGGATCGCCTGCACGGCGGTGTGCAGCGCGCTCATCGACGAGCCGCACAGGCGGCTGACGGTCTGGCCGGCGCTGGTGTGCGGAATGCGCGTCAGCAGCGAAGCCATGCGGGCGATGTTCCAGCCCTGCTCCAGGGTCTGGTTCACGCAGCCCCAGATCACGTCTTCCACTTCCGCCGGATTGACCTGCGGATTGCGCGCCAGCAGGGCGTCGATCAGGTTGGCCGACAGCGTCTCGGCGCGGGTGTTGCGGTGCATGCCACCCTTGGAACGGCCCATCGGGGTGCGGCCGAAGTCGATAATGACGGCGTCTCTCGGATTCAGGCTCATAAATTCACTCTCGCTTTATATGCCGATCAACCGTAGAAGCGCTGGCCCTTGGCGGCCATTTCGCGCAGCTTCGCGGTGGGGTGGTACAGCGGGCCCAGGTCGGCGTACTTGTCCGCCAGGGCCACGAATTCGGCCACGCCGATCGAGTCGATGTAGCGCAGCGCGCCGCCGCGGAAGGGCGGGAAGCCGATGCCGTAGATCAGGCCCATGTCCGCCTCGGCCGGGGTCTCGACGATGCCGTCTTCCAGGCAGCGCACCGTCTCCAGGCAGAGCGGGATCATCATGTAGTTGACGATGTCCTCGTCGGTCAGCTCGCGCTGCTCGCGCACGATCGGCTTGAGCACCTCGTAGGCTTCGGGGTCGACGACCTTCTTCGGCTTGCCCTTCTTGTCCATCTCGTAGGCGTAGAAGCCCTTGCCGTTCTTCTGGCCCAGGCGGTTGGCCTCGTACATGGCGTCGACGGCGGTCCTGGTGTCGTCCTTCATGCGATCCGGGAAGCCTTCGGCCATCACGTCACGGCCGTGGTGGCCGGTGTCCATGCCGACGACGTCCATCAGGTAGGCCGGGCCCATGGGCCAGCCGAATTTCTCCATCAGCTTGTCGGTACGCACGAAGTCGACGCCGTTGGCGATCACCCGGGCGAAGCCGCCGAAGTACGGGAACAGCACGCGGTTGACCAGGAAGCCGGGGCAGTCGTTGACCACGATGGGGTTCTTGCCCATCTTCTTGGCATAGGCGACGGTGGTGGCGATGGCGGTCTCGCTGGTCTTCTCGCCGCGGATCACCTCGACCAGGGGCATCATGTGCACCGGGTTGAAGAAGTGCATGCCGCAGAAGTTTTCCGGACGCTTGAGCGCCTGTGCCAGCAGGCTGATGGAGATGGTCGAGGTGTTGGAGGCGATGATCGCATCCTCCTTGACCGCACCTTCCACCTCGGCCAGCACCGCGTGCTTGACCTTCGGATTCTCGACCACGGCCTCGACCACGATGTCGACGTTGCCGAAGTCGCCGTAGGACATGGTCGGGCGGATGGCGTTGAGCGCCTCGGCCATCTTCGCCGGAGTCAGGCGGCCCTTCTCGACACGCTTGCCGAGCAGCTTGGACGCCTCGTCCAGGCCCATCTGGATACCCTCTTCGCGGATATCCTTCATCAGGATCGGCGTACCCTTGAGCGCCGACTGGTAGGCGATGCCGCCACCCATGATGCCGGCGCCGAGCACCGCGGCGAGCTTCACCTCGCGCGCCTGCCTGTCGTACTGCCTGGCCTTCTTCTTCAGCTCCTGGTCGTTCAGGAACAGTCCGATCAGGCTTTCCGCGACCGAGGTCTTGGCCAGCTTGACGAAGCCGGCGGCCTCGACTTCCAGCGCCTTGTCGCGGCCGAAGTTGGCCGCCTTCTGGATGGTCTTGATGGCTTCGACCGGGGCCGGATAGTTCGGGCCGGCCTGGCCGGCGACGAAGCCCTTGGCGGTCTCGAAGGCCATCATCTGCTCGATGGCGTTGAGCTTGAGCTTCTCGAGCTTGAACTGGCGCTTGGCCTTGTAGTCCAGCTCGCCGGCAACCGCGCGCCTGACCAGGTCCAGCGCCGCGTCGCGGAGCAGCTCGGGGGCGACCACGGCGTCCACGGCGCCGGTCTTGAGTGCGTCCTCGGCGCGGTTTTCCTTGCCCGAAGCGATCCACTCGACCGCGTTGTCCACGCCGATCACACGCGGCAGGCGCACTGTGCCGCCGAAGCCCGGGTAGATGCCCAGCTTGACTTCCGGCAGGCCGACCTTGGCGGTGGCGGACATGACGCGGTAGTCGGCCGCCAGGCACATTTCGAAGCCGCCGCCGAGGGCGATGCCGTTGATCGCGGCGACGGTCGGCACTTCGAGGTCTTCGAAATCGCTGAAGATGCGGTTGGCTTCCAGGTTGCCGGCGACCAGTTCTTCGTCCGGCAGCTTGAAGTTGGCGACGAATTCGGTGATGTCGGCGCCGACGATGAACACGTCCTTGCCGCTGGTGACGATCACGCCCTTGACCGAGGCATCGGCCTTGATGGCGTCGACCGCCTGGCGCAGCTCATCGAGGGTGAGACGGTTGAACTTGTTTACGGACTCACCCTTGAGGTCGAAATTGAGCTCGACGATGCCACTCTCAAGAGCCTTAACCGTGATGGCTTTACCTTCGTAAATCATCAACTGATCTCCACGGTATGAAAGCTGAACGTTATGTGTCGCATGCCCGATGGCCTGACACGCCGCGGCCTTTCCTCCACCGCGGCACCCACCGACACGGTACCCGGGCGATCGAGCAGGAAGCCAAACGCTCGATTCATACGCCCGTTTGATTGGGTGCGCACACCATCGGGGAAAAGCGCCTGGTTGTCAATTGCGCCAGTGGTGGCACCTGCCCGCAAGCCCCGTGCGTGCACGCAATGCTGTTCACTTAAGTGAGGACCCTTGGCCTCGGGCAGGCCTACGGCCTGCATCGCCGCGAGGGCGCGCCTCCCACAGGGATGTGGTAGATGCCGCAAGCCCGTCGGGAACTCCACAGGGCTCGGCGGGCAACTCCGCTTTCGTGGGAGGCCCGACCTCGGGGCGAGCTTGCCTAAGTGAACGGCATTACCGTGCTTGCATGGGGCATTCATGACGACGGTGGCGCACGATAGGCCGCTGGAACCCCCTGCCAGCCTAGGCGTCAATGCCTCGAAGCACAAAGCGCGAGGTACACTGCGGCGTATCGCGCCCGCTACCGCGCGCCCACCCTCGTCGCCGTCGCGACGCCTGCCTGGAGTGCCCCGATGCCCGAAGCCCCCATCGCCCGAGTCGAGACCGGCAACGACCCCTACCGCTGGCTGGAGAACCGCGACGCCCCCGAGGTGCTCGACTACCTGAAAGCGGAGAACGCCTACCTCGACGCGCAGATGGCCGACCAGGCGGAGCTGCGCGAAGCGCTGTTCCAGGAAATCAAGGACCGCATCCGCGAGACCGACCTGTCGCTGCCCTCGCCCTGGGGCCCCTGGCTCTATTACCGGCGCACCACCGCCGGCGACGAATACCCCCGGCACTACCGCTGCCCGCGTCCCGCCGACGGCTCGCTGACGGTGGACGAGAACGCCGAGCAGTTGCTGCTCGATCCGAACGCGCTGGCCAACGGCGGCTTCCTCTCGCTGGGCACGATGAGCATCAGCCAGGACCAGACCCGGCTGGCCTACAGCCTCGACACCCAGGGCGACGAGATCTACCGGCTGTTCGTCAAGGACCTGGCCACCGGCGAGGTCACCGCCCTGCCCTTCGACAACTGCGACGGCAGCATGACCTGGGCCAACGACAACCGGACCATCTTCTTCGGCGAGCTGGACGACACCCACCGGCCGCACCGCATCCTTCGCCACCGCCTCGGCGAGCCCGGAAGCACCGAGGTGTACCACGACCCCGACGGGCGTTTCTTCGTGCACTGCTACCGCTCCAGCTCCGAGCGGCAACTGATCATCCTCTCGCACAGCAAGACCACCAGCGAAGCCTGGGTGCTGCCCGCCGATGCGCCGGAGCAGGCTCCGCTCTGCCTGGCGCCGCGCCAGGAGGAGCACGAGTACTTCCCGGATCATGGTCTGTGGGAAGGCCGCTGGTGCTGGTTCATCCGCAGCAACCAGACCGGCATCAACTTCGCCCTCTACCGGGCTGACGAGGCCCAGCCGACCCGCACCCACTGGCAGGAAATCCTCCCGCACGACGAGCGCGTGATGTTCGAGGGCGTCAGCCTCAATCGCAGCGCCATGACCCTCAGCCTGCGCGAGAACGGCCTGCCGATCGTCGAGGTGCGCCCGACCGGGGCCGACACCTACCGCATCGCCCTGCCCGACGCCGCCTACAGCCTGCACGTCAGCGACACCCTGGAGTTCGACAGCCCGGTGATCCGGGTGCGCTACGAGGCGCTCAACCGCCCCGCGCAGATCCGTCAGGTCGACCTCGCCAGCGGCGAGCAGCAGGTGCTCAAGGAAACCCCCGTGGAAGGGCCCTTCGATCCGGACGCCTACGTCAGCGAACGGCTCTGGGCGGTGGCCGCGGATGGCACCCGGGTGCCGATCAGCCTGGTAGCCCGCCGCGACACCCTGGGCCGCCCGGCGCCGCTCTATCTGTATGGCTACGGCGCCTACGGGCACAGCCTCGACCCCTGGTTCTCCCACGGGCGGCTGTCGCTGCTCGATCGCGGCTTCGTCTTCGCCATCGCCCACATCCGCGGCGGCGGCGACCTGGGCGAGGCCTGGTACCGGGCCGGCAAGCTCGAGCACAAGGTGAACACCTTCACCGACTTCATCGCCTGCGCCGAACACCTGATCGCCGAGGGCTACACCACCTCCGAGCGCCTGGCCATCAGCGGCGGCAGCGCCGGCGGCCTGCTCATCGGCGCGGCGCTGAACATGCGCCCCGAGCTGTTCGGCGCCGCCGTCGCCGAGGTGCCCTTCGTCGACACGTTGAACACCATGCTCAACCCGGACCTGCCGCTGACCATCACCGAGTACGACGAGTGGGGCGACCCCAACGATCCCGTGGTGCACGAGCGCATCCGCGCCTATGCGCCCTACGAGAACGTCGCGCCCCGCGACTATCCGCCGATCCTCGCGGTCGCCGGCTACAACGACAGCCGTGTGCAGTACTGGGAAGCGGCCAAGTGGGTGGCCAGGCTGCGGGCCACGCGCAGCAACGACAGCCTGCTGCTGCTCAAGACCGAATTGGGCGCCGGGCATGGCGGCATGAGCGGCCGCTATCAGGCGATCAAGGACGCGGCGCTGGAATACGCCTTCCTGCTCAAGGTGTTCGGCATGGCGGGCTGAGGCTGAGCAGCCGACCTGCGGCTGGAACGGCTCCCGGTGGTGGCGGGTCAGTCCTTTCATCACGCCCCCATCGGAGAGACGCCATGAACCCCTTCTTCCCCGACAAGTCCGTCCCGCAGAACGTCCACGGCTTCGAGCGCGCCGCCTCGATCGCCGGCGGCCTGGTCCTGCTCGGCAAGGGCCTGCGCCGCGGCGGCCTGGGCGGCATGCTGCAGCTGGCGATGGGCGGCATGGTGCTGGCGCGCGGCGTGACCGGACGCTGCGAGGCCAAGCGCGTGCTGACCGACCTCGACGAGCACGCCAGCATGGCCGAGCACAAGTCGAGCTACATGCCGCTCGACGCCAGCGAGAGCGATCGCGATCGGCTGCGGGCCAACGCCACTGCCGCGACCGAAACGGCCACCGTTACCGGCGACGACTCGCTGCGCAGCCCCTCGGCGGGCGTCTAGGCCGGCGCCAGCGTCTCCACCGCGCAGGGCACCACGACCAGCACCGCCCGCTGCCCGACCGCCACCTGCGCCATCGGGAACAGCACGCGGGCCTCGTCGTCCTCGACCAGCCAGCGCTGGCCGCCGGTTTCCTCGGCGAGCAGGGTGCCGCGCGGCAGCGGGGCGAAGTTCTCGATGGCCTCCGGCAGGCACAGGCGGAAGGGGCCGCGCGTCCTGACGACCTCCTGAGTCACGCGGAACAGCACCGGCGGCTCGCCGCTGGGCGCCTCCATCGGCGCGCCGGCCACCAGCCGCCACAGTCGCCGCTCGAAGGCCGCCAGCGATGGCGCCTCGGACAGCTCCAGCGTGTACGCCTCAGCTTGGTGCGCGCTGGCCGTGTGTGCGCTGAAGGTCGGCGCGGGCCGCTCCTGCAGCACGGCGCCGGCGAGCCCGAGCGTGCGCAGCCGGATCAGTGCGCGTGCCGACGCCGTCGGAGCAGTTGTCTCTTCGCGGTCAAGACAGTTCCCACGGCCCGCCCCTTGCGTTGCCGGGCAGATGGCGAACTGCGCCAGGCGCGAGGCGCGCATCACCGAATGCAGGTCGAGATGGCAACGATCGCGAGCGGCGTCGGCGAAGAAGCTCCTCACCAGGCGCTCCAGCTCGGCGGCGCGAAAGGCCTCGTTACCGCCCGCCTCGGCATGCGCCCCGGCGAACAGCCGGTTGAGGTCGGTCTCCAGGTAGCGCACGCCCCGGCGCACCGCGCCGGGGTTGCCGAGCAGGCACAGCAGCCGCACCCGCGGCACCAGCTCGCCGCGGGCGATGGCGCGCACCAGCTCGTCCAGCACCTGGATCGGCAGCACCTCGTTGCCGTGCACGCCCGCCGACAGCACCAGGTCGAGCCCGATGTCCGCGGCGGCCGGCGGCAGGATCTGCAGCGCCCCCTCGGCCAGCCAGTGCAGCTTCACGCCCTTGGCGGTCAGCTGGATCTTTTCGGTCGGTTCGCGGCCGGCCAGCGTCAGCTCCAGCCATTTGCCCAGTGCCAGCATCCTTTCGGCCTTTCAGTTCAATCGTGGTTGCAGTCCGGCCCGTGTACGTGGCCGTCCTCGGCCTCGACCGGCTCCATTTCCAGTTGCAGGCTGACCAGGTTGGTCGCCAGCGGGCGCAGCAGCAGGTTGGCGTACTCGGTGTCGCCCTCCTCCACATCGACGCCGATCATCAGCTGGCCGTTGCCGACCTGCTGGATCCACACTTCCTTGCCCTGCCACATGACGGCGAACCGCGTGCAGGAGGTTTCCAGCTGGGTCCCGTCGACGTCTTCCAGGATCAGGTGCAGGCTGTCGCTCATCGTTCTTCCTCGTGAGGGGCCACCACGGTGGCCCGTTGGCAATCAGGCATCGACCAGCTTGGCGATGGCGCGTTCGAGGCGGTCGAGGCCCTCGTCGATGTCCGCCTGCTCGATCACCAGGCTCGGCGCCAGGCGGACCACGTCGGGCCCGGCCTGCAGCACCATCAGCGCCTCGCGCTCGGCGGCATCGAACACGTCCTTGGCACGGCCCTTCCAGGCCGGCGACAGTACGCAGCCGATCAGCAGGCCCCGACCACGGATCTGGCTGAAGATGCCATAGCGTTCGCCGATCTGCTCCAGGCGGGTGCGGAACCGCTGGTGCCGCGCCTTCACGCCCTCCAGCACCTCGGGCGTGTTGACGATGTCGATCACCGCCTCGGCCACCGCGCAGGCCAGCGGGTTGCCGCCGTAGGTGGTGCCGTGGGTACCGACGGAGAAATGCGACGCGACCCGGTCGGTGGCCAGCATCGCCCCGATCGGGAAGCCGCCGCCCAGGCTCTTGGCGGTGGTCAGGATGTCCGGCCGCACGCCCGAGTGCATGTAGGCGAACAGGTCGCCGGTACGCCCGACGCCGGTCTGCACCTCGTCGAAGATCAGCAGCGCGTCGTGCTCGTCGCAGAGCGCGCGCGCGCCCTCGAGGTAGGCCTGCTCGGCCGGCAGGATGCCGCTTTCGCCCTGGATCGGCTCGAGCACCACCGCGCAGGTACGTTCGGAGACGACGGCCTTCAGCGCCTCCAGGTCGTTGTAGGGCACGTGGGTGATGCCCTGGATCTTCGGGCCGAAGCCGTCGGAGTACTTGGGCTGCCCGCCGACCGTCACGGTGAACAGGGTGCGGCCATGGAAGCTGTTGAGCGCCGAGATGATCTCGACCTTCTCTTCGCCATGCACATCGAAGGCGTAGCGGCGCGCCAGCTTGAAGGCCGCCTCGTTGGCCTCGGCGCCCGAGTTGCAGAAGAAGGCGCGGTCGGCGAAGGTCGCGTCCACCAGCTTCCTGGCCAGGCGCAGGGCCGGCTCGTTGGTGAACACGTTGGAGATGTGCCAGAGCTTGCCGGCCTGCTCGGTCAGGGCCGCCACCAGCGCCGGATGGGCGTGCCCGAGCACGTTCACGGCGATGCCTCCGGTCAGGTCGACGAGTTCGCGGCCGCTCTGGTCCCACACTCGCGAACCCTGGCCTCGCACCGGCACGAAGGCGGCGGGAGCGAAAGTGGGAACCATGACCTGGTCGAAATCGGCGCGTGCTACCGGAAGGTGCGGGGTCGGCATCGGGCTCTCCTGAGAGCGGCTTGAGAACGGAAGAACGCCCCGCATGGCGGGGCGTCGCTCCCGAAGTTTAAACGCAGCCCGAGCCGGTTTGAGCGCCCATCGGCAAAAAAAGCGCCGGCTTCAGATGACGTGCTGCTTGTCCAGCTCGATCGCCCGATCGAGCAGCTCCACCAGGCCGCGACGGGCCTTGAGCTTGGTGTTGCGATGGGCGGTCATGTTGAGCTGCTTCAACTGCCCGGCGGTGGCCAGGGCGATCGGCATCAGCTGTTCCGACGCTACCACGCGATCGAAGAAACCGATGCTCATGGCCTCCTGCGGCTCGAACATCTCGCCGTTGATCACCGCACGGTGGAAGCCGGGCTTGGTCAGACGGTCGCGCGCCAGCTCGATGCCCGAGTGGTGCATGGTCATGCCGATCTGCACTTCGTTCAGGCCCACGCGGAACTCGCCCTGCACGCCGATCCGGTAGTCGGCCGACAGCAGCAGGAAGGCGCCCTTGGCCACCGCATGGCCCGGGCAGGCGACCACGATGGGGAACGGATGCACCAGCATGCGCCGCGACAGCGCCGAGCCGGACGCCACCAGGGCCTTGGCGTTCTCGGGGCTGGAGGTCATGACCTTGAGGTCGTAGCCGCCGGAGAGGATGCCCGGCTGGCCGGTGAGCACGACCACCGCGCGGTCCTGCTCGGCGCGGGTCAGGGCGGCGTCCAGGGCTTCGATCACGGCCGGGGAAAGCGCGTTGACCTTGCCATTGCAGAGGGTCAGGGTAGCGATGCCATCTTCGAGGTGATAGGCGACGAGCTCAGACATGGCGCAGAATCCTTGTTCTTGGAAGTGCGCTGACGTTACCGAGTCGAGGTGCGCCAGGTAAAGCGCCGTGACTGACCCGCCGGTCACTCCGCCGGCCGTTCCGGCGCCTCGCCGACCGGCTCGTCCGGCCCGCTCGCCGGGAGCACGAGCTCGTCCTCTTCGAGCAGGGCAAGCACCTCCGGATGCAGGATCGCCTGCACCTCGCAATCGGCGATGTACAGCCCGAAAGCACCATCCGGCAGCCCCCTGCCGATGCGGTAGGGCTGCCCCTGGGGGTCGACGCTGATCCGCGACAGGTCTAGGTAGCGCGGCGCACAGGGGCGCTTCTCGGCGTCGCGCAGCACCACCACCCTGGGCCGCAGGTGCAGCTCCGGGTGCTTCTCCAGCACCAGCGCCACCTCGCCGGTATGCAGCTCGACCAGCGTCCCCACCGGGAACACCCCCAGCCAGCGAATGAACTGCTCGACCAGCTTCTCGTCGAACTGCTGCCCGCCGTTGTTGCGCAGCACGTCGAAGGCGACCTGGATCGGCCGTGCCTGGTCATAGGCGCGATGGCTGGTGATGGCGTCGAAGGCATCGACGATGGTGATGATGCGGGTGAAGAAGGAGATTTGCCCGGCCTGCAGCCCCTGTGGGTAGCCGCGACCGTCGAGGCGCTCGTGATGCCCGTGGGCGGCATGCACGGCCGCCGCCGGGATGTCCGCCTGCCCGCGCAGCGCTTCGTAGCCGTACACCGGGTGCAGCTTGATCTCTTCGAATTCTTCCGAGGTCAGCTTGCCCGGCTTGTTGAGAATGGCCGGATCGATGCGGATCTTGCCGACGTCGTGCAGCAGCCCGGCCATCCCCAGCGTCTCGATCTCCGCGTCCGACAAGCCCAGGGAGTTGGCGAACCCCATCGCCATGATCGACACCGACAGGCAGTGCAGGCCGGTGTAGGCGTCCTGGCTCTTGAGCCGGGTCAGCCAGAGCAGCGCGCTCTCGTTGTGCAGCAGGCTGTCGAGGTTGCGCTTGATCGCCGCGCGGCAGGAGCGGGTGTCGATCGGCCGGCCGTGCTGGACGTCGTCGAGCACCTGCTCCAGCAGCAGCACGCCCTGCTCGTGGCTTTCACGGGCCTCGGGCAGCGCAGCGGAAAACGCCTGCTCGTAACGTTCGCGTCGGTCGCTCGCCGCCACCAGCGGCACCGGCTTGGCCGCGTGCAACTCGCTGACTGCCACGCGCCTGGTCTCGTCAACGTAGACGTAGCGGCAGTGCTCCTGGACGACCCGGATGTCACGCGCACGCAGCAGCGGAAAGCCCTGGAAGAGAAAGGTCGTCTCGCGCCAGGGCCGATCCACCTCGACCACGTACATGCCCAGTTCCAGCTTCGCCGCTTCGATGCGCAGACGGGTCTGCACGCGCGCCGTGGAGACGGGCCTCTTCTGTTTCTTTTTCAGGAACGACATATGCCTTGCCTGGCAATTCCCTAGTCTTCGGACTGGCATTAATACCGTCTGGTTTCATGGAAGGTTAGCAATTGCATGCGCTTCGAGCGCTCCTTGAGATAAATCGATGAAAACCCGAAAAAATTTTTGCCATGGCCTGGCACTTCCGCTACATTAGCGCGCCTCGACGAAGCGCACGCCCGTCGAGATCCGGTGAGGTGTCCGAGCGGTTGAAGGAGCACGCCTGGAAAGTGTGTATACGGGAAACCGTATCGAGGGTTCGAATCCCTCCCTCACCGCCAGATCGAATCAGCGAAAAGCCCCGAAGGCCGCCGAGCCTCCGGGGCTTTTTTCGTTTCGGCCGCATGGTTCAAGCCCATGCGCTCCGTCTTGCGTCACGGTTTCACCAGCGCCCCGTTACCTGGAATGTGACGGCCGCAGCTTCGCGAAGGTGACCCCGGACCGGTTCGAGCGGCAGCCCCAGCGGCAACGATCCAGTCTGTCACATTCCGGACATCAACCTGTTGCCTCCCTTCTTGGTCCCTGCCGACAATCGCCGGGACTGAAGAGGGATTTTTCATGGTTACACTCGGATTCGGGCTCGCCGTAACGGCAATGCAGCGCTTTCCCCTCCCCGGGACAGACAGGACCCTCCTGCTGGCGATGGCCATGTGCGCCGACTGCATCGTCGGCCTTGGCATTGCGATCGCCTTCGTGATTGCCACCTGACCTGCCTGCCGGGCCGCTGCACGTACGCCAGCCCCTCTCCGCCCCCTCCTCCTCCAGGGCATCGGCACCTTCCATTCACAGCCGACGTACGCTCACCCGCTCGCGCATCATGGCTCGCTTCGATTGAACTACCGCTGGGCTTGTGACGGTCTGATGGCAAAAGAGGGCAGACTGATGCGAGATACCGAGAAGTTGGAACTGGTAACGATGGCTGACGGCTATGCCGTTCGGGAACAGCTGGTGACCACCACCCGCCGCATGGATCGAAGGCAGCCACCGAAGCGTGCGCCGGGCCGAAAAGACAGGAAGGCGGCGAACGCCTGAAGGCGTGGCAGTGCTCTGCTGGCAATCAGGTCCAGGCGTGCAGCGAAACGCAATGGGTGGCGCCTACCGCCCCCTTCAACGAGCGATCCTCTCCGTGCTCCTAAACCGCCAGCATCACCGCCAGTACGATGCACAGCAATGCGATGTAGGCCTTGGCATGGAGGCTGTCGGGAATCTTGCCGATCCACCGTGACGCCGCCCTGATGCCCAGCCACGAACCGGCCACCAGCACCAGACAGGCACGCAAGTCGATGTAGCCGGCATGCCATGCGCCCAGGGGCGCGGCGTTCCACGCCAGCGCCGCGTAGGTCGCCGAGCCCACCAGCGCCATCGGCAGCGACAACGGATTGGCCGCCGCCGTTGCGGTGCTCATGCTGGCGCCGCGCCTGCGCATCAGCGGGACCGTCATCACGCTCCCACCCACGCCAAGGAATGCCGCGATCGCGCCGATCGTCACGCCGGCGCCGGCAGTCGCCCGCTTCCCCAGCGGGCGAATCCGCGATCTGGTCTCCTGGATGAAACCGGGCCGCAGGAGGCTGTCGAGGATCGTCAGTCCCAGATAGACGATGAACGCCCAACGCACCCAGTCGCCGCTCGAGGCCAGCGCTGCGGTGGCCCCCAGCATGGCTCCGGCCGCGATGTAGCCCAGCAGCGGGCGCACCTGGCCCCATGGCACGGCCCCGGCCCTGTGGTGGCGCAGCGTGGCCAGCCCGGCGCCGAAAATCATCATGCAGGTCGAGGTGGCGACGGCGACGTGCATGGCGGCATGGCCCACCACGCTGTCGGGGCCGTAGGTGGCCAAGAGGACCGAATACAGCACGGGCACGGCGACGAACCCGCCGCCGAAGCCGAACAGTACGGTCGTCATGCCGGCCAACACGCCAAAGAACAGAAGCAGGAAATACATGGGATAGCGGCATCCTGACGAGGTAAAACGCCACGATATGGCGATGGCGCAATGGCCATCTTTCGGGAACTGGACAACAATCCTTTTGTTTCGGCCATGTTTTTCCCTGTCATGCACAACGTACCGCTCGATTCCGTGGATGCCGTCGCACGGCCCGTACTTGCCATCGGCACCGACTATCCGCCAGGCACCCTGCTGGATACCCACACGCATCGGCGCGCCCAGTTCCTCTACGGCATGAGCGGAGTGATGGAAGTGGAAACGGACGATGGCGCATGGGCCATTCCGCCTTACAGCGGGGTATGGATTCCGGCGGGCAAGCGCCATCGCGTGCGCATGCAGGGCGTGAGCACGCGCAGCCTGTATATCGAACCCGCGTCCGCACCGCGCCCGACAGGGCACTGCGAGGCGCTGGTCGTCACGCCGCTGCTGCACCAGCTGCTGCTGGCGTCCTTGGACATTCCCGCCCTCTATGACGAAGACGGCCGCGATGGCGCCCTGGTGCGGCTGCTCCTGCACGAGGTGCGCCTGGCACGGACGATGCCCTTGTTCGCCCCGATTCCCAGGGACCGGCAGCTTGCGAGACTGTGCAAGGCGTTTCTGGAATCACCCAGCATCCAGGCCACGCCGCAGGCATGGGCGCAGCAATCGCACAAGAGCCTGCGCACCTTCACCCGGTTTTTCCAGCAGCAGACCGGCATGAGCTTCGGGGCATGGCGCCAGCAGGCATGCCTGCTGGCCGCGCTGCCCAGGCTGTCGGCGGGACAGTCGATCACGCAGGTTGCCCTGGATCTCGGCTATGACAGTCCCAGCGCCTTTTCGACCATGTTCCGCAAGCGGCTCGGACAGACGCCAAGCGACTTCGTCCGGATGTCGTCATCCACAGGCTCCCGGTAGGTCCGATTTTCTGGCTTTTGATACCGGACGCCATCATTGCCGCGCCCGACCTCGCCGTATCGCGGATGCCATGAGCCGGCAACCCTGCCGGACCCGGCCTGCCTCGGGCTGGGACTGCCGGTATTCGTCCAGCCCAAGCAGATCAGGCCACCGCGCGGCCGTTGCCGCGCTGAACCGGGGCGATCTTCGCTATTTCAGGGGCGAGAACGCCATCGGTAGGTAGACGGTCGAGTGCATCCTTTTCAGTTGCGGCGTGGAATTCTCCGGCGGCCAGGCGCCCTCGTTCACAGAGCGGGTGCGAACCTCGAGGCGCTGCTCCAGGGAGCGGTAGGGCCAGATGTGCAGGATGCGCGGCAGGCTGCCCGAGGTGGCGTAGAAGGCGGCACAGATCGGCGAGTAGGCCGGCGCGGTGCGCGGGCCCAGCGCTCGCCGCCAGCCGTCCAGGGTCGGCGGCAGGCCGTCGGCGACCAGCTCGTACTCGCGCAGTTCGTAGAAGGGCCCATGGCTGCCTGGCGGCGGCAATTCCACGAAGGGGAACAGCCTGTAGTCCGCCACCTCGGTGGCCTCCAGCCAGGCGCCCACGCCCAGCGCATCGGGCGTCAGCAGGAGGCGCTCGCGCTCGGCTTCGCGAGCGTCTTCGCTGGCGAAGCCGCGAAGCAGGGCCACGCGGTTCAGCGGCCCGATCTCCGAATACCAGCATCCGAGCAGCGTCACGCCCTCGCGGCTCGACGCCAGGGCCTGTTGCAGCGCAGGTTGCGCGGCACCCAGGCAGCCCGGTCGGAGCGTCAGCGACAGCAGTTCGAACAGCTTCATGTCCAGCCCTCCTCCGCATCGAGCAGCCAGTCATGGCTAAGCGCATCGATGCCGGGGCAGCCCATCAGGTTCAGCGCCAGCCGCAACTCGTCGGCCAGCAGGTCGAGCGCACGCCCGGCGCCGGCCTCGCCGGCGACCGCCACGCCGTAGAGGGTGGCGCGGCCGAGCAGCACCATGTCCGCGCCGAGCGCCAGCGCCTTGACCACGTCGCTGCCACGGCGGATGCCGCTGTCGAGCAACAGCGCGAGCCGGCCACGCAGCCGCGGGGCGATCCGTGCCAGCGCTTCCAGGCTGGAAGACGCACCATCCAGCTGACGTCCGCCATGATTGGTGATGACGATACCGTCCAGGCCCAGGGCGGCGGCACGCTCGGCATCGTCGGGGTGCAGCACGCCCTTGAGCAGCAGTCGCCCGTGCCAGCCGTCGCGCAGGCGCGCCAGCTTGTCCCAGTCGAGCAGCGTGTCCATCTGCCGGGAGACGAACTGCATCGAGCCCAGCGCATTGCGCTCGGCAGCCGGGATGTAGGGCGCCAGGTTGCCCATGATTGGCAGCCCCTTCGGCCACATCACCCGGCGCAGCCAACCCGGATGACGCAGCACGTCCAGCTTGTTGCGCCACGACAGCTGCCGCGGCCGCGCGAAGTTGCGCCGGTCCCACTCCCGGTTGCCGAGCGTCGAGGCATCGCTGGTCATCAGCAGGGTCGACACGCCCTGGCTCTCGGCACGGGCGAGCAGATCCGACTGAATGGACGGATCGCGCATCGGGTAGAGCTGGAACCACAGGTTGACGTCCGGCGCCGCCGCACGCACCTCCTCCAGGGACGCGTTGGAGACGGTGCTCAGGCCGAACGGCAGGCCCCGCTGCGCGGCGGCGCGGGCCAGGTGCAGGTCCGCGTCCGGAAACAGCATGCCGTTGTAGCCGGTGGGTGCGATACCGAACGGCAGCGGCGTTTCCTGACCGAGTAGCTGACGGCGGGTAGCCGGCGGGTGCGCCGGCACCAAGGTTCGCGACTGCAGCCCCCAGGCACCGAAGGCGGCACGGTTGCGCCGCAGGGTCCACTCCTGTTCGGCGCCGCCTTCCAGGTACTCCCAGGCGAAATAAGGCAGGCGACGACGGGCCGTGGCGGCCAGTTCGGCAATGCTGTGATAGCGCAGCAGATCGCCGCCGCAATAGTAGTTACGCATCTTCCATCCTTCCGGCGATCTTCAGACCGCCGTAAAAAAGCCCGGAACCAAGGCCGGGCGAAAGGAGCAAAACTCGGTTGGCATGACATGGCGCTCGCCGGGCACGATGCGCCATGGCAGGGAAACGGACGATCCCGACAGGCTATCGCTTGCCGAAGCTGCCGCTACGGCCAGGTCCCGGACGTGCCGTTCCCCGACATCGGCAACGGGCGAACCCACGTAATCGGTGGGATTCGCCCGGTCGATCGGAGCAAGCGCCGGGCGCTCTTACCAGAAGTTCCAGGTGTAGGTAGTGGCGAAGCGGTACTCGTCGTAGTCGCTCCCGTACTTCTGCTGCGTCTTGATGTTGCGCAGGTCGAATCCCAGCCCCTTGAGCGCACCGCTCTGGACGACGTAGTTGAGGTAGATGTTGCGCTCCGACTCGGCGTTGTCGTCCAGCCCCGGGCCGCGGTCCCAGTGAGTGCCCTTGATGTAGCGGGTATACAGGGTCAGGCCCGGCAGGCCCCAGCCGGCGAAGTCGTAGCCGTAGCGCACGGACCAGGACCGCTCGCCCGGGCGCACGAAGGCCAGTGACGACCAGTTCACCAGATACGGGTTGGGGATGTAGCCGTTCATGGTCGGGAACACGCTGTCGCCGAGCATGCGCTGATAGCTGACGCCGAACATGTGCGCGCCCTTGAGCAGGGTGAACAACGCACCATAGGAGCGGTTGTCCACCGCGCCGGCGAGGGCGTCGCCGTCTTCGTTGTTGTTGAAGTAGCGCAGGTCGGTCTTGAGCTTGTAGCCACCGCCGAGGTCGGCCATGTGCGCCAGCCCGACATAGTGCTGCCGGTAGATGTCGTTGAGCACGGCGTAGAAGTAGCTGGCCTGCAGGCTCTTGGTCAGATCGTAGGTAACGCCGCCGAAATCCAGCCCGTCGCTGTCGAGGTTGTCGGTGGAGCCCCATTTGTAGAGCTTCTCGTGGTCCGAGGACTCGCGCGTCACGGCAGACCAGAAACGACCGCCGGTGAGGGTCAGCCCCTCGATCTCCTTGGATTCGAGCACGGCGCCCTGGTAGATGGTGTCCAGCTGCCGGCTGGCGTCATCGTAGGCGATCGGCAGGCGCGGTCGCATGTCGCCGATCTTCAGCTCGGTATTGGAATACTTCATCTTCAGCGTGGCGCCGGCGCGGCCGTAGTCGTCCGGGACCTTCTGGTCGGAGAGGCTGTAGGGCAGCGAGCCGTCGTTGCCGGAGGAATCCAGGCGAAGGGCGTACTGGGCGTTCAGGTCCAGGCCGAAGGCCAGCGGCGTATCGGTGTAGCCGGAAAAGAACTGCAGGTCGAAGCCCTGCGACCAGCTGCCCACCTCGGAAACCGGGGCATCGCTGTTGGTGAAGTTGCGATTCAGATAGAAATTGCGCAGGTCGAGCTTCAGGTGGCTGTCGTCGACGAAATCGGCCTGGGCCACGAGGGGCGCCCCCAGCGCCCCGAGGATGCAGGCGCCCCGGATGGCGCGCGCAAGCAAGGACTGATGAAACATGTGCCGCTCCTTTTCGTAATGCTGAGTTGGTGAGCAGTCCAAAGGTCCAAAGGCGGCAGTTGAAGGCGTGGCGCACTCTTGATGGTGCGCTCGACGCGAGAGCGGGGGGCTGGGCCGCCCGCGGCCCGACTCGATGGCCGGGTTCTGATCGTTGGGTTCAGCGGCTGGCCTTGGAGTCCTCGCAAAGCCGGTGGTAGGCGCGATCGAAATACACCAGCGCCTCGCGGGACGGGCCCTGCCGGATCTGCAGCACGTCGCAGTAGAAGATGTTGTGGGTCCCCACTTCATGGATCTGCGCGATGCGGCAATCGAAATTGACCAGCGCCTCGTCCAGTGCCGGCGCGCCGCTCTGCAGGGCGGACCAGGCATGCGAGGCGAAACGCTCTTCGGTACGCAGGTTGCGGTCGGCGAAAATGCCGGAAACGCCCTGGTGGTCGCCGGCCAGCACGTTCACGCAGAGCACGCCGTTGCTCTTGAAGTGCTCGTTGGCGAAGGACGAACGGTTCATGCACACCAGCAGGGTCGGCGGGGTGTCGGTGACGCTGCACACCGCCGAGGCGGTGAAGCCGAAGCGGCCGGACGGACCGTCGGTGGTGATCACCGTGACGGCGCCACCGAGCATGGCCATGGCATTGCGGAAATCGGTTATGGCAACCATGACGGGCCTCCTCAGATGTCCAGCACGAGAGTTTTCGACCGGGAACGCGAGCAGCACACCAGCATCTGGTCGCCGTCGGCCTTTTCTTCATCGGTCAGGTAGACGTCGCGGTGGTCCGGTTCGCCTTCGAGCACGTCGCACAGGCAGGTGCCGCATACGCCCTGCTCGCAGGATTTCTCGACCTTGATCCCGACTTCGGCGAGCGCATCGAGGATGCTCTGGCCCTCTGCGACCTGGACGGTCTTGCCGCTGCGCGCGGCGACCACCTCGAAGCCGGAGCCCGAGGCGTCCACCTCGACCTGGAAGTACTCGCGGTGGATCTGTTCCTCCGGGTAGCCGCGCTGCGCGGCCTCGCCGATGATCCAGTCCATGAAGCCGGTGGGGCCGCATGTATACAGGTGCACGCCCGGCTCGGCGCGGCCCAGCACCGCATCGGGGTCGAGACGCTGCCCGGCCGCCTCGTCGTCGAAGTGGGTGAATACCCGCGACGCGAACGGCGAGGCGGCCAGTTCCTCGAGAAAGGCGCTACGGCTGCGCGAGCGCCCGCAGTAGTGCAGCTCGAAATCCGCCCCTCGGGCATGCAACGCATAGGCCATGGCGATCATCGGAGTGATGCCGATGCCGCCGCCGACGAGGATCGAGCGCCTGGCCTCGGATGCCAGCGGGAACAGGTTGCGTGGCGCACCGATCATCACCTCGGCGCCTTCCAGCAGGGTCTCGTGGACGGCGTTCGAGCCGCCGCGCGAGGCCGGATCCTTGAGTACGCCGAGGCGGTAGACGGCACGCTCGGCCGGGTCGCTGCACAGCGAGTACTGGCGTACCAGGCCGGGCGCGACGTGCAGGTCCACGTGGGCGCCGGCCTCGAAGGCCGGCAAACCGCCGCCATCGGCGGGTATCAGGTCGAGCACGACGACGCCGTCGCCCTGCAGCTGGCGCCTGTGCACCACGACCTTCAGAAGTTGTTCAGTCATCGGGTCACCCCGTCCCTACGTCAAAGGTTGTCGCGCGGCCCGAGGCTCAGCGCAGATACAGGCCGCCGTTCACGTCCCAGGTCGCGCCGGTGGCGAAATAGGCCTCCGGACGCGCCAGTTGCACCACCAGGTCGCCGATGAAGTCGGCATCGCCCAGGCGCTTGACCGGGATGTTCTGGACCAGCGTTTCCAGGCGGTCCGTCGGCACCACCGCATGCACCATGGGCGAGTCGATCGGCCCCGGCGCGATGGCATTGACCGTCACCCCGCTGGCTGCCAGTTCGCGGGCGAAGATCTTGGTCAGGGTGACGATGGCGCCCTTGGACGCGGCGTAGTGCGCACCGGTGGAGGTGCCGCCGTTCTGCCCGGCCAGCGAGGCCAGGTTGACCAGGCGGCCGTAGCCGGCGGCGGCCATGTGCGCGCCGAACACCTGACAGCCGACGAAGGTGCCGCGGCAGTTGGTGCTGAGCACGCGGTCGAACTCCTCCGGCGAGATCTGCATGACCGGCGTGGCCAATGTCATGGCGGCATTGTTGACGGCCACGTGCAGCGCGCCGAAACGCGCCAGGGTGGCCGCCAGCGCCGCCTCGAAGTCGGCCTTGGCGGCCACGTCGAGCTTCACCGCCAGGACGCGCTCGCCGCTCGGGTCGAGTTCGGCGGCGGCGGCCTGGGCGCGCTCCAGCGAGAGGTCGCTGAGCACCACGGCGTGGCCGGCGGCGAACAGCCGGCGGGCGATGGCGTGGCCCAGCCCCTGGGCCGCGCCGGTGACCAGTGCGATCTGGTTCATGGCGACCTCAGAGGATGTAGCCGATGCCGGCCAGGGCATCGTCGGAGTTGATCAGGCGGATCAGCTTGCGCTGGATCCTGAAGCCGTCGCCGGCACGCTCCAGTTCGTACACGATGTCCGCGCTGTAGTGCTTCAGGCTGTCCTTGCGGAACTCGCGCAGGTTCTGCGCGCAGCGCACGGTGACGTACTCGGCGTCCTCGTAGAGCACGCGAAAGCGCGACAGGGTGCGCACGGTGCGCGGCGCCGGGCTGGTGGAGATGGACTCGCCGCCGGTCAGGCGCACCACGCGCTTCTCGCGCATGTGGGCGTCGTCGTAGGCGTAGTTGAGGCTGTTTTCGAAATCCTCCTCGGTGGGGTTGATGGGAATCACGTAGACCCCCTTCTCGCTCCACAGGGACAGCCAGGCGTCGTATTCGCCGTGGTCGAGCATGTCGCCTTCCTGCCAGATGAAGGCGGTGACTTGCTGAAGCAGTTGCAGACTCATCGATGCACTCTCCGGTCGGTCAGGCCGACATCATCTTTTTCCACTGCTGGTAGGCGGCGCGCATGCCGGTCTCGGCGGACACGTCGCTGACCCGGCCGTCCTCGGTCGGCTTCTCGCCGGGCAGGCCGCGATTGAGCAGGATCCACAGGTCTTCGCCGGCATGGGCGCCCTTCTGCACGCGCTCCCAGGCCTCGGAATCGTCCGGCGTGCCGAAGCCCATCGGGCCCTGGAAGTGCTCGTGCAGGCGCAGGCGGTAGCGGTTGGCCACGGCCGGGCCGCCGTCCATGGTGATCACCGCGTGGTGGATCTCGGTCTCGTCGACCGAGATCGGCTGCAGCACGCGGAAGAACGCCATCGAGCAGGCGACGTTGGGGAACAGGTTGAGGTTGAAGCCCGAGCCGCCGACGGCGCGGACGATACGACGCACCTGCATCTCTTCGATGCCCTCGTCGCGCAGCGCCCGGGCCAGCTCCTCGAAACGCGCGGGGATCGGCTTGTCCAGGTCGGCTTCCAGATCCACCAGGTCGGGGATCATCACCATCACGCTGTGGCCGTTGCCCAGGTCCTCGACGTAGCCGGGACCCTCGACGAAATCGAGCATGTCCAGGGTCTGCTGGTCGACCGACGACAGGAACGACTTGTGCACCAGCGGGAAGTGGTAGGCGTCGGTGGTGTTCTCCAGCTGGATCTTCCAGTTGCCGGGGAAGCGGAAGCGGTGCTCGCCGGGCACCTTGATGCCATAGCCGGCGCCCTGCTTCATGAACAGGTCCATCCACTTCTTCGCCGGGCCCAGGAAATCCACCAGCGGCTCAATGTCGTCCTTGAAGGTGGCGAACAGCATGCCGGCGTAGGCCTCCACGCGCAGCGAGACCAGCGGGAACTCGCCCTTGTCCAGGCATTCACCGTAGCTCTCCGGATGCGGCACGCCGCGCAGCGAGCCGTCCAGGGCGTAGCTCCAGCCGTGATAGGGGCAGACGAAGCTGCTGGTCTTGCCCTTTTTGTGCTCGCAGACGGTGGCACCACGGTGGCGGCAGCGGTTGAGCAGCACGTGGACCTGCTTCTTGCGGTCGCGCACCACGATCACCGGCTGCTTGCCGATGTAGGTGCTCTTGTAGCTGCCGGCCTCGGGAATCTCGCTTTCGTGTGCCACCCAGACCCAGGTGCTGTAGAAGATCCTTTCCATCTCTTCGTCGAACAGCTTCGGGTCGGTGTACAGCGAAGTGTGCACGCGGTCGGCCTGCACCAGCTCGGCGGGCGAGTTTTCCAGGGTCACGGTTTCGATCAGCTTGGTCACGGTCACTCCTCGTCGGCGCCCGTGCGCCGACTCATGGATGAGGGTTGTTTCATTCGGCCGGGCGCTCGGGTACCGGCAGTTCGGCGTCGCTGTTCCAGGCGCTCACCGGCCGGCCGAAGAGGTTCTCGGTCTGGAAATGGGCCATCCGCCAGGCACCGTCCTCGAAGGCGAAGCTCACCGTCAGGCGCGCAGCGTTCAGGTGCGAGCCGCCGTCGGCAAAGGTCGAGGCCTGCAGCATCACCCAGCTGCCGGTGGCGCCGTCGGCGTCCACCTCGATCAGTTCCGAGGCGAGAAAATGCACGTTCAGGGCGAAGTGCGCCGGCGTCTTCATGTAGCCGGCGAACATGGCGCGGATCGCCTCCCGACCGCGGTAGCCGCCGAAACTCCTGGCGTACTTCGCGCCCTTGCCTTCCCACAGCGCGTCGGCGGTGAACAGCGCGGCCAGCTCGTCCAGGGGGGTGCTGGCGTCCAGCGCGTCGCACAGCACCATGTAGCGGTTCATGCAGGCGCGCACCGCGTGCTCGGTCTGGAAGCGCGCGAGCTGCGCCTGCAGGGCGGCGATCCGGGCTTGGTCGTTCATGCCGGTCACGCGCGCTGGATGATCAGCTCGCGGCCCACACGGGCCTCGACCTTGGCGTAGCGCCACAACTTGTACGGGCCCTCGCCCACCGGCGTACTGCGGAACAGGTTGCAGGCGGCATGCACGGTCTCGATGTCCGGTACGTCGGCCAGCAGGTAGGTGGTCCATGGCCAGCCGCTGGACGGGCCGACCATGCTCTGGTCGTCGTCCAGGTTGCCCAGCACGGCGACGCCCGGCAGGTCGTGGATGCCGTTCCACATGGCGCTGAACGCGGCCCATACCTGCAGCTGTTCCTCGCGCGGGGCATCGAAGAAGTTCTGGTTGATGCCCATGCAGAACAGCACGCGCAGCGGTTTTTTCTCGCTCATGTCTCGCTCCTGTCAGAGGTAGCCGGGCAAGGGTTTCTTGCCAAAGAACACCGCACCGGCGTTCTGGAAGGTGATGTCGCCCATGAAGGCATGCTGGGTGACGACCTGGGCGTCGTTGACGCAGCGCGCCAGCGGGTGGTCGTTGTAGACGCCGGTCATGCCGCTCTGCATCTGCGCGGTGCGCGCCACCTCGGCGGCGACGCGGGTGGCATGGGTCGAGGACAGGCGCAACAGGTTGATCTTCTCCACCGGCACCGGGTCACCCGCCAGCACGTGCACCCAGGCGTCGTCGATGGCCTCGTAGAAGAAGCAGCGCGCGGCGCGCAGCGAGGCCTCGGCTCGCGCGACCTCGGTCTGCGTCAGCGGACGGTCGCCGAGCCCGGGCGCGCCGGTCACCGAGACGCGGCCGCCGGCCATGTCGTAGAGCTCGTCGAGGGCGGCGCGGGCGACGCCCAGGCCGACCACCGAAAGCACCTGGGTGGCGAAGGACAGCGACGGATAACGGAAGAACGGCTCGTCGAGGTTCGGCTTGCCGCCGCGCACGAAGGTCCACTCCTCCGGGACCAGCACGTCCTCGACCACCAGGTCGTGGCTGCCGGTACCGAGCAGGCCGACGGTGTCCCAGGTCTGCTCGATGCGGGCCTTTTCCCGCGGCATCACCGCCAGGCGCGGAAGATCGAGCTTGTCGCCGCTCTTCGGCGCGATGCCGACACCGACCAGCTGGGCGCCCATGCATCCGCTGGAATACTTCCAGCGGCCGTTGACCCGGAAGCCGCCTTCGACCTGCTCGGCCGGCTGCGGCGGAAAGATGCCACCGGCGAACACCACGTCCGGGCCATCGGCATAGACCTTGGCGATGGTCTGCGACGGCAGCGAGGCCAGATACACCGGGCTCATGCCGAAGCTCGCCACCCAGCCGGCGGAGCCGTCGGCCCGGGACAGCGCCTCGACCATCTGGCAGAACTCGCGAGGGCTGCGTTCGTCGCCGCCGAAGCGGCGCGGCACCAGGGCGCGGTACACGCCCAGCGCACGGAAGCGTTCGATGATGTCCTGCGGAATGTGCCGCAGGCGGTCGAATTCGCCGGTGCGGGCGCGCTGGCGGATGTCGTCGAGCAGGACCTGGAAGTCCGCGTTCGAAGTGAGGGCGGCGGGCTCGCGAGCGGCCGCGTTCAGCGAAGTCATGTCAGGCTCCACAATCGCTCGGGTTGGAATACAGGCGTCGCAGCAGCTCGCCGGCGACCGCCAGGAGCAATTCGTCGGCACCTTTGGCGGCGACCAGCTGCAGGCCCACCGGCAGACCGTCGTCGCTGGTGAAAGGCAGCGTCAGCGCCGGATGGCCGGAAAGGTTGAACGGCCGCACGAAGGCGGTCATGCCGAGCACCGCACGGGTATCGGCGGCGTCTTCGACGCGCAGCGGGTAGTCGGGCATCGTCGGCAGCACCAGCACGTCGAAGCGCTGCAGGGCGGCGTCCACCTCGGCGGTGAAGGCCGCGCGCACCGCTTCGGCCTGGGCCAGCGCGGCATCGCTGGTCAGAGCCGCCGCGCGCAGGCGACCGTCGACGTCGGGAGCGACCCGTCCGCTCTCGACCAGCTCAGCGCAGGCGACCCAAGTCTCGCGGTTGATGACCACCATGCCGGCGTCATAGGCCGCGCTCATCTGCGTCAGCGGCGCTTCGCCCAACGACAGGCCGCTGGCCTCGAGCACAGGCCGCAGGGTGCGTTCCACCCCTTCGGCGGCACTTACCGGAACGACGCCGAGCGTCGGCTCATCCGCCGCCGCCGGCAGCGCGCCGAAGCCCGGATCGATCATGCGCATCGCCCGTTCCAGCATCGGCAGCGTGGCGGCGAAGGGCCCGACGCAATCCAGCGAACTCTGCGCCGGCATCACACCGCGCCGGCTGACGCGGCCGAAGGTGGGCTTGAGGCCGAATACGCCGCAACAGCAGGCGGGGATGCGTACCGAGCCGCCGGTGTCGGTGCCCAGCGAGAAGTCGCACAGACCGGCTGCCACCGCAGCGGCCGAGCCGCTGGAGGAGCCGCCCGGAATACGTCCGGGAAAATGCGGGTTGGGGGCGGTACCGCAGGCATGATTGATACCGGTGGTGCCGAAGGCCAGTTCGTGCAGCACGGTCTTGCCGATCAGGCGGGCGCCGCTGGCCAACAGAGCCTCCACCACCTCGGCATGGCGCTGGGCCGGAGCCGCATCGGCCAGCGCACGACTGGAGGCACGGGTGGTATAGCCGGCGACGTCGATGGTGTCCTTCACCATCACACGCACCCCGTTGCCTCCCAGGCTCAGTTGTTCGACGACGATCGTCACGGCACGGTCCTCTATTTACGTTCGCCGCGACGATGGGCCGCAGCGATTTGCTAAATAGAAATTCGCGCCAATTACGTGAAATGTCAATTGAATTATGCGAATAAATTTCGCCTGAAATCAGTGCGTTGAGAACGTCTTTCGCACGAGATTTGTGCATTTTTCACGGGCTACTGCTGAGTTCCCAACAAAAAGCCAAATCGACTATTTATTGATTTAAATCAGTATATTAACCTTGCTGGTGTGCTTGACGATGAGCGATATCTGACTTTTAGGTCAACAAAAAGTACGCCTGGTGCGCGGCATGGAGAAAAATTTTTACATCAGCGAAAGGGCCACCAATCACATGCCAATAACGAACAAAAAATTGCTCTTTCTAAGCGTGAAAATTCCAGTTCTTTTTCATCTTTAAGCCCTTGTTTTTACTGGGCTGGAGAGGGCGTCCGGCGACCCCCCGGGATGGGCGCCGGAAGGCCCGCTCCGCTGCCCAGCCGGAACGGTGCGCAGGTGCTGGAGAACGGGGCACAGCGATGGTGCAGGCATTTTCCTGGCATGCAACCTGCAATTCCCGCTGCGACCGAGGATGGCGAATCGCCTTGTCGACGACGCCCGGTCAGCCTCGATCACTGCACGGAACGCCCTTTTAGCGAGCCGTTCACGAGCCGTAGAAGCCTTGCATCTGGAGAACGACATGCTGCTGAAGAAAGTCGCGCCATTCCTGCTATCGAGCGTTTTTGGCCTGTCTCAGGCGTTGCCGGGCACCGCCCTGGCGGATGTGAAGATCGGCGTCATCACCTCCTCCACCGGCCCCATCGCGCTGGTCGGCATCCCGCAGAAGAACAGCATCGCGCTGATGCCCACCGAGATCGGCGGCCAGAAGGTGAAGTACATCCCACTGGATGACGGCAGCGATCCGACCGCCTCGGTGAAGGCCTTCAAGAAGCTGATCGACGAAGAGCAGGTGGACGCCATCATCGGCCCGAGCGGGTCGCCCAACGCGATGGGCGTGATTCAGTTCGCCGCCGAGTCCGGCACTCCGATGCTGGCCCCGGTGGGCACCGCCGCCGTGGTCCTGCCGATGACCGAGCAGAAGAAATGGGTGTTCAAGACCACCCAGAACGACGACCTGATCGCTGCCGCACTGATGGACGACATGGTCAAGCGCGGGGTGAAGACCCTGGGCTTCGTCGGCACCGCCGACCCCTATGGCGAGAACTGGGCCAAGGTGATGAGCGGCCTGGCCGAGCAGCATGGCCTCAAGATCGTCGCCAGCGAGCGCTTCCAGCGCCAGGATACTTCGATGACCGGCCAGGGCCTGAAGATCCTGATGGCAAAGCCCGACGCCGTACTGGTCGCCGCCCCCGGCAGCTCCTCGGTTATGCCGCAGACCACCCTCGCCGACCAGGGCTACAAGGGCCAGATCTACCAGACCCACGGCGCGGCACTGGACCCGTTCCTCAAGCTCGGCGGCAAGAAGGTCGAAGGCACCATCCTCGCCGCCAGCCTGATGCTGGTGATCGGCGAGGTGGACGACAGCCACCCCTCCAAGGCCATCGCCGCCGACTACATCGAGCGCTACAAGGAAATGTACGGCGAAACCCCCGCCACCTTCGGCGCCAACGTCTACGACGCCGGGCTGCTGCTGGAGCGCGCTATTCCCGAAGCCGAGAAGGTCGCCCAGCCGGGTACCGCGGAATTCCGCGCGGCGCTGCGCGATGCACTGGAAAAGACCCAGGAGCTGGCCGCCACCCAGGGCGTCTACAACATGACCCCCGAGGACCACAGCGGCTTCGACGAGCGCGGCCGAGAGCTGATCACCGTCAAGAACGGCCAGTGGACCCTGCTCAAGGACTGAAGCCGGCCCACACGCGACCTTCCACCGCAGGCAACCCCTTGCGTGCATCGGCATTGCACGCCGGGCCGCTGCCTGCCCGGAAACCACCCGTCGACTCCCGCCCCAGTCCGTGCGCCACAGCGCCCGTGAGGCAAGAAGAGGTGCTCATGAAAAAGATTCTCTGGACCGCAGTCGCCATGCTCACCCTGGGTAGTCAGGGTGTGATGGCGGCGACAAACCTGAAATTCAGCCACTCCTATACCCAGAGCGATGCCCGCCATGAATGGGCGGCGCACGTGGCCGGGCTGATCAACGAAAAAACCAACGGTGAAGTCACCGTATCCATCCATCCGAACCAGCAGATATCCAAGGCGATGGCCCAACACCAGGGCCTGCAGCAACGCCGCATCGACATGGCCATCTATCCGCTTCCCTGGCTGTCGGGAATGGCGCCCCTGACCGAGATCGGTGCTCTGCCGGGGCTGGTCACCGAGCCAAAGGACGGGCTTGTCTGGCGCGAGCGGCGCATCTGGCCGATGCTGGAACAGGCGGTCGCCTCGACCGGCGTGGTGCTCGCCGGCTCCGGCTGGGCGATGGCCACCATCGGCAACACCGGCAAGCCCATCCTACTGCCTTCGGATCTGGCGCAGAACAAGATGCGCGGCCTGGGCAAGTCCTCGGAAAGCATGCTGATGGAGAATGGCGCCACCATCACCTCACTGCCAGCCTCGGAGATCTATCAGGGCCTGCAGACCGGGGTGCTCACAGGGGTGCTCACCCAATACGCCTCTTTCGAGGGCTACAACCTCAACGAAGTGATCGACCACCTGATGGTCGGCAAGGGCTTCATTGGAGGCATGCACACCATCCTGCTCTCGCCCGGCGTGCAGAAGAAGGTGGGTGACCAGCACTACCAGGCAATCCTGGAGGCGGTACAGGAATCCGAGGCCTGGTTCGCCGACAAGATGGCCGCGGACAGCCAGCGCATCGCCCAGGAATTCGGCGAGCGCGGAGTCACCCTGCATAGCCTGAGCGACGAGCAACTGCAAGCCTGGCTCGATAACGCCAAGAAGACCGCCTGGCCGTGGTTCGTCAAGAACGTGCCGGAAGGGGCCGACGCCCTGAAGGCCATCGACGAGCCGCTGTAGCCAGCCACTGCCGGGGCGCACCACCCCGGCTTCCGCGAGAGCCCTGCAGAGTGAGAACGCAATGATCGACGCATTGTTGAGAGCCCGTCGCGCCCTGGATGTGCTCAATGTGGCCGCCAGCGCCCTGGCCGCCGTGGGCGTGGTGTTCGCCTGCTGCGCCATCACCTGGGCGGTGTTCGGCCGCGGGCTGGTCGGCATGAACACCATCTGGGAGCTCGAGGCCAGCGTCTACCTGCTGATCTACGCGGCCTTCCTGAGCCTGGCCTATTCCGACCGCGCCGGCGGCCAGATCGCCATCGAACTGCTGCGCAAGCGTTTCAGCGGCCGGGCCAAGCGCATCCACCGTAACCTGCTCGACCTCATCGCCCTGTTCCTGTTCGTGCTGCTGTTCGTCTCCTCCTGGGAGATGTTCCTCAAGGCCTGGGACAGCGGCTGGCACTCGGCCAGCCTGTGGGGGCCGCCGCTCTGGGTGCCCTACCTGGCCATCCCGATCGGCACCGCGCTGATCATCCCGAACCTGCTGCTGGACATCCTGATCCGGCTGTGCGGCCAAGAGGCGCCAGCGGACAACATAACGGGGACCCACTGATGGATCCGATCACCCTGAGCCTGGTCACCGTCGGCCTGCTGCTCGCCCTCATCGGCCTCGGCCTGCCGATCGCCTATTCGCTGGCGATCGCCACGCTGGTCATGATGGCGATCAGCGGAGAGGCCGAGCAGGCGCTGTTCATTGCCGAATCCGCCTTCCAGTCGCTGGACTCTATCGAGCTGGTGGCCCTGCCGATGTTCATCTTCATGGGCGCGGTGATCGCCATCAGCCCGGCCGGCAAGGACATCTACCGCGCCCTGCACCGCCTGCTGCCGGTGCCCGGCGGCCTGGGCGTGTCCGCGGTGGGCGGCTGCACCCTGTTCTCCTCGATGTCCGGCTCCTCGCCGGCGACGGTCGCGGCCATCGGCTCCTCCGCCGTGCCGGAGATGATCGCGCGTGGCTATCCGCCGGCGCT
The DNA here is from genome assembly GCF_000425625.1 of Stutzerimonas azotifigens DSM 17556. GTDB lineage: Bacteria > Pseudomonadota > Gammaproteobacteria > Pseudomonadales > Pseudomonadaceae > Stutzerimonas > Stutzerimonas azotifigens. The sequence goes on from NZ_KE384407.1 coordinate 392,260, forward strand.
GGCCTGCGGCATCGTGGTCGGCGGCGGCACCCTGGGCATCCTCACCCCGCCGTCCATCGTCCTGCTGCTCTACGGCGTGGTCACCAACACCTCCATCGGCCAGTTGTTCATGGCCGGTATCCTCCCCGCGCTGATGGTCGCCGCGCTGTTCTCCGCCTACACCGTGTGGAGCATGTGGCGTTTCGAAAAGGCCAACCCGCAGATTCGCCAGGCGATGCTCGAACGCGACCGCTCGGAGAGCGAGGCGCCCCTGGCACTGCTGCGCGTTGTGCCCTTCTTCGTGATGATCCTGGTGATCATGACCGCGCTCTACGGCGGCTGGGCCACGCCTTCGGAAATCGCCGCGGTGGGCGCCATGGCCTCCATCGCCCTGGTGCTGGCAATCTACCGGGTCACCGACCTGCATCTGTGGAAGACCCTGCTGCTCAAGACCGTGCGCGACACCTCGATGATCCTGGTGATCGCCGCGTTCTCCTACTACCTGGCGCAGTTCCTCTCCTACCACGGCGCGGTGACGGCGATCTCCGAGGGGCTGATCGGCACCTTCGGCAACAAGTGGCTGACCCTGCTTGCGCTGTGGCTGATGATGGTCGCCATCGGCTGCTTCCTGCCACCGTTCGCCATCGTGGTGATCGTCGCGCCGATGTTCCTGCCCTTCGTTCTGGAAGCAGGCTTTGACCCGATCTGGTTCGGCGTGCTGATCACCCTGAACATGGAGATCGGCTGCATCACCCCGCCGCTGGGCATCAACCTGTTCGTGGTCAAGGGCATCGCGCCGCAGCTGCCGATGCGCGACATCATGCTCGGCTCGCTGCCCTTCGTCGCCATCCTGGTGGTGGCCTCGCTGCTGCTCGTGCTGTTCCCGCAGATCGCCCTCTGGCTGCCAAAGACCATGATGGGTAGCTGAATTGCGCCCGACCTCTCTCTTCATTCCTCTGGAAACCCCTGCCATGTCTCATGCCCAAGCGGAACTACGGAACCAACTCCAGGCCGGTGCCTTCGATATCGTCGCCGTCACGGCCTTTCCGATGAACATCCCGGTCGACATCGAAGTGGTCGGCATCAAGCGCAGCATGTCGCTGTCCGCCTGCCTGTGCGAGATCGAGACGCGGGGCGGCCTGAAGGGCTATGGCTTCACCGCGATCACCGAGGAAGAAGTGGTGGCGAGCGCGATCAACGAGGTCGCCGGCCACCTGATCCAAGGCGAATGCGCCCTGGACACCGAGCGTCTGTGGGAGCGCCTGACATGGACGATGATCCCGCGCGGCCAGTCCGGCTACGCCTCGCACGCCATCGCCGCCATCGACATCGCTCTCTGGGACATCAAGGCCAAGGCCCTGGGCCTGCCGCTGTGGCGCCTGCTCGGCGGTGCACGCAGCGAGGTGCCGGTATACACCACCTTCGGCTTTTCCTTCCTTGGCCGCGACGAACTGGTCGAGGCCGCCCGCCACTGGGTCGCCCAGGGCAATACCCGACTGAAGATGACCGTGGCCGCCGAAGCCATGCTGCACCGTGACCACAAGCCGGTGAACGCGGTGATCGCCGAGGACGCACGGCGGGTACTGGCGGTGCGCGAGGCGGTCGGCGACGACGTCGAGATCTACATCGACGCCAACTGCAACCTCGACGCCGTGCACGCCCTGCAGTTGGCCCAGCGGGTGGAGGAAGCACGCATCGGCTTCTTCGAGGAGCCGATCATGCACAACGACATCCGCCAGATGGCCGACCTGCGCCAGCGCACCTCGATCCGCATCGCCGCCGGCCAGAACGAGGGCCAGGCCTATCGCTTCCGCGACATGCTGGTCCAGGGTGCGGTCGACGTGGTGCAGCCCAACGTGGCCATCACCGGCGGCTACACCCAGTGCCTGAAGATCGCCGGCCTGGCCTCGGCGTTCAACGTCAGCTACGCCAACGGCGGCGCCTGGCCGTTCCACAACATGCACATTCATGCCGGCCTGGCCAATGGCAGCCTGGTCGAGTACCACCACCCGGCGGTACTGATGAGCCGCATGATCTACAAGGACCTGCCCGAAGCCAGAAACGGCAAGCTGGCGCTGCCGGAGACCCCGGGGCTGGGCTTCGAGCCAGATCTCGACGCGGTGCGCGAACTCTGCAAGCGCCCCTCCGCCCGTGGCCGTGGCAAGGGCTGAAGACGATGACCTCCCGATCCGCCCTTCAGGAGACCTGCCGATGAGCCAGACCCCGAACCGCCCCACCGTGGGCCTGATCGTGCCCCCCGCCGCCGGCGAGGTGCCACCGGAACCCGTCGCGCTGTATGGGGCCGAGGTGAACTTCATCGCCGCCGGCCTCGGCCTGCGCAAGCTGACCCCGGACGGCTACGACGAGGTCATCGACCGCATGGGCGAACTCAGCCGCGAACTCGCCGGGAACGGCGCCGACGCCATCGTGCTGATGGGCACCTCGCTGAGCTTCTACCGCGGTCCGGAGTTCAATGCTCGGCTGATCGAGGTGATGAGCCAGGCCAGCGGTCTGCCGGCCACGACCATGAGCTGCGCGGTGATCGAGGCGCTGAACGCCGTCGGCGCCCGGCGCATCGCCCTGGCCACCGCCTATGTCGACTCGGTGAACCAGCGCCTCGCGGATTTCCTCGCCGCCAGCGGGCTCTGCGTGGAGAGCCTGGCGACTCTGGACATCGAGAGCGTCGAGGCCATCGCCCATGTCACCCAGGATCAGTTGCTGGAACTCGGCCGCCGCGCGCTGACCGCGGCCGGCCCGGTGGACGCGCTGTTCATGTCCTGCGGCGGACTGCGCACCCAGGAGGTGTCGCTGCAGCTCGAGGCCGAGTTCGGCCTGCCGGTGATCTCCAGCGCCATGGCCGGCGCCTGGGCCGCGGTGCGCCTGGTCGGGCACAGCGGTGAAAGCCCCGGCAGCGGCCGGCTGTTCGCTGCGGGACCCGCCCCGGACGCCCGCTGACGCGCATCGGGCGATTCGATCTTTATTGCTTCAGGAAGACCCTTTTAGATGAATTTCCAAATAGCCATGTTGTTGGGCCAGGACGGCGTGACCAACGGTGCGATCTACGCGTTGCTGGCGCTCTCCATCCTGCTGGTGTTCACCGTGACCCGCATCCTGCTGATCCCGCTCGGCGAGTTCGTGACCTTCGGCGCCCTGACCATGGCCGCGCTGCAGGCCGGCGAGCCGACCCGGCTGGTCTGGCTGCTGCTCGCCCTGACCCTGGTCGACTGCGCGCTGGACCTGCTCGCCGCCTTTCGTTCGGCCCGTGGCGTGCGCCTTCCCAAATGGGTGCCGTTCAAGCTCGGCTATGCGCTCCTGCTGCTGGTACTGGTCCAGAACCTGCCGCTGGCCGAGCTGCCGATGGCGATGCAGGCCATCCTGACCCTGGCGCTGGTGGTACCGCTAGGGCCGCAGATGTACCGCCTGTTCTTCCAGCCGATCGCTGCCGCCCATTCACTGGTGCTGCTGATCGTTTCCATCGCCGTGCACGTGGCCATGGTCGGCGTCGGCCTGTTGCTGTTCGGCCCGGAAGGGGCCCGTACCCGGCCGTTCTCCGAAGCCGGCCTGGCGCTCGGCCCGGTGGTGCTGAACAGCCAGACGCTGTGGGTGATCGCCGTCTCGCTGGGCCTGATCGTCGCGCTGTTCCTGTTCTTCGAACGCAGCCTGTACGGTAAGGCCCTGCGCGCCACCGCGGTCAATCGCATGGGTGCCCGCCTGATGGGCATCTCCCCGACGCTGGCCGGCAAGGCCACCTTCGCCCTCGCCAGCCTGATCGGCGCGCTGTCCGGCATCCTCATCGCGCCCATCACCACGCTGTATTTCGACTCCGGCTTCATCATCAGCCTCAAGGGCTTCGTCGGCGCCATCATCGGCGGCCTGGTCAGCTATCCGGTGGCCGCGCTCGGCGCGCTGGCGGTCGGCCTGGTGGAGGCCTTCTCGATGTTCTGGGCCAGCAACTACAAAGAGGTCATCGTGTTCACCCTGATCATTCCCTTCCTGCTCTGGCGCTCGCTCACCAGCCGTCACGTGGAGGAAGAAGAATGAAACCCCGCTACCTCGTCCTCGCCCTGGTGCTCCTGCTCGGCCTGGCGCCGCTGGTCCTGCCGTCCTTCCAGGTCACGCTGCTCAACTACATCGGCCTCTACACCCTGGTGGTGCTCGGCCTGATCCTGCTCACCGGGGTCGGCGGCATGACCAGCTTCGGCCAGGCCGCCTTCGTCGGCCTGGGCGCCTACGCCAGCGCCTACCTGACCACCACCGAGCAACTCCCGGGCTGGCTGGCTTGGGCCGGGGCCTCGCCCTGGCTGGCGCTGCTGATCGGCATCCTGCTCACCGCCAGCGTGGCGCTGCTTCTCGGTGCGCTGACCCTGAAGCTGTCCGGGCACTACCTGCCGCTCGGCACCATCGCCTGGGGGATTTCGCTCTACTACCTGTTCGGCACCCTCGACGGGCTCGGCGGACAGAGCGGCGTATCCGACCTGCCGCCGATCTCCCTGTTCGGCCTCGCGCTCGACAAGGGCAACAAGATCTTCTACCTGATCTGGGCGTTGCTGCTGCTCGCCATCCTGATCACCCAGAACCTGCTCAACTCCCGCGAGGGTCGTGCCATCCGCGCGCTCAAGGGCGGCCAGGTGATGGCCGAGTCGATGGGCGTGAACACCTTCCGCTCGAAGATGGTGATCTTCCTCATCGCCGCGCTGTTCGCCGCGGTGTCCGGCTGGCTCTACGCCCATACCCAGCGCTTCGTGAACCCCACCCCGTTCGGCCTGCACATGGGCATCGACTACCTGTTCATGGCGCTGATCGGCGGTGTCGGCAGCGTCTGGGGCGCACTGCTCGGCGCCGGCATCCTCACCATGCTCAAGCAGTGGCTGCAGGACTGGCTGCCCAGCCTGCTCGGCAGCCAGGGCAACTACGAGACCATCGTCTTCGGTCTGCTCATCGTGCTGCTGATGCAGCGCGCCCCGGGCGGTCTCTGGCCGATGCTGGTGCGCCTGGTGCCGTCGCGCCACCGGCCGCGCACCCAGGCGCCGGCCGCCAACGCCCAGCTTGGCGAGCTGCCGCGCCGCGAGCTGCCGAAAAAGGGCACGCTGATCCTGGAGGCGCGCGAGGTGACCAAGCGCTTCGGCGGCCTGGTGGCCAACGACCGGATGAACCTGTCGGTGCACGCCGGCGAGATCCTCGCCCTGATCGGCCCCAACGGCGCCGGCAAGAGCACCATGTTCAACCAACTGTCCGGCGTCGACGTGCCCAGCGACGGCGAGGTGCGCTTCCTCGGCGAGAAGATCAACGGTGTGCCGTCCCGACGCATCGCGCGGATGGGGATGAGCCGCACCTTCCAGCACGTCAAGCTGCTGCCGACCATGAGCGTGCTGGAGAACGTCGCCATCGGCGCCCACCTGCGCGGCAGCAAGGGGGTGGTCCCGGCCACCCTGCACCTGGAGCGCACCGAGGAGGCCGAGCTGCTCGACGAGGCGCGGCGCCAGCTCGAGCGGGTAGGCCTGGGCGATTACCTCTACGAGGAAGCCGGCAGCCTGGCGCTCGGCCAGCAGCGCATCCTGGAGATCGCCCGGGCGCTGTGCGCCGATCCCTGCCTGCTGCTGCTCGACGAGCCGGCCGCCGGCCTGCGCCACAAGGAGAAGCAGGCTCTGGCCGAGCTGCTGCGCAGGCTGCGTGGCGAAGGCATGGCGATCCTGCTGGTGGAGCACGACATGGACTTCGTGATGGGTCTGGTGGACCGCGTGGTGGTGATGGAATTCGGCCAGAAGATCGCCGAAGGCCTGCCCGAGGACATTCAGAAGAACCCGGCCGTACTCGAGGCCTATCTGGGCGGAGCGGAATGATGAACACGAACGACCAACCCAACACCCTGCTCGAGGTGAAGGATCTGTGCGTCGCCTACGGCCAGGTGGAAGCCCTGAGCAACGCCAGCCTGCGCGTAGGCGAAGGCCAGATCGTCACCGTGATCGGTCCCAACGGCGCCGGCAAGACCACCCTGCTCTCGGCGATCATCGGCATGCTCGGCTCCAGGGGACAGGTGCGCTTCGACGGCACCCTGGAAACGGTGCCGGAGGTCGAAGTGCTGGTGGGACGCGGGCTCGGCCTGGTCCCGGAGAAGCGCGAGCTGTTCGGCAGCATGAGCGTGGAAGACAACCTGCGGCTCGGCGGCTTCATGCGCTACCGGCGCGGCGACGCCTACCTGGACGGCACCCTGGCGGAGATCTACAGCCTGTTTCCGCGCCTGTTCGAGCGCCGCAAGCAGTTGGCCGCCACCCTCTCCGGCGGCGAGCGGCAGATGCTCGCGGTGGGACGCGCGCTGATGGCCAAGCCCAAGCTGCTGATGCTCGACGAGCCGAGCCTGGGCCTGGCGCCGCTGATCACCCGCGAGATCTTCCGCATCATCGCCGACCTGCGCCGCCAGGGCGTGTCGATCCTGCTGGTGGAGCAGAACGCCCGCGCCGCGCTGCGCGTCGCCGACTACGCCTACGTGCTGGAGACCGGACAGATCGCCATGCAGGGCCCGGCCCACGAGCTGGCCGACGACCCGCGGGTGATCGAGGCCTATCTGGGGCTGGCCAGCAAGCACCAGGAAATGCTCGCCACCTGACGCCACCCGCGCCCGGAAACGGGCGCCTCCTGCAGCGAGAGAGATTTTTTCGATGCCATTCCCGACTCCCCCACGCGTCTGCATCGTCGGCGCCGGCGCCATCGGCTGCACGCTGGCCGCGCGCCTTGCCGGCAGCGGCCAGCCGGTCAGCCTGCTGGCGCGTGGCGCGACCCTGGCGGCCATCCGCGCCAATGGCGTGCGTCTGCACGACCTGGACGGCGAACACGCCGCGAGCGTCGAAGCCAGCGACAGCTGTGCCGAACTCGGCGAACAGGACCTGGTGTTCCTCTGCACCAAGGCGCCGGCGCTGGCCGACCTGCTGCCGACGCTCGCGCCGCTGATCGGCGCGCAGACGGCAGTCGTCCCGGTGGTCAACGGCGTGCCCTGGTGGTATTTCCATGGCGAGGCCGGTCGTTTCGCCGGCCATCGGGTGAACAGCGTGGACCCGGACGGCCGCCTCGCCGGCGCCCTGGACATGGAGCACCTGCTCGGCTGCGTGGTGTTCATCACCGCGCAGGTCGAAGCCCCCGGCGTGGTGCGCTCGAACAACCCGCACCTGATGATCCTCGGCGAGCCGACCAACCGCCTCAGCGAGCGCCTGGAAAGGGTCCGCGCGCTGATCGAGGGCGCCGGCATCGAAGCCCGCGCCACCGACCGCATCCGCGACCAGCTGTGGACCAAGATCATCGCCAACCTGACCTCCAACCCGCTGTCGGTGGTCACCGGGGCGACCCTGGAGCAGCTATACGGCCTGCCGGAACTGCGCGCGGTGGTCGCCAAGATCCTCAACGAGGCGCTGCTGGTCGCTGCCGCCTACGGCGCCCGCGTCAGCATCGACCCGCAGACCTTCATGGAGCTGGGCGCCGGCATGGGGCCGGTACGCACCTCCATGCTGCAGGACTACGAGCAGGGTCGCCCGCTGGAGCTGGCCGCCATCGGCGACGCCGTCGTCGAACTGGCCGGCTACCAGGGCCTGTCCATGCCCACCACCCAGGACATCCTCACCCTGGCGCGCTTCCGCGGCGCCCCCTTCCCATCCACCGAGCCCTCGAGACAACGCCAATGAATGCCATGACCGACGTCACCAAACCCAGCCACTGCAGCGAGGAAGAATGGGCGCTGCGGGTCAAGCTCGCCTACTGCTACCACCTGGTGGACTTCTTCGGCTGGACCGAAACCATCTTCAACCATATCTCGGCGCGCCTGCCCGGCCCCGCCCACCACTACCTGGTCAATCCGTTCGGGCTCAACTACACCGAGGTCACCCCGGCCAACCTGCTGAAGGTGGACCTGGACGGCCACAAGCTGGACGACTCCCCGTTCGACGCCAACCCCGCCGGCTTCGCCCTGCACAGCGCGGTGCACGGCGCCCGGGACGACATCCACTGCGTGATCCATACCCACACCACGCCCATCTCCGCGGTGGTACAGAAGAAGCGCGCCTTCACTCACGACGACTTCTATGGCGCGCAGCTCTACGGGCGCATCGGTTACCACACCTTCGAAGGCATCACGCTGTTCGACGACGAAAAGAAGCGCATGATCGCCAGCCTCGGCGACAAGCACATCCTGGTGCTGCGCAACCACGGCATCGCGGTGGGCGAGAGCAGCATCGAAAAGGCCTTCTTCCTGCTCTGGACCGTGCAGCGCGCCGCCGAGAACCAGGTCGCCGCCGGTGCCCTGGGCGGCGAGGACAACCCGCTCGAACCGGGCATCGCCGAACGCTGCGCAGACCTGACCGCCATGCTCATTCGCGACAGCGGCTTCGCCACCAAATTCTTCGACGCCATGGTGCGCAAGCTGATCGCCGAGCGCGGCCAGCGCTTCTGACCGACCGCCGGCCCCGCTCGGCGGAGCCGGCGCCCTACAGCCCAGCCAGGAGTCCCGCCGATGAGCGCCGCCGCCCGCCCTCTGGATGCCTTCACAGAACCGCCGATCTCGCGCCTCGACCCGCAGGGCGTCCTGCAGAACTGCAACCCGGCCTACCTGGCCATGTGCGGGCGCAGCGAGGCCGAACTGGTCGGCCAGCCGCACGAGACCATCAACGACCCGCAGATGCCCGTGGCGGTTCTCGCCGCCATGTGGCGAGCGGTGCGCGCCGGCCGGCCATGGGTCGGACCGATGCGGATTCGCCGCAGGGACGGCACGTCCGCCTGGTACAGGCTGTACGTGATGCCGCTGTTCGACGACGGCCGGCTGTGCGCCCTCGGCACCCTCTACCTGCCCATCGACGAGGACTGCCGCCAGCGTGCCGAAGCGCTCTATGCGCGCCTGCATCGCGGCGCCGCGCCCTGGCCGTTGCGACAGCGCCTGGGTACCGTGCTGGAGACCCAGGGTGGCCTGCTGCTGCCGGCGCTCGGCCTGGGCGCCGCGGTCGCCTTCGGTCCGCTCGACGCCGGCCTCGGCCTTGGCCTGCTGGCCCTGGTCGGCGCGGCTGCCGGGCTGAATGGCTGGCGTAGCCGGCGGCGGATTTCCGCCTTGCTGGCCAGGCACCCCGACGCCTACAGCGAAACGCTGCTCGCCCCGCTGCATGCCGAGCGGACCGACCTGGCGCCGCTGGCCATGGCCCTCGACAGCCAGCGTGCGCGAATGAGCACGGTGATGGCGCGCATCTGCATCAACGGCGAGGTGCTGCGCAGCCAGGCGCACACGGCCGCCGAGGTGGTGGAGACTTCCGCCGACCACCTCGACCGCCAGGTGCGGGAGACCGAGCAGACCGCTGCGGCAGTCAACCAGATGAGCGCAACCATCCAGGAGCTCTCGCGCAACCTGCAGGACACCGCCCACGCCGCGCAGACCGCCGACGAGCTGGCCCGCGAGGGCGGGCGGCTGTCCAGCGACAGCCAGGCCTCGATGGATGATATGCGCTGCGCGGTGGACGACATCGGTGCCGCGGTGGGCCGGCTGGCCTCCGCGGTCGAATCGATCGGCAGCATCGCCGGAGTCATCCAGGGGATCGCCGAGCAGACCAACCTTCTGGCCCTCAATGCCGCCATCGAGGCGGCACGCGCCGGCGAGTCCGGCCGGGGCTTCGCAGTGGTGGCCGACGAGGTGCGCAACCTGGCCTCGCGCACCAGCGAATCCACCCGTGAGATCCAGCGCTCCATCGAGACCCTGCGCGACGGCAGCGCTCATGCCCTGGCCACCGCCCAGCGCGGCGAGGATGCGGCGAAGCGCTCCGGCGAGCACGTCGGGCAGGCGCGCCAGGCGCTGCAACGGATCTGCGAGGAAGTCGGAAGGATCAGCGGCATGAGCCTGCAGATGGCCGCTGCTATCGAGCAGCAGAGCCAGGTCGCCGAACAGATCAGCCAGCAGGTCACGCAGATCGCCGGCCTCAGCGAAAGCACCCTGGAGCAGGCCGGCCGCACCACGGAAGTCAGCCAGGCGCTGCATCAACTGGCGGAATCGCAGCTGGGGCTGGCGAAGCGTTTCTTGGAGGGTTGATCCCTGCTACACCCGGCGCCACCGTCGAGCCACACCGGAGCGCGGCCCATCTCCGTGGAAATCGCGCTTCCGCATCATGGCAAGCACGTACAACGACCTGTCAGCCACGATCAATCTCTCTGCCGCGCGCCGCGCTTGAATGAAGGCTCTTCCAGTTCCCACCAGCGGACACAGCGAGGCCAACATGTCAAAACCTGAATACGACTACATCGTGATCGGTGCCGGTTCCGCCGGCTGCGTCGTCGCCACCCGGCTGATCCAGCAGAACGCCGGCAGCGTGCTGCTGCTCGAAGCGGGCGGGCGCGATAGCAGCCTCTTCCACACCATGCCAGCCACCGTGGTGAAGGTATTCCAGCAGAAGTCCTGGCCGTACATGACCATCCCGCAGAAGCACTGCAACAACCGAGAGATGATCATCGCCCAGGGCAAGGTTCTGGGTGGCGGCAGCTCGGTGAACGGGATGATCTACATCCGTGGCCAGCACCAGGATTACGACGACTGGGTCACCAACTGGGCTTGCCCGGGCTGGGGCTATCGCGACGTGCTGCCCTATTTCAAGAAGGCCGAGGCCAACGAGAGCCTGAGCGGTGAACTCCACGGCCAGGAAGGCCCGCTGCCGGTGAGCGAGAACCGCTATCGCCACCCGATGACCATGGCCTTCGTACGCGCCGGACAGGAAATGGGCCTGCCCTACGTGAACGACTTCAACGGTGTCTCCCAGGAAGGTGTCGGTTTCTACCAGACCACCACCCGCAACGGCGCCCGCGCCAGCACCGCTCGTACCTACCTCAAGTCGGTACGCGACAGCAACTGCCTGACCGTCGTCACGGATGCCTTGGCCCACAAGGTGGTGATCGAAAATGGCCGCGCTGCCGGCGTAAAGTACAGCGTGAACGACCAAGCCCCGGTCATCGCCCGCGTCCGCAAGGAAGTGATACTCAGCGCCGGCGCCTTCGGCAGTCCGAAGCTTCTGATGCTCTCTGGCGTCGGGCCGAAGGCGCACCTTTCCAGCCTCGGCATCGAAACGCTGGTGGACCTGCCGGTTGGCCAGAACTTCCACGACCACCTGCACCTGTCGCTGAACGCCACCACCCACGAGCAGAACAGCATTCTTGGCGAGGACCAGGGCTTGCGCGGCATCAAGCACATGGCGCAGTGGCTGGCGTTCCGCAGCGGCTTGCTGACCAGCAACATCCTCGAAGGCGGCGGCTTCATCGACACCCAGGGCATCGGTCGGCCAGACATTCAGTTCATGTTCCTCCCGGTGATGGACAACTTCGACAACACCCCCGGCGAAGCCCCACCAGCCGCCGAACACGGCCTGACCGTAAAAGTCGGCCACCTGCGCCCCAAGGCGCGGGGCGAAGTGAAACTGCGCAGCACCAACCCCGCGGACATGCTCCTGATCGACCCCAACTACCTGGGCGATCCGGAGGACCTCGCCGGGCAGATCCGCGCGGTCCAGACGGGCCTCAAGCTCATGCAGCAACCGGCACTCAAGGCGCTGATCAAAAAGATCACCGCCCCGGAAGACATCGACTGGCGCGACACCGCCGGCATCGAGACCTTCGTGCGCAAGGCAATCAAGACCGTCTACCACCCCGGTGGCACCTGCCGGCTCGGAACGGACCCGGCAACCTCGGTCACCGACCTGCAGATGCGCGTACACGGCGTGCCGAACCTGCGGGTGGTCGACCTCTCGGTATGCCCGCAGATCGCCAGCGGTAATACCAACGCCGCGGCCATCATGCTGGGCGAGCGCGGCGCGGACCTGATCCTCGGCAAGGCGCTGCCCGCCATCGCGGCACCGGAAGAGCAGGCGCCGGACCTCAACGCCCTTTCGGGCACGCGGCAGTTTGACCCGGTCGGCCGCTTCTGACGCCTCACTTCTAACTCCAACCGCTCCACCCATGGCACGCACCCCGCGCCATGGCGACGTACGCTCGAAAAACGGATCGAGGGATCATTCCATGCGTGCAACACACCCGCGTTACCTGATGACCGCAGCCGCCTGCTCTCTGGCGCTACTGGGCCAGACCGCCCAGGCCAGCGAAGGCGGTGGCGGCGCCTATGCCAACGGCAGCGAAGGCTTCATGACCGGCGCCCTGCCGCCACCCGGCACCTACCTCGTCAGCTACAACATGCTGTACACGGCGGACGACTTCGCCAACGCGAACCCGGTGTTCGACGACTTCAAGGTGGAAACCAAGGCCACCATCCTTCGCGCCATCCATGTCACCGAGAAGAAAATCCTCGGCGGCAACTGGGCGATGCATGCCTTCCTCGTCTACGCCGACGTGGACGTGAAGAACCTGGGCGGCGCCAGCCAGAACCATGGCGGCATGGGCGACTTCATCTTCAATCCGCTGGCCATCGGTTGGCATTACGGAAACTGGCACTGGGTAGCCGGCGTGGACGTCTACCTGCCTACCGGTCGCTATGACAAGGACGATCTGGCCAACGTGGGCCGCAACTACGTCACCCTCGAACCGCTTTTCGGCTTCACCTATCGCAACCCGGCGGGCTACGAGTTCTCGATGAAGACGATGTTCGACCACAACTATGAGAACGAAGACACCGACTACCGCTCCGGCAACGAGCTGCATGCGGACTTCGTGGCCGCCAAGCACTTTGGCAACTGGGCGGTGGGCGTAGGCGGCTACGTCTACAAGCAGGTCGGCGGTGATAGCGGCGAAGGCGCCTCCCTCGGTGACTTCAAGGGCCGCGCGACCGCGCTCGGTCCGCAGTTCTCCTACAGCACCGCTTCCGGGCTGAACATCGCCGGGCGCTACCAGCACGAATTCGACGTATTGAACCGGCCGGAAGGCGACAAGCTCTGGCTGAACATCGCCATTCCTCTTTGACCCTACTTGAACTATGCCAATCGGAGTCACCATGAGCGAGATCTCCCTCCTGCCCGAGGTTCGGGCCTTCCTGGCGCGCGACCACGGTCATTTCATCGACGGACAATATATAGGCGGTACGTCCGGGTTGACGACGCCCATCGTCAACCCGGCGACCGGCGAGACCATCGCCATCGTGGCTGCTGCTGACGCCGCCCAGATCGACGCCGCCGTCAACGCGGCGCGACGTGCCTTCACTGGCAGCTGGGCCGCAACCTTGCCCTACCAGCGCGGCGCTATCCTCAACCGTTTCGCGGACCTGATCGAAGCCCACGGCGAGGAACTGGCCCAGTTGGAAACCCTCTGTTCGGGCAAGTCCATCCACCTGTCGCGGATGTTCGAAGTCGGCCAGAGCGCCATCTTTCTGCGCTACTACGCGGGCTGGGCGACCAAGATCAACGGCGAAACCATGTCGCCGTCCTTCCCTTCGCTGATGGGTGAGCAATACGCCGCGTTCACTCGCCGCGAACCGGTGGGCGTGGTCGCCGGCATCGTGCCCTGGAACTTCTCGGTGATGATCGGCGTGTGGAAGATCGCCGCCGCGCTGACCACCGGCTGCACGCTGGTGCTCAAGCCCAGCGAGTTCACCCCGCTGACGCTGTTGCGCCTGGCCGAGCTGGCCATCGAAGCCGGTGTGCCGGCCGGCGTGCTGAACATAGTCAACGGCCAGGGCAACGTCGGTTCGCAGCTGGTTGACCATCCTCGGGTGGCCAAGGTCACCTTCACCGGTTCGGTGCCAACCGGCCTCAAGGTCGGCCAGCAGGCAATGGCGGCCAATCTGACCCGCGTGACACTGGAGCTGGGCGGCAAGAACGCTGCCGCGCTGCTGCCGGACTTCGACCTGCAAGGCGCAGTGGCCGGCCTGATCCAGACCGGCTACGTGCATCAGGGTCAGGTCTGCGCCGCGCCGGAGCGGGTCTATGTGCCCCGCGCCCGGCTCGACGAAGTGCTGGAGACTTTCAGTGGTGTCTTGCGCGGCGCGCCCATCGGCTCGCCGCTGGACGAATCTGTGCAGTTCGGGCCGCTGGCCAACAAGCCGCAGTTCGACAAGGTGCTGGGCTTCTTCGAAAAGGCCTGGGCGGAAAGCCGCATCGTCTGCGGTGGCAAGGCGCTGGATCGCCCCGGCTACTTCGTGGAACCGACCGTGGTAGTGGCGAACGGCGCTGCGGACAGCCTGCTGCACGAGGAGACCTTCGGCCCGATCATCTGCTTCCTGCCCTATGACGACGTCGACGAGCTGCCAGCGCTGATGAATGATTCGCCCTTCGGCCTAACCGCCAGCATCTGGACCAACGACCTGTCCCGGGCCATGCGCCTGATTCCGCAGATCGAAGCCGGCACCCTGTACGTGAACATGCACACCTTCCTCGATCCCTCTGTTCCGTTCGGTGGCATCAAGGCCTCCGGGATCGGTCGCGAATTCGGTAGCGCCTTCATCGACGATTACACCGAACTGAAATCGGTGATGATCCGCTATTAATGCGCGTCGCGTTTGCGGCAGGCGCCTGATCAAGGGCCTGCCGTTTTTTTTGCATAGCCATCACGAATACCGCGCCAACCGAGAATCTGGCGCGAAGAATGCTTGAAATTTCCAGCTAATATTTCGAGCGCCAGGATGCCCCACGGCGCGCCATAACCACAGGTTCCGTGACCAGAGGTGCCCCGTGAATGAGCAAACCGTGCACGATTTCGATCATTGGAACCACTCGGTCCACGCTGTATGCGGTCGCTTCATCACCGAGCGCCCCTGGGATCAGCCCCGCTTCATCGGTGACATCCGTCACCGCGACCTGGGCGGCCTGAACGTCGCCGACATCCACATCAACGCACCGTCGATCCGCCGCGAAAAAGGCGTGGCCGGACGCGGGGATGACCGCTTCTACTTCCTGGTGATGCAGCGCAACGGCGTTATGGCGATCAACCGCAACGACCAGCAGTTCGTCCTGCAGCCAGGCGACATGGCGCTGTTCGACTCGGCCCAGGCCTTCGAGATGCAACCACAGGGGTTGATCAATCAACTGTCGATTCACCTCTGCCGCGTGGCGGTCGATCGCGTGCTGCCCGCCACCGCCCGGCGCTTCGGCAAGCTGGAGCAGGACAATCTCAGTCGTCGCCTGCTCCACGGTATGCTTCAGCAGATTGCCGAGAGTGGCGACCCGGCACCGCATCCCGGTAGCCAGCAGGGCACCGCCTTGCAGGATGCGCTGATTACCCTGCTCGCACCCACGCTCAGGGAAGAAGAGCTCCCGGAAGCGGGTCGTCCGTTGCGGCGCCTCGCGGAACGGCTGATCAACGACGCGCTGCTCGACCCGCCCAGCCCCGCCGAGCTGGCCGCGCACCTGCACATTTCGGTCCGGCAGCTCTATCGGCAGTTCGAGCAGGACGGCGACAGTGTCTGCCGCTATATCCAGCGCCAGCGCCTGGAGCGCAGCGCGCGGGAGCTGGCGGACGCCGGCCCGCAGGCGCAGCCAATCACCTCGATTGCCTATAAATGGGGCTTCACCGACTCGGCGCACTTCTCGCGGAGCTTCAAGCGCTACTTTGGCGCATCGCCCAAGGATTACCGCGCCGGACACCGCCAATCGAGCGGCTAGTTTCGTCGGTTGGCTGCCAGCGTCGTCTGGGGATTCTACATGTAGGCTTCGCTGTGCCCAGCCTGGGCGCCTCCACCCAATCTCCCCGAATGCCCCTTGGGCCGAGCGATTCAGCCCTGCCGCAGCGTCTCCGAGGGCAGGCAGCCGTAGCGCTTGCGGTATTGCGTCGCGAAGTGCCCAAGGCTGGAAATGCCATGGCGCAGCAGGATGTCGGTGACGCTGTCGCCGTCACAGGCCCGCTGCAGGGCCTCGTGGATGCGCGCCAGACGCCGTGTCCGCAGGTACTCGCTGGGACTCTGGCGAACGAAACGGGTGAAGCCGTTCTGCAGGGTGCGCACGGACACCCCGCCGACCTGGGCCAGCTCCAGCAGCGACAGGTTCTGCTCCAAGTGCTCCTCGACGTGCGCGCAGACGCGCTTGACGTAGTACGGCACCGGCCCACGCGGCTCGCCGCGCACCTCATCCGAGTAGTTGTGCGGCAATTGGGTCAGCAGCACCGAGATCAGGTAGTCGGCCAGGGCATCGCCCAGCGGCGGCAGCAGTTGCGCCGGTTCGCAGTCGGCGCACAGCCGACCGATGTAGTCCAGCGTGTGGCTGATCACCGCCAGGCCCGGGTGCCCGGCCTGCACGCACATCTCGAATACCAGCGGTTGGTGCATCGGCCGTTGCAGCAGCTGCTGCAACTGGCGCTCCAGGGCGTCGCGGGCCACCCGCAGGATCAGGCTGCGGCAGTCGCGCTCGGTGCGTATATAGCTGTGCTGCGACGGCGAGGAAATGGTCAGCATGCCCGGCTGCAGCGTCACGCTGCGACCGCCCTGACGCACCTGTCCGTGGCCCTGCAGGGTGATGCGCACCAGATAGAAGCTTTCGATGTCGCCGGCGTCGATCTCCACGCGCGCGCCATAGCACAGCTCGAACAGCGCGCAGCTGCCGAAGAACACCCCGTACAGCTCCGGATGCAGCGACTCGCCTGCCGACAGATTCATGCGATGCGGCCACAGGCAACGGCTGACCGCGGCCTTGACCTCGCTGAAGCCCGCCGAGTCCAGCAGCTTGTGGTTGGCGAGATGACTGTGCATGCGAACCTCTCCACGCAAGGCTAGGGCCGGTTTC
This sequence comes from Stutzerimonas azotifigens DSM 17556, assembly GCF_000425625.1. Classification (GTDB taxonomy): domain Bacteria; phylum Pseudomonadota; class Gammaproteobacteria; order Pseudomonadales; family Pseudomonadaceae; genus Stutzerimonas; species Stutzerimonas azotifigens. The sequence goes on from NZ_KE384407.1 coordinate 408,897, forward strand.
TACAGGCCGACTGGGATATTCAATTCACGTGAATTGGAAAGCAATAAGCGTACCGCGTAGCCGGCCGTGACTTTCCTGCGCGTTCGGAACGACGCTTGCGCGTTATGGCCAGCCTTGCCCGGGGGCCATCCCTAGAATCGAGGCCAGGCATCCGCGGCGAAACGTCCGGCAAGGTGCCATTCACCATCGAGGAGACGGCAGCATGAAGCGCTTTACCCGCTCGCTTGGCCTCACGGCCTGCGCCTTCCTGGCCCTGTGCGGGCAGACCCAGGCCGCGGACGACATCCCCACGATCCGCGTGGGCTGGTCGATCCCGGCGGAGGAAATGAAGTACTGGATGATGCGTCGCCCGGACGCCTTTCCGGACCTGGGCAAGCAGTACCGCATCGCCTGGACCCAGTTCCAGGGCACCGCACCGATGGTCCAGGCCATGCTCTCGGACGCCATCGACTGCTCCTCCCAGGCGCCGCTGTCGCTGGGCCAGGGGGCGGCTTCCGGCGGGTTGCAGGCCTACGTCCTCGCCCAGCACGTGGGCGAGCGCAAGGGCGAATCCTTCTCGGTCTACTGGGCGGTGGCGGAGGACTCCCCGGTCCGCTCGGTGGCCGACCTCAAGGGGCGTACCGTCGGCGTCAACGTCTACGGCTCGGGCGTGTACGGGCAGATGGCGATGATCCTCAAGCAGAACGGCCTGGACCCGGAGCGCGACATAAGGCTGGTGGAGACCGGCTTCCCCGGCTCGGAAGCGGCGTTGCGCGCCGGACGCGTCGACGCGGCGGTGATGAACCAGCCCTTCGCCCTGCGCGCGGAAAGCAAGGGCGGCATCCGCAAGCTGTTCTCGCTCACCGACCTGATGCCCAACACCGTGCACATCTTCGAGGTCTGCCGCAAGGATTTCACCGACGCCCATCCCGAGCTGGTGAAACGCTACGTGAAGGACCTGCGTACCGCGATGGCACTGGCCCGGGAGGACCGCGCGGAAACCCTCAAGGTGGTCTCGGAGGTGACCCGCGCGCCGGTCGACCTGCTCGACGGCTACCTGCTCACCGACAAGGACTTCGCCCGCTCGGCCGATGCCCGCCCCGATTTCGAAGCCATCCAGCAGATGCTCGACCAATACCAGCAACTGGGAATGCTGCCGGCAAAAGTCGATGTCGCGCAGTTCCGCCGCGACGACCTGATCCAATGAGCCGGCCCATGGAAAAGCGAGCGATGATCGAAATCCAGCGGCTGGGCAAATCCTTCCGCATCGCCGGTGGCAAGCGGCACGTGGCCCTGGAAGGCATCGACCTGAACATTCGCGAAGGCGAGTTCGTCTCCATCCTCGGCCCCTCCGGCTGCGGCAAGTCGACCCTGCTGTACATGCTCGGCGGCTTCGTACCGCCCAGCAGCGGCAGCATCCAGGTGCAGGGTCGGCCGGTGACCGGCCCCGGCCCCGACCGCGGGCCGGTGTTCCAGGAGTTCGCGCTGTTCCCCTGGAAGACGGTACTCGGCAACGTCATGTACGGCCTGCGCCAACAGGGCGTGGGCAAGCGCGAGGCGCGCGAGCGCGCCATGGCGCTGCTGCACAAGGTCAACCTGGCGAGCTACGCGGACTTCTACCCCAAGGAGCTGTCCGGCGGCATGCGCCAACGCGTGGCGATCGCCCGGACCCTGGCCTACGACCCGGCGACCCTGCTGATGGACGAGCCCTTCGGCGCCCTCGACGCGCACACCCGCACGGTGCTGCAGAACGAGCTGCTGCAGATCTGGGAGCGCGATCGCAAGACGGTGATGTTCGTCACCCACGGCGTCGACGAGGCGGTGTTCCTCTCCGACCGGGTGGTTGTGATGACCCGCTCGCCGGGGCGCATCCGCACCGTCGTCGACATCGACCTGCCGCGCCCGCGGGTGCGCGCCGAGCTGCTGGTGGACCGTCGCTATCAGGAGTACGTGGTCGAGCTGGAGCGGCTGATCGAGGACGTGCACCACGAGCGTGACGCCGAACCGGCCCCCGCGCCGGTCGCCAAGACGACGCTGAAGGTCGCCACCCGATGAGCGCCCAGGCCATCCTCCAGCGCCTTGGCGCACCGCTTACCGTGCTGGTCCTGCTGACGCTGTGGGAACTGGCCGCCCGGGCTCTGGCGCTGGACGGCTTTCCCACCGCCACCGAATCGCTGGCCCAGCTGCCGGCCATCCTCTTCGACGGCCAGTCCCTGCAGAGCATCGGCGCCTCGCTGGCGCGCATGTTCGCCGGCATCGGCCTGGCCCTGCTGGTGGCGGTGCCGGCCGGCCTGGCGATGGGCCGCAACCCGACCCTGGCGCGCATGCTCAACCCACTGCTCAGCGCCGCCTACCCGGTGCCCAAGGCCGCACTGATGCCGATGGTGATGCTCTGGTTCGGCGTCGGCGACCTGTCGAAGATCCTGGTGATCTTCCTCGGCGTCAGCCTGCCGCTGCTCTATCACAGCTATCACGGCGCGGCGCGGCTGGACGACAAGCTGCTCTGGTCGGCCGCGGCCATGGGCATGAGGGCCCCGGCGCGGCTGCTGCGCATCACCCTGCCGGGGGCCTTGCCGGAGGTGCTGCTGGGCTGCCGGGTGGGCCTGGCCATGGCGCTGATCGTGATGATCAGCTCGGAGATGATCGCCCGCCAGTCCGGTGCAGGCGACCTGCTGTTCAACGCCCTGGACATGGCCCTGTACCCGGACGTGTACGCGATGATCGTGATTCTCGCGGCCCTGGGCTTCGCCCTCGACTGGGCCTTCGAGCACCTGCGCCTGCGGCTGGTGCACTGGGCCGAGCCACGCCAAGACGCCGCCAGCGGAGGCAATTCATGAGACGCATCCTCGAAACCCTGGTCCCGGCTGCGCCGCTGATCCTGCTGTTCGTCGTCTGGGAGAGCGCCGCACGTCTGGGCTGGGCGCCGCCCAACCTGCTGCCGGCCCCCAGCCTGGTACTGCAACGGCTGCTGGAACTGCTGCCCGACGGAGAGTTCCTGCACCACCTCGGGCAGACCCTGATTCGCCTGCTCGGCGGCTTCGCCATCGCCCTGGTGGTCGGCGTGAGCCTCGGCCTGCTCGCCAGCCGCACCGGCGGCGGCGCGCTGATCACCGTGGTGCGGGTGCTGGCGCCGATTCCGAAGATCGCCCTGTACCCGGCCTTCGTGCTGATCTTCGGCTACGACCACGCCTCGAAGATCGCCCTGGTGGTGGCCGACACGCTGTTTCCCATCCTGCTGGCGACCTTCCACGGCGCCCGCGCGGTGGAACCGAAGCTGCTGTGGTCGGCCTGGGCCGCCGGCAGCGGACGCTTTGCCAGCCTGTTCACGGTGACCCTGCCGGCCACGCTGCCGGCGATCCTCACTGGCTGCCGGGTGGCACTGCTGATCGCCTGCGTGACGGTGTTCCTGGCGGAGATGATCTCGTCCACCGACGGCCTGGGGCATCTGCTGAGCCTGGCTGCACGATCCTTCCGCATGGTGGACATGTTCGTGCCGCTGCTGCTGATCTCGCTGATCGGCCTGCTGCTCAACGTCGCGCTGCAGTTCGCACGCAAACATCTGTTGCGGGGCCAGTCCTGACCACGCGCCATTGAAATCCGGGCATTTCCACGGCCGTGTCCTCATGGCCGAAGGAAGCGCTCGCCCCACGAAAAGAGGAATCGAACATGAAGATCTGCGTTCTGGGCGGCGGCCACGGCTGCTACGCCGCGGCGGTGGAAATGAGCGAAGCGGGCCACCAGGTGCGCTTCTGGCGCCGCGACGGCGCGGCCTTCGGCGCGGTGCGCGAACAGGGCGGCATCCGCGTCAAGGACTTCCGCGGCGAGCGCCTGGTGCCGCTGGGCGACGCCGACACCGGCCTGCAGCTCTGCGAGGACCTCGCCGCGGCGGTGGACAGCGCCGAGCTCATCGTGGTGCCGCTGCCGGCGACCACCCACGAGAGCCTCGCCGAGACCGTGGCGCCGCTGCTGCAGGACGGCCAGGTGGTGTTCCTGCCGCCGGGCACCTTCGGCAGCCTGCTGTTCGCCCGCGCGATGCGCGCCGCCGGCAATACGGCCGACGTGGCCTTCGCCGAGACCGGCACCCTGCCCTACCTGGCGCGCAAGCACGGTCCGGCCCAGGTGGTGATCAGTTGCTATGCCACCCGCCTGCCGACCGGAGTGTTCCCGGCGCGCCTGAGCGAGCGCGCCTTCGCCGTGCTGGGCCGCGCCTACCCGAGCGTGGAACCCATCGAGGACGGCCTCTCCGGCGCGCTGATGAACGCCGGCCCGGTGATCCATCCGCCGCTGATCATGATGAACGCCGGCCCGCTGGAGCACTTCGATCGTTGGGACATTCACAACGAAGGCACCCAGCCGTCGATCCGCCGGGTCACCAATGCCCTGGACGCCGAGCGCATGGCGGTGCGCGAGGCGCTCGGCTATGCCGCCCCGCACTTCCCGCTGGCCGACCACTACGCCAGCGAAGGCGAGGAATGGATGTACGGCCGCGGTGCGCACGGCAAGCTCACCGACAGCGGCGACTGGCGCGAGAAGATCGACCTGCGCGAGCACCGCTACATGCTCGAGGACACCCGCCTGGGGCTGTCGCTGCTGGTTTCGGTCGGCCGCTGGGCCAAGGTGCCGACGCCAATCGCCGCCGGCCTGCTGGCAATCGCCTCGGCGGTGGCCGAGCGCGACCTCTACGCCGAAGGCCGCACCCTGGAAAATCTCGGCCTGGCCGGACTGAGCCGCGACCAGATGCAGCAGCTGCTGCACGAAGGAGTCGACGCATGAACGAGGTGCACATCCTCGGTGCCGGGCGCATGGGCCAGGGCATGGCGCTGGCCTTCATCCAGGCCGGGCTGCGCGTCAGCCTGGTGGATGTGCGCCCGCGCGAGCCCGCCGCAGCGGCCGATTACCTGGGCAGGGTACGCCAGGCGGTGGCCGACGAGCTGCATGCCAAGCAGGTCCTAGGACGCCTCGACCAAGCCCAGGTAACCACCGCCCTGTCGCGTCTGGAACTGCTCGACCGCACGGCCTGCGAACCCGGCCTGGCCGGCGCCCGGGTGATCTTCGAAGCGGTCCCGGAAGTACTGGAAGCCAAGCGCGAGCTGTTCGCCTGGCTGGGGCCGCGCATTCCCGTCGAGGCGGTGGTCGCGTCCACCACCTCGACCTTCCTGGTCAGCGAGCTGGCGGAACTGATCGAAAGCCCGGAACGCTTCGTCAACGCTCACTGGCTGAATCCCGCCGACCTCATGCCGCTGGTGGAGGTCAGCCGCAGCGAGCGCACCGACGAGCGTGCCGTGCGCAGCATGCTCGAACTGCTCGAACGCATCGGCAAGGTGCCGGTGGTGTGCTCGGCCTCGCCCGGCTACATCGTTCCGCGCATCCAGGCCCAGGCAATGAACGAGGCGGCGCGCATGGTCGAGGAAGGCGTGGCCAGCGCCGAGGACATCGACAAGGCGATCCGCGTCGGCTTCGGCCTGCGCTTCGCCGTGCTCGGCCTGCTCGAGTTCATCGACTGGGGCGGCGGCGACATCCTCTATTACGCCTCGCGCTATCTGTCCGAACACCTGGGCGAACGTTTCGCCTGCGCCGACATCGTCGCCCGCAACATGGCCGAGGGCCGCAACGGCCTGCGCGAGGGCGAGGGCTTCTACGGCTACCTGGGTGTCGACACCCAGGCGTACAAGGCGCAACGCATGCGTGAATTCCTCGCCCTGCTCGATGCCACCGGCCTGGCGCCCCGCTTCGACCAGGCCCTGCAGCCCCCCGTCCGCTGAGCATCGCGCCGGCGCCGCAGGGTGCCGGCTGCATTCCCGTCGATCGTCCGGTCCATCGAATCACCCCGTCAAAGGTGCCGGAATTATGAGAAATATCTATGATTGGCGTCCGAGCCCAGGACAGTTACTCAGGCATGAGCACACCGAACAAGCGTCGCAGCCGTTTCAACCCCGCCAGCGAGGATTTCCACAAGGAAGAGTTCCCCTTCTATTGGCTGGCCCGGGTACACGGCCGCTACTCCATGGCCATGGAACGGCTACTCAAGAAGGTGGATCTGGACATTCCCAGGTGGCGCGTTCTCAACATCCTCTACGAGCACGGTGAATCGAGCATCTCGGAAATTTCCGTGCACGCCATCGCCAAGCTCTCTACCGTCACCAAGATCGTCTACCGCATGAAGGAAGACGGCCTGGTCGAAACCGCCCAGAGCGCCACCGATGGCCGGGTGACCCAGGTCACCCTTACCGAAAAGGGCCGCCAGGCCTTCTTCGACATGCACAAGGTTACCGACGGCCTGTTCCATGACAGCTTCCGCGGCCTGACGGAGGCGCAGATCCGCAAGCTGAATCAGATCCTCGCCAGGATCTTCGACAACCTCCCGGAAAGCTGACCGCGCCTCGTCGGTCAATCCTCGTCGCCCGGCCCCGCCGCACCGCCTGTCGGTCCGTCGGTGGTCGCGCCGCCAGTGCTGCCGCCGGCCGGGGCGTTACCTTCGATTGTTCCATTTCCACCCGCCGGCCCCATCGGATCGGGCCCGAGGTTCCCACCCGGGCGGGTCGGCACCGATCCGGGCAACGGCTCGACGCGCACGCCCGGCGCCGGCTGACCGGCGGGCGGGACGGCCTCGATGCCGCGCGGGCTGTCGCGTTCGGGCGTCGGTGTCGGGGTGGTGACGGGCCGCGGGATGTCGTCCGGCTGGACGGTTCCACGCGGCACCGTGCGGCCGGCCGGGTCGTCGTCCAGGCCCGGCTGGTCGGTCGACATCGGCGTGCGTTCGCCGACGAGGCCCGGCGTCTCGCCAGCGGCCGTCCCCTCGCCCGCCTGCATCCCAGAGCGCGACGCGGGTCCGTTGACCGCCCGTACCTCGTTGCGGATCTGCTCGCTATTGGCTTCGAGCTCGTCGCCAATCGCCTGGCGATCCTGCTCCAGCGTGCTTTCCTGCGCCTGCGCGGTCGCCACAGCGGCGAGCATCGAACCGAACAGAAGCAGCGGTAGATGTCTGCGTGTCATGGCCGTTCTCCGGCTGAAGGGTTCATGCAGTGGACAGCGCAAAACGGCTCCCCGTGCGTACGTCCGTCGATCCCCGTTGGCCGGCGGCCGCCGAACGGAGCGGGCGGTGGCATGGCTTCTGCAATAACTTTGCAAAGTCTGCGAACAGGCTGACCGTCCGGCGGAAACACTGTCATGCGTCCAGACACCTGAAGCATCCGTGTCCGCCCAGGGTCAGTAAGTCATCGTCGACAGGCCCCGCTCGGAGCCGGCTCGCCAGCCGGCCAGCGCCCTGTGCCCGGAACGCCAGAAAAATAAAAGGCTACGAACATGTTCAGAGAAAAACGCGTCAGGCAAGCGACCCTGATTCTCCTCGCCACCGCGGTGGTGCTCATTCTTCCGAACCTGACCAGGCTGTTCAGCTGACATGCCTGCCAGGCTCGCACCGGTGACCCGGGCGCTGCTGGCCACACTGGCGCTCGTGCCGCTGCTGTGCCATGCGGGCGAGATCGACCGCGAGACGGCCATCCGCCTGCTGGACGATCCGCGCACCCTGCTGGTCGACGTACGCACCCCGCAGGAACAGGCGCAGGGCATGCTGGCCGGCGCCCAGCCGGTCGAGACGGCGCAGCTGGGCGGGCGCATCGGCGCGCTGGCGCCGGACAAGGACACGCCCATCGTGCTGTATTGCCGCAGCGGCCGGCGTTCCTCCGAGGCGCAGGAGCTGCTGCGCGAGCTCGGCTATCGTCAGGTCGTCAATGGCGGCGGCTACGACGACCTGCGCGCGGCCCTGCACGGCCACTGATATTCCCTCTTCGCCGCCCTCTTCCCCGGCACTCGCGCCGCCCCGCAAGGATCGCCTGCGGAACTAATGCGCCGCCTCGGCTACGAAAAAACGTGGCCCGACGGGCCGCGCCTATAGGCAGGAAGGGGATTTCTACGTAATGAACGAGGAGCTGAGCTGGAACTGGGGAACGCTGCTGGAGCAGGAGTTCTGGATCGATGCGGCGGTGGTCCTGGGCGTCACCATCGTCTGCTACCTGGTGCTGCGCACGGTACTGCGCGTGGTCGCCAATCGTCTCGGCAAGCTGGCGGGCAACGCCAGGGGCTCGCATGCCCGGATACTCGGCTTCGCCACCGAGATGCTTCGCCGCACCAGCCGCGTGCTGGTATTCGCGTTTTCCCTGCTGCTCGGCCTGAAGGCCGCGGAACTGCCCGACCGCTGGGCGGAGATGCTCTCCCACGGCTGGTTCATCGCCCTGGCGTTCCAGATCGCGCTCTGGCTCGACGGCGGGGTACGCCTGTGGATGGAGAGCCTGACCTTCGACGGCAAGGCGCGCAATCCGGTGACCACCACCATCATCGGCATCATGCTGCGGGTGGTCATCTGGACCATGATGCTGCTGTCGATCCTGGCCAACCTGGGCGTCGACATCACCGCGATGGTCGCCAGCCTGGGGGTCGGCGGCATCGCCATCGCGCTGGCCGTGCAGACGCTGCTCAGCGACGTGTTCGCCTCGCTGTCGATCGGCGTCGACAAGCCGTTCGAGATCGGCGACTTCGTGGTTTTCGGCGACGTGGCCGGCAGCATCGAGCACATCGGCCTGAAGACCACCCGCATCCGCGCCCTCAGCGGCGAGCAGATCGTCTGCTCCAACGCCGACATGCTCAGCCAGTTCCTGCACAACTACAAACGCATGGAACAGCGGCGCATCGTGTTCAAGTTCGGCGTCACCTACGACACCCCGGCGGAGAAGGTGCGGCAGATCGGCGGGGTGGTCGCGGAAATCATCAAGGGCATTGAGCTGACCCGCTTCGACCGCGCGCACTTCCTCGCCTTCGATGACTACCAGCTGACGTTCGAAGTCGTCTATTACGTGCTGACTTCGGACTACAACCAGTACATGGACATCCAGCAGGAGATCAATTTGAGCCTGCTGCAGCGCATGAAGGAAATGGAGGTGTCCTTTTCCTTGCCGGCGCAACGCACGGAGTTCGTCGGCGGGCAGTTCCCAGAAGTGCAGGTCGCCGGCCTGCCCGGCGGACGTGCCGCGGCCAACGGCGAAGGCGGCCAGCCGCGACCGGCGTGAACATGCCAGTCCGGGACGGCTGCAAGGGGGTCGCGGTCAGGACCGCTCCCACAAGCGCATCGCCCCGAGGGCGGGCCTCCCACGCAAGCACAGGGTGCCCCAGCGAATCCTGTGGGAGGCCGCGCCGGGCCGAGCGACCTTGGCTGCGAACAGCAATCGGGACTCTTTCTGCGGTCAGGACAGTTGCTCCCACGCCCGACCGTCGCCGTAGCAGGCGCAGAGTGTTGTCGGCGCGCTCGAGGAAGGTGCCGAGGCGGATGAAGCGATAGGCGTCGCTGCGCATGATGGTGCCGTAGGTGGCGCCGCGGAACAGGTGCGAGCGCTCCTTGACCCACTCGCAGAAACGGCTGATGCCGTAACGCGACAGGTCCTGGGTGGCGATCACGCGCATCTCCAGCCAGGTGGCGTTGATGTTTTCCCACATGTCGGTGGTGATGCGGCCGCGTACGGCGTGCGCGTTGACCCGCGCCGCCTGCAGGCAGTTGTAGATGCTGCCGGGGTTCTCCGGCTCGAGGGCGAAGTGCTGCAGCATGCGCTTGGCGTGCAGGCGCCCGTGGCGCGCCCGGTAGTCGTCCAGCATGCCGGTGATCAGCAGCGGCATGGCCAGTTCTTCCAGCCCGTCGCCACGGCCCTTCTGCGGCATCAGCGACAGCGAATAACTGACGTCGAGCATGCGCGCCAGGTTCTCGGCGCGTTCCAGGTAGCGCGACATCCAGTAGAGGTCGGAGGCGGTTCTCGACAGCATGGCTCAGTCCTCCACCACCCAGGTGTCCTTGGTTCCGCCGCCCTGCGACGAGTTGACCACCAGCGAGCCCTCGCGCAGCGCCACCCGCGTCAGCCCGCCGGGCACCAGCCGGGTCTGCTTGCCGGACAGCACGAACGGCCGCAGGTCGATGTGGCGCGGCGCGATGCCGCTCTCGACGAAGGTCGGGCAGGTCGACAGGCTCAGCGTCGGCTGGGCGATGTAGGCCGCCGGGTTGGCCTTGAGGCGGTCGCGGAAGGCCTCGATCTGCGCCTGGGTCGCGGCGGGCCCGACCAGCATGCCGTAGCCGCCGGAGCCCTGGGTCTCCTTGACCACCAGCTCCGGCAGGTGCGCCAGCACGTGGGACAGCTCTTCCGGCTTGCGGCACTGCCAGGTCGGCACGTTGCGCAGGATGGGCTCCTCGTCCAGGTAGAAGCGCACCATGTCGCCGACGTAGGGGTAGATCGACTTGTCGTCGGCCACGCCGGTGCCGATGGCGTTGGCCAGCACCAGGTTGCCCGCCCGGTAGGCCGCCAGCAGCCCCGGCACGCCGAGCATCGAATCGGGATGGAAGGCCAGCGGATCGAGGAAGGCGTCGTCGAGGCGCCGGTAGATCACGTCGACCCGCTGCGGCCCTGCGGTGGTGCGCATGTAGACCCGCTCGTTGCGCACGAAGAGATCGGCACCCTCCACCAGCTCCACGCCCATCTCGCGGGCGAGGAAGGCGTGCTCGAAATAGGCGCTGTTGAACCGCCCCGGCGTCAGCACCACCACGCAGGGGTTGTCCAGCGGGCTGGATTCCTTGAGGGTCGCCAAAAGCAGGTTCGGGTAGTGATCGATCGGCGCGATGCGCTGGGCGGCGAACAGCTCCGGGAACAGCCGCATCATCATCTTGCGGTCCTCGAGCATGTAGCTCACGCCGCTGGGGGTGCGCAGGTTGTCCTCGAGCACGTAGTAGGCGCCGTCGCCGTCGCGCACCAGGTCGATGCCGGCGATGTGCGCGTAGATGCCGCGGTGCAGCGTCAGGCCCTGCATGGCCAACTGGTAGCCGTCGTTGGTCAGCACCTGCTCCGGCGGGACGATGCCGGCCTTGAGGATGCGCTGCTCGTGGTAGAGGTCGTCGAGGAACAGGTTCAGCGCCTGCACCCGCTGGATGCAGCCCTGCTCGACCACCCGCCATTCGCTGGCGGGGATGCTGCGCGGAATGATGTCGAACGGGATCAGCCGCTCGGTGCCCTGCTCGTCGCCATAGAGGGTGAAAGTGATGCCGGCACGGTGGAACAGCAGGTCGGCTTCGTGACGGCGCTGGGCGAGCTGCTCTTCCGGAATGGCCTTCAGCCAGTCCGCGAACGCCTGGTAGTGCGGCCGGCACAGCTGGCCGGCGTCGTACATTTCATCGTAGAAGGCCCGCGTCATGATGGCTCCGGCAACTGGTTTCCAGATTGCCATCGCAAGCCTCATGCCATCGGTGATGGCGCCTTTGCATTCAAGGGTTTGCCGGTTGGAGCGAGAAGCAGCGCACGTTTTTGGTGCGGCGTTGATCGATCGTAATGAGGCTGGCGCCCCGTCTGGTGGCGCGGTTCGGCGCGGAAAAGCAGAGGCGAATGGCGCGCCTCCGACAGGACGTTGGCAACACGGCTGCCTGTGGGAGGCCCGCCCCCGGGGCGATTGCTTCTGAGCATCTGGCAGGCCGGTGGCCTGCATCGCCGCGAGGGCGCGCCTCCCACAGGTGGGCCTGTCGTGGTCAAGTTTTGGTGGACACCGGGATAGGGGATTTCAGGCGGTGGCCTTTTCGTAGTCGGTCGGTGATTGGTAGCCGAGAAAGGAGTGCAGCCGGTGTGTGTTGTAGAAGCCGACGATGTAGTGAGTGATGTCAGCCATGGCCTCGGCCTGATTGGCATAGTGCTGCTGCCAGACCCGTTCCATCTTCAGG
>NZ_KE384408.1:0-174233 GCF_000425625.1 Stutzerimonas azotifigens DSM 17556
GCCGTGCGATCACCGCCTTTGCCGGATTGAACCCCAAGCTGCAGGAGTCCGGCACCTACAAGGGCCAGACGCGCATATCTCGAACGGGCTCGTCTCGCCTGAGGGCTGGGCTCTATATGCCGGCTGTTTGCTCGCTCAAGCACAACGCCGCCATCAGCGCTCTGCGGGACCGCTTGAAAGCCAGGGGCAAGACCGGCAAGCAGATCGTCTGTGCCGCCATGCGCAAGCTATTGCACATCGCCTATGGGGTACTGAAATCCGGCCAGCCTTTCGACCCTAAACTGGCCCTTGCCCACTAGGGCTCAAGACGGTATCTACCAGGGCCAGGCCAGACACCCCGACATCAAGCTGGCCTGTTTATCAGGCCGTTTCGAGCGCCTCGGCTTTCGCCATCACAGGCCGGTCTTCCCTTGGTCTGATGAACTTCCAGTCCGCTTCGTCGATGTAGATGCCGTTCGGGGTGCTGCCGCCTTCCAGGTCGATAGCCACGTGTGCGGAGACCTGTGGCTTCACCGAGGCCAGGATCGGTACGAAGCCGAGCTGCAGGCTGGTTTCGATCAGCGCCTGCTGGTTGCGCTCGTCGATGTCCGCGGCTTCGTCGAGGTAGTAGGGCAGCCTTACGCGGCCTGCCTGCTCGCGATCCATGAGATGCAGCAGCAGGTACATGTTGGTCAGCGCCTTGATGGTCATGGTGGTGCCGTTGGACGCGGCGCCATCGATGTCGGTGTGGATGATCGGCTGGCCCCCGACCTTGGTGATCTCGAACGCCAGCTCGAACAGGTCCTTGAGCCCGAGCTGGTTGTGGTTGGCCGCCACCAGGCGTGCGAGATACTCCTTGGCTTCCTCGTTCTTCGCGTCCTGCTCGGCGGACTGCGAGAGATCGAACACCGACAGCGTCTCGCCCTCTTCGTACTGGCCGGCGCTGTGGATGATCTGGTCGATGTGCCTGAGCGCGTCCTTGTTCGGCGCCAGCACGATGCGGAAGCTCTGCAGGTTCGAGACCTGGCGCTTGTTGATCTCGCGGTTGAACAGCGCCAGCTGGTGTTCCAGGTTGTCGTAGTCGCTGCGGATGTTGCGCAGCGTCCGGGCGATGTCGGTCACCGCGGCGCGACGTGCCTTGGCCAGAGTCAGCGCTTCGTCCTGGCGGTGCGCGTAGGCGTTGACCAGCAGCTGCAGACGGCGCTCCGGATCTTCCTCGCTGTCGAACTTGGCCACGCCTTTCAGCCGCACCTGCGCATAGAGCGCCTCGATCTGCCCGTCCACGCGCTGCAGCGCCTGCCAGCTGTCCTGGTAGTCGTTGAGCAGCGGCAGCAGGTTATCCAGCGAATCGTCCACCGGATCCATGAAGGGCGTGCCGAACGGCAGATCGGCGGGTAGCAGCTGGCGACGACGCAGCGCGTCTTCCAGGGTGCGCTCCTTGGCTTCCAGGTCGGCCAACTGACGGCCGATGAGCTGCAGCTTGGCGGAGATCTGCTGCACGCGTTCGGCGAAGGAATCGCTGGCCCGCCTGAGTTCGTCCTGGGCGGCTTCGGCTTCGGCCAGGCGCTCGAGCTTTTCCGGCTCCTCGACGGTCAGCGTCTGGCCGCGGCGGAAGTCCTCCAAGGCCTTCTGCGCATCCAGCACCGCCTGATACAGCGCCTCGGCCTGGGCCTTGCTCGCCGCGCGGTCGGCGGCGACCGCCTGCTGGGTCTTGAGCTGCTTGAGCTCGCGCTCGAGACGGTCGCGCTGGTCGCGCAGCGCCGTACGGTCGGCCAGCGCCTGCAGGGCCGGCGGTTCGATGTGCGACAGGTCGATGGACAGGCCCGGCACCTCGAAGCGCTCGCCCTTGAAGCGATCGAGCACGGCCTCGACGGCCTTCACCCAGTCGTCGCCGTGCGCCTCGATGCCTTTTTCACCCAGCGGCAGGCTGAACAGCTGGCCGTTGAACAGGCGCATCAGCCGGTCGACGTCCTGCTGGCTGAATTCCTCGCGCAGCCGCGCGTAGCTGTTGTTGTCGGCGTGATCGAGCTGCTGGCGAACCGACTTGAGGAGCTTCTCGAGATCCCGCAGCCGCTCGTCCAGGTCCTCGCTGGAGAACTGACGGGACTGGGCCAGGGCGCCGGCGAGCTCGTCGTGGGCGTCCTTGGCGGCGAGTAGCTGCTGCTCGAGCATCTGCACGTCGCCGACCAGCGCGAAGCGGTTCTTCAGTACCGCCAGTTCGCCCAGCCAGCGCTGGATCTCACTGATCTCGCGCTCCAGGCGCATCAGCTCGCCGGTGGTGCCGCGCTGCTCGTTCTGCAGTCCGTCCTGCTCGCGACGGTAGTGCTCGGCCTGGATGACCAGTTCCTCCTTGCGCGCGCCGGCGTAGTCCTGCCAGGCGCCGAGCAGGTTGTCGAGCAACGGCGAAAGGCGATGCAGCTTGCCGCGCAGCAGCTCGCGCTGGGTCACCCCGGCGGCCAGCGCCTCGACCAGCGGGCCGGCCGCGACCAGCGCCTGGTAGTCCTGCTCCATGCGGCGCACGTCACGGAAGGCTTCCTCGGTGGCGGCGATGTAGTCGACGCTGCCCGAGCGCAGGCTGTGCTCGAAGGCGTCGAGGAACAGCTGCTTGAGCTTGGCCGCGGTGATCTCGCGCATGTGCAGCAGGTTGATGAACAGCGCACGGAAGGTCTTCAGGCTCTGCTCGCTGGTGGAGCGCAGCGGGATGAGCGTGAGGTCCAGCGGAATCGACGTGTGCCCGCCGACCAGCAGGCGGCGCAGCTCCTCGGGCTTGAGTTCGTAGGCGACAATGCCGGCCTGGCCGAGCGTGGTGAACAACTCGCGCTGGCGTAGGCAGGTGCCGGCCTTCTGATAGTGGTCGAGGTTCAGCTCGCCGGCATAGGCGAAGAACTGGTGACCGAAACCGCCGCCCGGGCCGCGTCCGGCCACGCCAATCACGTGTGGGCCGTGCGGCAGCGAGACCTCGACCAGGATGTAGCTGGTATCGGAGGCGAAGTAGAACTTGCGCGACTGCTCGAGGCTGTACTTGCCGAAACTCATGTCCGACATGCGCGCGAGGATCGGGAACTGCAGCGCGTTGATCGAGGCGGATTTGCCGAGGTTGTTGGCGCCGTAGACCGACAGCGGGTTTTCCAGCGGAAACAGGCCCAGCGTGTAGCCGGCGGTATTCAGCAGGGCGAAGCGGCGGATGCCGTAGCGTTCCTGACTCATGCTTCAAGCTCCTTTTCTTCGGCGATGGCGCGGGCGAGGGCGGCTTCCTCGTCCTCCTCCTCGGCGAGAACGTTCTCCAGGCTGACGACCGGATCCTCGTCCTCGACCGCCAGCGGCGGGGTCGGCAACGGCAGGTCGCTGTGCAGCGTGGCGGCCAGGTCGCGGTCCTGCTGCACGGCGAGGCAGACATCGAGGAAGCGGTGCATCGGCGGCAGGAAGCGGTAGACACCGTTGTCCTCGGCGGCGAAGCCGAGCTGCGTCAGGCGGCGCAGGATCTTCTCCTCGAGTTCGTCCTGGCTGGTGACCTCGGCCTGCAGGAAGAGGTCGCGGTACTTGTCCAGCAGCGGCGGCAGCTCGTCGCGGCCGAGGCTGCCGCCGTCTAGCACGGCCAGCGGGTCGCGGCCCTGGTCGGCCAGGTGCTCGACGAGGATGAAGGTGAACAGCGCCAGACGCTGGGCGGTCTTGTTCACCTGCGCGCCCATCTGCTCGGGAACGAAGTAGTAGAAGCCGCGAGTGTCGCAGACCAGCTCGAAGCCGAGCGCACGGAACAGCGCGCGGTACGGGTCCTGCAGGTTCGACAGCTGGGTGTAAAGCTCCGGGTCGCGGCGGCTGACGTGGTAGCCCTTGAACAGCTCGCGGAAGATCGGGGCGAGCAGGGAGAGTTCGGAAAGGTCGAGATTCATACGGATTGCTCACAGGCAGTCGTAGGGTGGAAAACGGCGAAGCCTTTTCCACCAAAGAGGTCGGTGATCGAGGTGGACAAGCGGAGCGTTGTCCACCCTACGTCAGGCTTGGGCATTGGCGTGGCCCACCAGCGCGAAGGAGCTGAGGCTGACGCAGTGCTCGCGGGTCAGGTAGTCGCGCCGTTCCAGGCGCTCGCGCTGGAAGCGGGCGTCCCGCGAGAGCCGCGAGAACCAGTAGAGCAGCTCGTCGGTGGCGCCCTCGGGCTCCTGCTCCAGCAGCCAGAGCATCAGGTCCGGCAGCGGCAAAGCCTGCTCGCAGCGCTCGAGCATCTCCCGCACGGTCCGCGGCGCGCGCGGGGCGTCGGCCTTGCGCTTGCCGCTGGCGCGTGGGAACTGCGCCGGCTTGGGCTCGAAGCGGGCCAGCGCATAGACGTAGGCCTCGACCTGGCTGGCCGAGCCGAGGAAGGTGCTCTGTGGGCGGGTGAACAGCGGCAGCGAGGCCTGCGGCACGGCGTCCAGACCGCGCTTGCGGATCGCCGAAAGCGCCAGCGCCGCACCGCGGGTCACCGCGTTGTGCCGGCGCGCTTCCTCGCGCAGCGGCAGCAGCAGCTCGCGCGCGCGGCGCAGGGTCAGCTGGGCGGTGGTCTGCATTTCCAGGATGCGCGCGTGGGTGCGCAGCAGCAGGTCGTCGTCGACCAGTTGGCCGAGCCGCTGCTGCTCGCCGAGCAGCTTCAGCAGCACCTGCTCGACGCGGCGGACACCCTGCTCGAAGGCGCCGTCGGCGGCCACCAGCTGGATCATCGGCTCGACGTATTCGTCCCAGGTCGCCAGCACTTCGGCATAGCGCTGACGCAGCGGAATCTGCCGGTCACTGGTCTTGGCCCGATCGGCGACGCCGACCAGCGCCTGCTCGTCGTTGCCGAGCTTCTTCAGCACGTCGCGCACTCGCATGTCGAGCAGCCTCAGCTGGCGCGCCAGGTCCTGGCCGTCGCGAATCTCGAAGGCATCCTGGATGTACCCGGCCAGGCGTTCGAGGTGGCGCAGGTAGGCCTCGATCTCCAGACACAGGCCGAGGCGGTGCTCGCGGCGCAGGTAGGCGAGGAAGTCATGGATCTGCGCATTGAGCTCGAAGCGGTTGGGGCTCTTGGCCACCGGCACCAGGATGTCCAGGCGGATCCACTGGTCGAGCAGGGCGGTGACGTCGGCCGGCGTGCTGTCCGGCAACTGCACGCCGAGCTGGCTGCGCAGTTCGATCAGGCTCAGGGTGCCGGCATCGAAGCGCTCGCAGAGCGGTTCGAGCAACGTCCAGTGTTCGGCGAGGGCGCGCAGCACGCGCTTGGGATCGATCATCGACAGGCCCGGGCAAGGTGCGAAAAGTGGCCGCGCATTGTACTGCATGCGCAAGGCTTCGCTTGCGTCACCGATGGTCGGGCCGCCGTCCGTTCCGTCAGGCCTTTCCGGCCGCGCGCTTTCCGGCCACAATTCGCCTCTCAGCGCCGGCGCAGCCCGTCGTCGTCCGTCCCAGGAGTCTTCATGCGCAACCGCTATCGCCAACTCGAACGTCCCGGCCCCGACGCCGGAGGGCGCTCGGCTGCCGTTGCGGGCGGAGGTCGTCCGCGTTGATCAGCGAAGTACGCCGCCGCGATTACCTGCAGGCCATGCAGGTCGACACCTGGCTGCCGCGGGTCGCCCTGCCATTCGCCGCGCCATCCCGTCCCGAATGCCTGAAGCCGCCGCTGCCGATGGCCGCCCCGGGCGAGCCGGCACCCGCCGAGATCGAGCCCACGCCGGTCAGCGCCCCGAGCCCGGCACCGGAGCGGCCCGCCGTGGCGCGCGAGACGCTGCGCTCGCGCCTGATCGCGCCGGAGCCCAGACGTGAGACGATCGTCGAAGCTGCACCGGAAGCCGAAACCGATGCTACCCCAGCGCTTGCGAGCGAAGCGGTACCGCCGCCGCGCTTCACGCTGCAGCTGCTGCGCGCCGGCGCCTGCCTGGTGCTGGTAGAGCTGCCCACCGGAGAGCCCTTCGCCAGCCGCGATCCGGCCTACCTGCTGCTCAAGGACATGCTGCGTGCCGCCGGCCTGCCGGACAGCCCGCAGCAGGTCGGCGACGGCGAGCCGATCCGCTGGCCGTTGGTCGCGGGCCGACGGTTCGGCCAGGGCGCGCCGCTCGACCAGGGTCCGCAGGCGGCGTTGGACTACGTGCAGGGCGTGATCGCGGTGGAGCTGGAGCAACAGCCGAGCGCCTGCCTGTGGCTGATCGGCGAGCCGGCCATCCGCTTCGCCGGCGAGGCGGATGCCGAAGCCTGCAACCGCGAGCTGAACATCGAGGGTCTCGGCGTGGCGCTGGCCATGCCTGGGCTCGAGGCCTTGATGGAAGAACCGGCCCGCAAGGCGCCGCTGTGGCGCGCGATGCAACGGAGCATGGGGCGCTGGAAGACCGTCTGATGAGTAGTGACGCGATCAGTTTCCGGCCGATGACCGCGGCCGACCTCGAGGCCGTGCTGAAGATCGAATACGCCGCCTTCAGCCATCCCTGGACCCGCGGCATCTTCCAGGACAGCCTCACGGCCTATGAATGCTGGGTCATGTTCGAGGGCGAGCAGCAGGTCGGGCACGGTGTGATCAACGTCATCGCCGGCGAGGCGCATCTGCTGAACATCACCGTCAAGCCGCAGAACCAGGGGCGCGGCCTGGGCCTGCGGCTGCTCGAACACCTGATGGAGCGGGCGCGGGCGCGCCACGCCGGCGAGTGCTTCCTCGAGGTGCGCGCGAGCAACCAGACGGCCTACCGCCTCTACGAGCGCTACGGGTTCAACGAGATCGGCCGCCGGCGCGGCTACTACCCCGCGGCCGACGGCCGTGAAGACGCGCTGGTCATGGCCTGCACACTGCTCGACTAGCCCGGCGCCTACTTCAGTGCCGAGAGGTCAGCGGCGCGGGGCCTTGTCCCTCGCCGAATCGAGCGGCGCGTCGCCTTCCAGCTCCTCGTCGGAGAGCACGTCCTGGGCCTCGTCCTGCGACAGCACGGCATCGCCCTCGCTGAGCCCGGTGTCCGGGTCGCCGGTGGCGGGGCCGTCCCAGTCCTTGCCATCCAGCGGCTCGTAGCGGCCCAGTTCCGCTTCGTCGAGGTCCACGTCGGCACCGATCCGGTGTTCGGAGACCACCGAGAGGTCACGGTCGACCGGCAGCCCGTGTCCGCGCTCTCCGGGCGAGCGCGAGCCGTCTTCGGGGATCAGCGTCTCCGGCGCCAGGTCGTCCATGGTGGTCTTGTCGGTCGGCACCTCGCCGGTGGTCATGCCGGCTTCGGCGACCCGCTCCGGCGGATACTGCTCGTTGGCTTCGTCCTCCGGCATCGTATCGCCGACGCGGCCCCTTCGTTCGTCCCGGCGCGAGCTGAAATCCAGCTGCTCCACCGAGCCCATGCGGTCCTCGATGTCGTCTATCTCGCGGGGTGTGCCGGGTTTGCGGGTATCGGTCATCACGGCCTCCTCGTCGTCACGTCTTACCCGTTGTGACTCGGTGCCCCGGATAAGATTCCTGTCGCCCGCCGGGCGGGCCAGCATGCTGGAAAAGCCCTTGGATTGTCAGGGAAAAAATCCAGAACCCAGGCGCGCGTCGGATGGTCATAAAGCGCATGACCGACCAACTTGCTCCACCTGCGCTGGATTTGCAGCGCACTGCCTTGTTTCTCGATGTGGACGGCACGCTGGCCGACATCCAGCCCCGCCCCGAGCAGGTTTTCATTCCGCGAACGACGCTCGACACCCTCGCCGAACTGCAGGCCCGTGGCTGCCTGGTCGCCGCCGTCTCGGGGCGCCGGCTGGCCGACATCGACACCCTGCTGTCACCGCTGGTGCTGCCTGGCGCCGGCATACATGGCACCGAACGCCGCGATGCGGCCGGCCGGCTCCACCGTCTGGGACTGGACGAAGCGCTGCTGGCGCAGGTCGGCGCCGAACTCGAGCGCGCCTGTGCGCTGCTGCCAGGGGTGCGCCTCGAAGGGAAGGGCGTGGCCTTTGCGCTGCACTACCGGCAGGCGCCGGAGCGCGAAGCGGAGGTGGCGGCGCTGGCCAGCGAATTCGTCTCGCGCTACCCCGAGGCCCTGGTGCTGCAACCGGGCAAGTGCGTGTTCGAACTCAAGCCGAAGGGGGCCAGCAAGGGTGGGGCGATCGAGGCGTTCATGCACGCCGAGCCTTTCGCCGGGCGCCTGCCTGTGTTCGTCGGCGACGACCTCACCGACGAGGCCGGCTTCGAGGTGGTCAATCGACTGGATGGCTGGTCGGTCAAGGTCGGGGCGGGCGAGACCTGCGCTCGTATGCGCCTTCCCTCGGTTCCAGCCGTGGCCGACTGGCTGCGGCTGCTTCTCGACACCCCCGCCGGGCGGTCGGGGGCGTCTCAACAGAACAAGAGTGGTGACTATTCATGAGCCGGTTAGTGGTGGTATCGAACAGGGTCGCGCCGATCAAGGAAGGCAAGGTGCTCGCCGGTGGGCTGGCGGTGGGTGTCTACGACGCGTTGCGGCAATCCGGAGGGATCTGGTTCGGCTGGAGCGGGGAGGTCGGCAACAGTCCGCAGACGCACAGCGAGACGGTTGGCAACATCACCTACGTCACCCTCGGCCTCACCAAGCGCGACTACGACCAGTACTACCGCGGCTTCTCCAACGCCACCCTCTGGCCCATCTTCCACTACCGCATCGACCTGGCCCGCTACAACCGCGAGGAATACGAAGGCTACCGGCGCGTCAACGCCATGCTCGCCGAGAAGCTCAAGCCGCTGCTCAAGCCCGACGACATCATCTGGATCCATGACTACCACCTGATTCCCTTCGCCGAGGCCTGCCGCATGCTCGGCATCCGCAACCGCATCGGCTTCTTCCTCCACATCCCGTTCCCGGCACCGGAGATCCTCACCGCCATCCCGCCGCACAACGAGCTGCTCAAGACGTTCTGCTACTACGACCTGATCGGTTTCCAGACCGACACCGACCGGCTCGCCTTTCAGGACTACATCACCCGCGAGGTGCGCGGCGTCATCGAGCCGGACGGCTCGCTCACCGCCTATGGGCAGAACTTCCGCGCCGGCGTCTACCCGATCGGCGTGGTGCCGGACGAGATCCAGCAGTTGGCCGCCTCCTACCGTGGCCGCCGGCAGCTGATCGGGCGCAACCCCGAGGGCGGCCTGCGCAAGATGATCATCAGCGTCGACCGGCTGGATTATTCCAAGGGTCTGGTCGAGCGCTTCCGCGCCTACGAGTGCTTCCTCGACCGCTACCCCGAGCACCGGCGCAACGTCGAATTCATCCAGATCGCGCCGACCTCGCGCTCGGACGTGCGCACCTACCAGGCGATCCGCGAACAGCTGGAAAGCGAGGCGGGCCACCTCAACGGGCGCCTGTCCGACCTCGACTGGACGCCGCTGCACTACCTCAACAAGAGCCACGAGCGGCGCATCCTCATGGGGCTGTTCCGCGGCGCCGACATCGGCTTCGTCACCCCGCTGCGCGACGGCATGAACCTGGTGGCCAAGGAATACGTCGCCGCGCAGGACCCGGACGACCCCGGCGTGCTGGTGCTGTCGCGCTTCGCCGGCGCAGCGCGTGAGCTGACCTCGGCGCTGATCATCAACCCCTACGACAGCATCGGCATGGCCGAGGCGCTCGACCGCGCCCTGCGCATGTCGCTGTCCGAGCGCAAGGACCGCTACGAGCACATGATGCGCGCTATCCGCGCGGCGGACCTGAACGCCTGGCGCGACAACTTCCTGCGCGACCTGCGCTCGTTCGTCTCGCGACCTAAGGCGGTGCCCGCCAAGGGCACGGCCTATGCGCTGTGACCCGCAGTGGCTTGTCAAAGCCCCGCCGGGCCCCTAAGGTGCCCGGCTGAGCCGAGAAGAGGGTAGGGCATGCGCGAACTCGAACAGCTATTCGAAAATAACAAGCGCTGGGCGGAAGCGATCAAGCAGGAAGATCCGGAGTTCTTCGCCAAGCTGGCGCGCCAGCAGACGCCCGAGTACCTGTGGATCGGCTGCTCCGACGCCCGCGTGCCGGCCAACGAGATCGTCGGGCTGCTGCCGGGCGAGCTGTTCGTCCACCGCAACGTCGCCAACGTGGTGCTGCACACCGACCTCAACTGCCTGTCGGTCATCCAGTTCGCGGTCGAGGTGCTCAAGGTCAGGCACATCCTGGTCACCGGCCACTACGGCTGCGGCGGCGTGCGCGCCTCCATGCACCAGGACCAGCTCGGCCTGATCGACGGCTGGCTGCGCAGCATCCGCGACCTCTACTACGAACATCGCGCCCATATCGATGCGCTGCCGACCGAGGAAGAGCGGGTCGACCGGCTCTGCGAGCTGAACGTGATCCAGCAGGTGGCCAACGTCAGCCACACCACCATCGTCCAGAACGCCTGGCACCGCGGCCAGGCGCTGTCGGTGCACGGCTGCATCTACGGCATCAAGGACGGGCTGTGGAAGGACCTCAACGTCACCGTCAGCGGCCTCGACCAGTTGCCGCCGCAGTACCGCCTGCGCCCGCGCCAGGGCGTATAAGGTGCCGTCCCGCAACCTGCTGGCGTACGCCGGCCTGTTCGTCGCGTGCCTGTGCTGGGCCGGCAACGCGCTGGTCGCCCGTGCCTTCTACGACCAGATTCCGCCGGTGGCCCTGGCCTTCTGGCGCTGGGTGCTGGCGCTGGCGATCCTCATGCTCTTCGTCGGCCGCGCTGTCTGGGCCCACCGCGCACCGCTGCGGCAGGCCGGCTGGCGGCTGTGGCTGGTCGCCGCGCTGGGCATCAGCAGCTACAACTCGCTGCTCTACACCGCGGCGCAGACCACGGTGGCGATCAACATCTCGCTGGTAAACACCTGCCTGCCGCTGGCCACCTTCATCGGCGGCGGGCTGCTGCTCGGCGAATGGCCGACCCGGCGCGCCTGGGTCGGGCTGCTCATCGCCGCGGCCGGCCTGCTGCTGCTGATCAGCCGCGGCGAATGGGCCAATCTCGCCGGCCTGCAGTTCAACCCCGGCGACCTGGTTATGCTGCTCGCCGTGGTGGTCTGGGCGCTCTACACCCTGTTGCTGAGGAAGTGGGCGCACTACCTCTCGGTGCCGCCGCTGGTGCTGCTGGCGACCCTGGTGCTGCTCGGCACGCCATTGATCCTGCCGTTCTACCTCGTCGAGCTGGCGCGGGTCGGCGGCTTCGCGGCCACGCCCGCCAACCTCGCCGCCATCGCCTACACGGCGCTGCTGGCCTCGCTGGTGGCCTACCTGGCGTGGAACCACGGGGTGAAGGTGGTCGGTGCGGCCAAGGCGGCGATCACCAGCTATTCGATGCCGGTGTTCGTCGCCATCCTCGGCTGGCTGCTGCTCGGCGAGGCGCTGCAGCCCTACCACTGGCTCGGCGGCGGGCTGATCTTCGCCGGCCTGCTGCTGGCCACCGTGCAGCGTCGTCGCAGCGCCTAGCCCAGCGGGCTCTCGCCGGGGTTCGGTTCCTGCTCGGCCTCTCGGGACTTGTCCGGCCGGCTCTCGACGGGCGGGCCGTCGCCGTACTCGTCGTAGTCCGGTGGAGTGAGGCCGTCTTCCGGCTTGTCTGGCTCGCTCATGGTGGTTCTCCCGCTCGATGCAGGCAGTCCGTTCGCGGACTGTCTCTCTGCGTTTCGACCGCGGAGCGGCACCGGTCTGCATGCCACAGGTCGCATCGGTCTTACTCGTCCTTTACCCGCCGCTGACCGCGCTTTACACCGCCACGGCGTTTCATGGAGGCACGGGAAAAAGCCCGGAACCAGGAGACGACCATGCTTGCTCGAATCGCGACCATCGGCCTCATTGCAGCAGTACTCGGGCTCAGCGGATGCGTGTCCTACGCGCACCACGACCGCGGCGGCAACGGCCACCATGTCCACAAGGTGTATCACCAGGACTACCACTACCGGAAAGCCGAACGCCATGATCGGCGCGCGGACTGGCGCGCGCCGAAGGGCCGCCAGCAATACGACCGGCGCGACTGGCGCCGCTGATCCGCGCCTGCCGGACCATGACCTGACCGCTGGTAGGCCATGGCCCGAACATCTGCACGCCGGGCGCCTCGAACGAATGAGGTCTCTTATTCGACAGCCAGACGAGGTGAGACATGGGCAAAGAACTGAAGACCAAGCACGAATCCAAGGACCACGACCTGGTCAACAGCGCCGACGAGGTCCAGATCGGCACCACCGCGCACGACGACCGCACCCAACCCGCCGGCCACAGCCTCGAACCCACCCGTACCCGCACGACCGGCAGCAACGAGGACGACCCGAAGAACCACCGCACCAAGTAGGACATAAGGCTCGCTCCCAGACAGCCCCTCTCCCTCCGGGAGAGGGGCAGGGGTGAGGGAAACGCTCCTGCGCCTACCATCCATGCCGCCAACGGAACATGCGCCTGCACGCCGACTCAACATAACTTCCGTGTCGAGACGACGAGGCCAAACATGCCCACCCTGAAGCGATCGAAGCATTCCCTGGCAATCGGACTGACGCTCCTGGCCACTTGCGCCATCCCCGCTGCCTACGCCGAATCACAGCGCGTGTTCGGCTGGGTCGAAGAGGGCCTGGTGATGCCGGAAAAGGTCGCGGTCAAGTTCAAGCTCGACACCGGCGCGCTCACTTCCTCGATGCATGCCGAAGACATCGAGCGCTTCGAACGGGACGGTGACGACTGGGTGCGCTTCACCATCGAGTTCGAAGACATCGACACCGAGAAGGATGTAGAGGCGCGGCTCGAGCGCAAGATCGAGCGCAACCTCGAAGTGCGCGGCGCCGGCGGCGAGGAGCGCCGTCCGGTGGTGCTGATGAAGGTGTGCCTGGCCGACCAAGTGTACGAGGAAGAGTTCTCGCTGAACGACCGGGACGACATGAACTACCCCGTCCTGCTCGGCCGCCGCACCCTCGAAAAACTCGGCCCGGTCGACTCCAGCAAGACCTTCACCGTCGAACCCAGCTGCTAGCGCCATCATCGACCATGAGAAAGACTCTCCTCATGCGGACGCCCGGCACCGCCCTGATCCTGGCCGCCATCGCCGGCTGCTCCGCAACCGACACCCTCCCGCCACCTACCCCTACCGACGAATTCGTGCTCGCCTGCGGCCAGGCCGCATCGGAATGGGCCAAATGCGAACAGCGCCTGGAACAGGCATGCCCGCAGGGGCATGAAACGCTGAGTGAGGAGAGGCGGGAGGGGCGGATTGAGCTGAGGGTGCGGTGTGAGGGCGAGTAGCGTTGCGGCTCGGCCCGGGTAGAAGCTAACAGAAAAAAGGGGTTCAGCTATCGCTGAACCCCTTTTCGAAGATGGTGGCTACGCAGGGACTTGAACCCCGAACCCCAGCATGATGAATCGCTTGAGACACGCCCTAAATCCCTGATATCCCCACAGCATAAGCGCGCCAGCTCTGCTCTCGACTTGCTATGCCAGAGCGTTTCACGAGGCGCGCGTGATGTAGTCCTTGAAAATTCTTAGGCAAGGTGCGCCCGACTCACATAGCAAAGCCGAAAGCAAGCAACCTCAACGATGATGCCATATTGACATTAGCGCTTTTTTGTCCTAGGGTTCTGGGGCTTTTTACGCGTTTTGGTGCTGTTTTATGCACTAGTCGGGTGTACAGCCAGACTCAAATTTATTGATCGGCTTTAGTTGCGACGAATGTCCGTCTGGGCTTCACTCGCTTCACTCCTAAAGCCCAGACGAACATTCGTCGCATTCTTTTGGTAAAAAGCGAATTCTAAGTAACACCTCTTCCAGGAAAGGTAAGTGGTTGAAGATAAACGGATTGAGCATCTCCAAAGAATAAATCTTGACAGCTCAAGAGTTGATCTTTCATCTCCAATAGTATTCTTATGTGGAGGTGAGGTGGATGCCAGAAACCCCTACGGCAGTTCTGTTCGAGATGGAGTTCTTAGCCATTTAGGCTCGCAAAGACCTAGCTGGTCATTAATTCTTGCGGAACATTTCAAGGACTGGGTTGCGGACTCCGTATATCACGATCTAGTAACTTTCGAAGATGATTTAGCATCTATCTCATCCCTGGTTGTGTTGATTCTCGAAAGCCCTGGAGCCCTAACTGAGCTAGGGCTTTTTGCTCGACATGATTACCTAAGCAAAAAACTTCACGTTATTGTTAACGACCACCATTACAGTCAGTCGTGATTTATTCGACTCGGTCCTTTACGCTATCTTGAGCGTCATAACGAGAGAAGCGTATGCGCCTACCCTTGGGATGACAAAAATCCGTGCAGCCTTAAGCCCATTCTTCCTGAGATATGTCAGGATATAATGGAGTGTCTTTCGGATCTTGATAAGACAGAAGCATTCAGCTTAAGCAACAATGGGCATGTTGCATTCCTCGTCTTTGAAATAATAAAACTTTATCGTGCGCTGAAGTTTGGCGAAATAGAAAAATATTTATCTTCGCTGAATGTATCGCTTCAGCGCGATAAGCTGCGTAGGATGCTTTTCCTTTTAGAGAAACTATCACTAGTTAAGTCTGTAAAACGAGGTCATCAGGATTATTACTGGGCTTGCTCGGAAGTCGGAAAGATAAGCCTGGCGAAGCTTGATTATAGCAAGGCGAAAGTAGCGGCGATGCAGTTTTACGCATTAAGTGATAGCGAAAAGCAAAGGTTTGAAGTTATAAAAACAGTCTATCCAAATCCTAATCCTGAGACCTCAGCAAAGCTTGAGGGGGCAGTGATATGAATATTGTTTCATACTTGTCGCAGACTCTTTATATTGCTGAGAATGAAGTGGAGAAGTTTATCAATACTGCCCCGCATCGTTATAAGCAGTACCAGATTCCTAAGAGAAATAATAATGGGGTGCGCCTAATAGCTCAGCCCGCTGCTGAGCTTAAGATAATGCAGCTGTTGGCGATTGCTCAGTTTCAACAATTTCTTCCCGTGCATTCAAGCGCGACAGCTTATTGTCGAGGAAAGGGCATTATGGATAATGCCAAAGCGCATGCGAAGAACTCGTATTTGCTTAAGATGGACTTCAAGGATTTCTTTCACTCTATTAAGCCGTCCGACCTCATTCGTCATTGCTCGCAGCACATGGGGGGGATTGATGATGCTACTGCAAAACAAATAACCAAGCTTTTTTTCTGGACGCCAAAGCGGACATCTTCTTTAATTCTTAGTATAGGGTCTCCGGCTTCGCCGTTTATTTCAAATACTGTAATGTATCAATTTGATTGCTTGATGAGTGAAATTTGCAGTGAAAAAGGAATTGTATATACTCGATATGCAGATGATATAACGTTTACTACAAATGTTAAGGGATTACTATTTCAAATCCCTAGCTTGGTTATAGATATTTGCAAGAAAATTGACTATCCCCGCCTATCTGTGAATAGCGAAAAGACCGTTTTTTCTTCCAAAGGGAATAATCGACATGTTACGGGGGTTACAATTACAAACGAAGGAAAGCTTTCGCTGGGAAGGCATAAGAAGAGAAAAATCAAAAGTTTGGTTTTTGATTGTTTAAATAACAAGCTTGATTCTGCTGAAAGGCGGAGTTTGTCAGGGCTCCTGGCACATGCAAAGCATATCGAGCCGTCGTTTTTTTTATCTTTAACTAAGAAATATGGCTATTCAGAAATAGCTAAAATAGCTAGCAATAAACCGACACTTGAGGTTGTCGTGGCTAACCCTCTCACTATTTGTGATTAAGGTGTTCTTTTTTGGTTCCTATTAATGGGATCAACTTCGCTCACTTTAGGCCGGCGACGTTTAGCCTCCTTTAATCGAAGAAATTCAATATAGTCTCCCTCGATCCCTCTCTCTTCTCCTGCTCCATTTGCTGCGCTTGGGTTTCTCGGTGGGTTTTCTCTGAGCGCTGCTTGGCAAACTCTTGCATCCCTTGCACGCCATTGGTAGATGGCAAACATCGAAGCCACGGTCACGCCTGCTTTCAGCACAGCTCGTTCAACGTCCATGTTCCGTCTCTCCTCCGATCCTTCGGGGGTACCAGCGCCTAGCTACTTTCTGAGTGGTCGCTATCCCGCGTTTGGATTGGCCAAGTTTCGGTTGGCCTCGTCGTAAGCTGGGCTGGTCTGTCCCATTTCTGGGGCTACCTCGCCACTGATCATCCACCAGCGGTAGCTTGGGAAAAGCTTCCCTAACGCTTCAACCTCGTCCGTGCTTATCCGGACGTCTTTGTTATAGAGCACTGTCCTCCAGCGGTCCCGGTCTGTGCCCATCCCGAAGGAAGTGGAAGAGATCGCGTTGAAGCTGGGGATGCCGGGTAATGGTCGTCTGTTCATGCCATGCCGGTCGGCGTTTCGAGGCGCCTACAAGCGCTGTGGCTTTGCCACGTCAGGCCAACTGACCCACATTCTGCGGCACACCTTCGCCAGCCATTACATGATGGGCGGTGGTGACATCCTGAGCCTACAACGGATCCTGGGCCACTCGTCGATCACCATGACCATGCGCTATGCGCATCTGTCGCCGGATCACCTGGAGTCTGCGCTGCGGCTGTCGCCATTAGCACAGGCGGGGCATTCGGTCGTGGCGTCTTGACGCGACAGCCAGGAGGGGTATGATTGATTAACGCTTAACGTTAAGGGTTAATGCGTGATACTGAGTTTCAAAGGTGATGAAACCCGAGAGTTGTTCGAATCGGGAAGCTCCAGGCGTTGGGGAAACATCCTGAACGTCGCGACCCGAAAGCTCGCGATGCTCAATGCCGCAACGGAGCTGCGAGACCTGCGTTCTCCGCCGGGCAACAGGTTGGAAGCGTTGCATGGCGATAGGGCAGGGCAACATAGCATCCGGATCAACGACCAGTGGCGGATCTGCTTTGTCTGGACTGACGCAGGCCCAACACAGGTTGAAATCGTCGATTACCACTGAGGAGGTGGCTACATGGCAATTAACGGCATGCGCCCCGTTCATCCTGGTGAAGTGCTGCGCGAAGAGTTTCTGGAGCCCCTGGGCATAACGCCTGCTGCTCTTGCTCGTGCGCTGCACGTATCGGCGCCGACCATCAATGACATCGTGCGTGAGCGCCGTGGCATTACAGCCGATACCGCAATTCGCCTGGGCCGCTACTTTGATACGTCTGCGCAGTTCTGGATGAACTTGCAATCTGACTACGCTCTGGCCACTACCTATGCGGCCAATGGCGAAGCGATCGAACACGAAATCGAGCCTTTGCGGGCCGCTGGTTAACCGCGTGGACGCCGCGTGGTCACTCTGTAGTCATCTGCCCAAAACAAAAGGGCCTACCTTTCGGTAAGCCCTTGAAAAATTTGGTGGCTACGCAGGGACTTGAACCCCGGACCCCAGCATTATGAATGCTATGCTCTAACCAGCTGAGCTACGTAGCCAAGTGGCGCGCATTATTCTCGTGGTGGTGGTGGCTGTCAACCCCTTCGGTTTGAAATTTTTCCACGTCCGATCAAGCGCTTAGACGGCGTTGCCGCCTGGGTGGCGGGCGTGTTTCGTCGGGGCGGGGGCACGTGTCGGAGCGCTGCGTCTCTAACCTGGACAGGTGCGTGGCCCGCGGCCTGGGGCTGGCCGGCATGCACGCGGAGCAGGGTGGTCGCGCATGTACAGAATCGGTTTCGCCTGCCAGTACCGGCACCCGGACGAACGTCTGGCGGCGAAGGAACTGGAGAGCGTCGAGCGGGCTTTCAACTGCCGGTCGACCACGCTGCGCTGGCTCAACAGCGTGGCGGTGGAGCAGGCGCGGGAGAAGCTGCACGCGGTGATCGCGCACAACCTCGAGGCGCAGGGGCGCTTGCTGGAATACGTCGGCGAGTTGCCGCCGGCGCTGCGGATGCTGCGCCTGAGCAGCGACCTGCTGCCGCTGTACAGTCACCCGGCGGTGGCGGGCTTCTACCGCGAGCCGGCGGTGAAGGCCTCGCTGGAGCAGGGCTTCGCCCGGCTCGGCGAGCGGGCCAGGGCGCTCGGCGTGCGGCTGTCGATGCATCCGGGGCAGTACTGCGCGCTGGGCTCGGACCGGCCGCAGGTGGTGGAGAACAGCCTGGCGGAGTTCGAGTACCACGCCGACGTGATCCGCATGATGGGCTTCGGCCGCCGTTTCCAGGACTTCAAGTGCAACGTGCACATTGCCGGACGGCTGGGCGCTGAGGGCATTCGGGCGCTCTGGCCGCGGCTGTCGGAGGTGGCGCGCAACTGCATCACCTTCGAGAACGAGGAAAAGACCTACGGCGTCGACGCCTGCCTGGAACTGGCTGACCTCGCTCCCGTGGTGCTGGACATCCACCACTGCTGGATCAACGAGGAACGCTACATCGCCCACGACGACCCTCGTATCGAGCGCATCCTGGAGAGCTGGCGCGGTGTGCGCCCGACCATGCATTACTCGCAGCCGCCGGAACGCCTGATGGCGCTGGGCTTTTCCGCCGTGCGCAAGCTGGAGATGGCCGAATTGCTGGAGAAGGTGAGCAAGCGCGAGCTCTACGCCCATAGCCAGCGGATGTGGAACCGATGGACCAACGCCTATGCGCGCGGCTTCCTGGAGCGCTTCGACATCATGATCGAGGCGAAGGACAAGAACCTGGCGGCGCGCGACTTCTATCGGGAGTGCATGGCCGAGGAACAGACGGGTAGCGGGTAGGCGCGCGCTTTTACTGCTTGCTGCTGGTAAAGGGGTGGCCGCGATGTCGGACTGTAGAGGTTAGGCCTTGTTTGTGGGGCGGCGGCTTCTTCTCTTTGTGCTCTGCTGGGGGCGGTACAAGCCCACTGGGCCCCGGCCTGCGTCGGGGCGACGGATGTGCGCGGGGCGTGGTTGCGGCTGCGTCCGATGTACGACCCTTGAGCCCCTCCATCTCCTTATCGGCCTGGCGCTGACCGGCTGAATCAGCGTGTGGCATGCACTCCATGGTAGCCGCGGTCGAAGTACACCAGCCCGTCGGCATCGGCCTGGCGGCGGAGCGCCAGCACCTCGCAGCAGAGGATGTCGTGGGTGCCGACGCTGCTGATGTGGCTGATGCGGCAGTCGAAGGAGGCCGCCGCGTCGTCCAGCACCGGCGAGCCGGTGGCCCAGGTCGACCAGCGGGCGGCGGCGAAGCGTTCGGCCATGGGCGTCTTGCCGCCGAACAGGTTGGACAGCGCCTGCTGGTGGCTGGCCAGGGTGTTGATGCACAGGGTGCCGTTGCCGAGTACGGCCGGGTACGCCGACGCGCTGCGGTTCAGGCACACCAGCAGGGTCGGCGGCTCGTCGGTGACGCTGCATACCGCGGTGGCGGTGAAGCCGGCGCGGCCCGCCGGGCCGTCGGTGGTGACGATGTTGACCGCGGCGGCCAGGCGCGCCATGGCGTCGCGGAAGTCCTGCCTGGCGACCGGCGGGGCGAGCGGGGTAACGGGGGCGAGCTGGGCCAGTGGCATGGTCGGTCTCCTCAGGCGAGCACGCAGGCGCGCTCGAACGGCAGGCGGGGCAGGCGGTCGCGCAGGGCGTCCGTGTCGCCATAGCCGAGGTTGATTAGCAGGTTGGATTTCCAGGTGGTGCCGGCGAAGAAGGTCTCGTCCAGCAGGCGGTTGTCGAAGCCGGACATCGGCCCGGTATCCAGCCCCAGGGCGCGGGCGGCGAGGATCAGGTAGCCGGCCTGCAGCGAGCTGTTGCGCAGGGCGTTCTCGGCGATCAGCGCCGGCTGGCCGGCGTACCAGCTGCGGGCGTCGACGTGTGGGAAGAGCTCGGGCAGGGTGTCGGGGAAGTTCTCGTCATAGGCGACGATCGCCGTCACCGGGGCGCTCATGGTCTTGTCCAGGTTGCCCTTGGACAGGCAGGGTGCGAGCTTCTGCTTGCCTTCCGCGCTGCGCACGAAGACGAAGCGCGCCGGGCAGCTGTTGACCGCGGTCGGGCCCAGTCGTACCAGCGCATAGAGCTCCTGCAGCAGGCTGTCGGGCACCGCCCGGTCGAGCCAGGCGTTGTGCGTGCGCGCCTGGCGGAACAGGGCGTCGAGCGCGTCGGAATCGAGTGGCGTGGTCATGGATGTTCCTCAGGCCGTCGCAACGGCCGGCGCGGCGACGCGGGCCAGGTGCTCGAGCAGTACGCGATTGAAGGTGTCGCCGTCGCTGACGCTGGAGGCGTGGCCGCCATAGTCGAGCAGCTCCAGGCGGGCGTCGGGCAGGTGCTCGGCCAGGTGCTGCGAGCGCTGCCAGGGCACCAGCATGTCGTCGCGGTTGGCGATCAGCAGGGTCGGGGTGGCGATGCGCGGCAGCGCGTCCTCGATATCGAACGCCAGCAGCGCCTCGATGCGCCGCAGCATGTTGTCGCCCGCCGGGAAGTGCGCCAGCGCATGGGCGTCGTCCCGGGCCAGGCGCTCGCTGTTGGCGGCGATCCAGTCGGCCGGGTAGAGGAACAGCGGCTGCGCCTGCACGTAGGCTGCGGGGCCGCTGTCACGCAGCAGGTTCAGGCGCACCGCGAAGCAGCGTTCGCTGTGCGGGTTGGGGCTGCTCCAGGCGTTGATCAGCACCAGGCCATCCAGCAGCGCGGGGCGCAGCAGGGCGAGCTTGAGGCCGACCAGCCCGCCGAGGGCATGGCCGATGAAGTGGCAGTGCCCGATCCCGACCTCGTCCAGCAGGGCCAGCAGTTCGCCGGCCATGTCGTCGATGGAATAGCCTTCCGGCAGCGTCGCCGGGCTGTGGCCGGTGCCCAACTGGTCGTAGACCAGCACCCGGTAGTCCTGGCTCAGCAGCGGCAGTTGCGGCGTCCAGAAGGCCCCGGCGCCGCCCAGCCCGGAGCTGAGCACCAGGGTGGGGGCGTCCGCGTCGAGACGGCCGTGGATTTCATGGTGCATGTGCATACCTCCGCGAAGGTGAGGCGAAGCCGTTCGGCTACCTTCGGCGCGTCACGGGCCGACGTGGGCGATGCTGGCGATCTCGATCAGCGCGTCCGGCTTCACCAGGCCGCACTGGATGCAGTAGCGCGCCGGCTTCTCGCCGGGGAAGTACTCGGCATACACCTCGTTGACCTTCGCGTAGTTGGCCCAGTCGGTGAGCATGATCATGTTGAAGGTCACGTCGTCCATGCTGCCGCCGGCGGCCTTGACGACGCCCTTGATGGTTTCCAGCACGTGGCGGGTCTGGGCGGCAGCATCACCGACATGGACCACGTTGTTGTCCTTGTCGAACGGCAGGGTGCCGGACACGTAGAGGATGCCGTCGGCCATGGAACCGGGGACGTAGGGAGCGAGCGGCTTGCCGCTGCCGGCGGGGATGACGGATTGCTTGGGCATGGTGCGTTTTCCTTGCAAGGCGATGGATGTCGTTGTGGTTCAGGCGCTGGTGGCGGCCGGCGTTGCGGCGAAGGCGGCGCAGAAGTCGTCGACGGTCGAGACCCAGCCGAAGAAGGTCTCGATGTTGAACAGTGCGGCCTGCTGGGCGAACTCGGGGCCGGCCTGGTGGGTGGCGTCGGCCAGCACCACGCCGAAATACTCGAGGTGGAAG
This sequence comes from Stutzerimonas azotifigens DSM 17556, assembly GCF_000425625.1. GTDB lineage: Bacteria > Pseudomonadota > Gammaproteobacteria > Pseudomonadales > Pseudomonadaceae > Stutzerimonas > Stutzerimonas azotifigens. Next base: position 21,317 of record NZ_KE384408.1, read on the forward strand.
CCGTCACGCAGGGTCGATTCCACGCACACGTTGGTGGCGATGCCGGTGAACACCAGGTTGCGGATGCCGCGGGCACGCAGGGTACTGTCCAGCTGCGAGTTGAAGAAGCCGCTGTAGCGCGGCTTGGGCACCAGCAGGTCGCCCGGCTGCGGCTGCAGTTCGTCGACCAGCGCATAGTCCCAGCCGCCCTTGGCAAGCAGCTTGCCCTGCAGCTCGGGGCGCTTGCGCATGGTCTTGAGCGCGTTGGACTTGTGCCAGTTGGGCGAACCGGGGCCGCCGGCCTCCAGGTAGCCGGCGTCCCAGCCGTTCTGCAGGAACACCACCGGCATGCCGGCGGCGCGGGCGGTGGCCAGCGCCTGGCCGATCCTGGCGATCACCGGGGCGGTGGCCGAGACGTCGAAGCCGGCCAGGTCGAGGTAGCCGTCCTTGCTGGCGTAGGCGTTCTGCATGTCGACCACGATCAGTGCGGTCTCGCTGGCCTTCATCGCCAGCGGTTCGGGGCGGGCCGGCAGGCGCACCGGTGCGCCGGTCGCTTCCAGGCCGTAGCCGGACAGGTTCTCGGGTGCGTTCATCAGGCGATCTCCCGCTGTTCAGTGATGTGGCGGCGGCTCTGCATCAGCGGCTGGATGCGCTCGCCGAAGTCCTCGACGCCCTTGACGAAATCGTCGAAGGTCAGCATCACGCCCTGCATGCCCGGCACGCTGGCGATCTCGTCGAGCATCTTCGCGACGTTGGCGTAGGAGCCCACCAGCGTGCCCATGTTGATGTTCACCGCCGAGGTCGGGTCGGCCATCTGGCGGACGTTGGTGTCGCTGCCGGAGGTCTTGTCCGCCGCGCCCTGTTCGCCCAGCCAGGCGATCGCCTCCTGGTCGGCGCCGGCCTTGTAGTGTTCCCAGCGCTCGCGGGCAGCCTCGTCGGTTTCGTCGGCGATGACCATGAACAGCACGCAGGAGGTGACGGTGCGCCCGGTCTTGGCGCAGGCGGCCTGCAGGCGCTCGGTGGCCGGCGCGAAGGCGGTCGGGGTGTTCACGCCCTTGCCGAAGCAGAAGTTGTAGTCGGCGTACTGCGCCGAGAAGGCCATGCCGGCGTCGGACGAGCCGGCGCAGATGATCTTCATCTCCGCCTGTGGGACCGGGCTGACGCGGCAGTCCTCCATCTGGAAGTGCTCGCCCTTGAAGTCGCTGCGGCCGGTCGCCCAGAGGTCGCGCAACACCTGGGCGTACTCGCCGAGGTACTGGTAGCGCGTGCCGAAGAATTCATCGCCCGGCCACAGCCCCATCTGCGAGTACTCGGGCTTCTGCCAGCCGGTGACCAGGTTGACGCCGAAGCGGCCGCCGGAGATCGAGTCGATGGTCGAGGCCATGCGCGCGACTATCGCCGGCGGCAGGGTCAGGGTGGCGGCGGTGGCGAACAGCTTGATGCGGCTGGTGACGGCGGCGAGGCCGGCCATCAGCGTGAAGGATTCGAGGTTGTGCTCCCAGAACTGGGTTTTGCCGCCGAACCCGCGCAGCTTGATCATCGACAGGGCGAAATCGAAGCCGTAGTGCTCGGCCTTCTGCACGACCGTCTTGTTCAGCTCGAAGGTCGGCATGTACTGCGGCGCGTTCTCGGAAATCAGCCAGCCGTTGTTGCCGATCGGGATGAAAACACCTACGTCCATGGGATTGCCTCGTGTCTGCAATGCCTGAAGGGCTGCCTGCGTCTGGCGGGCAGTGTCCCGGGGGCAAAAGCAGAAAGCAGGCCAGCTTTGGAATGTCTTTTTCTTTCAGCAGGTTGTGAAAAATTCGATCGTTTGGCTGGACCATTTGGTCCGAATCAGAGCACTTGGTTTGTGCGCGCTGCCCGAAGATGAGGCAACCGGCGCTGCGACATCGCGCAGGTACGCGGGCGGCACCTTGCGCGCTACAGTAGTGCCGACTTCTCCGCGCACCCCGGTAACTCAGTGACCATCAGAACCCCCGCTCCCGTCGATCCACGGCCTTCGAAGAACGCGCCGCGCCAGCCCAGCGAAACCGCGCAGAAGCGCCGCCTGCGGCAGACCGAAAGCAAGCGCGCCGGCATTCTCCAGGCGGCGCTGAAGGTGTTTTCCCGCTATGGGTTCCACGGCACCAGCCTCGACCAGGTCGCCCTCGAGGCGGACGTTTCCAAGACCAACCTGCTGTACTACTTCGGCAGCAAGGACGAGCTGTACGTCAGCGTGCTGCGCCAGCTGCTGGATGTCTGGTTGCGCCCGCTGAAGAGCTTCAGCGTGGAGCAGGACCCGGTCCAGGCGATCGGCGACTACATCCGCGTGAAGCTGGAACTGTCGCGCGATCATCCGGCCGAGTCCCGGCTGTTCTGCATGGAGGTGATGCAGGGCGCCCCGCTGTTGCTCACCGAGTTGGAACAACCCTTGCGTGATCTCGTCGAGGCCAAGGTCGCGGTGATCCAGGCGTGGGTCGATTCCGGCAAGCTCGCCCCGATCGAGCCGCATCACCTGATCTTCTCGCTATGGGCCACCACCCAGCACTACGCCGACTTCGCCGCCCAGGTCACGGCGGTGGCCGGCAGGACGCTGGACGACCCGGCCTTCTTCGAAGAGACCCTGCAAAGCCTGCAGGCCCTGATATTGAACGGGGTTCGTCCGCGTTGACCGACCGGCTCGAACCCTTCGCAAGGAGTCGAGCCCCATGAGCAAACCCCTGGTCCGCTGGGCGCTGCAGCCCTCCCGCAGCGCTGTCGTCGTGGTCGACATGCAGAAGGTCTTCTGCGAGCCGCAAGGGGCGCTGTACGTGCCCGCCACCGCCGCCATCGTCCAGCCCATCGCCGCACTGGTCGAAGCCGCCCGCGCCGCAGCCGTGCCGGTGATTTACCTGCGACACGTGGTGCGCGGCGATGGCAGCGACACCGGGCGGATGCGCGACCTCTATCCCAACGTCGACGACATCCTCGCACGAGACGATCCGGGCATCGAGATCATCGAGGCGCTGGCGCCACGCGCCGGCGACGTGGTGGTCGACAAGCTGTTCTACAGCGGCTTTCACAACACCGACCTGGACACCGTGCTGCGGGTCCGGGACATCGACACCCTGATCGTCTGCGGCACCGTCACCAACGTCTGCTGCGACACCACCATCCGCGACGCCGTGCACCGCGAATACAAGGTCATAGTCCTCAGCGACGCCAACGCCGCGATGGACTACCCCGACCTAGGCTGGGGCCGGGTCAGCGCGGCCGAGGTGCAGCGCGTGGCGCTGACCACCTTCGCCTACGAATTCGGCGAAGTGACCACCAGCGGCGACGTGATCGACAGGCTCGTCAGCGCCGGGCGTTGAGCCGACCGGGACGTCGTGTGGGTGGTTCGGTGGGCGCTGTCCTGCTTCGTTGCTGCCGGCCATCCCTCATCCGGCCCTGCGGGCCACCTTCTCCCGCGGGGAGAAGGGAAAAGCCGGGTGTGGCCCATAGATTCGGCGCAGGTCTGTAGGAGCGAGCTCGCTCGCGAACCGGGTCTGCGCGAGGTCCGGGCAGTTCCACGCCATCCCCCGTCCCCTCCAGGAGAGGGCCGGGTGAGGGCTTGCGTCCCACCGATCAGCGACGGGGCTCGCCTGTAGGAGCGGGCTCTGCCCGCGACCGTTGCACGAGTCGTGTACCCCGCAGAGGGCCTCATTCGCGAGCAGAGCTCGCTCCTACAGGAAGAAGCGTGCGCGGTATGGGGGGGCGCGCGGGCGCTGCCTGTGGTGACGGTCCTTTCCGATCTTCAAGCCCGTCATACCGGCGCAGGCAGGTACCCAGGCGGTGGGCAGGGCATATGCCGGCAGCTGGGCTCCGGCCTGCGCCGGGGCGTGGGCGCGGTCTTGACCGCGAACGGGCCTGCACCCTGGCCACGGGCAACGCCGCGCCATCCTCTCCCACCCGAGCTGAGGGCTTGCGTCCCACCGATCAGGGACGGGGCTCGCCTGTAGGAGCGGGCTCTGCCCGCGACCATTGCACGGGGCGCGCACCCGCAGCGGGCCTCATTCGCGAGCAGAGCTCCTACAAGGGATGCGTGGACATGAAGACCTGCTGCCTCGCCCGCTTTTCGTGCCGTGCGCACAAACCAAGTGCTCCGCTTCGGACCATTTGATCCAGGTTTTCCCGGGCGCCGATTGCAACTTCTTGATTTCCGGGCGATTGGTCGAGTGGCACAGATTCTGCTGAGTCGCTCCTGTCAAGCCCGCCGGCCGCCAAAGACGCCGCCCGATGGGCTCGCACGCAAGAGGCCGCTTTCTCTCGAAAGCCGCACGATCTTCCGCTTTGCGTCCTACAGGAGTGCGTCAACATGACTTTGCAGTATGTGCCCATCATCGATCTCGCCCCCTATTTCAGCGGCACGCCGGAGGGCAAGGCGGCGGTGGCCAAGGCGGTGGACCAGGCCTGCCGCGACATCGGCTTCCTGGTGATCACCAACCACCAGATCCCCGCCGAACTGATCGAGCGCGTCTCGACGCTGACCCGCCGGTTCTTCGCCTTGCCCTTGTCGGAAAAGCGCAAGGTCGACCGGCCCAGCCCGGAAATGGTGCGCGGCTACAGCGCCGTCGCCGAGGAGAGCCTGTCATACTCGATGGAAGAGGCCGCCCCGGGGGATCTCAAGGAATCCTTCTCCATCGGTCCGAGCGACGTGCCGGACGAGGACTACTACCGCTGCACCGCCGCCGGCCCGCACTTCGCGCCGAACGTCTGGCCCACCGGCATCGAAGGCTTCGAGCAGGCCTACCGCGAGTACTTCGAGGCGATGAGCGGCCTCTCGCAGTCGCTGATGCGCATCTTCGCCCTGGCGCTGGGGCTGCCGGAGACCTTCTTCGACGACAAGATCGACAAGCACATCAGCATGTTCCGCAGTCTCAGCTACCCGGACGTGAAGGGCAACGTCGAGCCGGGGCAGATGCGCGCCAGCGCCCACACCGACTACGGCAGCCTGACCATCGTCAAGCCGGACAACGCCCTGGGCGGGCTGCAGGCGCGCAACCGCCAGGGCGAGTGGGTGGACGTGCCCTACGTGGAAGGCGGCTTCGCGGTGAACATCGGCGACCTGATGATGCAGTGGACCAACGACCAATGGATCTCCACTCTGCACCGCGTGGTCAACCCGCCGCAGGACAGCCCCACCGACAACGGCCGCCAGTCGCTGGTGTTCTTCCACCAGCCCAACTACGACGCGCTGATCGAATGCCTGCCCAGCTGCTGCAGCGAGACCGATCCGCCGCGCCACGCGCCGGTCACCTCCGGCGACAACCTGCTGTCGAAGTTCGTCAAGCAGACCACCTTCGGCAAAGGCCTGGAGGTCGCCTGATGAACACGCTGTCGTACGTCAACGTCTTCGCCCACGACATCGTCGCGCTCTCCGGCTTCTACCGCGAGCTGTTCGGTTTCCGCGACATCCCGGAAATCGCTTCGCCGATCTTCCGCGGCCTGGACACCGGCAAATCCTGCATCGGCTTCAACGCGCCCGAGGCCTACGAGCTGCTGCACCTGGGCGACCAGGCGGACACCCGGGGCTGCAAGTTCCTGCTCAACATCGACGTGCAGAGCAGGGAGGAGGTCGACCGGCTGGTGCCGATCGCCTGCGAGATGGGCGCCACCCTCGTCAAGGCCCCCTACGAGACCTACTACCACTGGTACCAGGCCGTCCTGCTGGACCCCGAGAAAAACGTTTTCCGCATCAACTTCATGATGTGACCGCCCCTGCCTTCCGACAGCTCTCCAACCAGGAAAACCAGAAAATGCTGAATACGTTCATGAAACGGACCTTGTGTGCGGCAGTGGCCTTCGGCCTCGGAACCCTCGCCGTGGCGGAGGAGGGAAAGGCCGGCCTGACGCTGGACAAGCCGGCGAAGATCGCCATGCTCTACATCAGCCCGCGCAACGACGGCGGCTGGACCCAGGCGTTCGACGAGGCGCGGCAGAAGCTCGAGGCCGAGCTCGACACCAAGATCCAGTACGTCGAAAGCGTGCCGGAAAATGCCTCCTCGATCCGCCCGGCCGTCGACCGCCTGGTGCAGCGCGGCGCCAACGTCATCATCGGCACCGCCTTCGGCTATTCGGACACCTTCAAGGAGCTGGCCGACAAGTACCCGGACGTCGCCTTCCTCAACGGCTCGGGCACCACCAACAGCCACAACCTCGAATCCTTCTATGGCCGCACCTACGAGAGCCAGTACCTGTGCGGCATGGCCGCCGGCGCCGCGTCCAAGACCGGCAAGCTCGGCTTCGTCGCCGCCAACCCCTTCGGCCAGGTCAACTGGACCATCAACGCCTTCGCCCTCGGCGCCCAGCAGATCAACCCGGACGCCACCGTCACCGTGGTCTACACCGGCGCCTGGAACGACCCGGTCAAAGAGCGCGCCGCGGCCATGGCGCTGATCGACTCCGGGGTCGACGTGCTCGGCCAGCACGTCGACAGCCCGACCCCGCAGATCGTCGCCCAGGAGCGCGGCGTGCACGGCACCGGCCACCACCGCGACATGAGCGAGTTCGCCCCGGACGCGACGGTGTGCTCCTCGGTATGGGTCTGGGACAGGTTCCTCGCCCCCGAGCTCAAGAAGATCAGCGCCGGCAACTGGGTACCGCCGGAACACGGCGCGCTGTTGTCGATGGCCGAGGGCGGCACCGACGCCGCCTGCTGCGGCCCGGCGGTGTCCGAGGCGGACAAGGCGAAGATCATGGCTGCGCGCGAGGAGCTGCTCAAAGGCGAGAAGAAGATCTATGCCGGCCCGCTGCTCGATCGCGACGGCACCGAGCGCATCGCCGCAGGCGAGGTCATGGCCGACGCGGAGCTCTGGCAGATGGACTGGTTCGTCAAGGGAGTGACCACCCAGCAATGAGCACCCTGAACGCGATCCAGCTGACCGGCGTCAGCAAGTCGTTCGACGGCTTCATGGCCCTGGCCCAGGCGGATTTCACCGCCAAGTGGGGCGAGGTGCATGCGCTGCTCGGCGAGAACGGCGCAGGCAAGTCGTCGCTGATGAACATCGCCGCCGGCCTCTACGCACCGGAAAGCGGATCACTGTTCATCGACGACAACCCGGTACGCCTGAGCGGCCCGCGCGATGCGAGCCGCTATCGAATCGGCATGGTTCACCAGCACTTCAAGCTGGTGAAACCGTTCAGCGTGGCCGAGAACATCCTGCTCGGGCTGCCCGAGCAGCCCGGCAACGCCGTGCGCGGCAGCCACCGCCAGCGCCTGCGCGCGCTGGAGGCGCGAATCGGCGAGAAGGCCGCCGAGCTGGGCTTCGCCATCGACCCCTGCCAGGCCACCGAATCGCTCTCGGTGGCCGAACAGCAGCGGGTGGAAATCCTCAAGGTGCTGCTGGCCGGCGCCCGTATCCTAATTCTCGACGAACCCACCGCGGTGCTCACCGACCAGGAGGCCGAGCGCCTGCTGGAAACCGTGCGGTCCTTCGCCCGGCAGGGCGCGGCGGTGATCCTGGTGACCCACAAAATGAGCGACGTCAAGCGCTTCGCCGATCGCGTCACCGTGATGCGCGGCGGGCGCACCATCCAGACCCTCGATCCGCAAAGCGTGTCGATCGCCGAACTGGTGCGCCTGACCGTGGGCGAATCGGCCACGACGCACGCACACCAGCCGGGCACGCCCGGCGAGGAGCGGCTGCGGGTACGCGGCCTGCGCTCGCCCGAGGTCGGCGGTCACCGGGTGCTGAACGGCATCGACCTGAGCCTGCGCGCCGGCGAGATCTACGGCATCGCCGGCGTCGGCGGCAACGGCCAGAGCGAGCTGGCGAACGCCCTGATGGGGCTGCCCGAGCCCACCGAGGGGGACATCGAACTGATCGGCTTCGGCGACCTGCGCCGCGCCAGCAGCGAGCAGCGCCGGGCGCTGCGCATCGCCTGCATCCCCGCCGATCGCTACGGCACGGCGCTGGCCGGCGAGCTGTCGGTGGCCGAGAACTTCGGCGTCGGGCAGATCCATGGCGGACGCTACGGCTCGTTCTTCCGGTTGCGCCGCAAGCGGCTGGAGGAGGACGCCGCGGCGGCCATCGCCGGCTTCGACGTTCAGGGCGTGCGCTCGCTGAAACAGAAGGCCGCGCTGCTCTCCGGCGGCAACGCGCAGAAACTGGTGATCGCCCGGGAGTTTTCCCGTGAGCCGCAACTGGTGCTGGTGCACAGCCCCAGTCGCGGGCTGGATGTACGCGCCACCGCCGCGGTGCATGGGCGTCTGCGTACCGCTCGCGATGCCGGCGCGGCAGTGCTGGTGATCAGTGAAGACCTCGATGAAGTGCTGGCGCTCGCCGATCGCATCGGCGTGATGAACGCCGGACGCATCGTCGCCGAGTTCCCCCATCCGGCCGACCGCCAGGCCATCGGCAAGGCAATGGTGACCCATGAATGATCGGCTTCGCCCGGTGATGCTCGAACAGGCCGTGCAGGACGCGCGCAAGCCCCGGCGCCCGTTGCTGGCGCGGCGCTACGCGCTGGAGATTCGCCAGCAGCTCGCCTGGTACTGGCAGGCTTCCATCATCGGCCTGGCCCTGCTGGTCGGGCTGGGGCTCTCCGCGGCCATCCTGGTGGCCGCCGGCGTGCCGGCCGGCGAGCTGCTCAACGAATTCGTCGTGCTCACGGTGTTCGATCTGCAGAGCCTCAAGGCGGTACTGTTCCAGGCCTCGCCGATGATCCTGGTGGGGCTGGCCGGCTGCATGGCGTTCCGCGCCCGCTTCTGGAACCTGGGGCTCGAGGGGCAGATGATCTGGGGCGCGATCGGCGCCACCGCGATCTCGCTGTTCCAGATCGGTCCCGAGGCGCTGCGCCTGCCGCTGATGTTCGGCGCGGCGGTGGTCTGCGGCCTCGCCTGGGCGGTGGCGCCGGTGCTGCTCAAGCTGCGCCTTTCGGTCAATGAGATCATCTCGACGCTGATGCTCAACTACTTGGCGCTGAACTTCCTGCTGCACCTGCTCTACGGCAGCTGGAAGGATCCCAGGAGCTCGTTCCCCTATTCGCCGCAGTTCCAGCCGTTCGAGCGGCTGCCGGACGTGCTCGACGGCATCAGCGCCGCGGTGCCGCTGGCGGTGGTCGTGGCGCTGCTGGCGCTGTGGTTCCTCGGGCTGTCGCGCGCCGGGCTGTACCTGCGCTTCGTCGACGCCAACCCTCGGGTCGCCGGCGCGGTGGGCGTGCCGGTGCGCAGGATGATCGTCGCCACGGTGCTGCTGTCCGGCGCCATGGCCGGAATCGCCGGCTTCCTGGTCACGGCGGGGCAGGAGGGCCGGCTGACCCAGTCGTTCTACCAGGGCTACGGCTTCTCCGGAATCCTCATCGCCTTCCTGGCGCGCAACAACCCCATCGCCGCGCTGGTGGTGGCGCTGCTGATGGCCATGCTGTTCGTCGCCGGGCGCAGCCTGCAGGTCTTCTACCAGATCCCGTTTTCCATGGTGCAGCTGATCCAGGCGATCCTGGTCATCTGCGTCGCCTCGTCGGATTTCTTCATTCGCCACCGTATCCGCCGCGTCCAGGGAGGCGAAAGCTGATGGACATGATCGCCAACTGGCTGGGCAACACGCCGGACTTCGCCGTGCCCTTCGCGCTCGCCGCGCTGGGACTGATCCTCACCGAGCGCGCCGGGGTGCTGGCCCTCGGTGCCGAGGGCCTGATGCTGGTCGGCGCGCTGGCCGGCATCGGCGCGCAGCTGGCCTACGGGACGCCCGGCGTCTCGCTGCTGCTGGCGATGGCCGCCGCCAGCGTCGTCTCGCTGCTGTTCGCGCTGATGGTCATCGTGCTGCGGATCAACCAGGTGATCGCCGGGCTGGCGCTGGTGTTCTTCTGCCAGGGCCTGACCGGGCTGCTCGGCACGCTGCTGGAATGGACCAACAAGCCGGTCCGGGGCCTGGGCGCGATCGAACTGTGGCCGCTGTCGGAGCTGCCGCTGATCGGCAAGGTCTTCGTGCAGAACCCGCTGGTGTTCCTGACGCCGCTGATCTTCCTCGCCGTGGTCTGGCTGCTCACCCGCACCACCACCGGGCTGCGCCTGCGCGCCGTGGGAGAGAATCCGCAGGCGGCGGATGCCGCGGGCATTTCCGTACTCGGCTACCGGCTGGTGGCAATCCTCGCAGGCTCCGCATTGATCGGTCTGGCCGGCGGTTATATCTCGGTGCTCAGCACCAAGCTGTGGATCGCCGACATGACCGGCGGCCGCGGCTGGATCGCCGTGGCGCTGGTGATTTTCGCCCGCTGGTCGCCATGGAAGGCGCTGGCCGGGGCGCTGCTGTTCGGCTGCATCGAGGCCCTGATCCCGCAACTCGCGGCCGCCGGCATCCGCCTGCCGCAGTACTTCGTGCTGATGACGCCCTACGCGGTCACCCTGGCGGTGATGATCTGGGTCGCCTCCGGCAAGCAGGTGAGCGGCAGCCAGCCCGGCGCCCTGGGCGTGCCGTTCATACGCGAGGAGCGGCGCTGAGCCTTCGGGGTGGGGCTGTGTGCGCCTTCCGAGGTTCCAGCCACTTTGTGCGTGCGGCACAACCCCGGGCCAGCACGGCTTCGAATGCTTTTGGAGGCCCTTCTCGGGGCGATGCGTTTGGCCTCTGGCGGTCCTTCGGCCCACAGTCGTCGCGAGGGTGCGCCTCCCACAGGGTGGGGCGACACCGGTCCGTAGGGGGCGCCAGGGCGACGCGTGCCTGCGGTGTTGCAGTGCGCGTTCGGTTGTCTCGGTGCGGGCGGCGCACCCTGCGAGGGTGTGCGCCGGGCTTGGGGCTGGCGGGGGCTCAGACGTTGAAACGGAAGTGCATCACGTCGCCGTCCTTGACGATGTATTCCTTGCCTTCCAGGCGCCACTTGCCGGCTTCCTTGGCGCCGGCTTCGCCCTGGTAGGCGATGAAGTCGTCGTAGGCGATGACTTCGGCGCGGATGAAGCCCTTTTCGAAGTCGGTGTGGATCACGGCGGCGGCCTGGGGCGCAGTGGCACCGACCTTGACGGTCCAGGCGCGCACTTCCTTCACGCCGGCGGTGAAGTAGGTCTGCAGGTTGAGCAGCTCATAGCCGGCCCGGATCACGCGGTTGAGGCCGGGTTCGTCCATGCCCATGGATTCGAGGAACATCTGCTTTTCCTCGTCGTCGTCGAGCTCGGCGATCTCGGCCTCGATCTTGTTGCAGACCGGCACCACCACGGCGCCTTCCTCGGCGGCGATGGCGTTCACCACGTCCAGGTGCGGGTTGTTCTCGAAGCCGTCCTCGGCGACGTTGGCGATGTACATCACCGGCTTGGAGGTGAGCAGGTGGAAGCCGCGGATGACGCGCTTCTGTTCCTCGTCCATGTCCTTCATCAGGCTGCGCGCCGGCTTGCCTTCGGTGAAGTGGGGGATCAGCTTCTCCAGCAGGGCCTTCTGCGCCAGGGCTTCCTTGTCGCCGCCCTTGGCGTTGCGGGTGACGCGCTGCAGCTGCTTCTCGCAACTGTCGAGGTCGGCGAAGATCAGTTCGAGGTCAATGATCTCGATGTCGCGCTTGGGATCGACGCTGTTGGAGACGTGGATGACGTTCTCGTCCTCGAAGCAGCGCACCACATGGGCGATGGCGTCGGTCTCGCGGATGTTGGCGAGGAACTTGTTGCCCAGGCCCTCGCCCTTGGAGGCGCCCGCCACCAGGCCGGCGATGTCGACGAACTCCATGGTGGTCGGGACCACCCGCTCCGGCTTGACGATCGCCGCCAGCGCATCGAGGCGGGCATCGGGCATCGGCACCACGCCGCTGTTCGGCTCGATGGTGCAGAACGGGAAGTTCTCGGCCGCGATGCCGGACTTGGTCAGTGCGTTGAACAGGGTGGACTTGCCGACGTTGGGCAGGCCGACGATGCCGCAGTTGAATCCCATGGAAGGTGCCTCGAGTTGGTAGTCTCTCCGAGCGAAGCCCGGGTTATATCAGAAGGGCAGGGTGGTGCGCAGCGCGAGCGCCGGTGCGCTCAGGCCTTCTGGCTGTGCAGGCGCTGCATGGCGCGGGTCCAGTCGCCTTCGAGCATCTCCGGCAGCACGTCGAGGGCGAAGCCGATCGCCGTATCGAGCTTCTCGCGCTCGCCCTGCGGCGCGCGCCCCAGCACGTAGTTGCTGACCAGGCTGGCATGCCCGGGGTGGCCGATGCCCAGGCGCAGCCGGTGGAAGCCGTTCTGGTTGCCGAGCCTGGCGATGATGTCGCGCAGGCCGTTGTGTCCGCCATGCCCGCCGCCGAGCTTGAGCCTGGCCACGCCCGGGGGCATGTCCAGTTCGTCGTGGGCGACGAGGATGCTCTCCGGCGGAATGCGGAAGAAGCCCGCCAGTGCCGCGACGGCCTGGCCGCTGCGGTTCATGAAGGTGGTGGGGATCAGCAGACGGACGTCCTGGCCGCGGTGGCTGAATTTGCCCACCAGGCCGAAATACTTGCGGTCGGCGCTCAGGCCCGCACCCTCGCGGGCGGCCAGGCGCTCAACGAAAAGGGCCCCTGCGTTGTGCCGGGTCTGGTCGTATTCGGGGCCGGGATTTCCCAGGCCGACGATCAGTTTCACGGCAGTCACGACAGGGGCCCTTCCTCAGGCGCGCGCGATTACTCGGCGGCGCCTTCCTCCTTGGTGTCTTCCTTGTTCACGCGCGGCTGGTGAACGTTGGCCACCGGCAGGTCGCTGCCGTGCGCCAGGGCGACCAGCTCGACGCCTTTCGGCAGCTTGAGGTCGGTCATGTGCAGGGTCTGGCCCATCTCGACCTTGGCCATGTCGACTTCAATGAACTCCGGCAGGTCCTTCGGCAGGCAGGACACTTCCACTTCGTTCAGGTTGTGCAGGATCTCGCCGCCCTGGTTCTTCACGCCAACGCAGTTTTCCTGGTTGATGTAGTGCAGCGGGACGATGGCGGTCAGCTTATGGTCGGCGACCACGCGCATGAAGTCGGCGTGCAGCACGAAGCTCTTGGCCGGGTGGCGCTGCAGGGCCTTGATCAGCACGGATTCCTTCTGGTCGCCCAGGTTCAGGGTGATCACGTGGCTGAAGGAGGCTTCGGTTTCCAGCAGCTTGGCCAGGTCCTTGGCGAGGATGCTGATCGACAGCGGAGCCTTGTCGCCACCGTAGATGACGGCGGGAACGAGGTTGGCGTTACGACGCAGGCGGCGGCTCGCACCTTTCCCCAGGTCGGAACGCACTTCGGCATTCAGGGTGAAATCGGTCATTTCGTTTCTCCAAAATAGCAACAACGCCCGAAACGCTTGCGACCAGCGTCCGGGCGGTTGGCAAAAAGCCCCGCACGCGGCGGGGCATCGTAGGATCGGCGCGCGTCCTTAACGGAACATCGCGCTGATCGATTCTTCGTTGCTGATGCGGCGTACCGCTTCGGCGACGACGGGTGCGATATCCAGCTGGCGAATGCGCGTGCAGGATTGCGCGGCGGCCGACAGCGGGATGGTGTTGGTCACCACCAGCTCGTCGAGCACGGAATTCTCGATGTTCTCGATGGCCCGGCCGGACAGCACCGGGTGGGTGCAATAGGCGTAGACCTTGGCGGCGCCGTGGTCCTTCAGGGCCTTGGCCGCGTGGCCGAGGGTGCCGGCGGTGTCGACCATGTCGTCGACCAGCACGCAGGTACGGCCTTCGACGTCGCCGATGATGTGCATCACTTCGGACTGGTTGGCCTTCGGACGACGCTTGTCGATGATCGCCAGGTCCACGCCGAGGGTCTTGGCGACCGCACGGGCACGTACCACGCCGCCGATGTCCGGGGAGACGATCATCAGGTTGTCGAAACGCTGATCCTGGATGTCGTCGACCAGTACCGGAGAGCCGTAGATGTTGTCCACCGGGATGTCGAAGAAGCCCTGGATCTGGTCGGCATGCAGGTCGACGGTCAGTACGCGGTCGACGCCGACCACGGTGAGCATGTCGGCGACCACCTTGGCGCTGATCGCGACGCGCGCCGAACGCGGGCGGCGATCCTGCCGGGCATAGCCGAAGTAGGGGATTACAGCGGTGATGCGGGTGGCGGAAGAGCGGCGGAAGGCGTCGGCCATCACCACCAGTTCCATCAGGTTGTCGTTGGTCGGTGCGCAGGTCGGCTGGATCAGGAAGACGTCCTTGCCGCGGACGTTCTCGTTGATTTCGACACTGACTTCGCCGTCGGAGAACTTGCCGACGGAAACATCACCGAGGGGGATATGCAACTGACGTACGACACGCCGGGCCAGATCGGGGTTGGCGTTCCCCGTGAAGACCATCATCTTGGACACGCGCAGTACCTTGCCGGCTGAGGTGGACCTGATGAGAGAAAATGGCAGGGGCGGCTGGATTCGAACCAACGCATGGCAGGATCAAAACCTGCTGCCTTACCGCTTGGCGACGCCCCTGTATCGTGTCGGTACCCTTCGGATACCTGTCTCAGGACAGACTCTGCAGCTTGCGATGCAACATCGAGATGTTGCTTCCCTTGGCTACGAAGCCTGGCAGGGATTCCGGAAGTTGGGCCGCGACTTTATCAGCTTCGGCTTGGTCGGGGAAGGCCCCAAACACGCAACCACCGGTACCGGTCAATCTAGCTGAAACAAATTTGTTTAGCAAGATCAAAGCGTTACGAACTTCTGGGTAACGCTTCTCTACAACCGGCTGACAGTCATTTCGACCGCCCCGCTCGAGAACGGAGCGCACTGTAATGGCCGGACTATCCCGTGTCAACTCCGGCGCCGAGAAAATTTCTGCTGTGCTGACAGCCACTTGCGGCACAAGCACGAGATACCAGGGCTCGGCGGGCTCGACCGGCGTGAGCCGCTCGCCCACGCCCTCGGCGAAGGCGGCGCGCCCGCGGACGAACACCGGCACGTCGGCGCCGAGGGCGAGGCCGAGTTCGGCGAGCCGCTCCTCGCCCAGTCGCAGATCCCAGAGCCGGTCGAGCCCGAGCAGGGTGGTGGCGGCGTCGGAGCTGCCGCCGCCGATCCCGCCGCCCATGGGCAGGCGCTTGATCAGCTCGATGTCGGCGCCGAGCCGGCAGCCGCTGCTGTGCTGCAGCAGCCGCGCCGCGCGGACGATCAGGTTGCGTTCGGGGTCGACGCCGGGCAGCGGCGTCAGCAGGCGGATCTCGCCGTCGTCCCGCCGGCTGAAGGTCAGCTCGTCGCCGTGGTCGAGGAACTGGAACAGCGTCTGCAGCTCGTGATAGCCGTCGGGACGGCGCCCGAGGATGTGCAGCATCAGGTTGAGCTTGGCCGGCGCCGGCAGCGTCAGTCGCGTCATCAGCGGCCGAGCTGGCGCGGCTGCCAGTCCTTGATCACCAGGGTCACGCGCAGGTCCTGGCCTTCCAGGCGGATGCGCTCGGGCAGCGCGTAGCCGTCCTGCTGCAGGTAGCTGAGGTATTCCACCTCCCAGCCGTCCTGGGTCATGCGCGCCAGGCGGCCGTTGTCGTCCAGGGTCAGTTGCCGCGGGCTGTCGGGCGCCGGCAGCCCGCGAACCCACCAGAGCAGGTGCGACACCGGCAGGCGCCAGCCGAGCTGCGCCTCGAGCAGGGCCTCCGGCGAGTCGGCCTGGAAGCGCCCCTGGTTGGCGACTTCCAGCACCACCTCATCGGGGCGTCCGGTCAGGCGCGTGGCGCCGCGGCCGAGCGGGCCGGCCAGGCGGATGTCGAAATAATCCTGGCGCTGCAGCCAGAACAGGGTGCCGCTGCCCGAATCCTGCGGGGCGCGAATGCCGACCTTGCCGTTGATCTGCCAGCCGTCGATGGCGGACACGCGGGCCTTGTGCGTCTGCCAGGAGCCCTGGTCGCCAGGGCCCTGCACGCTTTCCTGCGGGCCGAGCCCGGCGCAACCGGCCAGGAGCAGGGCGAAGGCGGGCAGCAGCAGTCGTTTGAACAGGGTCATCGGTCAGGGCGTCTCCGATCCGGTCAGGCGCTTGAGGGTGTTGCGCAGGATGGCGTTGTCCGGCTGCGCCGCGAAGGCGTCCGACCAGACGCGGCGGGCCTCCTGCTGCTGGTTCTTCGCCCACAGGACTTCGCCAAGGTGGGCGGCGACTTCGGCATCGGGGAAGCGCTCCAGTGCCTGGCGCAGCAGGCGTTCGGCCTCTTCCAGGTCGCCCAGGCGGTAGTTCACCCAGCCGAGGCTGTCGAGGATCGCCGGGTCGTCGGGGTTGAGTTCGTGGGCCTGCTCGATCAGCGCGCGGGCCTCGTCGTAGCGCGTGGTGCGGTCGGCGAGGGTGTAGCCCAGGGCGTTGAGGGCCATGGCGTTTTCCGGCTCGCGCTCGATTATGAAGCGCAGGTCGCGCTCGAGCTGGGCCAGGTCGCCGCGCTGCTCGGCGAGCATGGCGCGGGTGTACAGCAGGTTGAGGTCGTCGGGGAACTGCTCCAGCGCCTGCTGCACGAGCTGCCAGGCGGCGCCCTGTTCGCCCTTGTCCTGCAGCGCCTCGATCTCGATGAGGTACAGCTGGATGGCGTAGTCCGGCTGCTGCTCGCGGGCCTCGGCCAGCACGCGGCTGGCTTGCTCGCCGCGGCCGGCGTCGAACAGCAGCTCGCTCTGCAGCAGCTTGGCCGGCAGGTAGTCCTTGCCCGGGCCGACCTCGGCGAAGGCGTCGAGCGCCGCGTCCGTCTCGCCCATCGCCTGGTAGGCGCGACCCAGGTTGAACTGCGCCGCGTCCAGGTGGCTGCCCCGCTCGATCAGTTCCTCCAGGTATATGGTCGCTTCCTGCCAGGCCTCCGCCTCCAGGCACACCAGGGCCATGGAGAAGCGCAGGTCGTCGTCCTCGGGGTATTGCTGCACCAGGGTGGCGAACTCGCCCATGGCCGCTTCGAGCTGTCCGCGCTCGACCAGCAGGCGGGCGTAGGTCAGGCGCAGGCGCTTGTCGTCCGGATGCCGCTTCAGCGACTTCTCCAGCAGCGGCACGGCCTCGTCGCTGCGGCCGAGGGCGTGCAGCAGGCGCGCGCGCAGCAGGATGGACGGCACCTGGTCGTTGGCCTGCGGTTGCGATTCGAGCAGGGCGAGCGCTTCCTGCGGGCGCTCGTCCTGCTGCAGCAGCACCGCCTTGCCGAAGGCCAGCTGGGGGTTGTCCGGATACTTGGCGAGCAGGCGGTCGAAGCTCTGCAGCAGGCCGGCGCGGGTGTCCGCGTCGGTCTGGGCGGCGGACAGGGCGAGGAAGTCGAAATGGGTGTCGCCCTGGCCGCGCAGCACCTTTTCCATGAATTCCATCGACTGCTCGTATTCGCCGGCGCGCGCCAGCTGGACGGCGGCGGCGCGCTGGGCGTCGAGGTTGTCCGGCGCGTTGCGCGCCCAGATCAGCGCGGTGTCGAGGGCCGCCTGCTCGGCGCCGAGGTACTCGGCGATGCGGAAGCCGCGCTCGGCGACGGCCGGGTCCTGGGTCGCGTTGGCCTGCTGGACGTAGTTGCCGAGGGCGATGTCGAAGCGGTTGCGCTGGCCCGCCAGCTCCGCCACCAGCAGGGCGTAGAGCGTGTCCGCGCTGAACGAGCCGTACTCGGTGACCGCGGGCTCCGCGGGGGCGGAGGCCTCGTCCTGCACCGGCGGGGTGCTGCGCTCGACGGGCTGCATCGACTGGCAGCCGGCCAGAAGCAGAAGGGCGGCGAGGGCAAGGCTTCTATTCATACGGGACCGCGTGGCAGTGGGGTCGGGGCATGATGACACAAGCCACCGGGCAAGCCCATGGGGCGGCCGGGCCGGCGAGGTCCGGAGGATTGAGACAATTGCCCGCAACAGTTGTTCTCAATCTGGCGAAGTAGGAGAATTGCGGGCTCCGTTTTTTCATCAGCGATCCGCATGTCCTTCATCGCGCTCGGCATCAACCACAAGACCGCTTCGGTGGACGTCCGCGAGCGGGTCGCGTTCACGCCCGAGCAGACGGTCGAAGCGCTGCAGCAGTTGTGTCGCCTGACACCGACCCGCGAAGCCGCGATCCTCTCGACCTGCAACCGCAGCGAACTGTACCTGCACCAGGACCAGGTGCAGCCGGATGCGGTGCTCGCCTGGCTGGCCGACTACCACCGCCTGAACCTCGACGACCTGCGCGCCTGCGCCTATGTGCACACCGATGCCGAGGCCGTGCGGCACATGATGCGGGTGGCCAGCGGGCTCGACTCCATGGTGCTCGGCGAGCCACAGATCCTCGGCCAGATGAAGTCCGCCTACGCCGTGGCGCGCGAGGCGGGCAGCGTCGGGCCGCTGCTCGGGCGGCTGTTCCAGGCCACCTTCAGCACCGCCAAGACGGTGCGCACCGACACCGCCATCGGCGAAAGCCCGGTCTCGGTCGCCTTCGCCGCGGTCAGCCTGGCCCGGCAGATCTTCGCCAAGCTCGATCGCAGCCAGGCGCTGCTGATCGGCGCCGGCGAGACCATCACCCTGGTCGCCCGGCATCTGCACGAGCAGGGCGTCAAGCGCATCGTGGTCGCCAACCGCACGCTCGAGCGCGCCAGCCTGCTGGCCGAGCAGTTCGGCGCGCACGCCATCCTGCTGGCGGACATCCCGCAGGAACTGCCGAACTGCGACATCGTCATCAGCTCCACCGCCAGCCAGTTGCCGATCCTCGGCAAGGGCGCGGTCGAGCAGGCGCTGAAGGTGCGCAAGCACAAGCCGATGTTCATGGTCGACATCGCCGTACCGCGCGACATAGAGCCGCAGGTGGCCGAGCTGGACGACGTCTACCTGTACACCGTGGACGACCTGCACGAGGTCATCACGGAGAACCTCAAGAGCCGGCACGACGCGGCGCTGGCGGCCGAGGAGCTGGTCGCCAGTGGCGCCGACGATTTCATGCTGCGCCTGCGCGAGCTGGCCGCGGTGGACGTGCTCAAGGCCTACCGCCAGCGCGCCGAGCGCCAGCGCGACGAGGAACTGCAGCGTGCCATGCGCCTGCTCGCCAGCGGCGTGCCCGCCGAGGAAGCGCTGGCGCAGCTCGCCCGCGGGCTGACAAACAAGTTGCTGCACGCGCCGAGCGTGCAACTGAAGAAATTTTCGGCCGAGGGCCGGATCGAGGCGCTGGCCATGGCCGAGGAGCTCTTCGCCCTCAACGGAGGGTCGGACACCCCATGAAAGCCTCGCTGCTGAACAAGCTCGATACCCTGCAGGACCGTTTCGAGGAGCTCACCGCGCTGCTCGGCGATGCCGAGGTGATCAGCGACCAGAGCCGCTTCCGCGCCTATTCCAGGGAATACGCCGAGGTCGAGCCGGTGATCGCCGCCTACCGCCGGCTGCGCAAGGTGCAGCAGGACCTGGAGGGCGCACAGGCGCTGCTCAAGGACAGCGACCCGGACCTGCGCGAGATGGCCGAGGAGGAAGTCGCGCAGGCGCGCATCGAACTCGAGCGGCTGGAGGGCGAACTGCAGCGCATGCTGCTGCCGAAGGACCCGAACGACAACCGCAACGTGTTCCTCGAAGTGCGCGCCGGCACCGGTGGCGACGAGGCGGCGATCTTCTCCGGCGACGTGTTCCGCATGTATTCGCGCTACGCCGAGAGGCAGGGCTGGCGGGTCGAGATACTCTCCGAAAGCCCTGGCGAGCACGGCGGCTACAAGGAGGTCATCGCCCGCGTGGAAGGCGACAACGTCTACGCCAAGCTGAAGTTCGAATCCGGCGCCCACCGCGTGCAGCGCGTGCCGGAAACCGAGTCCCAGGGCCGCATCCATACCTCCGCCTGCACCGTCGCCGTGCTGCCGGAGCCCGACGAGCAGGCGGCCATCGAGATCAACCCGGCCGACCTGCGCGTCGACACCTACCGCTCCTCGGGCGCCGGCGGCCAGCACGTCAACAAGACCGACTCGGCGATCCGCATCACCCACCTGCCCACCGGCATCGTCGTCGAGTGCCAGGAGGAGCGCTCGCAGCACAAGAACCGCGCCAAGGCGATGGCCTGGCTGGCGGCCAGGCTGCAGGACCAGCAGGACGCCGCCGCGCACAAGGAAATCTCCGAGACGCGCCGCCTGCTGGTGGGCTCGGGCGACCGCTCCGAGCGCATCCGCACCTACAATTTTCCCCAGGGCCGGGTCACCGACCACCGCATCAACCTGACCCTCTACGCGCTGGACGAGGTGATGGCCGGCGGCGTGGACGCGGTGATCGAGCCGCTGCTCGGCGAATACCAGGCCGACCAGCTGGCGGCGCTGGGCGATTGAGCCGCCTGCCTTGAGCCCCGTCCCGACCATCGCCGGCCTGCTCGCCGAGGCCGCGCTGCCCGATTCGCCGAGCGCCCGGCTGGACGCCGAGTGGCTGCTGGCCTACGCGCTGGGCAAGTCGACCAGCTACCTGCGCACCTGGCCCGAGCGCGAGGTCGCGCCCGAGGTGGCAGAGCGTTACCGCGCCTGGCTGGCGCGCCGCCGGCAGGGCGAGCCGGTGGCCTACATCCTCGGCCGCCAGGGGTTCTGGTCGCTGGAGCTGGAAGTCGCGCCACACACGCTGATCCCGCGGCCGGACACCGAACTGCTGGTGGAAACCGCGCTGGCGCTGCTGCCGGCCGAATCCCTCGACGTGCTCGACCTGGGCACCGGCACCGGCGCCATCGCCCTGGCGCTGGCCAGCGAGCGGCCGGC
Organism: Stutzerimonas azotifigens DSM 17556; assembly: GCF_000425625.1. Taxonomy (GTDB): domain Bacteria; phylum Pseudomonadota; class Gammaproteobacteria; order Pseudomonadales; family Pseudomonadaceae; genus Stutzerimonas; species Stutzerimonas azotifigens. Next base: position 41,785 of record NZ_KE384408.1, read on the forward strand.
CTGGCGCCTGACCGGTGTCGACCGTGTCGAGGAGGCGGTGGCGCTGGCCGAGCGCAACCGCGCGCGGCTCGGGCTGGGCAACGTCCGCTTCCACCGCAGCCACTGGTTCTCCGCGCTCGAGGGGCAGCGCTTCGCGCTGATCGTCGCCAACCCGCCCTACGTGGCGGCGGACGATCCGCACCTGGCGCAGGGCGACCTGCGTTTCGAGCCGCTCAGCGCATTGATCGCGGGCCCGGACGGGCTCGACGACCTGCGCCACATCGTCGCCGGGGCGCCGGCGCATCTGCGGGCCGGTGGCTGGCTGCTGCTCGAGCACGGCTACGACCAGGCGGCCGCGGTGCGGGAGCTGCTGGGTGCTGCCGGTTTCGAGGCGGTGCAGAGCCGCGCCGACCTGGCTGGGCACCTGCGCATCAGCCTCGGGCGCATGGGCCCGGAGCACGCAGGCTAACGATCAACGACCGAGGATCTTCATGCTCAGCGACGACGAACTGCTCCGCTACAGCCGCCAGATCCTGCTTCGGCAGATCGACGTCGAGGGCCAGCTCAGGCTCAAGGACAGCCGGGCGCTGATCGTCGGCCTCGGCGGGCTTGGCTCGCCGGTGGCGCTCTACCTGGCCGCCGCGGGTGTCGGCGAGCTGCACCTGGCCGACTTCGACCAGGTCGACCTGACCAACCTGCAGCGCCAGGTGCTGCACGATGGCCAGGCGGTCGGCCTCTCCAAGGTGGATTCGGCGATCAACCGGCTGCAGGTGCTGAACCCCAACGTGCGCCTGGTGCCGCAGCGCCAGGCGATGGACGCCGACACCCTGGCCGCCGCCGTCGCGGCGGTCGACCTGGTGCTCGACTGCACCGACAACTTCACCGTGCGCGAGGCGATCAACGCCGCCTGCGTGGCCGCGCGCAAGCCGCTGGTCAGCGGCGCGGCCATCCGCCTCGAGGGGCAGCTCGCGGTGTTCGACCCGCGTCGCGAGGACAGCCCCTGCTACCACTGCCTGTACGGGCACGGCAGCGAGGCCGAGCTGACCTGCAGCGAAGCCGGCGTGGTCGGCCCGCTGGTGGGCACGGTCGGCAGCCTGCAGGCGCTGGAGGCGCTGAAGCTGCTGGCCGGGTTCGGCGAACCCCTGGTCGGCCGGCTGCTGCTGGTCGATGCGCTGGGCACGCGCTTCCGCGAGCTGCGGGTCAGGCGCGATCCCGGCTGCGCGGTCTGCGGGGCGCGCCATGGCGGATGACCGGCCGATCGGCGTGTTCGACTCGGGCGTCGGCGGGCTGTCGGTGCTGCGCGAGATCCGCGCCCGGCTGCCGCGGGAGTCGCTGCTCTACCTGGCCGACAGCGGGCATGTGCCCTACGGCGAGAAGACGCCCGATTTCATCCGCGCGCGTTGCCGCGCCATTGCCGACTTCTTTCTCGAGCGCAACGCCAAGGCGCTGGTGGTGGCCTGCAACACCGCCACCGCGGCAGGCGTGGCGGAGCTGCGCGAGTGCCATCCCGAGCTGCCCATCGTGGGCATGGAGCCGGCGGTCAAGCCTGCCGCGCGGGCCACGCGCAGCGGCGTGGTCGGTGTGCTGGCGACCACCGGCACGCTGAAGAGCGCGCGCTTCGCCGCCTTGCTCGACCGCTTCGCGGTGGACGTGCGGGTGGTGACCCAGCCCTGTCCCGGGCTGGTCGAGCTGGTGGAGGCGGGTGATCTCGACGGGCCTCGGACGCGCGCGCTGCTGCTGAGCTTCGTCGAGCCCCTGCTGACCGAGGGCTGCGACACGCTGATCCTCGGCTGCACGCACTACCCGTTCCTGCGCCCGCTGCTCGAGCGCCTGGTGCCGCCGACGGTTACCCTGGTCGACACCGGCGCGGCCGTGGCCAGACGGCTCGAGGACGTATTGGTGGCCGCCGGTTTGCAAGGCGAGGGGGTGGCCACGACAGGCTTCTGGAGCAGTGCCGATCCGCAGCAGCTGCAGCGGGTATTGCCGGTGCTCTGGGGGGCGCCTGCGCCGGTGCGTCGGTTCGCCGGCTAGGAACTTTCCGCCGAACGGCGGTTTCATAAACTGAACTGATGTTCAACTTTTTTCGACGCCAATTGTTTGTAAGGATGTTTCAAGAATGAAAAAAACGATTCTGGGGGCAACCACCGCGATCCTGCTGCTCGCTCAGGTTCCTGCGCACGCGGCAGGGCTGACCGCATCCGTCGGCCAGACCGGCGAGTCAACCATGACCTACCGCCTCGGCCTGCAGTTCGACTTCGGCACCAACTGGTGGCAGACCAGCGTCGGGCGTCTCACCGGCTACTGGGATGCCGGCTACACCTACTGGGAGGGGGACGAAACCAGCGCAAACCACAGCCTGTCGCTGAGCCCGGTGTTCGTCTACGAATTCAACGGTGACGCCGTGCGCCCGTATCTCGAGGCCGGCATCGGCATCGCCGCGTTCGAAAGCACCGAAATCGAGGATCGCGACCTCGGCTCCTCGTTCCAGTTCGAGGACCGCCTCGGCGCCGGCCTGCGTTTCGCCGGCGGGCACGAGGTCGGCATCCGGGCCATTCATTATTCCAACGCCGGGCTGAAGAACCCGAACGATGGCGTCGAGAGCTACGCGGTGCATTACCGCCTGGCCTTCTGATCCGCGCCCCGCATCGCTGCACGAGAAAACCGCCGGCGGCGGTTTTCTCGTTTCAGGGCTACTGCAGGTGGCTGATGATCCGCCGCGCCACTTCCTGGCCACTGAGCCAGGCGCCCTCGACCCGTCCCGAACTGCACCAGTCACCGCAGGCATAGAGGCCGAGGTCGGCATCGCCCAGCGCGCCCCACTGGTGGCTGCTGGTGGGCTTGGCGTACAACCAGCGGTGCGCGACGCTGAACGACGGGGCCGGTACCGCGCAGCCGACCAGTTCGGCGAACTCGCCATGCAGGGCCTCGGTGACCGCTTCCCTCGGCAGGTCCAGGTTGTGCCGGCTCCAGTCGCTGCTGGCATGCAGCACCCAGCTGTCCGGGACCGGCTCGCGCCCCGGCTTGCTGCGGTTGCGGGCGACCCAGTCCAGCGCGCCGCCCTGCACGAAGCAGCCGTCGAGTTCGGTGTCCAGCGGCCGCTCGAAGCTCAGCCCGACGGACCAGGTCGGCTCCATGGCGACGCCGGCGGCGACGCTGGCGAGCTTCGGCGCCGCCGCCAGCAGGTTGCTCGCCTGTGGGGCCGGCGTGGCCACGACGACGCGGCTGAAGGGGCCGTGGTTCTTACCCTCGGCGTCCTGCAGGTGCCAGTACTGGTCGCCGCGGAAGACCTCGGTGATGCGGCAGGAAAACTCCGTCGGCAGGGCGCCGAGCAGGGCCCGCGAAATCGCGCTCATGCGCGGTACACCGACCCAGCGCACCTGCTCGTCGGGTGAAGGGCTCAACTGGCCCTCGCTGGCCTGGTAGAGCGACGGCGCCCATTCGCCCACCCAGCCGCGGGCCCGCCACTGCTGGACGACGTCGGCGAAACGGCGGTCGCGCGCGGTGAAATACTGGGCGCCGAGGTCGAGGCTGCCGGTGTCGCTGCGCTTGCTGGCCATGCGGCCGCCGCTGCCGCGGCTCTTCTCGAAGTACCGCACATCCAGCCCCGCCTCGACCAGCGCCTGTCCGGCGGACAGGCCGGCCATGCCGGTTCCGATGATCGCAATGGGTGTACTCATGGTTCTCCTCTGGACCTGGCAAGCGGTCGCATGCACCCCCTGAAACCCCCGGGCGCATCCCTTTCAACCACCTGCATGTTGGCGAGAGGCGTCGGTGCTCGCCGGTCGCTCCCGACCGGCCCGGCGCCGTTTCAGACTAAGCCCAGAATGGTGCGCAATGCCAAGCAAGACGTCGCCGCCTGACCGGCGGCGGTAGTGGCCTCAATCATGGCGATTGGCAATCTCTGTGGGCGGCGGGGCCGGGCGCGCCCTTATAATGCCCGCCCATCAGACCCGGCTCGCCGGGTGCGCCGAACAAAGGAATCGCCATGAACGATCATGCGCTGCTGTTGGTCAATCTCGGTTCGCCCGCGTCGCCCGGGGTGGAGGACGTACGTCGCTACCTCGATCAATTCCTGATGGATCGCTACGTGGTCGATCTGCCCTGGCCGCTGCGCCGGCTGCTGGTCTCGGCGATTCTCATCCGGCGCCCGGCGCAGTCCGCGCACGCCTATGCCTCGATCTGGTGGGACGAGGGGTCGCCGCTGATCGTGCTCAGCCGTCGTCTGCAGGCGCGCGTGCAGGCGCTCTGGGCGCACGGGCCGGTCGAACTGGGCATGCGCTACGGCGAGCCCTCCATCGAATCGGCGCTGCTGCGCCTGGCCGCCCAGGGCGTGCGCCGGGTGACGCTGGCGCCGCTCTACCCGCAGTTCGCCGACAGCACCACCACCACAGCGATCGTCGAGACGCAGCGCGTGATCCGCGAGCGCGGGCTGGACCTGGCGCTGGCCGTGGTGCCGCCGTTCTATGCCGACGACGCCTACCTGGATGCGCTGGTGGAAAGCGCACGCCCGTACCTCGCGCAGGCATTCGACCACCTGCTGCTGAGCTTCCACGGCCTGCCGGAGCGGCACATCCGCAAGCTGGTCAAGGACCCCGGGCACGACCTGCAGGCCGCCGACAGCAGCGGCATCCGCGACGAGGTGCTCGCCGTCTGCTACCGCAGCCAGTGCCTGCGCACCGCCGAGCGCTTCGCCGAGCGCGCAGGCCTGCAGCCGGGGCAGTGGTCGGTGTCCTTCCAGTCGAGGCTGGGCAAGGACAAATGGATCGAGCCCTACACCGAGACGCGGCTCGACCAACTGGCTGCCCAGGGCGTGAAGAAGCTGCTGGTGATGTGCCCGGCGTTCGTCGCCGACTGCATCGAGACGCTGGAGGAGATCGGCCTGCGCGGCGCGGAGCAGTTCGCCGAGGCCGGCGGCGAGCGGCTGGAACTGGTGCCCTGCCTGAACGACCATCCCGCCTGGGTCGAGACGCTGGTCGACCTCTGCCGGCGTACCGCCAGGCCCGACGCTGGGTGCTGAAAGGCGACGGCCTCCGGCCGTCATCAGCACGAGCCGGCTGCGCGCATTCGCCTGGCTGATAAGCGCACCGGCGCGCTACCGGCCGGCCTAAGCTGCGGCGTCTTCCACCGCCGTGCCGCCCCACGGGCGGCGCCGAGGAGCCCGCATGCACAACGATAACAACGGCTACCCCTCCAGCGCCCGCGCCTGGACCACCGTGGCGATCCTCATGGTCGCCTACGTCCTGTCGTTCATCGACCGGCAGATCCTCAACCTGCTGGTCGAGCCCATCCGCCGCGATCTGGTGATCAGCGACACCCAGATGAGCCTGCTGATGGGGCTGTCCTTCGCGATCTTCTACACGGTCTGCGGCATCCCGCTCGGGCGCCTGGCCGACAGCAGGAGCCGGCGCGGGCTGATCGCCGTCGGCATCCTGTTCTGGAGCGCGGCCACCGCGGCCTGCGGGCTGGCGCGAATGTACTGGCAGTTCCTGCTGTGCCGGATCGGCGTCGGGGTAGGGGAAGCGGCCTTGTCGCCGGCGGCCTACTCGCTGATCGCCGACAGCTTTCCGGCCGAGCGCCGGGCCACCGCGATCAGCGTCTACTCCATGGGCGTCTATCTCGGCTCGGGCATCGCTTTTTTGCTCGGCGGGCTGGTGATCCAGTTCGCCTCGGCGCAGGGCGACCTGGTGCTGCCGGTGGTGGGCGAGGTGCGCCCGTGGCAGTCGATCTTCCTCATCCTAGGCGCCGCCGGCGTGCTCTTCACCCTGCTCATGCTCGCGGTGCAGGAGCCTGCGCGACGCGGTGCCGGCGCCGGGGTGGCGGTGCCCATGGCCGAGGTCGCCCGGTATCTGCGGGCCAACCGCAAGACGGTGCTGCACCACAACTTCGGCTTCGCCTTCCTCGCCTTCGCCGGCTACGGCAGCGCCGCCTGGGTGCCGACCTTCTATATCCGCACCTACGGCTGGAGCGCTTCGGAAGTCGGCATCGTCTACGGCAGCCTGGTGGCGGTGTTCGGCTGCCTGGGCATCGTCTTCGGCGGACGCCTGGCCGACTGGATGGCCAGGCGCGGGCGCACCGACGCCAACATGCGGGTGGGGATGTTCGCCGCGGCGACGGCCATCCCGCTGGTGGCGCTGTTTCCGCTGATGCCCGACGGTATCTGGGCCTCGGTGCTGCTGGCGCCGACGGTGTTCTGCCTGAGCATGCCGTTCGGCGTCGCGCCGGCGGCGATCCAGGAAATCATGCCCAACGCGATGCGCGGTCAGGCCTCGGCGATCTACCTGTTCGTCATCACCCTGTTCGGCCTCGGCGTGGGGCCGACGGCGGTCGCCGTGGTGACCGACTACGTGTTCGGCTATGACCAGGCGCTGCGCTACTCGCTGTTGATCATCACGCTCGGCGCGGTGGTCGCCGCCTTCGGCCTGCTGGCCAGCGGGCTCGGGCCCTACCGCGAGAGCGTGGAGCGGCTGCGTGACTGGTCGACGTCCAGTCCGGCGAGTGGCGGCTGAAGGCCAAGGCCCTGCCGGCGGTGCGCATGCACCCTACGCTTTTCCCTTCTCCCTCCGGGAGAAGGTGGCCCGCGGGGTCGGATGAGGGAGGGTTCGCGCCCCGTCCTCTCGCTTAAAGGTGCGTGTGGGAGCGGTCTTGACCGCGACGGAACGGCATTCGCGGTCGAGACCGCTCACGGGGCTTGGCCAGGCCTTGAGCGAGCGGCGTTGCCGCGATTGGCTCAGGGCTCGACCGGGCGCGAGGACTGGCGCCAGCTGCTGCCGCCGGGCAGCACCAGGTTCAGCACGATGGCGGCGATGCCGCACAGCGAGATGCCCTTGAGGCTAACGTCGCCGGCGCCGATCACCATGCCGCCGATGCCGAAGGTCAGGGTGACGGCGACGATCACCAGGTTGCGCGCCTCGGACAGGTCCACCTGGTGGCGGATCAGCGTGTTCAGGCCGACCACCGCGATGGAGCCGAACAGCAGGCAGAGGATGCCGCCCATGACCGGCACCGGGATGCTCTGCAGGGCGGCGCCGAACTTGCCGATGAACGCCAGCACGATCGCCACGGCCGCGGCCCAGAGCATCACCCGCGGATTGAAGTTCCTGGTCAGCATCACCGCGCCTGTGACTTCCGAATAGGTGGTGTTCGGCGGCCCGCCGAACAGGCCGGCGGCGGAGGTGGCCAGGCCGTCGCCGAGCAGGGTGCGGTGCAGGCCGGGCTTGTGCAGGTAGTTCTTGCCGGTCACGGTGCCGATCGCCAGCACGTCGCCGATGTGCTCGATGGCCGGCGCGATGGCCACCGGCAGCATGAACAGGATGGCGCCCCAGTGGAATTCCGGGGCGACGAAGTTCGGCACCGCCAGCCAGGGGGCGGCGGCGACGCCGCTGAAGTCCACCACCCCCAGCCACCAGGCGAGCAGGTAGCCGACGAACACGCCGGCGAGGATCGGCACCAGCCGCAGCAGGCCGCGGCCGACCACCGCGACCACCAGCGTGGTGATCAGCGCCGGCAGCGAGATCATCAGCGCGGTATCGTAGGGCACCAGCTGGGCGCTGGCGTCGCCGGCCTTGCCCATCGCCATGTTGGCGGCCACCGGCGCCAGGCCGAGGCCGATGGACATGATCACCGGGCCGATCACCACCGGCGGCAGCAGGCGGTCGATGAAACCGGTGCCGCGCAGCTTCACGCCGAGCGAGAGCAGCATGTAGACCACGCCGGCGGCGACCAGCCCGCCCAGCGTCGCCGGCAGCCCGAACTCGCCCTGCGCGGCGAGGATGGGAGCGATGAAGGCGAAGCTCGAGGCGAGGAACACCGGTACCTGGTTGCGGGTGACCAGGTGGAAGATCAGCGTGCCGAGCCCCGCGGTGAACAGCGCCACGTTGGGGTCCATCCCGGTTATCAGCGGCATCAGCACCAGCGCGCCGAAGGCCACGAAGAGCATCTGCGAACCGGCCAGCGCCTGGCGCCAGACCGGGTCGTGCATGTGATCCTGCATGCTCAGACGTCCTTCTGCTTGGTGCCGAAGATCTTGTCGCCGGCATCGCCCAGGCCGGGAATGATGTACCCGTTGGCGTCGAGCCGCTCGTCGATCGAGGCGGTATAGATGGTGACGTCCGGGTGGGCCTTCTCCACCGCCGCGATGCCTTCCGGCGCGGCCACCAGCACCAGCGCGCGGATGTCGCGGCAGCCGGCCTTCTTCAGCATGTTGATGGTGGCGACCATGGAACCGCCGGTGGCCAGCATCGGATCGATGATCATCGCCAGGCGCTGCTCGATCTGCGGCACCAGCTTCTCCAGATAGGTGTGTGCCTGCAACGTTTCCTCGTTGCGGGCGATGCCCACCGCGCTGACCTTGGCGCCCGGTATCAGGCTGAGCACGCCGTCGAGCATGCCGATGCCGGCGCGCAGGATCGGCACCACGGTGATCTTCTTGCCGGAAATCTTCTCCACCTGCACGGGGCCGCACCAGCCTTCGATGTCGTAGTGCTCCAGCGGCAGGTCGCGGGTCGCTTCATAGGTCAGGATGGAGCCGACTTCCTGGGCCAGTTCGCGAAAGTTCTTGGTGCTGATGTCGGCCCGGCGCATGAGGCCGAGCTTGTGGCGGATCAGCGGGTGGCGGATCTCTTGGATGGACATGGGGGAAGGGCTCCGGCGGGCAAAAAACCGGGCTAGATTAAAGCATCGCCCGGTGACCGGCTATTTCTGCGTCATATCCCCGCAGGCCTTGCTGTGCGGGTCCTGGCCCGCTATCGTCGCGCGCTTTTCTCGCGGGCGGCCTGCTAGGCTTGCTCTCGATCCCTGTTGTCCTACCGGAGAAGCTCATGTCCGTCGATATCGCCCACATTCGCCAGGTAATGGCCGAAGCCGACTGCCTGTACACCGAAGCGCAGGTCGAAGCCGCGATCGACTCGGTGGCCGAGCAGATCAGCGCCCGCCTGGCGGATCGCAACCCCGTGGTGTTCTGCGTGATGAATGGCGGGCTGATCTTCGCCGGCAAGCTGGTGCCCAAGCTGGCCTTCCCGCTGGAGCTGTCCTATCTGCACGCGACCCGCTACCGCAACGAAACCAGCGGCGGCGAGCTGTTCTGGAAGGCCAAGCCGGAGATTTCCTTCATCGACCGCGACGTGCTGATCGTCGACGACATCCTCGACGAAGGGCACACGCTCGGCGCCATCGTCGATTTCTGCCGTCACGCCGGCGCTGCCAACGTCCACACTGCCGTGCTGATCGACAAGGATCACCAGCGCAAGTCGCGCCCGGACCTGAAGGCCGACTACGTCGGGCTGAGCTGCGTCGACCGCTACATCTTCGGCTACGGCATGGACTACAAGGGCTACTGGCGCAACGCCGCCGGCATCTACGCGGTCAAGGGGCTCTGAGCCCGGGGCGCAGTGTGTCCAGCCCTCGTTATTTCGACAGGTCGCTGTTCCAGGCGCTGGCGGCCGCGGCGGACAACTGCCCGCGCCAGCGCCATCACCACCTGCTGCACCGCCCGGACGAGCCCTGCCAGCGCCTGCTGATGGGGTTGCAGCCGTCCACCTACGTCGCACCGCACCGGCACCTCGACGACGACAAGGCCGAATGCTTGATCGTGCTCGGCGGACGCCTGGGCCTGCTGATCTTCGACGAGCAGGGCGGCGTTCGCGAGCAGCGGCTGCTGGAGGCGGGCGGTGATTGCCTGGGCGTCGACATCCCGCCCGGCCTTTACCACGCCCTGGTGGTGCTGGCGCCGGACAGCCTGCTGTTCGAGTGCAAGGCCGGGCCCTACCTGCCGCTGACCGACGCCGAGCGCGCACCCTGGGCTCCGCGCGAGGTGGACGTGGAGCGCTATCTCGGCTGGATGAAGGGCTTTTTCGACTAGCGCCGAGCCGGGGCCGCATCGCGGGCTGAATGATGCAGCCCCGTTCCCGTGAATGACTCCCCCGCATCCGGGCGCTTGCCTGCCCGGCCCCCGTGCCTTCGCGTGGGGCGCTGTTTCCTTTTCTCTCACCCTCGGGGCACGAGGGTAACGCCCGGGTTCGCCCCTCGGGTTGCAACCTGCTCGCGCGCGCGGAGGCTCTAGGGCGGGCCTTGCCGCCCGGTGCGGGCGGTTTTGCCGATTGCCGCCGGGTTTTTGCACGCCGATGGTGCAAGGTGCCGGCGGCCGCTTTGCTCGGCGGCCGTTCAGGGCTAGGCTGAGCAGGTCCAGGCTCGGGCCGACAGGATCGGAAAGCCCGTCGCAGAGCCCGTCGGGACCAGGCAGTCATCCTAAAGGATGACAGACCAAATCAAACCTTAGTGCGCTTATCCACCTTCTGCCGTGTCGTTACGGTTAATGCACTCAGGAACCACCAGGAGCGCCGCATGACAACAACAAAAACAAGGCAAGGATTCTTCCAGCCGAAAACCCTCGCAGTGGCCATCGCACTGGGCGCCGTCGCCCCGGCTCATGCCGTCACCTTCAACATCGGAGAAATCGAGGGGCAGTTCGACTCCGCGCTGTCCATCGGGGCCAGCTGGGGCATGGATGATCCGGATAGGGATCTGATCGGCATCAATAACGGCGGTACTGGCTACACCCAGACGGGTGACGACGGCCGGCTGAATTTCAAGAAGGGGGAGACCTTCTCGAAGATCTTCAAGGGTGTGCACGACCTTGAGCTTCGCTATCGCGATACTGGTGTGTTCGTTCGCGGCAAGTATTGGTATGACTTCGAGCTAAAGGACGAAAACCGGCCTTGGAAGGATATCAGCGATAGCAATCGGAAAGAGGCTGCCCAATCCTCTGGCGCACAGATTCTCGACGCATTTCTTTACCACAATTATTACCTTGGAGATTTGCCGGGTACGGTTCGCTTCGGTAGACAGGTTGTAAGTTGGGGTGAAAGCACTTTTATCGGTAACAGTATCAACTCGATTAATCCGCTCGACGCTGCTGCCTTCCGCCGCCCAGGTGCAGAAATCAAGGAAGGCCTCATTCCGGTAAACATGCTCTATGTCTCGCAGAGTCTTACCGATCAGCTCAGCATGGAAGCCTTTTACCAGTTGGAGTGGGATCAAACCATCGTAGATAACTGCGGAACTTTCTTCGGATCTGATGTCGCTCAGGATGGATGCGATAATAACTATCACGTCGGCAGCGGTGCGATTGCGCCGCTTGCACCATTGGCGGCTCCCTATGGCGCAGGCTTCGATGTAACCAGTGAAGGCGTGGTTCTGCCCCGGAGTGGTGATCGGGACGCGCGCGACTCAGGGCAGTATGGATTGGCGCTCCGCTGGCTGGCTGATACTGCGGAGTACGGCTTTTACTTTATGAATTACCATAGCCGTACGCCTTATGTTGGAACCACTACCCCAGGAATGGCCACTGCCTTGGCTCTTGGCGAGGTTGGCGTCGGTGGTGCCTTAAATGATCTCTGTGACTTCTTTGGTGGCGGTGCCGCATGCGCATCGGATGCCTTTTCCGAAACCGCTGGCGGTTTTGCCCAAAGTGTCTTCTTGGGTAATGGTCGGTACTATCTCGAGTACCCCGAGGATATTCGGCTTTATGGTCTCAGTTTTTCAACAACCCTCCCTACAGGTACTGCGTGGTCCGGGGAGATAAGCTACAGGCCTAACTTGCCGGTGCAGATTAATACCACGGATTTGTCCCGTGCCATACTTAACCCATTGGCAGGCGGGGCTGCGTCGCCGGTTCAGAGCTCGCTCGGTGCCGATAACCGTGGCTACAACCGTAAAGAAGTTACACAGATTCAGACAACCTTTACTCATTTCTTCGATCAGGTGCTTGGCGCCGGCCGTGTAACGCTTATCGGGGAAATCGGTTTTGCTCATGTCGGTGGGCTTGAAAGCGAAAATGAGCTTCGCTACGGGCGAGACGCCATTTACGGAACTCCTAGCGACGCCACTCAATTGGCGCGTTATGGAGATGACGGCTTTGTAACTTCCGACTCCTGGGGCTACCGCCTGCGGGCCTTGGCGAACTACAGCAACGTATTCGCCGGTGTGAACCTGACGCCGAACCTGTCGTTCTCGCATGACGTGCACGGCTACGGCCCGAACAACCTGTTTATCGAAGGCTCCAAGGCCATCAGTATCGGCGTGGATGCAGAGTACCAGAACACCTACACCGCCAGCCTGTCGTACACCGACTTCTTCGGCGGCGACTACAACGTGCTGACCGACCGCGATTTCCTCGCCTTCAGCGTGGGCGTGAACTTCTAAGGAGGCGTCTGTAGTGCCGCATGCCGTGGCGCGGCGGCCGGCCAGCCGGTCCCGCCCGCAGGCGCGCGATGAGTGACGGCTCCAGCCGCAACCCAGAATAACGAAGGAACTGCAAACCTATGAAAACAACAAGAAAGCTACTCAGTGTCCTGGCCTTCTCCCTGCTCGCCAGCAGCGTGATGGCCGCGGTTTCTCCCGAGGAGGCCGCCAAGCTCGGTACCAGCCTGACGCCGCTGGGCGCCGAGAAGTCCGGTAATGCCGATGGCACCATCCCCGCCTGGGACGGTGGCTTGGCTACCGATGCAGCGCCGCTGAAGAACGGGCATCTCACCAACCCGTTCGGCAATGAGCAGCCGCAGTTCGTGATCACCGCGCAGAACGCCGATCAGTACAAGGACAAGCTGTCCGAAGGCCAGATGGCGATGTTCAAGCGCTATCCGGAAACCTACAAGATCCGCGTGTTCCCGAGCCATCGCACGGCGGCGCTGCCGGATCGCATCTACGAGGCCGCGAAGAAGAGCGCGACCGGCACAGAGCTGGTCGAGGGCGGGAACGGGCTGAAGAACTTCTCGGATAGCCGCTACTACGCGTTCCCCATCCCGAAAAGCGGCATCGAGGTGATCTGGAACCACATCACCCGCTACCGCGGCGGCAACCTGCGCCGCAACATCGTCCAGGCCACGCCGCAGACCAACGGCGCCTACACGCTCGTGCACTTCGAGGACGAGGTGGCCTTCCCGAGCGACATGTCCGACCTGGACCCGCAGAAGGCCGAGAACGCGCTGCTGTTCTTCAAGCAGCGGGTCACCGCCCCGTCCCGGCTGGCCGGCAATGTGCTGCTGGTGCACGACTCGCTCGACCAGGTGAAGGAGCCGCGCCAGGCCTGGATCTACAACGCCGGCCAGCGCCGCGTGCGTCGCGCACCGCAGGTGGCCTACGACGGCCCGGGTACCGCCGCCGACGGCATGCGTACCACCGACAACTTCGACATGTTCAGCGGCGCGCCTGACCGCTACGACTGGAAGCTGATCGGCAAGAAGGAGATGTACATCCCCTACAATAGCTACGAGATCAACTCGAACGACATCAAGTACTCGGACATCCTCAAGGCCGGCCACGTGAACCAGGACCTGGCCCGCTACGAGTTGCACCGGGTCTGGGTCGTCGAGGCGACCCTGAAGTCGGGCGAGCGCAACATCTACGCCAAGCGCCGCTTCTACGTCGACGAGGACAGCTGGATCATCGCCCATTCCGAGCTGTACGACGGCCGCGGCCAGCTGTGGCGCGTCGGCGAAGCTCACCTGCTGCAGGAATACGAGCAACAGGTACCGGGCTACGCCTTCGAGGCCCTGTACGACATCATCTCCGGTCGCTACATCGCCATCGGCATGAGCAACGAGGAGAAGCCCTTCGAGTATGGCTACAAGGCTTCGGCGCGCGACTTCACGCCGGCAGCCCTGCGTAACGCCGGGGTCCGTTGATCGGGCGGTATTCCCCTGCTAGATAAGGCGGCCACCCGGCCGCCTTTTTTTGTTGGCCGTTCGGATAGGTGATACTTTTCGGCCATTAGCCCGGAGGGATGACCCGGGAGGCTGTACAGTACGGGTCGCACGCGCTCATCGGCGCCCGCCCGTTCGTCAGGGCCAGAACAACAAGAGAGATCGTTGCCATGTCCGTCGGTATTCGCCTGGGCACTTTCGACGTCACCTCCATCACGCAGGTCGCCAGCAGCATCCCACGCCTGCCGCCTTTCCATCTGCCCCGCCCGCGCCTGGCCGGCGAACTGCTGGCGGCCGAGTATCGCCTGCGCCTGCTCTGCGCCCCGGCCGGTTTCGGCAAGACCGTGCTGATGAAAGAGTGCGCCCGGCTCGCGCCGGCCGGCACGCGGGTGGTCTGGCTCGACCTGGCGGGGCGACCGTGTTCGCCGGAACAGCTGCTCGCCCGCCTGTGCCAGGCGCTCGGGCGGCCGGTCTTGCCCGGCGGGGACAGCCAGGCGGCGCTGCTGGAGGTACTCGGCGACACCGTACAGCCGTGCTGGATCATGCTCGACGACTACCCGCGCGAATTCTGCGCCGAACTCGATGCCTGCCTCGACGGCCTGCTGGCGCAGGGACCCGACAGTGTCGGCTGGTGGGTGAGCAGCCGCCGGCAACCGGCCTGGAAGCTGCCGCGGCTGCTGCTGCAGGGCGATCTGCTGGAGGTCGAGGCCGAGGCGCTGGCGCTGACCGGGGAGGAACTGCGCGGCCTGCTGCAGGCCCACCGCCTGGCGCTGTCGGAGGACACGCTCGGCGACCTGCAGGCGAGCACCGAGGGCTGGCTGGCCGGCGTCTGCCTGCTGCTGCTCAATGCGGACGAACAGGCGCTGCGCGAGCGGCTGGTCGCCGGTACGCCGCTGCTGCGCGACTACGTGAGCCGGGAAGTCCTCGAGGGGCTCGGCGAGGAGCTGCGGCATGCGCTCTTCGTGCTGGCACGCATGCCGCGTTTCTCCGGCGAGCTGTGCGACTACGTGCTCGACGGCACTGGCAACGAGATCCTGCCGCAGCTCAAGACCCAGCAGCTGTTCATCTACCAGATCGACAGCTGCGGCGAGTGGTTTCGCCTCTGGCGCCCCTTCGCGCAACTGCTGCAGCGCCTGCCGGATGCGGTGCTGCCGACCCAGGTCCACCTGCGCGCCTGCCAGTGGTTCGCGACCCGCGGGGAGATGCGTGAGGCCGTCGAGCACGCGCTCTGGGCCGGCCAGCCGGAAGTCGCCGCGAACTACCTGCAGCGCTTCGGCCAGGAGCAGCTGCTGATCGGCGAAAACGTTTCGCACTTCCTGCACTGGCGCAGCGAGCTGCCGCAGTCGCTGTTCGCCAGCACCACCCGTCTCATCGTGCTGCACGGCTGGGCGCTGATCATCTGCGCGCGTCTGGACGAGGTCGACGACTGCCTGGCCGACCTGGCCAAGTTCTTCCCGCGCCCCGACGCCCGCCGGCAGACCCAGCTGCTTGCCCACTGGCAGGCGTTGCGGGGCTTCCTGGCGCGCCTGCGCGGCGAGCCGGAGGCGCGCGAGCATTGCCTGCAGGCGCTCGAGGTGCTGACCGACCACGCCTGGGCGCAGCGCGTGCTCTGTCACCAGACCCTGACCCAGCAGGCCATGGCCGAAGGCGATCTCGACCTTGCGCTGCTGCATAACGGCGAGGGCATGAAGCTCGCACGCCTGAAGGGCAGCGTGCTCTACGAGACCATGCTGGCGGTGGACCGGGTTCAGCTGCTGGAAATCACCGGCGAGTTCGAACGCGCGGTCGGCGTGCTCGACCAGGCCCTGCTGTCGCTGCGCGACAAGGTCCGCCACAGCCCGGTGCTCGGCCGCCTGCAGTTGGTACAGGGGCAGCTGCTGGCCTACCAGGGCCTGGACGAGCAGGCCCGTGCGGCCTATCAGCGCGGCCGCATCGAGACCGAGGCCTGCGGTGATTCCTACGCCTTCTACGGCTATCTCGGGCTGGCCGAACTGGCGGCACGGTCGCAGGACTACGCCACCGCCTACCACTGGCTGCGCGAAGCCGAGCGGCTGATGCAGTGGCGTCACGTCCCGGAAGCGCGCTTTCGCGGCATCCTGCAACTGGTGACCGGCGTCGCCTGGCTGCACCAGGGCGAACTGAAGAAGGCCCGCGGAGCCTTCGAGCTGGTCGCTGCCTCCTACGAGGGACAGGCGTACCTGGCGCCATCGGGCTTCTACGAACTGCTGCCACGCCTGCGCCGTTACCTGGCGGTGCTGGACATGCTCGAAGGCCGCCCGGAGCAGGCGATCGAACGCCTGCGGGCGCTCATCGAGGACAGCACGGCGGCGCAGCGGTTGTGCCTGGCCTGCGAGTGCCGCTTCACCCTGGCCGAGGCGCTGCTGCTCGGGCGTCTACCGGTGGAGGCGGAGGAGGAACTGCGCCGCGCCCTGGCCGAGGCCGCCCGGCGCAAGCTGGTGAAGCCGCTGTACGAGCTGCAGCATCGCCAGCCGCAGTGGCTTGCCCGCGTGCTGCCCGGCTCGCCCGGCAGCAGCCTGCACGAGCGGCTGCAACAGTTCGGCCGCGAGCTGGAAGATCCCGGCCTGGCCGCCGAGGAGCTGGTGCTGAGCAACCGCGAGCTCACCGTCCTCAAGCTGATCGCCCAGGGCTGCTCGAACCAGGAGATCGCCGAGCAGCTGTTCATCTCGCTGCACACCGTCAAGACGCATGCGCGGCGGATCAACACCAAACTGGGGGTCGCCCGCCGGACGCAGGCGGTGGCGCGGGCCAAGGCCCTGGCGCTTCTCTAGCCCGAAGCTTTCAATGCAGCGCCGGTTGCGGCTTTACCTGCCGGAGCCGGCGGGTGATCAGCGCCGTCTCGATGGCGTCCTCGGCGAACAGCAGGGCGTGCTCGAGGGCATAGCGCTCCCCACCGGGGCATTCCAGCAGGCGGTAGAGGTCGGCGCGGGCCAGGTGGTCCTGCAGGGTGGCCTGCCCGAGGCTGAGCACGCGCTCGGCGTCCTTCAGCGCGGCCAGGGCGTCGCCGGCGTGCCGGTGCAGCTCGCGCAATTCCCGCGATAGACATTGCAGCAGGCGCCGTCCGTCGCACGGACGCATGTGCTCGGCCTGCATCCGGATGCCGGCGCCCAGCTGGCGTTCGAGCAGCTCCCGACAGTCCTGCGGATACAGCCGGCGGCCGCCGACCGGGTCCAGCAGATGGTCGCCAGCGGGGCTCCTGACCAGAATGCGCCCAGGGAAGTCGATCGCCACCAGCGGAATGTCCAGGCGCCGGGCGAACTCCAGGGCAAGGACGGCGAGCATCGACGGCACGCCGCGCCGACGTGCGAGCACTCGGTCGAGCAGGGCAGCCTGGGGCCGTCGCGGCGTTTCGTCGTCCTCGGCGAACCCCATCGCCGCCATCTGGCGCAGCAGCGGCTGGGCGAGTTCGCGCGCCGGCAACGCGGGCAGGGCGGCGCGGGTGGTGGCCAGCATGGATTCGAACGCCTGGCGCGCGGCGGCAAGGTCGGCCTCGGGGGCATGCTCGGCGCTGATGGTCAGCGCGCAGGCCAGCAGGTCCGGCAACTGATCGGCGCAGGAGAGGCGTTGTGGTGTCACGGCGCATGCTCGGCAGGGCGTTGCCATCTGAAATAGCCCGTCGACGTGCATTCGTCCAGTTTTGCCCGGCCAGCCGTGTGCGGCGCGAACCGCCGGAGGTGGGCACGCAAGGCAAGGGGAGGGGTTGTCTTGTTTTTGTTGTGCGGGAAGGGGGCCTGCAGGCAGTCAGGCGTCAGGTGGGCGTGTCAGACCAGAACCGATTCCGGGCGTTGCGCCCGGCGCAGTACATTGGCAACGGCACGGTCGTCCTCGCCGCGTTCGATGGCCAGCGTCAGGCTCAGGCTGGCGATGAGCCGCTCGAGCTTCTGGCTGTCGCGCCACTGGTCGGTGCCGATATAGCGCTTGACCGCCACGCCATCCTCGTCGGAAAGGGTCAGGAGAATGCTGCCGTCCGGCTTCTCGATACTGAAATTCACTCGGTATCGGGGCTGGAACACGTCGCTGATCATCTGGAACGGGCTATTCATGTTCACGATCCTGTGGCAATGGCTGCCAGCAGTGGACCGAAGAAAGAAAGGCAAGTTCGCCGGCGGCGCTCCGCTGGTCAGCGAGCCGACCGACAGCATGGCGAGGGTGGGAGCGGCGCGTGCGCCAGGTCGTTTCCGAGGCGAAACGGGGGCGCTGCGTCGGGCGCCTTTCGCGGTCGAGCCCCCAAGAGCATCGCCCCGAGGGCGGGCCTCCCACGAAAGCCGGGGAGCCCTGCAGGCGTTGCCTGGACGCGGTCCGTAGGGTGGGCTTCAGCCCACCAGGTCGCGGTCAAGGCCGCTCCCCCCAAGAGCCTCGCCCCCAGGGCGGCCTCCCACGAAAGCACAGGGTGCCTACCGAATCCTGTGGGAGGCCGCGCCCGTTCCCGACGGGCTTGCGGCATTCACCACCTGTGGATTGCGCGCCCTCGCGGCGACGGCGGGGCGGATGCGCGGGAGGCCGGCCTCGGGACAAGCTTTCCGGCCGGGCAGGCTTGCTCCGGCCGGGGGCCGGGCGGGGGCTCAGTCGCCCTCGCCAGCCGGCAATTCGGCGAGGGCTTCGAGGTTCTGCTTGAAGGCCTTGGCGAACTGATCGCGGTGCCGGGCCATGAAGATGCCGACGTCCTCGGCCTGCTGCTCGCTCAGCGAGGGGACCGCCCGCTGCAGGGTCGAGGCCAGTACCTCGGCCAGTTCGAGCATCTTGTCATGACGATCGGCTTCGGCTTTATCCATGAACAAACGCTCCGGGTCCCGGCTGCTGCGATAAACCACTTCGACGGCCATCTGCCACCTCGGCTCCTGTGTGTTGATTGGCTGTATATCCATACAGCTTATGGGCTGCGGCGCGGTTTGCCAAGCGCCGGCTCGCCGGTCAGGCCACCGGGCGGTCCAGCCCGAAGCGGCGCGCCAGCAGGCGGTCGGAATCCAGCGGCCGAGCAGCGGCAGGGCGCGACTTCCGCGCCCGACCCTCAGCAGCCGCGGCGGTCGCGGCTGGCGTACCGCTCGGACGACCGCGGCCGCCAGAGTCTCGGCGGACGTCGGGTGGTCCTGCGAGGCCCGTGCCCGGGCCTCGATGCCGGCCCGCAACGGCCACCAGGGCGAGCGCTCGTCGACGATGCGCCGGGCCTCGCGCCCGGCGCTTTCCCCGAACCGCGAGGCGATCGCCCCCGGCTGCACTTCCATCACGCGGATGCCGAAGGGGGCGAGTTCCAGCCTGAGGGCGTCGCTGAGCGCGTGCAGGGCCGCCTTCGAGGCGCAGTAGGCGCCGGCGTAAGGGGTGACCAGCACACCGGACACGCTGCCGATGTTGACGATCAGTCCGCGGCTGGCGCGCAGCAGAGGAAAGCAGGCCCGCGCCAGTTCTACCGGCGCGTTCACGTTCGTGGCGAACTGCCGTTCCAGCGCCGCTGCACCTCCGTCGAGCAGCGGGCCCATGGCGCCGAAGCCGGCGTTGTTGATCAACAGATCCAGCCGGCCTTCGCGCCGCTGCAGTTCATCCGCCAGGCGCTGAACGGCCGCATGGTCGGTGACGTCCAGGCGGCAGGCCTCGAACCCGGCGTTCGCCAGCCGCTCGAGGTCCTGCGTCTGGCGGGCGCTCGCCCAGACGCGATGGCCGCTGGCGAGCAGTGCCTCGGCCAGGGCGCGGCCGATGCCGCTGGAGCAGCCGGTGATCAGGGCGACGGGTTTCGTCATGCGGGCTTCCTTTTATTTGTTCTTGTCGGGTGGCGGCCTCGCCGCGGCTCAATCGTCGAAGCGGCCTTCCAGGCGGTCGGCGCGAAAGGCGAGGGTGTTCGGCCGATAGCCCGGGCGCAAGGGAGGGAGGGCAATGCAGGCCTGCCAGGTCTCGCCCGAGGCCAGCGGTCCCTCGTCGTGGTAGCGCGGTCGATCATAGCCCGGCTGCACCAGGTTGGTGTCGCCGCCCTCGGCATAGGCGGCGATCTGCCAGTGCAGCTCGCTCAGGGGGCGTCCCGCGTCGTTGCGCAGCTGGACGAGCAGCGGCTGTCCGGCCGGGCAGCGCTCGGGTCGGTAGTTCATGTCCAGGTTCAGCCGTCCCAGCGATTGCCGCAGACGGTGCTCGTCCCAGGCCGTCCAGGCGGCCACCAGGCCGAGTCCCAGCAGGGCCAGCAGCGATACCGGCACAGCACGCTGCGGATAGCGCACCAGCAGCATGACCCAGACCAGCACCAGCAGCGCCCCGATCAGCATGGCGGGCATCCTTCCAATGCAGGCTGTGTGGCGGTCGATCGCATGTGCGTGGGCGGCCCTGCTACTCGGTGGGGCGGACGTGCCGTGCCAGGCGCTCGAGAGCGGCGCGCAGGCGTGGATCCTGGATCCCGGCGGCGGTCTGTTCGAGACTTTCCGCCGCTCGCTCGGAATGGGTAGGAATGCGACCGGCTGCACGTGCGGGCGACATTGGCGGTTGCACGCGGAAAACGATTTTCGTTAAGTTCCCGAATTCTTCGTGGCTTTGCAATTGCCGCAACAACCGTCTTTGCTGATAGCGCAGGCGCGTAGCCCAGTGGCCGTCGGTGACGATCAGCAGCAGGCTGCCATCGCGCCAGGAGGCGACCCGGCAGTGTTCGCGCGCGGCAGGCTGCAACTGGGCTTCGAGCAATCGCTGGAGCCTGTCCAGGCGTTGGGCTTCACCGAACAGGGCCTTCAGGAGAGGCGCCTCGCGCAGGAGCGTGGCAGGCGCACGGGCCGGCAAGGGACGACGGGTCATGACAGCAAGCCTGAAATGCGATGCCGGGATGGTAGCAGATCGGCAGGGGCGAACCCTGTCGCCGGCGAGGGACCACCACCATGCACATCATTTTGCTTAGCCGCGGCCACGGTGCCGCGCGTTCGTTGAATCTGGATCTGCGCCTGATCGTCGCGGTCGCCGTCCTGCTGCTGGTCGGCACGCTGGTCGGCGGCGTGGCGCTGGGCTCCTGGCTGACGCCGACCGTTCGCTCGCCGGAGCCGGACGGTGCCGCGCGCGTACTCAGCGAAAAGCTGGCGCAACTGACCGCCAGCCGCCAGGATGCCCAGCGGCAGCTCGACGCCTTCAGCGCGCACGTCGCCGACCTGCAGGTCCGCCTGACCCGCCTCGACGTGCTCGGCGCACGCCTGACCGAACTGGCCGACGTCGACGCCAGCGAATTCGACTTCTCGCTGGCCGCCGGACGCGGCGGGCCGGAGGAGCCGCTCGAGGGTGACGAATACCGCGTGCCCTCCTTCGCGGAAACCCTGGACGAACTCACCCTGCAGCTCGACAGCCGCGAACAGCAGCTCGCCGTGCTCGAACAGGTGCTGGCGCACCGCCGCGTGCTGGAAGCGGAAAGCCTGTCGCGCAGCCCGGTGCAGAATGGCTTCATTTCCTCCCCCTTCGGTCCGCGCACCGACCCCATCAGCGGGCGCGTGAGCATGCACAAGGGGATGGATTTCGCCGGCGAGCCGGGCAGCGACGTGCTCGCGGTCGCGGCCGGGGTGGTCAGCCGCTCCGAGCGGGCGCCGGGCTATGGCAACGTGGTCGAGATCCGTCATGCCGAGGGTTACGCCACCGTCTACGGGCACAACCAGAGCAACCTGGTGCAGGTGGGCGACCTCGTGCAGCCCGGCCAGGTGATCGCCAAGCTCGGCAGCACCGGCCGATCGACGGGGCCGCACCTGCACTTCGAGGTGCGCAAGGATGGCCGTCCTGTCAACCCTGCGGCCTTCCTGGCGCGTGCCGAGAGCGAGAAATAACGCTGACTTTCCTCCCCCTCGTTTCCGAGTAGAATGCCCCCTTTGCACGATCCGTGCGGCTCACGGTCGTGCTCTCCATCCGCAGAATGGAAGTTTTCGCACCCATGTTCTCCCCCTTGTTGAAGAAACTCTTTGGAAGCAAGAACGAGCGCGAAGTCAAGCGCATGCTCAAGGCGGTCCAGGCCGTCAATGCGCTCGAAGAGCAGATGCTCGCGCTTTCCGACGACGAGCTGCGTGCTCGGACCGCCGCCTTCAAGGAGCGCTACAGCAAGGGCGAGAGTCTCGATCAGCTGCTGCCCGAGGCGTTCGCCGTCTGCCGCGAGGCCGGCAAGCGGGTGATGGGCATGCGCCACTTCGACGTCCAGCTGATCGGCGGCATGACCCTGCACGAAGGCCGGATCGCCGAAATGCGTACCGGTGAGGGCAAGACCCTGGTCGCGACCCTCGCGGTCTACCTCAACGCGCTGGCCGGCAAGGGCGTGCACGTGGTGACGGTCAACGACTACCTGGCCCGCCGCGACGCCAACTGGATGCGCCCGCTGTACGAATTTCTCGGCCTCTCGGTCGGCATCGTCACGCCCTTCCAGCCGCCGGAAGAGAAGCGCGCCGCCTACGCCGCCGACATCACCTACGGCACCAACAACGAATTCGGCTTCGATTACCTGCGCGACAACATGGCCTTCAGCCTGGAGGACAAGTTCCAGCGCGAACTCAACTTCGCGGTGATCGACGAGGTCGACTCCATCCTCATCGACGAGGCGCGCACGCCGCTGATCATTTCCGGCCAGGCCGAGGACAGCTCCAAGCTGTACCAGCAGATCAACCTGCTGATTCCGCAGCTGCAGCAGCACGTCGAGGGCGAGGAAGGCGAGCCGACGCACGAAGGCCACTACACCATCGACGAGAAGACCCGCCAGGTCGAGCTGACCGAACAGGGCCACCAGTTCGTCGAGACCCTGCTCACCCAGGCCGGGCTGCTCGCCGAGGGCGAGAGCCTCTACTCGGCGCACAACCTCGGCCTGCTGACCCACGTCTACGCCGCCCTGCGCGCGCACAAGCTGTTCCACCGCAACGTCGAATACATCGTGCAGAACAACCAGGTGCTGCTGATCGACGAGCACACCGGGCGCACCATGCCGGGCCGGCGCCTGTCCGAAGGCCTGCACCAGGCCATCGAGGCGAAGGAGGGGCTGCCGATCCAGGCCGAGAGCCAGACGCTGGCCTCGACCACCTTCCAGAACTACTTCCGCCTGTACAAGAAGCTGTCCGGCATGACCGGCACCGCCGACACCGAAGCCTTCGAATTCCAGCAGATCTACGGCCTGTCGGTGGTGGTGATTCCGACCAACAAGCCGATCGCGCGCAAGGACTACAACGACCTGGTCTACCTCACCCAGGCCGAGAAGTTCGCCGCGATCATCACCGACATCAAGGACTGCCAGACCCAGGGCCGCCCGGTGCTGGTCGGTACCGCCTCGATCGAAAGCTCCGAGTACGTCTCGCAGCTGCTGCAGCAGGAAGGCATCGAGCACAAGGTGCTCAACGCCAAGTACCACGACAAGGAAGCGGAGATCATCGCCCAGGCCGGCCGCCCGGGCGCCGTGACCATCGCCACCAACATGGCCGGCCGCGGTACCGACATCCTCCTGGGCGGCAACTGGGAAGTGGAAGTCGCGGCGCTGGAGAATCCCACCGAAGAGCAAGTCGCGCAGATCAAGGCCGACTGGCAGAAGCGCCACCAGCAGGTGATCGAGGCCGGCGGCCTGCACGTGATCGCGTCCGAGCGGCACGAATCGCGGCGGATCGACAACCAGCTGCGCGGCCGCGCCGGTCGCCAGGGCGACCCGGGCTCCAGCCGCTTCTACCTGTCGCTGGAAGACAGCCTGATGCGCATCTTCGCCTCCGACCGGGTGAAGAACTTCATGAAGGCGCTGGGCATGGAATCGGGCGAGGCCATCGAGCACCGCATGGTCACCAACGCCATCGAGAAGGCGCAGCGCAAGGTCGAAGGACGCAACTTCGACATGCGCAAGCAGCTGCTGGAATACGACGACGTCGCCAACGAGCAGCGCAAGGTCATCTACCACATGCGCAACAGCCTGCTGGCGGCCGAGGATATCGGCGCGACCATCGCCGAGTTCCGCCAGGACGCGATCAGCGCCGCCATCAGCGAACACATCCCGCCGCAGTCGCTGCCCGAGCAGTGGGACATCCCCGGTCTCGAGGCCGCGCTGTACAGCGACTTCGGCCTGCGCCTGCCGATCCAGCAGTGGCTCGACGAGGACGACGCGCTGTACGAGGAAACCCTGCGCGAGCGTATCAGCGAGTCGCTGGTCGCGGCCTATCACGAGAAGGAGGAGCTGGCCGGCGCCGAGGCGCTGCGCACCTTCGAGAAGCAGATCGTGCTGCGCGTGCTGGACGACCTGTGGAAGGACCACCTGTCGACCATGGACCACCTGCGCCACGGCATTCACCTGCGCGGCTACGCGCAGAAGAACCCGAAGCAGGAATACAAGCGCGAGTCCTTCAACCTGTTCCAGGAGCTGCTGGAATCGATCAAGCGCGACAGCATCCGCGTCCTGTCGCACGTCCAGGTGCGTCGCGAGGATCCGGCCGAGGAAGAGGCGCGCCTGCGTCGCGAAGCCGAGGCGCTGGCCCAGCGGATGAGCTTCCAGCATGCCGAGGTGTCGGCGCTCGGCGAAGTCGACCAGCAGAGCGACGCGGAAACGGGCGTGGCGGTGGCGCCGAACCCGGTGCGTACCGAGCCGAAGATCGGCCGCAACGAGCCTTGCCCGTGCGGGTCCGGCAAGAAGTACAAGCACTGCCACGGGCAGATCAACTGACGTCGGCGCCGTCCGGCGGCTTCGCGGTCATCACCCGCCGAGCTGCCGAACGGACCCCCGCCTGTGGGGTCGATTGACCTTTGAAACCACGCCGTGAGCGGCTTGCCGCTCGCGGCGTTTTACGACCTGGCCAGCCTGGCCGGGTCCTCCTTCCCTCCGCCTAATCAGGAGCATGCGCATGGCTGTCGGTCTTGGGCCTCTTCCCACTTTGCATCCCGTCCCCGGTTTCGAACTGGGCATCGCTTCGGCCGGTATCAAGCGACCCGGGCGCAAGGACGTGGTGGTCATGCGCTGTGCGGAAGGTTCGAGCGTCGCCGGGGTGTTCACGCTCAATGCGTTCTGCGCGGCGCCGGTGATCCTGGCGCGCAAGCGGGTCACCGGTTCGGTGCGCTACCTGCTGACCAACACCGGCAATGCCAACGCCGGCACCGGGGAGCCGGGGCTCGCGGCGGCCCAGCGGACCTGTGCGCGCCTGGCCGAACTGGCCGGCGTCGACGAGGCGGCGATCCTGCCGTTCTCCACCGGTGTGATCGGCGAGCCGCTGCCGGTGGAGAAGATCGAGGCGGCGCTGCCCGCGGCGCTGGCGGATCTGTCGGAAGGCAACTGGGCGCAGGCGGCGGCCGGAATCATGACCACCGACACCCTGCCCAAGGGCGCCAGCCGGCAGTTCCAGCACGACGGCGTGACCGTCACCGTCACCGGCATCTCCAAGGGCGCCGGAATGATCCGCCCGAACATGGCCACCATGCTCGGCTACATCGCCACCGACGCCAGGGTCGCGCCAGCGCTGCTGCACGACCTGCTGCGCGATGCCGCCAACCGCTCGTTCAACCGTATCACCATCGATGGCGACACCTCGACCAACGACTGCTGCATGCTGGTCGCCACCGGCCGCGCACCGCTGCCGGAAATCACCGATGCCTCCGGCGCGCTGTTCGCCGCGCTGAAGCAGGCGGTGCTGGACGTCGCCATGGAGCTGGCACAGGCCATCGTGCGCGACGGTGAGGGCGCGACAAAGTTCGTCACGGTGCAGGTCAACGGTGGCGCCACGCATCAGGAATGCCTGGACGTCGGCTATGCGGTGGCGCATTCGCCGCTGATCAAGACCGCGCTGTTCGCCTCCGACCCGAACTGGGGACGCATCCTGGCGGCGGTCGGCCGGGCCGGCGTGCCGCAATTGGACGTGGGGCTGATCGACGTGTTCCTCGGCGACGTCTGCATCGCCAGCAAGGGCGGCCGCTCGCCGGGCTACACCGAGGAGCAGGGCGCGGCGGTGATGGCTCGGGAGGAGATCGGCATCCGCATCGAGCTTGGCCGTGGCACCTGCAGCGAGACGATCTGGACCACCGACCTGTCGCACGAATACGTGCGGATCAACGCCGAATACCGAACCTGATCGAGGCGCCGCAAGCGGCAAGTGGGGCGGCAGTTACGGCAGCGGCTAGCCAGGCCCCACGCTGATTCGCTTGCAGCTTGCCCTTCTAACGAGGACCGAAGCGATGAAACTGGTCATCGGCAACAAGCGATACTCGTCCTGGTCGCTGCGCGCCGCCCTGGCGCTGGAGCTGGCCGAGGCGCCCTACGAAGAAGTGCGCATTCCGCTCTACCGTCCGGACAGCCGGGCGCGGCTGCTGCAGCATGCGCCCACCGGCAAGGTTCCGGTGCTGCTGACCGAAGAGGGCCCGGTGTGGGATTCGCTGGCGATCGCCGAATACCTCGCCGAGCGCTTCCCCGAGGCCCATCTGTGGCCGCGCGGGCTCTACGCCCGGGCGCTGGCGCGCTCGATCTGCGCCGAGATGCACAGCGGCTTCGGTGCCCTGCGCAGCCACCTGCCCATGGACCTCGGGCGCGATCAGCCACCGTCAGGCATGCCCGACGACGTCGAAAGCGATATCGCCCGTGTCTGTGCGCTCTGGGCCGATTGCCGGACCCGTTTCGGTGCCGATGGCCCCTACCTGTTCGGCCACGTCAGCATTGCCGATGCCTTCTACGCGCCGGTGGCGGCACGCTTTCGCAGCTACCGCACGGCGCTTCCCTCGGCTGCCGAGGCCTACGTCGAGACCATCTACCGCTGGCCGGCCTTCCAGCGCTGGTATCAGGCGGCCTTGCAGGAAAAGGAGACCCTGTGAGCGCCCGCATGCACGTGGCGGCCGCGGTGATCCGCGATCCGCAGGGCCAGATCCTGATCGCCCGGCGGCCGCTGGACAAACACCAGGGCGGTCTGTGGGAATTCCCGGGCGGCAAGGTCGAGGCCGGTGAGGCGGTGGCCGACGCCCTGCGCCGCGAGCTGCTGGAAGAGCTCGGCATCGTCGTCGAACAGGCCCGACCCTTGATCCTCATTCGCCACGACTACCCGGACAAGCAGGTGCTGCTGGACGTCTGGCTGGTCGAGCGCTTCACCGGCACCGCGCACGGCGCCGAAGGCCAACCGCTGGCCTGGGTCTGGCCGGAGGCGCTGGCCGACTACCGCTTTCCCGCCGCCAACCGGCCGATCGTTGCCGCCGCGCGCCTGCCCGACCGTTACCTGATCACACCCGAAGGGCTGTCGCCGCTGCAACTGATGCGCGGCCTGGAACGGGCGATCGGGGAAGGCGTGCGGCTGATCCAGCTGCGCCAGCCGGGCATGGACGCGGCCGATTACCGTGCGCTGGCGCAGGACGTGCTGGCGCTCTGCGCCGAGCGTGCGGGCGTCATGCTCAAGGGGCCGCTGGACTGGCTCGACGACTTCCCCGCGGCGGGCTGGCACCTGACCTCGAACCAGTTGCGCGAGATGGCCGGCCAGGTGCGTCCGCTGCCGGAGCAGCGCTGGCTGGCGGCGTCCTGCCACGACGAGCAGGAACTGGCGTGGGCGGCGGCACTGGAGGTCGACTTCGTCACCCTGTCGCCGCTGCTGCCGACCGCCAGCCACCCGCTGGCCGCTGCGCTTGGCTGGGACCGGGCTGCCGAGTTACTGTCGCGCTTCGACCGGCCGGCCTACCTGCTCGGTGGCCTCGGCGCGTCCGAGCTGCCCATGGCCTGGCGTATCGGGGCCCAGGGAATCGCCGCGATCCGGGGACTCTGGCCCGCTGAACCAAGCCGGTGATTTCGGGTCGACAGGCCTGCCGGTCCAGTGCCGGGGATAGAGTCATCCAATCGATGTCATGCCCCTAATCAATCACACGGTGCGCCGCCTTCCGGTAAGGTATGCCGTGTTGAATTCTTAACCGCGATTCTTAACAGCAAAGGAGTGAAGTGATGTCTGTCATCAACACCCAAATCAAACCTTTCAAAGCTCAGGCGTTCAAGGACGGCAAGTTCATCGAAGTGACCGAAGCCGACCTGAAAGGCAAGTGGGCCGTTTTCTTCTTCTATCCGGCTGACTTCACCTTCGTCTGCCCGACCGAGCTGGGCGACGTGGCCGACCACTACGAAGAATTCCAGAAGCTGGGCGTGGAAATCTATTCCGTTTCCACTGACACCCACTTCACCCACAAGGCCTGGCACGACAGCTCCGAGACCATCGGCAAGATCAAGTACACCATGCTTGGCGACCCGACCATGCAGATCAGCCGCAACTTCGAAGTGCTGCGCGAAGACCAGGGCCTGGCCAACCGCGGTACCTTCATCGTCGACGCCGAAGGTGTCATCCAGGCTGTGGAAATCACCGCCGAAGGCATCGGCCGCGACGCGTCCGACCTGCTGCGCAAGGTCAAGGCCGCCCAGTACGTCGCCTCCCACCCGGGCGAAGTCTGCCCGGCCAAGTGGAAGGAAGGCGAAGCCACTCTGGCTCCGTCCCTGGATCTGGTCGGCAAGATCTAACGACTGCCAGGAGCCGGCGTGCCCTGGTGCGCCGGCTACCACCCAGGCTGTTGTTTCGCACCCCGAGGCCGAACCCCGGTCTCTGGTGTAAGAGACGCCCGGTCGCAACCCGGCCGGGCGTCGTTGTCTCTGAAATTCGAATCACGGGAGTTAGCGCTCATGTTGGACGCCAACCTGAAAGCCCAGTTGAAGGCCTATCTGGAAAAGGTCACCAAGCCGTTCGAGATCGTCGCGTCCCTCGATGACAGCGACAAATCCCGCGAACTCAACGGTCTGCTGCAAGACATCGTCGGCCTGACCGACAAGATCACCCTGAAGACCGATGGCAACGACGCCCGTCGTCCGTCGTTCTCGCTGAACCGCCCCGGGGAAAACATCGGCCTGCGCTTCGCCGGCATCCCCATGGGCCATGAATTCACCTCGCTGGTGCTGGCACTGCTGCAGGTCGGCGGGCATCCGTCGAAGCTCGAGGCGGACATGATCGAGCAGATCAAGTCCATCGAAGGCGAATTCAACTTCGAAACCTATTTCTCGCTGTCCTGCCAGAACTGCCCGGACGTGGTGCAGGCGCTGAACCTGATGGCGGTGCTGAACCCGAACTTCCGGCATGTCGCCATCGACGGCGCGCTGTTCCAGGACGAGGTCAACGAGCGCCAGATCATGTCGGTGCCGAGCATCTACCTCAACGGCGAGCCGTTCGGCCAGGGGCGCATGGGCGTCGAGGAGATCCTCGCCAAGATCGACACCGGCGCCGCCGCACGTGACGCCGAGAAGCTCAACGCCAAGGAGCCCTTCGACGTGCTGGTCGTCGGCGGTGGCCCGGCCGGCGCCTCGGCGGCGATCTACGCCGCGCGCAAGGGCATCCGTACCGGCGTGGCCGCCGAGCGCTTCGGCGGCCAGGTGCTGGACACCATGGCGATCGAGAACTTCATCTCCATCCAGGAGACCGAAGGCCCGAAACTGGCCCGCGCCCTCGAAGAGCACGTGCGTCAGTACGAGGTCGACATCATGAACCTGCAGCGCGCCGAGAGCCTGGTGCCCTGCACCGAGGAAGGCGGTCTGAGCACCGTCAGGTTCGCCGGCGGCGGCGAGCTGAAGGCCAAGACCGTCATCCTCGCCACCGGCGCCCGCTGGCGCGAGATGAACGTGCCCGGCGAGCAGGAATACCGTGGCCGCGGCGTGGCCTACTGCCCGCACTGCGACGGCCCGCTGTTCAAGGGCAAGCGCGTTGCGGTGATCGGTGGCGGCAACTCCGGTGTCGAGGCAGCCATCGACCTGGCCGGCATCGTCGCCCACGTCACGCTGATCGAATTCGACAGCCAGCTGCGTGCCGACGCCGTGCTGCAGAAGAAGCTCTACAGCCTGCCGAACGTGGACGTGATCACCAGCGCGCTGACCAGCGAGGTCAAGGGCGACGGCCAGAAGGTCACCGGCCTGACCTACAAGGACCGCAACTCCAGCGAGTTCCACTCGCTCGAGCTGGAAGGCATCTTCGTGCAGATCGGCCTGGTGCCGAACACCGACTGGCTCAAGGGCACCGTCGAACTCTCGCCGCGCGGCGAGATCATGGTCGACGCGCGCGGCCAGACCTCGCTGCCGGGCGTGTTCGCCGCCGGCGACGTGACCACTGTGCCTTACAAGCAGATCGTGATCGCGGTGGGCGAGGGCGCCAAGGCCTCCCTGAGTGCCTTCGATCACCTGATCCGTACCAGCGCCTGATCGCTTCCGCGGATCGGCCCCTCAGACAGCGAGCTTCGGCTCGCTGTTTTTTTTTTGCGGTGCACCGACCGGCTTCGTCTGCGCATGGCGCTTTTCCTTCTCCTGCCGGTGCCCCGGGGCCGGATGAGGGCCAGGCTCCGCGCCGGCCCCCGGTCGCAGGCAGAGCCTGCTCCTACGGGCGTTCGTCGCAGTCCCGGCCGCGACAGCCTTCCCTTCTCCCGCCGGGAGGAGGTGGCCCGCAGGGCCGGATGAGGGCAAGCTCCGCGCCGCTCCCGGTCGCAGGCAGAGCCTGCTCTTACGGGCCGTTCGTCGCAGTCCCGGCCGCGACAGCCTTTCCCTTCTCCCGCCGGGAGGAGGTGGCCCGCAGGGCCGGATGAGGGCAAGCTCCGCGCCGGTCCCGGTCGCAGGCAGAGCCTGCTCCTACGGGCGTTCGTCGCGGTCCCGGCCGCGACAGCCTTTCCCTTCTCCCTCCGGGAGGAGGTGGCCCGCAGGGCCGGCTGAGGGCCAGGCTCCGCGCCGCTCCCGGTAGCAGGCAGCGCCTGCTCCTACGGGCGTTCGTCGCAGTCCCGGCTGCGACAGCCTTTCCCTTCTCCCGCCGGGAGGAGGTGGCCCGCAGGGCCGGATGAGGGCCAGGCTCCGCGCCGGTCCCGGTCGCAGGCAGAGTCTGCTCCTACGGGCCGTTCGTCGCAGTCCCGGCCGCGACAGCCTTTCCCTTCTCCTGCCGGGAGAAGGTGGCCCGCAGGGCCGGATGAGGGTGACTGTCGCGCCTCCGGATCATCCGGCGGCCTCGGCTGTCTATCGTATTACTCGCCGGTGTTGTCTCGCCCGGGATGACCGGCCCCGATAGCTGTCCAGGAGCCGCTCTGTATGCCGAAACCGGATCATGCGCCTGCCGGTGGGCGCGTCGTCGTCACCTTTCCCAACCGCCCGCGGGAGCCGGAGCACGAAAAGGCCGTGCACCGTGCGCTGGCCGAACGCCTGGCGCGGCTGCTCGGTGTCCGCTTCGACGGCGAATACGACCCGCACCGGCATCGGGGCCTGCCGCTCTACCTGGTGCCGTCCGGCACGCTGATAGGCGAACATCCGGACGGGCTGACGCTCGCGGACGAAGCCGACCTGTTCGGCGGCCGCGTGCCGCAGGCCTTCATCGAGACCAAGGCCATCAGCCATCCGCTGGTTTCCACCGATGCCAAGGCTCCGCAAGGCTGGTCGACGGCGTTCGGCGAGCGGGTGGCCGACAGCGTGCTGCCGGGCTTCACCGCCTTCTGCCTGGAGGATGCACGCGAGGCCGGTCGACGGCTGCTGGCGCTGGGGCCGGCGCGGATCAAGCCGGTGCACGCCACCGGCGGACGCGGGCAGGAGACCTTCCACGACGAACAGACGCTGGAACAGGCGCTGGCGACCCTCGATGTCGGCGACGTGGAAAGCTGCGGCCTGGTGGTGGAGGCGCACCTGGAGCACGTCACCACCTTCAGCGTCGGCCAGGTGCGGGTCGGCGGCCAGGTGGTGACCTATTACGGCACCCAGCGGCTGACTCCCGACAATGCCGGCCAGGAGGTCTACGGCGGGTCCGACCTGACGGTGGTGGAGGGTGGCTTCGAGGCGTTGCTGGCCCTCGACCTGCCCGAGCGTACTCGCCTGGCGGTGTCGCAGGCGCAGGTCTACGACGAGGCGGCGAGCGCCTGCTATCCAGGCCTGCTGGCGTCCCGGCGCAACTACGACATCGCCCAGGGGATCGACGGACGCGGCGAGCCGCGCTCCGGCGTGCTCGAGCAGTCCTGGCGCATCGGCGGGGCCAGCAGTGCCGAGATCGCCGCGCTGGAGGTCTTCGCCGGCGGCGGTCATGGCCGGGCGCTGAAGGCTTCCTCGGTGGAGGTCTACGGCCCTTCGCCGCAGCTGCCGGGCGGGGCGACGGTGCTGTTCCAGGGCGAGGACGCCGAAGTCGGCTACATAACCAAGTACGTGGTAATAGAGGACTATGGCAACCCATAGCAAGAAGGTGGAGATACTGGTCGATGACGAGCGCATCGCCGGGACCTTCCTGACCCCCGAGACCAAGCTGCCGGGCGTGCTTTTCGTGCACGGCTGGGGCGGTAGCCAGGCACGTGACCTGGATCGCGCCCAGGGGCTCGCGGGCCTCGGCTGCGTCTGCCTGTCGTTCGACCTGCGCGGGCACGGCGAGACCCTGGCCCAGCAGAAGACGGTCAACCGCGAGCACAACCTGCGCGACCTGATCGCCGCCTACGACCTGCTGGCCAACCATCCGGACATCGACCCGAGCGCCATCGGCGTGGTCGGCACGAGCTACGGCGGCTACCTGTCGACCATCCTCACCGCGTTGCGCCCGGTGCGCTGGCTGGCGCTGCGGGTGCCGGCGCTGTACCGCGACGAGGACTGGACGCTGGCCAAGCGCGACCTCGACCGGGAGGTGCTGATGCGTTACCGCAACGGCAGGGTGCCGGCCGCGGAAAACCGTGCGTTGAGCGCCTGCAGCCAGTTTCATGGCGACGTGCTGATCGTCGAGTCGGAATTCGACACCTTCGTGCCGCACCCGACCATCATGAGCTACCGCGCGGCCTTCGTGCAGTCGCATTCGCTGACGCACCGGATCATCGACGGCGCCGACCACGCGCTGAGCGACGCCTGCCACCAGAAGGCCTATACCCAGTTGCTGGTGAACTGGGCGTCCGAGATGATCATCGGCTCGCGCCTCGGCCGGCTGCGCTGATTCAGAACGGCGGTTCGGCCGGCGGGTTCGGCCCGACGAAACGGCTCCAGCGGCGGTCGACGATCTGCTGCTTGAGCACTTCGATGACGTCGATCAGCAGCTCTTCCAGGGCCAGGTCGGTATCGGCGTCGCTGGTCAGCCAGGCGTCGAAGAAGCGGTCCGCCAGGCGCTCGGCCAGGGCCTGGAACTGGGGGCCCTGCAGGCCCTCGACGGACGCCTGGATCAGGCGTCGGGCGACGTCGCTCAGGGCGTCTTCCAGGCTGTGCGCGACCCGGTCGCCGAGCGGCAGGCGCCTGAGGTTGCCGAGCTCCCGGTTTTCCCGCAGCGCCTGCTGGACCAGCCCGCTGACGTAGCCTTCGATGGCGCCGCGGTTGTCGCGGTAACCGCCCTCGATCATCGCCTGCAGGCGCCGCGAGACGTCCTTGATCACGCGCGCCTTGCGTGGCCGCGCCACCTCCTCGATCAGGCGCCGGGCGAGGGCGTCGCTGGCGCCGATCTCCTGCTGCGCACGGGTGAACAGCTTGACCATCACCCGGTCGGACAGCTCCTCGAGCAGCAGCTGGTAGTAGCGGTTGACGAAGCCGTACAGCGCCCACTGGCGCATGTCGATCAGCCCGAGCCGCTGCAGGCGCAGCGCCAGCACTCCCACGCGCAGCACCCGAAGCCAGCGCAGGACGGCCAGCGGGATGCAGCCGAGCACGTCGTACCAGTGTGCGAAGGGGTAGTAGTACCAGCGGGCGTAGCGCCGCTCGAACAGGGCGATGGCCCAGCCGAGCAGCACGTCGAAGAAGAAGAAAGCGACGAAGCCGAGATCGATCAATGCGAAGTGCGCATGCACGGTGCGCCCGTACCAGCCATGGAAGGCCGGCAGCCCGCGGGCCAGCAGGTCGTTCAACGGGCCGACGCCGAACAGGCTGTCGAACAGGATCAGCCACAGGTTGACGAGCACCACGGCGACGATGAAGCCTTCCCAGGCGGCATGCAGGCCCTCTTGGCGACGCACGCCGGCCGGCTGCTCAGGCATCGGCCTTGTCCGCGGCGCGCCAGAGAATCTCCGGCTGGCCCTGGCGGCGGGCGATCAGCCGGGCGGCGACGAACAGCAGGTCGGACAGCCGGTTGAGGTAGGCCGGCAGGGCCTCGCGCAGCGGTTCGACGGCATTGAGCTGCTGGCAGCGGCGCTCGGCCGTGCGCGTCGCGCTGCGGCACAGGTGGGTCAGCGCGATCAGCCGCGAGCCGCCGGGCAGGATGAAGTCCTCCAGTGGCCCGAGTTCCAGGTTCCAGTGATCGATGGCCCGCTCCAGGCGTGCGATCTCGGCGGCATCCAGGGCCTGGTAATCGGGCATCGCCAGTTCGCCGCCGAGGTCGAACAGGCGATGCTGGCAGGGGCCGAGCACCTCGATCACCTCGGCCAGCGAGGGCCAGCGTGCCTGGGCCTCGCTGAGCTCGGCGAGCAGCAGGCCGAGCTGGCTGTTGAGGCTGTCGACCTCGCCCATGGCCTCGACTCGGGGATGGTCCTTGGGGACCCGCCGGCCGTCGGCCAGGCCGGTCTGGCCCTGATCGCCGGTGCGCGTGTAGATCTTCGAGAGTCGATAGCCCATGTCAGTGCCCCGTGGTGTCCGCCGGCTCTTCTTCGGCCGGCGAGTGCAGCGGCAGCCGGATGGTGAAGGTCGTTCCCTGGCCCGGGCGCGACTGCACCTCCATCTGCCCCTTGTGGTTGTTGGTGATGATGAAATACGAGACGGAAAGCCCCAGGCCGGTTCCCTGGCCGACCTCCTTGGTGGTGTAGAAGGGCTCGAAGATGCGCTTGCGCACGTGCTCGGGCATGCCGCCACCGTTGTCCTCGACCTCGATCTCCGCCCAGGGCGGTGCCAGCCGGGTGCGCAGCAGGATGCGCCCGGCGGCCTTGTCCGGGCGGTGGTGGATGGCCTGGGCGGCGTTCTTCAGCAGGTTGAGCAGCACCTGTTCCAGTTCGTTGCCGATGCAGGGCACGCGCCCCACGTCGGGAGAGAACTGCCGTTCGATGGCGATGGCGCGGAAGTCGAAGCCCTCGGCCAGGTCGAAGTCGTTGCCGGCGATTTCCACCGCCTGGTCGATGATCGAGGTCAGCTGGCACTCGGCGAGCTGGCGGTTGCTCAGGCGGCTGAAGCTGAGCATGTGGCTGACGATCTTGGCGGCCCGCGCACCGGCCTGCTGGATGCCGTCTAGCAGCTGCGGCACCTGACGTTGCTGCAGGTATTCGTTGACCGCATCCAGGCGCACGCCGGTCTCCTCGGCGGTCTGCCGGTTGCGCTGCAGGTCCGGCGACAGCCGCCGGCGGATGTTCTGCGCGTTGTGCAGGATGGCGCCCAGCGGGTTGTTGATCTCGTGGGCCATGCCGGCGGCAAGGCTGCCGACCGACAGCATCTTCTCCGACTGCACCATGATCTCTTCCAGGCGGATGCGCTCGGTCACGTCGTCGATGCGGATCACCACCCCGCGGCCAGCGCTGCCGGTCAGCGGGTAGAAGGTCAGGGCGTAGTGGTGCGGCTCCTCGTCGCGCATCCAGGTGACCCGTTCGATCTTCTCCACCGTGTGCCGCTCGGCGGTGCGGCGGATCTGCGTGAGGAACGGCTTGAGCGGTTCGAAGGCGAGGAACACCGGCTGGTTCAGCGCTTCGTCCAGGCGCGTGCCGGAAAGCACGCTGGCTTCCTGGTTCCACTGGGTGACGTAGAGCTGGTCGTCGAGCGCGATCAGCGCCGAGGGCATCGAGTCGATGATGCTGTTTAAGTAGTTCTGGAAGCCGGTGAGCTTCTTCTCGATCTTGCTGCGCACCTGCACTTCCAGTTCCAGCTTGCGGTTGGAGTCGCGGGTTTCCTCGGCCAGGCCGCGGGCGTGGTCGAAGGCCGCCTGGGCATCGTCGCGGGCGCGCTTGAGCTGGCTCTCGCGGGCCTGCATGCGCGACAGCATGGTGTTGAAGGCGTCGGCCAGGCGGCCGATCTCGTCGTGGTTCTTCGGCCTGGCCCGCAGCGAGTAATCCTCGTCGCGGGTGACCTGGCGCGACAGCGCTTCCAGGTCGCGAATCGGCTTGGTGATGAAGTTGCGGATCTGCCGCGCGACCGCCAGCCAGAGTAGCAGGCTGACCACCAGAATCGCCGCGCTGGCGGTCAGGGTGCCGGTATAGAAGGCGCCGGGCAGTTCGCTGGTGGCCACCAGCAGCAGGTGCCCGGGCGGGCCCTCGGGCTGCGGCAGCGCCACCAGCGCATTGGCGCGCAGCTCGCCGAGCTGCCAGCGCCGGTAGTCGCCGATGCGTGCGGGCAGCTTCAGCGGCTCGCCGTGCTGCAGTTCCGCCAGCGGCAGGCCCTGGGCGTCGTAGATGCGCGCCGCCCGCAGCGGGGCATAGCCGTCAAGGCGCTGCAGCAGGGCATTGGCCGTTTCCGGCGAGTCGAGCGCGGTGTGGCTCAGTTCCGGCGTGGCAAACAGTTCGCCCAGCGTGTGCAGCGCCTGCGGGGCGACGCTCTGGCGTGAAATCCAGTAGGCGGCGCTGATGAAGGCCAGGTTGGCGACCAGCAGCACCGCCGCCAGCAGCACGAGCAGGGCGACCAGCAGCTTGTGGCCGACCGACAGGTTTTCCAGGCGCTTGCGCAGGGGCATCGACGGGCTCTTCACGGAGATGGCACAGGTTCGACAGCAGCCGGCGGCGGTGATGCCGTCGCGCCGGTTCGGGCAGGGTAGCGGGCTGCTCAGTCGCTCGGCAATCCGCGTGCCCGCAGCAGGTCGGCGAGGCGTTGCTGCAGGTCGCGCAGGGCCGGCAGCTCGAGGCCGGTTTCAGCTGCGCGGGCGAGGGCGTAGCCGAGCAGGTAGGCGATCTCGGTGCGCCGCCCGCGGGCGGCGTCCTGGTGCATGGATGAGTAGTTGTGCGCGGTGGCCTGGATCACGCGCCAGACCTCGTCCTGCAGGCCCTGCGCGGCGTCCGGCTGGCCGCAGGCGCGCAGCAGGGTGCCGAGCTCGCGGCACAGCGTCTCGACGTCCTGCGCCTGCGCCAGCAGGCCGCCGTTGCGGCAGTCGTGCAGCACGGTCAGCGGATTGATCGCGCAGTTCAGCGCCAGCTTGCGCCACAGGCGCATGAGGATGTCGTCGCTCCATGCATGCGGTATGCCGGCGACGGCGAGGACGGCGAGCCAGGCCGGCGGCGGGCCACCCTGCGGATCGCCGATCCAGTTGCCGCCCTGGCCGGCGTGCACCACCTGGTAGTCGCCGGACAGGTAGGCGCCCTCGGTGCTGGAAACGAACAGGCAGCGGGCGCCTGGGCAGCGGGCGGCGACCGCCTGCTGGCTGCCCAGGCCGTTCTGCAGCAGCAGCAGCGTGGCGCCCGGCGCCAGGCGGTGCGCCACTCCGGCGACCGCGGCTTGCGCGTCGTAGGCCTTGCAGGCGACCAGCAGGCGCTCGATGGGTTCGCGGGCGTCCGGCAACTGCGCCGGCAGGGCGAAGTGGCGCTGCTGGTCGCCCTGCCGCAGGGCGACCTGGCCGCGCGTGCGGTAGGCGGCCAGGCGTGCCTGGTCACGCAGGATCAGCCCGACCGGCTCGCCGGCGCCGGCCAGCCGCGCCGCCCAGAGGCAGCCCAGCGCGCCGGCGCCGAGGATGTGCCAGCTCATCAGGCCGGCTGCAGCAGACGCTGCGGGACGATCCGTCCGGTCACGTAGGCGTCCGGCAGCAGGGCCGCGGCCCGTTGCATGATGTCCTCCGGGGTGATCGGCAGGGCCTTGGCGTCCAGGCCGATCATGCTGATGCCGGCCTTCAGCGTGATGAAGCCTTCGCTGGTCTTGAAGGCCTTGAGGTTGAGCCCCTCGTGCAGGCGCTTGAAGCTGCTCGGCGCGCACTCCTGCAGGTCGTCGAGCAACGTCAGCAGGCCGAAATGGTTGTCGTCGAGCCGGGCCACCACGTCGAGCGGTCGCACCAGCTGCTGCAGGCGCCGGGCGATACCGTGCAGCAGCTCCTCGTAGCAGGCGTCGCCATGGCGCTTGCGCAGCGCCGCGGCGTCGGGCAGGCCGATCTGCAGGTAGCACACCGCGCTGCCGCGGAATTCGATCTGGCGCAGGCTGTCCGACAGCTTGCGCACCAGGTAGCGGGCGTTGCCGAGCCCGGTGACCGGGTCGACCAGGTTGCGCTGTTCGAGGCTGGCGATGCTCTCGGTGAGCATTCGCTTCTCCTGCAGCAGGCGCTGCAGGGTGCCGCACAGGCGATCGCCGGCGTACACGCGCGGCACCAGCTGTTCGTTCATCACCGACTTGCTGATGAAATCGTCGACGCCATGGTCGAAGGCCTCGCCGAGGATGTTGTCGCCCTCGCGACCGGTGAGCAGCACGATGTAGGTGTAGTGGTCGGTCATCTCGTCCAGCTGGCGCACGCGGGTGGTCAGCTGCAGGCCGTCCATTTCCGGCATCAGCCAGTCGGCCAGCAGCACGCTGGCGGGCCGCTGCTCGAGCTGGGCCAGCGCTTCGGCGGCGCTGCTGGCGAAGCGGATGTCGAGATACCCGGCCTGGGTCAGGGCTCGGCCGATGATGGCGCTGGAGAATTTGGCGTCGTCGACCACCAGGATGCTCAGTTGGGGGTTCGGCATGGGGGCGCTCGGAAGAAGGGAGATCGACGCGGCCGCGCTGTGTAGCCGGGCGCTGTCATGTCGGCCAGTTATAATGACCGCGCATTTCAAACGTCAAGCCAGGCGCTGCCCAGCTGTGCTGCCGGTCGCGCCCTCACTCAGGAGGTATGCATGCCCTCGTTCGACGTGGTGTCCGAACTGGACAAGCACGAAGTCACCAATGCCGTCGACAATGCCGTCAAGGAGCTCGACCGCCGCTACGACCTGCGCGGAAAGGGCAGCTTCGAACTCAAGGAGCTCACCGTCCTGATGACCGCGGAGGCGGATTTCCAGCTCGAGCAGATGCTCGAGATTCTCAAGCTCGCGATGGTCAAGCGCAAGATCGACATCCAGTGCCTGGAGATCAAGGAGCCCTATGCTTCCGGCAAGACCGTCAAGCAGGAAGTGGTGCTGCGCGAAGGCATCGACAAGGAGCTGGCGAAGAAGATCGTCGCCCACATCAAGGACACCAAGCTCAAGGTGCAGGCGGCGATCCAGGGCGAGCAGGTGCGCGTGACCGGCAAGAAGCGCGACGACCTGCAGGAGGCCATCGCCGCACTGCGTGCGCACGAGTTCGGCATGCCGCTGCAGTTCAACAACTTCCGCGACTGAGCCCCGCTCGGTCGCTTCCGTCCCATCCGGGGCCAACGGCGCAACCCGGATGGCGTTTTCGTCACCTAGGACGCTTTCTACATGGACTTGGATATCAACTACCTGGTCAGCCTCTCCAACACCTGGCTGCCGATCGTGATGCAATACGGCGCCCAGCTGCTGCTGGCGCTGCTGACCCTGGCGCTGGGCTGGTGGCTGATCAACATGCTGATCGACAGGGTCGGCGCGCTGCTGACCCGCCGGCAGGTCGATCCCAGCCTGCACGGCTTCCTCGGCAGCGTCGCCGGCGTCGTGCTAAAGGTGCTGCTGCTGATCAGCGTGGCCTCCATGATCGGCGTGGAGACCACCTCGTTCATCGCCATGATCGGCGCCGCGGGCCTGGCGATCGGCCTGGCCTTGCAGGGCAGCCTGGCGAACTTCGCCGGCGGCGTGCTGATCCTCACCTTCCGCCCCTACCGGGTGGGCGAGTTCATCGAGGCGCAGGGCATCAGCGGCACGGTCACCGGTATCCAGATCTTCCATACCACGCTGAAGACGGGCGACGGCAAGAGCGTGGTGATGCCCAATGGCAGCCTGTCCAACGGCAACATCGTCAACTTCTCGCGCGAGCCGTTCCGTCGCGCGGAGGTCCTGGTGGGCATCAGCTACGACAGCGACATCAAGCTGGCGCGGCGCGTGCTGCTGGAACTGGCGCAGGACCCGCGCGTGCGAAGCGATCCGGAGCCGGTGGTGGTGGTGACCTCGCTCGCCGATAGCTCGGTCAACCTGGCCCTGCGGGTGTGGGTGGCCAATGCCGACCTCTGGCCGGTGACCTTCCACTTCATCGAGGAAGCCAAGGAGCGCCTGACCGCCGCCGGCGTGCAGATTCCCTTCCCGCAGCGGGTCGTGCATCTGGTGCAGCCGCAGGCCTGAACGAAAAAACCGCCGGTACCGGCGGTTTTTTTCAGCTCTTTTCCGGCTTGGGCGCCGCGTCGCCGGTGCCTGCGCGGGGCTCCTCGTCGGGCGCCCCGGCTGGCTTGAGCCCTCGGCCCCACTGCCAGGCGATGAGGATTAGGGTCGGCACGCCGAGCAGGGCGGTGAGAAGGAAGAACTGGCTGTAGCCGAGCTTCTCCACCGCGACGCCGGAGTAGCCGCCGAGCAGGCGCGGCAGCAGCATCATCAGCGAGCTGAGCATGGCGTACTGGGTCGCCGAGAACTTCAGGTTGGTCAGGCTCGAAAGGTAGGCGACGAAGGCCGTCGAGGCGAGCCCGGCGCTGAAGTTGTCGCAGGAAATGGTGACCACCAGCATCTGCAGGTTCGCGCCCATTTCCACCAGCAGCATGAACATCAGGTTGGTGGCCGCCGACGCCAGACCGCCGATGAACAGGATCGGCAGGATGCTGAAGCGCACGATCAGCAGGCCGCCGAACGCGGCGCCGAGCAGCGTCATGACCAGCCCGAACAGCTTGCTGACGCTGGCGATCTCGTCCTTGGAAAAGCCCTGGTCGATGTAGAAGACGTTGGCCATCACGCCCATCACCGTGTCCGACATCCGGTAGGTGGCGATCAGCCCGAGCAGCAGCAGCGCTTGCCAGCGGTAGCGCAGGATGAAGTCGGTGATCGGC
This sequence comes from Stutzerimonas azotifigens DSM 17556, assembly GCF_000425625.1. Classification (GTDB taxonomy): domain Bacteria; phylum Pseudomonadota; class Gammaproteobacteria; order Pseudomonadales; family Pseudomonadaceae; genus Stutzerimonas; species Stutzerimonas azotifigens. The sequence goes on from NZ_KE384408.1 coordinate 82,163, forward strand.
GTCAGCACCGGCCCGATCAGGATGCGCCCCGGCCCGGACAGGCAGCCGGCCATGATCAGCAGGTACATGGTGCCGCGCGGCCAGTAGCCGCCCCAGTAGGACTGGAACATGCCGGTGGTCGAGACCATCAGGATGATCAGCACGATCACCGACACCGCCTGGTGGGCGAAGTCGAAGTGCGCCGGACGCCGGCGCTCGCGCGCCTGGCGGAAGATGGTGCGCACCGGGATCAGCAGGGCGCGGCCGGCCGAGGACAGCGAGCCGGCGATGAACAGCGCGTAGAGCGTCGCCCGCGGCCAGGCCTGGGCGATCAGCGCGTTGATCATCGCCGGCACCGAGACCAGCAGCACCAGCAGCAGCCCGACCGCCGCCAACTGGTGGTTGAAGGTGAAGGCCGAGGGCGCGTTGGGCAGCGGCGCGGCGACTTCCGGCTCGCGGATCACCAGGCTGGTGATCAGCCCGGGCAAGATCAGCAGGGCGAAGGTCAGGTAGGTCAGGGCCCAGGCGCTCTGGTCGTACTCGAGGTCGCTCGAGCCCGCCCATTCGGCGAGGAACAGCGCGCCGGCACTGGCCAGCAGCATGGCCACGCGGTAGCCGGTCATGTAGCTGGCGGCGAGGGTCGCCTGCAGGCGGTCCTCGGCGATCTCCAGGCGATAGGCGTCGATGGCGATGTCCTGCGTGGCCGAGGAGAAGGCCACCACCACCGCCAGGGCAATGAGCATCGTCAGGTTGTACTGCGGGTTGCACAGCGCCATGCCCACCAGGCCGATGGCGATCAGCGCCTGCGAGAGCACCAGCCAGGAGCGCCGGCGCCCGAGCGAGCCGATCCATGGCAGGCGCCACTGGTCGAGCATCGGCGACCACACCCACTTGAAGGCGTAGGCCAGGCTGATCCAGCTGGCGAAACCGATGGTCTCGCGCGAGACCCCGGCCTCGCGAAGCCAGACCGAGAGGGTCGAGAACACCAGGACGGCGGGCAGGCCCGCGGCGAATCCGAGCAGGAGCAGGGCCAGCGAGGCAGGGCTGGCATAGGCCGCGAGAGCGTCGCGCCAGGTTTCACGGGACATACGGCTCGGATCTGCGAATGGTGAATTGCAAAGGCCGCACTCTAACCGCTGTGCTCCATGCATTGCCAGCCGTGCCGACGCATGTCCACCCGGCCGTCGGTCACCGTCACGCCCTCGGTGCGCAGGCGCATGCGCTGCTCCTCCCCGGAGACGCTGCCGGCGGGCAGGCTGAGGCGTCCGCCGGCGGCGATCACCCGGTGCCAGGGCAGGCGGGTGTCGTCCGGCAACTGCGACAGCACGCGGCCGACCCAGCGTGCCGCGCGACCGAGGCCGGCCTGGCGGGCGAGTTCGCCGTAGCTGATCACCTTGCCTTCGGGGACCTGCGCCAGTACCGCGTACAGGGCCGCGCGACGGGCCTGCGCCTCATCCTCGGGCGGTTGCTGTCTTGCCATCGGTTGCTCCCGGAAACCTTGTAGTGGCGAACTTGACCTCCATCCGGCGGTCAGTGCTTGCCGTACCCATGAGCATACGGATAATGCCGCCCTTTTCATCGGACCCGCCACGCATGCATGCCAGAAACCTGCTCCTGTTGACGCTTACCTCGCTCGCGCTTCCAACCCTCGCCGACACCGTCTGGTTGAAGAACGGCGACCGCCTGACCGGCAAGATCTCGGTGCTCGACGGCGGCAAGCTGCTCGTCGAAACCGACTACGGCGGCTCCATCCCGGTCGACTGGAACAAGGTCAGGACGCTCGAGGCCGACCAGCTGCTGCTGGTGGAGATGCACGGCAGCGAGGACGAGCTGGCGCGCAAGCTCGAAGCCGGCGACGAGGGCCAGGTCATCCTCAACAACGGCACCGGGCCACGCTCCGTGCCGCTGGCGAGCATCTCCCAGATCATCCATCCAAAGCCGCTGGTGCAGGACTTCCACTGGGAAGGCGACGTCGACGTGGCGCTCGACTACAAGCGCGCCGAGACCGACACCGATGACTACCACGTCTCCTTCGACACCAAGGCCAAGCATGGGCTCTGGCGGCACAATGCGAGCGCCGAATACCACCGCGAGTACCGCGACGGCCTGACCGTCACCGACAACTGGGAGACCGAGTACGCGCTGGATCGCTTCATCGACGAGCAGTGGTTCTGGCAGGGGCGTCTGGACTACAAGCGCGACCAGGTCGAGGATGTCCGTCGCCAGCGCACCATCGGTACCGGCCCCGGCTACCAGTTCTGGGACAACGAGCTCGGCGCCTTCTCGCTGGCCTCGCTGATCAACCGCCGGGACTACGAGTATGCCGACGGCAGCAAGGACAACTTCTACGCCCTGGCCATGAAGTGGGACTACAAGCGCTATCTGGTCGGCAAGACCTTCGAGCTGTTCAGCAACGGCGAGATCGGCAAGCCGCTGGAAGACGTCGCCGACTATTCCCTCGATGCGGCGGTCGGGCTGCGCTATCGCGTCACCGACTGGGCTTCGCTCAACATGAAGGCCGAGAAGGACCTGATCAGCGGCTCGGACAGCGACCTGGACGAGACGCGCTATACCCTCGGCTTCGGAGTGGGCTGGTAAGAGCCTGAAGCTGCAAGGGGCGCCAATCCGCCTTTTCTTGCAGCTCGAGGCTTGCCGCTACCTTTAGACCCTCAGGCCGCCGTCGAGCTCGAGGATGCGTCCGGTGTAGTAGTCGTTCTCGAACAGGTAGGCCACCGAGTGGGCGATCTCCTGCGGGCGGCCCATGCGCTTGAGCGGGATGCCGGCGGTCATCTTTTCCAGCGCTTCGGGTTTCATGCTGGCGGTCATTTCGGTTTCGATGAAGCCCGGCGCGACGCCGGCCACGCGGATGCCGTAGCGCGCCAGCTCCCTGGCCCATACCACGGTGGCCGCGGCGACGCCGGCCTTGGCGGCGGAATAATTGGTCTGGCCGATGTTGCCGGCGCGGGAGATCGAAGAGATGTTGACGATCACGCCCTCGTTCTTGCGCTCGACCATCTTCGCGGCGACCTCGCGGGTGCAGAGGAAGACGCCGGTCAGGTTGACGTCGATCACCGACTGCCACTGTGCCAGGCTGAGCTTGCTGATCTCGCCGTCGCGCACCTTCAGCAGCAGGCCGTCACGCAGGATGCCGGCGTTGTTCACCAGCCCGTGGATGGCGCCGAAGTCGTCGGCGACGCGGGTCACCATGTCGACCACCTGGTCTTCCTGGGCCACGTTGCACAGGTAGGCCCGCACCTCGCTGCCGGCGGCCATGCAGGCGGCCACGGCTTCGTCCAGACGCTCCTGGTTCAGATCGACCAGCGCGAGGCGGGCCCCCCTGGCCGCCAGGTGCTCGGCCATGGCTCGTCCCAGGCCCTGGCCGCCGCCGGTGATGATGATGACCTTGTCTTGTAATTGCATCTCGTGTCCTCATGTCGAAGCGAATGGGCACCCGCGACCCGCGGGGCCGTGCAACATCCACCAACCACGAGGAGCCACAGGTGAGCGAAGAGGCCGCCAAGCATGCCCGAGTATTGCTGCTCAAGGAATACCGCGCGGTGCTGTCCACCCAGTCCAAGGCCATGCCGGGCTTCCCGTTCGGTTCGGTGGTGCCCTATTGCCTGAACGCCGATGGCGTGCCGCTGCTGCTTATCAGCCGGATCGCCCAGCACACCCACAACCTGCAGGCCGACGCCCGCTGCTCGCTGCTGGTGGGCGAGCGCGACGCGGACGACGTGCAGGCGGCCGGGCGCCTGACGCTGCTGGCCGAGGCGCGGCGGCTGGACGAGCCCGACGCCATCGAGCAGGCGGCAGCGCGCTACTACCGCTACTTCCCCGAGTCGCAGGACTATCACCGCGTGCACGACTTCGACTTCTGGACGCTCGAGCCGGTGCGCTGGCGCTACATCGGCGGCTTCGGGCAGATCCGCTGGCTCGATCGGGTTGCGCTGGCCAATCCCTTCGCCGGGGCGGCGGAGGCGGGCATGATCGAGCATATGAACGCCGATCACGCCAATGCGATCGCGCACTACGTGCGGCTCGCCGGGCTGCCCGAGGAACCGGCCGCGCGCATGGTCGGCATCGACGGCGAAGGCTTCCACCTGCGCATCGGCGCGCGGCTGTACTGGCTGCCGTTCGGCGAACCCTGCACCAACCCCGGCGCGGTGCGCCAGGCGCTGGTCGGGCTGGCGCGCGCCGAGGCCTGGCCGGCGGGCTGACCTGGGAACCATTCCGTTACAGCTTTGTCGTCGCCCGCAGTTGAAAACGGGCGGGGGCGCCTTCAACTTGCAAGTTCCGGAAGCCGTTCTTCCGCCAAAGGTCCCGAATGCGAATTTTCCTCTTCCTGTTTTTGCTTTTTCCGGTCCTCGAGCTGGTGGTGCTGATCAAGGTCGGCAGTGCCATCGGGGTCCTGGCGACGCTGTTCCTGCTCGTGCTGGGCGGGCTGGGCGGCGTGCTGCTGATGCGCCTGGCGGGCTTCGCCACCGCCTGGCGCGCCCGCGAGCGCCTGGCCCGCGGCGAGCTTCCCGAGCGCGAGATGCTCCAGGGCCTGCTGCTGGCGGTCGCCGGCGGCCTGCTGATCCTGCCCGGGTTCATCAGCGACGTGCTGGCGCTGGTGCTGCTGTTCCCGCCGAGCCGCAAGCTGCTGCTGGGGCAGCTGCAGCGGCGCATCGAGCTGCACATGACCCGTACGGGGCCGTTCGGCCCCGGTCCTGGTGTCGGTCCGGCCCCAGGGCGGTCACCGGACGGCCAGCGGCCGAACGTCATAGAGGGCGAGTGGGAGCGTCGCGATCGTTGAGCGGCGCTTCGAGCGAAACGGCAGGCTTAGGGCCTGCCGTTTTCGTTTTTCGGCAAAATTTTTTTGCCCGGCCCCTTGAAATGGCTCTGGCAGCCCGCATGTAGCGGACACCGAAAGGTCGCTGCCTCCGGGCAGTCCGTCATTTCTGCGGTTCGCTCGTGCGGGCCGCACCCGGCACCCGCCGGCTTTGCCAACCTGCCGATGCACGATGCATCGGACTGGAACCACTCAATTGGGAGAGATCGACAATGAAGCTTCGTCCTCTGCATGACCGCGTCGTCATCCGTCGCAGCGAAGAAGAAACCAAGACCGCTGGCGGCATCGTGCTGCCGGGCTCCGCTGCCGAAAAGCCGAATCGCGGTGAAATCGTTGCCGTCGGCACCGGTCGTGTGCTCGACAACGGCGAAGTGCGTCCGCTGGCCGTCAAGGTCGGTGACCAGGTGGTGTTCGGGCCCTACTCGGGCAGCAACACCGTGAAGGTCGACGGCGAAGAACTGCTGGTGATGGGCGAGAACGAGATTCTGGCGGTCGTCGAGGCCTGAGCCCGACGCATCTGCATTCAATAATTCACGATTGAGGAACGATCGAAATGGCTGCTAAAGAAGTCAAGTTTGGCGACTCCGCTCGCAAGAAGATGCTGGTTGGTGTGAACGTGCTGGCCGACGCGGTGAAGGCCACCCTCGGCCCGAAAGGCCGCAACGTGGTGCTGGAAAAGAGCTTCGGCGCGCCGACCATCACCAAGGACGGCGTTTCCGTCGCCAAGGAAATCGAGCTGAAGGACCGCTTCGAGAACATGGGCGCGCAGCTGGTCAAGGACGTCGCGTCCAAGGCCAACGACGCCGCCGGTGACGGCACCACCACCGCCACCGTGCTGGCCCAGGCGATCGTCAACGAAGGCCTGAAAGCCGTCGCCGCGGGCATGAACCCGATGGACCTCAAGCGCGGCATCGACAAGGCCACCACCGCCATCGTCGCCGAGCTGAAGAGCCTGTCCAAGCCCTGCGCTGACTACAAGGCGATCGCCCAGGTCGGCACCATCTCGGCCAACGCCGACGATTCCATCGGCCAGATCATCGCCGAGGCGATGGAGAAGGTCGGCAAGGAAGGCGTGATCACCGTCGAGGAAGGCTCGGGCCTGGAGAACGAACTGTCGGTCGTCGAAGGCATGCAGTTCGACCGCGGCTACCTGTCGCCCTACTTCATCAACAAGCCGGACACCATGGCGGCCGAGCTGGACAACCCGCTGCTGCTGCTGGTCGACAAGAAGATTTCCAACATCCGTGAAATGCTGCCGGTGCTGGAGTCCGTCGCCAAGGCCGGCCGTCCGCTGCTGATCGTGGCCGAGGACGTCGAAGGCGAAGCGCTGGCCACCCTGGTGGTCAACAACATGCGCGGCATCGTCAAGGTCGCCGCCGTGAAGGCGCCGGGCTTCGGCGACCGTCGCAAGGCCATGCTGCAGGACATCGCCATCCTCACCGGCGGTACCGTGATTTCCGAGGAAGTCGGCCTGAGCCTGGAAACCACCACCCTGGAGCACCTGGGCAACGCCAAGCGCGTGGTGCTGAACAAGGAAAACACCACCATCATCGACGGTGCCGGCCAGCAGGGTGACATCGAGGCTCGCGTGGCGCAGATCCGCAAGCAGATCGAGGAAACCACCTCGGACTACGACAAGGAGAAGCTGCAGGAGCGCCTGGCCAAGCTGGCTGGAGGTGTTGCGGTGATCAAGGTCGGTGCCGGCACCGAAGTCGAGATGAAAGAGAAGAAGGCCCGCGTCGAAGACGCCCTGCACGCCACCCGTGCAGCCGTCGAAGAAGGCGTGGTGCCCGGCGGCGGTGTGGCCCTGGTGCGTGCGCTGCAGGCCATCGCCGACCTCAAGGGCGCCAACGAAGACCAGGACGTCGGCATCGCGCTGCTGCGTCGTGCGGTCGAGTCCCCGCTGCGCCAGATCGTCGCCAACGCCGGCGGCGAGCCGAGCGTGGTGGTCGACAAGGTCAAGCAGGGTTCGGGCAACTTCGGCTTCAACGCGGCGACCGACGAGTACGGCGACATGATCGAGATGGGTATCCTCGATCCGGCCAAGGTGACCCGTTCCGCTCTGCAGGCCGCGGCCTCGATCGGCGGTCTGATGATCACCACCGAAGCCATGGTCGCCGAGATCGTGGAAGACAAGCCGGCCCCGGCCATGCCGGACATGGGCGGCATGGGTGGCATGGGTGGCATGATGTAAGCCGACCGGCTCCCCGCGTCAGTAAAGGACCCCGCCAATCGGCGGGGTCTTTTTTTGCGTAGAAATTGGTGAAGACTCTGATGCCGCGTCCGTCAGCGCTGCGCACGGCGCACCCACGGGCGCTGGCGAGGGAGCCCATGCCGCTTTCTTGGCCAGGCTACAGGCTTCGCGCCTTGTAGGGGCTCACTTCCCCTGTTGATGGATCACCCGTAAGAGGGTGCCATGCGCACCTGAAAGCCTGGGGAACGAGCTCGTTACAAGTCTGCTTCAGCGCGGTGAAGGCCATTTGCGTGACCAAGGTCGTGCCCTTTTCGCGACGATCGGCGCAGCCAGGACCGAAAAGTTCACGTACCGTTCATCAGCTGTCGACGCAAAGTCCATCAAGCTGCTCTAGGGTTAGCTGACCGCCCCGCCAAATCAAAGGGTTGCGCCATGAAGCTCGACATTGCCAGAGGTTTGTTTTTCATCGCCCTGCTCGGTGTCGCATCGCTGTGCGCGGCCGCCTGGCACCAGCCGGACGCCGGCATCGTCAGGAGCGCCAACGGGCTCGGCTACTGCCCGCTGCCGCCGAAGGCGCGCCTGCAGCAGCAGGCGCAGGTACGGCCCGACGAGGATCTCCTGCTGTTCATGTACAGCCTGTCCCAAGGGATGGGGCGGGAGCGCTGAGCGGCCGGTGTCCGGCCGCCGAGGTGGATAACGGCGGGCCGGATCAGGCCAGGCGCAGGTGGTTGTCCCACAGGCCGGCCGGCAACGTCAGCGGCTGCATGGCGATCTCGCTGCGGCGGCAGTCGTAGAGGCGGCAGCGGCTCTGCCCGGAACTGACCAGGAAACCCTCCTTCACGGCGCCGACCCCGGCGCAGTCCGGCAGGTGGGCATCCAGGCGCAGTTCGGCGCTGTCCAGGTCCCAGATGAACACGCGGTTGCCGCGCGGTGCGGTAACGGCCAGCAGGCGCAGGTCGTCGTGGATCGCCACGCTGGCGGTGTACTGGTTCATCACCTGGCGCTGGGCCTCGCCGAGCGGGAAGGGCTGGAAGGCCTCGCCCGGCCGCTTGATCGCCAGCAGCGGCACCTTTTCCAGCGGGTCGCCCTCGTACTGCTGGCCCGATACCACGGTCCCGTCGCGGGCCACGGCCAGGTGGCGGACGCTGTTCATCTGCTCGGGCAACTGCTCCTTGCTGAGCAGCCGGCCGTCGCGGTGCAGCAGCACCAGGCTCGGCTCCATGGCGTCGAGGTTCATCTTCTCGCGGCTGTCGGCCTCGGTGCGGATGCCGCCGTTGGCGATCACCAGGGTTTCGCCGTCGGGCATCCACAGCAGCTGGTGCGGGCCGATGCCGTGGGTGGAATGCTCGCCATGGCGCACCAGGCGCTCGCCTTCCAGGCGGTAGACGCCGAGCACGCCGCGGCCCGGATCGCGGGTGTCGTTCTCGGTGCTGTAGAACCATTCGCCTGCCGCGTCGAAGATGCCGTGGCCGTAGAAATGCCGGTCCGGCGGCGACGCCAGTACCTGCAGCAGGCGCCCGTCGCGCGTGTCCAGCACGTAGCTCTCGCGGCTTGGCCGGCGGCCGACGAACACCGCCAGCGGCAGGTGCGGGTGGGCATAGACGTCGTGGCAGCGCTCGCGCACCGGGGTGGCGAAGGCCTGGCTGCCGTCGAGGCGGTAACCCACGGCGTAGTGCTGGCCGTCGCCGTCGTCGCGGGCGGAGAGCAGCAGCGGTTGTGGTGCATGGTGGGTCAGGGTCCAGCCACCGACGGCGCTGGCGGCGACCAGCGCCGTTCCCAGGCCGAGGAAAGCACGGCGTTTCATCTCTCAATCTCCGTCGTGGGCGTTGAAACCGATCTGGATGCCGAGCGTCTTGGCCAGCTCGCCCTGGTGCAACCGGTGCACGTCATCCAGGCGCTGGTAGAACTCGTTCACACGGGCACGTCCCGCTTCGTCGGCAAGTAGCGTGCCGAGCGGGCTGTCGAGCGCGACCAGCGCCTCGCGTGCCCGGGCATAGGCCTCGTCGATGCGCTTGGCCAGCGCCTGCTGGTCGTCGCCGAGCAGGCTGCGCAGGCCCGGCTGGCCGCCGCCGTTCCAGAGTCGTTCGGCCCCTTCCAGCGCCGCGCCGAGCATTGCCAGCGAGGCCTCGCTGCGCCAGGCCTCGGCCTGGTAGGGCTGGGGATGACCCTTGCTCTGCCGGCCGAGCGGCGTGCCGAGCTTCTTCTTCAGGCCGTCCAGCGCCGTGACCTGCAGCCGCAGGATGTCGGCGATCGCCTCGCTGGGCTCGGCGTAGCGGTCGTTGGGAAAGTCGCGCAGCTGCGCGACCATGCCGTCCTTGGCCTGCCATTGGGCGACGATGTCGGCCGCCAGCGCCTGCTGGTGCTCGCCGATGGCGACCAGCAGAGGGCAGTAGCTGGCCTTGACCTGCGGGGCGGCGAGATCGACGGCCTCGTCGTAGAGCACGTATTCGTAGGCGGTCAGTCCCTGCACCACCACGCTGCCGTTCTCGATGTCGGCACGCGTCAGCTGCGGATGGGCCTTGAGCAGGTTGGTGACCTGGCGCCCGACCAGGTTCTTCTTGTCCGGCCAGAACTGCACCTGCCAGGCGCGATTGCCTTCGCCCATCGGGCCGACCAGCATCGGCTGCAGGGCGGCCCAGGCCGTCTGCGCGTCGAGCAGGACCTCGCGCGCCTGCTCCAGGTTCTGTTCGCCGGCGCAGTAGGCCCGCGCGCTGTCGGCCAGGCGCCGGTCGGTCTCGGCCCAGCTCTGGTAGCTCGGCAGCAGCACGTGGTCGGCCAGGGCGCTGCTGGCCTGCTGGAACGGATCGCTGTCGTCGCCACAGCCGGCCAGGGCCAGGGCGGTCAGCAGGGGGATCCAGGCGGTGTGCGCCAGACGGGAGCGGGGCATGCGTGTGACTCCTTGAGCAGGGCTGCGCGGCAGCATGGCTAGAGCGATTCCAGGAAGGCGAGCAGGGCAGCGCGCTGCTCGGCGTCGAAGCCGACGACCTGCTGGCGCGCGCGCTCGGCTTCGCCGCCATGCCAGAGGATGGCCTCGAGCAGGTTGCGGGCGCGGCCGTCATGCAGGAACTGGGTGTGGCCGCTGACGACCTGGGTCAGGCCGATGCCCCACAGCGGCGGGGTGCGCCATTCGCGGCCGCTGGCCTGGAACTCGGGTCGATTGTCGGCCAGGCCCTCGCCCATGTCGTGCAGCAGCAGGTCGCTGTAGGGGCGGATGACCTGGTTGGCCAGCTCCGGATCCACCGCATCGGCGGCGGTGGTGAAGCTCGGCGTATGGCAGCCGGCACAGCCGGCCTGGTGGAACAGCGCCTTGCCCTGCAGCACCTGCGGGTCGTCGACCTGGCGCCGGGCCGGCACGCCGAGGTGGCGGGAATAGAAGGTCACGGCGTCGAGCAGTTTGTCGCTGACCTCCGGCTCGCCGCCGTTGACCGCGGCGAGGCAGGCGGTCTGGTGTTCGGTGCAGTCGTCCCGCTCGAACAGGACATTGGTCAAACCCATGTCGATGGCGAAGGCCTGCGCGTTCTGCTGGCGCAGGCTCGGCAGGCCGGCCTTCCAGCCGAAGCGGCCGAGCACGGTCGCCTGGCGCTCGTGGTCCCAGACCAGATTGGGCCGCCCGGAAATGCCGTCGCCGTCGGCATCGTCCGGATCGGCGTTGGCGAGGATGGCCTCCTCGGGGATGGCTTCGAGCAGGCCCAGGCCGATCATCGGCGGAGCCACCCGGGCGGAGAACTGCGTGCTGTCGGCCAGCGCTCCGTAGCCGAGGCGGTCGATCTGCAGCCGCGGCGCGCGCAACTCGATCTCGGTGCCGTCGGCCAGGGTGACCAGGCGCGGACTGTAGTGCACACGAATGCGCGCTTCCGGCTGGACGCCGGGAATCGCCATGTCCTGAAGCTGCGCGCCGTACACCGGATCGGGAAGGCTGCCGAGGCGCTCGATGAGCGCGGCCTGTTGCGCGCCTGCCGGCTGCGACAGCCGTACCAGCATGGAGACGGACGAGGTCGCGTCCGGTCCCGGCGGGTGCCCGCGGCCGTCCTTTATATGGCAGTTCTGGCAGGCGTTGGTGTTCATCAGCGGCCCTAGGCCGTCGCGGGCGGTGGTGGTGGTCGGGGCGATCACCCAGGGGTTGCGGAAGAAGCTGTTGCCGACGCTGAAATCCAGCCGGCGCAGGGGGCTGAGGTTGGCCGAAGGCAGCGAAAAGGCGTTGTGGTCGCTCTGCATCACGGTGGTGCCGCCGCCGGACAGGGTCTCGCCGGGTTCGACCGCCGCCGAGGGCAACGGCGCCGGGCCGCAGGCGCTCAGGACGAGGGCCAGCAGGGCGGGGGAGAGAAGGCGGAGCGGCGGGTGCATCGGCTGACCTGAACGAGAAAGGCGTGCAGCTTAGCAGCGTTGTCGGAGCTTAATAAGAGGGATTTGCATTCGCGCATTCGGCCCGGAACGGCCTCGCTGGCGTCGGGCCCAAGCGGAACGGGGTTCTGCCCGAGCGGGCGCGGCCTGAGGCCGCACCCGCATGCCGATCAGAATTCGTGGTCGGCGGTGTCGGGGTTGAGGTTGGCGATGCCCAGGGCGGCGGCGGCCTGCTCGATCGCCGCGGTCTGTTCCACCAGCGCGCCGATGGCGGCACGGACCTTCTCCTGGCCTTCGGCATTGTCGGCGGCGATCAGTTGGTCGAACGCCTGGCCGTTGTTGGCGCTGTCGACCAGCACCTGCATGCTCGCCTCGGTGGCCTGCAGGCGCTCGCGCAGGACGGTGTCCACGTCCGGCTTCTGCTCCTGCACCAGCGAGGAAAGGCTCGGGCCGGTCAGAGTGGTGCCGTCGATGCGCTGGTACTCGCCCAGATAGACATTGCGGATGCCCTTGGCATTGTAGAAGTGCGAGTTGTGGGTGTTGTCACTGAAGCAGTCGTGCTCGTCTTCGGTGGAGTTGGCCTCCAGCGCGACCTTCATGCGCTCGCCGGCCAGTTCGCCGAGCGACAGGCTGCCCATGCCGAAGAGCATCTTGCGCAGGCCGTTCTCGGCGGATTCGGCCACCAGGCTGGCGCGGTAGTTCTCGGGCTGGTCGGGCTGCCACTGCCCGACCATTTCGTGCAGGTCGCTGACCAGCAGGTCGGTGACCGCCTTGAGGTAGGCGCGACGACGGTCGCAGTGGCCGCCGGTGCAGCCGTCGCCCTCGACGTAGTCGGTCGCCGGGCGTTCGCCGGCGCCGGGGCCGGTACCGTTCAGGTCCTGGCCCCAGAGCAGGAATTCGATGGCGTGGTAGCCGGTGGCGACGTTGGCCTCGGATCCGGCCAGTTCGTTCAGGCTGGCGAGCTTCTCGCCGGTGATCTCGGTGACGTCGATGACGTCCTCGCCGACCTGGATCTTCTCGTTGGCGATGATGTTGGCGGTCGCACCCGGGTTGCCCAGGCCGTGCTGGTAGTCCTCGGCGACGTAGTCGATCAGGCCCTCGTCCAGCGGCCAGGCGTTGAGCTGGCCTTCCCAGTCGTCGACCACCGGGTTGCCGAAACGGAACACTTCGGTCTGCATGTAAGGCACGCGGGAGGCCAGCCAGGCTTCGCGGGCGGCCACGAGGGTTTCCTCGGTCGGGTTGGCGAGCAGGGCATCGACCGCCTCCTGGAGTTTCACGCCGGCCGCGTGGGCATCGCTGAACACGGCCAGGGCCAGGTCGGCGTAGTGGTTGACCACCGCCGCGGCGGCTTCTTCGTTGATGCCGGCCGGCTGTGCGGGCGCCGACTCGGGCTGGGTCGCGGTCTGCGGTGCGGCGGCTTGCTGGGGCGCGGTCGACTCCTTGTCTTCACCGCAGCCAGCGAGGGAGATTGCAACGGCCAGCAGGCTGGCGGTGGCCCAGGAAGGGGTGCGTAGCATGACGTGTTCCTTGCGTTCGTTTGCGTGGCGCCTGGCATGCAGGTCTCGAGGAGCGGCGGCCCCGCTCCGGTGGCGGAACATAATGCGAAAGATTTTCATTTTTGCAAAGGGCCAGTTGCGGGCGCGCCCGTTTGGCCGGCGACGGGCAGGCGGAAGGTGCAGTTCGAGGCGGCGAGCGCGCCCGTGGAGAGGGGAAGGCGAGCGCCCTGCGCTCAGAGGACCATGGAGCGGGTGGTTTCCAGCAGGCCGTCGCGGCGCAGCAGGGCGATCAGCTCGCGGGCCGGCAACGGGCGGCTGTAATAGTAGCCCTGGCCCTCGTGGCAACCCTGGGCGATCAGGTAGGACTCCTGTTCGGCGGTCTCCACGCCCTCGGCGATCACCTGCATGCCGAGGCTCTTGCCCATCTGGATGATGGCGCGAACGATGGTGGCGTCGCCGTCGTCCTGGCGCACGTCCTGCACGAAGCTCTTGTCGATCTTGATCTTGTCCAGCGGCAGGCTCTTGAGGTAGCTCAGCGACGAATAGCCGGTGCCGAAGTCGTCGATCGCGATCAGCGCGCCGGAACGGCGGATGCTATGCAGGTTCTGGGTGGCCTTGGCGATGTCCTCCATCAGGCCGGTCTCGGTCACCTCCACTTCGAGGCTCTCCGGCGGCAGCCGGTAGATCTGGATCAGGTTGCTGATCACCCGCGGCAGCTCGTTGTGGTGCAGCTGCACGGTGGACAGATTGACCGCCATGCGCAGGTCGGTGAGGCCCTGGTCGTGCCATTCGCGCAGTTGCTGGCAGGCGCGCTGCAGGACCCAGTCGCCGATGCCGATGATGCTGCCGTTCTGTTCGGCCAGCGGGATGAAGCGGTCCGGGGGCACGATGCCGCGGACCGGATGGTGCCAGCGGATCAGCGCCTCGACGCCGGTGACGCGGCGCTGGTGGTAGTCGAACTGGGGCTGGTAGACCAGGTGGAACTGCTCCATCTCCAGGGCCTGGGCGAGGTCCTTCTCCAGCTCGCGTCGCTGACGCATCTCGCTGTCGATGCTGGCGACGTAGAACTGGTAGCGGCTGCGCGAGCGCGACTTGGCCAGGGTCATGGTCTGTTCGGCTTTCTGCAGCAGCTTTTCCGTGCTGTCGCCGTCTTCTGGGAACAGGGTGATGCCGATGGTGGCCTTCAGCCGGACCGGTTGCTCGTCGAGCAGGATCGGCGCTTCCAGGGCGTCGAGCACGTGCTGGGCCAGTTCGGCGGCCTCGTAGGGCTCGTCGATGTCGGGCTGGATGATGGCGAACTGGTCGCCGCCCAGCCGCGCGCGCACGCCCGGCAGGCCGCGCAGGCGCTCGGCCAGGGCGATCAGCAGGCGGTCGCCGGTCTGGTAGCTGAACTGCTCGTTGACGCTCTTGAAGTCGTCCAGGCCGAGGCACAGGACCGCCACGCGGCGCTGCTGCCGCTCGGCGTCCTCGAGGATCTGCCCGAGCTGCAGCTGCAGTTGCTGGCGGTTCGGCAGGCCGGTGAGGAAATCGTACTGGGTCATGCGCTGCAGGCTGTTCTCCGCCTCGTGGCGCAGGTGCATGTTGCGTTCGATTGAGGCGAGCAGGCCGTTGGCGGTCTCGACCCAGAGGCCGAGCTCGTTCTTTTCGTGCCCGTCGGGCATCGGCAGCTTGTGCTCGCCGGGGCGGTCGGGGTTGATCCTCACCAGGTGCTGGACGAGGTTCATCAGCGGCCGGGTCAGCAGCCACTGGTAGAGCGCGAAGAGCACGAAGCCCATCGCCAGCGCGCGCAGGATGCCGACGACGAAGATGATGATCGAGTCGACCACGAATTCCTGTCCGTACTGCCCGGTGTCCAGGGTGATGCTGAGGTCGCCGTAGTATTCGCTGTAGGGCTCGCGGCCGATGAGCGGCACGGAGAAGGTCTGCTCGGCGCCGAGGATGGGGTCGGTGATCCAGCGTGTCGGCAGGGCTATCTTCGGGCGGTTCTTGGAGGCCAGCATGCCGTCGTCCGGATGGCCGATGGAGGCGCGGCTGATCGACTCGTGCTGGAACAGGCCCTCCATCACCTGCGCGCCCATCTCGCGGTCGAGGCTGTAGATGGCCTGGGTCGAAGGGTCGCGAGCCATGCGCAGGATGCGCTGGGCATCGGACGAAATGAGCTGCTTGGTCTTGAACGCGTCATAGACGATCTGCGCGCAGCTGAGTACGAGCCCCACCGCGACTGCCGAGAGCAGTACGGCGCGCAGGAGCTTTCGCGACAGGCTGTTGCGCAGTTCAAGCTTCAAGAGGACGTCCTTCTTATTGCTCGCACCTGGACTGTGGCGCGGGTCCGCGGCCACGGGCTACGTAAGGTTAACATCAAAGCGCCATGATGCTGCCGTCAATATCATGGCGCTCGCTGCAGGCGTCGATGGGTGCTTTTCCTTTATCGACAGGACCTTGGGCTTCTTTTGATCGACCCGACGAATGACCGATAGCACAGGTCATGCCATAAAACGACAAAGCCCGGCAAGAAGCCGGGCTTTGGGGGACGCACCGATCGATAGGATCAGGCTGCGAAGTTCTTCGCCACGAAGTCCCAGTTCACGACGTTCCAGAAGGCCTCGACGAACTTCGGACGGGCATTGCGGTAGTCGATGTAGTAGGCATGTTCCCAGACGTCGCAGGTCAGCAGCGGCTTGGCGCCGTCGGTCATGGGGTTGCCGGCGTTGCCGGTGCTGACGATGCCGAGGCTGCCGTCGGACTTCTTGACCAGCCAGGCCCAGCCCGAACCGAAGGTGGTGATGGCGGTCTTGCTGAATTCTTCCTTGAACTTGTCGAAGGAGCCGAAGGCGCTGTCGATGGCCGAAGCCAGTTCACCGGTGGGCTGGCCGCCGGCGTTCGGCGCCATGCAGTTCCAGAAGAAGGTGTGGTTCCAGACCTGGGCCGCATTGTTGAAGATGCCGCCGGTGGAGGTCTTGATGATGGTTTCCAGGTCCTTGCCTTCGAACTCGGTGCCGGGAACCAAGTTGTTCAGGTTGGTGACGTAGGTCTGGTGGTGCTTGCCGTGGTGGAATTCCAGGGTCTCTGCCGAGATGTGCGGTTCCAGTGCGTTCTTTTCGTAAGGCAGCGGCGGCAATTCGAAAGCCATGGTGTATCTCCTGCTCAGGTGTCGAGGATTAGCGGCTGGCATGCCAAGGCCGGGGGACCGGACGATCGGGCGGGAGTACGTCGCTTGCGCCCGTTTCGCGTTCATCCTTAGCGTGCTACCTGCTTGCGCAGTCTTGGCCGTTCACGGTCGGCCCAACAGGCGGGCTGGGGCTCTAGGTCCCATGCTCGCGAGCTCCCGATCATAGCATCCGACCTGCGGCATTAACACGCGGCAAGCGTGTGGGAAAGACGCTGCCACGGTGTGGCCACGACTGCTCTGCGAGTCCGGGAAACCGCGTCCAGCGTGGACCGCGGTGGCCCACCGGGGTTCCCGTCAGAGCCCGCGCATCAGTTGTGCGGCGACCGCGAACATCATGGCCGCCACGCCGAGGTCGAGCAGCCGCCAGGTCAGCGGCCGCGCCAGCCAGGGGGCGAGCCAGCTGCCGCCGAGGGCCAGGATCAGGAACCAGAGCGTGGAGGCGCTGGCCGCGCCCGCCGCGTAGGCCTCGGGCGTCGGCTGCTGGGCGCCGAGCGAGCCGATCAGCAGCACGGTGTCCAGGTAGACGTGCGGATTGAGCAGGGTCACCGCCAGGGTCGCGGCGAGCACCGCCCGGCGCGGCCGCGGCCTCTCGTTGCCGGCCTGCACCAGCGCCTGCGGGCGTGCCGCCCGGCGCAGCGCCAGCACCCCGTACCAGACGAGGAAGCCGGCCCCGCCCCAGCGCGCCACCGCGAGCAATGCCGGGCTCTGGGTGAGCAGTGAGGCGAGGCCGAATACCCCGGCGCAGACCAGCAGGATGTCGCAGAGGATGCACAGCGCGGCCACCGCGAGGTGGTGTTCGCGGCGCAGGCTCTGGGCGAGGACGAAGGCGTTCTGCGCGCCGATCGCGACGATCAGCCCGCCGGTCACCACCAGGCCGTTGAGGTAGCTCTGCCAGAGGCCGTTCATGGCGTGCCCGCCAGCTGGCGCAGGACGGCGAGCGCGCGCTCGCCCTCGGCCTGCGGCACGAACAGGTGGTCGTGATGGTAGCCGGCGACCAGGTTGCAGCTGATCCCGGCCTCGGCCAGGGCGCCCGAGACCGCCGCGGTCAGCCCCACCGCGGCGAGCGAGGAGTGCACCTGCAGGGTGATCCAGCAGGCCAGGTAGTCGTAGTCCAGGCCCAGGCGATCGGCATCCGCCTGGCCGAGGACAAGGCTGAGGCCTTCCCGCTCGCGGATCGAGGCGACGATCGCGCGCGGCTCGAACGGCTGGGATTCGGGGACCGTGCAGAACACGTAGGTACCCGGCTGCAGGCAGGGCGACATCCCGGCGAGCAGGCGGTCGAGAGCGGTTTCGGCGGCCATGGGCGCATCTCCTGTGAATGATGCTGGCGAGTCTCGGGCCTGCCGGTTTATAAGAGAAACGAATATTATTCATCCCTCATTAGGAAAAGCGATGTTCGACTACAAGCTGCTGGCGGCGCTCGCCGCGGTGGTGGAGCAGGGCGGCTTCGAGCGGGCCGCGCACAGCCTGGGGTTGTCGCAATCGGCGGTGTCGCAGCGGATCAAGCTGCTCGAGGCGCGGGTCGGCCAGCCGGTGCTGCTGCGCCAGGCGCCGCCACAGCCGACCGAGCTCGGCCGGCGGCTGCTCAACCACGTGCAACAGGTGCGCCTGCTCGAGCGCGACCTGCAGCACCAGGTGCCGGAGCTGGACGACCGCCACCTGCCGGAGCGCCTGCGCATCGCGCTCAATGCCGACAGCCTGGCGACCTGGTGGGCGCGGGTGCTGGCGCCGTTCTGCGCCCGGCACGGGCTGCTGCTCGACCACGTGGTGGAGGATCAGGAGGTCGGGCTCAGGCGCATGCGCGCCGGCGAGGTGGCAGCCTGCGTCTGCGCCGCCGAGCGCCCGCTGGCCGGGGCGCGCAGCGAGTACCTGGGCAGCATGCGCTACCGGGCGCTGGCCAGCCCGGCGTTCATGGCCAGGCATTTCGCCGAGGGGCCCTCGATCGATTCGCTGGCACGGGCACCGGCGGTGGTCTACGGGCCTGACGACCAGCTGCAGCACCGCTTCATGGCGGCGGCAGGGGCCTCGGCCAGCTTCATCCACCATCTGTGCCCGTCGTCCGAGGGCTTCGTGCGGCTGCTGGCCAGCGGTCTCGGCTGGGGCATGGTGCCGGAGCTGCAGGTCAGCGGCGAGCTGGCGCGCGGCGAGCTGGTCGAGGTCCTACCCGGACGGGCGGTGGACGTGCCGCTGTACTGGCACCACTGGCGCAACGGCGGCCAGCTGCTCGGCGCCTTGACCGAGCACCTGATCCGGCAGGCACCGCAGTGGCTGGTGACGACGCCCTGAGTTCAGGCGACGACCCGGCGGCCGCGATAGATCAGCACCGGGGCGCCCGGCGGGAACTCCGGTTCGCTGGCCCGGGCCGGCTGCGCGAAATCGTTGTGGAGGTCGCTGTATCCGGCGAGTTGGCGCCCCAGGCTGCGGGTGTGCTCGTCGGAGGAGTCGAGGCAGGCGGCCAGCATGGCGCTGACCGCGTCCGGCTGGCTCAGGCGGATGTCCAGCTGCTGTTCGTCACGCAGTCTGCGACGCAATTGCTGCATGCAATCGAGAACGGCCTTGTTCAGTTCCATGTCGTGTCTCCCGAGGCGGCCATGCGGCGGTCGTTGCCGCCGCGAGGTGTCCATCCGGGGAAGTTGGCAGCAATTCGTATACCAGTTCACACTTTTCCGGCTCGCGCGGGCGGCGGCCCCCGCAAACCCTGGCCTCGCTGCCGCGCGCTCATCGCCAGGGGCGGGTCCGGCGCCGGCAAGATGCACCGCAACGGTCCGTCGGCCCGCTGTGGCGCCTCGGCCAGGTGCAGGAACGGCGGGCCTGTAGCCGGGTCGGAGAGGACCGGTATACTGCCTGCCATTTGGCCCGGGATAACGCTATGCGCAACGACACCGATGACGAACTGGAAAACGTGCCCAGCCTTAGCGCCGGTCGCGATCGAGACGAACCCTATCCGGCTCCCAATCTGGAAACGGTGCAGCCGCAGGTGAGCCGCGCCTATCGCCAGTCGAGCCGCAGCGGCCAGGGCCGGCGCTCGTTCGGCACCGCCCCGCTGTGGGCCATGGTGATCGCCCTGCTGGTGGCCCTCGGCGGGCTGGGCTGGTGGAGCTTCCAGCAGATTTCCCTGCTGGAGATGCAACTGGTGGCCACCCAGGATGCCTTCGCACGCATCAGCGAGGACGCCAACGGGCGTCTGCAGGACATCTCCGGCAAGGTGGTGGCCGCCGAGTCGAACGTGACCACCGAGAGCGAGGCGGTGAAGCTGCGCATCAAGCAGCTCGAAGGTCAGGTGGCCGAACTGACCCGCCAGCAGCGCGCGGTTAGCACCCAGCAGGAAAGCCTGACCGGCCGCCAGGGCAACCACGACAAGCAGATCGAGGGCCAGGATGCGCGCCTGCAGGCGTTCGCCGGCGACCTCGGCGAGCAGCAGGCGGCGCTGGCCAAGCTCGCCGAAGCGGTGAAGACGCTGGGCAGCCAGCAGGCGCAGTTGGAGTCCTCGCTGCAGGCTCAGGCCAAGCTGGGGGCGCGCATCGAGACGCTGGAGGAACGCATCGCCGCGCTGCAGAAGCAGGGCAACCCGAGTCAGGCCATCGCGCGCCTGGAGCAGGACCTGCTGGTGCTGCGCAGCGAGGTGGACAACCGCCCGGCACCGACGCCGGCGCCTGCGTCGGCACCCGGCGTGAACACCGCCGAGTTCGATGCCTTCCGCGCGCAGATGACGCGCAACATTAGCACCCTGCAGAGCCAGATCGCCAACCTCCAGGGACAGCTCAACGCACGTTGAGTCCGGTGGCGGACGGCGACGTCCGCCCAGTCCCTGCCCGCGGCGGGGCGTCCTGCGCCCCGCCGAGCCGATGACCGAGCGCCATGCCCTGCACCCAGCCCGACATCCCTGATGCGCTGCCCGCCGTACTCGCCGGCCCCCTGCTGCGCCGCGTCGAGCCCGGGCGGCTGGTGTTCTGGCTGGCGACCACGGGCGAATTCGAGCTGACCCTGCGGCTGCGGTCGCGGCCGGACGGAGCCGTGCGCGAGCTGCCGTTGGACGGAAGCTGCCGAGCCATCGCGCTGGGTCGGCATTGCTGGCTGCAGCTGGTCGACCTGCGGCTGGACGAGCCGCTGCCCACCGACCGCCTGATCGAATACGACCTGCAGCTCGGCGAGCCCGGCGCGCGTCAGGGGATCGCCGCCTGGGCCCCGCACCTGCTGAATGACGACGGCCGCCTGCCGGCCTTCGCCATCCGCTCGCGGCTCGACCGCGTGCTGCACGGCTCCTGCCGCAAGCCCCACCACCCGACCGCCGACGGCCTGCTGTGCGTCGACCGCCTGCTGGGCGAGCTCGGCGAACGGGTCGAGGAGCGGCCGGCGCTGCTGCTGATGAGTGGCGACCAGGTCTACGCCGACGACGTCGCCGGGCCGATGCTGGTGGCCATCCACGTGCTGATGAGGCGCCTCGGGCTGTTCGGCGAATGCCTGCGCGAAGCGCTGGTGGAGGACAGCGAAGCGCTGCTGCGCCACCCGGCCTGCTATTACCGGCGCGAGGAGCTGCTGCCGGCCAGCGGCACCGGCGGGCTGGTGCGCGAGCGGATCTTCGGCGGCGTGGAAAAGCCGGTGTTCACCACCGCCCACGGGCAGAACCACCTGGTCACCCTGGCCGAGGTGATGGCCATGTACCTGCTGGTCTGGTCGCCGACGCCCTGGGCGCTGGTGGAGATGCCGATGCCGCCGCTGGAGCCGGAGCTGGAGGCCCGCTTCGCCCGCGAGACCGAGTGCCTGACGGCGTTCCGCACGGGCCTGCCACGGGTGGCGCGGGCGCTGGCGCAGATGCCGTCGCTGATGATCTTCGACGACCACGACATCACCGACGACTGGAACCTGTCGGCGCGCTGGGAGCAGACCGCCTACGGCCATCCGTTCTCCCGCCGCATCATCGGCAACGCGCTGGTGGCCTACCTGCTGTGCCAGGGCTGGGGCAACGAGCCCGAGCGGTTCGAGGCGCTGCTCGACGAGGTGCAGGCGCTCACCGCCCGGCCGGACGCCGCCGGCCACCTGGACTGCGCCGCCCAGGACGTCCTGATCGACCGGGTGCTGGCCCATGACGGCTGGGGCTATACGCTGGACACCCAGCCGCCGCTGCTGGTGCTCGACACCCGTACGCGGCGCTGGCGCAGCGAGCGCAATCTCGGTCGGCCGTCCGGCCTGATGGACTGGGAGGCGCTGAGCGAGCTGCAGCAGGCGCTGCTCGACCGCCGGGCGGCGCTGATCGTGTCGCCGGCGCCGATGTTCGGGGTCAAGCTGATCGAAGCGATCCAGCGGGTGTTCACCTGGGCCGGCCACCCCTTGCTGGTGGATGCGGAGAACTGGATGGCGCACCGCGGCGCGGCGCGGGTGATGCTCAACATCTTCCGCCATTCGCGCACGCCCGGGCGCTACGTGGTGCTGTCCGGCGACGTGCACTACTCGTTCGTCTACCAGGTGAGCATCCGCGGCCGGGACGGCGGCCCGCAGATCTGGCAGGTGACCAGCAGCGGGGTGAAGAACGAATTCCCGCAGCGCCTGCTGGACTGGCTGGACAGGCTCAACCGCTGGCTCTACGCGCCCTGGTCGCCGCTCAACTGGCTGACCACCCGGCGTCGCTGGGAGGTTGTGCCGCGCGTGCCGGACCGTCGCCAGCACGGCGAGCGGCTGTGGAACGGCGCGGGCATCGGCCTGCTCGAGCTGGACGAGGAAGGCGCGCCCAGGCGCATCCGCCAGCTCAACGCCGACGGCTCGCCGGCGACCGAGTTCCTCCTGGAGGACGAGGCCTGATCAGACCACGCCGAATACGTGCTTGAGGTAGCTGACGAAGGCCGGGTCGCGGCACATGGTCTTGCCCGGCGAGTCGGAGATCTTCGCCACCGGCTGGCCGTTGCAGGCGGTCATCTTGATCACCATGTTGGTCGGCTCGACGCCCGGCAGGTCGCAGGTCAGGTAGGTGCCGATGCCGAAGCTGGTCTGGATACGGCCTTCCAGCGCCCGGTGGATGCCGAGCGCCTTCTCGAAATCCAGCGCGTCGGAGAATACCAGGCGCCGCGAGGCGGGGTCGATGTTCAGCCGGCGGTAGTGGGCGATGGCCTTTTCCGCCCATTCGACCGGGTCCCCGGAGTCGTGGCGCAGCCCGTCGAAGAGCTTGGCGAAGAACAGGTCGAAGTCGCGCAGGAAGGCATCCATGGTGATGCAGTCGGTCAGCGCCACGCCGAGCGCTCCCCGGTACTCGCGGACCCAGCAGTCCAGCGCGGCGCTCTGGCTGTCGATCAGCCGCGGCCCCAGCTGCTGGTGCGCCATCAGCCACTCGTGGGCCATGGTGCCCATCGGCTTGACCCCGTGGGTACGCGCCAGGTGCACGTTGCTGGTGCCGATGAAGCAGCCGGGAAAGTCGCGCTTCAGCCAGTCCACCACCGCCGCCTGCACGGCCGAGGAGAAGCGCCGGCGGGTGCCGAAGTCGGCGAGCCGGAAAGTCTTCAGTTCCTGCGCCGTGGCCTGCTGGCGCAGCCACCGGCATTTCTCGTCGAAGCGCTCGCGGGCCTGCTCGAGCCGCGCCTGCGGGTAACGGGCGCGGTTGCGCACCTCGCTGATGATCGCCAGCAGCGGCACCTCGAACAGGATCACGTGCAGCCAGGGGCCCTTCAGGCGGATGGCCAGTTCGCCGTCCTCGACCGCCAGGTGCAGGTAGCTCAGGTCGAAGCGGAACAGCCGGAGGAAGCGGATGAAGTCTGGCTGCATGTAGGGAATGCGCTCGAGGAAGGCCTGTTCCTCGGCGCTCAGGCGCAGCCCGGCGAGAGCGTCGAGCTGCTCGCGGATGGCCTCCAGGTGTGTGCTGAGGTCTTCGCCGGTGCGGCTGCGGAACGCCCACTCGACCTCCGCGTTGGGGTAGTGATGCAGCACCGCCTGCATCATCGTCAGCTTGTAGAAATCGGTGTCCAGCAGGCTGGCGACGATGGCGTCGCCGAAGGCGCTGCCGCGCATGGGCGTTCCGTTCATGGGCTGGGCTCAGGCACCGCCGATGCCCTGGATCACCTTGCCGCTGCCACCGCAGGTCGCGCACGGCCGGCCGCCCTCGGCGCGGCCACTGCCGGCGCAGTCGGGGCAGATATTCTCGCCGGTGCCAGGAGTGCCTGCGGGCGCCTGGTCGCCGGGATTCATTTCGTTGCTATCGTTATCGCTCATATGCAACGGCCGGTTATATGAAGAAAGGTTGATCGAATATTAACTATTCAAGCGGAGGGTGCGTGCAAGTTTAACTATGCCGCTTCGCTTAGTTAGCCTGGATGACAGGCAATAAAAAAGGCAGGGAACTACCTATCCCTGCCTTTTCTTTATGCCAGACGTCAGCTCTTGCGGCCGCCGCCATGGCTGTGTTGGCCGCCCTTGCGGCCGGCTTCAGACGCTTTTTCGCGGTCGTTGGCGAAGTTGCCTCCGCTGTTGTGGCCTCCCTTGCGACCCGCTTCGGAGGCCTTCTCGCGATCGTTGGCGAAGTTGCCGGGGTTGTTGTTAGCCATGTCTGTTCTCCTCGTTTGATAGAGAGTCGAGGCCGGCTATATATCGCCAGCCTTCATGATTACAGAGCGCCACGTCTTCATTGGAGTTCAGGCAGTTGGCGAAACGCCTGACGAATGGTTGCCGTATCGGTCAAGAGCAACTTTGGGCATGTTTGCAGTGCACCCTTCGTGCCTGCGAGAACGCCGTCCGGCTGCCGCTCTCTAATGAAAGGGACACACCGTGGAGAGGCAGCCATGCAGAACTATCACATCGTTCACGACGGCAATCGCTGGGTACTCAGGGAGGAGGGCGACAACCGCGCACTGATCGAGGCCGACACCCAGGACGAGATCGTTCGCGAGACCCGCGACTACATGAAGCTGCGGGTCGGCTCGGTGAAGATCCACGGGCGCGACGGCACCATTCAGGACGAGCGGACCTACCCGCGCGACCAGGACCCGCGGGCAAGCAAGGGTTGAGGATCCGCTGGTCGGCGCCGTCGCGCACTGGATCAGTCAGGCCAGGTGGCACAGCTCCCTCACCCCAGCCCTCTCCCGGTGGGAGAGGGGGCTATCCGGCGTTGGATCGCGACATCGTGCGGCCGCATTCGGAGCAAGACCTCGGAGACCCCTGCGGTTTATTGCCGGGCCGCCGGCCGGCGCCGGAGCCTTTCCCTTCTCCCTAGGGACAAGGGGGCCCGCAGGGCCGGATGAGGGACGCGGGTGGGTCAGTCGAGGGTTTCGATGCGCAGGCTGTTGGTGGTGCCGGGTTGCCCGAGCGGTACGCCGGCGGTGATGACCACGGTGTCGCCGGTTCTCGCCATGCGTTGCGCACGGGCCAGTTCCAAGGCGTTGCGGCAGATGGCTTCCATGTCCTGCAGGCGCGGGTTGACCACCGAGTAGACGCCCCAGGCGAGGGTCAGCCTGCGCGCCGTGGCCAGGTCCGGCGTCAGGCTGAGGATCGGCGCGCTCGGCCGCTCGCGGGAGGCGCGCAGGCTGGAGCTGCCGGATTCGGTGTAGTTGACCAGCGCCGCCACCGGCAGGATGCCGCTGACCCGGCGCACCGCGCAGCTGATCGCATCGGCCACCGTGGCTTCGGCCTGCGGGCGGGCGACGTCGAGCTGGGCCTGGTAGTCCGGGCCGCTTTCGACCTGGCGGATTATCTTGCTCATGATACTTACCGCCTCGAACGGGTATTCGCCCGAGGCGGTCTCGGCCGAAAGCATCACCGCGTCGGCACCCTCGGCCACCGCATTGGCCACGTCGGTGACCTCGGCGCGGGTCGGCGACGGCGAGAAGCGCATCGACTCGAGCATCTGCGTGGCCACCACCACCGGCCGGCCGAGCTGGCGGCAGGCGCGCACGATCTGCTTCTGGATGCGCGGCACGTTCTCGGCCGGTACCTCCACGCCGAGGTCGCCGCGCGCCACCATGATGGCGTCGCAGAGGCGCGCGATGGCTTCCAGTTCGCGCACCGCCGAGGGCTTCTCGATCTTCGCCATCAGGCTGGCGCGGTCGCCGATCAGTTCGCGCGCCTCGGCGATGTCCTGCGGGCGCTGGACGAACGACAGCGCCACCCAGTCGACCCCGAGTTCGAGGCCGAAGGACAGGTCGCGGCGATCCTTGTCGGTCAGCGGGCTGAGTTCCAGCACCGCCTCGGGCACGTTGACGCCCTTGCGGTCGGACAGCTCGCCGCCGACCAGCACGCGGGTGTCGATGGCCTCGGCGTGGTTGGCCGCCACTTCCAGGCGCAGCTTGCCGTCGTCGAGCAGCAGGCTCATGCCCGGACGCAGCGCGGCGATGATCTCCGGATGCGGCAGGTTGACCCGGCGGGCATCGCCGGGCGTCGGGTCCAGGTCCAGGCGCAGCGCCTGGTCGCGAACCAGCTGTACCCTGCCTTCGGCGAAGCGGCCGACCCGCAGCTTCGGCCCCTGCAGGTCCATCAGCACGCCGATCGGGCGGCCGAGTTCCGCTTCGACCTGGCGTACCCAGCCGTGGCGCTCGGCATGGTCGGCGTGATCGCCGTGGCTGAAGTTCAGGCGGAACAGGTCGGCCCCGGCGTCCACCAGCCGGCGGATGTCCTCGGGACCGGTGATGGCCGGGCCGAGGGTGGCGAGAATCTTGACTTTCTTGTCATTGGTCATCGGTATGCCTGTCGAGAACGAGAATGGCGCGGAAGTCGTTGACGTTGGTGCGCGTCGGCCCGGTGACGATCAGGTCGTCGAGGGCGGCGAAGAAGCCGTAGCCGTCGTTGTTAGCCAGGCGCTCGGCGGCGTCGATGCCCTGCTCGGCAGCGCGGGCGAGGGAATACGGGGTCATGAGCGCGCCGGCGTTGTCTTCCGAGCCGTCGATGCCGTCGGTGTCGCCGGCCAGCGCGTAGACGCCCGGCAGGCCGTCGAGCGCGGCGGTCAGCCCGAGGAGGAACTCGGCGTTGCGTCCGCCGCGGCCGTTGCCGCGCACGGTGACGGTGGTTTCGCCGCCGGAGAGGATCACGCAGGGCGGCTCCACCGGCTGGCCGTGCAGGGCGATCTGCCGGGCAATGCCGGCGTGCACCTTGGCCACCTCGCGCGCCTCGCCTTCCAGGTCACCGAGGATCAGCGGCGTCAGCCCGGCGGCGCGGACCTTCTCGGCCGCCGCGTCGAGCGACTGCTGCGGGCGGGCGATGAGCTGGAAGTGGCTGCGCGACAGGCAGGGGTCGCCCGGCTTGACGGTTTCCGAGCGCGGGTCGTCGAGCCAGGCGCGGACGTTCTCCGGCACCTCGATGCCGTAGCGGGTGAGGATCTCCAGCGCCTGTGCCGAGGTGGTCGGGTCGGCCACCGTGGGGCCGGAGGCAATCACCGTGGCCTGGTCGCCCGGCACGTCGGAAATGGCGTAGGTGTAGACGGTGGCCGGCCAGCAGGCCTTGGCCAGGCGCCCGCCCTTGATCGCCGAGAGGTGCTTGCGCACGCAGTTCATCTCGCCGATGTGCGCCCCGGACCTGAGCAGCGCCTTGTTGATCGCCTGCTTGTCGGCCAGGCTGATGCCGTCGGCCGGCAGCGCCAGCAGCGAGGAGCCGCCGCCGGAAAGCAGGAAGATCACCCGGTCGCTTTCCTCGAGGTCGCTGACCAGCTCCAGCACGCGCCGGGCGACGCGCTCGCCGGCGTCGTCCGGGACCGGGTGCGCGGCCTCGACCACCTCGATGCGCCCGCAGTCGGCGCCGTGCTCGTAGCGGGTCACCACCAGCCCCGACAGCTCGCCCTCCCAGGCTTCCTCGATGGCCTGCGCCATGGCCGCGGCGGCCTTGCCGGCACCGATGACGATGGCCCGGCCGCTGCGGTCGGCGGGTAACTGATCGGCCAGCACCTGGCGCGGATGAGCCGCCGCGATGGCGGTGTCGAACAGCTCGCGCAGCAGGCTCTTGGGATCGATGGACATGATGGTGAAGCTCCTGAACGGTCTCTGGGATAGGCCGATTGCAGACGGCAACGCTCGGCAATGCAAGCGTTAAGGCACCTGCGCGGCAGAAACTCGCACGCGTTCCGCGCAGACACCGGGTATTGGATCGACCAACCCGGCAGTCGGGCCGTGACTCCTCCTGCCGGGCGGTCGAAAGGGGGTGGGGCGCGGCGCAGCGGCGAAGCCGGCTCTGCGTGGTTCCGCGCCCCGTCCTCTCCATGAAGGAAAGGGGAACTCGTGGCTGGCGGGCCGCCGCCCTTCCCGCGTCTGTCTGCCGGAAGTTGCGGGAAGGGCGCGCCCATCGAGCCGCGGGTGACGGGTACTGCCGGTTCGGCCGACGGTAGAAGTCGAAGCCGGCAGGGCCCGCCGCCCGCATCTTGTCGCGGCCTACTCGCCGCGGATATTGAAGTTGGCCATGTGCTCCAGGCCCTTGATCAGCGCCGAGTGGTCCCAGCCGCTGCCGCCCAGCGCGGCGCAGGTGCTGAACACCTGCTGGGCGCTGGCGGTGTTGGGCAGGTTCAGGCCCAGTTCGCGGGCGCCGGAGAGCGCCAGGTTGAGGTCCTTCTGGTGCAGGGCGATGCGGAAGCCCGGGTCGAAGGTGCCCTTGATCATGCGCTCGCCGTGCACCTCGAGAATCTTCGAACCGGCGAACCCGCCCATCAGCGCCTCGCGCACGCGGGCCGGGTCGGCGCCGTTCTTCGCGGCGAACAGCAGCGCCTCGGCCACCGCCTGGATGTTCAGCGCGACGATGATCTGGTTGGCCACCTTGGCGGTCTGGCCGGCGCCGCTGTCGCCGACCAGGGTGATGTTCTTGCCCATCGCCTGGAACAGCGGCAGGGCGCGGGCGAAGGTCGCTTCGTCGCCGCCGACCATGATCGACAGGGTCGCGGCCTTGGCGCCGACCTCGCCGCCGGACACCGGGGCGTCCAGGTACTGCGCGCCGCTGGCCTTGATCCTCTCGGCGAACTGCTTGGTCGCAGTCGGCGAGATGGAGCTCATGTCGATCACCACCTTGCCGCTGCCGACGCCGGCGGCGATGCCGTCCTCGCGGAACAGCACGTCCTCGACCTGCGGCGTGTCGGGGACCATGACGATGATGAATTCGGCTTCCTGCGCCACTTCGCGCGGGTTGTCCAGGGCGACCGCGCCCTTGTCCAGCAGCTCGGCCGGCGCCGCGTCGTGGTGCGTGGACAGGAACAGGCCGTGGCCGGCGGCGATCAGGTTGAGGGCCATGGGCTTGCCCATGATGCCGGTGCCGATGAATCCGATTTTTGCCATGGGAATTCTCCTTTCGATCCGGTGCG
Source organism: Stutzerimonas azotifigens DSM 17556 (assembly GCF_000425625.1). GTDB lineage: Bacteria > Pseudomonadota > Gammaproteobacteria > Pseudomonadales > Pseudomonadaceae > Stutzerimonas > Stutzerimonas azotifigens. The sequence continues at coordinate 110,417 of NZ_KE384408.1, forward strand.
TGGGGTCAGTTCAGACGGCGTTGTGGGCTTTCATCCAGCCGAGCCCGGCGGCGGTGGTGGTCGCCGGCTTGTACTCGCAGCCGACCCAGCCCTGGTAGCCGATACGGTCGAGGTGCTGGAACAGGAAACGGTAGTTGATCTCGCCGGTGCCGGGCTCGTTGCGGCCGGGGTTGTCGGCCAGCTGCACGTGGTTGATCAGCGGCAGGTGGCTCTCCATGGTCCGCGCCAGGTCACCTTCCATGATCTGCATGTGGTAGATGTCGTACTGCAGGAACAGGTTGGCGCTGCCCACCTTGTCACGGATCTCCAGCGCCTGGCCGGTGGTGTTGAGGAAGAAGCGCGGGATGTCGCGGGTGTTGATCATCTCCATGACCAGCCGGATGCCGGCGGCCTCGAGCCGGTCGGCGGCGTAGCGCAGGTTCTCGATGAAGGTCATTTCCAGCGCACCCAGGTCGGCGCCCTTGGGTGCGATCCCGGCCAGGCAGTTGACCTGGGTGTTGCCGAGCACCCTGGCGTAGGCGATGGCCTTGTCCACGCCGGCGCGGAATTCCTCGGTGCGCTGCGGATCGCAGGCGATGCCGCGGTCGCCGTTGGCCCAGTCGCCGGCCGGCAGGTTGAACAGCACCTGGGTCAGCCCGTTGGCGTCCAGCCGCGCCTTGAGTTCCTCGGCCGGGTAATCGTAGGGGAACAGGTACTCGACGCCGCTGAAGCCGGCCTCGGCGGCGGCGGCGAAGCGGTCGAGGAAGTCCAGCTCGGTGAACAGCATCGACAGGTTGGCGGCAAAGCGGGGCATGGGTGTTTCTCCTGATCTGTACGGATCGTTGTGTTGTGTTGTTGTGTTGCGGTGGATGTGCTTCGCGACATCCACCCAACGGTTGCTCGGCGGTTGTTCCGGCGTAGGGTGGATAACGCCGCTTGCGGCTTATCCACCTGAACATGGTCAGTCCAGCAGCCCGACCGCGGTCGGCGCGTCCTCGCGGCCCTGCGCCAGCGGCTCGAACTCGTTGATGGCGTCGATCTCGGTGCCCATGGCGATGTTGGTCACCCGCTCGAGGATCACCTCGATCACCACCGGCACCTGGTGCACGGCCATCCAGGCCCGCGCCTGCTCGATCGCCGGGCGCAGGTCTTCCTGGCGGAAGACCCGCAGCGCCTTGCAGCCAAGGCCCTCGACCACGGCGACGTGATCGACGCCGTAGCCCTCCATGCCCTGCTGGTGGGCGTTGATGTTCTCGAAGCCGAGCTGCACGCAGTAGTCCATGTCGAAGTTGCGCTGCGCCTGGCGGATCAGGCCGAGGTAGGCGTTGTTCACCAGGATGTGGATGTAGGGCAGCTTGAACTGCGCGCCCACCGCCAGCTCCTCGATCATGAACTGGAAGTCGTAGTCGCCCGACAGCGCCACCACCTTGCGCGCGGGGTCCGCCGCGACCACCCCGAGCGCGGCCGGCACGGTCCAGCCGAGCGGGCCGGCCTGGCCGCAGTTGATCCAGTGGCGCGGCTTGTAGACGTGCAGGAACTGTGCGGCGGCGATCTGCGACAGGCCGATGGTGCTGACGTAGCAGGTGTCCTTGCCGAAGGCGTTGTTCATGCACTGGTAGACGCGCTGCGGCTTCATCGGCACCTCGTCGAAGTGCGTCTTGCGCAGCAGGGTGCGCTTGCGCTCCTGGCAATCGGCGGCCCAGGCGCGGCGGTCCGGCAGGCGGCCGGCAGCCTTGCGCTCGCGGGCCACCTCGACGAACAGCTCCAGCGCGGCGCGGGCGTCGGAGACGATGCCGTAGTCCGGCGCGAAGACGCGGCCGATCTGGGTCGGCTCGATGTCCACGTGCACGAAGGTGCGGCCCTTGGTGTAGACCTCGACCGAGCCGGTGTGGCGGTTGGCCCAGCGGTTGCCGATGCCGAGCACGAAGTCCGAGGCCAGCATCGTCGCGTTGCCGTAGCGATGGCTGGTCTGCAGGCCGCACATGCCGGCCATCAGCGGGTGGTCGTCGGGAATGCTGCCCCAACCCATCAGGGTCGGGATCACCGGCACGCCGAGTGTTTCGGCGAAGGCCACCAGCAGTTGCTCGGCGGCAGCGTTGATGATCCCGCCGCCGGCGACGATCAGCGGCCGCTCGGCGGCGCACAGCATGTCGATGGCCTTCTCGATCTGAGCGCGGGTGGCGGCCGGCTTGTACACCGGCAACGGCTCGTAGGTCTCGACGTCGAATTCGATCTCGGCCATCTGCACGTCGAACGGCAGGTCGATCAGCACCGGGCCGGGGCGGCCGGAACGCATCAGGTGGAAGGCCTGCTGGAACACGCGCGGCACCAGCGCCGGCTCGCGCACGGTGACGGCCCACTTGGTCACCGGCTTGGCGATGGACTCGATGTCGACCGCCTGGAAGTCTTCCTTGTGCAGACGCGCGCGCGGTGCCTGGCCGGTGATGCAGAGGATCGGGATGGAATCGGCCCAGGCCGAGTACAGGCCGGTGATCATGTCGGTACCGGCCGGGCCCGAGGTGCCGATGCACACGCCGATGTTGCCCGGCGCGGCGCGGGTGTAGCCCTCGGCCATGTGCGAGGCGCCCTCGACGTGGCGGGCGAGGATATGGCGAATGCCGCCGTCGGCGCGCAGGGCCGAATACAGCGGGTTGATCGCCGCACCCGGAATGCCGAAGGCGGTGTCGATGCCTTCCTTGCGCATTACCGCTACGGCGGCATCGATTGCTCTCATGCGGGCCATGGGAATCCTCCTAGATTTTTTATTCGATAGTTTTTCTAGCTGGGCCAAGCATGACAGTCCGCCCGGTCGGGCGGAATCGGCGAAATTTGATTTCTCTCGATACTCTGGGTATCGAATGCGAGAGGGCGGGCGTTCGCCGGGCGGACCCTCATCCGGCCCTGCGGGCCACCTTCTCCCGGGGGAGAAGGGAAGGCGTGGCGCAGTCTGCAACTACGTCGAACACCTGTAGGAGCAGGCTCTGCCTGCGACCCAGGCGCTGCCGGGCATCCAGCAATGACTTCAGCGGCTCCTGGGCCCGGCCTGCGCCGGGGCGACGGCGACTTCGTCCGTGGTCTCGACCGCGAAGGCGCCTGCACGGCACTTCGACCAACGCCAATCCAACCCCCTCTCCCTCCGGGAGAGGGCTGGGGTGAGGGCGGGTGTGCACGAGCCCCAGACTACGGCCCTGCGGTCCATCATCTCGCGGACGAAGAAGGAAGAAGCACGGGCGACCGACGGCATAGCGGCTCGAGCGCCATCACCTCGGCGCAGGCCGGTACCCAGGTGGCGGGCAGGGCGGTTGGCATGGTCAACTGGGCGCCGGCCTGCACCCGTATCAGGCCGCGCCTGCCTTGTCGGCGGGGAAGTCTTCCTCGAAGTGCTCTCGTTCACCGCGCTCACCGCTGTCGCGCCGGCGCAGTTCATCCTTGCGCAGCTCGACCCGGCGGATCTTGCCGGACAGGGTCTTCGGCAGTTCGTCGACGAATTCCAGCCGGCGCACGCGCTTGTAGGGCGCCAGGTGCCCGCGGGCGAAGGCGAAGATGTCCTCGGCCAGCGCGGCGTCCGGCTGCCGGCCCTGGGCGAGGATGACGAACGCCTTGGGCACGCACAGGCGCACCGGGTCGGGGCTCGGGACGATGGCCACCTCCACCACGGCGGGGTGCTCGATGAGCACGCTCTCCAGCTCGAACGGGCTGATGCGGTAGTCCGAGGACTTGAACACGTCGTCTGCGCGCCCGACGAAGGTGATGTAGCCGTCGGCGTCGCGCACTGCGGTGTCGCCGGTGCGGTAATGGCCGTCGCGCATGACCTCGGCGGTCTTTTCCGGGCTGTCCTCGTAGCAGGCCATCAGCCCCAGCGGGCGCGGCTCGATGCGCAGCGCCACCTCGCCTTCGTCGGCCGGGTGGCCGTCCGGGTCGAGCAGCACCACCTGGTAGCCCGGCAGCGGCCGGCCCATCGAGCCGGGCTTGACCGGCTGGCCGGGCGTGTTGCCGACCTGCGCGGTGGTTTCGGTCTGGCCGTAGCCGTCGCGCAGGGTCAGGCCCCAGGCCTGCTGGATGCGCTCGATGATCTCCGGGTTGAGCGGCTCGCCGGCACCGATCACCTCGCGCAGGCGCAGCCGGTTGCGGTAGGCGGCCAGGTCTTCCTGGACGAGCATGCGCCAGACCGTCGGCGGCGCGCAGAGGCTGGTCACGCCGTGCTGCTCCAGCGTGTCCAGCAGGGCCTGGCAGGAGAAGCGCGCGACGTTCTGGATGAAGATGCAGGCACCGGCGTTCCAGGGCGAGAAGAAGCAGCTCCAGGCGTGCTTGGCCCAGCCCGGCGAAGAGATGTTCAGGTGCAGGTCGCCCGGCTGCAGGCCGAGCCAGTACATGGTCGACAGGCTGCCGACCGGGTAGCTCTGGTGGCTGTGCAGCACCAGCTTGGGCTTGGAGGTGGTGCCGGAGGTGAAATAGAGCAGCAGCGGGTCGGTGGCCAGCGTCTCGCCGTCCGGGATGAACGCCTCGGACTCACGGTCGGCATCGGCGTAGTTCGTCCAGCCGGCGACCGGCTCGCCGATGCAGATGCGCGTGTAGTCGCCATCCAGCCCGTCGAACTTGGCGCACTGGGCGCAGCCCACCAGCACATGGCGGACGCGCCCTCGTTCGAGCCGGTCGCGCAGGTCGTCGGGCGTCAGCAGGGCGGTGGCGGGAATCACCACGGCGCCGAGCTTGAAGGCCGCGAGCATGGTCTCCCAGAGCGCCACCTCGTTGCCGAGCATCAACAGGATGCGCTCGCCGTGCCGCACGCCGAGCCGGCGCAGGTGATTGGCCACGCGGTTGGAGCGGCGCGACAGCTCGGCGAAGCTGTACAGCTCGTGGCGCCCGTCCTCGCCGAGGATGCGCAGCGCCGGGGCGGGGTTGTCGCGCGCCATCTCGTCGAAGTAGTCCAGCGCCCAGTTGAAGCGGGACAGCTCGGGCCAGCGGAAGCCGGCCACGGCGGCTTCGTAGTCCCGGTGGTGGGCCAGCAGGAAATCACGGGCAGCGAGAAACGGACGGGCGTTATCGTTCATCTTCGGCGTCTCCGGAGAAGGGGCGGGAACGGGTGGTGCGCCGGCTGCGACCGGCCTGGGCGGGGGATACGGATGGCGGCGGGCGTGGCACGCCGATGGGCGTGCCGTCGTGGGTGGCAAGGGTCATGGCGGTCTTCTTGTTGTTGTCGGTTTTCGCACGCCTCCGGAGCGGGGTCGCGCGTGCCTGAAACGAGTATAGATAGGCAATCCGGACGGCAAGGCGGACAAAAGCGCCCAGGCGGTGTGCAGAAATGCCGGGGTGCGGGGTGGGTGTCTCGTCATGCCGGCGTGGGCGGGGGTGTGGCTGCGACTGGCGCCGAGGTTTGCCCCGACCTCGTCGTACCGGCGCAGGCCGGTACCCAGGGGTGGGCAGGACGGTTAGAGGCGGGCAGCTGGGCCCCGGCCTTCGCCGGGGCGACGGGGGATCGCTCGAGGCGGTGAAGCGTCGCGATCAGGCGGCGCTGCTGCCTTCGCGCACGTCGCAGCCCTTGAGCACCAGGCGGATGATGGTCTCGGCCGCGGCCTCGTAGTCCGAGTCGTCCAGCGAGGCCTTGCCGGTCACGGTGGAGATCTGCCAGTCGAAGTCGGCGTAGGTCTGGGTCGCCGCCCAGATGCTGAACATCAGGTGGTGCGGATCCACCGCCGCCATCAGGCCCTGGTCGATCCAGCCCTGGATCCGCGCGATGTTGTGGCTGGCCTGGCCGTTGAGCTGGGCGACGCGCTCCGGCGACAGGTGCGGCGCGCCGTGCATGATCTCGTTCGCGAATACCTTGGAGGCACAGGCGTGGTCGCGGGAGATGCGGATCTTCGCGCGGATGTAGGCGCGCAGTACCTCGGCCGGCTCGCCCGGCTGATTGAAGGGTTCTGCCGCCTCGAGCAGGGGTTCGACGATGCTTTCGAGCACCTCGCGGTAGAGGTTCTCTTTCGACTTGAAGTAGTAGTAGACGTTGGGCTTGGGCAGGCCGGCGCGGTCGGCGATGTCGCTGGTCTTGGTCGCGGCGAATCCCTTTTCGGCGAACTCCTGGCTGGCGGCTCGCAGGATCAGCTCTTGGTTGCGCTCTCGAATACTCGACATGGGGCCTTTTCGGTTCGCTGCCACCGGTCCGGTGGTCGACGCGGCATGCTAGCACCGGCCTTCCGCGAGGCTCAAGGCAACCAACGGTGCTCGTCGGATGGCCTGAACCCGGCGGGTCAGGGCCTGTCGGTTGAGGCAGGTGGCCGGAAAACGGCCTTCTGTTCCACGACAGAGGAGAGAGCATCATGGACAGCAAAGACACCATCGAAGTCCTGAACGACCTGATCGAAACCTGCTACGACGGCGAGAAGGGTTTTCGCGACTGCGCCGAGGACATCAAGGACGTCAGCGTCAAGAGCACCCTGACCCAGCGCGCCGGGGAGTGCGCCACCGCGGCGGCCGAGCTGCAGGATCTAGTCCGCTCGCTCGGCGGCAAGCCGGAGGACAGCCCCAGTGCCACCGGCGCCCTGCATCGCCGCTGGGTGGACCTCAAGAGCGCCATCACCGGCAAGAGCGACGAAGCCATCCTGAACGAGTGCGAACGGGGCGAGGACGTCGCCAAGAAACGCTACAAGGAGGCCCTGGAAAAGGACCTGCCGGCCAACGTGCGGGCGGTGGTCGAGCGCCAGTACCAGGGCGTGCTGCGCAACCATGACCAGGTCAAGGCGCTGCGCGACCGGGCGCGGGCCAGCTGAGCCCGACGTAACCCTTGGAGAACGCCGGCAGCTGCCGGCGTTCTTGCATTCAGGCCAGCGGAAGCGGTCGGACTGCTGTGGAGCAAGCGCTGCTGGCGACCGTTGCAGGCAGCCCTGGCCAGTGCCCGGGGGGCGCAGGCAGAGCCTGCTCCTACAGGGGGGCCGAAGTTATGGCCGGAGGGTGGGGGGCCGGGGCGTTGACCTGCACCCGGTTGCGCCCTTGGCGCTTGGCCCCGTACAGCGCCTGGTCGGCGCGCTTTAGCAACTGCGCGAGCGACTCCCCGCGCACGAGGCAGGCCACGCCGATGCTGGTGGTCGCCGGCAGCAGCGCGTCGCCGCAGGCGAAGGGGTCGTCCTCGGTGGCCGCGCGCAGCTTTTCGGCGATGCCGAGGGCGGTGGCCTGAGGGGTGTCCTTGAGCAGCACGACGAACTCCTCGCCGCCCCAGCGGGCGACCACGTCGGAGCGGCGCACTGTTGCCGTCAGGCGGGCGGCGAATCCGCGCAGCAACTCGTCGCCGGCGGCGTGGCCGTAGGTGTCGTTGACCTTCTTGAAGTGGTCGATGTCCAGCACCAGCGCGCAGAGGCCGGCGCGTTTGCGGCGGCTTTCCTTCATCGCCTGCTCGGCGACCAGGCCGAAGCCGCGGCGGTTGAGCAGCCCGGTGAGGCTGTCGCGCGTGGCCAGCGCCTCGATGCGCTGCAGGTAGCGGCGGATGATCAGCCCGACCAGCGTCAGCACCACGGCGGTGACACCGAGGCAGATGAGCAGGTTCAGCCAGAGCGTGCGCCGGATCGGGGCGAGGATGCCGCTCTCCTGCTTGTCGATGAGCAGGTGCCAGTCCAGCTCGGGTATGTAGCGCACGTTGATGAAATGCGAGCTGTCGCCGTTGTGGTACTGGTAGGAGCCGTCGGTCAGCTGCGGCGCCTGCTCGAGCAGTTCTTGCAACGCCGGAATCTCCCGCAGCGGGGCGCCGCGCGGCGCCCCGCCGGGGCCGCCGTCGCTGCCGGTCACCACCAGGCGCTGTTCGGCATCGACGAAATAGATGTTGCGGTCGTAGCGCTGCTGGTAGCTGTCGATCATGGGCAGCAGGCGGTCGAGCGTGAGGCCGACGCCGGCCGCGCCGAGAAAGCGGCCGTCCTCGTCGACCACGCGATTGTTGATGAACATGGTCTTCTGGGCGACGTCGACCACCACTTCCCAGGGCTCGCCGCTGGCCTTGAACTCGTAGAACCACTGCGTCCGCGGCTCGTTGGGGTCGAGCCGGTGGAGCACGCCCTTTTCGCTGTAGTAGGTGCCCGAGCGGTCCGAGACGAAGAAGGCGGTGGAGGTGTCGTAGCGCCGCTTGATGTCTTCGAGGTAGCGGGTGATCAGCCCGGGATTGCGCTCGCCCTGTCCGGCCCATTCGAGCATGAAGGCATCGCTGGCCATGGCCGAGGCGATCTGCACCGGGACCACCAGGTCGCGCTGGATCTCCAGGTAGATGCTGTTGGCGGTCAGCGGCAGCTCGTTGCGCATGATGTTGTCGCGCAGCGCCGAACGGGAGGTGTGATAGCTCGCCAGCGTGGTGGCCAGGAAGCCCAGCCCGATGAGCAGACCCAGCAGGAGCAGAATGCTCGATTGCTTCATGGACAGCAGGCGTTGCATCGATGGTCCTCGTCGGGGCGGCCGTCTATCTATTCGCAATCGGGGGAGGCTGTCAAAGAAGCCGAGCGGTGGGCCGCCGAACGGTGCCCCTGTGGGGAGCAACCGCCTCGTTGGCCGCTTTTGGAGTACTGCAAGACGTGGGGTGGAAAACCGCGCAGCGTTTTCCACCCTGCTGCGGTGCCGGTCGGCCCGGCACGGGCCCGCATAAGCCGAACCCGACGCGTGGATGAGGCTGCGCATCCACCCTGCGTCGTCGAACAAAAAAGGGGATGGCTGCGGCCACCCCCTTTCATCGGCCCTCGCCTACCCGCCGACGACCCATCCGGCTAAAAGTGCACCTTCACCAGCAGGCTGGCGGTGTTCTGGTCGGTCCGGAAGGGCACCGAGCCGTCCTCGATGCCGAACTTGTTCTTCCAGTAGTCGTACTCGATGCCGACGTAGAACTGCTTGGCGCCCCAGTTGAGGGCCTTGCCCAGGTCGTACTTGATCTGCGGGTTGAAGTGCAGGTTGGCGTGGTAGCTCTCGTCGTTGTCGACCACCCAGTCCATGAAGCCGTCGATGCGGATGTCCGAGCGGCCCACCGGGATGGTGTAGGACCAGGCCGGGGTGATCTGCCAGACGCCATCGCCGTCGCGGTCGCCGTCGGTGTGGCGGCGGTAGAAGTTGAGGGTGAAGAAGTCGAAGCCGGGGATCGCCAGGTCGAAGCCGGGCCCGATCAGGTAGGACTCCACGTCGTCCTCGCCGAACTCGTAGGTCATCGCCAGCAGCACGTCGGTGACCGGGCCGAACTTCAGTTCGGTGCCGCTGATCTTGCCGAACGACAGCCGCGGCGAGATTTCGCCGTACAGGCTGCTGTCGTCCTCGACGTCGCCATTGAAGTGCAGCGAGTCGACGAACACGAAGGCGTCGCCGTACTTCCAGCTGTTAGCGTATTCGAAGGTGACGGTCTGCTGGATCTTCGGGTTGACCTTGAAATCCTTCCCGTAGAGGTAGGTCAGGCTGAAATCCTGCCAGTACAGCCAGTCGTCGGACATGGCCGGGCCGGCGAGCAGGCCGCCGGCGGCGGCGAGGCAGAGGGCGGAGCGCTTGAGCTTCATGCGGTGGTCCTTGTTGTTTTTGTCGAAGCGGCTTTTGGGATAGGGGTCAACCGGGCGTAGGGGCGTGACCGACGCCCGGGGCGCCGTCGCGGCGCTGCGGGTTCTGCTCGTCCTGCCCGGGGTACTCGGGAATGTTCACCGCCAGGGTGTGGGTGCCGATGACGTCCTCGACCAACTCGTCCGGGTCGAAGGCGTCCTGCTCGGTCTCGTCGCGCGGCAGGAACAGGTTGAGCAGGATGGCGCTGAAGGCGCCGATGGTGATCGGCGAACCGAAGATGTTCTTCAGCACCTCGGGCATGGCGCTGAGCACTTCGGGCACGCTGGCCACGCCCAGCCCCAGGCCCAGCGAGATGGCGACGATGAGCATGTTGCGGCGGTGCAGGCCGGCTTCGGCGAGGATCTTGATCCCGGCCAGGGCCACGGTGCCGAACATGATCAGGGTGGCGCCGCCGAGCACCGGCTTGGGCATCATCTGCAGCACGCCGCCGACGACCGGGAACAGCCCGAGCAGGATGAGAATGCCGGCGATGTAGAAGCCCACGTGGCGGCTGGCCACGCCGGTCAGCTGGATCACGCCGTTGTTCTGGCTGAAGGTGGTCATCGGCAGGCTGTTGAACACCGCCGCAGTGGCCGAGGCGCAGCCGTCGGCGAGGATGCCCGACTTGATCCGCCGCATGTAGACCGGGCCCTTGACCGGCTGGCGCGAGATCATCGAGTTGGCGGTCAGGTCGCCGGCAGTTTCCAGCGGGGTGATGAGGAAGATCACCGCGATCGGGATGAAGGCCATCCAGTCGAAGGCGAAGCCGAACTTGAACGGCTCCGGCACGCTCAGCAGCGGCAGGCCGTCGAGCCGGGCGAAGTCCACCTTGCCCAGGTACCAGGCGACCAGGTAGCCGATGGCGAGCGCGATGAACACCGCCGACAGCCGCAGTACCGCCCACTTGAAGCGGTTGAGCGCGACGATGATGCCAATCACCAGCCCGGCCAGCGCCAGGTTGGGCAGGGCGCCGAGGTCCTGGGCGCCGAAGCCGCCGGCGATGTCGGTCATCGCCACCTTGATCAGCGACAGCCCCATCAGGCAGATGATGGTGCCGGTCACCACCGGGGTGATGACCCGGCGCAGCCTGCTGATGCACTGGCTGAAGGCGATCTCGACGAAGGCCGCGCAGAAGCTGACGCCGAACAGCGTGGCGAGGATGTCCTCCGGCGAGCCGCCGCGGCCCTTGACGATGAAGCCGGCGCTGAGCACCGCGCTGAGGAAGCCGAAGCTGGTGCCCTGCAGGCACAGCAGCCCCGAACCGATCGGGCCGATGCGCTTGGCCTGGACGAAGGTGCCGAGCCCGGAGACGAACAGCGCCATGCTCACCAGGTAGGGTACGTAGGCGCCAAGGCCGAGGGCGCTGCCGACGATCAGGGTAGGAGTGATGATGCCGACGAAGCTGGCCAGTACGTGCTGCAGCGCGGCGAACAGGGCGGGAAGCGGAGCGGGACGGTCGTCGAGCCCATAGATGAGCTCGTTCTGCGGAGCGGTGCTCCGGCTTTGGTCTGCGGTCATGTCTAGCCTGCCAATTGTTGTTGTTCGGTCATGGGCTGGTAGGGCGTCGGCCCTGTTTCCGTCCGGCTAAAACTTGGCCGCCTGGACAGGTTTGCGCGCCACTATAGCAACCTGTAGACAGGGCAATAAACAAATAATTGCCTGATTGTGCACAATCAGTCGACAGCCGGGTGACGCCGGAAAGGCGGCACGCCGGCGTGCCGCCGCCCGGGTCAGGCACGCGTCTGCAGGTCGTGCGCGACGTGCTCGGCGAGCCCCGTGCCGGCCTCGCTCATGGTCAGGTAGGTGCGGTCGGCGCCGGCTTCCTGGATGCGCCGGGCGATGTCCTTGTACATCGCATGGGAGACGATCAGCCCGTCGAAGCCGCGGGCGCGCAGCTTCTGCGTGGAAATGATCTTCGCCTCTTCGTCGTTCATCGCCATGATCACCGCCTGCACGTTCGGCATCTGCAGGTTGTCCCACAGGATCTGGTCCTCGGCGTCGGCGAACAGCACGTTGCGCCCGTCCTGCACGTTGCTGTCCACCGCGACCGGGTCGGAGTCGATGCTGACCACCCGGTAGCCCTTGTGGAACAGGTGGTCGTAGGCCGCGCGTCCGGTGCGGCCCATGCCCATGACCAGGATCTGCGCGTCGCCGAGCGAAACCGGCTGTTCGTCGGGGTGGCGGATGTCGCGCTCCAGCGGGATCAGGCGCCGCGCCAGGCGGTCGTAGAGCAGATGGGACATGCGGTTGAGCGGTGCCGACACCACGAACGACAGGGACACGGTGATCGCCAGCGGGATCAGCCACTGCGGCATGGTCACGCTCGCCACGATCAGGCCGAACTCGCTGTAGTTGGTCAGGCTGACGCCGCTGAGAAAGGCGCTGCGGGCGCGCAGGCGGAAGGCCAGGAAGAGGAAGAAGAACAGCGCGCCCTTGAGCGGCAGCAGCAGCGTCATGGCCACGGCGAAGGTCAGCGCCTGGGCATCCGGCAGCCCGCCGATGCCGATCTGCAGGAAGAAGCCGATCAGGAATACCTCCTTGATGCTCCACAGCGCGCTGGACAGCTCGCCGGCGCGCGGATGCTTGGCCAGCATGGCGCCGAAGGCCAGCGCGCCGAGCTCGGAGCTCAGGCCCAGCGTCTCGAAGCCGTAGCCGCCGACCACCAGTGCCAGCAGCAGGCCGAGCAGCACCATCAGCTCCTCGTGGCCGCTGGCGTCGAGCAGGCGGAACAGCACGGGGCGCAGCAGCGGCAGGAGCAGCACGGCGAACGCCCAGGCCGAGGGCACCTTGCCGCTGGTCAGGCTCATCACCAGCAGGGCGATGAGGTCCTGGATGATCAGCACGCCGATGGCGACCCGGCCATGGAAGGCGCGCAGCTCGCGCTTGCTCTCCAGCGCCTTGGCCGCGAGCACGGTGCTGGAGAACGACAGCGCGATCGACAGCATCAGCGCCTGCGCCCAGGTGGTGTCGGCCAGCAGCAGGATCGCCGGCGTCAGCAGCAGGCTGGAGACCAGGAAGTGCAGCACGCCGCCGCCGATCACCTCGCGGCGCACCAGGTTGCTCGGCTTGAGCTTCAGGCCGACGGTGAACAGCAGGAGCAGCACGCCCAGGTGCGCGATGTGCTGCAGCACCTCGCTGTCGTGCGGGTCGAGGCCGATCTCGCTGCCCACGGCCGCCAGCGCGAAGCCGGCCGCGAGGTAGCCCACCAGCGGCGGCAGTCCGATGGAGCGGGCGCCGAGGCCCAGGACGAAGGCAAAGGCGATCCAGGTGGCTTCGAGCATGGGCAGTCCTTCTTCACGGAAACGGCCGCGCATTGTAGTCGCGGCGCCGCGAAGCCGGCAGTTGCATTTGGTCGAGGGGCGTGGCCTGGCGCAAGCGGGGCGGAGCGAGGCCGGGCTGCAGGAGCAGGCTCGCCCCTCTTCCCCGGAGAGGACCGGGATGAGAACTGGGCGGCCCGATGCGCCTCATCCCGCCGCTCTGCCTCCGCTCACTGGAGCGCAAGCAGAGCCTGCTTCTGCGCACGGCCATGACCACACCTGCCTGCAACCCCGTCATCCGGGCTTATGCCTGTCCTGCAGCGCAAGGGAAGAAAGCGATCCAATAAATTACTTGTGCGCAAAATAAATGAGCATTAAGGTTCTCCCCGTGGAACAAGCTTGCGCGCCAAATATTAGTTGGCAATCAAAACGCGACGCCTGTTTCTTATCGATGGCCAGCCACCAGGGCCGACCCCAACCGTTTCATTCAAAGAGGAACACTCACCATGTCGATCGAAAGCGTTCTCTACCGCGCCTCTGCCGAAGCCACCGGCGGCCGCGACGGCCGTGCCATTTCCTCCGACGGCGTGCTCGACGTGCGCCTAGCCACGCCCAGGGAGCTGGGCGGTACGGGCGGGCAGGGCACCAACCCGGAACAGCTGTTCGCCGCCGGTTACTCGGCCTGCTTTCTCGGCGCGCTGAAATTCGTCGCCGCCCGCGACAAGCACAGGCTGTCGCCCGAGACCTGGGTCGAGGGCTTCGTCGGTATCGGCGCCATTCCCACCGGCTTCGGCATCGAGGTCGAGCTGAAGATCACCCTCCCGGACATGGACCGCGAAGAGGTGCGCCAGCTGATCGAGAAGGCGCACATCGTCTGCCCCTACTCGAACGCCACCCGCGGCAACATCGACGTCACCCTGACCCTGGCCTGAGCGGCATCGCAGAGGAGCAACGCAGCATGAACATCAAGCAGACCCTTTCTCTCGCCATCCTCTCGCTGTCGGCCAGCGCCGCGCTCGCCGCCGGCAGCCCCGGCGTCGAACGCCAGACCCAGGCCTTTCTCGAGGCGCTGGAAAAAGGCGGCGGCAAGCCGATCGAGCAGTTGTCGCCCAAGGACGCCCGCGCTGTCCTGAGCGGCGCCCAGGCCGGTGCCGCGCTGCCCGAGGCGGATGTCAGCGAACGCACCATCGAGGTGGACGGCCAGTCGATCCGGCTGAACATCGTTCGCCCCGTCGGCGCCAAGGGCGAGTTGCCGGTCTTCATGTTCTTCCATGGCGGCGGCTGGGTGCTGGGCGATTTCCCGACCCACGAACGGCTGATCCGCGACCTGGTGGTGGCGTCCGGCGCGGCGGCGGTCTATGTGGACTACACGCCTTCGCCCGAGGCGAAGTACCCGACCGCCATCAACCAGGCCTACGCCGCCACCCGGTGGGTGGCCGAGCATGGCCGCGAAATCCAGGTCGACGGCCAGCGCCTGGCGGTTGCCGGCAACAGCGTCGGCGGCAACATGGCGGCTGTGGTCAGCCTGATGGCGAAGGACAAGGGCACCCCGGCGATCCGCTTCCAGGCGCTGCTCTGGCCGGTGACCGACGCGAGCTTCGAGACCGCCTCGTACAGGCAGTACGCCGAGGGCCACTTCCTGACGCGCAACATGATGAGCTGGTTCTGGGACAACTACACCACCGATCGGAAGCAGCGCGCCGAGGCCTATGCCTCGCCGCTGCGGGCGGAGCTCGAGCGGCTGCGCGGCCTGCCGCCGGCGCTGGTGCAGACCGCGGAGTTCGACGTGCTGCGTGACGAGGGCGAGGCTTACGCGCGCAAGCTCGATGCTGCCGGAGTCCCGGTGGTGGCGACCCGTTACAACGGCATGATCCACGACTTTGGACTGCTCAACGCCCTTGGCCGGTTGCCTGGCACGCGGGCGGCCGTCGAGCAGGCCGGCAACGCGCTGAAGACCCACCTGCAGTAAGCCCCGGCAACGCACCGACCCCGACCGTCCCCAGGCGGCCGGGGTTTTTCGTGTGTGTCCAGAAGCCCGGCAGTATGGCGCTACGAGGCCGCATGGGGGTCGCAAGCAGAGCTTGCTCCTCCAGGAGCGGGGCCGGGCTGTTCCGCTTCAGCCCACCAGCAGCAGGACGAAAAAGAAAGGTCGCAGACAGAACCCGCCCCTGCAGGTGGGGGAGCTGCAGAGGCAGGCTGCCGGCGACCGTCAACCGTGGGCGCAGCCGCTGGCCTGTTCGCCGCTGCGGCCGCCGAGCACGTTGAACAGCAGGTTGAGGGTCACCGCGCTGAGCGTGGCCATGGCGATGCCGGAATGGGTGATCGGCTCCATCCAGTGCGGCAACTGGGCGAACAGCTCGGGGCGCACCACCGGCGCCATGCCCAGGCCAATGCTGACCGCCACCAGCAGCTGGTTGCGCCGGTCGCCGATGTCGGCTTCCTGGAGGATTCTGATGCCGGTGGCCGCGACCATGCCGAACATCGCCAGCCCGGCGCCGCCGAGCACCGCCGGCGGAATCGAGGCGACCAGGAAGGCGGCCTTCGGCAGCAGGCTGAGGCTGATCAGGAACAGCCCGGCGACGGCGGTGACGTAGCGGCTGCGCACGCCGGTCATCTGCACCAGGCCGATGTTCTGCGCGAAGGACGAGTGGGTGAAGGTGTTCATGAAGCCGGCCAGGAAGGTGGCGCCGGCGTCGCACAGCAGGCCGCGGCGCAGCAGACGCGGATCGACCTCCTGGCCGGTGATCTTGCCCAGGGCGAGGAACATGCCGGCCGACTCGACGAAGATGATCACCACCACCAGGCACATCGACAGGATGGGCGCGAGCAGGAACTGCGGGGTCCCGAAATGGTTCGGCTCGACCAGCTGCACCGCCGGTGCCGCGGTCAGCCCGCCGAGCTCGACCATGCCGCACAGCCCGGCCAGCGCGTAGCCCAGCGCCATGCCGATCAGCACCGAGACGTTGACCCAGAAGCCGCGCAGGAAGCGATTGACCAGCAGGATGGTGGCCAGCACCGCGCCAGCGATGGCCAGATAGGGCAGGGCGCCGAATTCGTCGGTGGCGCTGCCGCCGCCGGCCCAGTTCACCGCCACCGGAAACAGCGACAGGCCGATCGAAGTGATCACCGTGCCGGTCACCAGCGGCGGAAAGAAACGCACGATCCTGCACACGAAGGGCGCGATGGCGAGGCCGAAAGCGCCGGCGGCGATGGTCGCGCCGAAGATGCCGGTCATGCCGACGCCCGGCATCCCGGCCATCACCACCATGCTGCTCACCGCCGCGAAGCTGGCGCCCATCATCACCGGCATGCGGATGCCGACCGGCCCGATGCCGAGCGATTGCACCAGCGTGGCGATCCCGGCGACCAGCAGGTCGGCGTTGATCAGGAAGGCGATCTCCTCGCGCGAGAGCCCGGCGGCCTGCCCGACGATCAGCGGCACGGCGACCGCGCCGCCGTACATCAGCAGCACGTGCTGCAGGCCCACCAGCAGCAGCTGCAGCGGGGGAAGACGCGGTTCCTCGGGGCGCACCGGCCGGGCCGGTCGATTCAGGCGGTTCATGGCGAAGACCTCGGGCTATTGTTCTTGGATGTCGAGGGCCTGGCAGGCACCAGGCGGTTGTGAGGGTGATCGGGAGCGTGCGCCTCTGGCGGAAAGGAGGGGAAAACGAAAAGGCCGCGCCGGAATGCGGCGCGGCCTCGTCGGGTTACCTGATCGGAGCGCCCTTGGCGATCCAGTCGCCGAGCAGGTCGCGTTCCTCCTGGGTCATCTGGGTGATGTTGCCCAGCGGCATGATCTGGCTGGCGACCGACTGCGCGTGGATCTTCGCGGCCAGCTGCTTCATCTGCTCCGGCGTGTCGAACATCACCCCGGCCGGGGCGGCGGCGAACATCGGGCTGCTCGGCTGCGCCGAATGGCAGACGGTGCAGCGCTCGTGGATGACCTGCTCGACCTGGGCGAAACCTTGGCCGCCGGCCGCGGCTTGCTGCTGGTCGATGCTGGTTTCGCGCGGGCTCTGCTCGGCGGCGTTCGGTAGGCCGCCCTGTTCGGCGACGCTCGCCTCGCGCGGGCTGACGGTCGCCACGTTGGGCACGCCGGCCTGGTGGCTGGGCGAGGTGACGAAGGCCAGGCAGATCATCCCCACCGCGCCGGCGGGCAGCGCCCAGGCGAAGCGATTGTTCTCGTGGCGGGTATTGAAGTAGTGCCGCACCAGCACCGCGCACACCGAGATGCCGGCGAGGATCGCCCAGTTCCACTGGCTGCCGTAGGTGCTCGGGAAGTGGTTGCTGATCATGATGAACAGCACCGGCAGGGTGAAATAGTTGTTGTGCCGCGAACGCAGCAGGCCCTTGGCCGGCAGCACCGGATCGGGCTCGCGGTTCTCCTCGATCGCCTTAACCAGCGCACGCTGGGCCGGCATGATGATGCGGAACACGTTGCCGACCATGATGGTGCCGATCAGCGCGCCGGTGTGGATGTAGGCCGCGCGACCGCTGAACAGCTGCGAGTAGCCGTAGGCGGCGAGCACCACCAGGCCGAACAGCACGACGCCGAGCAGGGCCGGGCGCTTGCCCAGCGGCGAGTCGCACAGCAGGTCGTAGACGAACCAGCCGACGATCAGCGAGGCCAGGCCGGTGAGCACCGCGGCGGCCGGGCTCAGGTCGCTGCCGGGGGCGATCAGGTAAAGGCTCGGGTTCAGGTAGTAGACCACCGTCAGCAGGGCCACGCCGGACAGCCAGGTGGTGTAGGCCTCCCATTTGAACCAGTGCAGGTTGTCCGGCATCTTCGGCGGCGCCAGCTTGTACTTCTCCAGGTGGTAGATACCGCCACCGTGGATCGCCCAGAGATCGCCGGACAGCCCTTCGCGAGGGTTGCTGCGGTTGAGGTTGTTTTCCAGCCAGACGAAGTAGAAGGACGCACCGATCCAGGCGATGCCGACGATCATGTGAATCCAGCGGATGAGCAGGTTGAGCCACTCGGTCAGATGAGCATCCATTTTTACGCACCTCTTCCCGGCCTTCGCACGCGAGGGCCGGGCTTTCTTATTAGGGTTGGGGGTCGAGGAGAAGCTGGTCGCTCTCCGGAAAGAAGAACTCGTCGCAGTTGTTGCCGGAACCGCTGCGATCGACCACCAGGAATTCATCCCGCTTTTCGATCGTCAGCACCGGGTGGTGCCAGACGCCGCGGTGGTAATTGACGCCCTGCCTGCCGTTGCTGCGGAAGGCGCGGACGTGGCC
Source organism: Stutzerimonas azotifigens DSM 17556 (assembly GCF_000425625.1). GTDB lineage: Bacteria > Pseudomonadota > Gammaproteobacteria > Pseudomonadales > Pseudomonadaceae > Stutzerimonas > Stutzerimonas azotifigens. Next base: position 128,428 of record NZ_KE384408.1, read on the forward strand.
CGGTACAGGTGCATCGCCAAGTGGCGCGACCACGACCAGAAAGGGGTTGCCGAGCAGCGGAATGAAGGCCTGGCTGCCCAGCGGATGACGTTCGAGCATGCGGATGACCAGCGGCATCTCCAGGGCCTCGGCGCTGAAGATGTTGATGATCGCCTTATCCTCCGGCTGCGCGGTCTCGACCGTGGCCAGCTTGTGATAACGGCGGGTCGAACCGTTGTTGATCATGAAGTAGTCGCTGCCTTCGGTCTCGATGACGTCGCCGAAGGGGGCGAAGGCTTCCTTGGTCAATGGCTCGATGGTCAGGGTACGCATGGTTTACTCGTTGCTGATTCGGTTGAAAGTCCGTTGCCCCTCACCCTAACCCTCTCCCCTGAGGGGAGAGGGAATGGCACGGTGCGGGGCTGAGGTATTTGCCCCCTCTCCCCCTTGGGGAGAGGGCTGGGGTGAGGGGAAAACCGCCCCCCGGCTTCGCCATCTGTTCTCCTGGTGGGCTGAAGCCCACCCTACGGGTGCCCGGGTTAGCGCGCCACCTTGCCGAACAGGCGCAGCCGGCTGACGCCGCCGTCCGGGAAGATGTTCAGGCGCACGTGGGTCACCGGGCCGAGCCTGGCGATCTGCTCGACGAATTCGTGTTCGGCGTGCATCGACAGCTTCTGGCTCGGCAGCAGTTCGCGCCAGAACAGGCTCTGGGTCTCGATCTGGCTGTCGGTGCCGCCCTTCACGTAGGCCGCCTGGATGCTGCAGCTGTCCGGGTAGTTGCCCTTGAAGTGCAGGGTGTCGACGACGATGCGCTCGATTTCGCCCGGATGGCCGAGGGCGACGATCACCCAGTCGTTGCCCGGGGTGCGGCGCCGCGCGGTTTCCCAGCCGTCGCCCATGTTCTCGCCGCGGTTCGGGTTGAGGATGTTGCTCATGCGCCCGAAGTGCTCGTCGGAGCAGGCCAGCGCGCGGCCACCGTTGAGCGCCGCGGCCAGGTCGACCTGCTCGTTGTCGCCGACGTCGCTCCAGTCGCGGTAGGGGATGCCGTACACGCGCAGGCGCGCCACGCCGCCGTCGGGGTAGATGTTGAAGCGCAGGTGGGTGAACGGCTGGTCGTGGCCGATCTCGTGGTAGTGGTGGCTGTTGCCCTTGAGCTCGACGGCCGGTAGCACCTCGGTCCAGACCGTGGCGTCGGTCGGATCGCCCTCGGCGACGAAGCAGGCCTCCAGCGACGCCGATGGCGGGTAGTTGCCGGTGAAGTGGCTGGTGTCGATGTCCACGCCCTTGATCGAGCCCGGCACGCCCAGGCGGATCACCGCATGGTCGTAGCCCTCGAAGCGCTTGCGGCGCGACTCCCAGCCGTCCATCCACTTGCCGTTGTCGTCGAACACGCCCTCCTTCCACACGGCCGGGGTCGGCTGGAACAGCCGGTTGACGTCGGCGAACCAGTCGTCGGTGACGAAGATGGCCTGGGTGCCGAGGCGGGCGTCGGCCAGGTTGACGTATTTCTCGAAGGGTACGGCGTAGCTTTTCATCGGTATCTGCCTTGATGGTTGGTCGCGGGTCCGGCTGGTTACAGCTGCTCGAGGCGGAACTTCGCGATCTTGTTGATCTCGGCCAGGGCGCGGGTGAACTCCTGCTCGGGCGAGTGGTGGATGCGTTCTTCGAAGGCGGCGAGGATCTGGTGCCGGTTGCTGCCCTTGACCGCCATGATGAACGGGAAACCGAACCTGGCCTTGTAGGCGTCGTTCAGTTCGGTGAAACGGGCGAACTCCTCCGGCGTGCACTCGTGGATGCCGGCGCCGGCCTGCTCCGAGGTGCTGGAGGCGGTGAGCTCGCCACGGACCGCGGCCTTGCCGGCCAGGTCCGGGTGCGCGTTGATCAGCGCCAGCTGCGCGTCGCGCGGGGCGCTGAGGAGAATGTCGGCCATGCGCTGGTGCAGCGTCTCGATGTCGTCGAGGCTGGCGTCCACGCCGCGGTCGTAGGCCTGTTCGGCGACCCAGGGCGAGTGCTCGTAGACGTCGGCGAAGGCGGCGACGAACTGCTCGCGGCTCAGGGTGGACGGGGTCAGGGTCTGGAAGCGGCTCATTCGGCGCTCTCCTTCAGCGGATGGGTGGCGTGCCAGTGGCGGGCGATGTCGACGCGGCGCGCGAACCAGACCTTCTCGTGGCCCTTCACGTAGTCGATGAAGCGGGCCAGCGAGGCGATCCGGGCCGGGCGGCCGAGCAGGCGGCAGTGCATGCCGATCGAGAGCATCTTCGGCGCGCCGGCCTGGCCTTCGGCGTAGAGCACGTCGAAGGCGTCCTTCAGGTAGTTGAAGAAGTCGTCGCCGCTGTTGAAGCCCTGCACCTGGGTGAAGCGCATGTCGTTGGTGTCCAGCGTGTAGGGGATCACCAGGTGCGGCTTGTCCGGGGTCGATTCCGGGTCCCAGTAGGGCAGGTCGTCGTCGTAGGTGTCCGAATCGTAGAGGAAACCGCCTTCCTCGCGGACCAGACGGCGGGTGTTCGGGCCGGTGCGGCCGGTGTACCAGCCGAGCGGACGTTCGCCGGTCAGCTCGGTGAGGATGCGGATCGCCTCGAGCAGGTGCTCGCGTTCCTGGGCCTCGTCCATGTACTGGTAGTCGATCCAGCGGTAGCCGTGGCTGCAGATCTCGTGGCCGTCGGCGACCATCGCCCTGATCACCTCGGGGTGGCGCTGGGCGGCCATGGCCACGGCGAAGATGGTCAGCGGGATGTGCTGTTCACGGAACAGCCGCAGCAGGCGCCAGACACCGGCGCGGCTGCCGTATTCGTAGAGCGACTCCATGCTCATGTGGCGCACGCCCTGCAGCGGCTGCGCGGCGACCATCTCGGAGAGGAACGCCTCCGACTCCTTGTCCCCGTGGAGGATGCAGCGCTCGCCGCCTTCCTCGTAGTTGAGCACGAAGGACAGCGCGATGCGGGCGTCGCCCGGCCAGTGCGGGTGGGGGGGATTACCGGCATAGCCGATGAGGTCGCGTGGGTAGTCGGCGCTCACTGTGTGTCTTCCTGTATCCGTTAGGGTAGGTCGCCAGGCGCTTCCGGCTGACGCGACCGCTGTGAGCCAATTGTATACAAACGAATTTGCAGTTTGTAAATCGGAAAAATCCGACGTCTGTCGGCCGCAAAGGATGCACGAGCCATGCCGCATCGCTATGAAAAACCGATTCCGGTGGATAGGTCGGCGTTTCCGATGCGAATCCTCGATTGCCAGGCTGTCGCATGGATTGTGTACAAAAATCATTAAATTTGTCTTGCAGGCATCCGGGCGCATGCTATGCTCCAGCTCACTTGCCCACCATCGAACAGCACAGGAGGCAGGGCCCGCGCGCTTTCGCGCCAGTGCCTGACACCCTATGGGACGTTTGACCACACACGTACTCGATGCCGCCCACGGCTGCCCCGGCCGCGACATCGTCGTGGACCTGTATCGCGTCGACGGCGACCGCCTGGAGCACGTCGCCAGCCGCACCACCAACGACGACGGGCGCTGCGACAGCCCGCTGCTGGAGGGGGATGCCTATCGTTCGGGCGTCTACCAGCTGCAGTTCCGCGCCGGGGACTACTACCGGGCGCGCGGCGTCGCGCTGACCGAGCCGGCCTTCCTCGACGTGGTGGTGCTGCGTTTCGGGGTCGACGCGGGGCAGGATCATTACCACGTGCCCTTGCTGATTTCTCCCTATAGCTATTCCACCTATCGGGGCAGCTAGCTTCTACCAAGCGTGATGACTCTCTGAGTCCTTTGCACCCGCCCTCGTGGCGGGTTTTTTTGCCCTGGCGGGCGTGGGGGGCGAGCCTGTGGCAGCGGTCTTGACCGCGAAGCTTTTAGCCTGCGGGGCAGGGCGAAAGCGCCGTACTGTGCAAACACTCCGTAGCGTTGTGTAGGCGCGAGAGGGACGCCGAGTTCTGGCTCGTGAATGGGCATGGCACAAGCCTACGTGCACGCTCGTCGCGCTTTCTTCGGCTCGGGACTATAGTTGCGCCTCGCACGGCGCCTTACTTTTTTCAGTCGCGAAAAAAGTAAGCAAAAACGCTTGCCCCTTCATCCGGGTCAGGTCGCTGCGCGCCCTGACTTCCCTCGCTCCGGCGCCGCTCCAGGGGCCCGCCGCGAAGGGCCATCCATGGCCAGTCGCGGCTTTCGCGGCATCCATGCCGCTCAACCCCTTCCACGACACCTGCGCTCGGCCTCCTGCAAGGGGCGTTTGGTGTCGCCTGTTGGTCCACGTACAAAGCACAGAGAGCAAGCAACGTTTTAGCTGCACGAATCTTCCAGGCGACTCGGACCTATTCCCCGTCAGGAGGCCGAGCGCAGGCGTTGCGCAGGGGGACGCGAGGCATGGACGCCGAGCGAGGAACGACGGGACAGGGACGTCCCGTCGTGACGGCCCCCGGAGCGGCGCCGGAGCGAGGGGAGTCCGGCCGCGCAGCGGGCGGACCCGGATGCCGGGGTGGCCTTCTTTTTTTGGTTACTTTTTCTTGGCCAGACAAGAAAAAGTGACGCGCCGTGCGAGGCGCAACCTGTCGTTCGGGCCGAGGAAAGCGCGGCGTGCCTGCACCCGAACACGCGCCTACACCCGAACAAAAGCCAAAAGCTTCGCGGTCCAGATTGCTCCCACAGGGGCTCCGGCGTTTTTGCTTAAGGATCGGGTAAATGCCATCCGGCACAAACACCCCCCTCAGCGACTCAGCAACGAAGCCGCCCCGGCGCCCCCGAACAGTGCGGCGCTCACCCGATTGAACCAGGCATGCCCCTGCCCGGTGCGCAGGTAGCGCGCTGCGCCCTGGGCGCCGAGGCCGTAGGCCAGCTTGCAGCACAGGTCCAGCACCGCCCAGGTGGCGATCATCGTCAGCAACTGCGGCGCGAACGGGCGGCCGGCATCGAGGAATTGCGGCAGGAAGGCGGCGAAGAACAGGATGTCCTTCGGGTTGCTCGCGCCCAGGACGAAGGCGCGCCAGAACAGCGAGGCGAAGCGCGGGGTCGGCAGTGCCGCGTCCAGAGTGGTCGGCGCGGCAGGAGCGCGGCGGGCGTCCTGCCAGCTCTGCCAGGCGAGGTAGAACAGGTAGAGCGCGCCGACCAGTTTGAGGGCGCTGAACAGTCGCTCGGAGGCCATCAGCAGCGCGCCGAGGCCAAGCGCCGAGGCGCTGAGCAGGCAGGTGGCCGCGCAGACGCCGCCGAGGAAGGCCGGATAGGAGCGGCGCACGCCGTAGTTCAGGCTGTTGCCGATCATCAGCAGCGACAGCGGGCCCGGTATCAGGATCACCACCAGCGCCGCGCCGGCGAACAGCAACCAGGTTTCCACGCTCATCGTTTCACTCCTTCCCACAAGACAAGGCCCCACCGCGGGGGTGGGGCCGGTTGATCCGCCAGTCGAAGCCCACCGGCCAGGCCGGCGGGCGAGCCTCAGAGGAAGGCGAACTTGGCGATGAATATGACACACAACACGTACAGGCTGATCGACACCTTGTCGCGCTGGCCGGTGAGCAGCTTCAGCGTGGCGTAGGTGAGAAAGCCCAGGGCGATGCCATTGGCGATGGAGAACGTCAGCGGCATCATCACCACGGTCACGATGGCCGGGATGGTGTCGGTGTGGTCCTTCCAGTCGATGTGCGCCATGCCGCTCATCATCAGCATGGCGACGTAGATCAGCGCGCCGGCGGTGGCATAGGCGGGAATCATGCCGGCCAGCGGGGCGAAGAACATCGCCACCATGAACAGCACGCCGACGGTCACCGCGGTGAGGCCGGTGCGGCCGCCGGCGGCGACGCCCGAGGCGCTCTCGACGTAGCTGGTCACCGGCGGGCAGCCGACGAAGGCGCCCACCACGCTGGAGGTGCTGTCGGCCTTGAGCGCGCGCGACAGGCCCTGGATGCGGCCGTCCTCGTCCACCAGCTGGGCGCGATGGGCGACGCCCATCAGGGTGCCGGCGGTGTCGAACATGTTGACGAACAGGAAGGCGAGGATAACGCTGACCATCGCCACGTTGAAGGCCCCGGCGATGTCCATCGCCAGCCAGGTCGGCGCCAGGCTCGGCGGCATCGACACCAGGCCGTTGTACTCCACCAGCCCCATGGCCCAGCCGATGCCGGTGACCGCCAGCATCGACAGCAGGATGGCGCCGAACACCTTGCGGTGGCTGAGCACCGCGATCAGCAGGAAGCAGATGGCGGCGAGCAGCGCGGTGGGCTCCTGGAACGAGCCCATGGTGATCAGCGTCGCCGGGCTGTCGACCACGATGCCGGCGGTCTTCAGCCCGATCAGGCCGAGGAACAGGCCCACCCCGGCGCCCATGGCGAAGCGCAGGCTCATGGGGATGCTGTTGAGCAGCCATTCGCGGATGCGCGACAGGCTCATCAGGGTGAACAGCACGCCGGAGAGGAACACCGCGCCCAGCGCGATCTGCCAGCTGTAGCCCATCTCGCCGACCACCGTGTAGGTGAAGAAGGCGTTCAGCCCCATGCCCGGCGCCAGGCCCACCGGCCAGTTGGCGTACAGGCCCATCAGCAGACAGCCCAGCGCGGCGCCGATACAGGTGGCGACGAAGGCCGCGCCGTGATCGACGCCGGCATCGGCCATGATGTTCGGGTTGACGAAGATGATGTAGGCCATGGTGACGAAGGTCGTCAGGCCGGCGAGAAGCTCGGTACGGACGCTGGTGCCATGTGCGCGGAGCTTGAAGAGTCGGTCGAGCCAGCCGCTACGAGCGGTATGCAGGCCGGACGCCTGCTGTTCCTGCTTGGTTGTGTCCACAAGGGGTTCCTCATCGTTCTTGTTGTCGATCACCCAGAGCGCGCGCTCTCGAGGGTAGGGGGTGACGTTGCGCCGCACCTTCCGTTTCGGATTTAACTTGACCGAGAGGTCAGAAAGGCTAGTGGCGATTATGGTTTTGTATACAAGAAATGCAAGCGCGTTCTCGGCCCTTTCGTCCGTCGTTGGCCAGTACTGACGCGACATTCGAGGCCATGCATGCCAGGGCTGCGGACCAGAGGGTGCAGGCGATGGTGTGGAAGTTGGGAGTTGAAGCAGGGGAGTGAGCGAAGTTGGTGCGATTTTTTGTGTACGAAAAAAGCTCATACTTTCGATATTTTTCGCCGCAAAGGCTGCCCGGCGAGCTGCTGAGGCAGTAAAGTTCGCCGGGCCGACAGTCGCGAACCGAACCCATGAACGAACAGCTGCAGCCTCTCAAGAAGCCATCCCGCGCGGCCAAGGGTCGGACCGGGACCCAGGACGACATCGTCTACGCGCACATCTTCGACGCCATTCTCGAGCAGCGCCTCGCGCCCGGCACCAAGCTCAGCGAGGAAGCCCTGGGCGAGATCTTCGGGGTCAGCCGGACGATCATCCGCCGGGCGCTGTCGCGCCTCGCCCACGAAGGCGTGGTGCTGCTGCGCCCGAACCGCGGGGCGGTGGTCGCCAGCCCGAGCGTCGACGAGGCCCGGCAGATCTTCTACGCGCGCCGCCTGGTCGAGCGCGCCATCACCGAGCTGGCGGTGGAGCACGCCACCGCCGAGCAGCTGGCCCAGCTGCGGCAGATGGTCACCGACGAGCGCGACTGCTTCGCCCGCGGCGACCGCGGCGCCGGCATCCGGCTGTCCGGCGAATTCCACCTCAAGCTCGCCGAGGCGGCGAAGAACGCCCCGCTGGTGAGCTTCCAGCGCAGCCTGGTGTCGCAGACCTCGCTGATCATCGCCCAGTACGAGGGCGGCAGCCGCACGCACTGTTCCTACGACGAGCACAACGAACTGATCGACGCGCTCGAGGCCAGGGACGCGGAGAAGGCCGTGCGCCTGATGATGCACCACATGGACCACATCGACAGCAAGCTCAACTTCGAGGAAGACAGCGCCTCGGACGACCTGCACGCGGTGTTCTCGCACCTGCTGCAGGGCAAGAAGAAGCTCCGCCCCGCCGGCCGCAAAGGCTGAGGGCGCCTGTGGCGGGCGATGCCTGAGGCGCCTGTGTCGGCCTGACAGGCCGCGCCTGCATCCATGACCCTGGCACCGCCCCTCTGGGTACCGGCCTTCGCCGGTACGATGGGTAGGACGGTGGCCCGTAGCCGGTAGGGTGGGCTTCAGCCCACCAACACGGGCCTGCACCGGAGCGACCTGGTGGGCTGAAGCGGAACGCCGCCCGGCCCACCCTACGCGAGGTCGGACACCAATTCACCTTCGCCGGTGCACGCTGCGTCCGGCGGCGAAGGTTTCCCGTACGGCGCGGTCGCCCTCGCCGGTACGACGGAGCAGCGCGGTGGCACCCTAGGTTGGGTTGCGCGCAGGTCCGTAGGGTGGGCTTCAGCCCACCGACGCAGGCCTGCACCGGAGCGCCGTGGTGGGCTGAAGCGGAACGCCGCCCGGCCCACCCTACGCGGAGCGCCCCAGTGCCTCAGCGCCGGTGCACGCTGCATCCGGCGGCGAAGGTTTCCCGTACGGCGCGGTCGTCGCCGAGGATCATCAGGGCGAAGAGTTTTTCCTGCAGGGTTTTCGCCTGGCCCAGGCGGTACTCGATCAGCGGCGTGGCCTTGTAGTCCAGGACCACGAAGTCGGCGTCCTTGCCCGGCTGCAGGTTGCCGATGCGGTCGTCCAGGTACAGCGCGCGCGCGCCGCCCAGGGTGGCGAGGTAGAGCGCCTTGAATGCATCGAGCTTCTGACCCTGCAGCTGCAGCACCTTGTACGCCTCGTTCAGGCTCACGAGCTGCGAGAAGCTGGTGCCGCCGCCCACGTCCGTGCCCAGCCCCACGCGCACGCCGAAGCCTTCCACCTTGGCCAGGTCGAACAGGCCGCTGCCGAGGAACAGGTTGGAGGTGGGGCAGAACGACACCGCCGACCCGGTCTCGCCGAGGCGCTTGCATTCGTCATCGCACAGGTGGATGCCGTGGGCAAACACCGAGCGCGGGCCGATCAGGCCGTGGTGGTCGTAGACGTCCAGGTAGCCCTTGCGCTCGGGGAACAGTTCCTTGACCCATTCGACCTCCTGCCTGTTCTCGGAGATGTGGGTGTGCATGTAGAGGTCGGGAAATTCGGCGAACAGCTTGCCGGCCAGGGTGAGCTGTTCGGGCGTGCTGGTCGGGGCGAAACGCGGCGTGACGGCATAATGCAGGCGGCCCTTGCCGTGCCAGCGCTCGATCAGCTCGCGGCTGTCGGCATAGCCGGACTCGGCGGTGTCGGTGAGAAACTCCGGCGCGTGGCGATCCATCAGCACCTTGCCGGCGATCATCCGCAGGTTGCGCTTCTCGCAAGCCTCGAAGAAGGCATCCACCGACTGCTTGTGCACCGTGCCGAACACCAGCGCGGTGGTGGTGCCGTTGCGCAGCAGCTCGCCGAGGAACAGCTCGGCCTGCTCGCGGGCGTGCGCCATGTCGCTGAAGCGGCCTTCGTTGGGGAAGGTGTAGGTCTCCAGCCAGTCGAGCAGCTGGGTTCCGTAGGAACCGATCACGCCCACCTGCGGGTAATGGATATGGGTATCGATGAAGCCGGGGGTGATCAGCGCGTCCGGGTAGTGCTGCACCTCGACGCCGGCCAGGCGCGGCAGCAACTGCTCGGCCGCGCCGATCTCGGCGATGGTGCCGTCCTCGACCACCAGCACGCCGTCCTCGAAATATTCGTAGGACGCCTCGACGCCGACCTCGCGGGGGTCGGCCAGGCAGTGGAGCAGGGCGGCACGGTAGGCTTTGCGTTGGGACATGATGGTTCTCGTCAGGTTTTTGTCTGGCTTGGGGGCGGGCCGATGGCCCGCCGTCGCCGCGAGGGCGCGCCTCCCACAAGGCGGCAAGGGACCCTGTGGGAGGCCCGACCTCGGGGCGATGTTCGCTCAGCTGCGGCGCGAGGCCGGCAGCAGCTGGGTGACGCCGGCGCCGCCCTGGTGCTTTTCGCCGAAGTCGGCGTTGTAGGTGGCGATGATCTCGCCGGCGATGGACACGGCGATCTCCACCGGCAGCTTGCCCTTCACGTCCGGCAGGCCCATCGGGCAGCGCATGCGCTGCAGGGCTTCGGGCTGGAAGCCGCGGTCGCGCAGGCGGTGCTCGAACTTGACGCGCTTGGTCTTCGAGCCGATCAGGCCGAAGTAGGTGAAGTCGTCGCGCGCCAAGATCGCCGCGGTGAGTTCCAGGTCCAGCGGGTGGTTGTGGGTCATGACGATGAAGTAGCTGCCCGGCGGCATGCTCGCCACCTCGTCGACCACTTCCTCGCTGACCACCTTCTGCACGCCGCGCGGGATCTGCCCGGGGAACTCGTCCTCGCGCGAATCGATCCAGCGCACCTGGCAGGGCAGGCCGGCGAGCAGCGGCACCAGCGCGCGGCCGACGTGGCCGGCGCCGAACACGGCGATGCGCGCCTGCGGCTGGCCCATCGGCTCGAGCAGTACCACCGCGGCGCCGCCGCAGCACTGGCCGAGGCTGGCGCCCAGCGAGAAGCGCTCCAGGCGGGTCTCGCGGGTGCGGCTTTCCAGCATCTCGCGGGCGATCTGCTGGACCCTGTATTCCAGATGGCCGCCGCCGATGGTGTCGTACAGCCGGGCGCGGCTGACCACCATCTTCGAACCGGCGTTGCGCGGGGTGGAGCCACGCTCCTCAACGATGGTGACCAGAACGCAGGGTTCGCCCTGCTGCTGCAGTTCGGCCAGGGCGTCGATCCATGTGATCATCTGTCGTTCTCCGATGCCCGGTGGGCATGCGATCGTTCGTGTCATCGGTGGCGGCGGCGGATCTGGTGGGCTGAAGCCCACCCTACGGGCCGGTCACTCGTAGGGTGGGCTTCAGCCCACCATTGAGATCAGGCCGGTGTGGTTTCCGTTGCCGTGACGGCAGCAGCGGTCCGCTTCAGTTTTCGCATTTGCTCCACGCCCCAGAGCACCCGCTCGGGCGTGGCCGGCGCGTCGATCTGCGGCTGGACCCGGTAGTCGGCCAGGCTGGCCACCGCATCCTTGATCGCGCACCAGACCGAGATGCCGAGCATGAACGGCGGCTCGCCCACGGCCTTGGAGTGGAATACCGTGTCCTCGGGGTTCTTGCGGTTCTCCACCAGCCTGACCCGCAGGTCCAGCGGCATGTCGGCCACCGCCGGGATCTTGTAGCTGGCCGGGCCGCTGGTCATCAGCTTGCCCTTGTCGTTCCACACCAGCTCTTCCATGGTCAGCCAGCCCAGGCCCTGGACGAAGCCGCCCTCGACCTGGCCGATGTCGATGGCCGGGTTCAGCGAGGCGCCGACGTCATGCAGGATGTCGCTGCGCAGCATGCGGTACTCGCCGGTCAGGGTGTCGACGATCACTTCCGCGCAGGCCACGCCGTAGGCGTAGTAGTAGAACGGCCGGCCGCGCGCCTTGTCGCGGTCGTAGTAGATCTTCGGCGTGCGGTAGAAGCCGGTGGCCGACAGCGAGACCTGGCCGAAGTAGGCCTGCTGGATCAGCGTCTCGAAGGCGACGTACTGGTCACGGATGCGCACCTGGCCGTTCCTGAATTCCACGTCCTCGGGCGTGACGTTCCAGTGCCGCGCGGCGAATTCGATCAGCCGCTGCTTGATGGTCTGCGCGGCGTTCTGCGCCGCCTTGCCGTTCAGGTCGGCGCCGCTGGAGGCCGCGGTCGGCGAGGTGTTGGGCACCTTGTCGGTGTTGGTCGCGGTGATCTGGATGCGCTCGATATCGACCTGGAACACCTCGGCCACCACCTGCGCGACCTTGGTGTTCAGGCCCTGGCCCATCTCGGTGCCGCCGTGGTTCAGGTGGATGCTGCCATCGGTGTAGACGTGGATCAGCGCGCCGGCCTGGTTGAGGAAGCTGGCGGTGAAGCTGATGCCGAACTTCACCGGGGTCAGCGCCAGGCCCTTCTTCAGCACGGGGTTCTGCTCGTTGAACGCGCGGATTTCGGCGCGGCGTTTGGCGTACTCGGCGCTGGCCTCCAGCTCGGCGGTCATTTCCTCGAGCATGTTGTGCTCGACGGTCTGGTAGTAGTGCGTGACGTTGCGCTCGTCCTTGCCGTAGTAGTTGGCCTTGCGCACCTCCAGCGGGTCCTTGCCGAGTTCGCGGGCGATGGCGTCCATGACCTCCTCGATGGCGACCATCCCCTGCGGACCGCCGAAGCCACGGTAGGCGGTGTTGGAGGCGGTGTGGGTCTTGCAGCGGTGGCCGTGGATCAGCGCGTCGCCGAGGTAGTAGGCGTTGTCGGCGTGGAACATGGCGCGGTCGACGATGGAGCCGGAAAGGTCCGGCGAGTAGCCGCAGTTGCCGGCCAGGTCCATGCGGATGCCGTGCAGGCGGCCGTCATCGTCGAAGCCGACTTCGTACTCGACGTAGAAGGGGTGGCGCTTGCCGGTCATGGTCATGTCTTCCATGCGCGGCAGGCGCATCTTGGTCGGACGGCCGGTCAGCCGCGCGATCACCGCGCACAGGCAGGCCGGGCCGGCGGCCTGGGTTTCCTTGCCGCCGAAGCCGCCGCCCATGCGGCGCATGTCGATGACGATCCGGTTCATCGGCACGCCGAGCACCTCGGCCACCAGCTTCTGTACCTCGGTGGGGTTCTGCGTCGAGGTGTAGACGATCATGCCGCCGTCCTCGGTGGGCATCACCGAGGAGACCTGCGTCTCCAGGTAGAAGTGCTCCTGGCCGCCGATGTGCAGCGTGCCGCTCAGTCGGCGCGGCGCGGCGGCCAGCGCCGCCTCGGCGTCGCCGCGCTGATGGGTGTGGCTGTCGAGCACGAAATGCTTCTTGCGCAGGGCCTCGACCACGTCGAGCACCGGTTCCAGGTCCTCGTACTCGATGATCGCCGCCATGGCCGCCTGGCGCGCGGTCTCCAGGCTGTCCGCGGCGACCGCGACCACCGGCTGGCCGACGTACTCGACCTTGCCGTCGGCGAGCAGCGGATCGCCCGGGGCGACCGGGCCGATGTCCAGCTGGCCGGGCACGTCGCGGCTGGTGATGGCGATGGCCACGCCGGGAATGGCGTAGCAGGGCGAGGTGTCGATCTTCAGGATGCGCGCATGGGCGCGGTCGCTGGTGCGGGCGTAGACGTGCAGCTGGTTGGGGAACTCCAGGCGGTCGTCGACGTAGACCGCCTCGCCGCTGACGTGCTTGGGCGCGCTGTCGTGCCTCACGCTCCTGCCCACGCCGGTGACCAGCTCCTGTTTGAACAGGGCGGCGATCTCTTCCTGGGTCTTGACGGTGGCGTGGTTAGACATACGCGGTAACCCTCGTCTCGTAGGCCGGCGCTTGCAGTTCGAGGAAGCACTTGCGCAGCAGGTTCTGGGCGGTCAGCAGGCGGTATTCGCGGCTGGCGCGGAAGTCGGTCAGCGGGGTGAAGTCGCGGGCCAGCGCCTCGCAGGCTTCCTCCACCACGCCGGGGTACCAGGCGGCGCCGAGCAGCGCCTGCTCGCAGGCGGCCGCGCGCTTGGGAATCGCGGCCATGCCGCCGAAGGCGATGCGCGCGCTCTGCACGGTGCCATCCTCCACCACCAGGTTGAACGCGGCGCAGACGGCGGAGATGTCGTCGTCCAGTCGCTTGGACACCTTGTAGGCGCGGAACGCCTGGTTGCCGCGCGGCCGCGGCACGATGATCTTCTCGATGAATTCGCCTTCCTGGCGCGCGGTGACCTTGTAGTCGATGAAATAGTCTTCCAGCGCCAGCGTGCGCGTGGCCTTGCCCTGGCGCAGCACGATCTGCGCGCCGAGGGCGATCAGTAGCGGCGGCGAGTCGCCGATGGGCGAGGCGTTGCCGATGTTGCCGCCGAGCGTGCCCTGGTTGCGGATCTGCAGCGAGGCGAAGCGCTGCAGCAGCTCGCCGAAGTCCGGGTAGTCGGCGGCGAGCGCGGCATGGCAGTCGGTCAGCGCGGTGGCGGCGCCGATCTCGATGGCATCCTCGGTGACCACCACCTGCTTCATCTCCTCGACGTGGCCGACGTAGATCATCACCGGCAGCTCGCGGTGGAACTGGGTGACTTCCAGCGCCAGGTCGGTGCCGCCGGCGAGCAGGCGGGCGTCCGGGGTGGCGGCGTAGAGGTCGGCCAGGTCGGCCACGGTGAGGGGCAGCAGGCAGCGCTTGTCGCCGCTGTTGAGCTCGGCCATCTGGCGAGGGGCGATGGCCTTGAGCCGGGCAATGGTATCGGCCTCGGCGGCGTCGAACTGGTCCGGCCGCTTTGCGCAGCAGGACTGCTCGGCGGCCTCGAGGATCGGCCGGTAGCCGGTGCAGCGGCACAGGTTGCCGGCCAGCGCCTCGTGCGCCTGGGCCTTGTCCGCGCCCGCCGCATTCTTCTGCAGGGCGAACAGGCTCATGACGAATCCGGGGGTGCAGAAGCCGCACTGCGAGCCGTGGCAGTCGACCATCGCCTGCTGCACCTGATGCAGTTGGGCATCGTGCTTGAGATCCTCGACGGTGATCAGCTGCTTGCCGTGCAGCGACGAGACGAAGGTCAGGCAGCTGTTCAGGGTACGGTAGCGGATGCGTTCGGCGCCCGCCGGTCCGGTGAGTTCGCCGACCACCACGGTGCAGGCACCGCAGTCGCCGGAGGCGCAGCCCTCCTTGGTGCCGGTCTTGCCCAGGTGCTCGCGCAGGTAGTTGAGCACCGTGACGTTGGGGTCGAGCGACTGCTCGGTACGCAGTTCTCGATTGAGTAGAAACTGGATCAAGAGAGACACCTCCGGATGTTCTTGTTCTCGGCAGCTGGGAAAGCAATCTAGTCGTACCTGACTTTTGGGTCAATAAAAATTGACTGAAAAGTCAAGTTGTCGGGCGAGCGCCTTCCGTGGCGCCTGTTTTCCATGCGATTGCTCCCGCCGTGGCGAGACCGGGCAAATTCCAGTTTGGCTCAGGCCGTGGCCGGCGAGGCCTCGCGCCGATAGGCGTAGGTCTCGGCGAAGCGCGACAGCATGTAGGCGCTGCAGGTGGTTTCCGGGTACCTGGGCGGGTTGTCCGGGCCCTGGCAGCCGGGCAGGCAGCTGATGACGGTGTCGGGATTCGGCTCGGCGAAGAACGGCATCGAGTAGCGGTCGACGCCCAGCGGGCTGATCACCCGGTGCGGCGTGGACTTGTAACGGTCGTTGCTCCAGCGCGCCATCATGTCGCCGATGTTGACTACGTAGGTGCCCTCGATCGGCGGCGCGTCGATCCATTCGCCGCGTACGTTCTGCACCTGCAGCCCGCCGGCCTGGTCCTGGTAGAGCAGGGTGACGCAGCCGTAGTCGGTGTGCGCGCCGGCGCCCTGCTGGTCGACCCTGGAGGCGGTGCTGCGCGGCGGGTAGTGGATCATGCGGAACACGCTGATGGGCTCGACGAAGCGCTTGTCGAAGAAGTCCTGCTCGACGCCCAGCGCCTCGGCCACGGCGCGCAGCAGGGTGCAGGCCAGCGCGTGCATGTCCTGGTAGTGCTGCTGCATCAGCGCCTCCCAGCCGGGCAGGTCGGGATGCCGGTTCGGCCCGCGCAGCGGCTTGCCGGCAAGCACGTCGGGGTGATCGGCCGGCATGTGGAAGCCCATGTCGAAGGTTTCCTTCAGATCGCTCGGCTTGCTCGGATCGAGCTGCTCGGTGGCGACGGCGCCATAGCCGCGGTGGTGCCTGCTCTGGGTGATGTCGATCTTCAGCTTCTGCTCAGCGGGCAGACCGAAGAAGTGCTCCGCGGCCTCCTTCAGCTGGCGGATGCGCTCGGCGCCGATCGGATGGTTGCGGATGTAGAAGAAGCCCCAGTCGCGGCAGGCCGCGTCGATCTGCCGTGCCACCTCGCGCCGGCCGTGTTCGTCGTCGGCGTAGAGCGGGGCGATGTCGATGATGGGAAGGGTCGTCATTTTGCAGACTCGTGCATGTGCTGTTCGATACCGGGCTGGAGGCTGAAAGGCTGGACGAAAGAGTGCCTCGTCCAGCCTCGAGCCTCCAGCGGCTTCTCGGGTTACTTCGGCAGCTCGGCGTTGATGCCCTGCACGTAGTAGTTCATCGAGGCCAGCTCGGCGTTGCTCGCGGTGGCGCCTTCGGCGATGCGCACGGTGCCGGACTGGTCCTTGATCGGGCCGGTGAAGGGGTGGAACTCGCCGCTCCTGATGCTGGCGATGATCTGCTCCGCCTCGGCCTTCACGTCGGCCGGTACCAGGTCGCTGATCGGCAGGCTGATGGTGTCCTCGGCCAGGCCGCCCCAGAAATCCTGCGGCTGCCAGGTGCCGTCGATCACGGCCTTGGCCGACTTGGCGTAGTGCGGGCCCCAGTCGTTGACGATCGAGGTCAGTACCGCCTTCGGGCCGAAGTGGGCCATGTCCGAAGCGTAGCCGACCGAGTAGACGCCGCGGCGCTCGGCGGCCTGGATCGGCGCCGGGCTGTCGGTGTGCTGGAACACCACGTCGACGCCCTGGTCGATCAGCGCGTTGGCGGCGTCGGCTTCCTTGCCCGGGTCGAACCAGGAGTTGACCCACACCACCTTGATCTCGGTGCCGGGGTTGTACTTGTCCAGCGCCAGCTGGATGGAGTTGATGTCGCGGATGACTTCCGGGATCGGGAAGGAGGCGATGTAGCCGACCTTCTTGGTCTTGGTCATCTTCGCCGCCAGGAAGCCACCGACGTAGCGGCCCTCATAGGAGCGCGACAGGTAGGTGCCGAGGTTCTTGTCCTGCTTGTAACCGGTGGCGTGCTCGAACGTCACCTTGGGGAACTGCTTGGCCACTTTGACCGTCGGGTTCATGTAACCGAAGGACGTGGTGAAGATCAGGTCGTAGCCGCCCTTGGCCATGTTGCGGATCACGCGCTCGGCGTCGGCGCCCTCGGCGACGTTCTCGACGAAGGTGGTCTCGACCTGGTCGCCCAGTTCCTTTTCCACGTACTGGCGGCCCATCTCGTGCTGGTAGGTCCAGCCGTGATCGCCGATCGGGCCGACGTAGACGAAGCCGATCTTCAGCGGATCGGCCGCGGCAGCGGTGAGTGCGGTGCTGAATCCGATCGCCGCGGCGAGACCGCGAAGGAGGGATTTCCTCGTGTTGCTCTGCATGGGTGTTGCTCCTGGTTTCGTGTTCTTTTGCGTGTCCGCCGTGAGGCTGCTGCTGGATCTGCAAAAAACTGACCAACTGGACAGATACCGGCCGGCCGCGATGGCGCCTGCCGGGCAGGTGCGGGCCGCGGCATGCCATTGATCCGGCGAGGTGCGGCGGGCGGGATTTCTGCCACAGCTTGGTGCATCCGAACAGTAGGCTTCACGGGGGATTGGTCATGCCGGCGGCATTGAAAGAAGAGTGGTTCCTGCTCCTGGCCCTGCTGGCCGCCGTCGTCGCCTACGCGCTCGAGGGCAGCCTGCTGCACGGCGGGCGCATGATCGCACTGAGCGGCGTCGCCGTGCTCGTGCTGATGATCGTGCTGGCCTCGGTGCGGGTCGCGCATCATGCCGAAATCCTCGCGGAAAAGGTCGGCGATCCCTACGGGACGATGATCCTCACGCTGTCCGCGGTGCTGGTCGAGGTGGTCATCCTGGGCATCATGATCACTCACCACCCGTCGCCGACGCTGGTGCGCGACACCATCTACGCGGCAGTGATGCTCGACCTCAACGGCATCCTCGGGCTCGCCGCGCTGATGGGCGGCCTGCGCCACGGCGAGCAGGCCTACAACGACGATTCCGCGCGCACCTACAGCGTGATGATCCTCACCGCCATGGGCGTGTCCATGGTGGTGCCCGAGTTCATCCCGCGCGAGGACTGGCGGCTGTACTCGGTGTTCACCATCGGCGCGATGCTGTTGCTGTACGGGCTGTTCCTGCGCATGCAGGTCGGCGCGCACAGCTACTTCTTCAGCTACAGCTATCCGGAGAAGCGCCGGCGCAAGGGCCAGCCGCAAGCCGAGCATGCGCCGGGCAGTCGCGGTCGCTCGATCGTCATGCTGTGCGCCGGCGTGGTGATCATCGGCGCGCTGGCCGAGGTGATGTCGCAGGCGCTGAACGTCGGCCTGGAGGGCAGCGGCGCGCCGCCGGTGGTGGCCGCGCTGCTGGTGGCGGCGATCTCGGCCAGCCCGGAGATCCTCACCGCCTTGCGCGCGGCGCTGGCCAACCGCATGCAGTCGGTGGTCAACATCGCGCTGGGCGCCTCGCTGTCGACGGTGATCCTCACCGTGCCGGTCATGGAGGCGCTGGCGCTGTATAGTGGCCAGCCGTTCCAGATGGCTATGACCCCGGTGCAGACGGTGATGATCTTCATCACCCTGATCGTCGCCGCCATCAACCTGAACGACGGCCAGACCAACGCGATCGAGGGCATGACCCACTTCGTGCTGTTCGCCACCTTCATCATGCTTTCGCTGATCGGCCTGTGACGGCCGCGGCGAACCGCGACCCGACGGGAGACCATGGACGCACGCATTTACCTCGCCGGCCCCGGGGTGTTCCGGCCGGACGCCCTCGAACACGGCGAGCGGCTCAAGGCGCTCTGCGCCGAATTCGGCTTCACCGGCCTGTACCCGCTGGACAAGCAGGTGCCGGCGCACATCACTACCGCCCGCGAGCAGGCCGCCTGGATCTACCGCGCCAACCTGGAACTGCTGGAGCAGGCCGACGCGGTGCTGGCCGACCTCAACTTCTTCCGCGGCGGCGAGCCGGACAGCGGCACCTGCTTCGAGGTCGGCTACGCGGTGGCGCGCGGCAAGCCGGTGGTGGGCTACCTGGACGGCGAGGGCAGCTACGCCGAACGCCTCGCCCGCCAGCTCCCGCACCTGTGCGGCGAGCCGGGCCTGGACTGCGACGGCCTGCAGCTCGAGGCCTTCGACCTGCCGCTGAACCTGATGCTCGGCGTGCCGGCGACCCTGGTCACCGGCGGGCCGGGCGAGGCCTTGCGACAACTGGCTGCCGAGCTCGCCCGGCGGGGCTGAGTTCACCCGGCGATCAGCGTCCGTGCCGCTTCGCGATGCTCGGCGATCAGCCCCGGCAGGTCGAGCCCTTCCACCTGCCCGTCGATCACCCGCCAGCGGCCGCCGATCATCACCCGGTCGGCGCGATCGGCGCCGCACAGCAGCAGCGCCGACAACGGGTCGTGGCTGCCCGAGAAGCGCAGCTCGTCGAGCCTGAAGAGCGCCAGGTCGGCCTGCTTGCCGACCGCCAGCTCGCCGATGTCGTCGCGCCCGAGCAGGCGCGCCGAGCCGCGGGTCGCCCAGCCCAGCGCGCGCGCCGGGGTGATGCGCTCGGCGCCGTAGCGCAGCCGTTGCAGGTAGAGCGCCTGGCGCGCCTCGAGAATCATGTTCGAGCCGTCGTTGGAGGCCGAGCCGTCGACGCCGAGGCCGAGTGGCGCGCCGGCTTCCTCCAGTTCCACGGTCGGGCAGATGCCCGAGGCCAGGCGCATGTTGCTGCTCGGGCAATGACAGATACCGGTGCCGGCCGCGCCGAGGCGGGCGATTTCCTCGGCGTTGAAGTGGATGCCGTGGGCCAGCCAGGTGCGCGGGCCGAGCCAGCCGACGCTGTCGAGGTAGTCCACGGTGCGCAGGCCGAAGCGCTCGAGGCAGAAGGCTTCCTCATCCAGCGTCTCGGCCAGGTGGGTGTGCAGGCGCACGTCGTGCGCTTCGGCCAGCTCGGCGCTGGCGCGCATGATCTCAGGGGTGACCGAGAAGGGCGAGCAGGGCGCCAGGGCGATCTGCACCTGCGCGCCGTCGCCCCGCTCGTGGTACAGGCCGATCAGCCGCTCGCTGTCGGCGAGGATGGTCTCGGCCTCCTGCACCGTCTGCTGCGGCGGCAGGCCGCCGTCGGCCTCGCCCAGGCTCATCGAACCGCGCGTGAGCAGGGCGCGCATGCCGAGTTCGCGCACCGCCTGCACCTGCACGTCGATGGCATTCTCCAGGCCGCCGGGGAACAGGTAGTGGTGGTCCGCCGCGGTGGTGCAGCCGGACAGCAGCAGCTCGGCCAGGGCCACCTTGCTGGCGACTTCCAGCTTCTCCGGCGTCAGTCGCGCCCACACCGGGTAGAGCGTCTTCAGCCAGGGGAACAGCGGCTGGTTCACCACCGGCGCCCAGGCGCGGGTGAGGGTCTGGTAGAAGTGGTGATGGGTGTTGATCAGCCCCGGCAGCACCACGTGCTCGCGGGCGTCGAAGGTCTGGTCGACCGGCCGTGCGGGCGCCTGGCCGGCATCGAGCAGCTCGGCGATGACGCCGTTCTCCACCACCAGCCCGCCGGGGGCGTGCAGGTCGTTGGCGGTGAACAGGGCGAGGGGGTTCTTGATCCACAGACGGGTCGCGGGCATGGCCGGCTTCTCCTGATGACGATGGGAAAGCCAGCTCAGTTATGCCCTGTCTGCTGATCCAGGGGCGCCTCGTCGGGCGCGCGGGGAGGGAAGATAGCGACTGAGGGCGGGGTTGTCGACTGGAGGCAGGCGCCCGTTCGACACGTAGGAGCGAGCTTGCTCGCGAAGGAGGCCGCACGAAGCCGGATATTCGCGAGCAAGCTCGCTCCTACAGCAGCAGGCCGCCTACCAGGGTAGCGCATTGCCCTGGTAGTCCAGGTACCGGTGCCCGCCCTGGCCGGCGGCCTGGATCACCTGCTGGAGCATGCCGCGGCAGCTGGTCTCGACGTCCAGCGGCGCCTGGTCGCCACCCATGTCGGTACGGACCCAGCCCGGGTGCATCAGGAGTATGGTCGGGCCGCCGTCCGGCAGGGCCTTGGCGAAGCTGCGCACCAGGTGGTTGAGCGCCGCCTTGCTGGCGCTGTAGAGCGGCTTGCCCATGCCGGTACCGGTCTCCAGGCTGCCCATGATCGAACTCATGAAGGCGAGCACGCCCTCGGGCTTGACGTTCGGCAGCAGGCGCTCGGCCAGCCGGACCGGCGCCACGGCGTTGGTGAAGAACAGCTCGCCCACCCGTTCGCGCGAGGTCTCGCTCACTGCGTCCACCTGCGGGGCGGAAATCCCCGCGTTGACGAACAGCACGTCGAAGCACCGCCCCTCCAGGCGCGCGGCCAGGGCGTCGACGCTGGCGTCATCGGTCATGTCCAGGGTTTCTACGGCGACCTGCCCGGCGCCTTGCAGCGCCTCGGCGCGCCGCGGGTCGCGCACGGTGGCGGTGACCTCCCAGCCCTGCGCGGCGAACGCCTGCGCCAGCCCCAGGCCGAGGCCCCGGGAGGCGCCGATGATCAGAACGGATTGGCTCATGTGTGTTCTCCTTGGCGGTGGTGGTGGAAGTCTGGACCGGCACAGGAGCATAGGCGAATCGCGGAGGGCGAAGGTGCTCATCGATCGGGGTGATGATGGGGCCCGGTCAGTGCACGCTTGGGAGCGGGTCGCAGGCAGAGCCTGCTCCTACAGGGGGGCGGGCGTAGGAGCAGGCTCTGCCTGCGACCGTTCTTTTCAGCGGGGCTGTCAGTGCCCCGCCTTCCACGGCTGCCCCAGCGACACCGGCGCGTAGAGCCGGGTGCGGATGGCGTCGCGCGAGAGCAGCACCAGCACCGCGATGGTCGCCACGTAGGGCAGCATCGCCAGCAGGTTGCCGGGGATCGACAGGCCGATGCCCTGGGCCACCAGGTGCAGGATGCTGGCCAGGCCGAACAGGTAGGCGCCGAGCAGCACGCGGCCGACGCGCCAGCTGGCGAACACCACCAGCGCCAGGGCGATCCAGCCGCGCCCGGCGGTCATGTTCTCGGCCCACATCGGCGTGTAGGCCAGCGACAGGTAGCCGCCGGCCAGCCCGGCCATGGCGCCGCCGAACAGCACCGCCAGCGCGCGCGCGCGCAGCACCGGCAGGCCCATGGCGCTGGCGGCGTTGGGGTTCTCGCCGACCGCCTGGATGATCAGCCCGACGCGGCTCCTGAGCAGCACCCAGGCGACCAGGGCGAAGAGCGCGAACGACAGGTACACCAGCAGGTCCTGGGCGAACAGCATGCGGCCGATCAGCGGGATCTCGCTGAGCAGCGGGATGGCCACCGGCTCGAAGCCGGTCAGCGGCTTGCCGACCCAGCCGGCACCGATGAAGGACGACAGGCCGACGCCGAAGATCGTCAGCGCCAGGCCGGTGGCCACCTGGTTGGCGTTGAAACCCAGCGCCACCAGGGCGAACAGCTGCGACAGCAGCATGCCGCCGAGACAGGCGAAGATAACCCCGAGCCAGAGGTTGCCGGTGGCGAAGGCGGCGATGAAGCCGGCCACCGCGCCGAACAGCATCATCCCCTCCTGGCCGAGGTTGAGCACGCCGGTCTTCTCGCAGACCAGTTCGCCGAGGGCCACCAGCAGCAGCGGCGTACCGGTGCGGACCATGGCGTAGAAAATGTTGGTGAGCAGGTCGATATCCATGGTTACTCCCGGAAGCCGCTGGAGGCTTGAGGCTGGAGGCTGGACGGAAAAGCGGTCAGGGGACGGTGCGGGGTCCGGGTCATGCCGCGGCCTCCTTCGTCCAGCCTTTGGCCTTCAGCCTTCCCGCGGCTTTCAGCCGCGGTCGATAGTGAATGAGCACATCGCACGCCAGCAGGAAGAACAGCACCATCCCCTGGAACAGCTGGGTGATCGACTGCGGCAGGTTGGCGGCCATCTGCGCGTTCTCGCCGCCGAGGTAGAGCAGCGCCATCAGCAGGCTGGCGAAGACGATGCCGATCGGGTTGAGCCGGCCGAGGAAGGCTACGGTGATCGCCGCGTAGCCGTAGCCCGGCGAGACCTGCGGCACCAGCTGGCCGATCGGCCCGGTGACCTCGGCGACGCCGGCCAGCCCGGCCAGCGCGCCGCTGATCAGCAGGGCGATCCATACCAGCTTTTTCTCGCGGAAGCCGACGAAGCCGGCGGCGCGCTTGTCCAGCCCGAGCACCTTGACCTGGAAGCCGAGGAAGCTCTTCTGCAGCAGCACCCAGACCACCACCAGCGCCAGCAGCGCGAAGTAGAAGCCGGCGTGCACGCGCAGGTCCTCGAACAGCTGCGGCAGGCGGGTGGCATCGCCGAACATCGCCGACTCGGGGAAGTTGAAGCCCTCCGGGTCCTTCAGCGGGCCGTGCACGGCGAACAGCAGCAGGTTCAACGCGATGTAGTTGAGCATGATGCTGGTGAGGATCTCGTTGGCGTTGAACTGCGTGCGCAGCCAGGCGCAGAGCCCGGCCCAGGCGGCGCCGCCGAGGGTGCCGACGGCCAGCGTCATGACCAGCGCCCAGCGCGAGTCCCAGTCGATGATGTGCACCGCCAGCGCACTGCCGGCCAGCGCGCCCATCAGCAGTTGGCCTTCGGCGCCGATGTTCCAGATGCGGGCGTTGTAGACCACCGCCAGGCCCAGCGCGCAGAGCAGGATCGGCAGCGCCTTGACCAGCAGTTCGGAGATGCCGTACAGGTCGCTGATCGGGTCGATCAGCAGCACGCGCAGGGTTTCCAGCGGCGGGTGGCCCAGCGCGGCGAACAGCAGCGCGCCGCTGATCAGCGTCAGCAGCGCGGCGAGCAGCGGCGAGAGCCAGAGCATCGGGCGCGACTGCTGGCCGCGCGGTTCGAGGGATAACAGCATGGCGAAGGCTCTCAGGCGGCGGTGGGCGTGGGTTGATCGAACTGGCCGGCCATCCAGCGCCCGACGTCGGTGGCGCTGGTGGCGGCGGTGGCGCGCAGCGGCGATAGGCGGCCATGGCTCAGCGCGGCGATGCGGTCGCTGATCTGGAACAGCTCTTCCAGGTCCTCGGAGATCACCAGGATGGCGGCGCCGGCGTCACGCAGCTCGATGAGCGCACGGTGGATCGCCGCCGCGGCGCCGACGTCCACGCCCCAGGTCGGGTGCGCGGCAATCAGCAGTTTCGGCTGCTGGAGGATTTCCCGGCCGAGGATGAATTTCTGCAGGTTGCCGCCGGACAGGCTGCGCGCCGGCGTATGGGTGCCCGGCGTCTTCACCGCGAAGCGCTCGATGATGCGCCGGGCGAAGGCCTCGACGCGGCCGTGGCGGATCAGCCCGCCGCCGATCAGCCCGCCCTGCTGGAAGGCGGTGAGCAGGCCGTTGTCGGCCAGGCTCATGTCCGGCACCGCGCCGTGGCCGAGCCGCTCGGCGGGGACGAAGGCCATGCCCTGGCGACGCCGCGCATCCGGACGCAGGTGTGCCATCGGGGCCTCGAGGAAGCGGATGCGCGCGCCCTGGTCGCGGGCCAGGCGCTGTTCGCCGCTGAGCAGGGCGAGCAGTTCGTCCTGGCCGTTGCCGGCGACCCCGGCGATGCCGACGATCTCGCCGGCGCGCACGTCCAGGGCGATCTCTTCGAGCGACACGCCGAACGGATCGGCGTTGTGCCAGGACAGTCCCTCGACCCGCAGGAAGGGCGTACCGCCCTCGGCCTTCGGGTATTCCGCCTCGAGCCCTTCGGCATCGCCGACCATCAGCCGCGCCAGATCGAGGTCGGAGCATTCGGCCGGCACGCAGTCACCGGACACGCGGCCGCCGCGCAGCACGGTGGCGCTCTCGCAGAGCGCGCGCACTTCGCCCAGCTTGTGGCTGATGAACAGGATGCTGCAACCCTCGGCGGCCAGCCGGCGCAGCACCACGAACAGGTCGTCGGCCTCCTGCGGGGTGAGCACCGAGGTCGGCTCGTCGAGGATCAGCAGGCGGATGTCCTGCATCAGGCAGCGCACGATCTCCACCCGCTGGCGTTCGCCGATCGACAGGCTGTGCACCAGCCGCTGCGGCTCCAGCGGCATGCCGTAGCGCTGCGAGACCTCGCGGATCTTCGGCTCCAGCTGCTTCGGCGTGCCGGCCGCAGCGCCCATGGCCAGGGCGATGTTCTCGGCCACGCTGAGCGTCTCGAACAGCGAGAAGTGCTGGAACACCATGCCGATGCCGCGCTCGCGCGCCTGCGCCGGGTCGCGCATGACCACCGGCTGGCCTTCCCAGAGGATCTCGCCGGCGTCGGGCTGGGTGACGCCGTAGATGATCTTCATCAGGGTGCTCTTGCCGGCGCCGTTCTCGCCCAGCAGGGCGTGGATCTCGCCGGCGCGGATGCTCAGCGACACGCGGTCGTTGGCCAGGGTGCCGGGGTATTGCTTGGTGATGCCGCGCAGCAGCAGGCGTGGCGGGTGTTGAAGCTCGGACATGGTGGGTATCCGGTGAATTCTCGGTGGGCCAGACAAAGCAAAAAGCTGGCCAGTTAGTCAGGATTCGTCCGGCGCCCGGTTCATCGGGAATCCGGGGCGGCCCGCGCCGGCCGACGGCCCGCTGGCATTGCCTTGCTTTGGTGCGCTTGCGTCGAGCGTAGCCCAAACTGGCGCATGGCTATCTTCCAGCGGGCGGCCTTTCTACCAGATGATCGCGCGCGTTGCAGCGGCTTCCTCGGGCGTGGCGACGGGGCTTTCCCTTCTCCTCTCGGCAGAAGGTGGCCCGCAGGGCCGGATGAGGGGCCAAGCCGCGTGCCCGCCAGGCCTTGCCATCCTCCTTTCTCGGTGGGAGATGGGGTTGGTTTGGTGCCGGTTCGAGGTTTCGTGCCTGCCTCGGTCGCAGGCAGAGCCTGCTCCTGCAGGGATTGCCGAGGCTTCAGGCAGCGCATGCCTTTCCCTTCTCCCCGCGGGAGAAGGTGGCCCGCAGGGCCGGATGAGGGGGCGAGCCGCGTGCCCGCCAGCCCTCACCATCCTCCTCTCCCGGTGGGAGAGGGGTTGGTTTGGTGCCGGTTCGAAGGTTTCGTGCCTGCCTCGGTCGCAGGCAGAGCCTGCTCCTACAGGGGGAGCGTCGTGCCGGTTGGCAGCGCCGCGGGGCGCTTTTCCCTTCTCCCCGAGGGAGCAGGTGGCCCGCAGGGCCGGATGAGGGGGCGAGCCGCGTGCCCGCCAGGCCTCACCATCCTCCTCTCCCGGTGGGAGAGGGGGTTGGTTTGGTGCCGGTTCGAAGGTTTCGTGCCTGCCTCGGTCGCAGGCAGAGCCTGCTCCTACAGGGGGAGCGTCGTGCCGGTTGGCAGCGCCGCGGGGCGCTTTTCCCTTCTCCCCGCGGGAGAAGGTGGCCCGCAGGGCCGGATGAGGGGGCGAGCTGCGTGCCCGCCAGGCCTCACCATCCTCCTCTCCCGGTGGGAGAGGGGGTTGGTTTGGTGTCGGTTCGAAGGTTTCGTGCCTGCCTCTGTCGCAGGCGGAGCCTGCTCCTACAGGGGGGGCGGCGCCAGGCGCGCGGCGCTTTCTACGGGGACGCCGGTTCGGCGCTGAGCTCGAAGGCGATGCTCCAGTTCTGCAGCGGGTAGGGCTTGCCGACCCGTTCGGCGACGTTCTCGCTGCGCCACATGCCGGCCTCGGCGCGGTATTCGTAGACGGCATCGGCGACGGTGGGGTCGCTGTCGCGCAGGGCGCCGGCGCCGCCGGCGCGCTTGCCGGCGTAGACCACCCGCGGCGTGCCCACCAGCTCGCGCGACGCGGTCAGGCGGACCACGGTGTCGGCGGCCAGCTCCACCCTGGCCAGCGGCACCCGCCCGCGCTCGTCGTGCAGTTCGAAACCACGGTCGGGGATGTCGCGTGCCTGGTGGGCGATGTAGGGCTTGTCGAACGCCAGCGGCGGGTAGGGCACGTGGAAGTCCACCAGCACCTCGCGGCCGTCGTGGCTGGCGCCGAGCGGCGACAGCGGGCGCCAGCCGCGCCCCTCGACCACCACCCGGTGGTAGACCTTGCCGAGCATCTGGCCGAACCAGCGGTAGCCGTTGGAGGACAGGTGCGTGCCCTTGTCGGTGTAGGGATACACCGGCCCGACCAGGTACCAGTGCGGTTCCTCGTTGGCCAGTTCCCACTGGGCCATGCCGATCGCCAGCGAGTCCGGGTCCTTCGACGACTTGGCGTCGGTCTGGTAGCTGAGGAAGGCCGGCGCCTGGGGCTGGCCGGTGATCGCCGCGATGTCGGTGTTCAGGTCCTCGCGCAGCTTGCGCAGCCCGGCCTTGTAGCGCAGCTTGTCGTTCACCCCGCCGTTGACCTCGGCATAGTCGAACTCGCCCTGCAGCCAGAACAGCGCACTGACCGCGTAGCGGGTGTTTCCCGACTCGGCCAGCGCCCGGGCCTGCTGCACGGCCTGGATCACCCGCTGGTACTCGTCGGTGCCGCCGGTGTGCGACAGCTGCGCCAGCGAGCGCCCCGAGGTGGCCGCGTTGCTGGCGACGAACAGGTGCTGCGGGTCGGCGCTGGCGCCCTTGTCGCGCAGGTACAGCCGGCGGGCCATGTTCAGCGCGCCCACCTCCACCGACTCGCCCTCGTCCTGGGCATGCTCCTCGAATTCCGCGGTCTGCTCGTCGCCGAGCAGCACCTTGGCGTCGGCCTTGGCCTGCACCACGGCGCGCAGCGGCTTGAACGCGGCCTCGCCGACCGGCACGAAGCGCGGGCCGCTGTAGGTCGCCGAGCGGGTCGCCTCGCCGAGCATCAGGTTGTCGTAGCCCGGCTCCCGGGACAGCGCCGGCCAGCCTTCGGCGGCCGAAGCCAGCGACTGGCCGAAGGTGATGATGTGGTTGTAGTGCGCCGTCGGCGGGGCCGGTGGCGAGTCCGACGGGCCCATGAGGCGCGCGCTCGCTTCCTTGTTGCGCGCATCCCGCGCGGCCAAGGCCTCGGCGCCGGTCGCTGCGAACGCAGGCTGCAGGGCGGCCAGCAGGGTGAGTGCGGCCAGGCTGGAAACGAGCGTGCCGCGGCGGGGGAATGTCCTGGTGCGAATGACCGTCATGCCGTCCTCGAGCTGGCGGGCCGGGCTGGCCCGAACGCCTTTTTCGAGGCCGACGAACGGCGCAAGTTCAGCCGGACGGCCGCCGCGAAGCGGCATCGTCGCTCAGCGCGAGGCCCAGAACGCCCGCTGCATGGCCAGGGTTTCCTCGACCAGCTCGGGCACCGGGCCGATCAGTTCCACCGGCTTCTGGCAGTGGTCGAACACGTAGCGCGAGGGCACGCTCATGGTCGGGTTTTCCTCGTGGCTGCCGGTGGCTTCGAGCAGCTGGTGCTCGGTCATGCCGAACACCACGCGGCCGATGTTGGCCCAGTAGGCGGTGCCGGCGCACATGCAGCAGGGCTCGACCGCGGTGTAGAGCGTGCAGCCCCAGAGGAACTCCGGAGTGAAATTGGTCGCGGCGACCCGCGCCAGGGTGGACTCGGCGTGGTTCACCGTGTCGATGTTGCACTGCTCGAGCAGCACGGTTTCCTGGTCCGGGCCGACCAGCACGGCGCCGAACGGATGGTGGCCGAGCTCCATGGCGCGGCGCGCCACCTCGTTGGAGCGGCGCAGGTGGCGGACGATCTGCTCGTGGGTCGGGATCAGGCCCTGGGGGGGAAGGCGGTCGGTCATGCTGGATCTCCGCAAGGACGGATGGGCGTGGCGGCCGAGCCCTCGGCCGGTTCGAACAGGCGCTCGATGGCGCGACGGATGCCGCCGTAGCCGGTGCAGCGGCACAGGTTGGCGCTGGCCAGTTCGCGCGCGGCCGGGGCGTCCGGCGGCTCGGGCAACTGATGCAGGTGCGCCAGGGTCATCACCATGCCCGGGGTGCAGTAGCCGCACTGCAGCCCGCCGCCTTCGGCGAGGGCGTCGCGCACCGGCTGCGAGGCCGGGTCCCGGCAGACCGCTTCGTAGGTACGCACCGAGCGCCCGTGGATCCGCAGCGCGAGCAGCAGGCAGGCGTTCGCCGGGGCGTCGTCGAGCCAGATCATGCAGGCGCCGCAGCGGCCGATGGCGCAGCCGGGCTTGGCCGCGGTCAGGCCGAAGTCCTCGCGCAGGATGTCCAGCAGGCGCCGGTCGGCCGGGCAACGCAGCCGCACCGGCTCGCCGTTGAGATGGAATTCGATATCGATCATGGCTGACGCTCCAGGTGGTCGAGTACCCGTTCGGCGCTCACCGGCAGCTGTCTCACCGGCATCTGCAGGGCCTCGGCGATGGCGTTGGCCACCGCCGGGGCGCCAATGTTGACGCCGATCTCGCCGACGCCGCGCGGGCCGATCTCGTCGCCTTCGGGGACCTCCTCGATGGCGATGACCTCGATCTGCGGGGCGTCCAGCAGGGTGGGCACGAAGTAGCCGTCGAGGTTGCGCGCCAGGTAGCGGCCCTCGCGCATCGGCAGCTCTTCCAGGGTGGCCATGCCCTGGCCCATCAGCAGGCCGCCCTCGAGCTGGCCGAGGTAGCCCAGCGGGCTGACCACCGGGCCCAGCGCGCCGGCGTTGCTCAATCGCAGCACCTGCACCTGGCCGGTCCAGCGGTCGACGCGCACGTGGGCGACGGCGGCGCAGGCACCGAACACGAAGTGCGCGATGGGGTTGTCGCTCGGGGTGACTTCGCCGGCGAAGGCGCAGCGCTCGACCGGCAACTGGTCGGCTTCGAGCGTCGCGGCCAATTCGGCGTAGTCCAGGCGCAGTTGTCCCTGGAGGTCGAGCAGGCCGTCGGCGCCGGGTTCGAGCCCGTCGTCCCCGACCAGCGCCTGCAGCCGCGCGCGCCAGGCGGGCGCGAGGCGCTGCAGCAACTGGTTGAGCACGGTCGTGCAGCGCGAGGCGGCGCTCGGCCCGGAGTCCACGCCGCTGGCCGAATCGCCGATCCGCGGACGGATGCGCGCCTCGTCGCAGCCGAGATGCCGCGCGCCGAGGATGCGGATCACGTCCAGCAGGTTCTGGCCCATCTCGGTGAAGCTGGTGCGCACCTCGATGCAGCCGTCGGCGGCCAGCGCCACCTCCAGGCCGGCGCCGTTGGGCCCGGCCTTGCTGAAACCGTCGCTGCGCTGGACCAGCGCCATGCCGACGCCGTGCAGCCAGCGGCCGTCCTGCCAGCGCCGCGGCCCCTGCCAGAGCGGGTGCTGGCGAATCTGCTCGAGTGCCAGCCGCGGGCCATCGAACGGCGCCACCACCTGGCCGAGCGGCCCCCGGTCATTCAAGTCAGAGAGGTTGCGTGCGCGGAATTCGTCCGGCGCGAGGCCCGCCAACGCGGCCAGTTCGTCCATCTGCCGCTCCAGGGCGAATTGCACTTGCACCGCGCCGAAGCCGCGGAAGGCCCCGGCGATGCCGTTGTTGGTGTAGGCCAGGCGGGCCTCGATGGACAGCGCCTGGTAGCGATAGGGGCCGCTGGCGTGCTCGACGGCGGCATCGAGGATTTCCGGCCCATGGGTCGCGTAGGCACCGGTGTCGGCGAGGATCTCCACCTGGCGGAACAGCAGCCGGCCCCCGGCGTCGCAGCCGCTCTTCATGCGGATGCGCATGGGGTGGCGCTTGACGCCCAGGTCCACCGACTCCTCGCGCGACAGCCGCAGGCGCACCGGGCGCCCGCTGTGCAGCGCCAGCAGCGCGGCGATCGGCTGGATGGTCAGTTCGTCCTTGCCGCCGTAGGAACCGCCGAGCGGGCCGTTGACCACCCGCACGCGCTCCTCGGGAAGGGCGAGGATGGCCGCCAGCGTCTGCCGCTGGCCGATGGGGTTCTGGGCGCCGAAATACAGCGTCAGGCCGCCCTGGCCGTCCGGCTCGGCGATGCCGCCCTCGGTCTCCAGGTAGGTCGGCATCTGCCGTGGCGTGAGGAACTCGCCCTCGACGATGTGCTGGCTGGCGGCGATGGCCGCGGCCAGGTTGCCGTGCCGATGGGTTTCGCGGTGCAGCAGGTTGCTGTCGCCGTGCAGCGCGATGGCGTCGGGTGCCAGCGCCGCTTGCGGGTCGTCGATCAGTGGCAACGGCTGGTACTCGACGCGGATCGCCGCCAGCGCGGCGCGCGCCTGTTCCGGGGTCTCGGCGGCTACCGCGGCGATCGGGTCGCCGATGCAGCGCACGCGCTCGGCGCAGAACACCGGTCGGTCGACGTGGCGCAGCCCGAAGGCCTTGCATCCCGGCACGTCGTCGGCGGCGATCACGCAGTGCACGCCCGGCAGGGCGCGCGCGGCCGACAGGTCCAGCGAGAGGATGCGCGCATGCGGGTGTGGGCTGCCGAGGATGGCGCCGAACAGCTGCTCGGGATGCTGCCGGTCGGTGAGATAGGGCGCGCCGGCGAGCCGTTCGGCGGCGTCGGGACGCGGGCGCATGCGGGCGACCAGCTGCGCATGCGAAAGCGGCGGGCGGGCATCCTTCATGGCGCAGGCTCCTCTTCGCTCAGCCAGCCGGCCAGCAGGCGGGCGACGACGCGGGCGCGGTCGACGGCGTCGGGGAAATCGGCTTCGGCGGCGGCGCGCAGCTGCCGGTCGCCGAGCGTCAATGTCATCGGATCGCGCCCTTCCAGCCAGGCTTCGGTGTGCGCCAGGCGGCGGCCCGGCAGGCCGGCACCCACTGCCGCGGCACGGACGGAAACGAGTTGGCCGCCGCCGTCGCGCTCGGCGAGCAGGCAGAGGGCGACCCGGCTGGGGCTGAAGGCCGCGCGCAGGCCGACCTTCTCGTAGCGGGCGAATGCGGCGGGCCGGCCGTCCAGCGTCACCGCCAGCAGCAGCGGGCGCGGCGTCAGCGCCAGGTATTCGGCCAGCGGCAGGCGGCGGCCATCGTCGAGGTGCGCCGTGGCACCCTGCGCCAGCAGCACCGCCAGGCAGTCGCCGAAGCCCCAGGCGAGGTTGCCGCCGAGCGTGGCCAGCTGGCGCACCGCGTAGCTGGCCAGCGTGCGGCAGGCCTCGGCGAGCAGCGGTGCCCGCGCCTGTACCAGCGGATGCGTGCGCAGCTGCTCGAGCGTGCAGCTGGCGGCCAGGCGCAGGCCGCCGGCCTCCAGCGGTTCGACGCTCGGCGGCGGCAGCAGGGCGAGTGCATCGACCAGCGGTGCCGGCGGACCGGCCTGGTCCCAGGCGAGCTGCACGGCGGTGCCTCCGGCGAGGTAGATGGCCTCGCCGCGCAGCACCGCCTGGTCGGTGGAAGAAGGTCGAGCGGCCATGTCAGCGATCCAGCCCCAGGCTCCAGGGGAACAGGCGGCGGTGCAGCCAGACGATCAGGCCGTAGAGCACCAGGCTGCAGCTGACCAGGATCGCCAGCGCGCCGAAGGCCACCGGCACCTTGAACGAGGAGGTGGTGAACAGGATCAGGTAGCCCAGCCCTCTCTCGGCGGCGACGAACTCGGCCACCACCGCGCCGACGATGGCCAGGGTGATCGCCACCTTGAGCGCGCTGAAGATGTAGGGAATGGCGAAGGGCATGCGGATCTGCCAGTACTCGCGGCGGCGGCTGGCGCGCAGCGAACGCGACAGTTCGACCAGCTCCGGCGGCACCGAGGCCAGGCCGGTGGCGGTGGACACCACGATCGGGAAGAAGGCGATCAGCGTGGTGATCACCACCCGCGGCAGCACGCCGGCGCCGAGCGTGACCACGATGATCGGCGCGATGGCGACGATCGGGGTGGACTGGATCACCACCAGCCAGGGCATCAGCAGGCGCGCCAGCAGCGGCGAGCTGACGATGCCGATGGCCAGCGGCAGCGCCAGGCCGATGGCCACGGCGAAGCCCACCAGCGCGACGCTGAGCGTCGCCAGGGTGTGCTCCAGCCAGCGTCCGAGGCCGACGTCGCCGATCGCCGCGGCGATCACCGAGGGCGCCGGCAGCACGTATTGCGGAATCTCCAGCAGCCGGCAGGCACCTTCCCAGGCGATCAGCACGACGAGGAAGGCGATCAGCGAGATGTAGCGGTTGAGCAGGGCTTTCACGGGGTTCACTCCGGCCGGCGGCTGAAGACTTTGACGCGGATGTCGTTGGCGAGCTGGTTGAACAGCGGGTTGGAGAGCGTCTCCAGGGTCCGCGGTCGCGCCAGCGGCACCTCGATGATCTCGCTGACCCGGCCGGGCCGGGCGCTCATCACCACGATGCGGTCGGACAGCAGCAGCGCCTCCTGGATCGAGTGGGTGACGAAGACCACCGTCTTCGGCCGCTCGTTCCAGATGCGCAGCAGCTCGAAACTCATCTCGTCGCGGGTGAGCGCGTCGAGGGCGGAAAAGGGCTCGTCCATGAGCAGGATGTCCGGGTCGTGCAGCAGCGAGCGGGCGATCGCCACCCGCTGCTGCATGCCGCCGGAGAGTTCGTGCGGGCGCTTGTGGCCGAAGTCGGCCAGCCCGATCATCTCCAGCAGCTCGCGTGCGCGCTCGGCGTCCCGCGCGTCGACCCGGCCGTACTTGTGCTTCATCGGGAAGGTGATGTTGTCCAGCACCGACAGCCACGGCAGCAGCGTCGGCTTCTGGAATACCATGCCGATCTCGTCGCGCGGCTCGGTCACCGGCAGCCCGTAGATCGAAACCTGGCCGCCGCTGGGCCGCAGCAGTCCCGCGATCAGCCGCAGGATGGTGGACTTGCCGCAGCCCGACGGGCCGATCACCGAGACGAATTCATGCTTGCGCAGACCCAGGTCCACGTTCTGCAGGGCGGTGACCGGGGTGCCGTCGCTCGAGACGAACGTCTGGGTGACGCCCGCCAGTTCGATCACAGGGTTCATCTAGTTCAGGCTCACTTGTTCTGGAAGCTGCGGTCGACGATCGATTCGGGATCGACCTTGTCGCTCGGGTAACCCATGGAGCGGGCGACCCAGCTCCAGGTCGCGCCCAGCATCTCGGGGGTGAAGGCGCCGAGGCCGTCCTTCTGGCTGATCTCGTTGTCGACCAGCGGCGCGGAGGCGCGCATGTCGGCTTCCAGCGTGGCGACGTCGGCTTCCGGCACCAGGGCCTTCTGGTGCTCGGCGGCCTTGGCCGGGTTGGCCAGGGAGAATTCCATGGCCTTCTTCGAGGCGCGCACGAAGCGCTCGACGACCTCCGGCTTCTTGTCGATCAGCGCCTGCGAGGCGAACAGCGACAGGCCGTAGCCGTTGAGGCCGTATTCCGACCAGGGGATCACCCGCAGCTCCTTGCCGGCCTGCTTGAGCACCGCGGCGTAGCCAGGGGCGACCGTGGTCCAGTTGATGGTGGCGTCGACGCGCCCCTGGGCGAGCATCGGCGCCATGGTGCTGGGGTCGGTCTTGAGCGTCTTGACCGCGTCCGGGTCGATGCCGTTGTCCTTCAGGAACACCGGCCAGATGGTGTTGGAAGAGGAGAAGGTGGGCATGGCCACGGTCTTGCCGATGATCGATTCGAGGTCGGTGATCGGCCCGCCTTCGAGGGTGAAGAGCGCATCCGGCTGCTTGGAGTACACCGACATCACCGCCTTGACCGGCACGCCGCCCTCGGCCGCCGCCATCATCAGCGCGGACAGCCCGCCGGAGCCGACGTCGGCTGCGCCCGAGGCGATCTTGGTAATGGCATCGGCCGAACCGCGGCCGGGCAGGATGGTGACCTCCAGCCCCTCGGCGGCGTAGAAGCCCTCGCCGACGCCGGCGAAGACGAACGCCTTGTCGCCGCCGGTGGGCAGCCAGTCCAGCTGGAAGGTGAGTTTGTCGGCGGCTTGCGCATTGATCGCGCCGCAGGCGAGCAGCAGGGAAACCAGCAGGTGCTTTTTCTTCATGAAAACTCCAAAGGCTGTGTCAGAGGGGCAGGCGGGTTTCAAGGGCATCGCACAGCAACCGGGTGAGCAGCGCTGGCTGGGCGAGCTGCGGGACATGGCCGCAGTCTAGGGATAGGCGTTGGGCCCCCGGCGAGAGGGCCTGCATGCGGCGTTGCAAGGGCAGCGCCACGGAACGGTCGGCGAGCGCTTCGATATAGATTCGCGGCACCCGACCCCAGCGCTCGGGAGTCAGCTGCGCGACCAGCGCACGGCCGCTTTCGGCCTGCGGGCGCAGCAGGTTGGCGGCACGGTCGGCGGCGCCGGGCTCGCAGTCGTGCAGGAAGATGCGCAGCGCCGCATCCGGCGGCACGCTGCTGAACTCGCCATCCCAGCGCAGGTAGGGGCCGATGCCGGAGATGTCCAGCTCCGGCTGCTCCAGGCGGCAGCGCTGCATCAGTTCGGCGAAGCCCATGCCGCTGGGCAGCATCATGCCGGCGAGGTAGACCAGGCAGGCGATGCGCTCGGGAATCCGTTCGGCCACCGCCGAGGCGGTGACGCCGCCGCCGCTGTGGCCGAGCAGCACCACCGGTTCGTCGATGGCTTCGATGGTGCGCAGCAGATGCTCGACGTAGCTGTCCAGGCTGGCCGGTTCGGCGCGGCCCGGGCCCCAGCCGTTGCCCGGCAGGTCGACGGCATGGGGCTGCCAGCCGCGCGCCTGCAGGTGCGGCAGCCAGGCGTCGAAGGCCCAGCTGCCCTGCCAGGCGCCGTGGATCAGCACCAGATGGCGGGTCGTCATGCTTGTGGCCATCGGCGCGCTCATCCGTAGGTCCGCCGGTAGCATTCGGCCAGGTGCTGCTCGACGCTCACCGGCAGGTACTTCGGGGCTTCGCCCGGCGCCAGGCAGGTCGGCAGGCACTCGACCTGCAGGTCGAGGTTGCCGGTGAAGAAGAACGGCACCGAGTAGCGTTCGCGCCCCGAGCGGTTGATCACCCGGTGCAGGTTCGAGTGGTAGCGGTCGTTGGTCCAGCGGGCGATCAGGTCGCCCAGGTTCACCACGTAGGTGCCCTCGACCGGCGGGGCGTCGATCCATTCATCCGAGTCGATCGCCTGCACCTGTAGGCCGCCGGCGTCGTCCTGCAGCAGCAGGGTCACCGCGCCGAAATCGGTGTGCGCGCCGCAGCCCTTTTCCCCCGGCGCCGGCTGCGGCGGCTGGGGCGGGTAGTGCAGCAGGCGCAGGGTTGCCGAGGCGTCGGTGACGAAGGGTGCGAAGTGGTCCTCGGGCAGCTCCAGCGACAGCGCCAGGCCGCGCATCAGCAGGGCGCTCAGTTCGTAGGCGGCGGCGAAGTAGGCATTCATGGTGTCGCGGAAATCCGGCAGGTCCGCCGGCCACTGGTTCGGGCCCTGGTTGAAGCGCCCGGCGAGTACGCTCGGGTGATCCTCCGGCAGATCGATGCCGATGTAGAAGCCTTCCTTCAGGTCCGGCGGGCTGCCGGCCTCCAGGGTCTGCCCGCGCAGCGGCTCGTAGCCGCGGTTGCAGGCCGACAGGGCCTTGTCGACGGCCAGCTTGCTGGCGCTCGGCAGGGCGAAGAACTGCTCGGCTTCGGCGCGCACGCGGGCGATCAGCCCGGCGTCGATCCCGTGGTTGTGGATGTAGAAGAACCCGCAGCGCTCGCACGCGCTGCGGAGTTCGCGGGCCACGGCCTGGCGTGCGGCCGGGTCGCTGGAGCGCAGGCCGGCGATGTCGATCAGCGGCAGGCTGGGCGTGGAAAGGGCTTCGGTCATGGATGCCTCGGTGCGACTATGCGGTTGCGAGCCATCCTACGAAGCGCTGCCCCGCTGCGGTTAGCGTCAAATTTGAGCCGGGCCGATGCCGAAACGGCATCACCCGCGTCCATGCTCGTCACCCAGCGTCGGTTCGCCGCTCTCGCGCCGCGCCAGCTCCTCGGCGACCACCCGGATGAAGGCGTCCAGCGCCGCCGGCAGCGAGCGCCCGCTGCGTACGTAGACCCCGAGCTCCGAGACCACCGGGCCTGCCGCCGTCAGGGGGACATGCACCAGGCGGCCGTCCTGCAGCTCCTGCTCGATGCCGATGCGGGTCTGGAAGGCGATGCCGACGCCGCGCAGGGCCATGCTCTTGGCCAGCTCCACCGAGGCGCTTTCCAGCAGCACGGTCAGCGGCTTGCGGTGGTGCACCAGGATCGGGCGCAGCTGCGTGTGGATCGACAGCCCGGGCCCCGGGAGGATCAGCGGGTAGCGCGCGCACTCGGCGAAGGTCACCGTGCGCTGCGCCGCCAGCGGGTGCTCCGGGCTCATGATCGCGCCCAGCAGGAAGCGCCCCACGGCGTACTGGCGCAGCGCTTCGCTGCGCTCGATGCCGTAGCCGATGCCGACGTCCACGTCGCCGTCGGCTACCAGCTGCGCGGCCTGCTGCGAGCCGGTGGTGCGCGCCGCCAGGCGCAGCATCGGGTAGCGCGTGGCCATGCTGCTGAGCACGTTGGGCATCAGGCCGATGTTCAGCCCCTCGACCGAGGCGATCGACAGCTCGCCCCGGCGCATGCCCTTGAGCGCGTCGAGCTCGCTGGTCATGCGGTGCTCGTCCTGCAGCACGGTGATTACGTGGCGCGAGAAGATCTCGCCAGCGGCGGTCAGGCGCAGGCCGCCGGGCATGCGGTCGAACAGCGGCGTGCCGATCTCCTGCTCGAGCTGCAGCAGCTGGCGGTTCACCGCCGAGGAGGCGACGTGCAGTCGCCTGGCCGCTTCGCGGATCGACCCGCAGCGGCGAATCATGTCGAAGTACTTCAGGGCGCGGGCGTGGATGTGCATGCGGGGTCCTGGCGGGCAGCGGGCGACCGGCCGCGGCTGGGCCGGGCCGCAGGGCGAGCGGGTCTGGGGAACGCGGGCGGGGCGGTGTCAGCCGGGCAGCTGCAGCCCGCAGCCCTTGAGGATCACCCGGGTCAGGGTCTCGGTGCCGCGGGCGAAGTCGTCCCTGGTCACCCGCCGCTGGCCGGTGATGCGGCGGATCTGGTCGGAGAAATCGGCGTAGTGCTGGGTGCTGGCCCAGATCAGGAATATCAGGTGCATGGGGTCGACCGGGTCCATCTTGCCGGCGTCGCTCCAGGCCTGGAACACCGCGGCGCGGCCGCGGAACCACTCGCGATAGTCCTCGTTGAAGTGCGCCGACAGGCACTCGCAGCCGCTGATCACCTCCATGGCGAAGATTTTCGAGGCCTGCGGCTGCCTGCGCGAGAACTCCATCTTGGTGCGGATGTAGGCCGCCAGCGCGATGGCCGGGTCGTCATCGACGGTGAGGTGGTCGAAGGCGTTGTCCCACAGCTCGAGGATGTGCCGCATCACCTCGACGTACAGGCCCAGCTTGTTGGTGAAGTAGTAGTGCAGGTTCGCCTTGGGCAGGCCGGCGCGCAGGGCGATCGCGTTCATGCTGGTGCCCTTGTAGCCGTAGCGCGCGAACTCTTCGGCGGCGGCCGAGAGGATCAGCTCCTCGTTCTTCTGGCGAATCCGCCCGGTACGTTTGCCGGCCGTGGCGGTCTGGGCGAGCGTGGCGTCGAAGGTGTTCATAGGTCCTTTCCCTGTGGCGGCCGGCGGATCAGGCGCGATGCGCCTCCGGATTGCTAGCGTAGGTCGGCTCCGGCGATTTTTCCCGCGGCAGCAGCAGGTCGAGCAGGATGGCCGTCAGGCCGCCGCAGGTGATCGCCGATTCGAAGAGGTTCTGCACCAGCGTCGGCATCTGGTGCAGCAGGTCGGGCTGCGCTGCAACGCCCAGGCCAATGCCCAGCGAGGCGGCGATGATCAGCATGCTGCGCCGGTCCAGCGGCACCTGGGCGAGGATGCGGATGCCCGCCGCGGCGACGCTGCCGAACATGATCAGGGTCGCGCCGCCGAGCACCGGCTTGGGGATCTGCTGCAGCACGGCGCCGAGCAGCGGGAACAGCCCGAGGACGAACAGCAGCGCGCCGATGTACAGGCCGACGTGGCGGCTGGCCACGCCGGTCATCTGGATCACCCCGTTGTTCTGCGCGAAGGTGGTGTTGGGGAAGGCGCTGAAGGTGGCGGCGATCAGGCAACTGACGCCGTCGCCGAGGATGCCGCCGCGCAGGCGCCTGAGGTAGCTCGGGCCCTCGATCGGCTGGCGCGAGAGCATGCAGTTGGCGGTCAGGTCGCCGACCGTCTCGATGGTGCTGATGACGTAGATCAGTGCCACCGGCACGAAGGCCGTCCAGTCAAAGGCGAAGCCGAAACGGAAGGGCACGGGCACGCTCACCAGCGGCAGGTCGGGCAGCGGCTGCGGGACCAGCTTGCCGCTGAACCAGGCCGCCAGGCTGCCCACCGCGAGCCCGATGATGATCGCCGAGAGGCGCACCCAGGGTTGCTGCGAGCGGTTGAGCAGGATGATGGTCAGCAGCACCAGCGCGCCCAGCGCGAGGTTGCGCGGCGCGCCGAAGTCCTCCGCCTTGAAGCCGCCGCCGATGTCGGTGATGCCGACCTTGATCAGGCTGACGCCGATCAGCGTGATGACGATGCCGGTGACCAGCGGCGTGACCACCCGGCGCAGTTGGTGGATGAAGCGGCTGAGCACGATCTGCACGAAGGCGCCGAAGAAGCACACGCCGAAGATCATCGCCAGGATGTCCTCCGGGCTGCCGCCGCGGCCCTTGACCAGCAGGCCGGCGGAGAGCACCGCGCCGAGGAAGGCGAAGCTGGTGCCCTGCAGGCAGATCATCCCGGCGCCGATGCCCCAGGGGCTGCGGGCCTGGATGAAGGTGCCGACGCCGGAGACCATCAGCGCCATGCTGATCAGGTAGGGCAGGTGCTCGCCCAGGCCGAGCACGGCGCCGATCACCAGCGGCGGGGTGATCACCCCGACGAAGCTGGCGAGGATGTGCTGCAGCGCGGCGAACAGGGCCGGCAGCGGGGCGGGTCGGTCGTTCAGGCCGTGGATCAGCTCGGACTCGGCGGGTTGTTGCATGGCAGTGACCTCTGAAGCGAACAGCGAAGAAGGCGCAGGCTCGGTGCCTGTCTCTGTGTAGGCGGGTCTCTGCAAGAAGCTGACCAGTTGCTTAGGTTTTGCCGGCGCAGCGCACGCGCGACTGCCCGCAGGGCGCGCTCTGGCGGTGCCCGGCACCGTTCGCCGTCGGGGGCGGCCGGCATTTCGCTCGTCCGCGCGGGGTCGCGCTGCACCAAAAACTGCTCTCGCGTGGGCGCTCTGCCCGCTTTTGTAGCGTTCCTGCATGGGCGCCCGGCACCGGTCGATGCAGCCCCGGGACGGGAGGCGGCTCCATGCGAAAGCTGGCCGATGCGTCAGCTCTGCGGATTGCGCGGGAAAGGCCGGGTCCCTCGGCGCCGGTGAACACGATCTGGCACAGCTTCTGCTACGCCTCCTTCCGAGTAGAAGCGGTTAGCGCCCCCACCGGGCGCGGGACATTGCTCTTGCGGCCACCCATTGGCCGCACGCCCCGTTGCGGGGTGCTTGTTCATGCCCCTCGGGGCTCGACAGGAGAGGTCCACCGCCATGCGCAATGCCGCGTCGCTCGTTCCTTGCCGCAGTCCGGTGCCGAGAGGCCGGCTGTCCTCGCCTCGTCCTTCCCTTGCTTCGTTCGGCCGTCCGGCGCTCTGCCAGCCGGCGGCTTCACCGTGCCTTGCCCATGGAGACAACCGATGAAAACGATGGAATCGCGACGCCTGGCGTCCGTGCTGTGCAAACTGGCCCGCCGGACGCTGCTGCCGGCCACGCTGCTGGGAACCGCGCTGGCGGCCGCCACGGCGCAGGCCAGCGACAAGCTTACGCTGCTCACCTCCTGGTACGCCCAGGCCGAGCACGGCGGCTTCTACCAGGCGCTGGCCGAGGGCATCTACGAAAAACACGGGCTGGACGTGACCCTGAAGATGGGCGGCCCGCAGGTCAACGGCATGCAGCTGCTGGTGGCGCGCAAGGCCGACGTGATCGTCGGCTACGACTTCCAGGTACTGAAGAACCTCGAGCAGGGCCTGCCGGTGGTGGCCATCGGCGCCTGCTTCCAGGGCGACCCGCAGGGCCTGCTGACCCACGCCGACGTCAAGGGCCTGGACGGCCTGAAGGACAAGACCATCCTGGTCGCCACCTCCGGCCAGACCTCCTGGTGGCCCTGGCTCAAGGCCAGGTACGGGCTGAGCGACAGCCAGACCCGGCCCTACACCTTCAACCTGCAGCCGTTCTTCGCCGCCCCGGACACCGCGCAGCAGGCCTATGCCAGCTCCGAGCTGTTCCAGGCCCGCCAGCAGGGCGTGGAGGCCAACTTCTACCTGTTCGCCGACCACGGCTACCCGCCCTACGGCGCGACCCTGGTGACCCGCCGCGACCTCATCGAGTCGCGCCCCGAGGTCCTGCAGCGCTTCTACGACGCGACCATGGAGGGCTGGAAGAGCTACCTGGCCAACCCGGCGCCGGGCAACGCGCTGATCAAGCAGGACAACCCCAACATGCAGGACGCGCAGATCGCCTGGGGCATCGAGCGCATGAAGGAGTTCCAGCTGGTCACCGGCGGCGACGCGGCCACCGACGGCATCGGCGTGATGACCGACGCGCGCTGGCAGACGACCCGCGACTACATGGTCGAGGCCGGCCTGCTCGGCGAGGCCGTGGATTTCAGGCAGGGCTACGACCTGCGCTTCGTCCAGGGCGCCGCCAAGGTGCTGCCCTGATATCCGACCGCAAACCGTCCGCCGCCCCGATCGAATGAGGAAACGACCATGCTGGTAACCAAACAACCCGTTCTGCGCCGCTTCTGGTATGCGCTGATGCCCACCGCCAGGCTGGCCGAGGGCCCGCAGCCGTTCACCCTGCTCGGCGAGCCGCTGGTACTCTGGCAGACGCCCGACGGCACCCCGGTGGCGATGCGCGACCGCTGCTGCCACCGCACCGCCAGGCTGTCGAAAGGCTTCATCAGCGAAGACGGCCACCTGGCCTGCGGCTACCACGGCTGGGAATACGACTGCAGCGGCGCCTGCGTGAAGATCCCGCAGAACCCCGAGGGCATGATCCCGCCGGGCGCCAGGGTCGATACCTTTCACTGCCAGGACCGCTACGGCTACATCTGGGTCGCGCTGGACGACCCGCTGCAGCCGATCCCGGACTTCCCCGAGGACGGCGCGCCCGGCTACCGGCGCATCTTCCAGTTCTACGAGGAATGGAAGACCAGCCCGCTGCGGGTGATGGAGAACTCCTTCGACAACTCGCACTTCTCCTTCGTGCACAAGGCCAATTTCGGCCTGTTCGACCAGCCCAAGCCGTCGAGCTACGAATTTCGCGAGACCGACTACGGCTTCGAGGCCGAGACGGTGGTGCCGATCCGCAATCCCGAGGCGAGCTTCCGCATCACCGGCAGCACCGAACCGATTACCACCCGCCACCTGATCAACCGCTACTACCTGCCGTTCTCACGGCGCTTCGGCTGCATGTACCCGGACAGCGGCATCCACCACATCATCTACAACTGCGCCACGCCGATCGACGACGGCCGGCTGATGCTGGTGCAGTGGCTGTACCGCAACGACAGCGAGGAGCAGTGCCCGACCCAGGCGCTGATCGACTGGGACGCGGCCATCACCGCCGAGGACCGCGAGATCCTCGAGGCCACCGAGTACGACGCCTGCATCGATACCCGCCGCCGGGTGGAATTCCACATGCCCTCGGACAAGCCGGGGCTGGTGATCCGCAAGCAACTGCTGGCGCTGCTCGAGGCGCACGGCGAAAGCGAAGTGTTCCTGACTGCCTGACGCTCGACCGCAATGCCCCGGCGACAGCCCGCGCAGACGGGCAGGGCCGGTGCCGATCCGCCGCGAGGGCGCGGCGGACGGCGCAATCAGCCTTGGAGACCGTGCATGAACGCCATCGACAACCCGCCTCACGCTTCGCCCCGTTTCCCGCTGCGCCGTCTGCTGGCGCTCGCCGTCGCGCCGCTGTGCCTGCTGGCGCCGGCGGCGCAGGCCGCCGAAGCCCTGCGCTTCGGCCTCAACTGGCTGCCGCAGGCCGAGATGTGCGGCTTCTACCAGGCCCAGGCCAGCGGCCTTTACCAGGAAGCCGGGCTCGACGTCGAACTGGTGCCGGGCGGGCCGGATCGCAACATCCCGCTGCAGGTCGCCGCCGGTGACCTGCAACTGGGCATGGGCTCGAGCTTCACCACGCTGAACATGGTCCAGCAGGGCATCCCGGCGCGCACCGTTGCCGCCTTCCTGCAGAAGGACCCGCAGACCCTGGTCGCCCACGCCGGGCAGGGCGTGGAGACGCTGGAGGACCTCAAGGGCCGGCCGATCATGGTCGCCAAGTTCTCGCAGGCCGAGTTCTGGCAGTTCCTCAAGCAGCGCTACGGCTTCAGCGACAGCCAGCTGCGCCCCTACGCCTACTCCTCGGTGCCCTTCCTCGCCGACCCCAAGGCGGTGCAGCAGGGCTACATC
The DNA here is from genome assembly GCF_000425625.1 of Stutzerimonas azotifigens DSM 17556. Lineage (GTDB taxonomy): Bacteria > Pseudomonadota > Gammaproteobacteria > Pseudomonadales > Pseudomonadaceae > Stutzerimonas > Stutzerimonas azotifigens. Next base: position 171,039 of record NZ_KE384408.1, read on the forward strand.
ACCGAGGATGCGCACCTGCTCGGCAAGGAGCTGAAGGAGCCGCCGGTCTCGATCCTGCTGGCCGACTACGGCTACGACAACTACGCCACCACCGTCTTCGCCCTCGACAGCTACATCGACGCGCAGCGCGACGCGGTCGCCCGCTTCGTGGCGGCCAGCCGCCAGGGCTGGAGCGAATGCGCCAGGGGCGACTACGCCGCGGCGATGCAGGCCACCCTGGCCGCCAACCCCGAGCACGGCGAGGCGCTGTACCACTTCAAGATGAAGCAGATGCGCGAGCGCGGTCTGATCGACAGCGGCGACGCCGCCGTGCAGGGCCCCGGTGCCATGAGCGATGCGCGCTGGAAGGGCTTCTTCGAGACCATGAGCGCCGCCGGCGTGTACCGCCCGGACCTCGACTACCGCCGCGCCTACACGCTGGAGTTCGCCAATTCCGGCGCGGCCGTGGCCACCCAGGAGCGATGAGATGAGCCTGGACAGCATTCCGGTCATCGACCTCGGTCCCTTCCTCGAGGGCGACGAGCCGGCGCGGCGCGAGGTTGCCCGCCGGTTCGGCGAGGCCTTCGAGACCTGCGGTTTCGCCAGCATCGTCAACCATGGCGTCGACCCGGCGCTGGTCGAGCGCATGTATGCCGAGGCCGAGCGTTTCTTCGCCCAGCCGTTCGCCGACAAGCAGGCCTGGACCCCGCCGGAGCGGACCAAGGGCCGTGGCTACCTGCCGCTCGGCATCGAAAGCGTGTCGGCCACGCTGGCCGGCGAGACGCCGCCGGACCTGTGCGAGGCGCTGGTGTTCGCCTCGCTGCAACGCGAGCGGGCCGGGCAGGGGTTGCCGAACATCTGGCCGGGCGAGCCGCCGGCGCTGAAGGCCACCGTCGAGGCCTGGTTCGATGCGATGTTCGCGCTGTGCCAGCGGCTGATGCGGCTGTCGGCGCTGGCGCTGGACCTGCCCGAAGAGCATTTCCAGGCCAGCTACCGCGAGCCGTCGCTGACGCTGCGCTTCGTCAACTACCCCGACCAGCCCGAGGCGCCGCGCGAGGGCCAGCTGCGCTACGGCGCGCACCACGACTACGGCGGGCTGACCATCCTGCGCCCCGACCAGGCGCCCGGCGGCCTGCAGGTGTGCGACCTGGAGGGCCGCTGGCGCGACGTCACGGCTCCGCCGGACGCCCTCGTGATCAACGTCGGCGACCTGATGGCGCGCTGGACCAACGACCGCTGGCGCTCGACGCTGCACCGGGTGATCAACCCGCCACGCGAGTGGACCGGCTCGACCCGGCGCCTGTCGCTGGTGGCCTTCAGCGGGCCGGCGGCCGGCACCGAGGTGGCCTGTCTGCCCAGCTGCTGCGGCGCCGGGCGGCCGGCCCGCTACGCGCCGGTGGAGGCCGCTGCCTACATCAGCCAGAAATTGGACCGATCCATGCAGATCACCGGCAGCCGGCGACCGCGCAGGTAGCCAACGGGAGTACACGACCATGCTGATGCACACCCTTTCCGTCGATACGGCCCGGCCCGCGCCCGGCGCGCCCTGCGAGGCGGCGCTGCCGGTACTGCTGGCCAACCAGGTGGAGAAGACCTACCCCAACGGCACCCAGGCGCTGCAGCGGCTGAAGCTGTCGATCGAGCGCGGCGAGTTCGTCTCGCTGCTCGGTCCCTCCGGCTGCGGCAAGAGCACCTTGCTGAAGATGTTCGCCGGGCTCGAGTCGCCCTCGGCCGGCCACGTGCGCTGGTGGGGCAAGGGCAGCCTGGACACCGACCAGCCCGGCCAGCGCATGGCCATGGTGTTCCAGGAGGCGACGCTGATGCCCTGGGCCAGGGTCGCCGACAACGCCCGCCTGCCGCTGGACCTAGCCGGCGTGCCGAAGGCCGAGGGCAACGCGCGGGTGCAGGCGGCGCTGGAACTGGTCGGCCTGGGCAAGTTCGGCGGCGTCTACCCGCGCGAGCTGTCCGGCGGCATGCAGATGCGCGCCTCGATCGCCCGCGCGCTTGCGGTGCAGCCGAACCTGCTGCTGATGGACGAGCCCTTCGGCGCGCTCGACGAGTTCACCCGCAACCGCCTGGACAGCGATCTGCGCGACCTCTGGCGCTCGCGCGACCTGACCGTGGTGTTCGTCACCCACAGCATCTACGAGGCGGTGTTCCTCTCCTCGCGGGTGGTGGTGATGGGCGCGCGGCCCGGCCGGGTGCTGGCCGACGTGGCCATCGAAGGGCCTGAGGTGCGCGACGAGGCGTTCCGCACCAGCGCACCCTTCATCGAACAGTGCGCGCGGCTGTCCGCGCTACTCGCCGAAGCCAATGCCGACTCGGCCCACTGAGGTGACGACCATGGAAAACTCCGCTCGACCGCTGCTGGCCGATCCGCGCTTCCAGCGCATCGCCGCGCCGCTGTTCGTCGGCCTGGTGCTGCTGGCCCTCTGGCAGCTGCTGTGCGTGACCCTGAAGGTGCCGACCTACCTGGTGCCGACGCCGCTGGACATCGGCCGCACGCTGGTCGCCGACGGGCCGATGCTGTTCGCCGCGCTGCTGGTGACGCTGAAGATCACCTTCCTCTCGTTCGCCCTGGCGGTGCTACTCGGGGTGATCGCCGCCTTCCTCTTCGTGCAGAGCCGGGTGATCGAGGCCAGCCTGTTTCCCTATGCGATCCTGCTGCAGGTGACGCCGGTGGTGGCCGTCGCGCCGCTGATCATCATCTGGGTGAGCAACACCACCCTGGCATTGACCATCTGCGCGACCCTGGTGGCGATCTTCCCGATCATCTCCAACACCGTGCTCGGCCTGCGCAGCGTCAATCCGGGGCTGCTCAACCTGTTCCGCCTCAACCGCGCCAGTCGCTGGCAGACGCTGCTGCGCCTGCGCATCCCCAGCGCCCTGCCGTATTTCTTCGGCGGCCTGCGCATCGCCTCGGGCCTGGCGCTGATCGGCGCGGTGGTCGCCGAGTTCGTCGCCGGCACCGGCGGCACCGGCGCCGGGCTGGCCTACCAGATCCTCCAGGCCGGTTTCCAGCTGAACATCCCACGGCTGTTCGCCGCGCTCTTTCTCATCGCGCTGACCGGCGTGCTGCTGTTCAGCCTGATGGCCGCCCTGGCGCGGGTCAGCCTGGGGCATTGGCATGAGAGCGAGCAGGGGTGATGGGGGGGCTGGAAGGCTGGAAGCTCAAGAGCATCGCCCCGAGGTCGGGCCTCCCACAAGAGCAGGCGG
>NZ_KE384408.1:174381-308912 GCF_000425625.1 Stutzerimonas azotifigens DSM 17556
CTCCCACAAGAGCAGGCGGTGCTGCACCGGGCCCTGTGGGAGGCGCGCCCTCGCGGCGATTGCAGGCCGTAGGCCTGCCTGAGGATCAAGAGCATCACACCCCGGGGTCGGGCCTCCCACAAAAGTGGCCCATCCTACGTTTTGCCTCATCACAACATTGAGGGCATCCCATGCACACCAACACCAGTTGGCTGATCCGCAACGCCAGCGCCATTCTCACCGGCCTGTCCGGTGACCAGGCGCGTCACGCCGGGCCGGACATCCGCGTCGTCGACGGCCGCATCGCCGCCCTCGGCACGCTCGAACCGCAGGCGGGCGAGGCGGTCATCGACGCGCGCGACTGCGTGCTCTATCCGGCCTGGGTCAACACCCATCACCATCTGTTCCAGTCGCTGCTCAAGGGTGAGCCGCGCGGCCTGGACCAGACGCTGACGCCCTGGCTGGCGGCCACGCCGTACCGCTTTCGCGGCGCCTTCGACGAGGACAGCTTCCGCCTGGCCGCGCGTATCGGCCTGGTCGAACTGGTGCGCTCGGGCTGTGGCACCGTGGCCGACCACCATTACCTGTACTACCCGGGCATGCCGTTCGACAGTGCGGCGATCCTCTTCGAGGAAGCCGAGGCGCTGGGCGTGCGCTTCGTGCTTTGCCGTGGTGGCGCGACCCAGACCCGCCAGCTCGAGGCCGAACTGCCGCAGGCGCTGCGCCCCGAGCGTTTCGATGACTACCTGGCCGACGTCGAGCGGCTGGTCGCCGCCTACCACGAGCCGGCCGGCGACGCCCGGCGGCGGGTGGTGATGGCGCCGACCACCGCGCTGCATTCCACCACCCCCGAGCAGCTGCGTGAGACGGCCAGGACCGCGCGTCGCCTGGGCATCCGCCTGCACAGCCATCTCTCGGAGACCGTCGACTACCTGGATGCGGCGCGCGCCAGGTTCGGCATGACCCCGGTGCAGTTCTGCGCCGAGCAGGAATGGATCGGCCCGGACGTCTGGTTCGCCCATCTGGTCAAGCTGCTGCCCGAGGAGATCCGCCTGCTCGGCGAGAGTCGCAGCGGCATCGCCAGTTGCCCGCAGAGCAACGGTCGCCTGGGCAGCGGCATCGCCGACCTGCCGGCGTTGGATGCGGCCGGTGTCACTGTCTCGCTGGGCGTCGATGGCGCCGCCTCCAACGAGGCCGCCGACATGCTCTCGGAAACCCATGCCGCCTGGCTGCTGCAGCGGGCGCGCAAGGGCGAGCGGGCGCAGCCGCGCTATGCCGGCGGCGAGTTTGAGGGCGGCGCCGATGCGGCCCGCATCGAGGACGTGCTGCGCTGGGGCACGGCCGGTGGCGCACGGGTGCTCGGGCTCGACGCGGTCGGCACGCTGACGGTAGGCCAGGCGGCGGACCTGGCGATCTACCGGCTCGACGACCCGCGCTATTTCGGGCTGCACGACCCGGCCATCGGGCCCATCGCCAGCGGCGGCCGTGCGCACCTGCAGGCGCTGCTGGTGGGCGGACGCAAGGTGGTCGAGGACGATTGCATCCCGGGGCTGGACATGGCCGAACTGGGGCGGCAGGCGCAGGCGGCGGTGGCGCGTCTGAAGGCGCGGGCCGAGGCGCTGGCTTGAACCGGGTTCGTCAGGCCGGGTTGGCCGAAGGCGACGGTCGGGCGGGTATGCCGTCCGCGAGAGCAGGGCGAGCCGGCTGAAAAAGAATGGCGGCATTGCCTGGCAGTGCCGCCGAAATCGATGCGTGATTCAGGAGAGGTATCGCAGCCGCCGCCCTGGAGCCGGGCGGCGGGATCGTCTTAGAAGTGCGCTTTGACGATGAAGTTGGTGACGTTGTTGTCGGTGTTGAAGGCACTGCTGTCTTCGATGCCGTACTTGTTCGACCAGTAGTCGTACTCGATACCGACGTAGAGCGTGCCCGGGGTGTAGTCCAGGGCCTTGCCCAGGTCATACTTGACCTGCGGGTTGATGTGCAGGTTCTTGGCGAGGTAGTCGCCCTTGGCCTTGGAGCCCTTGTCATTGACTACCCAGTCGATGTAGCCGTCGAACAGGATGTCGGACTTGCCGACCGGAATGGTGATGGCCCAGGTGGGAGTGATCTGCCACTGGCCGCCCGGCTTGCCGGTGATGCCGTCGGGCTTGCGGTAGTAGGTGTTGATGGCCAGGCGATCGAAGCCGGGCACTTCCAGGTCCACCGCCGGGCCGAGCAGGTAGTTGCGGTTGCGGTCTTCGCCACGCTCGTAGGTAGCCGAGAGCAGCACGTCCTTGATGGGGCCGAAGGAAAGGTCGGCACCGGTGATCTTGCCGAACGACAGCCGCGGGCTGAACTCGCCGTAGTAGGTGTGGCCATCGTTCCCGGACAGGCCGTTGTACCACTTGTTGTCGACGAACAGGAACATGTCGCCCCAGGTCCAGCCGCTGGCATGTTCGAAGGTGATGGTCTGCTGGATCTCGCCAGCATCGACCGCGAAATTCTTGCCGTACAGGTAAGTCAGGCTGTTGTTCTGCCAAAGCATCGGGGCGGCCATCGCCTGGCCTGCGAGCATCAAGCCGCCCGCAAGCGCGGCGGTGGTCAGAATGCGTTTCATCGGTGTGAGCTCCTGTTGCGTTATGTGTGCTTGATTTCTTGGCCAAACGGTCAAGCTAACGAACCATTAGCAAGACCTGCGCCAATCGTTGGCGCTTCGCTTTGGCTCTTGTATTTCATTAGAAAATCAGTGGTTTAGTGTACTGTTTGGGCGGCTTGGGCGCTTCGTCCGGATAGCTCTTCGTTTCAGTCGCCCCAAAAAAAGCTGACTGGGCCGACAATCGCTCCAAATTGATGCATCCAATCGGGCGCGCATATGGCTACAGACGCGAACACAGCACGGCTGCGGACGTCATCCGTGCCTTTTCTTTACATACCGATCCCGCCTCGGGTGGACCTGTCGTGCAGGTTTACATACCTTTGCAGGCGACAGGTCGTGGTGTCGTACCCGCCAAGCACACGAAGGAGCACATCCAATGATGCCGATTTCGCCTCTGGCCCTCGTGGGAAGCGGGTTTCTGCTCGTCGCCTGCCTCGCCTTCGGGCTGCTCTGGCAGGGCCTGCGGCTGCGCGAGCTGCGTGCCGCGCTGGCGGCCGGCCGTGACCAGCTCGACCGCCAGGCCCTGCTGCTCGAGCAGCAGGCGGCGGAAAGCCGCGAGCTGCATTCCGCGGTACGCGCCGAGCGGGCGCACGTCGAGCAGCTGGAGCGGCAGCTGGACTACGCGCGCGACGAGGCCATGACCCTGCGCCAGCAGCTGCAGCGCCAGCAGGAGCAGGTCGCCGAGGCGCGCAGCCAGGCCGAGGCGGCCAAGGCCCAGCGGCTGCAGCTGGTCGAGCAGCACGAGGAGTTGCGCCAGGCCCATGCGCGCCTGTGCGAGCAGCACGAGAGCCTGCAGCAGCGACATGCGCAGAAGGCCGAGGAGCACGCCACCCTGGCCAGCACGCTGGAGCAGAAGGAGCGGCATTTCGCCGAGCAGCAGCAGTTGCTCAAGGACAGCCGCGAGCAGCTCAAGCTGGAATTCGAACAGCTCGCCGGACAGATCTTCGAAGCCAAGGGCCAGGCCTTCTCGCAGCACAGCCAGCAGTCGCTCGACGCGCTGCTCAAGCCCTTCCGCGAGCAGATCGAGGGCTTCCGCAGCAAGGTCGAGGACATCCACCACAAGGACGTGCAGCAGCAGGCGGCGCTGATCCAGGAGCTGTCGCACCTCAAGGAGCTCAACCGGCAGATCACCCAGGAGGCGCACGACCTCAGCACCGCGCTCAGGGGGCAGAAGAAGATGCAGGGCAACTGGGGCGAGCTGATCCTGGAGAACGTGCTGGAGCGGTCCGGACTGGTACGCGGGCGCGACTTCGAGCGCGAGGTGAGCATCGACGGCGAGGACGGCCGCCGCCGGCCGGACGCCATCGTCTACCTGCCGCAGGGCAAGCACCTGATCATCGACGCCAAGGTCTCGCTCAACGCCTACACCCGCTACGTCAACGCCGAGGACGAGGCCGAGCGGCGCATCGCCCTGGCCGAGCACGTGTCCGCCTTCGGCCAGCGTATCCGCGAACTGGCCGATCGCGACTACCACGCGCTGCCGGGGCTCAAGGCGCCGGAAATGGTGTTCATGTTCGTGCCCATCGAGTCGGCCTTCGTCGAGGCGCTGAAGGCGGACGAGACGCTGTTCCAGAAGGCCATCGAACGCAACGTGCTGGTGGCCACGCCAACCACCCTGCTGACCAGCCTGAACATCGTCCGCCAGCTGTGGCGCTTCGAGGACCAGAACCGCCACACCGCCGAGCTGGCCGACCGCGCGGCGAAGGTCTACGACAAGCTGCGCACCTTCCTCGGCAGCATGGACGGCGTCGGCAAGAGCCTGGAGAAGGCGCAGGAGGCCTACCGCAAGGCCTGCGACCAGTTGGTCAGTGGCCGCGGCAACCTGGTCAAGCAGGTCAACGACTTCCGCCAGCTGGGCGTGGCGGTCAAGGGCGAGATCGCCGAGGAATGGATCGACCGGGCGGAGCTGGAGCTCGGGTTCGCCGGCGCGCCGGAAGGGGTGAGGGTGCTCGAACGGGAGTGAGGGGCGGTCGCCTGCTGCCGTACGGCGCTGCGGTGCCAGGTTCGCGGCCAAGGCCGCTCCTACGAAAAGCCCGTGTGCCTGTGCCGCGCGGGAGCGGTCTTGACCGCCATTCCCTTCTCCCACGGGAGAAGGTGGCCTGCAGGGCCGGATGAGGGCACTGCGCTTGGGCCAGCGTTGTCGCCGCGAGGGCGCGCCTCCCACGAGGCCCCGCGCCGTGCCGCAGCGTCCGCTCCTACAGGTGTCGCAGCTACAGGCCGCGCGGGGCGCTTTTCCCTTCTCCCCACGGGAGAAGGTGGCCCGCAGGGCCGGATGAGGGGGCCGCGGGCTTCCAGAAAATGTGGGAGCGGTGTTGACTGCGAGCGGACCTGACGTCGCTATCCGCGGCCAAGGCCGCTCCTACGCAGCCGGGATTACAGGTAGGTGAACACCGTCTCCGCCGGCAGGCGCGACTTCGGCAGGCCGGCGTTGAAGTCGGCTTCGCCGCGGTAGCCCAGCGAGACCATCACCACGCTGGTCAGGCCCTGTTCGCGCAGGCCGAGTTCGAGGTCCAGGGCGCGGTGGTCGATGCCTTCCATCGGCGTGGCGTCGATGCCCTCGGCGGCGGCGCCGAGCAGCAGGGTGCCGAGCGCCAGGTACACCTGCTTCTCCATCCAGTGCTGCAGGTCCTTGTATTCGTAGCGGTGCAGGGTGACGTAGCCGTTGCGGGTGGCCTGCTGGCCGGCGCGTGCCTCGGGCTTGGCGAAGCGGCCGTCGCGGGCTTCCTGCTCGAGCAGTGCCTCCAGGTGCTCGGGGGTCATGTCGACGCTGGCGCACAGCAGGATGACGTACGAGGCATCGCGGATCTTCGGGGCGTTGTAGCTGAAGTTGCCCTGCGCACCCTTGGCCAGGCGCTCCTTGCCGGCGTCGCTGGAGGCGACGACGAAGTGCCAGGGCTGCGAGTTGACCGACGAGGGGCTGTGGCGCAGCAGCTCCAGCAGCCCGTCGATGGTTTCCTGCGGCACCTTGCGGGCGGGGTCGTAGGCTTTGGTGGCGTAGCGCGTCTTGGCGGCGGCCAGAAGGTTCATCGCGGTCTCTCCATGCGGGTTGATGAATCGAAAGAACGAGGCTGAGGCCTGATCGGCTCAGAAGCCTTCCAGCACCACCTTGCCCCGCGAGCGACCGCTCTCGATCAGGGCGTGGGCGCGGCGCAGGTTGGCCGCCTCGATGGTGCCGTAGTGTTCGCCGAGGGTGGTCTTCAGCGTGCCCTGCTCGATCAGCTCAGATATCCGTTGCAGCAGTTCGTGCTGGCTGATCATGTCCGGCGTCTGGAACAGCGAGCGGGTGAACATCAGCTCCCAGTGCAGCGACAGGCTCTTGCGCTTGAGCGGCATGGCGTCGAGCTGTGCCGGGTCGTCGATCAGCGCCAGCCGGCCCTGCGGCCGCAGCACCTCGATCAGCTGCGGATAGTGCAGGTCGGTGTGGGTCAGGCTCGCCACCTGGTCGACGTAATCGATGCCGAGCTTCTGCAACTGCGGCGCCAGCGGCTGGCCGTGGTCGATCACCTGGTGCGCGCCGAGCCCCTGTACCCATTCGCGGGTTTCCGCGCGCGAAGCGGTGCCGATCACCGTCAGCCCGGTGAGCCGGCGAGCCAGTTGGGTGAGAATGGAGCCGACGCCGCCGGCCGCGCCGACGATCAGCAGGCGCTCGCCCTGGCCGGCGCCTTCGCGATTGCCGAGGCGGTCGAACAGCAGTTCCCAGGCGGTGATCGAGGTCAGCGGCAGGGCCGCCGCCTGGGCGAAGTCGAGGCGGGCCGGCTTGCGCCCGACGATGCGCTCGTCGACCGCCTGGAACTGCGCGTAGCTGCCCTGGCGGGTGAGGTCGCCTGCGTAGAAGACCTCGTCGCCGACCTTGAACAGGCTGACGTCGGCACCCACTGCGCCGACCACCCCGGCGGCGTCCCAGCCCAGCACCCGCGGCGTTTCGGTCGGCGAGCCCCTGCGCACCTTGGTGTCGACCGGGTTCACCGAGATGGCGCGCACTTCCACCAGCAGGTCGCGCGGGCCCGGCTCGGGGGTGGGCAGCTCGAGGTCGACCAGGGCGTTCGGATCTTCGATGGGCAGGCCGTGCTGGGTGTAGGCGATGGCTTTCATTGCGGTTCCTCGCAAAGGGACGGGAAGACGAAGCATGCTCGGCGCTCGCGCTTTTTGCATAAAGAGGCAAAATCGGACATCACTTTCTCGCTGGGAATGAAAATGATCCGGATCGACGACCTCGCCCTGTTCGTCCGCTCGGCGGCGCTGGGCAGCTTTTCCAACGCCGCGCGGGAGGTCGACCTGCTGCCCGGGCAGGTCAGTGCCGCGATCCAGCGGCTCGAGCGCGAGCTGGACATCCGTCTGTTCGCCCGTTCCACCCGCAGCCTGCGGCTGACTTCCGAGGGCGAGCAGTACCTGCCCTATGCCCGCGAGGTGCTGGAGACGCTGCGCGAAGGGCACGAACGTCTGCGCCGGGAAAGCCCGGAACTACAGGGCATGCTGCTGATCGCCGCGCCCTCGGACTTCGGCCGCAACCAGCTGCTGCCCTGGCTGGTGGAGTTCCGCGCGCTGCACCCGCGGCTGAAGATGCGCTTCTTCCTCTCCGACCAGGTGGCCGACATCTTCCGCGATCCGGTGGACGTCGCCATCCGCTACGGGCGCATGGAGGATGCCAGCTTCATCGCGCTGCCGCTGGCTCCGGAGAACCGCCGGGTGCTGGTCGCCTCGCCGGACTACCTGGCACGCCACGGCCGGCCGGCTTCGCTGGAGGATCTGCCGGGGCATGCCTGCCTGGTCTACCTGCTGCACGGCCGCGCCTACGACAAATGGGTGTTCGAGGAACAGGGGCGGCGCCGGGTGGTCTCGGTGACGGGCACGCTGCTCAGCGATGACGCCGACGTGGTGCGTCGCTGGGCGCTGGCCGGGCAGGGCATCGCCTACAAGTCGTGGCTGGACGTGAGCGACGACGTGGCCGCCGGGCGCCTGGAAGTGGTGCTGCAGGCCTCGATTGGCGAGGCGCTGCCGCTGCACCTGGTCTGCCCGCACCGCCGCCAGTATTCGCCGGCGATCCAGCAGCTGCACGCGCTGCTGCGCGAGCGCTGCGCCGCGCTGACGGCGGGCTGGCCGGCCTGCGAGGCGCCCGGTTGCCGTCCAGGCGCGGCGCGTTCTGCGGTAACCTAGGCCGCCCCGGTTCGCCGGCCATGTGCGTGCCGAGGTTCGGGCTATGCTGGGTGCCGGTGGAGTACGGGCTGCTGCGCAGCGAGCGCTGACCGTCGCGAGGCGCGTGAAGGATCTCTGGCCGCGCGGCAGCGCTCCGCCTATCCTGTCTCGATCCGAACCACCGGTGCGGCCGACCTGACCGGCCCGCACCTCCCCGCAGCCGGCATGCTGTGCCGATAACGAGTTTTCTCGGACGTGTCGATTCGCTCCCGCCTCATCTTCCTCGTGCTCGCCGTGCTCGCGCCGACGGTCGTCTTCGCCGCGGTCGCGACCTACTGGATCTACCAGTCGCAGTGGACACGGGTATACGAAAGCATGCAGGAGACCACGCGGGCGGTGGCGCTGGCAGTCGACCGCGACCTGGCGCGCTACGACGCCATCGTCACCACCCTGACCTTCTCGCGCTCGCTGGCGGCCGGCGACCTGGAGCGCTTCCACCAGCGCGCCGGCGCGGCGATCCGGCCGCTGGGCATCCGCGTCATGGTGTTCGACCCCGACGGCATTCCGCTGCTCGACTCCCGCAGGCCGTTCGGCGCGCCCCTGCCGATGTCGCCCAGCCTGCCGCGCCTGGGCGAGGGCCCGGGCATGGACATCAGCCGTCTGTTCTTCGACGAGGACGAGCGCCAGTACGCCTTCGCCGTGCACCGGCCGGTGCTGCGCGACGGCCAGCTGGCGTACTACGTGGCGATGGAGTTTCCCGCGGCGAGGATCGGCGAGACCCTGGTCGAGCAGGGGCTGCCGGCCCGCTGGCTCGGCGTGGTGCTGGACGAGCACCACACCATAGTGGCGCGCACCCGCAACGCCGAGCGGCTGGTCGGCCAGAGCGCCGACGCCGATTTCAGCGCGCGGATCCGCGCGCAGGCGAAGGACGACGGGTCGATCGAATCGATCACCCGCGACGGCGAACCGGTGCTGACCTTCTTCAGCCGCGCCCGCGCATCCGGCTGGACGGTGCTGATCGCGCTGCCGAGGGACGAGCTGCTGGCCAGCGCGCTGACCTCCATCGCCACCGTCGCCGGGTGGGTTTTCCTGGTGCTGCTGCTGGCGTTGCTGCTGGCGTTCGTCGTCGGCCGCACCATCACCCGTCCGCTGACCGTGCTGGACGAGCTCGCCGGAGCGTTGGGCCGGGGCGAGGCGCTGGAGGCGCCGCACACCGGCATCGACGAAACCGACCGCACCGCCCGCGCCCTAGTCGAGGCCAGCCGGCAGATCCGGCAGTCCAACGCGGTGCTCGCCGAGCAGGTCGCCGACGCGGTGGCGCGGGCCGAACGCTCGCACCAGGCGCTGCTGCAGGGACAGAAGCTCGAGGCGCTCGGCCGCCTGACCGGCGGCATCGCGCATGACTTCAACAACCTCCTGCAGAGCATGACGGTCGGCCTGCAACTGGCCGACATGCTGAGCACCGAACCGCGCGCCAAGCGCGCCCTGGAGGCCTGCCAGCGCTCGGTGGCGCGCGGCACGCAGCTGACCCGCCAGCTGATGACCTTCAGCCGGCATCGCAGCGACGAAGCCAGGCAGGTCGACCTGCGCATGCTGGTGCTGGGCATGAGCGACCTGCTCGGCGGCGCGCTGCCGAGCCGGGTGACGCTGGAGTTGGACCTGCCGGAAGGGCGCTGGCCGGTGCAGGTCGACCCGCTGCAGTGCGAGCTGGCGATCCTCAACATGGCGCTCAACGCGCGCGACGCCATGCCCGATGGGGGGCACCTGACCATCTCCCTGGCGGCCGTGCAGCTCGAGGTTGGAGGCCACCGCGAGCTGCCCGGCGGGCCCTATGTCGAGCTGAAGGTCGCCGACAGCGGCCAGGGCATGAGCGAGGAGGTGCAGGCCAAGGCGTTCGAGCCGTTCTTCACCACCAAGGCGGTGGGTGAGGGCACCGGGCTCGGGCTGGCCCAGGTGTACGGCTTCGCCCGGCAGTCGCAGGGCAGCGTGTCGATCGACAGCTGCCCCGGCCAGGGCACGCGGATTTCCCTGCTACTGCCGCGCAGCGTGGGCGTCGTCGAGCCCGCCGCGGCGGCACTGGCCGATCCCGCCGCGGCATCGGGCAACGCCCGGGTGCTGCTGGTCGATGACGACGCCGAGGTGCGCGAGGTGGTGGCGGCGATACTGGAGGAGCTCGGCTACGCGGTCGAGCCGGTTGCCGATGCCGATGCCGCGCTGGCGCGGCTGCAGGCCACCGACCGGCCGGCGATCGACCTGCTGCTGTCCGACATCGTGATGCCCGGGAGCCTGGACGGCGTCGGCCTGGCGCAGACCGTGCGCGAGCGCTTTCCTGGGCTGCCGATCCTGCTGGCCACCGGTTACACCGACCGGGCGCCGGCCGAGCGCGGCTTCCGGGTGCTGACCAAGCCCTTCGACATCGCGACGCTCGGCAATGCCCTGCGCGAGGCACTGCGCGGCAACAACGAAAAAGCCACGCCCGGGTCGTAACTTCGTTCCAATCATTCGAACGTAGCGCTCGATATTTACCGTCTATTGCGAATGAAGGGCCGCTGGCAGACTTCTCCTCATCGCGGCGCACCAGGGGGTGCGCCCTTCATTGAAGAGGAAATGCCATGTCCCGCTCGATCGCTCTCGACTCCGCCTCCCGCCCGTACGCCGCCGGCGCCGATTCCGCCGCCCTGGCCGGCCGCCTGCTGCTCAGCGCCATCTTCATCCTGTCGGGCCTGTCCAAGCTCGCCGCGCCGGCCGGCACCATCGGCTACATCGAAGCGGTCGGCCTGCCGTTTCCCGGCCTGGCACTGGCCATCGCCGTGGCGGTCGAGGTCCTCGGCGGCATCGCCCTGGTGATCGGCTTCCGCACCCGTCTGGTGGCCGCCGGTCTGGCGCTGTTCAGCGTGGCCACCGCGCTGGCCTTCCACAACGCGCTGGGCGACCAGAACCAGTTCATCCACTTCTTCAAGAACCTGGCCATGGCCGGTGGTCTGCTGCAGGTGGTGGCCTTCGGCGCCGGCCGCTACAGCCTGGACGCCCGCCGCGGCTGAAGCCGGCAGGTCACGGAAGACCGGGATGGCGCTTTTCCTTCACCCTCCGGGAGAAGGTGGCCCGCCGGGCCGGATGAGGGAGGCGTGCACGGCGCCCTCATCCCGGCTCTCTCCCGGAGGGAGAGGGAGAGGGGGATGGTTTGGTGTCGGTTCGCAGATATAGTGCCGGCCTCGGTCGCAGGCAGAGCCTGCTCCTACAGGCCCCGCCCGCCCGGCCTGCTGGCGATACGGTGCCTTTCCCTTCTCCCCGCGGGAGAAAGTGGCCCGCAGGGCCGGATGAGGGAGGCTCGCACGGCTCCCTCACCGCGGCTCTCTCCGGAGGGAGAGGGGGATGGTTTGGTGTCGGTTCGCAGATATGGTGCCGGCCTCGGTCGCAGGCAGAGCCTGCTCCTACAGGCCCCGCCCGGCCTGCTGGCGATACGGTGCCTTTCCCTTCTCCCCGCGGGAGAAGGTGGCCCGCAGGGCCGGATGAGGGGGCGAGCCGCGTGCCCGCCAGCCCTCACCATCCTCCTCTCCCGGTGGGAGAGGGGTTGGTTTGGTGCCGGTTCGAAGGTTTCGTGCCTGCCTCGGTCGCAGGCAGAGCCTGCTCCTACAGGGATTGCCGAGGCTTCAGGCAGCGCATGCCTTTCCCTTCTCCCCGCGGGAGAAGGTGGCCCGCCGGGCCGGATGAGGGAGGGCCCGAAGTGTTTCGACCCGGCCGTGACCCTGGTCAGCCCTTGAACAGGCCGCGCAGGGCCTGCGGCAGGTCGGCCGGCAGCACCACGGTCTTGGCGTTGGTGCTCGCCGCCAGGTCGTTCATGGCCTTGATGTAGCGCTCGCCGAGCAGGTACTGCATGGCGTTGCCGTCGGTGCCGAGCGCGTCGGCCACCTTGCGGATCGCCTCGGCCGAAGCCTCGGCCAGCGCCACCTGGGCCTCGGCGTCCCTCCTCGCCGCTTCCAGGCGCCCTTCGGCGTCGAGTATCAGCGCCTGTTTCTCGCCCTGGGCCTTGGTCACCGCGGATTTGCGCATGCGCTCGGCGGCGGCCTGCTGCTCCATGGCGACCTGCATCGACTCCGACGGCTGGATGTCCTGCAGCTCCACCGAGCGCACCGAGATGCCCCAGTCCATGGTGCTGGAAGCCATCGCCTCGCGCAGCCTGGCCTTGATCTGGTCGCGCGAGGAGAGCGCATCGTCCAGGTCCATCTCGCCGATGATCGAGCGCAGGGCCGTCGTCGCCAGGCTGGTGATGCCGAGCTTGAAGTTCTCCACGCCGTAGGAGGCCTTGGTCGGGTCGGTGACCTTGGCGAAGCAGATCGCGTTGGCCACGATCACCGCGTTGTCGCGGGTGATGACTTCCTGCTGCGGTATGTCGAGGATCATGTCCTTGGTCGACAGCTTGTAGGGCACCGTATCGACGTAGGGAATGATGAAGTTCATCCCCGGCTTGAGCGTGGTGCGGTACTTGCCGAGCCGCTCGACGACCCACTCCTGGCCCTGCGGCACGATGCGCACGCCCGCGCCTATGGTGACCACGACCAGGCCGAGCAGTACGACGGCGACGATCAGTTCGTTCATTTTCTACAGTCCCTCGTTGAAATGCCCCGTAAAGAGCGTTAGGCCCTGGCGACCTTGACCATGTCACCCTGGAAGGAGACGAGCCGCACCCTTTCCCCTGCCGCGATGTCCTCGTCGGCCAGGCAGGTCCATTCGTCGTAGCCGAGGATCGGCTTGGTGAAGCGCACCTTGCCGCGCGTGAAGGGTGACACCGGTTCGATCAGCTGGCCGGGTTCGCCGACCCATTCCTCGGCGGTCCAGCGTTCCGGCCCGGCGTCGCCCTTGCGGCGGAACAGACGGAACCAGAGGAGCACCATGAGCACCGAGGCCAGTGCCCAGAGCAGCAACTGGACGGGAAGCGACAGGCCCGGCGCGATGACCAGCACGACGCCCACCAGCACCGCGCCCATGCCGAACCAGAAGATGAAGAACGCCGGGACCAGCAGCTCGGCGAGCATCAGCAGCACGCCAGCCACCAGCCAGTACCACCACTCCACCTGCATGCAGCCTCCCTTGCGACCCGTCCCGTCCGCTGGCGAGGTCGTCATCGATCCGTGATCTTAGAGCCAATGTCTGGACGACCAGGGGCCGTCGGTTCAGGCGCGCAGCCTGTCATAGGGCGCGGGCGAATGCCAGCGCCGGGAGGGCGGAGGCGCGTCCTGGCGAGAGTGATCGTCGGGACGCGGGTCGGCTATGGAAAAGACGGTGAGGCGGCGCTCAGAACCAGCGGTCGTTGCGCTTGCGGCCGCGGGTCATCGCCGGCAGGATCAGCCCGGCCAGCAGCCCGGCGCCGGCGATGCTGCCGCCGTACACCAGGTAGCGCATCAGCAACTGGTTGTTCTCCTCGCCCAGGCGCGCCTGGGCGGTACGCAGCGCCGATTGGGTCTCGGTCAGCTCCGCGTTGAGCGCCTGGCGGCTGGCCTGCAGCTCCTCGATCAGCGCCTTGCGCGAGTCCAGGGTCTCCTGCATGCCCTGCACGCGGGCTTTCCAGCTGTCGTCGATGGTCTGCAACTGCGCGCTGAGCTCGGCTACCTGCTGCTCCAGCGCCGGCACCCGCTCGGCCTGGCCGGGCTGGGCCTGCAGGTCGCTGCTGAGGATCCAGACCCGGTCGCCGCCTTCGCCGCGCACCTCGCTGTAGTCGCCCTGCGTCTGCAGGAGCTGCACCTTCTGGCCGGATTTCAGCGCACCAACGATGCGATAACCGTCGGAGGGGCCGCTGCGCACGTAGGTCTGCAGGCTGTCGCTGACCCAGCGCTCATTGCTGCCGGCCTGCTGGGCATGCGCGGCGGGCGCCATCAGCAGCGCACCGAGCAGGCCCAGCCCGCCGAGCGTACGGCGGGGTAGAACGAAACGAATGTCGATGGCAAGGAAAACGGATTTGGACATTGGCGGACACGAAATTGGAGGCATGGGAGGCCCGAAAAAGTACGGGCCACGAAAATAGAAAAGGCGAGAGGCCGGTGGGCCGCTCGACCGAAACTGGGGCCTGACGATCAGGGGATAGCGAAGCGGCTCGAAGGAGGCCGCCCATGCAGGCCGACAGCACCCTGACCCGTTGGTTCACGAAAGGTTCAACGAGTGGCCGGACGGATGTAACGGAAAGCGGGCAGAGGGGGGAGGGGTCGGTGAGTGCGGGAAAGGCTTTGCAGCGGTCTCGAGCGGGCCGGGAAACGTTCGTCGGAACGTTGGTTGCAACGCTGTAGCGGTTGATGTTTTTGCGCGCTCGGGTCGAAGTCGTTGCCCGTCAATGGGGCAGGACCTGTGGGAGCGGTCTTGACCTCGAAGCTTTTGGCCCGCGGGTCAGGGACGAGCTGTGTCACTACGCCGCGGCGCTACGTAGGAGCGAGCTTGCTCGCGAACAGGTTCGGCACGAGGCTACGTGCTTGCTCGCCGCGCCGGCTCCATTCGCGGTCAAGACCGCTCCTACGGAACCAAGTCAGAAAAAGGGCGCCCGAAGGCGCCTTGGATCAGCGGCTGTCGCCCACGGTCATCCGAACAGCTTGACCGCCGTTTTGGCGATCAGCTCGCCCTGGTGACGCGCGCCGGCCAGCTCGGTCTCGCTGGGCTGGCGCGAGCCGTCGCCGTCGGTGATGGTGGTCGCGCCATAGGGGGCGCCGCCGACCACTTCCTTCACGCCCATCTGGCCCTGGTGGCTGTAGGGCAGGCCGACGATGGTCATGCCGAAGTGCAGCAGGTTGGTGATGAGCGAGAACAGCGTGGTTTCCTGGCCGCCATGCTGGCTGGCGCTGGCGGTGAAGGCGCCGCCGACCTTGCCGTTCAGCGCGCCGCGCGCCCAGAGGCCGCCGGCCTGGTCGAGGAAGGCCGCCATCTGGCTGCTGATCCGGCCGAAGCGGGTGCCGGTGCCGACGATGATCGCGTCGTACCCTTCCAGGTCGGCGATGGTGGCGACGGAGGCCGGCTGGTCGAGCTTGAAGTGCGCATTGCGGGCGATCTCTTCCGGTACCGTCTCGGGCACGCGCTTGACGTCCACCTCGGCGCCGGCGGCACGGGCGCCTTCGGCGACGGCGTAGGCCATCGTCTCGATGTGACCGTAGGACGAATAGTAGAGAACCAGAACCTTAGCCATTGAGAGTTCCTCAGCGGTTGAGCGGCCATGCCGCGGGAAGCCGTCAATGTGTCACGCCTCATGGCATCGAAAAAGAGGTGGATTATCGACCATCAGGTTCGATTTTTTCGAAGGGTTGGCCTGCCTTTGCCGTCTCGGCCGCGGCCTGCTCCTTGAGGCGCTCGATCAGCCAGGTCGCGGCCGGGCCCGGCGGCGTGTCGGTGCGGTAGAGCACTTCGAAGGTATAGTCGATCGGGGGGCAGTCGGGCAGCTCCAGCCGGACCAGCCGGCCGGACGCCAGGTCGTCGGCGACCATCGGCGCCGGCATGTTGCCCCAGCCGATCCCTTCGCGCAGCAGCATGTGCTTGGAGCCCAGGTCGGCCAGCCGCCAGGTGCGCGTCCCGACCACGGCGAACTCCTGGTCGCGGGTCAGCGTCGAGCGGTCGGTCAGCACCAGTTGCACGTGGCTGCGCCCGGCACCGGGCGGATGCGGACCGTTGCGGGCGAGCGGGTGGTCGGGGGCCGCCACCGGGATCAGCGCTACCCTGCCCACGCCGATCCGCTCGAGCCCGCCGATGTTCGTCATCGGCCCGCTCACGCCCAGCGTCGCGCCGCGATCCAGCACGCGCTGGGTGACCCCGCCGAGCGCCTCGATGTGCAGGTGCAGCGACACGGTCGGAAACTGCGCCCGGAATGCCTTGAGCGCATCGACCACCCGTTCGGCCGGCAGCATCACGTCCAGCACCAGGTGCACCTCCGCCTCCAGCCCCTGTAGCAGGCCCTTGACCTTGGCGCGCAGGCCGTCGACGCCGCCGTAGATGCTGCGCGCCTCGGCCAGCACCATGCGCCCGGCCTCGGTGAGCTGCGGCTTGCGCGTGGTCTTGCGGTCGAACAGGGACACGCCCAGCTGAAGCTCCAGATTGGCGATCGAATAGCTGACCACCGAGGTGGCGCGGTGCAGCTTGCGCGCCGCGCCGGCGAAGCTGCCGACTTCCACCACCGTGAGGAAGACGCGCAATTGGTCCAGTGTCGGTGTTCCGGGGTCGGTGCTCATTTCCAATTCCTCGAACGTTTGCGTCGATATTAGCCGGCTTTTGCAAACGAAGAGGGCGGCCTACCCTGTCTTCGTCCTTCACCGCAACCAGCCGAGGCGACCATGACCCAGAGCAACAGCACCGCCGTCGAACAGATCCTGCTGCCGAACGTGCGCGACGTCGGCGGCTTCGACGTGCGCCGCGCGCTGCCCTCGGCGCGCCGGCGGATGGTTGGCCCCTTCATCTTTCTGGATAGCTTCGGCCCGGTGATCTTCGGCCCCGGCGAGGGCGCCGACACCCCTCCGCACCCGCACATCGGTCTGGCGACCGTCAGCTACCTGCTCGAGGGCGAGCGGCTGCATCGCGACAGCGCCGGCTTCGTCCAGCAACTGCTGCCGGGCGAGATCAACCTGATGACCGCCGGGCGCGGCATCGTGCATTCGGAACGCAGCAACCAGCAGACGCGGCGCGACGGCGGCACCCTGATGGGCTTCCAGGCCTGGCTGGCGCTGCCCGAAGCGGTCGGGGAGAGCGACCCGGGCCTGCAGCACGTGGCGGCCGCGGACATTCCACTGATCGAGGGCGAGGGCGCGACCCTGCGCCTGCTGGCCGGAACCCTGGAAGGGCGGCAGGCGCCGACTCGGGTGCACTCCGACCTGTTCTACGCCGACCTGGCGCTGCAGGCCGGCGCGCGCTACCGGCTGGATGCCGAACACATCGAGCGCGCGTTCTACGTGGCAGCGGGGGAGGTCGAGGTAGTCGGCGAGCCCGGCGCCTTCGCCGCCGGCCGCCTGGTGGTGCTGCGCCCGGACAGCGAGGTGGTGTTGCGCGCCCGCGGCCCGGCCCGGGTGCTGCTGCTCGGCGGCGAGCCGCTCGGGAGCCCGCGGCACATCTACTGGAACTTCGTCTCCAGCCGGCCCGAACGCATCCAGCAGGCCGCCGACGACTGGCGCGCCCGGCGCTTCCCGGAGGTGCTGGGGGACCACGAGTTCATTCCGCTGCCGCCGCAGGGGCCGGTGCGCCTGCGCTTCTGAAGGCGGCATGACGCGATTGCGCGCAAGAACCCGACAGATCCCGCAAACGGCCGAAAGCGCCGGCGCCGTCAGCGCGCGAGAGTGCTCCCCGTCGACAACGACGACCCTGGCCGAGCGCCCGGGTTTCCCATGCGGAGGAGATCACCATGCAAGACATCAATCCCATCCCCCAGGAAGTCGCCGGCAAGGTAGCCCTGGTCACCGGCGCCGCCAGCGGCATCGGCAAGGCCATCGCCCTGTTGCTGCACGCGCGCGGCGCCAGGGTGGTGGCCGAGGATCGTAATCCGGACGTCGAGCAGCTAGCCCGGCCCGACCTGCTGCCGCTGGTGGCCGACATCACCGAGGACGGCGCAGCCGAGCGCGCGGTGGGGCTGGCCGTCGAACGTTTCGGGCGCCTCGATATCCTGGTGAACAACGCCGGGATCATCATCAACAAGCCGGTCGTCGAGATGACCCGAGAGGACTGGGAGCGCATCCAGGCGGTCAACGCCACGGCGGCCTTCCTGGATGCACGCGAGGCGGTCAGGGCGATGCTGCCGCACCGCTCGGGCGCGATCGTCAACATCGCCTCCTACGCCGCCTATTTCGCCTTCCCGACCATCGCCGCCTACGCCGCGTCCAAGGGCGCCCTGGCGCAGCTGACCCGCACCCTGGCGCTGGAGGTCATCGAGCACGGCATCCGTGTCAACGCCATCGGCGTCGGCGACGTGGTGACCAACATCCTCGACGAAGTGGTGGACGACGGGCCCGGTTTCCTCGCCGAGCATGGCAAGGCAGCCCCCATCGGCCGCGCGGCGCGCCCGGAGGAAATCGCCGAGGTGGTACTGTTCCTCGCCTCCGAACGGGCCAGCTTCATGGTCGGTTCGGTGGTGATGGCCGACGGCGGCATGACCGTGACAGCCGGTTGATCGGTTGGCTCGCGCGGCCCATGCAGGATCAGGCAAGCAGCCGGGAGTTTTCGGCCTGACGGGGGAGCGTCCGGCCCGGTAATCTGCCTCGCCCAACCGGCGCGGGCCGCCCGCCCGCGTCCTTCTCCCGCTTTGCTAAGCTGCCGATACCCCAAGCCGAGGGCTTTCTCATGGACACGAACGATTCCGCCGCCCGGCACCTGCTCGACGCCTATCGGGCCGAGCTGGTCGAACTGGTGCTGCGCCGCGCGACCGAGGCGGGCTCCTACGAAACCGCCATCGCCCCGCTGCACTTCATCCGCTGCGATGCCCCCACCGATCCGATCCACGGCGTGCACCAGCCGGCGCTGTGCCTGCTCCTGCAGGGGCGCAAGGAGGTGCGCCTGTGGGACGAGCAGTACTTCTACGATCCGCTGCACTACCTGGTGGTTTCGGTGACGCTGCCGGTCTCCGGGCGGGTCATCGAGGCCTCCCCGGAAGAGCCCTATCTGTGCATCCGCCTGGACATCGACCCGGCGGAGATCGCCCAGTTGGTCTCCGAGAGCGGCCCGGTCGGGCTGGCGGGCGAGTCGTCGCGCGGGCTGTTCCTCGACCACATCGACGCACCGCTGCTCGACACCATGCTGCGCCTGGTGCGCCTGCTCGACACGCCGCGCGACATCGGCATGCTCGCCCCGCTGGCGTTGCGCGAACTCTACTACCGGCTGCTGCACGGCCGGCAGGGCCAGCGCCTGTACGAGATCGCCGTGGCCGACTCGCAGACCCACCGCGTCACCCGCGCCATCGACTGGCTCAACCGGCACTACGCCAGGCCCCTGCGGATCGAGGAACTGGCGCGGCTGGCCAATCTCAGCACCTCGACCCTGCACCATCGCTTCAAGGCCATCACCGCCATGAGCCCGCTGCAATACCAGAAGCAGCTCCGGCTGCAGGAGGCGCGGCGGCTGATGATCAGCGAAGGACTCGACGTCTCCAGCGCCTGCTACCGGGTCGGTTACGAAAGCCCGTCGCAGTTCAGCCGCGAGTACAGCCGGCAGTTCGGCAGCGCGCCGTCGAAGGACGTCGGGCGGCTGCGGCGCAGCGCCTAGTGGATCTCAGGCCGGCTGCACGGCGCGCTCGTCGCGCCCTTGGCGGCGATAGGCCCTGGCCAGTTCGCGTGCCAGCCCGATGAAGTTGTCCAGCGCCGGCGAGCGATTGAAGGCCCGGCAGACCAGCGTGAGCGGTGCCACCAGGCGCGGACGGGCGCCCTCGATGCGGCGGTAGGCGACGCTCTCGCGGTGGATGTCGCGCATCGACGCGGGGACGACCGAGACGCCTTCGCCAGCGGCCACCAGGCTGACGTTGGTCAGCATGCGCTCGACCTCGAAGGCAACCTGTGGCTCGAAGCCGGCGGCCCGGCAGGCGCGCAGCAGGTTGGCATACATGCCCGGCGCACCGGGGCGGCGGACCAGAATGAACGGCTCGTCGCGCAAGGCCTCCAGGGGCACCGCCTCGCGCGGTTCGGCCAGCGCCGGGTGCCCGGCCGGCAGCACCATCAGCAGTTCCTCGACCAGCAGGCGGTGGAAGTCCAGGCCATCCGGGCGGCTCACCGGCGCGCGGAGGATGCCGACGTCCAGCTGCCCGGCGTGGGTCAGCGTGGTGAGGCGGTCGGCATTACCTTCCCGCAGCGTGATGGCAACGCTCGGATAGCGCTCGCGGTAGGCGCGGATGATGCGCGGGATCAGCGGGTGCGCGGTGGCGGAAGAGGTGAAGCCGATCGCCAGGGTGCCCTCGACGCCCCTGGCCACTCGTGCGGCGCGGCGCGCGCCATCCTGCACGCGGGCCAGGATGGCCTTGGCTTCCTCGAGGAACGCCTCGCCGCCGGTGGTCAGGTCGACGCCCTTGGCGTGGCGCCTGAACAGCTCGAAGCCGAGCTCCTCCTCCAGCGCGCGGACCTGCTGGCTCAGCGGCGGCTGCTGCATGTTCAGGCGTGCGGCGGCGCGGGTGAAGCGCTTCTCCTCGGCGACCATGACGAAGTAGCGCAGGTGTCGGAGTTCCATGGCATTTCTTGCGGGTGGAGGCTGCGGGCAGCGTCGCGGAGGGGGGATGGGCTAGGATACGAAGCATTCGAGCGACTGAACGACAAAGCGACAAGAACAACAAGATGCGCGACGGATCATGACCCTGACCAGTACCAGAAACGATACCCTGCTGCTCTTCGTCGCCATCACCCTGGGCATGGCGTTCGGCATCCTGCAGCCGGACCTGGCGGTGCGCATGAAGCCGCTCAGCGATCTGTTCCTCACGGTGATCGGGCATGCCGTGCCGGTGTTGATGTTCGTGCTGGTGGCCTCGGCGGTGGCCGGGCTCGGCCGGCGCGGCGAGGGCCGGCGTTGTGCCGGGCGCATGCTGCTGTATTTCCAGTTGGTCGGCGTGCTGGCGCTGATCACCGGTGCTGCGGCGGCGCTGCTGCTGGCGCCTGGCGCCGACTCGCCATCGACCGGTGCCGTAGCCGCGGCGGCTCCGCCGGTCGACGTCTGGGCGGCCGTGACCAGCGGCCTGACGCAGGTGCTCGGCCACACGCTCATCCTTCCCATATTGCTGGCCGCACTGGCTTTCGGCCTCTGGCTCGGCCTGTCCGGGACCGTTGGCGAGCCCTGGCGCCGCGGCCTGGATGCCTGCGTCGACGGGCTGCTCGCGGCCCTGCGCCTGCTGCTGCGCTTCGCACCGCTGGCGGCGTTCGGCGCCATGGCGTTCACCTTCGGGCGCTACGGGCCGGCATCGGCCTGGCCGCTGCTCAAGTTCATCGGCACGGTCTATCTCGCCTGCTTCCTGTTCGTGGTGCTGGTCATGGGCACGCTGGCCCGCTGCACCGGTTTCGGCTTGTGGCGGCTGGTTCTTTACATCAAGGAGGAACTGTGCCTGGTCGCCTTTACCGGCGCCTCGGTGGCGGCGGTGCCCGGGCTGGTCGACAAGCTCGAGCGGGCCGGTTGCGACCGCGCGCTGCTGCGGCTGGTGCTCAGCAGCGGCTACACCTTCAATCTGGCCGGCTCGAACATCTACCTGACCTGCGCGATCGTGTTCCTGGCGCAGCTCGCCGGGGTGTCCTTCGACGGCGCCCAGTGGCTGTCGCTGCTGCTGGTGACGCTGCTGACCTCGCTCGGCTCGACCAGCGCCGCGGGCTCGTCCTTCCTCACCCTGGCCGCCACCCTCGGCGCGCTCGGGCTGGTGCCGCTGGACAGCCTGGGCATCCTGCTCGGCGTAGAGCGGCTGATGAAGTGCCGCTCGCTGACCAACGTGCTCGGCAACAGCCTGGCCTGCCTGGTAATCGCCGCCTGGAGCGGGGCGCTCGACCGCGCGGCCCTGCGCGAGGCGCTCGGGGCCCGGCGCAAGACGGCGCTTGCCGACGCGATGGCCGGCAAGCGCTGAGGCGGTCAATTCTTCAGCAGGCTGCCGAAGGCCTTGTCCAGCGCCGTCTCGGCCTTGGCCAGCCGGTCGCGACGGTCGCGCGTCCAGTGCTGGTCGCCGGCCAGCGCCTTTTCCGCCTGCGTAAGCATGCGTCGGACTTCCGCCGGCTGCGGGCCGCCGGTGCCGACGCGGGTCCTGACCATGTTCTCCGGAGACAGGGTGGCGCGGAACGCGGCTTCGTCGAGCGGCAGGGTCCGGGTCTTCCACTCGTACTTGTCCGCCGCCTGAGTGAACAGCCGCTGGGCCTCGGCGTAGGGGAAATCGGCCGGCACGAACCCTTCCTGGCGGGCATGGCCGACCACCGCCGAGGCGAAGCTGTGGCCGATGCGGAACGGCACCTTGTGCTCGCGCTCAAGGGTGTCGGCCAGTTCCATCGAGGTGGTCCATTCCGCCTCCAGCTCCTCGCGGGCACGCTGCGGGTTTATCACCAGGGCGTCGAGCACCGCCTGCATGCGGACGAACATCTGCTGCGCGCTGTCGAACAGCCCGAGTTCGTCATAGGCGAACTTGTAGTCGGTCATCCCGGTGGTGACGTTGTGCGCGCGCAGGGTGACGGTATGGGCCAGCCCGACCACGTCGGAGGCGGTCTCGCGGGCACGCATGATCAGCCCCGGATTGCGCTTCTGCGGCATGGCGCTGCTGGTGTAGGTGGCGCCTTCCTCGAGCAGCAGCCAGGGGCGGATCTGGTGGTACTGGGTGTGGATGTCGCCGAGCATGGCACCGATGCGGATCGCCGAGGACGAGGCGATGCCCGCCGCCTCGAGCGGGATGTCGTAGGTCGACACCTGGCCGGCGTCCAGCGAGTTCTCGCGCACCCCATCGAAGCCGAGCAGTTCGGCCAGGCGCTCGCGGTCGAGCGGCCAGGCGGAGTTGGCCAGCACCGCCGTGCCCATCGGGCTGCGGTTCAGGCGTTCGTAGAGTTCGCGGATGCGCTGGCCGTCGCGCTCGAAGGCCGCCTCGTAGGCCAGCAGGTAGTGCGCGTAGGTGATCGGCTGGGCCTGCACGCCGTTGGTGTAGGCCGGGATCAGCGTCTCGACGTTGTCCTTGGCCAACTCCAGCAGCCGTGCGCGGGTCTGGTTCATCGCTTCGGTGTAGTCGAGCAGTTGGCTGCGCAGGGCGGCCAGGCGGTAGGTCGCGTACATGTCCTGGCGGCTGCGCCCGGAATGGATCAGCGAAGCCTGTGGGCCGATCGCGTCGATCATGATGCTCTCGATCTGCAGCACGTCGCTGGGGCGCTTGCC
Source organism: Stutzerimonas azotifigens DSM 17556 (assembly GCF_000425625.1). Taxonomy (GTDB): domain Bacteria; phylum Pseudomonadota; class Gammaproteobacteria; order Pseudomonadales; family Pseudomonadaceae; genus Stutzerimonas; species Stutzerimonas azotifigens. Next base: position 196,934 of record NZ_KE384408.1, read on the forward strand.
GTCGGCCTTGCCGGCCTGATCGATGACGTGCTGCACGCCGCGGGCGATCTCGTGGCCCTGCTGGCGGTCGACGATCTTTTCCTCGCTGAGCATGACGATGGACGCCTTGTTGATGCGGTTGATCCAGGCGAACTGGTCGTCGTGCGCGCCTTTCTTCGCGGCGCCGCGGTCGACGCTGGCGCCGATCTTGGCCGCCTGGGCGGCGCATTCGGCGGTGGTGCGGCAGGGCAGCTCGCCGGTGTTGGCGGCCTGTGCGCTCAGCTGGGTGGTGGCGAGGGCGAAGGCCACCGCCAGGGACAGGGTGGTTTTCCGCCGGCGCGGGGAAGCAGATGAGTTGAGCATGCGGCTCTCCGGATTGTTGTTATTGGAATGGAGGCGCCGATCGAAACCCGTCGGCGCTCGAGGCCAATGCTAGTGAGCGATTGTTCGGATTAAAAATATATGTCCGATATGGATTCGAGATGTTTTGCGTATGTATGGCTGCGCTGCTCGACGGCTGAGTGGTCTTGACCAGGTCGCAGGCAGAGCCTGCTCCTACAGGCGCCGAGGCCACGGGCAGCGCGCCGGGCTTTTTACAAGAGTGCGTGCCCGTACATTGCCCACAGGGGCATTCCGAGCTTCCTGGCCGCGCCAGGCTTTTCCCTTCTCCCGCGGGAGAAGGTGGCCCGCAGGGTCGGATGAGGGCTGGCCACTGCGGTCCTCATCCCAACCCGGTCCCGAAGGAAGACGGGCTGGCCGGCCCGTGCCAAAAGCTGCCGGGACCTTGCCGATGCTGTCGAAACGCCATGAAACATTCGGCAAAACTTCGACGAACGGTCATAAAGAAACCGGGAACAGCGGCAGATAACCCGGATAATCGAGCAGTCACCGCAGTGCCCTGGCCCGGCGGGTGACGCGTATCAAAGGCCACGAGAACCTAGCCATGACCACCGAACTGAAGGCCGTCAACAACGTCTCCGTCCTGCGCACCGCCGCCCACGTGGCCGACGACGCGCTGGAATTCCTGCGCAGCGGGCGCGACATCATCGTCTGGATGACCGCGCTCAACAGCGCCATCCGCCTGGACATCGAACACGGCCGCGGGCTGAACGTCGAGGCGCTGACCAGCCTGGCGCAGTACATCGGCGAAGACTGGGGCAACCACCTGGAGAACGAGATCGGCCGCATGCAGGAGCAACTGGAAGGCAAGCACCCGACGCTCTGACCTTCACTGCCGTGGGCGGTCGCGCACGGCGGCCTGCCCCTGGCAATGGCGCGACTGCCAGCAGCCGCTGGTCGGCGACAGGGAGCGCGTCTCGCAGGCGTAGTTCACCAGCACGTCGCCGCCACGGCGCACCGTCTGCAGCTTGAGCAGCCACAGCGCCTCGCCTTCGGTGCCGGCGGTGCGCTTCATCGACAGGGCGTCGCAGGAACTGCTGCGCACCGGGCCGATGACGCTGTGCAACGGGGGGATGGCTGACGCCGGGTAGGCGCGGACCTTTTCCGCCTTGGCCACTTCCTCGGCGGTGAAGTCCGCCGGGGTCGCCGCGCAGCCGGCCAGCGCCAGCAAGGCTGCGGCCTGGAGCAGGCCCGCCAGGCGCGCCCGCACGGGCGCGTTCGCTTCGGCTCCCCTTCGGCCAGCGGCCACCTTTCCCATCTCTCCCATCCCGTCGCAGGGCTTGTCTCGGGATACCTGCTCGGCAGGCATCGTCGGGCTCGAGGCCACTGGGTCACCTCTCTCTTGGGCACGAATTCGGATCTGTTCCGGTCGGTGCCTGCCAGAGGCTGCACACCGACGTTGCTATAGAGGGGCGTGCCGACCTGCAAATTCCTGTCGGCAGGGCGCTCGGGCCCGTCTGGTTCGGGAAAGCGTATTGCCATCGATACGTTATAAAGTAACAATTACGCCCCCTTGCCCTTGCGTCGATATGGATATGTCTCTCGTGATACAGCACTTGTCACCCCAACGTCCTGCCCTGGCCTTGCCCGTCCTCTGTCTGCTTCCTCTGCTCGCCCAGGCCGAGCCGATCGCCCTGCAACCCATGGTCGTCAGCGCCACCCACACCGAGCGCGCGATGCGCGATGCGCCTGCCAGTGTGTCGGTCATCACCCACGAAGAGCTCGCCAAGCGCCCCGTGCAGGACCTGCAGGAAGCCCTGCGCGGCACCGAAAGCCTGCAATTCAACGGCATCGGCTTCGACCGCCGCGGCATCAGCGTGCGCGGCATGCCCAGCGAGCACACCCTGGTGCTGGTCGACGGCAAGCGCATCAGCACCTCCTCCGGCGCCATCGCGCATTCGGATTTCGACCTCGGCTGGGTACCGGTCGAAGCCATCGAGCGCATCGAGGTGGTACGCGGGCCGATGTCCTCGCTGTACGGTTCGGAAGCGCTGGGCGGCGTGGTGAACATCATCACCCGCAAGGCCACCGACAACTGGAAGGGCAGCGGCATCATCGATGGCGGCGTGCGCGAGGACGGCCTCGGCGGCCAGTCCCACCAGGTCGGCGCCTACCTCGGCGGCCCGCTGGTGCCCGGCGTACTCGGCCTGACGCTGAACGGCGAGACGCGCCGGCAGCAGGAGACGCCGGATTTCGACAATGAGCGTCTGTCGGAGCTGGAAGGGCGCAACGCCAATAGCGGCAGCGCGACCCTGAGCTGGACGCCGGACGAGGCGCAGCGCATCGACCTGACCTACGGCGCCGGCCGCGAGCGGCGCTGGCGCAACACCGAAACCGGCGGCACGAACTCGGCCTACTACGAGTCCGCCGACGTGATCGAGCGCGAACAGTGGTCGCTCGGCCACAGCGGCGACTGGCAGTGGGGCAGCACCCAGGTGCGCGCCTACCGCAACCGGCTGGATCGCGACAACGCGCGCAGCGATGGCCAGGCTCCCAGCGATCCCCAGCGCCTGACCGACAGCGTGGTCGACGGCCACCTCAGCGTTCCCCTGTTCGACCGGCATCTGGTCACCCTGGGCGGCGAGTGGCGCAAGGAGGAGCTGGAGGACAGCTCGGTGAACGCCGCCGGCGACGAGAGCGCACTGCATCGCGCGCTCTTCCTGCAGGACGAGATCGCCTTCAACCCGGACTGGTCGCTGACCCTCGGCAGCCGCTTCGACAAGCACGAGGCGTTCGGCTGGGAAGCCAGCCCGCGCGTCTACCTGCTGCATCACTATAGCGACGCGCTGACCTTCCGTGCCGGTATCGGCCGCGGCTACAAGGCGCCGAGCCTCAAGCAGCTGTCGCCGGAGTATGCCGCGGTCGGCGGCGGCGGCCGCTTCACCATCTACGGCAACCCCGAGCTGAAGCCGGAAACCAACACCTCCTACGAGCTGGGCGCCGACTACCAGGGCGCGGGCTGGTCGCTGACCGGCATGCTGTTCCAGAACGACGTGCACGACCTGATCCAGACCATCTGTGTGTCCCGCTGCGGCATCCGCGGCGCCGAGGTGCGCAACTACGAGAACCTGGAAAAGGCGCGCATCCGCGGTCTCGAACTGGGCGGCGGCATCGACCTGCCGGCGAACTTCCACTGGTCGCTCAACTACACCTACCTGGACGCACGCAACCTCACGGCCGGCCAGCGGCTGGGCGACCGCTCCCGGCACATGGCCAACAGCGTGCTGAAATGGGCGCCGACGCCCGGCTTCGACGCGCAGCTGCGCACCGAGTACGTCGGCAGCCAGCTGGCCTACAGCAGCAACGTCGCCTATGCGCTGCCGGCCTACAGCCTCTGGCACCTGGAGCTGAGCCGCAAGCTGAGCGACAACCTGACCCTGCGCGGCGGCGTCGAGAACATCGGCGACGAGCGCCTGGCCGACCAGAACGAGAACTTCGCCTACACCGAGCCCGGGCGTACCTACCACGTCGGCCTGGTGGCGACCTTCTGATGCGCCGCTGGCTGCCTCTGCTGCTGGCATTGCTGGCGTGCTCCGGCACCTGGGCTTCGGCCGATCGGCCGCAGGTGCGGGTGCTGAGCAGCGACTTCGTCCTGCCCGGCAAGCACCAGCGCCTGGCCGACTGGGCCGCCGAGGCGGGCGTGGAGCTCGCCAGCCTGCGCACGGGCGATGCGCGCGCGCCGGATGCCGGATGGCTCGCCGGGGCCGAGCTGCTGATCCTCGATACGCCGCGGCCGTCGGACGTGGCCGCGGTCGAACAACGGCTCGGCGACCTGCTGGAGCGCCAGCCGGTGCCCTGGGTCAGGATCGGCGGCGGTCCGCCGGCGTTCGGCCACCTGCCGCCGCCCTTGGCGATGCGCCTGATCGGCTACTACGGCAACGGCGGCGCGGCCAACCTGCGGCAGCTGTTCACCCTGGTGCAGCGCCGGCATGCGGAGCAGCCGTTCGACGACCTGCCGGCACCGGTCGAACTGCCGCAGACCGGCTTCTATCATCCCGACGCGCCAGCGCCGTTCGCCTCCCTGGACGACTACCTGGCCTGGGGCCGCGCGCGCTGGGCCGGGGACGCGCCGCGCATCGCCTTCGCCATTCATCGCGGCGCCATCGCCGACGGCCAGCTCGCGGCCATCGACGAACTGGTCCGGCGCAGCGAGCGGCATGGCCAGGCGCCGCTGGTGTTCTGGTTCGACGACCGCGACCCGCAGGCGCTGACCAACCTGTTCGCCAGCGCCGACGTGCAGGCGCTGGTCAACCTGCAGCACATGCAGAATGGCCCGGCACGCAAGGCCGAATTCCTCGGGCTGGACGTGCCGGTGCTGCAGACCTTCGGCTACCGTGACGGCGGCGAAGCCGACTGGCTGGCCGAACCGAGCGGCATGCAGGCGCGCACGGCGGCGGCTTTCCTCAGCGTGCCGGAAGCCTGGGGCATGAGCGATCCACTGGTGATCAGCGCGCTGGAGAACGGCGAGCCGAAGCTGATGGCGGGGCAGGTCGAGGCGCTGCTCGGCAAGCTCGACCGGCTGGTGCGCCTGCGCCAGCGGCCGGCGGCCGAGAAACGCCTGGCGCTGATGTTCTGGAACCACCCGGACGGCGAGCGCAACCTGTCCGCCTCGCACCTCAACGTGCCGGCCAGCCTGGCCGGTTTGAGCGAGGCGCTGCAGCGCGCCGGCTACGACGTGCCGGCCAGGGCGGAGGCGGAGCTGATCGCCCCGGCGCAGCGCCTGCTGGCCGGCTACTACCGCCCGGAAACCCTCGACCAGCTGTACCGCGACGGCCTCGCCGAGAGCCTGCCATTGAGCGACTACCAGGCCTGGTTCGATCGATTGCCCGAGGCCACGCGCGAAGCCTTGCGCGCGCGCTGGGGCGATCCGGCCGAGCATTGGGCGCTGCGCGAGATCGACGGCGAGCTACGTTTCATCGTGCCGGCCATGCACCTGGGCAAGCTCCTGCTGCTGCCGCAGCCACCGCGTGCCGGGCGGCCGGGCGAGGCCTACCACGACGCCCAGGTACCTCCGGACCACCTCTACCTGGCGGTCTACCAGTACCTGCGCGAGCGTTTCGACGCCGACGCGCTGATCCACTTCGGCACCCACGGCACCCAGGAATGGCTGCCCGGCAAGGACCGCGGGCTGGCCGTCGGCGACTATCCCTTCCGGGTGCTCGGCGACCTGCCGGTGTTCTACCCCTATATCCAGGACAACATCGGCGAGGCCATCCAGGCCCGGCGTCGCGGGCGGGCGGTCACCGTCAGCCACCAGACGCCGCCGTTCGCCCCGGCCGGGCTGTACGACGAGCTGCGCGACCTGCATCAGCTGATCCACGAATACCAGCAACTGGACGAGGGCGCGGTGCGCCAGCGCAGCGCCGAGCAGATCCGCGCCGCGGTGCTGGAAGCCGGCCTGCAGGCCGACTTCGGCTGGGACGAGGCGGGCATGCGCGAGGATTTCCCGTCCTTTCTCGCCGCGCTGCACGATCACCTCCACGAACTGGCGCGCGGCGCCACCCCGCTGGGCCTGCACACCTTCGGCGAGCCGGCGTCGCCCGAACACCGCCTGAGCACGGTGATGCAGCAGCTGGGCGCCCCCTATTACCAGGCGCTGGGGCTCGACCCCGAAGAGATGTTCGCCGTGGACTTCGCCGCCCTGCAGGAAACGGCGCCCTACCGGACGCTGAAGACCTACCTGCGCGACGGCGGCTCGCTGGACGAGGTGCGCGCCCCCGCGCTGCGCGAGCAACTGGCCCGCGGTATCGAGCTGGATCGCCACCTCGCTAAAACCGGGGAGATCGAGGCGCTGCTGGCCGGGCTGGCGGGGCGCTTCGTCGCGCCGGGGCCGGGCGGCGATCCGATCCGCAACCCGGACGTGCCCAGCGGCCGCAATCTCTACGCCTTCGAGGCGGACAAGATTCCCACCCGGGCGGCCTTCGAGGCCGGCGAAGAGGCGCTGCAACAGCTGATCGAGCAGTATCGCGCCGAGCACGACGGGCAGGCCCCGCGCAAGCTGGCCTTCAGCCTGTGGTCATCCGAGGCGCTGCGCCACCTGGGCATCGTCGAGAGCCAGGTGCTGCACGCGCTCGGCCTGCGCCCCGTGTGGGATGCCGGCGGGCGGGTCACCGAACTGGAGATCATTCCCGCCGAGCAACTGGGGCGGCCGCGCATCGATGCCGTGCTGCAGGTCACCAGCGTCTACCGCGACCAGTTCGACGGCTTCATGCGGCTGCTGGCCGATGCGGTCGAACGGCTGGCCGAGCTGGACGAGCCGGGCAATGCCATCGCCGAGAACAGCCGGGCGCTGGCCGAGCGGCTGCGGCAGCAGGGCATGGCCGAGGAGCAGGCCCGGCGGCTGGCGCGCCTGCGGGTGTTCGGCAACGAGCCGGGGGACTACGGCACCGGCCTGCCGCAACTGACCCTCGACTCCACCGGCTGGGACGACGAATCGGCGCTGGCCGAGCAGTTCCTCGGCCGCCTGCAGTACGGCTATGGCAGCCAGGACTGGGGCCTCAGGCTGGAGAGCACCAACCTGTTCGCCGAGCAGCTGAAGGGCGTGCAGGCGGCAGTGATGTCGCGCTCCTCGGAGCTCAACGGCGTGCTCTCCACCGACCATCCGTTCGAATTCCTCGGCGGTCTGTCGCTGGCGGTGCGCCACTTGGACGGCAGCAGCCCGGCGCTCTACATCAGCGATCTGCGCCAGCGCGAGCCGCGCACCACCGGCGCGGCGCAGTTCCTCGCCAGCGAGCTGCGCGGGCGCTACCTCAACCCGCAGTGGATCGGCGCCATGCAGGAGGAGGGCTATGCCGGCACCCTGGAGATGGTCAACCTGGTCAACAACCTGTGGGGCTGGCAGGCCGCCGACCGCAGCATGGTGCGCGCCGACCAGTGGCAGGCGATCCACGACACCTTCGTCATGGACAAGCGCCAGCTCGGCCTGAACGCCTGGTTCGAGCAGCACAACCCGACGGCCCAGGCGCAGATGATCGAGCGCATGGTCGAGGCCATCCGCAAGGGCTACTGGGATGCCAGCGAGCAGACCCGTCGCGAACTGGCCGAGCGCCGCCGGCAACTGGCGTCGACCGAGGCGGGGGAAGTCGGCCAGCCCGCGACCCGCGACTTCATCGAGCGCATCGCCGCCGGTTTCGGCCTGCAGGGCGGTTCGGTTCCGGCAGCGGAAGGCGCAAGCGCCGATGCCGGCCAGACCGTCAGCGGGCAGGTGCTCGAGGAAGTGTCGGCCTCGGGCGGCGACGAGCGGCCGCGCTGGCTGCTCTGGCTCGGCCTTGCGGCGCTGCTCGCGCTCTTCATCGCCGGCGCCGTCCGGCAATCCCTCTCCAATCGACGTCTTGTGGAACACGTATAAATGAATGGTCTGGAAACCAGCCTCTACGAACTCACCCGGTTGTTCCTGCTGCCGGTCCTGCTGCTGATCCTCGCCGCGCTGGCCTATGCCTTCGTCGCCCTGGGCGCCTTCGCCCTGGAGGCCTGGCAGCGTCGCGCCGGACGCTACCGCTCGTGCCTGGCGGCCTGGCACCGCGAGCATGGCGGGACCAGCGACGACCTCGAACTGTGGATCATGCAGCGCCTCGAATGGCTGCGCGTCACTTCGCGCAGCGCGCCGATGCTCGGCCTGGTGGCGACCATGATCCCCATGGGCCCGGCGCTGCTGGCGCTGACGCAAAACGATGCCCAGGGCATCGGCGAGAACCTGGTGGTGGCCTTCTCCGCGGTGATCCTGGCGCTGGTCAGCGCGAGCATCACCTTCTTCATCCTCACCGTGCGCCGCCGCTGGCTGCTGCAGGAACTGCGCGTCATCGAGCGCGCGCGGGAGCAGGGCTGATGCGTTTTCTCGAACACGACGAGGCGGACGACCCGATCCTCTCGATGGTCAACCTGATCGACCTGTTCCTGGTGGTGATCGGGATCCTGCTGATCGTCATCGTGCAGAATCCGCTGAATCCCTTCAGCCAGGACAAGGTGGTGGTCATCGAGAACCCCGGCGAGGCGGACATGCGCATGCTGGTCAAGGACGGCCAGGAACTGAAGCGCTACGAATCCAGCGGCGAGATCGGCGAAGGGCAGGGCACCAAGGCCGGCGTGACCTACCGCCTGGCCGATGGGCGGATGGTCTACGTGCCGGAGGGCGAGCCGGGGCAGGAGCGATAGACTCCGGTCCCGGCGCTGCGGCGGATCAGAAGGCGAAGCAGGAGCAGCCGAATGCCCCCCAGAAGCCCTGGTAATCGCTGACCGGCACGTTCGACAGGCGCGCCCCTTCGTGATGGTGGGCGTGTACGGCACAGGCGCCGGCGCACTGGTGGACCTGCGCGGTCAGCGGCGCGGCGGGCTTCCAGTGCCCCTCCACCCTGGCCACCGGGGACCAGTCCGGCAGGGCCGGCGGGGAGAGCTTGTCGAACTCACCGGTGGCGTACACCACCTTGCCACCGACCACGGTGAGCACCGATTCGAGCCACTTGATCTGCTCTTCCTCGACGGCGAAGTAGTCTGCGGACAAGGCCACCAGGTCGGCGAACTGGCCCACCTTGATCTGCCCCTTGCGACCCTGCTCGCTGGAGAACCAGGCGCTGCCGTGGGTGAACAGCTCCAGCGCGGTCTCGCGCGACAGCCCCTGCGGATGGAGCTGCAGCCCGCCGACGGTGCGGCCGCTCACCAGCCAGTACAGCGCGGTCCAGGGGTTGTAGCTGGCCACCCGGGTGGCGTCGGTGCCGGCGCCTACCGGCACGCCCTCGGACAGCATGCGCTGGATCGGCGGGGTGTGTTCGGCGGCCTGCTGGCCGTAGCGGTCGACGAAGTACTCGCCCTGGAAGGCCATGCGATGCTGGATGGCGATGCCGCCGCCGAGCGCGTGCACCCGCTCGATGTTCCTCGGGCTGATCGTCTCGGCGTGGTCGAACAGCCAGGGCAGGCCGTTGAAGGGAATGTCGCGGTCGACCTTCTCGAACACGTCGAGCATGCGCGAGATGGACTCGTCGTAGGTCGCATGCAGGCGGAACGGCCAGCGCTGCTCGACCAGCAGGCGGACCACCGGTTCCAGCTCCTGCTCCATGCTCTGCGGCAGGTCCGGGCGCGGCTCGAGGAAGTCCTCGAAGTCGGCGGCGGAGAACACCAGCATCTCGCCGGCGCCGTTGTGGCGGAAGAAGTCGTTGCCGTCGCCGGGCTTGACCATCGTCGTCCAGTTGCGGAAGTCGGCCAGTTCTTCCCTGGGCTTCTAGGTGAACAGGTTGTAGGCGATGCGCACGCTGAGCTGGTCGTCCTCGGCCAGCTTGCGGATCACTTCGTAGTCTTCCGGGTAGTTCTGGAAGCCGCCGCCGGCGTCGATGGCGCTGGTGACGCCCAGGCGGTTGAGCTCGCGCATGAACTGGCGGGTCGAGTTGACCTGGTACTCCAGCGGCAGCTTCGGCCCCTTGGCCAGGGTGGCGTAGAGGATCATCGCGTTGGGCCGGGCGATCAGCATGCCGGTGGGATTGCCGCTGGCGTCGCGCTGGATCTCGCCGCCGGGCGGGCTGGGCGTGTCCCTGGTGTAGCCGACCGCCTTCAGCGCGGCGCGGTTGAGCAGCGCGCGGTCGTAGAGGTGCAGCACGAACACCGGGGTGTCGGGCGCGGCCTGGTTCACTTCCTCCAGGGTCGGCATGCGCTTCTCGGCGAACTGGAACTCGGTCCAGCCGCCGACCACCCGCACCCATTGCGGCGCCGGCGTGCGCTCGGCCTGCTCCTTGAGCATGCGCAGCGCGTCGGCCAGCGAGGGCACGCCTTCCCAGCGCAGTTCCAGGTTGTAGTTGAGCCCGCCACGGATCAGGTGCAGGTGCGAGTCGTTGAGCCCGGGTATGACGCTGCGGCGCTGCAGGTCGACCACCCGGGTGGTGCTGCCGCGCAGGGCCATGGCCTCGGCATCGGAGCCGACGGCGACGAAACGGCCATCCTCGATGGCGACGGCGGAAACCGTGGGATTGTCGCGGTCCACGGTGTGGATGCGGCCGTTGTGCAGAATCAGATCGGCGGTCATGGAACCCCCTGAGGGCGTGGTCGTGGATGGACCGGCGGCGTGGGCGAAAGGCTGGGCGGATCAGAGTGCGCCCGCCGCGCCTGGCACCGTGCTGGCGGCGAGGAACTGGCGGCGGCTGTTGCAGGGTGGATCGCGGTTCATGGATGTCTCCTGATCAGCGGGCGTTCAGCCAGGGGGAGAGCCAGCGGGTGACCGTCGGCATGAAGAAATAGACGACCAGCAGCACGATGCTGAGGGTGATCAGCACGTTGCTCGGCAGGTAGCCTCCGAGCCAGGGCGCCCGGACGAACACGGGCTGCCAGAGCTGCGGTATCAGCAGGCTCAGCGGCAGGATCACCAGGAAGGTGACGCACGCCTGCTTCCAGCGGGGAGGCGGCTCGGCGCCTCCGGCGAGGGCAGGGCTGAACCAGAACTCGCGATCGGGGTTGATCTCGGTCCGGTCGCCGTCGGCGAGCAGGGGACGGACCTGCTCGATCAGCCCACGGCGTTCGTCGGATTCCAGCCAGGCGTGCAGCCGTTCGGGATTGGCGAAGCGCAGCACGCAGGTGAACTGCCGCTGGCTGCCTTGCTGCTCGCGCATCACGTCGATGCCCAGGTGGCCGGGATAGCCCTTGGCCGCCTCCACGGTGCGATGCAGCCAGCGTTCGTACGCCTGCTCGTTGCCTTCCTTGACGCGGTGGCGGATGAGCAGGGTGACCACGTCGTTCGAACGGTCGCTAGTCATGGTTCGCTTCCTGTTTCGCCGGCCGGTCGTGGCGGCATCGCTCCCGTGCTGCGCCTGCGGGCGGTTGCCCCGGAGCGGAAACGGATGCCCGTACGCACCGCCGGCGGTGCATGGACTGGGGCGGCGGCGAGCCTATGCCCGCCCTTCGGCCGGATGGTTGAACGCCAGGAAATGCCGCACCACCGGCCCCTCTGGGCCCCGATGAAAGCGCAGCACCTCGTTCTGGACGTCGGCGTCCGCTCTGGATACCCGGTTGTGCTGGCGCAGGTGCTCGGCCCAGGATTCGACCTGGAACCATTCGAGCATCAGCTGCGGATCGGCCGCGTCCTCGGCGATGCCCCAGGCATAGGCGCCGTCGCGCAGCCGCTCGGCCGACAGCCGGGCCAGCGCTTTCAGGAAATCGGCGCGGTCTTGCGGCGCGATGCGGTACTCGACCTGGATCAGCACCGGCCCCCGGTCGTGCTCGACCGGGGCCGCCGTCAGCGGCTCGGGCCAATGGCGCGAGGGCATCAGGTCGGCCTCGCCCCTGGGCAGCTTGAGGCGATGGGCGACCAGCCCCGCCGCGACCAGCCCGGCGGCGCCGGCCAGCAGGGTGAGCGGCACGCCGATCAGCTGCGCCACCGCGCCCCAGCCCAGGCTGCCGACGGTCATGGCGCCGTTGAACACCGTGAGGTACACCGCCAGCGAGCGGCCGCGCACCCAGTTGGGCAGGATGGACTGCGCCACGCCGTTGAGCGTGGTCAGCGCGGTGATCCAGGCCGCGCCCAGCAGCAGCAAGGCCGCCACCGCCGTCCACTTCGGCGGCGCGAAGGAAAGAAAGGCCATGATCGCCGCCGTCACCAGCGCCGCCAGGAGCAGCAGACCGTCGGCGTTCAGCCGCTCGCGCAGCTTCGGCATGACAACGGCGCCGGCGATCGCGCCGAGGCCGACGGCGCCGAGCAGGATGCCGTAGAAGCCGGCCCCGCCGCCGAGCAGCCCGCGCGCCACCAGCGGCAGCAGGGCCCAGACCGAGCTGGCCAGGGCGAAGAAGACGAAGGCGCGCAGCAGCACGACATGCAGCTCGCGGCTGGCGCGTGCATAGCGCAGCCCGGCGCGGAAGGCGCCGGGGAAACGCTCGGCCAGCACGTCCTGGGCCGCCTTCGGGCGCTTCCACCACAGCAGTGCGGCGATGACGAAGGCATAGCTGATGACGTCCACGCCATAGGTGAACGCCGCCCCCAGGCTGGCGAGGATCAGCCCGCCCATCGCCGGGCCGATGGCGCGGGCGATGTTGATCCCCAGCGAATTGAGCGCCACCGCGCTCTTCAGATCCTGCTTCTCCACCAGTTCGGGGACGATGGCCTGCCAGGTCGGCCCCATCAGCGCCGCGCCGATGCCGCCGAGGAAGGTCAGGGCCACCAGCGAGCCGATCGACTGCAGGCCGAGGAACGACAGCAGCATCAGGCAGACGCTGACGCTGGCCAGCAGCAACTGGATGGCGATCAGGAATTTTCGCCGGTCGAGGATATCCGACAGCACGCCGGCGGGGATCGCCAGCAAAAAGATCGGCAGCGTCGCGGCGGCCTGCACCAGCGCGACGGCCGCCGGCGACGGCGACAGGTCGGTCATGATCCAGGCACTGGCGACGTCGCGGATGAAGCTGCCGGTGTTACCGATGATGGTCGCGATCCACAGGACGGTGAAAAGCGCCTGCCGTAGAGGAGCGAAACTGCCGGCAGACGCGGAAACCGATTGCGATGATTCGTTGCTCATGACGCCTCTCGCTCTTCAGGTCCAGCGTCCGTTGTGCGCGGTGCCGCGTCCGCTTCGCGTGCGGGGCCGCGAGGCGGGCGGCTCGTGCCCGGCGCAGCCATCGCCCGGTGTCCGGGCGACGGCTGCAGCCGCAAGAGGCCTAGCTGGCCGGGTTGGGGCCGATGCGCTCGCCGTGCTGCACGCGCTCCGCCGCCTTGTGCACCATGGTGTAGGCGTAGTCCACGCCCATGCCGTAGGCGCCGGAATGCTCCTGGACGATCCGGATGACATCGTCGTAGGTCTCCTTGCGCGCCCAGTCGCGCTGCCACTCCAGCAGCACCTGCTGCCAGGTCACCGGCACGATGCCGGCCTGGACCATGCGATCCATGGCGTACTTGTGCGCTTCCACAGAGGTCCCGCCGGAGGCGTCGGCGACCATGTAGATCTCGTAGCCGCCTTCCAGCGCCGCGCAGAGCGCAAAGGTGGTGTTGCAGACCTCGGTCCACAGGCCGGACACGATGACCTTCTTGCGGCCGTTGGCGGCCAGTGCATCGCGCACGTTCTGGTCGTCCCAAGAATTCATCGAGGTGCGTTCGAGAATCCTGTGCCCGGGGAATACCGCCAGCAGCTCGGGGTAGGTATGGCCGGAGAAACTCTCGGTCTCGACCGTGGTGATGGTGGTGGGGATGTCGAACACCTTGGCGGCCTTGGCCAGGCCCACGACGTTGTTCTTCAGGACCTGGCGGTCGATCGACTGTACACCGAAGGCCATCTGCGGCTGCTGGTCGATAAAGATGATCTGGCTGTTCTGCGGGGTCAGGACTTCGAGGTACTGGGTCATCATGACTCTCCTTCAAGGTCGAGCGGTTCGGATGCGGCGACATTCGTTGCTGCCTGCGCAGCGCTGGGCCGGATCGGTGGACGGCAGGACCACCGATTCGGTCCGGTGCAGGAGAGGCCGCGAACCCCCGCACTCTGTTCGTTGCAACTCAGCCGGCGGCATCCACCAGCACCAGCTCGGCATCCTCGCGGGCGGTGATGCGGATGCGCTGCTCGCCATGGATAGCGGCACCGTCGCGCGCCTCCAGCACCAGCCCGTCGATCTCCACCTTGCCCCTGGCCGGCACCAGGTAGCCGTAGCGGTTCGCATCGGCGAAGCGGTATTCCACCGTCTCGCCGGCCTTCAGCGTCGCGCCCAGCACCCGTGCGTCGGTACGGATCGGCAGCGCGTCCTCGTCGCCCTCCACGCCGCTGGCCAGGGCCACGAACTGGCCGGAACGATCGTCCCGGGGGAAGGGCTTGGAGCCCCAGGACGGCGGTTCGCCACCGCGGTCCGGGAAGATCCAGATCTGGAAGATCTGCGTGACGCCCGGCTCGAGGTTGTACTCGGAGTGCCGAATGCCGGTGCCGGCACTCATGACCTGCACGTCGCCGGCCACGGTCCGGCCCCTGTTGCCCAGGTTATCCTCATGCGTGATCGCTCCCTGGCGAACATAGGTGATGATTTCCATGTCCGCATGGGGATGCGACGGGAAGCCTGTGCCCGGAGCGATGGTGTCGTCGTTCCAGACGCGCAGCGCGCCCCAGTGCACGCGCTCCGGATCGTGATAGCCGGCGAAGGAAAAATGATGTCTGGCATCGAGCCAGCCGTGGTGGGCGCCACCGAGGCTGTCGAAGGGACGGCGTTCGATCATGCTGTTCTCCCGATGAAGCAGGTTTCGATGGGAGCGACTATAGGCAGTCGAAGGTGCCTTTAGAATGGAAACGATGGAAAACTATCGTTTCCTTTTTGGATGTGTTGGATGGCAGGTTTCATGCTGTTCGTGGACAATCCTACGGAACGAACGTGATCGGATTGTTTCCGGGATTGCCATGAAGAACCTGCCGGACCTCGAAGCCTGGGCGATCTTCGCCAAGGTGTCGGAAATGGGCTCCTTCGCCCGCGCCGCCGCCGAGCTCGGCCTGTCGCAGGCCACCGTTTCCAAGGCCATCACACGCCTGGAAGGGCGCATGAAGACCATGCTGTTCCACCGGACCTCGCGGCGGATGTCGCTGACCGAGAGCGGCAACGCCGCGCTGGAGCGTGCCGCTCGCATCCTGGCCGAAGGCGAGGCGGTGGAGGCCGAGGTGGCCGAACAGTCGACCAGCCTGCGCGGGCCCATCCGCATCGCGGCGCCGATGTCGTTCGGCGTCTCGCACCTGGCGCCGGTGCTGCCGGCGTTCATGGAACGCCATCCCGACGTGGTGCTGGACCTGCATTTCAGCGACGAGCTGGTCGACCTGGTCGCCCAGGGATTCGACATGGCCCTGCGTATCTCGACCCTGGCCGACTCCAGCCTGCTGGCCCGGCGACTGTGTACCGTGCGCATCCTGCTGGTCGGCGCGCCAGCCTATTTCGAGCGTCACGGGCGGCCGGGCCACCCACGCGACCTGGCCCGGCATCGCGTGCTGCAATACAGCTATTCGCGCGGCGGCAGCAGCTGGCGGTTCCGTCACAGGCGGCATGGCGAGTTCGCCCAGGCGATCTCCGCATCGATGCTGGCCAACAATGCCGAGGCGCTGGCGCCGGCCTTGCGGGCGGGATTGGGGCTGGCGCTGCAGCCTGAGTTCCTGGCCTGGAAGGACTTGGAATCGGGCGCGCTGGAGACGGCGATGGACGACTGGCAGGTGGAGCCGATCGCGCTGCACATCGTGACCCCGCCGGGCCGCAGCCGCCCGGCCCGCGTGCAGGCGCTGATCGAGTACCTGGCCGAACGCTTCGCCGCCGCGCCCTGGGCGCAGCCCAGCGAGGGGCTGGAGTGATCGCCCGGGACGGCTCGCCGGCGGCCCAGCCTGCTGGGCGGGACCGTCGGCGAGCCTGTCATCTCAGCATTGCAGGTAGACGACATGGGTATGGGTGTATTCGTACAGCCCATGCTTGCCATCCGCGCCGCCGATGCCGGACTTGCGCACGCCCGCGTGGAAACCCTGCATCGCCTCGAAGTTTTCGCGGTTGACGTAGGTCTCGCCAAAGTCGAGCTCCTGCATGGCGTGCATCGCCTTGGAAAGGTCGCGGGTGTAGACCGAGGAGGTCAGTCCGTATTCGCAGTCGTTGGCCAGTGCGATGGCTTCGTCGAGATCGTCGATGATCTGGATCGGCAGCACCGGGCCGAAAATCTCCTCGCGCATGATCGGCATGTCCGCACGGCAGCCGGCCAGTACCGTGGGCTGGTAGTGGAAGCCGGCGGGCAGGTTGGCCGGCCCGCCGCCGGTGACCACGCTGGCGCCCTGGGCGATCGCCGCTCGTACTTTCGCGTCCACCTTGTCGAGGCCTGCACGGTTGATCAACGGACCCATTTCCACGTCCGGCTGCGCCGACGGATCGCCGAAGCGGGTCGCGGCCATCGCGCCGGCGATCCTGTCGATGAAGGCATCGGCGACCTTGCGCTCGACATAGACGCGTTCGGCGCAATTGCACACCTGCCCGGTATTGATGATTCGGGAATCGCGGATGGCCTTCACGGCGAGCTCCAGGTCGGCATCGGCGAGCACGATGGCCGGCGCCTTGCCGCCCAGCTCCAGGTTCAGTTTGGTCAGGTTCGGCGCCGCGGCAGCCATGATGCGCTGTCCGGTGGCGACGCTGCCGGTGAAGCTCACCATGTCCACGCCGGCATGCGCGCTCAGGGCGCCACCGACGCGGCCATCGCCGCCGACGACGTTGAACACACCGGGCGGCAGATCGGTCTCGGCCACCAGCCTGGCGAACTCGAAGCAGTTGTTCGGCGTCTCCTCGCTGGGCTTGATGACGATGGTGTTGCCGGTGAGCATCGCCGGCGCCATCTTCCGAGCGATGAGGAAGAACGGGAAGTTCCACGGCAGGATGCCGGCAACCACGCCCAGCGGCTTGCGGAACAGGAAGATGTTCTCGCCCGGCCGGTCGCTGGTGATGATCTCGCCTTCGATGCGCCGCGCCCACTCGGCCACGTAGTCGAGGTAGTCGGCGGTGAAGTTGACCTCCACTTCGGCGAGCGCGGCGATCTTGCCCTGTTCGAGGGTGATGGTGCGCGCCAGCCGGGGGACGTTTTCGCGGATCTTCGCCGCGATCTTGCGCAGGTAGCCTGCGCGCTCGATCGCCGGCTTGCGCGACCAGGGCTTCTGTGCGGCGCGTGCCGCGCCGATCGCCCGTTCGATCTGTTCCGGCGACGCGGCGGGCACGCGCGACAGCCGCGCGCCGGTGGCCGGGTTGAAGACGTCCAGATGCGCTTCGCTGTCATGGAAGACGCCGTCGATATAGTTCTGGTGGACCGGTACGGATTCACTCATGGGAACTCTCCGTGTGTCAGTAGGTGCGCGAGGTGCGCGCTGTGTCCGCGGACTCGCGGTAGCGCGCCAGGGTGGCCAGGGCGCCCTGGCGCATCAGGCTGATGTCGATCCCGACGGCGACGAAGCGGCAGCCCCAGGCGAGGTAGCGACGCGCGTCTTCCTCATGCGGGGCGAGGATGCCGCACGCCTTGCCGCAGGCAAGCGTGGCCTCGATGACGCGGCGGATCTGTGCCTGCACCTCAGGGTGGTTCGGGTTGCCCGGATGACCGAGCCCGATGGACAGGTCGGCAGGGCCGATGAAGATCGCGTCCAGCCCATCGACGTCGGCGATCGCCTCGACGTTCTCGACGCCGGCGCGCGATTCCACCTGGGCGATCAGGCAGAGTTGCTCGTGGGCCGTGCCCAGGTAATCGGGCACGCCGTCCCAGCGCGTGGCGCGCGCGAGCCCGCCGCCGACGCCGCGGATGCCATTGAGCGGGTACTGCATCAGGCGCACCAGGTCGCGCGCCTGCTCGGCGCTCTCCACCATCGGCACCATCAGGGTCTGGGCACCGATGTCGAGCAACTGCTTGATGAGTGCCGGATCGCCGTTCACCGCGCGCACCACCGGTGCGGTGCGATAGGGCGCCACGGCCTGGAGCTGGGCAAGGATGGTTGGCACGGTATTGGGTGCATGTTCGCCGTCGATCAGCATCCAGTCGTAACCGGTGCTGGCAACGATCTCGGCCGCATAGCCGCTGGCGAATCCGGCCCAGATGCCGTACTGCGCATCCGTTCCGGCCAGGCCCGCCTTGAAGTGGTTGTGGGGCAATTGCATGACAAGACTCCCCGACCCACCTGTGCGGTGGGTCGACTGGTTCAGTGCTGGTAGGGGCGATGAAGCTGGCATTCCGGATTGAGGGTGACGCCGAAGCCCGGCTGGTCGAGGCGCGAGAGGCGCATGCGGCCGTTCTCCGGCACCGGTTCGCCGAGCAGCTGCGGATGAAACATGGGCACGACCTCGTCGGCCTTCGGCGCCATCATCAGGAACTCGGCGAACGGGCTGTTCTGCCGCGTGGCGACGAAGTGATAGCTGTAGACGGACGAGCCGTGCGGCACCACCAGGGCGTTGTGCGCATCGGCCAGCGCCGAGATCTTGATCAGTTCGGTGAGCCCGCCGCACCAGCCGACGTCCGGCTGGATGATGTCGCAGCAACCCATCTCCAGCAGCATGCGGAAGCCCCAGCGGGTCGCTTCGTGCTCGCCGGTGGTGACCAGCATGCCGGTGGGCACGTTCTTGCGAAGGTCCCGGTAGCCCCAGTAGTCGTCCGGCGGCAGGGCTTCCTCGATCCACTTCAGGCCGAACTCGGCGGCCCCCTGGGCGAGACGGGTGGCGTAGTTCAGGTCGAGGCTCATCCAGCAGTCGTACATCAGCCAGAAGTCCGGGCCGACGCGCTCGCGCATCACCGCGAGTTCCTCGAGATTCCTGCGCAGGCCTTCCTCGCCTTCGGCCGGACCGTGGTGAAGGGGCATCTTGCCACCGATGAAGCCCATCTTCTGCGCCAGATCCGGCCGGGCGCCGGTGGCGTAGAACTGCAGCTCGTCACGCACCGCGCCGCCGAGCAACTGGTGCACCGGCTCCTGACGGACCTTGCCGAGCAGGTCCCACAGCGCCAGATCCACACCCGACAGGGTGTTGATCACCAGGCCCTTGCGTCCGTAGTACATCGTCGAGTTGTACATCTGGTCCCAGATGAGCTCGATGTCGGTGACCCGCGCACCTTCGAGAAAACGCGCCAGGTGTTTCTCGACTATGTAAGCCGCTGGTTCGCCGCCAGTGGTGACTGCAAAGCCGAGATTGCCGGCGCTGTCCTCGATCTCCACCACCAGCGTGCCGAGCACGTTGATGCCGAAGCTCCGGCGACTCTGCCGATACTGCGGGTATTTGCTCATCGGCGTGGCGATATGGTCGTCGATCCAGTGGCCGTCGCCCTGGTCGTGGTAGTCGGCTCCGCCGCCGCGCAGGGTGAAGGCGCGTACGTGCTTGATCGTCGGAATGCTCATCGGATGACTCCTCGTTGCCAATGGGTCTGGTCAGGGATTGGTCGCTGGTTTTGTCACCGCCGGACGCGGGCCGCGCTGGATGCCGAGCATCAGCAGGCTGGCGATGACGGTGGTTCCGGCAAGCAGGTAGAGGCCGGCGGCGGGGGACTCGGCCGTGCGCTCGGCCCAATTCTTGAGAATCGGTGCAATGAAGCCGCCCAGGGCGCCGCAGGAATTGATCAGGGCGATACCGCCAGCCGCTGCGCTGCCGGCCAGATAGCTGGAGGGAAAGGTCCAGAACACCGGTTGCACGGCAATGAACCCGGCTGCGGCGAAGCACAGGGCAATCAGGCCGATGGCGGGACTGCCGCTGCTGACCGAGGCGGCAATACCCGCGGCGGAAACCAGCAGCGTCAGCGTCGCGGTCCAGCGCCGCTCGCCGGTGCGATCGGAGTAACTGGGGATCAGCCACGCCGCGAGCAGCGCGCAAACCCACGGCAACGCCGACACCAGGCCGACCATGAAGCCGACCTTCTGCCCCAGCAGGCCGGCGACCTGGGTCGGCAGGTAGAAGACCACGCCGTAGACGCTGGCCTGGATAAGCAGGTAGATCAGACACAGATACAGCACCGTCGGCTGGGTGAGCACGGCCAGCAGGCTTTTGCCGTGGGAGACCTTGTGGCTGTCCTCGCGGTCGAGGGCGTTCTGCAACTGGCGGCGCTCGTCGGCGGTCAGCCATTTCGCGTCGGCGGGCCGGTTGTCCAGATACCAGTACGCCCAGATGCCGACCAGGGTGGCCATCAGGCCTTCCACCAGGAACAACCATTGCCAGCCATGCAGGCCGGACCAGCCGTCCAGTTCCAGCAGCAGGCCCGACAGCGGGCTGCCGAAAATGAAGGCCAGTGGCGCACCGAAATAGAAGAAGCCCATTGCCTTGCCGCGCACGGCGGAAGGGAACCAGTAGGTGAGGTAGAGGATGACTCCCGGGAAAAAGCCGGCTTCGGCGACGCCGAGCAGGAACCGCAGCACGTAGAAGCTGGTTTCGTTGTGGGCGAACATCATCGCCGCCGAGATCAGGCCCCAGGAAACCATGATCCGGCACATCCACAGGCGGGCGCCGACGCGATGCAGGATGAGGTTGCTGGGCACTTCGAGCAGCGCGTAGCCGACGAAGAAGACCCCGGCGCCGAAGGCGAACGCGGCATCGCCGATGCCGGTGTCGGCCTGGAACGCCTGCTTGGCAAAGCCGACATTGGCCCGATCGAGGAAGGCCATGATGTACATCAGCAGCAGGAACGGCAGCAGCCGCCAGGAAACCTTGGCGACCAGCGAGGCGGGAAGGGTGTTCACGACAGTGTCCTCTTGGCGTTGTTGTACTGCGTGGGGGCTGCCCTGCAGGCAGCCGGCCGGCTCAGCGGATGGACATGCGTCTCGCGTAGGGAATGAGTGGGAAGCGAAGGGGGCGGTGCTGCCGGTTGCGGGAGGAGGCCGGCGGATGGCGAAGCGGTGCGGGAAGGGCAAGCGTGGTCATGGCGTACACCTCGAGGTGCGTTTGTTTTTATCGGTAGCGCGACTGTAGAACCGCATAGCGATGCATGACCAATCGAATTTCGCTTATAAAAGATACCTTTCGGTTATCGGTGGGCCGTTTCGATGGAATTGCCGCTTTCTTCCCGCAGCCTGTTCAACCGCCTGCGCTACAAGCACCTGCACATGCTTGTCGCGCTCGGCTCCAGTCGCAACCTGCACCGTGCCTCGCAGCACCTGAACATGTCGCAGCCGGCGGCGACGCGGATGCTGCATGAAATCGAAGACATGTTCGGCTGCGAGCTATTCGAACGCATGCCGCGCGGCATGCGCCCGACGGCGCTAGGGCGGCAATTGCTGCACTTCGCCGAAACGGCGCTGACCGGCCTCGATCGCTGCGCCGAGGACCTGGCTGCACGCCAGCAGGGGGGCTACGGCTATCTTTCGGTGGGCACCATCATGGGTGCCGCGCCCGATCTGGTGATGGACGCCATCGCCGAGATCAAGGCGCGCCATCATCAGTTGCGCATACGCATCATGGGCGACACTAGCGACCAGGTGATCCAGTTGCTGGAGCAGGGGCGCATCGACCTCGCCATCGCGCGCCGCAGCGCCGCGACCGATAGCCAGCACTATGATTTCGAGGAACTGGGCAATGAACGGCTGTTGCTGGTGGTGCGCAGCGGTCACCCGCTGGCCGAGCGCAGCGATCCGGATTTCCGGGAGCTGGTCGATGACTGGCCCTGGATCCTGCAGCCGCAGACCAGTCCGGCGCGCATCGCCTTCGATGCCGAACTGCAGCAGCTCGGCCTCAGTCCGCCGGCAGATGTCATCGAATGCAGCTCTGTCTATTCGATGCAGCAACTCATCCAGCTCACCGAGGCGATCATGCTGCTGTCGGAAAGCGCCCTGCGCGACTACCTGAGAATGGGCCTGGTCAGGGCGCTGCCGGTGGAGGTCGGGCAGAAGATGGCCCCGTTCGGCATGTTGCTGCGCAAGGGCGAACCAGTCGGGCGGGAGCTCGGCACTTTCATCGAGTTGCTGCGCGCACGGGCAGCCGCTGCGGGGGCGCAGGGGAGCCGGTAGATGCAGGCACGGGGGCAGTCAGGCGCGCAGCCCGCGCGGGCTGAAACGGCTCTGTCCGGCGCGGCGCGCCGCGTCGATCAGGGCCGCGCTGGCGGGGGTGTCGGTCCGGGCGAAGGCATAGAAGCGTGCGGCCGGCAGCCCGGGCATCCCGTCCTCGCTGCCCAGCACGCGCAGGCCGTCGCCGCGCTGGCTCTCGGCGATGACCGTGACGGCAAAGCCCGAGCGGGCCGCCGACAGACAGCCCGCCATGCTGCTGCTTTCGAATACCACCTGCCAGGCGCGGGCGTTCTGGCCCAGCGCCGTGACCGCCGCCTCCCGGTAGATGCATGGCTCGGGAAACACGGCCAGCGGCAGTGGCCGGCTGGAGTCCAGCGCCTGGTCCCTGGCGAAGGCCCAGACCAGCGGCTCTTCCCACAGCAGCTCGCCAGCGCCCTCGGTGCGGCTGCATTGCTTGCCGAACACCAGGTCCAGGTGCCCGCGCTCCTGCTGGCGCAGCAGCTCGGCGGTGATGCCGACCTTCAGCTCGATGGTCGCGTCGGGGTGCCAGTGGCGGAAACGTTGCAGCAGCTCGGGCAGCCAGGTGCCGGCGAAGTCTTCCGAGGCGCCGACCCGCAGCCGCCCGCGTAGCGGCGCGCCGCGCAGCCTGGCGCGGGCCTCGCGTTCCAGGTCCAGGATGCTGCGGCCGTAGCTGTACAGGGTGTCGCCGGCCGGGGTCAGCTCCAGGCGGCGCGTCGTGCGTGCGAGCAGGCGGGTGCCGGCGATCTGCTCCAGGCGCCTGATATGCCCGCTCACGGCCGAAGGGGTCAGCGCCAGGCGCTCGGCAGCCAGCACGAAGCTGCCGCTGTCCACGACCTCCAGGAAGGTGCGCAGCAGTACGGTGTCGAGCGGCGTGCCGCTCGGGGCGGGCAGGGTGTGCATGGCGATTCAGCGCGATATGTGATCAATGAGACTTGATTATTCGCCAATCGGCCCGTTCGGTCCACGTACGCTGAAGCCTTCCCATGCAACGAGACGACGCCATGAATGCCTATCGACAGGCCGCGACCGAGCGGCTCGACATCGCCTACCTCGAGTGGAACCCGCAGGGGCAGCGCACGGCCGTGCTGCTGCATGGCTGGCCGGATAGTCCGGAAGGCTGGAAGGCGGTCGCCGCCATTCTCGCGGACGCCGGCTACCGCGTGCTGGCGCCGGCGCTGCGTGGCTTCGCGCCTACCCGTTTTCGCGACGCGGCCACGCCCCGCAGCGGGCAGTTGTCCGCGCTGGGGCGCGACCTGCTGGACTTCATCGAGGCGCTGGGCCTGGAGCGGCCGGCGCTGGTCGGCCATGACTGGGGCGCCCGCGCGGCCGCCAACGCCTGCGGCCTGAGCGGCGACGCGGCCTCGCACCTGGTCATGCTGTCGGTGGGCTACGGCACCAACGACCCCAACCAGGCGCTGTCCCTGCCACAGGCGCGCAACTACTGGTACCACTGGTTCATGGCCACGCCGCGCGGTGCGCGGGTGGTACGGGAGGAGCGCGAGGCGTTCGCCCGGCAGATGTGGGACACCTGGGGACCGGCCGGCTGGTACGACCCGGCCGACTTCGACGAAGCGGTGCGCGCTTTCCAGGGCGACGACTGGGCGGAAATCGTGCTGCATTCCTACCGACATCGCTGGGGTTTCGCCGAGGGCGACCCGGCCTACGCCGGGGACGAGGCGCGGTTGAACCCGGCGCCGGTCCTGTCCGTGCCGACGCTGGTGCTGCATGGCGGGGCGGACGCCGCCAACCATCCGGACACCTCCAGGGGGCGCGAGGCGTTCTTCCGGGGGCGCTACGAACGGCAGCTGTTCGACGGCGTCGGGCACTTCCCGCAACGCGAGGCGCCGCAGGCCGTCGCCGAGGCGATCCTGCGGTTCTGCCAGGCCTGAAGGGTTACGCGGTCGGGCACCCATGCCCGGCGCGGGCAGACATCATCCGCGTCCGTTACGCGCGGTGCGACACGCCGCCAGGTCCCAGGCCGCGCAACCCACCGTCTTGAAAACGATCGGCCGGTCCGGCTTCGGCCGCGAGGCGAACGCCTCGACCAGGGGAGAGACTTCATCCCAGTCGACGCCGGCCTGGATGAAGTCGCCGGCTTCGTGCCTGGCTCCAGCCAGGTCGTCGACGAACAGCCGGCTCTGCCCGATGGTGCTCGCGCCGATCTCGACCAGTTCGGGGGTGAACGCGCCGACCGCCACGATCAGCCGTCCGGCCAGCGCATCCTCGTCGTAGACCGGGCGCTTGCTGGTGGTCACGGTGATGACCACGTCGACCGCGTCCGGAAGCCTGTCCGCCGGGCAGGCGAACAGGTTCGCCCGCTCTCCGCCGTACAGGGCGCAGAACTCGTGCGCCTTGGCCGTGCTCCGGGAGCGAACCCAGACGATCGCGGTGGGGTGGAGCGCCCGTATCGCCTGCACGTGATGCACGGCCTGGGTGCCGGTGCCGATGACGAGGAAGGTCTTCGGCCGCGTCGGCAGCAGCGTCTCGATACCCAGCATCGACACCGCGGCGGTGCGCCGGCCGGTCACCACCGGCCCGTCCAGGGTGAACAGGGGACGCCCGGTAGCGCTGTCGAAGGCGGCCACCTGGCCGTGGATGGTGGGCAGCCCCCGCGCCACGTTGGCGGGCTGGACATTGACCAGCTTGTGGATGGCGATATCGCCCGCGACCGCCGGCATGCTCAGCATGACGCCGTCCTTGCCGAGGGGCACGACCATGCGCTCGGGGCTGGTGATCGCGCCTTCGGCGTATTCCCGGGCGGCCGTTCGCAGGGCGCCGACCAGGGTGTCGAATGGCAGGAGGTCGGCGGTTTGCTGCGCTGTGTGGATCTGCATGTCGTCAAGGCCCGATTTTCATTGAAGGTAAGCGTGAATCAGCGCCCCGTGCAGTTGCCTGCACGGGGCGAGGGGCATCAGGAGCCCGGCATCACCGGCGGGACGTAGGCCAGGGTGCCGGCGAAGATCCAGAGCAGGAACAGGACCAGCGGCGTGTGCACCAGCAACTGGGTGAAGGTGAAGCCGACGATGTCGCGCGCCTTGAGCCCCAGCACGCCCAGCAGGGGCAGCATCCAGAACGGGTTGATCAGGTTCGGCAGCGCCTCGGCGGCGTTGTAGACCTGCACCGCCCAGCCCAGGTGCACCTGCAGGTCGTTGGCCGCCTGCATCACGTAGGGCGCCTCGATCAGCCACTTGCCGCCGCCGGAGGGAATGAAGAACCCCAGTACCGCCGAATAGATGCCCATGACCACCGAGAAGGTTTCCTGGGTGGCGATGGCGACGAAGCCGGAGGCCAGCAGGTGCGAAAGCGTTTCCCCTTCGGCGTTGGTCACCTTGGTCATCATGAAGGCGATGCCACCGTAGAGCGGGAACTGGATCAGCACCCCGCCAACCGAAGGCACCGCCTTGTAGAACGCCTTGATGAAGCGGATCGGCCGCCAGCACAGCAGCATGCCGAGGGTCAGGAACAGGAAGTTGTAGGTGTTGAGGCTGGAGATGGCCAGCAGCGGGTCCTTGCCGGTGAACTCGCCGAACAGCCAGACGCCGCTGATGGCCACGATCGCCAGGGTGATCAGCGGCGAATATTCCAGCCATTCGCCGGGGCGGCTGGGCTTCTGCACCTCGATGTCCGAGTCGTGCAGGTCCACGCCGAGGTCCTGGGCCGTCTTGATGTGCTCGCCAGTCGGCGCCGAGTAGTAGCAGACCAGGACCGAGATCAGCAGCAGCGCCAGGGTCATGACGATCGACTGCCAGAGAAAGATGGTTTCCGTGAACGGCAGCACGCCGGTGATTTCCAGCAGGCCGCTGGGCAGGCTCGCCGGGTTAGCCATCAGCTGGGCCGGCGCGGAACTGATGCCCAATGCCCAGATGGCGCCCATGCCCATGTAGGCCGCCGCGCCCATGGCGCGATAGTCGACCCGCAGGTCGCTGCGACGGGCGACGGCACGCGCCAGCAGGCCGCTGAAGATCAGGCTGATGGCCCAGTTGAACAACGTGGATACCAGGCTCACGGTGGCGATCAGGACCACCGCGCCGCGCGCCGTCTTCGGCATCCGGCCGAGGGCGTCGATCAACTTGGAGGCCGGTGGCGAGACGGCGACGATGTAGCCGGAAATGGCGACCACCGCCATCTGCATGGTGAACGGGATCAGGGTCCAGAAACCGTCGCCGAAACCCTGCGCGACCGCGGCCGCCGGTGCCCCCATGGCCCAGGTGCCGAGGGCCACGATGATCACCGCCAGTGCGGCGAACACATAGGCGTCGGGAAACCATTTCTCCGACCAGTTGCTGACGCTGACGGCGATCCTTTCCAGGCGCCCGGATTCTTGCGGCACATGCCTGCTTGCTGTGACTTCGATGCTCATGACCTACCCCCCATTTTCAGGCTTGCCCCGCCACATGCGGGTGCGCTTTGTCGGTCTCGGAACCGGGCGAGCGCCCGGCGGCGCCTCGGCTCCATGGCCTTCCTGTTGATGACGCCGGTGTCTGGCGGTCCCTGGTCTCGGTAAGGCCATAAACCCTCTAGGCATCCAGCGTCAGCGTTGTGGCAGGTATCGCCTGACAGCTCAGGCACAGGCGAGCGTCTTCCGGGTCCTGGCCGTGCAGATGGACGACCTGTCCCTCCAGCACGCGGACCGCGCAGCTCTCGCATTGGCCGACCCTGCACCCGCTCGGCAGCTGGATTCCCAGCCGCTCGGCGAACGTCAGTAACGGTCCGGCCTCATTGTTCCATTCATGGGTCTGCCCGCTACGGGCGAACGTCACGGCAAAGCGGGCGCCACCGCTCGGCGGGGCGGCCGGCGAGCGGAACGTTTCCTTGAAGATGTCGAACTTCGGCACGCCCGCGGCTTCCAGCTCGGCGATGATCGCCTCCATCATCGCCTCGGGCCCGCACAGGTAGTGCAGCGCGCGCCTGGCGAAGAAGGCATCCGGCACCAGCGTGCGGGTGACGTTGCCGCACACCTGATAATCGACGCCTTGGCGTTCGGCCGGCCCCGGCGCGCTGTAGACGTCGACCACACGCAGCCCGGGCAGGCGCTGGCCGAGCGCCCGCAGGCGATGTTTGAAGGCATGCGCGGCGCCATGGCGGTTGCCGTAGAGCAGCAGGATGTCGCCGTCGAACCCCAGCTCCGCGGCCGTTTCCAGGGCGCTGATGAAGGGCGTGATGCCGATCCCGCCGGCATGGAAGACCAGCGGCCGTTGCGCGCGGGCCGGGATCAGGAAGGTGCCGCTGGGCGCCTGCACCTCGACCCGGTCGCCGACGGCCAGTGCCCGGTTGATGTGCGACGACGCCTTTCCCGACCACGGCCGGCCATCCGCGGCCTGGCCCTGGACGTGCCGCACGGCGATGCGATACGACCGCCGCGCCGGGTCGACGGCCGCGCCGGTCAACGAATAGGCGCGGGTCTGTTCGCCGTGGGCCGTGGTACGGAGACGCACGGTGACGTGCTGCCCGGGGTGGTAGTCCGGCAGCAGGCCGCCATCGGCCGCGCGCAGGCAGACGCTGGTCACGCCCTCCGCTTCCTCATGGCGTTCGGCGACGACGAACTCGCGGAAACCGTTCCAGCGCGCCGGCACCCGGTCCGGCGGCGCCTCCCGGCGCAGGTCGCACGCCAGGTCGCGCAGCGGCACGGAGCCGCTCAGGGGATCGGCCTGCGCGGCGCTGACCAGGCCGTTGTAGTGCGTGTTGTCGTCGCCGAGCAGCGGCGTCTCATCGAGCCCCAGGGCCTGGTTGCCCTGCCACCAGCCGAACTCGCCGACCAGGACGCGCGGATGCAGGCGCTCATCGAGCCGGGCCTGGAAGCGGGCGCTGCCCGTGGCCGTGCGGACGCTCACCCAGTCGTGCTCGGCGATGCCCTTTTCGCGGGCCAGCTCGATGGAGATCGTCAGCGTCGGCGCCAGCGCCTTGCGCCGCAGGCTGGCCAGGTGGCGGTGCTGGCTGTGGCAGAAATAGCCGTTCTTCGCCGACGTGAGCAGCAACGGGAAACGCGCATCCTCGACGGCCGGCGGGGCCGCTGTCGGCAAGGGCGGATAGCCGTGCTCCAGCAGCCGTTCGGAGTACAGTTCCACCCGTCCCGTGGGGGTGGCGAAGCCCTGCCGGCGATACTTGAACGGGTCGTGCCGCAGCGGCACGCGTATGCCTTCCGGGCGCTCGCGCAGCTGCCTGACGCTCAGCCCGAGCGGCTCGAGCATCGCGTCCCAGCCCTGTTCGAGGGTGCCGCCGAAGAAGTCGTCGGCCATGCCCAGGCGGTTGGCCAGGGCGAAGACGATGTCGTTGTCCGAACGGGCCTCGCCGCGGGAGCTGACCATCCGCTGCCGCAGCTGCACATGCTCCTGCGCCTGCTCGGAGATTTCGAAGCCGATGCGCAGCCCTTCGCGCTCCCAGGGCGTGTTCACCGGCAGCAGGATGTCGGCGTAACGGGCCGTGGGGTTGATGAAGAGGTCGCAGTGGGCATAGAAGTCCAGCTTTTCCAGCGCCTGCATGCCCAGGGCCGCGTCGGCCTGGGAGCTCAGCGGGTTGCTGCCGAAGGCCAGCAGGCCCTCGATCCGGTAGGGCTCGCCCTGCAGGATCGCCCGGTACAGGTCGCGGGCCATG
The DNA here is from genome assembly GCF_000425625.1 of Stutzerimonas azotifigens DSM 17556. Classification (GTDB taxonomy): domain Bacteria; phylum Pseudomonadota; class Gammaproteobacteria; order Pseudomonadales; family Pseudomonadaceae; genus Stutzerimonas; species Stutzerimonas azotifigens. Next base: position 225,319 of record NZ_KE384408.1, read on the forward strand.
ATCCAGCCTTGCGCGGGCGGCCCCAGCGGGCGCCGGTCCAGTCCCAGCGCCTTGGCCTGCTGCACCGGGTCGATCAGGTCCAGGCCGCTGACCGCGCGGACCGGGGCCTTGCCCAGCTGCCGGTTGCCGCCCGGCGCATCGAAGCTGCCGGTCAACGCATAGAGGCAGGCGATGGCGCGTTCCGTCTGGCTGGCGTTGCGCTGCTGCCCGACGCCCGACCAGGCGTGATAGGCCACGCTGCCGGCTTCTGCGATCAGGTCGGCGGCGCGCTGCAGGTCGGCCTCCGGCACCCAGGTCAGCTCCGCCGTCAGGCCGGGCGTGAAGGCCGAGCAGGCTTCGCGGTACAGGTCGAACGCCGGCCGGCAGGCGACCTCGCCGGCTCGGGTCATGACCGTGAAGCGGCCTCGCAGGGCGACGCGCAGGGACGGCACCTCCTCGGTGACCCTCGGCATCGCCCGTGGGCCGCCGGTCGTCTCGTCCCAGGCGACCGGCGCATCATCCGCCGAGGCGTCCAGGTCGTGCGCGCGCAGGAAGCGGCCGTTGTCCTCGCGTACCAGCAGCCCGGCGTTCGACCAGCGCGCGATGAACCCGAGATCGAAGCGCCCGGACTCCATCAGCAGGTTCGCCAGGCCCATGGCCAGCGCCGCATCGGCGCCCGGCCTGACCCGCAGCCAGACATCCGCCTCGCGGGCCAGCGCCGTTTCGCGGGGGTCGATCACCAGCAGCCTCGCGCCGTTCTGGCGGCCCTCGGCAATCGCCTGGGCCTGGGCGAGCCAGGTGTTGCTGGGGTTGTGGCCCCAGAGCAGGATCAGGCCGGCATGCCGGTAGTCCGGCACGGGGATGCCGCAGCCGAAGGTGAAGGCGTGGGCGAAATCCTTGTGCCAGTTGCAGATCTCGGTGGCATAGCTGGTGTTGGGGCTGCCATAGCGGCGGATCAGCCGCTCGATCCAGTCGATGCTGTCGCTCAGCGGCGTGCCGCTCGGCGTGGTCACGCTGAACGCGAAGGCCTCGGCGCCGCAACGGGCCTTGATGTCGGCCATGCGCCCGGCGATCTCGTCCAGCGCCTCGTCCCAGGAGATGCGTACCCAGCCGGGGTCGGCATCGCCCTTCGGCCTGGTCCTGCGCATGGGATGGAGCAGCCGCTCGGCGCTGTCCACCAGTTCCGGGGCGGCCTTGCCTTTCAGGCACATGGAGGCGCCGGTGGGGTGCTCGGGATTGGGCTGCACGGCGACGAGCCGATCGTTCTCGACCACGTTGAGCGTGCCGCAGCGCGAGCGGCAGAGCGTGCAGTAACCCGGTTTTAGCGCCAAGGAAGAAACCATGCAGTTCGAAATGACATGGGTCTGGAATCTAAGACGCGCGAATGCGATATTCCAAATTCAAATTTTGGAAAAAGCATTATCGAAAGATCCGATGCAGCCGACGATCCGACAACTCCAGCATTTCATCGCGCTGGCCGAGACCGGCCAGGTGTCCCGCGCGGCGCTGCGCTGCCACGTGTCGCAGTCGGCCATGACCGCCTCGCTGCAAGCGCTGGAAAAGGTGCTGGGTCTGCCGCTGTTCACCCGCCAGGCCGCTGGCGTCCGCCTGACGACCGAGGGCCTGCGCTTCCTGCACAACGCGCAGCGCATCGTCCGCAGCCTGGAGGAGGCGGTGGACGACGTGCGTACGGTGCCGGTCGGCGTACAGGGGAAGGTGCGGATCGGCCTGACGGAAACCGTCAGCGCGTACCTGATGCCTCGCTTGCTGCCGGCCGTGCGACGGAAATTCCCGCAGCTGGAGGTCGTCTGCATCGAGCGGGAGCGCCAGGAGACGGAAGATGCCCTGCTGGCCGGGCGCCTGGATTTCGCCCTCATGCTGGCCAGCAACCTGTCCGACCATCCGGACCTGCAATGCGAAACCCTCCTGCGTTCCGTCCGCCAGTTCTGGGCCAGCCACGAGCATCCGCTGATCCAGCAGGAGCGCGTCTGCCTTGCCGAAATCGCCGCGCAGCCGTACCTGCTGCTGGACATGGACGAACACCTGACCACTGTGGAGCGCTTCTGGAGCCGCCATGCGCTGAGGCCGCAGGTCTGCCTGCAGAGCCGCTCCATCGAGGCCGTGCGCAGCCTGGTGGCCGCAGGGCAGGGCGTGACCATCCTTTCCGACCTGGTCTACCGCCCCTGGTCGCTGGAGGGGCAGCGCATCGCCCGTCGCCCGATCAGCGACGAGGTACCGTCCATGGATGTCGGGCTGGTGTGGAGCCGCAGGTACAACCCCCAGGAAGCCTGGCAGGCATTGATAGCCTTTCTGCGTGACACCATCAGCAGCTGATACCGGTCTTGACCGTAGGGTGGATGACGGCGAAGCCTCATCCACGCGTCCGGTGGGGCCGATGCCGGGCTCGCCGTGATCGACCGGGCTCCCACACGAGAAGACGGCTCCGACGGCGGTGTATCCGTGCTCCGACATTGGCTTCTGCCTCGGCCATTCGAAAGCCGTTGGTCTTTCCGCCAGGCAAGGGCCGGCTGTGAAGCAGGGAGCCGGGTGTTACCATGCGCGATCGCGCGCTTCAGGCGCCGGATGCCTGCGCATCCGCGAGCGCCGGCAACACGACGCCCGACACACCTGGTGGCCGGCGTGAATCCGGCATTCATCGCGGCCGGTTGTGCGTCCGACGGTCGCTTTCGACCCACGCCAAATGGCTGCGCTCGGTCCGCGATTGGATTGAACTCGAAAGCTGTCAGAAATGATATGGAATTGGAAATAAAGGCCAATTTCCAAACGCCTCTCTCAGCCGTAGCCCGGTCGATCCGACAGGGACGTCAGTTTGGGTAATGAATAGACATGATTATTCATGTTATCGATGATGAACATGGAATGCGCGAGTCTCTTCGCCGTTTACTGTTCAGCGAAGGCTATGAAGTAAAACTGCATAGCAGCGGTGAAGCGTTTCTTGAAAGCTACGATGGCGCTCCAGCCTGCGTGCTTCTGGACCTGGCGATGCCTTGCATGCCTGGCGAGGCGCTGATGGAGGAAATTCAGCAGCGTAAGCTGAATGTGGCTGTTCTGGTACTGACAGGCAACGCGACAATTGAATCGGCCATACGCGTCACTCGCGCCGGGGCGCTGGCTCTTCTGGAGAAGCCTTTCGAAACGGACCGGTTGTTATCGGCTTTGGATGACGTATCAAAGCAGGCGCGGCCCATATTTGCACGTAATGCTCTGGTGAAAGACTATCAGCGCCGGCAGGCGAGTCTTACTGCCAGCGAACGAAAAGTGATGGAATTTTTGCTGGCGGGAATGACCAGCCAGGAAATTGCGAGCCGTTTGGGCAATAGCAAGAAAACGATCGATATCCATCGCGGTCGGGTGATGCACAAGATGGGGGCGACTTCGACGGCTGAGTTGATTGTGCAGTGGACATCGTTAGGTCGTTGATCCGGCGTGATGCCCGTTCGCGCGATGCGTTGGATTATTCGACCTCGATTCGAGCATCCCGCGTAAGGGTCACCTGGCTCTCTGAGTTATCGTGGTCGAGATGGCTCGGTCGAGGTCTTCCAGGAAGAATGGCTTCTTCAGTATCGCTACCTCCATCTCGCCAGTGCGGCTGGTATCACCCGTTGCGAGAATTACAGGCAGTTCGCTGTGATCCTGCTTGAGCGCCGTTATGAGCTGGCCGCCAGTCATGCCTTCCATCGAAAAATCCGTAACGACCAGATCGATGGAATCATTGCTTGTGAGAAATTCGAGGGCGCCCTCGGCCGAGTTGGCTTCGTAGGTCGAGTGCCCTAGATCGTTGAGCATGGAGCATATGATCAAGCGAACGGTAGGTTCGTCTTCTACGACCAGAACGGCAAGAGAGCGCGTGCCGACAACAGCTGCGGCTGTATTTATGTCGCTGTATTCACTGGTCTGAATCCTTCTCATGATTCCTCCATTGCAATGGTAGTGTCAGTAGATCACCGCGGGTGCCTTTGGGGGATAGGTAGGCATCCTTATCCATCCAATGTTCGAGTTGTGGTGTCATGGGGTTGCCGTGTTTGCCTGAAGACGTGGAATGCCCGTAGGCGCTGACACGACCTTCAACGCTTGCTTGAAAGGGCCCCTGGCTCGGGCGAGGCCGCATTTTGGGCCGGCGGCTCCAAGCAGGAAGGCGCCTGCAGCAGGCTTCGCCAGGACAATTCGAGGCTTCAAGATCGCTCCCCCACGCTCGCTGCCGCTCGAGGACATGTCGCTCCTGGGCCTGAACAGGCGCGTGGATGGCAGGGCTCGGACAGGCATCCGTTTTGGCCTTTTGGCATTACTGCAGGAGGCGGCCGATGCCCGGCGTCTAACGACACGCCGCAACCGGTCGGGGAGGCCAAAGATATTCACCTAGTAGCCCACTCGGATTACCTTGCCAAATCCCTGAACCTCCAACATTCTTGCCAAACAACCATTCGAGCCGGAAAAGCCATTCATGCCGTGGTGGTCAGTCGTACCTTTCACCATTGCAAATCAGCGCTTCGCGGTACCAGTCGAGAACGTTCTCAAGGTCCTGCCAGCACTGTTGAGCACTCCCTTGCCAGGCGCGCCCGACACCGTCATCGGACTGGTTGACATTCGCGGGCAGATCCTCCCCGTCATCGATCTTTGTCGCCGCTTTGGCTGGCCATCCGTGCCACGTTCGCTGTGGCAGCCGCTGATCTGGCTGAAGACAAGCCGGCGCGAACTGCTGCTGTCCGTCGAGACGGTCGGGGCGGTCCTCGCCTGCGAGCAAGAGGCGTTCGCTCCCGCCTCGGACCCGAACGTACCTTCCGTCCTGTTGCGAGGCGTGATGCGTAGCGCCGAGGGCATGCTGCTGATTCAGGATGTCGAACAGCTGCTTTCCTCCGTCGAGGAACAGCGCCTGGCCGAGGCGCTGGCCAAGAATGGCGGGGCGCGCGATGAGAGCGTCTGATGCCAACTGTTCGCCGCGCCTGCTCGATACCTTGACGCACAAAGTGCATCAGCACCTGGGCATGGATTTTTCGGGCGAGCGGCGAAACGATCTGTTGCGGCGGCTATGTGCGTTGGCTCGGGAGCAGGGCTTGGACGACATCGACCGGTGGCTGGAGGATCTCGCCTTTGCCGACTGGACCAGCGGCCACATTCAGGCGTTGGTCCCGGCTTTCTCGGTCGGTGAAACCTATTTTCGGCGCGACGCCGAGGCCTTCGATTGGCTGGCACGGCATCACATCGGGCCCTTGCTGGCGCGTCGGCGGCGCGAAGGACAACGTTATCTGCGCCTATGGAGCGCCGCCTGCTGTACCGGCGAGGAAGCCTATGGGCTGCTGTTCATGATCGATGAGCTGCTCGGCGCCGAGCGGGACCACTGGGCCGTGGAACTCATCGCCACCGACATCAACGACATCTTCCTGCGGCACGCGCGGCAAGGGCTCTATGGGAGCAGGGCATTTCGCGGCAATGACGAGGCGTTTCGACTTCGTTACTTCAAGGGTGAAGGCTCGCGTTGGCGGGTACGCCCGACGTGGCTCGGGCGCATTCGTTTTACCCGTTTCAACCTGGCCGATGGTGACCAGCCAAGCCCGATGCAGGGCGCCGATCTTATTCTCTGTCGCAACGTGTTGATGTATTTCTCGCCTGCGCGGGCCAGCATTGCCTTGAAGCGCCTGCTTGCCAGCCTGGATCGCGAGGGGCTGTTGCTGCTGAGCTCGGTCGAGGCCGGTATCGCCACTCACGCCGGGCTCAGAGGCCGCCTGGCGGGCAGCAACTATGCCTTGACCCATCAGTCGATGGTCGATGCGCAGGTGCCGGTGATCGACCCCTTCGGGGGCGGCCGCCCCGTTCCATTGCCCGGGCCGGCGATTCCAGAGGCCAAACCGGCCGCCGCATCCGTTCCTGTGTCCTGGTCGAGGACGGCCATCGCACCCAGGCGGGCGACCCACGCTGCGGCGGCCGACATCGGCCCGGCGGCGCTCTGGGCGCAGGCGCAGCGTGCGTTGCATGGCGGACGCGCCGACGCGGCGCGCGAGGCGCTGCAGGCCTACCTGGCCGGCGCCGGTCTGAGTCCGGCCCAGCAGCATCAGGCCTGCCTGCTGATGGCTCGCAGCCTGGCCGATGAGCAGCAGGTCCAGCCCGCATGGGAGTGGTTGTGCAAGGCCCTGAGCCTGGACACCTCTGCGTCCGCCTATTGGCTGCAGGCCCTGCTGGAGCAGCAGGGTGGCAATAGTCCGGCGGCGCTCAGGGCCCTGCAGAAGGCCTTCTACCTGGAGCCGGACTTCATCCTCGGTTACTTCCTGCAGGCTCGCCTGCTGAGGGCCGAAGGGCAGGTGCAGGCCAGCGCCAAGTCTCTGCGGGTCTGCCGGGAGCTGCTGGCCGGGCAGGCCGCGGACAGCCCGGTGCCACATGCCGATGGCATGAGTTGCGCGCAGCTGCTGCGCCTCTGTGAACAGCTGCAGCAGGAGAGCCTGGCATGAACGGCTCGGAGAGCGACGACCAGCGCTGGGCCGACATGCTGCGGCGGCTGGCTGATTTCGACCGGCGCCTGCAAGGCGGCTTCGCCCCGGCGGCCGAGGAGCGCGACCAGCGACTGCTCGAACGCACGCGAGCGTGGGCCGTGGCGCCGGAGGCCGAGCAGCCGGACGGCTGGCTCGAGGTGCTTGCCTTCAACCTGGGTGGCGAAACCTATGCGGTTGCGAGCGAGCATGTCGCTCTGGTGATGCCTCTGTCGCAGTACACCCCCTTGCCCGGGACCCCGCCGTATGTGCTGGGCATCGTCAATGTGCGCGGCCGCATCGTTTCGGTGCTGGATCTGCGGGTGCTTTTCGAATTGCCGAACGAGGGGCTTTCGGACAAGAACTTCCTGGCGATCCTGCAAGGGCCAGAGATGGAGTTCGGTTTGCTGATCGACCGGGTGCTGGGTATCCGGCATATCCACCGCGACGCGCTGCAGAAGCAGGTGGCGAATTTAACGGGGATCCGGTCTGCCTATCTGCTCGGCGTCACTGCCGGTCAGTGGACGGTCCTGGACGGCGCGCGGTTGCTCGACGATCCGGGTATGCGCGTCATCGTCGAATAAGGAGACAAGCGGCATGGGGCACGCGTTGCGATTCAACATCGGCAGCAAATTGATGGCGGCGTTTGCCGTATTGATTCTGGGTTTTGGCGGTCTGTTGTTCGCGACATTGAACCGTTTCGTCAGTTTGCAGGAAGCCGAGGAAGAGCAGTTCCAGAGTCACTACGAGCGGGTGGGTCATGTCAACGAGCTGCGTATCAACCTCGCCGATATGCGTGGGGACGTTTGGCAGGCCTTGAGTGTCGGCACGCCGGCGGACCAGGAGACGCTACAGGGCTCCATTGCCGAAGGTGCTGCTGCGAACGATCGGATCATCAGGCGCCTTCAGGGCGATGCGCGCAACGACACGGAAATTTCGGAGATCATCGATCAGATCGTGGCCTTGCGCACAGCGCTTGTGGGAGTACGCACGCAGCAACTGGAAATGATCCGGGCCGGCGACGTAGAGGCGGCGCGCCTGTGGAAAACGGAGGAGCAGGCCGAGCGGTTCGATCGGATCAACGAGCTTGGCGCCCGGCTCACCGAATTGACCGACAAGCGCATCGACGAGGCGCTCGTCATCTCGCATCAGCAGCTCGAGACCGCGCGTGCGAACACCTTCCAGCTGAGCCTGCTGCTGGTGCTCGTCAGCGGTCTGCTTGCCTGGTTCCTCAGCCGCCACATCGCCAAGCCACTGGCCTGGCTGACCGATATGGCCGAGCGGATCGGCCGTGGCGAGATCCCTCGTCAGGTCGCGACCACTTCGCGTCAGGACGAGGTGGGCAGTCTGGCTCAGGCATTCGCCGACATGAGCCAGTACCTGCGGGACATGGTGCAGGAGATCAACGAGGGCGTTTCAGTGCTGGCCAGTTCCAGCGAAGAAATTCTCGCCGCCACGAGCCAGGCGGCCTCGAGCACGCAGGAAACCGCCACCGCCATCAGCGAGATCGCCACTACGGTGGAGGAGGTCAAGCAGACAGCGGTGCTGGCCAACACCAAGTCCAAAATCGTCAGCGAGAGCGCCGAGCGCACCCGGCAGGTCGCCCAGAGCGGTTTTCAGGCAGTGGACGAAGCCCTCAAGGGCATGCAGCAGATCCGTGAGCAGATGCAGGCGGTGGCCGAAAGCATCATGCGCCTGGGTGATCAGACACAAGCCATTGGCGAGATCGTCGCGGCTGTTGGGGATCTGGCCGAGCAGTCGAACCTGCTCGGGGTGAATGCTTCGATCGAGGCCGTGAAGGCCGGCGAGGCGGGCAAAGGCTTTTCGGTGGTGGCACAGGAGGTCAAGGCGCTGGCGGATCAGTCGAAGCAGGCGACCGGTCAGGTGCGTGGCATCCTCGGCGAGATCCAGAAGGCCATGACCAAGGCGGTGATGCTCGCCGAGCAGGGGAGCAAGGCGGTGGAGACCGGTTACGAGCGCGCGCGCGTCAGCGGCGAATCGATCCGAACGCTCAGCGGCAACATCGAGGAGTCCAGCGACGTGGCCATGCAGATCGCCGCTACCAGCCAGCAGCAGATGGCCGGTATGGATCAGATCTCCAGCGCTATGGATTACATCCGCCAGGCCAGCCAGGACAACGTCGGCGGCACCCGCCAGGTCGACGTGGCGGCGCGCAATCTGCATGAGGTCGGTCTCAAGCTCAAGGCCCTGACCAGCCGTTTCAGGCTGTAGACATATGAGTCTGGATCGCGCCGCATTGCAGCAACGGTTGCTGGAGGGCTTCCGGGCCGAGGCGCGTGAGCGCCTGCTCGTGCTCGCCGATGGCCTCGCCCGATGGCGCGAGGCTATTGCCGACCAGGCGTCCGTCGAGTCGCTGTTCCGCGAGGTGCACAGCCTGAAAGGCGCATCGCGGTCTGTCGGCCTGAGCTCGATCGAGCGGATCTGCCACGCCTGGGAAAGTCTGCTCAGCGCCGTGCGTGGCGGTGATCTCCCGTTGACGCCCGAACGAGTGGACATCTGCCGGCAGGCGCTTGCCGCCGTGCAGATGCTCAACGCCGGGCAGCCCTTGGATCCCGATGCTCAGCGCCAGCTGATCGCCCAGCTCGAGGCGGCCTCGCGCGGAGAGAGGGTGGAGCCGGCACCGAGCGTGCTCGACAAGGCTTCGCCCGTGACCGAGTCCGGCATCGTCAGGGTGCCGGCGAAGAGCCTGGATGCGCTGCTGTTCCACGGCGAAACCCTGTTGCAGCACAAGCTCGAGGCCCGTGCCCTGGCGCAGCGCCTGCGCGAGCATGCGCAGGGCTTCGAAATCCCGCGCAGCAGGTCCCTGCCCGGCATTCATGGCTGGAGGCAGTTGCGTGAGGAGCTCGAAGCGTTGCCACTGGCGAGCCGCGACCTGCTCAAGGGCTTGTTCGATTATCTGGACTGGGGTCAGGCGCAGCTCGACCGCCTGCATTTCCAGGCGATCAATCTGGAGAAGGCCAGCCGGCAACTGGCCATGGGCCTTTCACAACTGTCGGATGGTCATGCCACGGAGATGCTGGCGGTGCTCTTGCTACCGGCTGGCAATCTGGTGGAGGGCATTCCTGCGATGGCCCAGGACCTCGCCAGCCAGGCTGGCAAGCGTGTAGAGCTGCGAGTAAACGGCACCGAGCTGCAGATCGACAAGCGTATCCTCGACGAGCTGCGCGCGCCCCTGACCCATCTCGTGCGCAATGCCATCGATCACGGGCTGGAAAGCCCAAGTCAGCGTGAGGCGGTGGGCAAGCCGCCGGCAGGGCGGGTGCACATCGAGCTCGTTCAGGAGTCGGCGGATCGCTTCAGCCTGTGCGTGCGCGATGATGGCTGTGGCCTCGATATCGCTGTCCTGAAAGCGCGGGCGCTGGCCATGGGCTTGTTGACCGAGGACGAAGCCGAGGCCTTGAGTGAAGCCGAGGCGTACAAGCTGATTTTCGCTTCCGGCCTGTCGACCAGCGCGATGATCACCGAGCTGTCCGGCCGTGGCCTGGGCATGCCTATCGTGCAGGAAGCGATCGAGCGCATCGGTGGGCGTATCGAGGTGGCTTCGCTACCTGGGCAAGGGGTCGATTTCAGGCTCGACCTGCCGCTCAGCCTGTCGACCTTTCGCGCGGTCATCGTGCGTAACGCCGAGCGGATCTTTGCGGTTCCCGCCCTGGCTGTCGAGCGTTGCCTGCGGTTGCCCCCCAGTGCGGTACGGACATTGGAAAACCGCCCGTCGCTGGTGTGGGAGGGGCAGGTGCTGCCGGTCTGGCCGCTGGCCGACGTTCTCGGCCTCGGTCGATTGGCGCCGGACCGGGACGAGCTGACGTTGCTGTTGCTGCACGTGCGTGGCGAGCGCTTCGTGCTGCTGGTCGACGAGCTGCTCGGCGATCAGGAAATCACGGTCAAGAGCCTCGGCTTGCAGTTGCGTCGCGTGCGTAACCTGCTCGGCGCTACCGTGCTCGGCGATGGCCGTCTGGTGCCTATCCTTCACCCGGTCGATCTTTATCGGAGCGCCCTGGCAACGGACGTCAGCACCCTCGCACATTCAAGTGTCGAGCGCTCCGCTAAGCGTGCGCAGCGGTTGCTGATCGCGGAGGATTCCTTCACTTCCCGCGGGCTGCTGAAGGCGATCCTGGAAGCGGCCGGCTATCAGGTGGCCACCGCCAACGATGGCCTGGAAGCCTGGAACGCGCTGAAGCAGGAAGCCTTCGATCTCCTCGTATCCGATGTGGAAATGCCTCGAATGGATGGCTTCGCCTTGACCGATCGCGTACGCGCCGATCCCGAGCTGGCCCGTCTTCCGGTGATACTGGTAACGGCACTGGAATCCGCGGAAGACCGGGCCAGGGGGCTGGAGGCGGGCGCCAACGCCTATCTCGTGAAAAGCGGCTTCGCGCAAGACAGCCTGCTCGACACCATTCGCCGTTTGATTTGAGTGAGGGCACACAACATGCGAGTGCTGGTCGTCGACGATTCACCGGTCGTGTGCATGTTGCTTCGCGCCATGCTCGAAAGCAGCGGTGCCGAGGTGCGCGTGGCCGTGTCCGGCGCACAGGCGCTCGAAATCCTCGGTCGCTATGCGCCCGACATCGTCACCATGGACGTGCACATGCCGGGCATGGATGGGTACACCGCGACTTCACTGATCCTCAAGCAGTACGCCCTGCCAGTAGTCGTACTCACTGCCAGTACGAACCTCTCCGAGTCGGCAACCGCGATGCGGGCGCTGGAAGTCGGCGCGGTGGCGGTGCTGGAGAAACCGGCAGGCCCCGACGCGCCCGATTTCGATCAGCGTACCGATGAGTTGTTGCGAACCCTGCGCGTCATGTCGCAGGTCAAGGTGGTTCGCCGCCCCCGATCGAGCGCGCAGCGCATCGTGCCGGCCCCCGCCGGGCGGATCGGCGCGGCGATCGCAACGACGCCGAGGCTGGTGGCCATCGCCGCTTCCGCCGGCGGACCGGCAGCACTCAAGACGTTCCTCCAGCGTTTGCGGCCGAATCAACCCTGGCCGTTGATCCTGGTACAGCACATCGCGCCCGGCTTCCTCGCGAGTTTCGCTCAATGGCTGGAAAGCGTCACGTCGATGTCGGTGCGTATTGCGAGTGATGGCGAAGTGCTACATCCTGGCGTCCTCTATTTGGCGCCAGAAGGCTGGCAGGCCGGAGTCGCCGGGAGTTGCCGGATGCGCCTGGAAAAATGCGGGCTGGAGCAGACCTTTTGCCCGTCTGCGGACGATCTGTTTTTTTCGGTGGCCAAGGCGCTGGGCAAACAGGCCATTGGCATCCAGCTGTCGGGCATGGGCCGCGACGGCGCCGCCGGTCTGAGCGAGCTTCGGCGGGCAGGCGCGATGACCCTGGTTCAGGATCCCGGCGATGCCGTCATCGATTCGATGCCGCGTGCAGCCATCGACCTGCAAGCCGCCTGCGAGGTTCTGCCCTCAGGAGGTATCGCCGAAATGATCAATTCGATAGCTGAGCAATTAGCGTCGTAAAGAGAAACGCCAGGAATGCGTCATGTACGATACCGCTGACATTCTGATCGTCGAGGACAGCCCCACACAGGCGCTCGAACTGCAATATCTGCTCGAAGCTGCCGGATGCCGGGTGCGTGTCGCCACCAATGGCATCGAGGCGCTGGCGCTGGTCGCCGAGCAGCCGCCGACCGTCGTGATCAGCGATATCGTCATGCCGGAGATGGATGGCTATACGCTTTGTCGGCATCTCAAGAACGACCCGAAAACCGCCAGTATTCCGCTGATCCTCGTCACTCACCTGAGCGACGCCCGAGACGTCGTCCATGGCCTGGCGTCGGGGGCGGACAACTTCATCGTCAAGCCCTATGACGAAAAGTACCTGATGTCGCGCATCCGCTATTTCCTGGTGAATCTGGAGTTGCGTACACGGGAACGGATGCAGATGGGGGTCGAGATCCTGCTGGAGGGCGAGCGGCACTTCATTACCGCCGACCGCCAGCAGATCTTCGATCTGCTCATTTCCACCTATGAGCAGGGCATCCTGCTCAACCACCAGCTGCAAGGCAAGCATGACGAACTGGCACGGAGCAATCTGCTGCTCAACTGCCTGTTCGATTTCACCGCAGGGTTGAGCGATGCCAGGAGCGAGCAAGACGTGGTCGACGCCGCGCTGGCACATATCCTCGATTTTCCGGAGGCGAGCGGTGCCTGGCTGCTGCTGGCGGTCGCGGAGGAGGACGAGCGACAGTCGATACGGTTGGCGGGCGCGCGCGGATACGGTCTGGCGCAGATGTCGCAGCTTCTCCAGCGTTGTGCCGCGGACTGCCCGTGCGTGCAGGCTTGGCGTAATCGGCGTCTGTATTCGCCGGCGAACATGGCTTCTTGTCCGGCGCTGCAGGACCGTCCCGGTGGCAGTTCGCACGCCTGCATACCGCTCATGCTCGGCGACATGACCATCGGCATGCTGAACGTGTTGCGCCACGACGGCGCGAACTGGGCGGAAGAGGCGCTGAACGCGCTGACCTCGATCGGCCAGCAGTTATCCATGGCGCTCGGGCGGGCGCGGCTGTTCGCCGGCATGGAGCAGCAGGTCAAGCTGCGCACTCTGGCGCTGGCCCGCAGCGAGTCGCTGCTGCGAGGTGTTCTCGAGAGTTTGCCCGTGGGCGTGGTGGTCGCCGATCAGCAAGGCCAGCTGGTGATGAGCAATGCGGAGAGTGCGCGCATCTGGAATGCCGGCGACGGGCTTCGCCAGAGCGACAAGGCCCGTTTGCAGGGCGTTTGGGCAGAAACCGGCGAACGGCTTGGCGAAGAGGACTGGCCGCTGCTTGTCGCCGCCCGGGAAGACAGGGCCTTGCGCAATCAGGTGATCGACGTCGAGGCTTTCGATGGGGAGCAGAAGACGATCCTGACCTCGGCGGTGCCCTTCCGCGACGAGTCGGGGAAGGCGCTCGGATCGATCTCGGTGTTCCAGGACATCAGCCAGGAGCGCCGACGCAATATCGAAATGCGCATCCGCACCCGCGCGGTGGAAGCCAGTGTCAATGCGATCGTCATTACCGACAACCTGCAACCCGGCCAGCCGATCGTCTACGTCAACCCGGCTTTCGAGCGTATCAGCGGTTATACCAGTGACGAGGTGCTGGGGAGGAACTGCCGCTTCCTGCAGGGCGAAGACAGGAATCAGGCCGCCCTGCTGGGTATCCGCGAGGCCCTGCGGACCGGAAAGGAAGGCTCCGCGGTCCTGCGCAATTTCCGTAAGGATGGCTCCGAATTCTGGAATGAACTGACGCTATCGCCGGTGGTGAACGACCGTGGCAAGGTCAGCCATTTCGTTGGCATCCTGCACGACATCACAGAGGCCAAGCGGTATCAGAGCGAACTCGAGCATCAGGCCAACCACGACGGGCTGACCGGGTTGGCCAACCGCAACCTGTTGAACGACCGCATCCAGCAGGCGATCGCCTTTGCCGAGCGCAATCAGGAGTCCTTTACGCTCGTCTTCATCGACCTGGATCGCTTCAAGGTGGTTAATGACAGTCTCGGCCACAACGTCGGCGACCGTCTGCTGCAACTGATCGCCAGGCGCCTTCAGGCATGCACCCGGCAGACCGATACGCTCGCTCGGCTCGGCGGCGACGAGTTCGTCATTCTGCTGACCGATAGTGGCATGTGTGGCGAGCGGCTCGGCTGGCTCGAGCGCCTGCAGGAGCGCGTTGCCGAGCCCCTGGTGCTCGACGACCATGAACTGGTGGTCAGTTGCAGCATAGGCTTCAGCTGTTACCCGGAGAATGGACGGGATGTCGTTACGCTTCTGCGTAATGCCGACACGGCGATGTACCGGGCGAAGAGCCTGGGGCGCAACCGTGTCTGTGCCTTCGCTCCGGAGATGAACGAACAGATACAGCGCCGCCTACTCCTGGAGAGGCAAATCCGCCATGCGCTGCACAATGCTGAATTCCGTGTGGTTTATCAGCCGCAGCTCGATCTGGCCTGCGGACGGCTGTGTGGCTTCGAGGCGCTGGTGCGCTGGCAGCGCGAGGGCCAGGTGGTCGCGCCGGATGAATTCATCCCGCTGGCTGAGGAAACCGGGCTGATCGTGGGCATAGACTTCTTCGTACTCGACGCTGTGTGCCGGCAGCTCAAGCTTTGGGAAGGCGTGATGCAGGGCGTTGGGATGGCGGTGAACATCTCGGCGCTCACGCTGATGGATGCGGATTTCGTCGAACGGGTCCAGCGCACGCTAAGCCTGCACCAGGTGACACCAGGTCTGCTCAAGCTCGAGGTGACCGAAACCTCCCTCATGGCCGATGCCAATCAGGTGCTGGAGAAGATGACCGCGTTATGCGAGCTCGGCATCCAATTTTCCATCGATGACTTCGGCACTGGCTATTCATCGCTCGGCTACCTCAAGCGCTTTCCCTTCAGCCAGTTGAAGATCGACCGGAGTTTCATCAACGAAGTGCATCTGGATCCTGACAGTGCGTCACTGACACGCTCGATGATTTCCATCGGTCACGACCTGGGTATCAAGGTCATCGCCGAGGGCGTGGAGACCGCGGAGGAGCTGGGCTTTCTCCAGCGCGCCGGTTGCGACGAACTGCAAGGGTTCTATTATTCCCGCCCTCTGCCGCCCGAGCAGTGCATGGCCTTCGTCTCCAGCCAGTCGAACCTGCGTCTGCCCCTGCACATGCTGGCCGAGCATGAACGCTACCTGCTGCTGGTCGACGACGAGCGAAGCATTCTCAATGCGCTGCAGCGCGAGCTGCGTCTGGAGAACTACCGGATATTGACCGCCACCTGCCCGCGCACGGCGCTGTCGCTGCTGGCGTCCTATCCGGTGGATGTGGTGCTGACCGACCTTCGGCTACACCAGATGGGCGGAGTGGAGCTGCTCAGGCAGATCAGGGTTCTCTACCCGGATGTCATTCGTGTCGTGCTGAGTGCCTCCACCGAGGTCAGCCACATCCTCAAGGCGGTCAATGAAGGTGTGATCTACCGCTTCATCACCAAGCCCTGGGAGGTCGAGGATTTGCGTGTGCAGCTTCGCGAAGCGTTCAGACAGCGCGAGCTGGTTCGGGACAACATGCGCATGCGGCTGCAACTGGAAGGCAACCTGCCGGGCTCGATGCAGCATAACGCCTGATCGCCGCCGCGGTGCCGCGCAAAGCCCCCTGGCAAGCGAGGAGAGCGGTCGGGACGCCCCGGCCTCAGGGCTCCCGGCTCTGTGCCGCGACGTATTCACGGAACGCCTGGGCGATGTGCAGCCTGAGCTGCTCGTCGTCCCATGGTTTGGTCAGGAACTTGTAGATCGAGCCTTCGTTGATGGCGTTCGTCACCGATTTCAGGTCGGTGTAACCGGACAACACCATGCGCACGGTCTCGGGATACAGGTCCTTCACCCGGCTGAGGAACTCGGTACCGTTCATTTCCGGCATGCGCTGGTCGGAGAGGATGACCTGCACATCGTGCTTGGCCAGCAGCTCGAAGGCGTCCTGTGCACGGGTGGCGATGAGAATCCGGTAGCCGTCACGGCGTAGAACCCGGGCGAGGGCGCGAAGAATGTTTTCCTCGTCGTCGAGCAACAAGAGCGTCTGGATCTGGTTCCCCTGCTCCAGTTTCGCCAGTGCAGGTTCGCATACCAGCAAACGCGAGCGCAGGAAACTCTCGAGTTCGGCATAGGGCATCGGCCTGGCAAAGTAATAGCCCTGAAATTCGTCACAGTGACTTTTCTTCAGGAAGGCAAGCTGCGGTTCGGTTTCCACACCCTCGGCGATTACCGTGAGCCTCAGGTGATGGGCCATGGAGATGATGCCCTGGGTAATTGCCGCATCGTGATGATCGCTGATAATTTCCTTGATGAAGGAGCGGTCGATCTTCACCTTGTCGATCGGCAGGCGCTTGAGGTAGCTGAGACTCGAATATCCGGTGCCGAAGTCGTCGATGGCGATCCTGACGCCCAGCTGCTTGAGCTGATGCATGGTTTCGATGGCACGCTCCGGGTTGTTCATCAGTACCGTCTCGGTGAGTTCCAGCTCGAGTGTCTGGGCGCTGATTTCGTGCTTGTGCAGGGCCGCCCGGATGCTTTCGACGAAATTGCTGCGCTGGAAATGCGTCGGCGAAATATTGATTGCGATCGTCGGGCCGCTCATACCTTGCGCTCCGAGCTGACGGATCTGCCGGCAGGCCGTGTCGAGTACCCACAGGCTCAGCGGAATGATCTGCCCGGTGTCCTCGGCGATCGGTACGAATTTGTCCGGCTGGATCAGGCCCCGCTCCGGGTGCTGCCAGCGCAGCAGGGCCTCCAGGCCGATGATGCGGCCGCTGCGACCGTCGATCTGCGGCTGGTAGTGCAGGATGAACGTCTGGTTCTCGATGGCCTTCTGAAGCTCGTTGCGCAGTGTGACGCTTTCATTGACCCGCCGATCGAGATCATGGGTGTACCACTGGTAATTGTTGCGCCCCTCCTGCTTGGCCTTGTACATGGCCAGGTCGGCCTGCTGGATGAGCTGCAACGGCTGGTCAGTGTGTCCGTCGCTGAGGGTGATACCGATACTCGCGGTGACATGCAGGTCGATGCCCTGCACGCGATACGGCTGGGCAATGCTGCTGATCAGGCGTTCGGCTACCTGCAACACGTCCGCTTCGCGGGCCAGGTCGGGCAAGACCACGACAAACTCGTCCCCCCCCATGCGTGCCACCGTGTCCCCGGGCCGAACCTGTTGGCTCATGCGCTGCGCGACCTCGACCAGCAACCGGTCGCCGAAATGGTGGTCGATCGAGTCGTTGATCGGTTTGAACCCATCGAGGTCGATATACATCACCGCGAGGTTGCGATTGTAGCGCTGACTGATCTGGCACCCTTGCAGCAGGCGGTCCTCGAGCAGGGAGCGATTCGGCAAGCCGGTCAGGGAATCGTGCCCGGCGTTGAAGCTGAGTTCGCTCTCATAGCGCTTCTGCTCGCTGATATCGTTCAGCACGCCGACGAAATGGGTGATCCTGCCGGAGCCGCTGAATACCGGCGATATGTATAGATCGTTCCAGAAGGGCGTGCCGTCCTTGCGGTAGTTGCGCAATACCAGATGCACTTCCCGCTCCTGGGGCAGGCTCTGGCGGATATCTTCGAGCCCTCGCTGTTCGCGGTCGGCCGCCTGCAGGAAGCGGCAGTTGCGACCCAGCACTTCCGTTTCCGCGTAGCCGGTGATCCGCTCGAAAGCGGGGTTGGTGTAGATGATGGGGTGATCGGGTGCGAGTGCGTCCGTGATCACCACGCCATTGAAACTGGCTTCCAGGCTGCGCTTGAGCAGGCGCAACTGCTCTTCCGACGCTTTGCGCTCGGTAATGTCGCGTAGCGACAGCAGGCTCGCCTGGCGCCCCTCCCAGTCGGTCTCCGACAGATGGATTTCCACCTGTACGTGCTCGCCGTCAGGCGTCGGGATGCTCCATTCGTAGAGATTGCCGCTCCCCTGGGGCAACTCGAGCCGTTGTTGTCGAAGCGCCTGCTGACCGGCACGAAACAGACTTTCGGCAGCGGGGTTGGCGTAGTGGATGGTGCCCAGGCCATCCACTACCAGTACCGCGTCGCGCGTATCGTCGAGCAGCTTGCGGAAGCTTCTTTCGCGTTGTCTGGCTTCCAGTCTGGCTCTTTCCTTCTCGGTGGCATCGGTGGCCAGTACCAGTCGGCAGGGCTGATTGTCGAAGTCGATGTCGTGCGCCAGGACCTCGGCGAAGATTTCGTTACCGTTCTTGTGGCGATATTTCCAAATGCCGATATTGGGCTGGGAAATCGACGACGGATGTGAAGGGGCCAGGCAGGCGAGAAAGCGGGCCTGTTCTTCGGGGCCTCGGATGTCCAGTTGCGTCTTTCGCAATAACTCGTCTTTCGGATGGCCAAAAAAGCTAACGGCCGCCTCGTTCACCGCGAGAAAGCACAGCGTTTCCTTGCTGAACACCCACATGGGTTCGGGGTTGGATTCGAACAGCAGCCGGTAGCGCATCTCGCTGTCGGCCAGGCGGAGAGTGGCCTGGTGCCTCTCCACCGCGTACCGAATGCTGCGCACCAACTGGTGGCTATCGAACTGCCCCTTGACCAGATAATCCGCCGCTCCCAGTTCGATGGCACTGGCATCCAGCCGGGCGTCTCCCTGGCCGGTGAGCAGGATGAAGGGCTTGTTGACGCCGGCTTTCAGTGCCTGGCCGATGAGTTCCAGCCCCGACTCGAGGCCCAGCCGGTAATCCACCAGGTACAGGTCGTGAGCCTGGCTCACGACGGTTTCCAACGCCTGCGTATATTCGCTCTGCCATTCCAGCTCGAAGGCCTGGCTGCTGGCCTGACGCAACAGAGCCCGGGTGATGAAAAAATCGTCTTCGTCGTCATCGATCAGCAACAGGCGCAACATGCGGGCAGCTGGACTCATGCTTGGCTCCCATTGCCTGGCAGTTTGACGGTCCCCAGCCAGTAGCGGCCGAGCACTTTCACCACATCGAGCAGCCCGTTGAAGCTGGCCGGCTTGGTGATGAAGGAATTGCTGCCGAGGCGGTAGCTGCCGACGATGTCTTCGTCGGCGGAAGTGGTGCTCATTACCACCACCGGTATGGCACGCAGCTGTGCGTCCGACTTGATTTCGATCAGCGCTTCGCGCCCGTCCTTCAGTGGCATGTTGAGGTCCAGAAGAATGAGGCCAGGCAAAGGATATTGTCGTTGGTCGTCATAGGGGGGATGCTGCCGAAGATAGTCCAGCAGCTCTTGGCCGTTATGCACGAAACGGACGGGATTGGTGATCCCGCACTCCCTGAATGCTTCGCGTACCAACAGACAATCGTCCGGATCATCGTCGGCGATCAACACGTGCATGGGCTGCCGTTCAGTCATGCGCAAGCCTCATCGATATTCGGGAAGATGAGACGGAACACGCTTCCCCTCCCCGGAGAACTGTTCGCGGTCACACCTCCACCATGGCGTTCGGCGATCTTCTTGACGATGGCCAGTCCGATGCCGGTGCCGGCATAGGCGTCGCGGCCATGCAGGCGCTGGAACGGGTTGAAGATGCGGTCGAGGTACTTTTCGTCGAAGCCGATGCCATTGTTCTCGACACAGAGTGTCCAGGCGTCGGCGCTCTCGCGCTCGGCATAAATGCGGATTACCGGACGGGCCTTGGGGGGCTGGAACTTGACGGCGTTGCTCAGCAGGTTCTGAACGACTCGTCGCATTTGCGATGGATCGCCCATCACGCTTGGCAGCCAGGCGCACTCGATCTGCGCCCGGGACTGTTCCAGTGTGGTTTCCATGTCTTGCAGCACCTCCTTGACGATTTCTCCGAGCTGCAGCCGTTGGAAGGGCTGGCCACGCGTATTGACCCGTGAGTAGTCGAGCAGGTCGATGATCAGCGCCTGCATCCGCGCGGCAGCGGAGGTCATGCGCCTGAGATAGTCGTGGCTGACGTCGTCGAGTCCGGAAGCTCGTGCCTCCAGGCGCTCCGAGAATGCCTGGATCTTGCGCAGCGGTTCCTGCAGATCGTGGGATGCGACGAAGGCGAACTCTTCCAGCTCGCGGTTGCTGCGTTCGAGCTCTTCGAGTGTGGTTTGCAGAGCATGCTCGGTGCGCTTTCGCTCCGAAATGTCCTGGAAGTAAACGGCCAGCCCTTCCTCCGAAGGGTAGGCGTGTACCTCAAGCCAGAGTCCCAGTGGTTCGTAGAAGGTTTCGAAGTGCTCCGCCTCCTGGCGTTCGGCCGCGCGCAGGAAGCGCTCGCCGACTTCACTTTCCCGCGAGCCGGGAAAGGCCGACCAGACTTCGGCACCGAGCATGTCTTGGACGCACATGCCGAGCAGGCGCGCGGACTCGCTGTTGACGAAGGTGAATCGCCAGTCGTTATCGAAGGTGTGAAAGGCATCGCTGATGCTTTCCAGCGTGATGGTCAGGCGTTCCGCCAACCGAAGTGTTTCCTGCTGTGCCTGCTTGCGCTCGCTGATGTCCTTGGCGATCCCGAACACGCCGACAATCTGTCCATCGACCACGATCGGCAGATTGGTCATGTCGAGCATCCGCGGATTGTGCTGCCGGTCGCGGCCCAGCAGCTCGTAGCGTTGCGGCTTTCCGGCGCAGGCCGCCGCGAAATGCTGGGTGACACGAGTCCGATCGTCGTCGGCGACGAACCCGGAGAAGTGCTGGCCGTCGAGTTCGCCGGCGTCATATCCCGACAGCGCCAGTCCAGCGTCATTGATGCTCTGGATCCTGCCTGCAAGGTCGAAGGACACCACCGGGTCCGGATTGAAGGCGAAAAGCGAGCGGAACCGTTGTTCGCTTTCCTGCAGCCGCTGCCGATCGCGCTTTCGCACGATGGCTATTGCCGCCAGCTGCGCGGCGGCTTCCATGAGTCCGATCTGATCCTCGTTCGGCGTCTGGATCGCTGGCATGTATACGGCAAGCGTGCCCAGCACCGTGCCGTGATGCGACATCAGCGGCAAGGCCCAGCAGGCACGCAGGCCATGCTTTAGCGTCAGGCTGCGAAAATCTTGCCAGAGCGGGTCCTGAGCCAGATCCTCGGACACGACCAGCCGGCGGTGAAACGCCGCTGCGGCACACGCGCGCGCATCCGAGATTTTCAGGCCATCGATGGCCTGGCTGTAGTCGGCTGGCAGGTCTGGTGCAGCACCGGTGACCAGACGCTCGCCTTCGGCGGCAAGAAGCACGGAGGCCAGGGCTTTGGGTTCCTGTGCCTGAACCATCAGGCATATGGCTTCCAGGGTTTGCGTCAGCGAGCGGTCGCTGGTCACCATGCCGAGGATGTCTCTCTGGTGCTCGGCGAACATCTCGTACTGCATCATGTGGGTGATGTCATGCGCAACTGCGAAAATCACCTCTTCTTCCGGAGACCAGCCGGCAGACCAGAGAATATGGACGATGCGTCCGTCTTTGCGTCGATAGCGGTTATGGAAGCTGCGCGTCGCACGGCCGCTCATGATGGCGGCTGCTTCTTCGCGGGTGCGCGAGCGGTCCTCTGGTAATACGAAGTCGATGAACGGGCGACCTATCAGTTCCTCCGCGCGGTAACCGAGTACCGCCTCGCAGGCGGGGCTGAGATCGCAAAAGCGTCCCTGGCGGTCGACAGAGCACACTACGTCGAGGGAGAAGTCGATGATCCGCTGGTTCAAAGCCTGCAGGCGCAGCTGACGATCGAGGCTTTTTCCAAGTTCGAGGCTGGTGGCCTTGAGGCGGCGGGCTCGAATTCTGGCCAATGAAGCCAGGCGCTGGCTGAGTATCAGTAGAAAACTGAGGCTCAAACCGCACAGCATGACCAGCGTGGAGAAATGCGTGGACGCGTAGAGCTCCCCCGGACTGGCGACATAGGTCTGCAGCAGCAGGTTGACATCGTGGTGGAGCGGGAGTTCGCGCGTGCCCACGGACAGGTCTCCATGGCCCAGAGAACTGAAGACCAGGGTGCCGCCATCATAAGCGCGAACCCCAAAGCCGCTCAGGTCTGGGGCCAACGCTTCGAAAAAGGATCTCTGAATATCGAGGCTGGCTACCAGGAACCCGTTGGGCAATGTCGGTAACCATATCGGTGCGGCTACCAGCACCTGACTCTGTCCATCGGCCAGACGATGCGGTTCGCTCAGGTGAGGAAAGTGTTCCTCGCGTACATGCATGAACCATTGCCCGGTTCCGGCAAGAAACTGCTCGAGCCAGTACTCCTGTTGGTCATCACGAGCCTCGACCCATAGCGGCCGCAGATTCTCATCAAGTACGGCAAGTGCTTGCAGACTTGGGTAGTCACGTAGATAACTGCGGGCCTCCTGCTGCCAGAGCACGGGCTCGGGTAGCGCTCCGAGTGCCTGCCAGCGTTCGGCCATCCGCTGCATGAGCGCAAGGCGCTCCTGCACGTTGCGCTCGACGGTGCTCTGCACCTTCTCCAGCAGCAGTTCGCTCTCGCGACTGACCGATTCGATCGTCTGCAGGTTCAGCAGATACAAACTCAGGCAGGTGAGCAGGGTGCCGATGGCTCCTGCCACAATGGCTTGCCTGTCCAGTTCGCGCTCCCGTTTGTACGGCAACCATGCGAGCAAGACGACCGCCATGGCGAGCAGCACAGTCAGTATGCCAACCGGGCTGGAAGCGGAAGACAGGGTGCCGGCGCTCTCGAGTATCGGTGTCCAGCCCATGATTTGGGCTGCGGGGTCGACCAGAGCCGCGCTCAGGCCAAGCACCTGACCCAACCACCTGATTCGCGGTTGCTCGGTCACGAGCCAGATCGCGATCGTCAGCAGCAAGCCGGTGAGCGCCAGTCCGCTGCGTGCATGCAGACTGTCGCTGAGCCAGGAGGTGTCCCCCGAATGGCCGGCCAGGGCGTTATCCAGAATGCTGTAGAGCGTCATCGCCAACAGCGCCGCGCAGATGATTCGCAGCACCCTGACACGATGCCGCACGGCGGCGAGGAGCGCGGCGCCGAGCAGAGGGGAGAGCAGCATGCTGTCAGGATTCAGTACCAGCGCATGCAGAGCCGAATGCTGGATACGCAGTGAGCCGGCGAGGCCGACCACGCCCATGCCGATCAGCGTAAAGGCCAGCGCGTAAAGGTACGCCTGGTAAACCAGGTGGCGCGGCGACGTCATTATGGCTGCAAATCCTGAGGGCCCAGCAGGCGAAGCACCTCGTCGATCGTGGTCAGGCCGAGATCGATCTTCTCCCGTGCATCGTCGAGCAGGGTCGTCATGCCTTCCTCGCGGGCCATGGTCTGCAAGTGCATGGCGCTGGCTCCCTGGGAGATGGCATCGCGCAGGGCATCGCTCATGGTCAGCACCTCATGCACCCCGACACGCCCCTTGTAACCCTGATGGCACTGGCTGCAGCCGCGACCGTGGAAGAAGCGGAGGTTCGGGTCCAGGAAGCCTGGACCCAGGCTGCGCAGACGCTCCTGCGGGGGGGTGACCGGTTCCCGGCAGTTCATGCAGATCCGCCGCACCAGCCGCTGGGCGATGATCGCCTCGAGTGCCGAGGCCAGCACATAGGGTTTCAGGCCGAGATCGAACAGCCGGGCGATGGTCGCCGCCGCCGAGTTGGTATGCAGGGTGGAGAACACCAGGTGCCCGGTCAGCGCCGCATGGAAGGCCACATCGGCGGTTTCCTCGTCGCGGATCTCGCCCAGCAGAATCACGTCCGGGTCCTGCCGCAGGATGGCCCGCAGAATGCTGGCGAAACTCAAGCCGATGCGTTCGCGCACCGGGACCTGTCCGGCCAGATCCACATGGAATTCCACCGGGTCCTCGATGGTGACGTAGTTCTTCTCGGACGAGGCTTCGTGCTGCAGCAGGGCGAACAGCGTGGTGGTCTTGCCGCTGCCGGTCGGGCCCGTGGCGAGAACGATGCCCTGCGGCTTGTTCACCACGTACATGAGCCGCCGCAGGTTGTGCGCCGACAGCCCGAGGTCTTCCAGCGATTGCGCTGCCGACTGGCGCTCCAGCACGCGCATGACCACCTTCTCGCCATTTATCGTCGGCAGCGTCGAAATGCGCAGATCGACGATGCGCATCGGCGTTTTCACCGTGATACGGCCGTCCTGCGGCCGACGGCGCTCGGTGATGTCGAGCTCGGCCATGACCTTGATCCGCGACACCAGCGACATCAGCTGGGCAGTCGGAATCTGGATCTTGTCCTGCAGCACGCCGTCGATGCGATAGCGCACCACCACGTGCTTGGTTCGCGGATGGATGTGGATGTCGCTCGCGCCCAGCCGCAGGGCCTCGAGAATGATCGCGTTGACCAGTCGGATGGCCGGCGGCTCTTCGGAGCTTCCGAGCAACTGCTCGAGGCTTTCACTGCCGCCTTCATCCTCGATGACGATTTCGATGCCTTCGTAAGGATCGCTGGAGCCGACTACCGTGGCGAGGTCTTCCAGCTGTTTGCCGGGTTCGCCGAACAGTTCGTTGAGCTTGGCCTGGATCTGCCCGAGCTCGCAGAGCAGCGGGTGGATGCTGTAGCCGGTCATGAAGCCGAGTTCTTCGATCAGCCCCATGTCCATCGGATCGGCCATGACCAGGCGCAAGCGCTGGTCGACCACGCGCAACGGCAGCACCAACTGACGGACGCAGACCGCCTGCGGAAGCAGGGCGAGCAGGGCGGGGTCGAGCTGGAACTCGCGCAGGTCGACCTCTTCGAACATCAGGTCCTTGCGCAGCAGCTCGAAGACCTTGCCGCTGTCGACCCAGTCGTGCTGCATCAGCTGACGCATGACCGGCGTCTTGTGCGACTGCATCTCCTTGTGCAGCAGCTGGATCTGCTGAGCGTTGAGCAGTCCCTTCTTGTGCAACATGATCGCCAGCTGGCTGCGATTGGTGACGCCGAGCTTGGCCAGCGTATCCAGGTCGCGGTGCTGTTTGCGGTTTTCCTGCTCCAGCGCGCGAGTCCGTTGCAGCAGCGCGTACTGTTCCAGCGCGAGGGCGATGGTCAGGCGCAGATCGTCGTCGTTCCATGGCTTGAGGATGAAGCGATACACCGCGCCGTCCTTCACCGAGCCCATCACCGCCTCGGTGTTGGCATGCCCGGTGAGCATGATGCGGATGATCTCGGGCCAGCCTTCGCGCACCTTGGCGAGCAGCTCGCTCCCGTTCATGCCGGGCATCATGAAGTCGCTGATGATCAGGTTGATCGGTTTGGTTTCCAGGATCCTCAGTGCTTCGAAACCGTTACGGGCGAAATGCACGTCGTAGTTTTCCCGCTGCAGCACCCGGCGTAACGCCGCGAGAATGTTGGGTTCGTCGTCCACCAGCAGTAGGCGATAGGGGGCGCTGGGCGCCGTCTCTCCCTTGTCTGTGGCCGGCTCGTCCCCCACGAACAGCGATGCATACCGTTTCGCCACGATGACTCCTTATCGGCGAGGAAAGCGCAGACGCACGCAGGTGCCTACGCCCTGGCGGCTGTTCAGCAGAACTTCGCCTCGATGCGCGATCAGAATATCCCGCGCCACGGTAAGACCCAGCCCGGTGCCGGAGCCGACCGGCCGGGTCGTGAAGAACGGATCGAACACGCGTGGAAGGTCCGTCTCGGAAATACCGCAGCCGTTATCCTCGATGACCACTTCCGGTGTTCCGTCCTCGAGCTGCCGGGTACTGACGAGGATGCAGCCCTGTTCGCCGAGTGACTTCGCTGAATTGTCCAGCACGTTGTAGAAGGCCTGCGACAACTTGGCCGGATAGCCTGACAGACGCGGCAGCGTTCCCGGTCTGAGCTGGATATCCAGCGCTTGACCTTCGGTTTGCAGCAG
This sequence comes from Stutzerimonas azotifigens DSM 17556, assembly GCF_000425625.1. GTDB lineage: Bacteria > Pseudomonadota > Gammaproteobacteria > Pseudomonadales > Pseudomonadaceae > Stutzerimonas > Stutzerimonas azotifigens. Next base: position 251,004 of record NZ_KE384408.1, read on the forward strand.
GTGGCAGGTGGTGGCCAGCAGACCATTCAGGTCGCAAGGCACGAAGTCGGCCTGATCGATGTTGGAAAAAGTCTTGAGGTCGTTGACGATCGTCTCGATCCGGCGGGTACCGCTGGCCGACTCGCTGAGCAAGGCCCGGAAGTCCTCCAGAAGGAAGGCAGTGCCCTGGTCTGCCGGCAGCTTTTGCTCCAGCTCGCCGAGATAGTCCCCAGCGACCCGCAGATTGCTGGCAATGAAGCCGATCGGGTTGTTGATTTCGTGTGCGACGCCGGCGGCCAACTGGCCGATCGCGCGCAGGCGTGCCGTTTCGTACAACTGCTGCTGGGTCTTTTCGATGACCTGGACCTGCTCCTGCACGCGTGCCTGGAGTTGCTCGGCGAGGGCCTTGTAGCGGGCCTCCGACTCCTGTAGCGCGGCGTGCTTGCGCTGCAGCTCGGCAAAGCTCGCTTCGGTGCTGTCGTGATGAAGGTTGGCGGCCAGACGGTACTTGCCGACGTAGAACAGCACGAACTCCAGCAGTCGGGCAGCTGCCTGCTGCACCCGGGGCTGCTCGGGACAATGCAGCCAGCCAAGCGTCTCCAGGTTGAATTCGATCGCCTGGGCGCCGGTCAGCGGTGTTTCGCTCAAGACCAGCGGGCGCCCGCTCAAAACCTGCAGCAACTGCAACAGCTGTTGCTGGCGGTCGCCGGGCAGCAGCTCGGAGAGGGTCGGATCGTCCTCGAAACTACGCATGATCCGCATCCAGGGCGCTGAGTCGGCGGACGAAGTCATCCTCACTGATGCCTTCGTCGGCGGCGAGGTGGAATTCCCGGTCGAGCACTGGATAAAGGCGCTTGAGCAACAGCCGGAAGCTCTCGACCACTCCCTCGCCATTTATTGCCGCTGCCATGCAGAGCGGTGCCCATGGGGTTTGGCGCCAGCGCCTCTGCAGCTCGGCTTCGTCGACCGCGCCGGGCACGTCGCGCTTGTTGAACTGCACGACGATCGGCAACTGCTCTATGTCCATGCCCAGCTTCTGCAGGTTGTCGGCAAGGTTATCGAACGCGTTGGCGTTGTTGTCCTGCTGCGGTGGTTGCGAGTCCGCTACGAAGATCACCCCGTCGGCGCGCGACAGCACCGCCTTACGCGTGCTGTCGTGCTGCACCTGTCCGGGCACGGTATAGAGCTTGAGTCGCAAGTCCAGGCCATGCTCGCCGCGCAGGCCGATCGGCAGCACGTCGAAGAACAGCGTGCGATCGTCGCGGGTCTCCAGCACCATCAGCTCGCCCTTGCGCTGTGGTCGCAGCAGCGTATGCAGCTGCATCAGGTTCGTGGTCTTGCCGCTTAAGGCCGGACCGTAATAGACCACCTTGAGCGTGAGCTTGCGCTCGTGCGGCAGATAATCAGCCATAGTCCGCCTGCCCCTCGAAATCGATCAGCACGGCGCCATCGATGTCGCGCCTGACTCGCGTGATGCCCGGGTGCTCGGTTTCCAGGCGCAACAACTCCTGCTGCTGGCGCTGCAATGCTGTCTGCTGGCGTTCCAGCTGGGATAGCAGGCGCTGGTTCTGAATCTTCATCAGGTAGAGGTCGATGGCCGCACGAAGCGCGGCCTCGATCTCGTAGTCTTCCCAGGGCTTGGAAAGGAAACGGTAAATCTCCGCTCGGTTGATCGCATTCATCATCGCCTGGCGATCGCCGTGTGCGCTGAGCACCATGCGCATGGCGTGCGGTTGGCGCTGCTTGGCGAACTGCAGGTACGTGACGCCATCGATGCTCGGCATCTGATAGTCGGAAACGATCACCGCATATTCATGCTCGGAGAGTGCGTCCAGCGCCGACTGGGCATCGCTGAAGCCGTGCACCGTCCAGCCATGCGGGCGTAATACACGCTGCAGTGCGCTCAGGATGTGCGGTTCGTCGTCAACCAACTGGATTTTGATCATTTGAGAATTCCAACTTGGGCCGTCGCGTCGGGCTTGCGCACGAACAGGGTATAACGGGCGCCCTCCGACGATTCGAAGGCGATCAGTTTGTTGATCAGGGGCTGTGTGAGTGCCTTGCCTTCATTGAGCAGCAGCATCCCGTTTTCGGCGTGGAGGTTGCGCGCCAGGACCATCCCCGGCTCCACTCGACGGGTATCCAGGATGAGAATGCTCGCGTCGGCCAGCGCGAGGTCCGGGGCGAGGGTGGTGCAAACTTCCATGAAGCGCGTGCAGAGCTCGGGGTCGTAGAGTCGCCCGGCGAATTTCTTCTGCAGCAGCAGGGCTTCGTCACGATTCAGGCGGCGCTCCAGAATCATGCCGCGCTGCAGTTCGATGAAATCCACGGCCAGTTTGAGCAGGCGCGAGCCGAAGGGAATGGCCTCGCCTTCGAGCTTGTCCGGAAATCCGTTGCCGTCCCAGCGCTCCTGGTGATGACGAATCAGGCTGCTGGCGTTCTGGACCGGTTCCAGGGCCATCAGCAGGCTTTCGCCGAGTTGCGGATATTCGCGGTAACGCGCCCGGTCCTCCTTGTAAAGGACATCGGAGGGCATCGCGAGGAGGCGATCGTCCCAGGTCAGCTTGCCCAGGTTGTAGAGCGCGGCCGCCATCGCCAGATCGTTGCTGGTGCGCTCGTCGAGCCCGTAGTGTTCGGCATACCCCTTGATGAGCGCGACCACCTGGGTGTTGGTCTGCCGGTCCTTGCTCAGCCGCTGGTTGACGAGGTTGGCGAACACCTCGGTGGCGGTGACGTAGCTCCGGCGTAGCTCGGCATAGGCTAGATCGAGCATGTCTGCGGTTTCTTCAAGCTCCGCGGTGCGGGACTGGATGCGCTCCTCCAGGGTCGAGTTGAGCTCCTGAAGGGCTGCGTTCTGCTGCCGGGTCAGCTGTTCCAGTCGCTCGCGTTCGCGCTCGGAGTTCTGGAAGGCCAGCGCCTGGCGGATGATGAGGCGCAACTCGTCATCTTCCCAAGGCTTGCTTATATAGCGGTAGATCTGGCCTTCGTTGATCGCCTTGACGGTCGTGCCGATGTCGGCATAGCCGGTCAGCAGGATACGCAGGCATTCCGGCCGGCGCCGTTGAATGGTCGCCAGCAGGCTCGCGCCGTCCATGCCAGGCATGCGGGCATCGGAGATGACCAGGTCGACCGGCTGCTGCTCGAAGACATCCAGTGCGGCCTCGCCACTGGTGGCGAGGAGCAGGCGATAGGGTTCGTGGCGTAGCACGCGACGAAGACTATTGAGGATGTTTTCCTCGTCGTCGACCAGCAGGAGAGTCGCCACAGGTCCGTTTTCCAACATGGCCATGGTCGTGCTCAACCCCCCAGACCTTGCGCGGCAGGCTGTCTTAGGGGGAGCCAGACGCGAAAGCGCGTACCCTTGCCAAGCTCGCTCTGGACTTCAATGCGCCCATGATGCTTCTGCACGATGCTGTAGGAAAGGGCCAGGCCGAGGCCAGTACCCTTCCCGACCGGCTTGGTCGTAAAGAAGGGCTCATAGATGCGATTCATCAGCTTCGGATCGATTCCCAGGCCGGTATCCTCGACTTCTATCCAGGCCCAGTCATCGTCGCTGGCGGTGCGAAGGGATATCCGGCCGAATTGCTCGATGGCATGCGCAGCATTGACCAGCAGGTTCATCACTACTTGGTTTATCTGCGACGGGATGCACTCCACATCGGGTAGCTCGCCGTACTCCTTGACGATCTCGGCCTTGTACTTGAGCTCGTTGTTGACGACGTTGAGGGTGGTATCGAGGCCCCGGTGCAGGTCGGCCAGGCGAAACTCTTCTTCCTCGATATGAGAAAAATCCTTGAGTGCGCTGATGATTCGTTTTACTCGGTCGATGCCGTCTTCCGATTCGGTAATCAGCGCCTCCACGTCGCCGCGGATGTATTCATATTCGAGATTTATCTTCAGCTGACGCAATTCATCCAGGCTGCTGGCGCTGTCCACGGCGTCAATGATGCGCAGCATGTCGCGTACGTAGCCGCCCAATGATTTCAGGTTGGAAAACACGTAACCAATGGGGTTATTGATTTCATGCGCGACACCGGCGGCCAGTTGCCCGATGGCGGCGAGCTTTTCCGACTGAAGCAGCTGGCTGTTGGCGGTTTCGAGCTTTTTCAGCAGTTGGTGCTGCTCAGCCTGTTTTTTGCTCAATGCGCTCAAGGCAGCTTCGAGTTGCGCGCTGGAGCGGGCGATTGCGCTGGTGTCATACATGACCAGCGCATAATGGACGAGACCGTCGGCAGTCGGAAAAGGGAAAAGCAGGGTGCTCTGCAATGAGCTTTGCTCGTCGGCGTCCGTAGCCGATAGCTCCACTAGCGGGGGCGATTCCAGCCAGTGGTTGTACACATGCCTGTCCTTGTCACGTACCAGCGCCACCATCCGCTCGAAGCGCGCAGCACCTGCTTCCGGAAAGACTTCGAGAAACAGTCGTCCACGCGCCTGATCGAGTTCGCTCCTGCTCCGCTGCGTGATGAAGGTGTTCCAGTGTTCGACGCGGAGCTCGGCATCGAGCACGATGACCCCAAGGCCGATATTTTCAGTCAGGGCACGCAGCAACTCAGTGGAACTCATTCAATTGCGCTCCTGTGCAGTTGAAAACTAACTTTTTGCCTTGGGCTGCGCCCGACGCTTCATTGGCGCCAGATTATGGGCTCGCATGACGGCCTGCTCCAGAAAAACCGCCTTGTGGTTGATTGTCGGCACGCTCGGTTTTTCCTTTATCCACAAGGCAGAGAGTGCGACGTACGGTCGTGGGCAAGAGAAAACGGGGGATGCACGAACGTCAGGTTTTCCATGAGCGAGCATTGGACGCGCTCTAGCGACATCGCCGACTCAGGAAGAAGGCCTGTGTCAAGGCCCTGTTCGTTTTTCCCACCAGGAAAGGGCCGGCTGTGAACCAGGGAGCTGAGTGTTACCATCAAACACTTTCATGCGGCGCTGGATGCCTTGGTTTCCGTAAGCGCCGGCAATATGAAGCCCGACATACTTACGCAACCACCTGCCCGATGACTGGCGCGAACCCGCATTCATCGCCCGTCGCTCTCAACCCATGCGCTGGCCGGGCTCGGCCTCCGACCGGAGCGAGCCCGAAAAGCGGCCTGCCAGAATCGAAATGGCGGGTACGCGAGAGGGTGCAAGGCCATCCACCACCGTACATAACGCCCGCAGGACAAAGCTCTTGATCTCCACCGCCAACATCACCATGCAGTTCGGCGCCAAGCCGCTGTTCGAGAACGTTTCCGTCAAGTTCGGCAACGGCAACCGCTACGGCCTGATCGGCGCCAACGGCAGCGGCAAGTCCACCTTCATGAAGATCCTCGGCGGCGAGCTGGAGCCTTCGGCCGGGCAGGTGATGCTCGAACCCAACGTGCGCCTGGGCAAGCTGCGCCAGGACCAGTTCGCCTACGAAGACTTCAGCGTGATCGACACGGTGATCATGGGCCACACCGAGCTGTGGGCGGTGAAGGCCGAGCGCGACCGCATCTATTCGCTGCCGGAAATGAGCGAGGACGACGGCATGAAGGTCGCCGAGCTGGAAGTCGAGTTCGCCGAGTTCGACGGCTACACCGCCGAGTCGCGCGCCGGCGAGTTGCTGCTGGGCCTGGGCATTCCGCTGGACCAGCACTTCGGTCCGATGAGCGCGGTGGCCCCCGGCTGGAAACTGCGCGTGCTGCTGGCCCAGGCGCTGTTCTCCGATCCCGAGGTGCTGCTGCTCGACGAGCCGACCAACCATCTGGACATCAACACCATCCGCTGGCTGGAGGGCGTGCTCACCGCGCGCAACTCCACCATGATCATCATTTCCCACGACCGCCACTTCCTGAACAGCGTCTGCACGCACATGGCCGACCTGGACTATGGCGAGCTGCGGCTGTTTCCCGGCAACTACGACGAATACATGACCGCGGCGACCCAGGCCCGCGAACGCCTGCTCTCGGACAACGCCAAGAAGAAGGCGCAGATCGCCGAACTGCAGACCTTCGTCAGCCGCTTCTCGGCCAACGCCTCCAAGGCCAAGCAGGCCACCAGCCGCGCCAGGCAGATCGACAAGATTCAGCTCGAGGAAGTCAAGCCGTCCAGCCGCGTCAGCCCGTTCATCCGTTTCGAGCAGACCAAGAAGCTGCACCGCCAGGCGGTGACGCTGGAAAACGTCAGCCAGGGCTACGACGGCGTGGCGCTGTTCAAGCGTCTCGGCCTGCAGATCGAGGCCGGCGAGCGGGTGGCGATCATCGGCCCGAACGGCATCGGCAAGACCACCCTGCTGCGCACCCTGGTCGGCGAGATGCCGGCCATGAGCGGCGAGGTGAAGTGGACCGAAAGCGCCGAGGTGGGCTACTTCGCCCAGGACCATGCCGAGGACTTCGAGGCCGACATGACCTTGTTCGACTGGATGGGGCAATGGACCGGCGGCGGCGAGCAGCTGGTGCGTGGCACCCTCGGCCGCATGCTGTTCTCCAACGACGACATCGGCAAGTCGGTGAAGGTGATTTCCGGCGGCGAGCAGGGCCGCATGCTGTTCGGCAAGCTGATCCTGCAGAAGCCCAACGTGCTGGTGATGGACGAGCCGACCAACCACCTCGACATGGAGTCGATCGAGGCGCTCAACCTGGCGCTGGAGAACTACCCGGGCACGCTGATCTTCGTCAGCCACGACCGTGAGTTCGTGTCCTCGCTGGCCACGCGCATCATCGAGCTGTCGGAAGACGGCGTCACCGACTTCTCCGGCAGCTACGACGACTACCTGCGCAGCCAGGGCGTGCTGGTCTGAGGCTTGTGGCGCGGGGCTTGAGCCATTGGTGGGCTGAAGCCCACCCTGGTGAACCCTCGCCCGTAGGGTGGGCTTCAGCCCACCACGCCCAGCCAGCGGACCCTGAGACGGTGCGGGCCTGACGGGGGCGCCGGCATATCGGGCTTCGCCGCGCTGCACGCCGAGCACCGTAGGGTGGGCCGGGCGGCGCTCCGCTTCAGCCCACCAGGTCGCTCACCGCACTCGGTGCGCGCGGCGCCCTGAGACACCGGATCAAAGCCCGCGTTCCTCCCATGGCTCCGGCTGCTCGGCGTTCGGCCTGAAATAGAGCGTCTCGCCACGGCTCAGGCCGGCCAGGGTAACGTGGTTCTTGGCCACCTCCGCCTCGATCGGGTCGTCCTGGCCGGAGACTTTCAGCGTCACCCGGGTCAGCGCGCCCAGCGGGCGGATGTCGCGAACCTCGGCGGGCAGGTGGCCGGTTTCGGCCTGGCGCGACAGCGAGATCTCGTGGGGGCGGAACAGCACCGCCTGGCCGGCCAGGTCGAGCCGGTTGGCGTCGCCCAGGAAGTGGTAGACGAAGTCGCTGGCGGGGTTGGCGTAGACCTCGCCGGGCGAGCCGATCTGCTCGATCACGCCCTTGTTCATCACCACGATGCGGTCGGCCACTTCCATCGCCTCTTCCTGGTCGTGGGTGACGAACACGGAAGTGAGGTGCACTTCCTCGTGCAGCCGCGCCAGCCAGCGGCGCAGTTCCTTGCGCACCTTGGCGTCCAGCGCGCCGAAGGGTTCGTCGAGCAGCAGCACGCGGGGCTCCACCGCCAGCGCGCGGGCCAGGGCGATGCGCTGGCGCTGGCCGCCGGAGAGCTGTTCCGGGTAGCGGTCGGCGATCCAGTCCAGCTGCACCAGGTTCAGCAGCTCGTGCACCTTCTCGGCGATCACCGCTTCGCTGGGGCGCTGCCGGCGCGGCTTCATGCGCAGGCCGAAGGCGACGTTGTCGAAGACCGTCATGTGGCGGAACAGCGCGTAGTGCTGGAACACGAAGCCGACGTTGCGCTCGCGCACCTCGCGGCTGGAGACGTCCTCGCCATGGAAGGCGATGCGTCCGGTATCCGGCGCTTCCAGCCCGGCGATGATGCGCAGCAGGGTGGTCTTGCCGCAGCCGGAGGGGCCGAGCAGGGCGACCAGCTCGCCGCTCTCGATGGTCAGATCGATGTCCTTGAGCGCCTGGAAGGTGCCGAAGCGCTTGTTGACCTGGCGAATCTCGATACTCATGGCTTCACTCCTGCGCCGCGGCGGCTTTCAGACGGTTGATGCGGGCCTCGCTCCACTGCTTGAGCAACAGGATCAGCAGTGCCAGGGCCAGCAGCAGGCTGGCGACGCTGAAGGCGGCGACGTGGTTGTATTCGTTGTAGAGAATCTCGACGTGCAGCGGCAGGGTGTTGGTCAGCCCACGGATGTGTCCGGAGACCACCGACACCGCGCCGAACTCGCCCATCGCCCGGGCGGTGCAGAGCACCACGCCGTAGATCAGGCCCCAGCGGATGTTCGGCAGGGTGACATGCCAGAACATCTGCCAGCCGCTGGCGCCGAGCAGGCGCGCGGCTTCCTCTTCCTGGGTGCCCTGTTCCTGCATCAGCGGGATCAGCTCGCGGGCGACGAAGGGCACGGTGACGAACAGGGTCGCCAGCACGATGCCGGGCACGGCGAAGACGATCTGGATGTCGCGGTCCATCAGCCAGGGGCCGAACCAGCCCTGGGCGCCGAACAGCAGCACGTAGATCAGGCCGGCGATCACCGGCGACACCGAGAACGGCAGGTCGATCAGCGTGACCAGGATGCTCTTGCCGCGGAACTCGTACTTGCTCACGCACCAGGCGGCGGCGACGCCGAACACCAGGTTCAGCGGCACCGAGATGCCGACCGCGATCAGCGTCAGCTTCAGCGCGGCCACCGCGTCGGGCTCGAGGATGGCGGCGAAGAAGGTGCCGAAGCCCTGCTTGAGCGCCTCGTTGATCACGATCAGCAGCGGCAGCAGCAGGAACAGGACGAACACCAGCCAGGCGGCCAGGATCAGCAGGCGTCGACCCCAGGGGGCGCCGCGGCGGGTGCGGGAGACGCCCGCGGCGGCGAGGGTAGCGGTATTCATGGAGGCCTCCTCAGCCACGCGCGATACGGCGCTGCAGCAGGTTGATGACGAGTAGCAGGACGAACGAGACCACCAGCATCAGCACCCCGATGGCGGTGGCGCCGGCGTAGTCGTACTGGTCCAGCTTGACCATGATCAAGAGCGGCAGGATCTCGGTCTTGCCCGGCATGTTGCCGGCGATGAAGATCACCGAGCCGTACTCGCCGACGCCGCGGGCGAAGGCCAGCGCGAAGCCGGTCAGCCAGGCCGGCAGCAGCGCCGGCAGCAGCACGTGACGGGCGATCTGCCAGGGCCGCGCGCCGAGGCAGGTGGCGGCTTCCTCGACCTCGCGCGGAATGTCCGCCAGCACCGGCTGCAGCGTGCGCACCACGAACGGCAGAGTGACGAAGGTCAGCGCCAGGGCGATGCCGAGCGGGCTGTAGGCAATCTTGAAGCCGAGTTCGGTGGCGAACTGGCCGATCGGCCCATTCGGCGCGTAGAGCGCGGTCAGGGCGATGCCGGCCACCGCCGTGGGCAGGGCGAAGGGCAGGTCGATCATCGCCTCGATCACCTTGCGTCCGGGGAAGCGGTAGCGCACCAGCACCCAGGCCAGCAGCGTACCGATCACGCCATTGAGCAGGGCGGCCGCCAGCGCCGCGCCGAAGGACAGCTTCAGCGCGGCGAGTACGCGCGGCGCGCTGACGATGGCGACGAACTGCTCCCAGGTGAGCTCGGTGCTCTTGATGAACAGCGCACCCAGGGGAATCAGCACCAGGAGGCTGAGGTACACCAGGGTGTAGCCCAGCGTCAGCCCGAAGCCGGGTATGACGGGGGAGGGGCGGGACATAGAAACCTCAATAGGGGCGGACTGGGCAGAAATGGGCTGGAGGTTGGAGGCTGGAAGGCTGAACGAAAAGCCGAACGGTGTTGAACCTGCGCGGCCAAACCCGTCCAACCTTCAAGCCTTCAAGCCTTCAAGCCTTCAAGCCTTCAAGCCTTCAAGCCTTCAAGCCTTCAAGCCTTCAAGCCTTCAAGCCTTCAAGCTTCAAGCCTCAGAGGCGCGCTTCAGCGCGCCTCGTAGATCTGGTCGAACACGCCGCCGTCGTTGAAGAACTTCGGCTGCGCCTGCTTCCAGCCGCCGAAGTCGTCGTCGATGGTCACCAGCTTGAGCTCCGGGAACTGCTGGGCGAACTCGGCGGCGACCGACTGGTTGCGCGGCCGGTAAAAGTGCTTGGCGGCGATGCGCTGGCCTTCTTCGCTGTACAGGTAGTTCAGGTAGGCCTCGGCCAGTTCGCGGGTGCCCTTGCGCTCGACGTTCCTGTCCACCACCGCCACCGGCGGCTCGGCGAGGATCGACAGCGAGGGCGCGACGATTTCCAGCTCGTCGCCACCTTCTTCCTTCAGCGCGAGGAAGGCCTCGTTCTCCCAGGCCAGCAGCACGTCGCCGATCTTGTTGTTGACGAAGGTGATGGTCGAGCCGCGGGCGCCGGTGTCCAGCACCGGTACCTGCTTGTAGAGCTGGGCGACGTATTCCTTGGCCTTCTCCTCGCTGCCGTACTGCTGCTGGGCCCAGGCCCAGGCGGCGAGGAAGTTCCAGCGGGCGCCGCCGGAGGTCTTCGGGTTGGGGGTGATGACTTCCACGCCCGGCTTGACCAGGTCGTCCCAGTCCTTGATGTCCTTGGGGTTGCCCTTGCGCACCAGGAACACGATGGTCGAGGTGTAGGGCGTGCTGGCATCCGGCAGGCGGGTCTGCCAGTCCTCGGGGATCAGCTTGCCCATACGGTGCAGCTCGTCGATATCGCCGGCCAGGGCGAGGGTCACCACGTCGGCGCGCAGGCCGTCGATCACCGCCCGGGCCTGCTTGCCCGAGCCGCCGTGCGACTGCTGGATGGTGACCGGCTCGTGGCCCTGGGCCTGCCAGTGCTTGTTGAAGGCGGCGTTGTAGTCGACGTAGAGCTCGCGTGTCGGGTCGTAGGACACGTTGAGCAGCGTTTGCGCGGCGGCGACGGGGCCGGAAATCAGCGCACCGGCCAGGGCGGCCAGCGCAAAGCGACGAATGGACATGGATGCAGCTCCTGAAAATCCTGTTTCGGGTATTGGCTTATGTAGGAGGTAGGGCGATCAGCTCCGCATTCGCGGGCGACAGCTGCAGTACCGGTGCGTGTTCATGGTCGTTCTCGTTCTCATGGCACGCCCTCCGGTGGTCCAGTCGGGCTGTGTTTTTCGGTTGGGTCAGGCGTTCTTGCCGTTGGGCTGCAAGCGAAACTTTTCCTTGCGTTCGATCTGCACGATCTGGCCGTTGTGCACGGTGATCTCCACCGAGCCGAACTTCAGGCCGCTCAATGCGCTCTGGATCTCGCGCAGGATGCTGGCTTCGTCCTGACCTTCGAGGTGGCGAAGGGGCGCGGTCATTTCTTCTTGTCTCCTGGGTAAAGCCTCCATGTCAGCCAGGGAGGCGTGGAGCCGATAGTAGGTAAGGTCAGGTTATTCTTTAAAATACTGTTTCAGAACATTTATATATTATTTAGAAATAAGATATACGCCTTTCCGGTTCGAGGCTGTGGCTTATCTGTGGTTATAACTAAATAATTTCTTATTCTTTTTTGGTGTATCGCGGCTGGCCTAGACTGCGCCGATCGAACGAGAGGAGGTGCGCCATGCGCAGCGAAGCGATCCGCTATCTGATAGTGCCCGGCTGGCAGGGCTCGCCCGACGAGCACTGGCAGAGCCACTGGCAGCGCAGCCTGCCGAACGCCGCGCGGGTGGAGCAGCGCGACTGGCTGGCGCCGCGCCGCGCCGACTGGGTGGCGGAACTGGAGCGCAGCCTCGCGGCCAGCCCCCAGCCGACCATCCTGGTTGCCCACAGCCTCGGCTGCGTCACCGTGGCGCACTGGGCGGCGCAGGCCTCGCCCGGGATGCTGCGCCGGGTGCGCGGCGCCCTGCTGGTGGCGCCGGCCGACGTCGAGCGCGCGAACTGCCCCGAGGCGCTGCGCAACTTCGCGCCGATCCCCATGCGGCCGCTGCCGTTCGCCAGCCTGCTGGTGGGTTCCGACAACGACTCCGCAGCCAGCGCGGCGCGCGCCATCGCGCTCGGCCGCGCCTGGGGTAGCCGCGAGACCGCCATCCTCGCCGGCGCCGGCCACATCAACGTCAAGTCCGGGCACCGCCGTTGGGACCAGGGCTTCGCCTACCTGTACCGCCTGCAGCACCACATCGAACAACGCGCCCGCGAAACCGCCTGAAGCCAGCGCTTCGGCGGAATGGACCGGGCGGGGCCCGACCGAAGAGGATTCGCATGCCTGACCACCGCCTCGACCATCCACCGCCGCTGACCTTTTCCGACGCCGAACGCAGGCCACTGAGCATTCGTGCCAGGGCCCTGGTGTTCATCGACCCGCGCTCGCGGCGACTGCGCGACCAGGTCGCGCGCCTGGCCGGGCAACGCCTGCCGTTGCTGATCGAGGGCGAGCCCGGCACCGGCAAGGAGCTGCTGGCCCGCCACGTGCACCGCGAGAGCGGGCGTGCGGGCCTGTTCGTCAGCGTCAACTGCGGTGCGATCAGCGTCGCGCATGCCGAGGCCGAGCTGTTCGGCTACGGCCCCGGCGAACGCCGCGCCGGCCCTAGCAGCCGCGCCGGCTGGTTCGGTTCGGCCAATGGCGGAACGCTCTACCTCGACGAGATCGGCGACCTGCCGCTGCCCCTGCAGGCCCGCCTGCTGGCCGCGCTGGAGACCGGCGAGGTGCTGCGCGTCGGCGCCGCGCAGGGCGTGCCGGTGGACGTGCGCCTGGTGGCCGCGACCAGCATCGACCTGGGCAAGGCCGTGCAGGCGGGCAAGTTCAGCGAGCCGCTGTATCGCTACCTGATCGACGGCCGCGTCAGCCTGCCGCCGCTGCGCGAGCGCCCCGGCGACCTGCTGCCGTTGGCCGAATACTTCCTCGGCGTCTACGCACACCGGCTCGGCCTGCCCGTCCCGACCATCGGCCCGGCCGCACAGCGGCTGCTGGAAGCGCACGCCTGGCCGGGCAATACCCGCGAGCTGGAGAACGTCATCCACTTCGCCCTGCTGGTCAGCGACGGCAGGGTGATCGAGCCCGAGCACCTGAACCTGCCCGAGCGCGATGCGCTGCAGGCGCTGCAGCGCCAGCTCGACAGCCAGCTGCGGTCACCTGACGGCGCGTCGCTGGAAGGACTGGAGGGGATGTTGCGAAGGGCACTGGAGGAAGTGCAGCGGGTGCGCGTGGACGCCCGACCATAGCCGATCACGAACGCTAGCCGAACGCCCCGTCGTCTCGTAGGAGCGAGCTTGCTCGCGAATGGCTCCGCGCTTTCACCGCTCTAGGCAGGGCGGGGCGGGTGGTGCTCCGCTCCGGCCCACCTTTCTTGTGTCCACTGGTGGGCTGACGCGGAACGCCGCCCGGCCCACCCTTGGTTGCATCATGGGCACCAAGGACCGGCCCGGACACCGGGTGTGGGAGGCCCGCCCTCGGGGCGCAATGCTGTTCACTTAAGTGATAGACCCTTGGCCTCGGGCAGGCCTACGGCCTGCATCGCCGCGAGGGCGCGCCTCCCACAGGGATGTGGTGGATGCCGCAAGCCCGTCGGGAACGGGCGCGGCCTCCCACAGGGCTCGGCGGGCAACTCCGCTTTCGTGGGAGGCCCGACCTCGGGGCGAGCTTGCCTAAGTGAACGGCATTACGCCCTCGGGGCGATGCTTTTTCGATGGCGCCGGAAGATGCTCCATCACCCGGCAATAAGCTTATTCAATAAAAGTAGTTAACTGGGATTTTTTATTCCATTAGATTGATCGCCTGCGTACCTGCCGACCAATCGGCGCGCCGCACTAAGCATGGGCTCATCGCCCGTAACCAGTGACCGCGCCGTATGGGCGCATTCCATGGAGCTCCCATGTCGGCACCTGCAGTTTCATCCCTTCGCCAGTCGTCCTCCGCTTCGCAGGCGTTCGAGATTCGCCCGTTCGACGCCCCGCTGGGAGCCGAGATCCTCGGCATCGACCTCGGCACGCCGCTGAACGCCGAGGACTTCGCCCGCGTCCACCAGGCGCATCTGGATCACGGCGTGCTCGTCTTCCGCGACCAGCACATCACGCCCGAGCAGCAGATCGCCTTCAGTCGCCGCTTCGGCGAGTTGCAGATCCATGTGCTCAAGCAGTTCCTGCTGGCCGGACATCCGGAGATCTTCATCATTTCCAACATCGTCGAGAACGGTCAGCCGATCGGCCTGGGCGATGCCGGCAAGTTCTGGCATTCGGACCTGTCCTACAAGGAGCTGCCGAGCCTGGGCTCGATGCTCTACGCCCAGGAGCTGCCGGAAGAGGGTGGCGACACCCTGTTCGCCCAGCAGCAGCTGGCCTACGAGACGCTGCCGGCCGAGCTGCGCGCGGCCATCGACGGCAGGCGCGCCGCGCATTCCTACATCGCGCGCTATGCCGACGAGGTCTTCGAGGGCATCCAGCGGCCGCGCCTGACGCCCGCCCAGCTGGCCGAGGTCAAGGCGGTGGTGCACCCGGTGGTGCGCACCCATCCGGAGACCGGGCGCAAGGGCCTGTTCGTCAACGAGAACTTCACCACCCACATCCTCGACATCCCGGAAGACGAGAGCCGGCAGATCCTCGCCGAGCTGTTCGCCCACAGCGCCCGCCCCGAGTTCGTCTACCGCCACCAGTGGCAGCCCCGCGACATGGTGTTCTGGGACAACCGCGCGCTGATCCACCTGGCCACCGGTTGCCCGCGTCACCTGCGCCGTCGCATGCACCGCACCACCATCCAGGGCGACGCCCCGTTCTGACCTTCGCCGATCCCGGCAACCCGTACATGGAGTTTCGAGATGTCTCTAGGTGAGCGCTTCCTGAATAACCGCGTGGCCCGGCTGGCCGGCGGCATCGGACTGTCCCTCGGCCTGCTGGCCGGCACCCTGGTCACCACCCAGGTCGCCCACGCCGAAGGGCGGATCCGCATCGCCGAGCAGTTCGGCATCGTCTACCTGCTGCTCAACGTGGTGCGCGACCAGCAACTGATCGAGAAGCACGGCAAGGCGGAGGGCCTCGACATCAAGGTCGACTGGCAGCAGCTGTCCGGCGGTTCGGCGGTGAACGACGCGCTGCTGTCCGGCGCCATCGACATCGCCGGGGCCGGCATCGGCCCGCTGCTGACCGTCTGGGACCGTACCCAGGGCCGGCAGAACGTCAGGGGCGTGGCCTCGCTGGGCAACTTCCCCTACTACCTGGTGAGCAACAACCCCAACGTCAAGACCATCGCCGACTTCACCGAGAAGGATCGCATCGCCGTGCCGGCGGTGGGCGTCTCCGTGCAGTCGCGCTTCCTCCAGTACGCCGCCGCCGGGCAGTGGGGCGACGACCAGTACGACCGTCTGGACAAGTACACCGTGGCATTGCCGCACCCCGACGCCACCGCCTCGCTGAAGTCGGGCGGCACCGAGCTGACCGGGCATTTCTCCAACCCGCCGTTCCAGAACCAGGCGCTGGAGAACCCCAACGTCCACGTGGTGCTGGACACCTACGAGCTGCTCGGGCCGAACTCGCCGACCGTGCTGTATTCGACCGAGAAATTCCGTAAGGACAACCCGAAGACCTACAAGGCCTTCGTCGCCGCGCTGGCCGAGGCGGCGGCCTTCGCCCAGAGCGATAAGGGCGCGGCGGCCGACACCTACATCCGCGTGACCGGGGCGAAGATCGGCCGCGACGAGCTGCTGGAGATCATCGACAACGAGCAGTTCCAGTTCACCGTCACCCCCACCAACACTTACCCGCTGGCGGACTTCCTCCACCGCGTCGGCGCCATCAAAAACAGGCCGGCCTCCTGGCAGGACTACTTCTTCGAAGACGCCGCCATCGGCCAGGGAAGCTGAATCCATGAATGCGCCTCTGCAAGGCCACACGGCCAGCAATCTGAATACGACCGCCTTCGACACCGTCCTCGAGGTGGACCGGGTCAGCCTCGAATACCGCACCCCGCAGCGCGTGGTGCGGGCCACCCACGAAGTCAGCTTCGAGGTGGACCGCAGCGATCGCTTCGTCCTGCTCGGCCCTTCCGGCTGCGGCAAGTCGACCCTGCTCAAGGCGGTGGCCGGCTTCATCGAGCCGGTCGCCGGCAGCATCCGCCTGGACGGCCAGACAGTGCGCGAGCCGGGCCCGGACCGCATCGTAGTGTTCCAGGAGTTCGACCAGCTGCCGCCGTGGAAGACGGTGAAGCAGAACGTCATGTTCCCGCTGCTGGCCTCGCGCACGTTGGGCCGCCGCGAGGCCGAGGCACGCGCGCTGCACTACCTGGAAAAGGTCGGCCTCGCCGCCTTCGCCGATGCCTATCCGCACACCCTGTCCGGCGGCATGAAGGCGCGCGTGGCTATCGCCCGGGCGCTGGCCATGCAGCCGAAGATCCTGCTGATGGACGAGCCCTTCGCCGCGCTGGACGCCCTGACCCGGCGCAAGATGCAGGAGGAGTTGCTCGAGCTGTGGGACGAGGTGCGCTTCACCCTGCTGTTCGTCACCCATTCCATCGAAGAGGCGCTGGTGGTGGGCAACCGCATCCTGCTGCTGTCGCCGCACCCCGGGCGGGTGAGGGCGGAGGTCGGCGCCCATGCGTTCGACCTGCACAGCCTCGGCGGCGCCGACTTCCAGCAGGCCGCCCTGCGCATTCATCAGTTGCTGTTCGAGGGACGGACGGAGGACGCCGGCGCGGAGCTGGCCTTCCAGGACGTGCGCCTCGCCTACTGAGCGGCACCGACCTTTTCGCTACGGAGTGATGTACATGAACGTTCTACCCGCGCGGCGCCCGGAGTACGAGAACCTGCTCGAGACGCTCACCGACCTGCCGCTGGAGCGCGAGCTGTCGCTGGGCCAGCGCCTCTGGCAGCGGGGCTGGCTGCGCAAGTCGCTGATCCTGCTGGTTCTCGCGCTGGTCTGGGAGCTGGCCGCGCGCTACCAGGGCAACGACCTGCTGCTGCCGAGCTTCCTGCAGACGGCCCGCGCCTTCGTCGAGGGCATCGGCAGCGGCGAGCTGCTGGAAAAGGTGGCGATTTCGCTGTCGGTGCTGGTCAAGGGCTACCTGATCGGCATCGGCCTGGCCTTCCTGCTGACCACCCTGGCGGTGTCGACCCAGCTCGGCCGTGACCTCTTGTCCACGCTGACCTCGATGTTCAACCCGCTGCCGGCCATCGCCCTGCTGCCGCTGGCGCTGTTGTGGTTCGGCCTGGGCGAGAACAGCCTGATCTTCGTGCTGGTGCATTCGGTGCTCTGGGCGCTGGCGCTGAACACCTACGCGGGCTTTCTCGGCGTTTCCGACACCCTGCGCATGGCCGGGCGCAACTACGGCCTCAAGGGTCTGCGGTTCGTGTTGTTCATCCTGATCCCGGCGGCGCTGCCGTCGATCCTCGCCGGCCTGAAGATCGGCTGGGCCTTCGCCTGGCGCACGCTGATCGCCGCCGAGCTGGTGTTCGGCGCCTCCAGCGGCAAGGGCGGGCTGGGCTGGTACATCTTCCAGAACCGCAACGAGCTCTACACCGACAAGGTCTTCGCCGGCCTGGCGGCGGTGATCCTCATCGGCCTGCTGGTGGAGAACCTCGTGTTCGCCAGCGTCGAGCGGGTAACCGTCAAGCGCTGGGGCATGCAGCGGTAGGGGACGGCAAGCTCAGGTCGTAGGGTGGGCTTCAGCCCACCATCCGGGGCCACGATTGGTGGGCTGAAGCCCACCCTCTTTTCGATCCAATCACCCAAGGAACCGCCCGACCATGTATGGCCGGGCACGGAGGAGATATACCCATGAAAAAGTCCCGTCTCGGCGCGGCCCTCGGCCTGCTCGGCGCCCTCACGTTGCCGCTGGCCGCCCAGGCCGAAGGCAAGATCAGCATCGCGCAGCAATTCGGCATCGGCTACCTGATCCTGCACGTGGTCAAGGACCAGCAACTGATCGAGAAACATGGCAAGGCCCAGGGCCTGGACATCGAGGTGGACTGGCGCACCATCTCCGGCGCCACCGCGATGAACGAGGCGCTGCTGGCCGGCGCCATCGACGTGGTCTCCGCCGGCGTGCCGCCGATGCTCACCGTGTCGGACCGCACCCGTGGCCGGCAGAACGTCAAGGCGGTGGCCGCGCTCGGCTCGCTGCCCAACTACCTGCTGAGCAATCGCGAGGAGGTGAAGACCCTGCACGACCTCTCCGACAAGGACCGTATCGCCGTGCCGGCCGCCGGCGTCGGCTTCCAGTCGCGCACCCTGCAGATCGAGACCGCCAGGCTGTTCGGCAAGGACGACTTCCAGCGCTTCGACCGGATCTCCGTCAGCCTGCCGCACCCGGACGCCACCGTCGCGCTGACCAAGGGCGGCTCGGAAATCACCGCGCACTTCTCCAGCCCGCCGTTTCAGTACCAGGCGCTGGAAAATCCCCGGGTGCACAAGCTCATCAGCAGCTACGACATCCTCGGCGGCCCGGCCACCTTCAACGTGCTTTACGCCACCGAGAAGTTCCACGACGAGAACCCCAGGACCTACCGCGCCTTCTACGACGCCCTGGCCGAGGCCGAGCGGATCATCAAGGCCGACAAGGCGGCCGCCGCCGAGGCCTACATCCGGGTGGAGAACTCCAGGCTGCCGCTGGACTTCGTGCGCAGGATCGTCGAGGACCCGGAGATCGACTTCACCATCACCCCGCAGCGCACCTACGTCTACGCCGAGGAACTGCACGGGCTGGGCGTGCTGAAGAACAAGGCCGGATCCTGGCAGGACTACTTCTTCGAAGAGGCGCACGGAACGCCGGGAAGCTGACCTGAGACGGGGCGCCTTCGACCGACCGTCGCGGATCGACACGTTCATTGACGCAGATCAACCAAACGGCCTTAACCAAAGGCCGCATGCCGTCGATATGCAATGTGGCGCAGGCATCGGTGCATGCCTGCGTTTCCATTCGCCCACCCGAGACGAAGACGGGCGGGCAAAACGGCATTCGGCGATGGCTGCACGACGCCAGCGTCAGCGAACGAGGTTATATACGACGTGCTCAGAAATATCCCACTGCGTTTCAAGCTGGTGTTGATCCTCCTGCTCCCTTCGATCGGCTTTCTCTGGCTTGCGGGGGTATCCGTTTCCGACAGCTACCGGACGCTGCGCAACATGGAGCACACCGTCGCGGCCAGCGCCGCCGCGCAGAAGGTCAGCCAACTGATCACCACGCTGCAACGCGAGCGTGGCGCCAGCGGCGTCTACCTGGGCAGCCAGGGCAAGACCATGCAGGACCGCCTGCCAGGCATGCGGCGCGACACCGATCAGGCCCTCGAGGCCGTGCGCGCGCTTTCGCAAGGCAACGACCAGATCGACAAGGCCGTCGCCGCGCTGGGCGGCCTGCAGGCGACCCGTAGCCAGATCGACGCCCTGAGCATCAGCGGTCGCGATTCGGGCGCGCGCTTCACCGAGATCATCCAGGCCCTGATCGGCTTCACCTACCAGCTGGAACTCAGCGTCAGCGACGTCGAGCTGTCCCGGCTGCTGGGCTCGCTGAACCAGTTCATCGAGATGAAGGAGCGCGCCGGCCGCGAGCGCGCGATGCTCGGCGTGGTGTTCAACCAGGACCGCTTCGACGCCGCCCTGCTGTCCGCTTTCAGCCGCAACCTGGGCGAGTTCTCCGCCTACCTGGACAGCTTCGAGCGTGCGGCGTCCGAGCCCTTCGTGCGTCAGCTCGAGCAGACGCTGCAACAGCCCAGCGCCCAGGAAGTGGCCAGGCTGCAGCGACTGGCGTTCGACGTGCCGCTCGGCGAGTCGCTCGGGGTCCGGCCCGAAGCCTGGTTCGAGACCGCCACCCGCCGCATCGACCTGATGGGCCAGGTGGAGGACGCGCTCAGCCAGAGCGTCGGCAGCCTGGCGGCCCTGGCGCGGGACAAGGCGCGGCTGGCCCTCTGGCTGACCGTCTCGCTGTCGCTGCTCGCCCTGGCGGCGGTGTCGGCTCTCTCCTACCTCATCATCCGCAACATCAACCTCGCCGTCGACGACGTGAACCGTGCGCTGGTCGCCCTTTCCGCGCGCGACCTGACCGCCAGAACCTCGTACCAGGGCAAGGACGAATTCGGCGTCATCACCCTCAACCTGAACGCCATGGCCGAGGAACTGACCCACGTCGTCCAGGACATCGGCAATGCCACGGGCCAGTTGGCGACCGCCGCCGAGGAGTGCTCCGCGGTCACCGTCCAGACCAGCCAGAGCGTCGAGCGCCAGCGCGAGGGCACCGAGCTGGTGGTCACCGCCATCAACGAGATGAGCGCGACCGTCAGGGAGGTGGCGCGCAGCACCAGCGACGCGGCCGAGCTGTCGCAGCGGGTCAACCGCAGCACCGCCCAGGGCAAGAGCGAGATCGACGGCACCGTCGAGCTGATCCGCCAGCTGTCCAGCCAGGCCGACCAGACCGCCGCGATCATCGGCGACCTCAAGCGCGAGAGCGACTCGATCTCCTCGGTGCTCGACGTCATCCGCGGCATCGCCGAGCAGACCAACCTGCTGGCGCTGAACGCCGCGATCGAAGCGGCGAGGGCGGGGGACCACGGGCGCGGCTTCGCCGTGGTCGCCTCCGAAGTGCGCGTGCTCGCGCAGAAGACCCAGGAGTCCACCGGCGACATCCAGCAGATGATCGCCAACCTGCAGGCCGGCTCCGACCGCGCCGCGCGCTCCATGCAGGAAACGCTGAGCACCGTGCAGGCCGGCGCCGACAACATCGTGCGCGCCGGCGACCTGCTGGCCGAAATCGCCGAAGGCGTCGCCGGCATCAGCGACCGCAACATCCAGATCGCCTCCGCCGCCGAAGAACAGAGCGCCGTCGCCGAAGACATCAACCGCAACGTCACCGAGATCAACGACGTGGTCATCCAGGTCAGCGCCGGCGCGGAACAGACCGCCGCCACCAGCCTGGAGCTGGCCCGGCTGGCCGAGCAGCAGCAACAGCTGGTCGGGCGGTTCAAGGTGGCCTGAGCCGACGCCATCCCGGATCCTGGCAGGCCCCCCTTCGAGGGGGCACTGGCAGGGCAGGGCCGGATTCAGCGCACCACGATCAGCGGATGGCCCTGTTCCGGATGCCGCTGGATCAGTACATCGAGGCCGAACACCTGCTTCAGCGGTTCCGGGCGGAGGACCTCGTCTGGTGACCCCAGCGCCTGGGGACGGCCGTCCTGCAGCAGGAGCAGGCGGTCGCAGTAGCGCGCCGCCAGGTTGAGGTCGTGGAGGATCACCAGCACCGCCGCGCCCTGGGCGGCGAAGGCGCGGGTGGCCTGCAGGATGCTGTGCTGGTGCAGCGGATCGAGCATCGAGGTCGGCTCGTCGAGCAGCAGCGTCTGCCCTTGCGCGCCCGGCCACAGCTGGGCGAGCACGCGCGCCAGGTGCACGCGCTGGCGTTCGCCGCCGGACAGCGCCAGGTAGCTGCGACCGAACAGGTGCGCGGCGTCCGCCGCGCGCAGCGCCGCCTCGACGATCTCCCGATCGCACACCAGGCCGGTGGCATGGGGCAGGCGGCCCATGCCCACCACCTCCTCGACGCGGAAGCCGAAACTCAGCGTCGAACTCTGCGGCAGCACCGCCAGGCAGCGCGCGCGCTCGCTGCCCGACCACTGCTCCAGCGGCCGCCCGTGCAGGCGGACATGGCCGTGGGCCGGCGCCAGTTCGCCGCTCAGGGCACCGAGCAGGGTGCTCTTGCCGGCGCCGTTGGGCCCGAGCACGCCGAGCACCCGACCGGGCTGCAGGGCGAGGTCGACGCCTTCCAGCACCGTGCGTCCGCCGCGGTGGATCGACAGCGCTTCGGCCTGCAGCATCAGCGCCCCCGTATCAGCAGGTAGAGGAAGAAGGGCGCGCCGATCAGCGCCGTGACGATGCCTATGGGCAGCTCCGCCGGCGCCAGCACCAGCCGCGCCGCCAGGTCGGCGAGCAGCAGCAGGCTGGCGCCGGCCAGCATCGAGGCCGGCAGCAGGACGCGGTGGTCGGGCCCGACCAGCAGGCGCACCAGGTGCGGCACCACCAGACCGATGAAGCCGATCATGCCGGCCGCGGCCACCGCGGCGCCGACGCCGAGCGCGGTGCAGAACACCAGCTCGCGCTTGAGTCGCTCGACCTCGAAGCCCAGGTGACGTGCTTCGGATTCGCCCAGCAGCAGGGCATTCAGCGCCCGTGCCCGGCGTGGCAGCCAGAGCGCCACGGCGAAGGCCACCAGCAGCAGCGGCCAGAGCCGGGCGTAGCTGGCGCCGTTGAGGCTGCCCAGGTTCCAGAAGGTCAGGGTGCGCAGGGTGGCGTCGTCGGCCAGGTAGGTGAACAGGCCGATGCAGGCGAAGGCCAGCGCGTTGAGCGCGATGCCGGCCAGCAGCATGGTGACCACGCTGGTCAGGCCGTCGCGCCGGCCCAGGCGGTAGACCAGCGCGGTGACGGCGAGGCCGCCGACGAAGGCGCACAGCGACAGCAGGTAGGGCGCGATCGCCTCCGGAATGCCGCCGAACGCGGCACCGCCGACGATGGCGATGGCCGCACCCAGGGCCGCGCCGCTGGACACGCCGATCAGACCGGGGTCGGCCAGCGGGTTGCGGAACAGCCCCTGCATCGCCACGCCGCACAGCGCCAGCACCGCGCCGACCGCCAGGCCGAGCAGGGTGCGCGGCATGCGGATCTGTCCGACGATCAGCTGCGCCTGGTTCAGCTCGCTGCCGCCCAGCGGCAGGCCGAGCAGGCGCAGCGCGGCCTGCAGCGTTTCGCCCAGCGGCAGGCTGACCGGGCCGAGGGCCAGCGATCCCCAGAGGGCGAGCGCGAGCAGCAGGCCCAGTGCGATGAACAGTGAGCGCGGTCGTAGGGCAGGGGTCATCGGGCGGGCGTGGTTTCGGCGGGCAATGGCGAGCTGGCAGGATAGAAGGCTGCCGACAAGGCTGCCAGCCCCTCCGGCACACGCGGGCCGAGGCCGCCGACCAGCAGGGTCGGGTCCAGCGCGACCAGGCGCCCCTCGCGGGCGGCGCGGGTCGACGCCAGCGCGGGGTTCTGTCGCAGCAGCGCCTGGCGGGCCTCGTCGGCTTCCAGCAGCCGCCGGTCGGTGAAGATCACCACGTCCGGGTCCAATGCCAGCAGCGCCTCGCTGGACAGCGCCTTGTAGCCGCTGTGGGTGGTCAGGTTGCGTCCGCCGGCCCGTTCGATCAGCCAGGCGGCGGCCGTGTCGGGGCCTGCGGCCATGGCGCTGCCGCCGGGGTGTCCGAGCAGCAGCAGGACGCCGGGGGCCTCCTGGCTGCGCTGCGCCTGGGCGATCCAGGCCTCCTGCGCCTCGAGCCGGGAGCGGAAGGCGGCCAGCGCCTGCCGCGCGCGCTGCGGCTCACCGAGCAGGGCGCCGAGGCGGGTCAGGTTGTCCTCCAGCGTGGCGAGGTCGGCCTGGGCCGACAGGGTCTCGAGGCGCACGCCGGCGGCACGCAGCTGCTCCAGTACCGGCGGCGGCCCCATTTCCTCGCTGCCCAGCAGCAGGTCCGGGCGCAGCGCCAGGATGCCCTCGGCAGCCAGCTGGCGCTGGTAGCCGATGCTGGGCAGCTCCTGCAGGGAGGCCGGATGCAGGCTGGTGGTATCGACTCCGACCAGCCGGTCCTCGCCGCCCAGCGCCACCACCCATTCGCTGATGGAACCCCCTGCGCTGACCCAGCGCTGCGGCAGGGCGTCGTCCGCCCGCGCGCCCGGTAGCCAGGCGAGGGCGGCGAGCAGCGCCAGCGCCGGACCGAGCCGCCGTCTACCGATCGAGACGCTCACGTTCGTGACGCCCATGCTCAGCGCTCCTGCGCCGGCACGCTTTCGGCCAGCGCGCGCCAGTCCTCGCGCTCCGCAATGCCCGGCTTGCGTGCGCCGAACAGCTGCAGCACCAGCTCGC
Organism: Stutzerimonas azotifigens DSM 17556; assembly: GCF_000425625.1. Taxonomy (GTDB): domain Bacteria; phylum Pseudomonadota; class Gammaproteobacteria; order Pseudomonadales; family Pseudomonadaceae; genus Stutzerimonas; species Stutzerimonas azotifigens. The sequence continues at coordinate 274,732 of NZ_KE384408.1, forward strand.
CGTCGGCGTCGAAGGCCTCCCAGCTGGTGACGATGCCATCGCTGCTCGGCTTGCGCACGCGCCAGAGCTCGCTCACCGCGGCGGTCTTCAGGTGCAGGTTGAATTCATCGTCGAGCACGTTGAACCACTCGCCGAACACGCGCAGGTTGCGCACCTCGCCGGTGTGGATCTGGATGCAGTGGCGGTTGCCGACGAACACCATCAGCGGCACGCCGTCGGCGGCGGCCTGCTCGAACAGCATCGGCAGCGCCTCGGGAGGCAGGGGCTCGGCCCAATCGCGGCCGGCCAGGCGCAACGCCTGGGTGCGCGCCGCGCCATGCTGCTTCAGCAGGGCGAAGAAGTGGTGGGTGTCCTTCAGTCCGGCCCAGCCGTGGCGCAGTGCCTCGGCATCGATTGCCGTGTCGGGGCGCACGGGCTCGCGCGTGGCGAGGGGTTCCAGGTCCAGTTCGGCGCTCTGCCGCTCGGCGCGGAAGCGCTCGATCAGCGGCGCCCAGGCTGAGATCGTGCTGCGCTCGGTCAGGTAGACCTTGTGCACGGCCATGCCCTGGCGGTCGAACACCTGGATGCTGCGCTGGACGCCGTCCCGGCCTTGCTCCTCGACGGCGAAGACGCTGGCCCAGCCGCCGAGGAACAGGCGCAGGTCGATGTCCGGCGAAACCACCAGCCCCATTTGCCCGCTGCCGCCGATGGTCACCTCGCGGTAGTGGCCCTTGCGCTCGTGCACGCAGTGCTCGTTGCGAGTCAGCGCCATGACGTAACCGAGCTCGCCGAGTGCCGGCAGCAGTTCCTTCCAGTCCGGCCGCAGGCGCACCGCATCCACGCCCAGGCGGCTGGCGGCCAGCTCCGCCTCGCTCACCGCCAGGCGCTCGGCGGCCTCGCGGGCCCGCAGCCGCGGTTCCTCGCGCAGCAGCACCTGCCACGCCAGGTAGATCTCGTTGCCTGCGGCAGTCGACGTCTGGACGTTCATCGAAAGGCTCCTCCTTGGATGCGTGAATCGGATGTCAGTCGGCGTGGCGTACCGGTTGGCCCGAAAGCATGCGCGGAAAGTGCGGATGAGGCAATGAGAATTATTTGTGTTTGGGGTACTGGTCGTTGGACTGGCCATTGGCAGAACGGCAAGCTTGGCCTGACGCTGGGCGGCGGCCAGGGAGGGGCACCCGTTCTTGTAGAAGCGGGCCTTGGCTGCGAACCGGTCCTGCACGGCGCATTACCCTCATCCGACCCGGCGGGCCACCTTCTCCCGGTGGGAGAAGGGAAAAACGGTGCTGCCCGCGCCTTCGACGACCCCCTGTAGGAGCAGGCTCTGCCTGCGACCGGATACCATTCGCGGTCAAGACCGCACACAGGCCTTGGCCGCGAACCGGTCCTGCACCGCGGCCTTGGCCGCGAACCGGTCCTGCACCGCGTATCACCCTCATCCGGCCCTGCGGGCCACCTTCTCCCGGTGAGAGAAGGGAAAAGCGGTGCTGCCCGCGGCACACCGGCACGACGCTCCCCCTGTAGGAGCAGGCTCTGCCTGCGACCGGATACCATTCGCGGTCAAGACCGCACACAGGCCTTGGCCGCGAACCGGTCCTGCACCGCGCATCGCCCTCATCCGGCCCTGCGGGCCACCTTCTCCCGAGGGAGAAGGGAAAAGCGGTGCTGCCCGCGGCACGCCCAGCCGCGTGCAGTGCGAGACGCCGGTGCCGCTCGAACGTCCGCGCGACCGGCGTGCCCCCGAGCTGGCGCAGCTGCGCGCGCAGGCTCTGACCGAGCTGCATCGCTCCCATTCGTCATGAACCGTTGCGGGCAACAGGGGATTTGGCCAGGCGATGCCTGGCCTTTTTTTAAGTCTGTTCAGTTATTAATAAATCGTTATTTATTCTTTTTAATCCGGTCCGATTCTGCACATAGTGAGCCACCCCGACCGACACCTTGAAGGAGCAAGACCCATGAGTATTCGCCTCGGCGACGTCGCCCCCGATTTCGAACAGGATTCCACCATCGGCAGGATTCGCTTCCACGAGTGGCTGGGCAATAGCTGGGGCGTGCTGTTCTCGCACCCGGCCGACTTCACCCCGGTGTGCACCACCGAGCTCGGCTTCACCGCCAAGCTGCGCGACGAGTTCACCAAGCGCGACGTCAAGGCCATCGCCCTGTCGGTCGACCCGGTCGACTCGCACGTCCGCTGGATCGACGACATCAACGAGACGCAGAACACCGTCGTCAACTTCCCGATCATCGCCGACGCCGACCGCAAGGTGTCCGAGCTGTACGACCTGATCCACCCGAACGCCAACGACACCCTCACGGTGCGTTCGCTGTTCGTCATCGACCCGAACAAGAAAGTGCGCCTGACCATCACCTACCCGGCGAGCACCGGGCGCAATTTCAACGAGATCCTGCGGGTGATCGACTCGCTGCAGCTGACCGACAACCACAAGGTCGCCACCCCGGCCAACTGGCAGGACGGCGACGAGGTGGTGATCGTGCCCTCGCTCAAGGACGAGGACGAAATCAAACAGCGCTTCCCCAAGGGCTACCGTGCGGTCAAGCCGTACCTGCGCCTGACCCCGCAACCGAACCGCTGATCCGGCAGCCGAAAAAGGACATACCGATGTTGGTCGTATCCCTCGCCGGCAGTCCCAGCCAGCGCTCCCGCTCGGGCGTGCTGCTGGAGCACGGGCGTGACTGGCTGCAGCGCCGGGGCATCGAGGTGGTGAGCTACCGGGTTCGCGACTTCGACGCCGAGGACCTGCTGCACGCCCGCTTCGACAGCCCCTTGGTGCGCCGTTTCGTCGAGCACGTGACGCTGGCCGACGGCCTGCTGATCGCCACGCCGATCTACAAGGCGTCTTTCGCCGGCGCGCTCAAGGTGCTGCTGGACCTGCTGCCCGAGCGTGCCCTGACGCACAAGGCGGTGCTGCCGATGGCCTCGGGCGGCAGCGTGGCCCACATGCTGGCGGTCGATTACGCGCTCAAGCCGGTGCTTGCCGCGCTGAAGGCGCAGGAGATGTTGCAGGGCGTGTACGCCGTCGACGCGCAGATCCACTACGGCGAGCCGGGCCGTCCCTCGAGCCTGGAGCCGGAGCTGCGTGCGCGGCTGGAAGAGGGGCTGGAACAACTGCACGCGGCGCTGGCGCGTCGCCCCGGCCCCATCGATCCGGGCCTCCTGCCGGAGCGCCTGAACAGCGCGCAATGGAGCATCTGAAAGCAGCTGAAAGTTTCGAGCGGCAAGCCTCGAGCCGGACCGGCGGCGCCTTTTCTTGCCGCTTGCAGCTTGTAGCTTGCCGCTAAAAGAAAACCCTTACTCGCCCGCCAACGGGCAAGCAGGTCGTGAACCCAACCCAGACTTCAAGGAGCGTGCCATGCGCACCAACACCTTGCGTCGAGGACTGGTCGCCCTGCTTGCCGCGACCCTTTCCTTCGGCGCTCTGACCCAGGCACAGGCCCAATCAAAGCAGGACACCATCCTGCGGATCGGCTATCAGAAATACGGCACCCTGGTGCTGCTCAAGGCCCGCGGCACGCTCGAGAAGCGGCTGACGGGGCAGGGCGTCAGCGTGCAATGGACCGAGTTCCCAGGCGGCCCGCAGCTGCTGGAAGGCCTCAACGTCGGCTCCATCGACTTCGGCGTGACCGGCGAGACGCCGCCGGTGTTCGCCCAGGCCGCCGGCGCCGACCTGCTCTACGTCGCCCACGAGCCGCCAGCGCCCAGCGGCGAGGCGATCCTGCTGCCAAAGGATTCGCCGATCCGCTCGGTCAAGGAACTCGAGGGCAAGAAGGTCGCGCTGAACAAGGGCTCCAACGTGCACTACCTACTGGTGCGCGCGCTGGAGGAGGCCGGCCTGGCCTACGGCGACATCCAGCCGGTCTACCTGCCGCCGGCCGACGCGCGCGCCGCCTTCGAGCGCGGCAGCGTGGATGCCTGGGTGATCTGGGACCCGTTCCAGGCCGCCGCCGAGGCGCAGCTGCAGGCACGCACCCTGCGCGACGGCCAGGGCCTGGTCAGCAACCACCAGTTCTACCTTGCCGCGCGCCCCTTCGCCGAACGGCATCCCGAGGTGCTGCGCACGCTGATCGACGAGATCCGCGACATCGGCACCTGGGTCGAGGCCAACCCGGACGAGGCCACCGCCCAGGTGGCACCGCTGCTCGGGCTGCCGGCCGACATCACCCGCCTCGCGGTGATCCGCCAGGGCTACGGCGCCAGGCCGATCAGCCCCGAGGTGGTGCGCGCGCAGCAGGCGATCGCCGACACCTTCACCGAACTCAAGCTGATTCCCCGGACCCTGAGCGTGCGCGACGTCATCTGGACGCCGCCGAAGAACCTCGCCCAGTACCCGGAATGAACACGCACCCCGAGTAAGCCTCGCAACCCCACGGAGCAACGTACATGAGCCTGAACGTCTTCTGGTTCCTGCCCACCCATGGCGACGGCAAGTACCTCGGCACCGCCGAAGGCGCCCGCGCCGTCGATCACGGCTACCTGACGCAGGTCGCCCAGGCCGCCGACCGTCTCGGCTACGGCGGCGTGCTGATTCCCACCGGCCGCTCCTGCGAGGATTCCTGGCTGGTGGCCGCCTCGCTGATCCCGGTCACCCAGCGGCTGAAGTTCCTGGTCGCGCTGCGCCCGGGGATCATCTCGCCCACCGTGGCCGCGCGGCAGGCCGCGACCCTGGACCGGCTGTCGGGTGGTCGGGCGCTGTTCAACCTGGTCACCGGCGGCGACCCGGACGAACTGGCCGGCGACGGCCTGCACCTGAGCCACGCCGAGCGCTACGAGGCCTCGGTGGAGTTCACCCGCATCTGGCGCCGGGTGCTGGAGGGCGAGACAGTCGACTACGACGGCAAGCACATCCAGGTGAAGGGGGCCAAGCTGCTCTATCCCCCGCTCCAGCAACCGCGCCCGCCGTTGTACTTCGGTGGTTCCTCGGATGCCGCGCAGGACCTGGCCGCCGAGCAGGTGGAGCTGTACCTGACCTGGGGCGAGCCGCCGGCGGCGGTGGCCGAGAAGATCGCCCAGGTGCGCGAGAAGGCCGCCAGGCTTGGGCGCACGGTGCGCTTCGGCATTCGCCTGCACCTGATCGTGCGCGAGAGCAATGACGAAGCCTGGGCCGCCGCCGAGCGCCTGATCAGCCACCTGGACCAGGACACCATCGACCGCGCCCAGGCCTCGCTGGCGCGCTTCGACTCGGTGGGGCAACAGCGCATGACCGCACTGCACGGCGGTCGCAAGGACCGGCTGGAGGTGGCCCCCAACCTCTGGGCCGGGGTCGGCCTGGTGCGCGGCGGCGCCGGCACCGCGCTGGTCGGCGACGGCCCGACGGTGGCCGCGCGGGTGAAGGAGTACGCCGACCTGGGCATCGACACCTTCATCTTCTCCGGCTACCCGCACCTGGAAGAGGCCTACCGCGTCGCCGAGCTGCTGTTCCCGCACCTGGACATCGCCCAGCCGGAACGCCCGCAAAGCCGCGGCTATGTCAGCCCGTTCGGCGAAATGATCTCCAGCGACATACTGCCGAAGGCGACGTCGGCGAGTTGAGGTCGGGTCCGTCCCTCACCCCTAGCCCCTCTCCCGTAGGGAGAGGGGAACTGGCCAAGCTTCGGTTTGGCACCGAGCTGGCCGACCACACCGTCAGGCTCCCTCTCCCTCCGGGAGAGGGCTGGGGTGAGGGGCTCCAATCAACGGCAAGCACCGTCGATCCAGGAATACGAAGATGATTGCAACAACCGTCAACGGAAAACTCGCTACGCGCATCGCCCCCTGGCTCCTGCCCGTGGCCCTGCTGGCCGCCTGGCAACTGGCGGTGAGCACCGGCTGGCTTTCCAGCCGTATCCTGCCGGCGCCCAGCGCGGTGCTCGAGGCCGGGCGCGCGCTGCTGGTCAGCGGCGAAATCTGGACGCATCTGGCCATTTCCGGCTGGCGCGCCGGCATCGGCTTCGCCATCGGCGGCGGCCTCGGCCTGCTGCTGGGCTTCGTCACCGGGCTGTCGAAATGGGGCGAGCGCCTGCTCGACAGCTCGGTGCAGATGATCCGCAACGTGCCGCACCTGGCGCTGATCCCGCTGGTGATCCTGTGGTTCGGCATCGACGAGAGCGCGAAGATCTTCCTGGTGGCACTGGGTACGCTGTTCCCGGTGTACCTGAACACCTACCACGGCATCCGCAACGTCGACCCGGCGCTGGTGGAGATGGCGCGCAGCTATGGGCTGTCCGGCTTCGCGCTGTTCCGCCAGGTGATCCTGCCCGGCGCGCTGCCGTCGATCCTGGTCGGCGTGCGTTTCGCCCTCGGTTTCATGTGGCTGACGCTGATCGTCGCCGAGACCATTTCCGCCAGCTCCGGCATCGGCTACCTGGCGATGAACGCCCGCGAGTTCCTGCAGACCGACGTGGTGGTGCTGGCCATCCTGCTCTACGCCGTGCTCGGCAAGCTGGCCGACCTCGCCGCTCGCGGGCTGGAACGCGTCTGGCTGCGTTGGCACCCGGCCTACCAGACCAAGGGAGGTGCGCAATGACCGCGCTGCACAGCATCGGCCAGGGCGCGCCCTCGGGCGGCCTGCCGCTGGACATCGAGGGGATCGGCAAGGCGTTCGGCCCGCGGGAGGTGCTCAAGGGCATCGACCTGCAGATCCCGGCCGGGCAGTTCGTCGCGGTGGTCGGCCGCAGCGGCTGCGGCAAGAGCACGCTGCTGCGCCTGCTGGCCGGGCTCGACCAGCCCAGCGCCGGTCGTCTGCTGGGCGGCGATGTGCCGCTGGCCGAAGCCCGCGAGGACACCCGGCTGATGTTCCAGGACGCCCGCCTGCTGCCGTGGAAGCGGGTGATCGACAACGTCGGCCTGGGCCTGTCCGGCGACTGGCGGCCCAGGGCGCGCGAGGCACTGGCCGCGGTCGGCCTGGCCGATCGCGCCAACGAGTGGCCGGCGGCCTTGTCCGGCGGGCAGAAACAGCGCGTGGCCCTGGCCCGCGCACTGATCCACCAGCCGCGCCTGCTGCTGCTCGACGAACCGCTCGGCGCGCTGGATGCGCTGACCCGCATCGAGATGCAGCAACTGATCGAACGCCTATGGCAGCAGCATGGCTTCACCGTGCTGCTGGTGACCCACGACGTCGCCGAGGCGGTGGCGGTGGCCGACCGGGTGATCCTCATCGAGGACGGCCACATCGGCCTGGACCTGGCGGTCGACCTGCCGCGCCCGCGCCATCGTGGTTCGGCGCGGCTGGCCGCGCTCGAGGCCGAGGTGCTCGACCGCGTCCTCGCCCAGCCCGGCGCCGAGCCGCAAAGCAGCCGCAAGCTTGAAGCCTGAAGCTGAAAGCGAAAGCGCTGACTTCCAGCCTCCAGCCTCCAGCTCATTTTTCGACCCCCAGGAGAAATGCCATGACCATCAAAGCCATCAACGTCCGCAACCAGTTCAAGGGCACCATCAAGGAAATCATCACCGGCGACGTGCTGTCGGAAATCGACGTGCAGACCGCCGCCGGCATCGTCACCTCGGTGATCACCACCCGCTCGGTGCGCGAGCTGGAACTGCAGGTGGGCAGCGAGGTGATCGCCTTCGTCAAGTCCACCGAGGTCTCGATCGCCAAGCTTTAGGGTGATCGGCGGCGTGCACGAATGTTCCAGATCGTGCCGTCGCCGGCGCTAAGATGACCGGTCCGAGGTTCTTCTGGATGGACGGGGCATGGGCGCCCAGCACTGGATCGACATTGCGCGGGACGGCGAGACGGGCATCGAGACGCTGCGTGCCCATTTCAAGGGCCACGCCTACGACCCGCACTGGCACGACAGCTACCTGATCGGCTTCACCGAGCAGGGCGTGCAGCAGTTCCGCTGCCGCCGCGTGCTGCACAACAGCACCCCGGGCCAGGTGTTCCTGCTCGAGCCCGGCGACATCCACGACGGCGACGCGCCCACCGAGGGCGGCTTCACCTATTCGATGCTCTACCTCGATCCGCACTGGCTGGAACGCGAACTGCGCGCGCTGTACGAGGACGCGCCCGCCGACTGCCTGCCCACCTTCGCCCGCAACCTCACCCACGACCCGCGCCTGGTGCCGCTGATCGCCGATGCCTTCCACGCGTTGCGCGGGCCGGAGCCGCGCATGCTGCGGCAGGCGGCGCTGGATGCGCTGCTCGGGCGGATGGTCGGGCACCTGGCCTGGCAGTCGCGCATGCAGGACGACCCGCGCATCCCGCAGGTGGCGCTGCGGGCGCGCGAGCTGCTGCACGCGCGGCTGGACGAGGACATCGGCCTGGACGACCTGGCGCTCGCCTGCGGGGTGGATCGCTTTCGCCTGACGCGTGCCTTCAAGGCCGCCTTCGGCCTCGCCCCGCACGCCTACCTGGTGCAGCTGCGGCTGGCTCGCGCGCGCCAGCTGCTGGCCTCCGGCATCGCCGCGGTGGACGTGGCGGCGGCCCTCGGCTTCGCCGACCAGAGCCACCTCGGACGCTGGTTCCGTCGCGCCTACGGCCTGACCCCGGCCGCCTACCGGCGCCAGTGCAAGAACCTTCCAGACACCTGAAGGAGGGCCGGCGAGACTGGCGCAAAGTCAGTCAGGAGATCGCCGACGGTGTTCGTCACGTTCCAACCCCAGCGCCCGGGCGGCCGGCGATGAACACGCTGTGGCCCTACCTGCTGTTCGCCTTCGTCGCCTCGATCACGCCCGGGCCGACCAACCTGCTGGTGCTTGGCAACAGCGCCGCCTACGGCTGGCGCGCGACGCTGCCGATCATCGCCGGCGCCAGCCTGGCCGCCGCCACCCTGGTGCTGCTGGTGGGGCTGGGCGTCGGCCGGCTGCTGCTGGCCCATCCGCTGGCGCAGCAGGTCATGGGCTGGGTCGGCGCGGCCTGGCTGACCTGGCTCGCCTGGCAGCTGTACCGCAGCGCCGGGCAGGCGCCGGAAAGCGCCTCGACGCCGCTCGGCCTGCGCGGCGCGGCGGCGCTGCAGGTGGTCAACCCGAAGACCTGGATGATGGCCCTGGCGGTGGTCGGGGTGTTCGCCGGCGAGCAGGCAGGGCCCCGGCAGTACGCCCTCTACGCGCTGTTGTTCCTGCTGGTGGCGGTGCCTTGCCTGGCGCTCTGGGCCTGTCTCGGCCGCGGCGCCGCGCGGGTGCTGCGTTCACCGGCGGCGATGCGCCGCTTCAACCGCGGCATGGCGATGCTGCTGGCGCTGTCGGCCTGGGCCGGGCTGCTCGGCTGAAACGGAATGGCGAACGTTGGACGAAGATTGTCCAACGTTCGGCCTAGGGGTGGGTAAGCCGCCGGGGGCGTCGGTTGCTTCCGGCGGGCGAGGTCCCCCGGGCGCGCTGCCCGGCGAGACCTGAGCCAGGCGCCGTTACTGGGTGGCGCCGCCGGAGCCGGAGGCCGGGGGCGTGGTGGTGCCGCCGGTTGCGCCGCCGGTGGAATTCTCCATGTCTTCGGTGGCGGGGCTGTTGCCGGGGCTCACCGGCTCGCCGATCTGGATGTCGCCGCTGGCCGGGCCGGTCTCGCCGGTGGTGCCGCCGGCCGGCGGCGGGGTGGTCGGCGCGGGGGCCGGAGCCGGCTGCTCGGTGGTCGGTGCCGGGGGTGTCTGGGGTTCGTCGGGTTCGTCCGCACCGCAGCCGATGAGCAGCAGGCCGAGGGCGGCAGGGGCTAGATGGATCAGTCGCATGGCTACCTCCTGATGGCGCCGGTCCAGCCGGCGGGAATTCACGATGCTCGTTGCAATGGACTGCCGGCAGGGCAGGGAGTGCCCGTTTCCCCCGAAAACCTGACCAAACTGCCGTTTGAATTTTCGATTTGACGCCCCGGGATTTCCTCACCATAGTTTGTCCGGACAACATGACATCCATACAACTGCACAAACAAGAAGGAGAGCTGCCATGGGCGTCAAGCAAGTGGGCGAGAACCGTTATCGCGGGCAGATCGGCCGGTATTTCGAGGACTTCCAGGTGGGCGACGTGTACGAGCATCGCCCCGGACGGACGCTGACCGAGACCGACAACATTCACTTCTCGCTGCTGACCATGAACTACCACCCGATGCACTGCGACGCCGCCTACGCCGAAAAAAGCGAGTTCGGCCGGCTGCTGGTCAACAGCGGCCTGACCGTGGCGGTGGTGCTCGGCATGACCGTGCCGGACGTCAGCGGCAAGGCCATCGCCAACCTCGGCTGGACCGACATCCGGCTCACCGCGCCGGTGTTCTGCGGCGACACCCTCTACGCCGAATCCGAGGTGCTGGAGAAGCGTGAGTCCCGCTCGCGGCCGAACCAGGGCATCGTCCGGGTGCGTACCACCGGCAAGAAGGCCGACGGAACGGTGTTCATGACCTTCGAGCGCACCGCGCTCATCCAGAAACGCGAGGGCAATACGCTCGACGAAGCGGCCGGTTACTGACCGAGCCGACGGCACCGCGTGCCGGCCCGACACAACGCTGCAGCTGTAGAACGCACTTCCTCAACAAAAACAATTCGGGGAGACACCCAGATGAAGCTCAAGCGCCTTATCGCGGCCACGGTCGCGTGCTGTTCGTTATCCACCCTTCCGACCTGCCTGTTCGCCGATGAACTGGTGCTGCCCAGCGAGGTGGCCGCCAGCCACTGGAAGACCCGCTACATGAAGGAGTTCGCCGAGGCGGTGGACAAGGGCACCGATGGCGAGCTGGAGGTCAAGATCTTCCCCGCCGGGCAGCTCTACAACGACCAGGACGCGCTCGCCGCGTTGGGCACCGGGGCGGTGCACATGGTCTGGCCGGTGTCGGTGCGGGTCGAGTCCATCGATCCGCGGGCCGGGGTCATCAACCTGCCGTTCGCCCTCGACGCCGAGCGCATGGCCAACCAGTGCTACGCCGACGGCCTCACCGAGCTGCTGTCGTCCTACGTCGAGCCGCGCCAACTGAAGATCCTTGGGCTGCTGCGCACCGCCGACCTGTTCTTCATCTTCAGCGACCGCAACGTGCAGAAGCTCGAGGACCTCAAGGGCAGCAAGATCCGCGTCACCGGCGGCCGGGTGTTCCTCGACACCATCCGCAGCGTCGATGCCAGCCCGGTGTCGATGGCCGCCTCGGAGATGAGCACGGCGCTGGCCCAAGGCGCGATCGACGGCGTGTTCACCTCCGCCGCCGGCTGGGCCGAGATGATCGGCTCGACCGGCAAGTACGCCTACTACGTGCCCAACCTGTCCATGAGCACCTACGCGGTGGTGGTCGACCGCGGCTGGTTCGAGGGCCTGCCCGAGCAGCAGCAGAAGGCGATCGAGGCGGCTTTAGACGAGATGATTCCCCGGCAGTGGCAGGAGGTCGCGGTCGAGGACCAGAAGCTGATCGACAAGATGGTGGCCGAGGGCGCCGAGTTCCACACCGCCTCGGCGGAAGACGTCCAGAAGTGGAAGGAGCTCTCGCAAAGCAACCTCGAGCGCTTCGCCAAGGCGCATCCGGAGGTTCAACCCAAGGTCGACGAACTCGCGCAGAGGTGTGGCAATGGGAATTGAATACGTGCCGACGAAAAAGGCCCACGCGCCCGTGCCCCAGCCGGTCCTGCGTCCCGCCCGCACCGGCTGGCGGCTGCTCGGCAGCCGGGCGCTGCACAACGTCTCCACCTGCCTGTTCCTGGTGTCGATCGCGGTGATGCTGTTCGAGGGCCTGTCGCGGGCGATCTTCGACGTCAGCTGGTTCTGGGCCGAGGAGAGCGTGCGCTACCTGATGGTCTGGGCGTTCTTTCTCACCCTCGGGGTCACCGGCCGCGCCGGGCATCACATCCGCACCGAGCTGCTGGTCGACCACCTCGGCCCGCGCCTGCGCAAGACCTGCCACCTGCTCGCCAGCCTGGTCGGCATCGCCTTCTGCGGCCTGCTGTTCTACGCCTCGCTGCCGCAGGTCCATCGCTACTACACGATGGGGATGATGACCGAGTCGAACCTCGACCTGCCGGTGTGGCTGCTGTTCCTCATCATGCCGCTGGGGGCGCTGCTGTACCTGACCTACTACATCGGCTGCACGGTGCGCGCCTGGCGCGGCGAGGACCCCTTCTCCAACCCCGACAAGGCCGAGGGTTCGCCCCTCTAGGAGAGCACCATGCTGATTGTGCTTGCTCTGGTGACGATGCTGCTGTTCCTGGCCATCGGCACCCACGTGGCGGTGGCGCTCGGGCTGGTGACCACCGGGCTGATCCTGTTCGCCGCCGGCGTCCCCACCACGGTGATCGCGCAGACCGCCTTCAAGTCGGTCAACAGCTACCCGCTGATGGCGATCCCGATGTTCGTGCTCGCCGGCAACCTGATGATGAAGGGCAACATCGCCGAGCTGCTGATCCAACTGGTCGGCAGCGTGGTACGGGCGATCCGCGGCGGGCTGGCGCTGACCGCGATGATCGCCAGCGTGTTCTTCGCCGCGGTGTCCGGCTCCAGTGTCGGTTCGGCGGCGGCCATCGGCGCCTCGACGGTCGGCGGCCTGGATCGGGAGAACTATCCCCGGCGCTTTTCCGCCGCCATCGTCGCTGTGGGCGGCACGCTCGGGCTGATGATCCCGCCGTCGCTGGGCTTCATCCTCATCGGTTCGATCGTCGGGCTGCCGGTCGACAAGCTGTTCATCGCCGGCGTGCTGCCGGGCCTGATGGAAGCGGCGCTGCTGATGATCGCGGTGATGGTCTTCTCCCGTCGCGGCGGCTACGGCGGCGTGGTGCAGAAGGCCGACTGGGGCGCCTTCTCGCGCAAGCTGCCGAGCGCGGGCGCGGCGCTGCTGATGCCGGTGCTGATCCTCGGCAGCATCTACACCGGCTACCTGACGCCCACCGAGGTGTCGGCCTTCGCCGCCGCCTACGCCGTGTTCCTCTGCCTGCTGGTGTACCGCAGCGTCACCCTCGGCGGCATCTGGGACGTGGCCAAGGACTCGCTGCTGCAGACCACCATGATCTTCGCCGTGGTCATGGGCGGCAGCCTGGTCGGCTTCGCCCTGGCGCGCATGGGGGTGTCGGCCAGCCTGGTGTCCTTCATCACCGACATGGACATCCAGCCCTGGCAGTTCCTGCTGCTGGCCAACCTGCTGCTGCTGGTGCTGGGGATGTTCCTCGACGGCGTGGCGATGATCGTGCTCACCGCGCCGCTGCTGTTCCCGGTGGCCACCCACCTGGGCATCAACCCCATGCACTTCGCCGTGATCATGGTGGCCAACGTGGAGATCGCCACGCTGACCCCGCCCATCGGCCTCAACCTGTTCGTCATGAGCGGCATCACCAAGCAGCCGGTGCACGAGGTCGCCCGTGGCGTACTGCCTTTCTACCTGGTCCGGTTGATCGGCCTGACGCTGATCACCTTCGTTCCGGCCATCTCGCTCGCGCTGATCAGCTGAGGAAAACGACATGAACATCGCACTCGACACATCCAACGCAACCCAACTCATCGCCGGCGCGCTGGCTGACTTCGCCGCCAACCTGCGCTACGAAGACATCCCCGAAGAAGTCCGCGAGCGCGCCAGGCACCTGATGCTCGACGGTGTCGGCATCGCCCATGCTTCGACCCACTACGACTTCGCCCACCGCTCGCTGGCGGCGGTCACCGAGCTGGGGCAGGGCGACAGCGACGTCATCGGGTTCTCGGCCAGGCTGAGCCTGCGCGATGCCGTGCTGATGAACGGCATCCTGGTGCATGGCCTGGATTTCGACGACACCCACGGGCCGGGCATCATCCACGCCACCGCCAGCTGCCTGCCGACCGCCCTGGGCGTCGCCGCGCACCTCGGCCTGAGCGGCCGCGAACTGCTGACCGCCTACGTGCTCGGCATGGAGATCGGCACCCGGCTGGGCTCGGTGGCCAAGGGCGGCTTCCACCAGATCGGCTTCCACCCGACCGGGCTGGTCGGCGCCTTCGCCTGTACCCTGATCGCCGGCCGCCTGCAGGGGCAGAACGCCGCGCAGCTGGCGATGGCCCAGGGCATCGCGCTGAGCACCGCCAGCGGCAGCATGGAATTCCTCCAGGACGGCGCCTGGACCAAGCGCATGCACCCGGGCTGGGCCGGCGTCGCCGGGATCACCTCGGCGACCCTGGCGCGGCACGGCTTCGTCGGCCCGAAGGCGGTCTATGAAGGGCGCTTCGGGCTGTTCAAGAGCCACCTCGGGCCGCTCGAGGAAAATTGCGACTACACCCTGGCCACCGAAGGCCTGGGGCGCCGCTGGGAGATCGAGAACGTCTCGGTCAAGCCGCTGCCGGCCTGCCACTTCACCCATGCCTGCGCCGATGCCGCGGTGCTGATTCGCCAGCAGCCCGGCTTCGATCCGCAGCAGATCGCCCACATCAAGGCGCTGGTGCCGGCCGGGGTGATCAAAACGGTGTGCGAGCCCGAGCAGTACAAGCGCCAGCCGCAGAACACCTACGACGCCCAGTTCAGCATCCCCTACGCGGTGGCCAGCGGCCTGGTGCGCGGGCGCTTCGGCCTGGCCGAGATCGATCCGGCGGCCATCGGCGACAAGGAGGTGCTGCGCGTCGCCGGCCTGGTGGAGTACGCCGCCGACCCGGATTCGACCTTCCCGCGCCACTACACCGGCGAAGTGATCGTGACGATGCGCGACGGCACCGTGCTGCGCCATCGCGAGGCGATCAACCGCGGCGGCTGCGACCGTCCGCTGAGCAACGCGGACATCGTCGCCAAGTTCCGCGAAAACCTCGCGCTGGTCGCCGCCGACCAGCGCGCCGACAGCGTGCTGCAGGCCGTCCTGCAGCTGGACGAGGCCCCGGCCCGGGAGCTTTCCCGCGCCCTGGCGGCCCGTGCTTGACCCCACTTCCAAGGAGAGCGAACAGATGAACGATTACAACGAACAAGAAGGCATGATTCTGGCTGCTCTGGACCGGTTCCTGGAGACCGAGGTCCAGCCCCACGTGCACCGGCTGGAGCATGACGACATCTACCCCGAAGAGATCGTCGAGAAGATGAAGGAGCTCGGCCTGTTCGGCTGCGTCATCGCCCAGGAATACGGCGGGCTGGGACTGAGCACCGCCACCTACGCGCGCATCGTCGAGCGCATCTCGCGGACCTGGATGTCACTGTCCGGCGTGATCAACTCGCACCTGATCATGGCCTCGGCCATCCAGCGCCACGGCACCGACGCGCAGAAGGACCGCTTCCTGCCGCGCATGGCCGCCGGCGAGCTGCGCGGCGGAGTGGGGCTCACCGAGCCGGATGCCGGCACCGACCTGCAGGGCATCCGTACCGTGGCCCGCCGCGAGGGCGACCACTACCTGGTCAACGGCGCCAAGACCTGGATCACCAACAGCCTGTACGGCAACTGCCTGGCGCTGCTGGTCAAGACCGACCCCAACGCCGAGCCGCGGCACAAGGGCATGAGCCTGCTGATCGCCGAGAAGGGCCCCGGCTTCACCGTCGCCCGCAAGCTGGAGAAGCTCGGCTACCGCGGCATCGACACCTGCGAGCTGGTGTTCCAGGACTACCGGGTGCCGGTGGATTGCCTGATCGGCGGGGTCGAGGGCGTGGGCCTCAAGCAGGTGCTCGCCGGGCTCGAGCTGGGGCGCATCAACGTCGCCGCCCGTGGCGTCGGCGTGGCCCGCGCGGCGCTGGAGGAGTCGGCGTCCTACGCGCAGATCCGCAAGACCTTCGGCAAGCCGATCTGCGAGCACCAGGCGATCCAGCTGATGCTCGGCGAGATGGCGACCCGCGTCGAGGCCGCGCGGCTGCTGGTGGAGTCGGCCGCCCAGGCGTTCGACCGGGGCGAGCGCTGCGACATGGAGGCCGGCATGGCGAAGTACTTCGCCACCGAGGCGGCGCTGCGCAACGCCACCGACGCCCTGCGCGTGCACGGCGGCTACGGCTATTCGAAGGAATACAACGTCGAACGACTGTACCGCGACGCCCCGCTGCTGACCATCGGCGAGGGCACCAACGAACTGCAGCGCATCATCATCGCCAAGCAACTGATCCAGAGGAATCCGGTATGACCTTGCCACTTGCCGGCGTGCGCATCCTCGCCGTCGAACAATACGGGGCCGGCCCCTTCGGTACCCAGCACCTGGCCGACCTGGGCGCGGAAGTCATCAAGATCGAGAACCCGGCGGACGGCGGCGACGTCGGCCGCAGCGTCGGCCCGTACTTCTTCGGCGAGGGCGACAGCCACTTCTACCAGTCCTTCAACCGCAACAAGAAGAGCCTGACCCTCGACCTCAAGAGCGCCGACGGCCAGGCCGTGCTGCATGAGCTGGTGAAGACCGCCGACGCCCTGTTCGACAACCTGCGCGGCGACCTGCCGGGCAAGCTGGGCCTGACGTACGAGGCCCTGAAGGTGCACAATCCGCGCCTGGTGTGCGCACACCTGTCGGCCTACGGGCGCGACGGCGAGCGCGCGGCCTGGCCGGGCTACGACTATCTGATGCAGGCCGAGGCCGGCTACCTGTCGCTGACCGGCGAGCCGGGCGGGCCGCCGGCCCGCTTCGGCATCTCGATCATCGACATGATGACCGGCACCACCGCGGCGCTGGCGCTGGTGTCGGCGCTGGTCGGCGCCCGCGCCAGCGGCGTCGGCCGCGACATAGACGTGAGCCTGTACGACGTGGCGATGCACAACCTGAACTACCTCGGCACCTGGTACCTCAATGAAGGGGTGAAGACCACCCGCGTGGCGCGTTCGGCCCACCCGTCGCTGACGCCCAGCCAGCTGTACCGGACCAAGGACGGCTGGATCTTCATCATGTGCAACAAGGAAAAGTTCTGGGGCGTGCTCGCCAACCTGATCGGCAAGCCGGAATGGGCCGACGATCCGCGCTACAGCACCTTCAAGGCGCGCCTGGCCAACCGCGACCAACTGACCGAGGAACTCGACGCCGTGCTGATGACCGCCACCACCGCAGACTGGCTGCAACGCTTCGGCGGGCGGGTGCCGGCGGCGCCGGTCAACGACGTGGCCCAGGCGCTGGACAATCCCTTCGCCAAAGAACAGGGGCTGATCGTCGAGATGCAGCATCCGCGGCGGGGCAGGGTGAAGACCCTGGCCTGCCCGATCCGCTGCCCCGGCGAGACGCTGCCCGCCGAACCCGCGCCCCCGCTCGGCGCCCACACGCAGGCCCTGCTGGCCGAGCTGGGGCGCGTGCCGGGGCGCACCGAACCCATAGCAGGAGTCAAATGAAATGCCCCAGGGTCTGCCTTCCCTGTTGTCCGCCGGACAACCCCGCTACCTCGTCCTCGCCCAGGCGCTGGTCGACGACATCAAGGCCGGGCGTTATCCGCTGGGCAGCCTGCTGCCGACCGAGCACGAACTGTGCGAACAGTTCAGCGTCAGCCGGCACACGGTCAGGGAGGCGATCCGCCGCTTGAGCGAGCTGGGGCTGATCACCCGCCAGCAGGGCGTGGGCACGCGGGTCAAGGCGACCCAGCTGGCCCCGCGCTACGTGCAGGCCAGCGAAGGCATCGCCGACCTGCACCAGTACGTGCGCGACGTGCGGCTGGAGATCAGCTCGATCGACGACGTCATCCTCGACGAGGCGCTGGCCGAGCTGCTCGAAGCCAAGCCCGGGCAGAGCTGGCTGCACGTCAGCGGCCTGCGTCATCGCGACGGCGACACCGAGACGCTGGCGCGCACCGACGTCTACATCAACCGCGCCTACCGCGGCGTGGCCGACGACCTCGGCGACGGCAGCGAGCCGATCTACACGCTCATCGAACGGCGCTACGGCCTGCACGTGGTGCAGGTCAGCCAGCAGCTCAGCGCGGTCAACATCGGCGAGGCCGACGCCCGGGTGCTGGAGGTCGAGCCCGGGTCCGCCGGGCTGCTGGTGGTGCGCAAGTACTTCGGCGCCAACCAGGACCTGCTCGAGGTCGCGGTCAACCTGCATCCGGGCTCGCGCTTCAGCTACTCGGTCACCCAGCACCTGCGTTTCCAGGGAGAAGCCTGATGGGCGGCCGTTTCCTCCCCCTGGTCGTCACCCTGGCGATCCAGGCGCTGGCCTCGATGGCCTCCTTCACCGTGCCGGTGCTGGCCCCGGCGGCGGCCGCGGACCTGGGCGTGCCGGCCGCGGTGGTCGGCGTCTTCGTCGCGCTGATCTACTTCAGCGCCATGCTCACCAGCCTGCTCAGCGGCGCCTGGGTGCTGCGCTTCGGCGCTATCCGCGTCAGTCAGATCTGCCTGGCGCTGTGCGCCGCCGGCCTGGCCTGCGCCGCCACCGGCACCCTGGCCGGCATGGTCCTGAGCGCCGTGCTGATCGGTGCCGGCTACGGCCCGGTGACCCCGGCGAGTTCGCACATCCTGGTGCGTACCACGCCCTCGCACCTGATGGGCTTCATGTTTTCGCTCAAGCAGACCGGCGTGCCGCTGGGCGGCGTGCTGGCCGGGGCGCTGGTGCCGAGCCTGGTGGAAACCACCAGCTGGCAGGGCGCCGCCGGCGCGGTGGCGCTGGCCTGCGCGGTCATGCTGGTGCTGGCACAGTCGTGCCGTACTCCGTTCGACGATGACCGCCAGCCGGGGCACCGCGCGCGGGGCAACCCGCTGCAGCCGCTGGCGCGGGTGTTCGCCCACAGCGCCATCCGCGACCTGGCGCTGTGCTCGTTCTTCTTCAGCGCCATGCAGCTGTGCCTGACCACTTATCTCGTCACCTACCTGACCCACGAATACGGCCTGGGGCTGACCGCCGCCGGCCTGGTGCTCGCCGTCACCCAGGGCGCCGGCGTCGGCGGGCGCCTGCTGTGGGGCTGGATCGCCGACCGCTGGCTGGCGCCGCGCCGGCTGCTGCCGCTGCTGGCCCTGGCGATGGCCGCCGCCGCCGGACTGACCGCGACCTTCAGCCCGGACTGGCCGCTGCTGGCGGTGATGGTGGTCAGCGCCTGCTTCGGCGCCACCGCGATCGGCTGGAACGGCGTCTACCTGGCCGAGGTCGCCCGCCTGGCGCCACCCGGCACCGCCGGCCTGTACACCGGCGGCACGCTGTTCTTCACCTATTTCGGCGTGGTCGCCGGTCCGCCGCTGTTCGCCCTGGTCGCCGAGGCGAACGGCTCGCTGGCCAGCGGCTACGCCCTGTTCGGCGGCCTGCTGCTGGTCACCGGCCTGCTGCTCGGGCACTTCGCCCGGCGCCCGGTCGAGGTGTCCGAGCCGGCCTGAGCCTGTCTGTCTGCTGGCAAAGGAGAAAAGCATGCCCGCACGTTCCTACCTGTTCGTACCCGGCGAGCGCCCGGACCGTTTCGACAAGGCCTGCGCCAGCGGTGCCGACGTGGTGATCCTCGACCTGGAGGACGCGGTCGCGCCCGAACGCAAGGCCCAGGCGCGCGAGGCCGTGCGGGACTGGCTGGGCCACGGCGGGCGCGCCTGGGTGCGGCTCAACGGCAGCGACACCGACTGGCACGAGGACGACTGCGGCCTGCTCCAGGCACCGGGCCTGCTCGGCGTGTCGCTGCCCAAGGCGGAGACCGCCGAACAGCTGCGCCGGCTCGCCGAGCGCCTGCCGGAGTCGGTGGGGCTGCTGCCGATCGTGGAGACGGCGCGCGGCATCTGGAACGTCGCCGAGCTGGCCGGCGTGCCGGGCGTCACCCGGCTGGCCTTCGGCTCGGTGGACTTCCAGGCCGACACCGGCATCCTCGGCGACGGTCGGGAACTGCTCTATGCCCGCTCGCGGCTGGTGCTGGCCTCGGCCATGGCGCGCATCGAGCCGCCGGTGGACGGCGTGACCGTGCAGCTCGAGGATGCCGCGCGGCTCGACGCCGACGTGCTCGACGCCCGCCGCATGGGTTTCGGCGGCAAGCTCTGCGTGCACCCGCGGCAGGTCGCACCGATCAACCAGGGCTTCCTGCCCTCGGCGGAGGAGCTGGCCTGGGCGAGGGCGGTGATGGCGGCGGTGGAGGCCAACCCCGGCGTCGGCGCGGTCAGCCTCGACGGCAAGCTGATCGACCTGCCGGTGATCCTGCGGGCGCAGCGGATTCTCGAGGGAGCGGCCTGAGCATTAGCCCTCGGCGGACTTGGACCTTTCCGAATTCCGAAGAATCTCCACCAGTTCCTTCACGCAGCCAGGCAAGGCATCGAGTTCACGTACCAGCAGGCTGCGCTCGCGGATGGCCCAGGGCTCCTTCAGGTGTACCGTGACCAGCTTCATCGTGCGGCAATGACGCTCTGCAGCCGATTCCGGAATGATGCCGATGCCTACTCCGGCTTCGATCATCCGGCAAATGGCCTCGTAACTGGACACCTGAATACGCATTGGCAAGGTGCCGCCGAGCCGCTCCACCTGCGCGCTGACGAAGCTGAAAAGCGTGCTGCCTTCGTGCAGGCCGATATGCTGGTAAGCGAGGGTCTGACCCAGGGTGACCTGGGGCTCCTTGGCCAACGGATGATTCTGTGGCAGCGCCAGCAGCAGCCGGTCCGTACTGTAGTGCAGAACCTCCAGGCCTTTGGCTTCCACGGGGCCGGCGATGAGTCCCAGATCGGCCGACCCATCGAGCACGCCCCGGACGATGTCCCGCGACAGCCGTTCCTGAAGATCCACCGTGACGCCGGGATGCTGGGCGAGAAAACCGGCGAGTACTTCCGGCAGAAACTCCGTCACGGCCGTTGTGTTGGCGAAGATGCGTATGTGCCCGAAGGAGCCTGTTCCGTACTCGGCGAACTCGGCCTTGACGTAATCCACCTGGCGCATGATCAACCTGGCGTGCTGCAAGAGCTTGGTGCCTGCCGGCGTCAGCATGACGCCACGGGTATCCCGGTATAGCAGCCGTGTGCCGAGCTGACCTTCTAGCGCCTTGATTCTTGCGCTGGTCGCGGCGGGCGATAGATGGGCGCGGCGTGCACCCTGCGTCAGGCTGGGTGATTCGGCTACATGTATGAACAGGCGCATGTCAGCGATTTCGAAATGCATTCGCTTTTTTTCTCCTGGCAAAGCATCGATGTGCTTCGTCCATCTGCCAATGGTTTGCACGCGAGGGCGTTCTGCGCAGCCGAACACCGGTCTCCGCAATTGCAAATTCCCAAAATGCGAGTGGGGTTGCAAGGTGTACTCAGCGACGACGCGGTAGGCCAGGGCTTCGGTCAAGCCATTGCGTAATCTCAAGCCTGACGAAGAGTTGATGGTCATGAATAACAATAAGAATGAGCGAGAGCGACGTAACGCCATCGGCAAAGGCGTGCGTGCCTTCTGTGCCGAATTCTCCGCCGCTAGCGACCGGGCGGTGTTCGGCCAGAACCGGGGCGTTCGGTTCCCAACCGCCGAAGCCCGCATTGAAATCGAGGCCACCGGAACGATGCGCTGGCGCGCCTGCGAGGAGTCCGACGCCGGGCGCAAGCTCCGCGAGACCCACCTATGCCGAATGGCGCCTATCTCCACCAACCTGATCCAGTCGTACGTGTCCGAGCGCCTGCTCGATCTGCCGCGTTCGGTCCGCGGTATCTGTCGCGGATGACATCCGAAATACAGCGAAGGCAACTAAAGCCGCGCGTACAACCGGAATGAATTCATTGATGGAAAAGACTCGCTCCGGGGACATCGTGCCCTTAATTCGATGCGAGTGAAGAAACTGCGAGAGGTGAGCTAATGAATAATTCCCGCATGAAAATTATCGATTCGGACGTGCATCCATGGGTGAACGGCGATATCGAAGGGCTTAAACCCTATATGAGCAAGAGCTGGCAAATGCGCTTCGAAGGCAAACGCGCGATTCTGCCGGACCATCCGTTACGCCCGCCCCTGGCCGGTGCCACCTCGATTCGTCGCGACACGACGCCACCGAGCGGTGGCGCCGGCGGCTCGGATCCGTATTTCATGCGTGAGGACCATCTGGATCCGCACGGAATTGAATATGCGATTCTTTCGTCGATTCAGGCCGGGAAGCTGGTCTCGCTGCCGAATACTGGCGAGGCGATCACTTTGGCTCGCGCTTTTAATGATTATTTCCGCGATAAATGGCTCGACGTCGATTCGCGCTATCGTCTGGCGATGTGCGTCGCGGTGCACGATCCGGTAGAGGCTGCCAAGGAGATCCGTCGCATCGGCGGCGAGCAGAGCATCGTTGCGGTTTACATGCCGCTGATCAATGTGCTCATGGGGAACCGTCACTACTACCCTATCTACGAGGCGGCCGAAGAGCTTGGCCTGCCTATTCTCATTCACCCGACCGGCACCGAAGGGGCGTTTCAGACGAGCGTAGCCTTCGCCGGCGGGGTGCCGAGCAGCTACATCGAACGCCATTCCTGCTTCCCCCAGATCGCGATGGGCAATATCGCCAGCCTGCTGTTCGAAGGCGTGTTCGTGCGTTTCCCGAAACTCAAGTTCCTGGCCGCGGAGTTCGGTTTCAGCTGGGTGCCGCACATGCTCTGGCGGGTCGACCAGAACTGGCGGCAATTCCGTCGCGAAGTCCCGTGGTTGGAGCAGGAGCCAAGCCGTTACGTGCTCGATCATGTCCGTTTTACCAGCCAGCCGCTGGAAGAGCCTGAGAAGGACGAGTACCTGATTCAAATTCTGGAGATGGTGCATGCCGAGCGCACCATTTTGTTCAGCACCGATTATCCGCATTGGGACACCGACTATCCTGAGACAACTTTCCAGCGGCTGCCCCAAGCCATGAAGCAGCGAATTTTTTATGACAACGCAGCCGAGTTGTTTGGACTTAACGCCGCGGTATAGAACCGGCTAAGGAGAAACCCGTGGAACATAATGTTGGTCGCTTGGAAGATATCCCCAATACGGATGCGCTGATCGTCGACATCGAAGGAAGGCCCATTGGCGTATTCAAGCGGGGCGACAAGGTGTATGCCGTCAAGAATCTCTGCCCCCATAAGCGGGCACCTCTGGCGAGGGGAACGGTAGAGGGGACGATGCTGCCCACTGCTTGCGTAGGGGAATTCAAATATGGAATGGAGAACCAGGTCGTCAAATGCCCGTGGCACGGTTGGGAATTCGATCTGGAAACCGGAAAGTGCCTCTTCGGAGTGAGCGATAGCAAGATAAAGACCTATCCGGTTTCGGTCCGGGACGGGCAAGTTTACGTAGACGTGTGAGAAACAGAACGCCTTTCTAGGGGGAGGCGGCTCGGGGCGTGTGTTCCATGGCGCGTCAAATCACACGAACCGAGCCTGCCAATGGCAGGCTGACTCTCCCAGATGGTTCAAATCCGGATGTGCCTTCAAAGTCGAGGTGAAGATGAACGAAGAGCTGTTCTCCGAGAAGTTTAAAAAAGGTTTGAAAACCCGCCGTGAAGTATTAGGCGATGCCTATGTAGATGCGGCCGTAAATAAGGCGACTGAATATAACTGGCCGATGCAGGAGTTTGTTACGGAATACTGCTGGGACGAAATCTGGAACCGCCCTGGGCTCAGTCGCAAGGATCGCTCGATGCTCAACTTGGGCATGATCTCCGCGCTCGGCCGAACGCAAGAGTTGAAAATGCACGTTCGTGGAGCGATCAATAACGGTTGGACCAAAGAGGAACTGCGGGAAGTATTCCTGCAGGTTGCGGTGTACTGCGGCGTGCCTGCAGCCATCGACAGCTTCCGTACCGCACAGGAAGTGTTCAAGGAGATGGGCATCTGATTTGTCCTCCGTTGAGCACGATCGTCGTCATGAGACGGTACTGGCAGCGGCAGGGCAGGACGAGTGCGTGTCATTCCTGCTGTGCGGCGTGAGCGCTTTGGGGCTATCGGGTCCTTGAAGGCGTTCCGCCGCGGTATGCGAAGGTTCACCAAGCTTGCACACAATTTGCCATTTGGGGTTGCGTGCAAGCAGCTATCCGGGCCGGGTCAGGTCGCTTTTTCGCTTTCTGTCCTGGCAGTTCGAGGTGATGCCATGAAAACAATATTAATAAGCGGGCAATGGCTTGCCGCACGCGACGAACGCCTGATCGATGTAGACGAGCCGGCAACCGGCAAAGTCTTCACTCAGGTTAGCCGCGGGGGCGAGTGGGAAATAGACGCAGCCGTCAAGTCGGCGCGTCAAGCCCTGAATTCCAGTTGGGGGCGGCTTACCGCAGCAGAGCGGGGACGTCTACTGCTCGGAATCGGTAACCGGATACTCCAACAGGCCAAGGAAATTGCACAAATCGAATCACGCGATACCGGCAAGCCGCTGCATCTGGCGGAACGCGATATTGGCGTGCTGGCACGGTACTTTGAATATTACGGCGCAGCGGCGGACAAGCATCATGGCGAAGTCATTCCGTACCTGAACGGCTACAGCGTCAACGTCGTCCACGAGCCTCTCGGAGTGACCGGGCACATCATCCCCTGGAACTATCCGTCCCAGATGTTCGGGCGTACGGCCTGTCCAGCCTTGGCTGCCGGCAACGCGATCGTGTTGAAGCCGTCGGAAGAGGCGTGCCAGTCGGTGCTCTATATCGCGACGCTGATGATGGAAGAGGGCCTGCCCGATGGCGCGCTCAATATCGTCACCGGGTTCGGTCATGAAGCCGGGGCGGCCCTGACCGCGCACCCGGACATCAACCTGGTCACCTTTACCGGCTCGCCTGGCATAGGCGCACTGGTGCAGCGGGCGACCGCGGCCAACCATGTCCCCTGTGTACTCGAACTGGGCGGCAAGTCGCCGCAGATCGTTTTCGCCGACGCCGACCTCGACAAGGCGGTGCCCATCATCGTCGGCGCCCTCGCACAAAACACCGGGCAAACCTGCTCGGCAGGCACTCGCCTGCTGATCCAGCGCGAAATCTACGATGAGGTGGTGTCGCGTGTCGCCGCCCGGTTCGAGGGTATTCGCGCGGGCATGCCGGACTCCGGCGCCGATTGCGGCCCGATCATCACCCGTGCGCAATTCGAGCGGGTGCAGGCCTTCATCCAGCGCATCCACGAGTCCGGCCTGCCGCTGCTCGCATCCGGGCGGATCGATGCAGTCGAGCCGGGTGGATTCTTCGTTCCGCCGATGCTGTTCGGACCTGTCCCCCGTGACCACGAGCTGGCTACCGCCGAAGTGTTCGGTCCGGTGCTCGCGGCGATGCCTTTCGAAGACGAGGCGGATGCCATTGCCCTCGCCAACGCGACGGAATATGGCCTGGTGGCAGCGGTGTGGACCGAGAACGGTGCGCGTCAGCAGCGAATGGCACGCGCGGTAGTCGCAGGCCAGGTCTATATCAACTGCTACGGCGCCGGTGGTGGGGTCGAGCTGCCCTTCGGAGGCAGAAAGAAAAGTGGCTATGGACGCGAGAAAGGCTTCATCGCCCTGGACGAGTTCACCACCACCAAGACCATCGTGAACTGTTTCGAATGACGCGCGGCCCTGCACCTGTCTGCCGAAGGCAGGCGTTCGCCAGGGTGTCCGTGGCGTACAGGTGTAAGGGCCCGAGCGTTTTGCTTAGGCCGCGAAATCGGCAGCGCATTCGGCCAGCGTGAATGCGGGTGTCGGTAAAAGCAGATTCAAAACGACTTCGTTGCGGAGCACCCTGTAGCTGGATTCCTACCGGAGCAGTAAAGGTTTCTGCTGCTCGAAAGGCAGCTGTGCATGGTCGCGTTATATGGGCAGCAAGGCTGCCAGCACCATGATCCAGCGGTGGGCAATGACTCCGGAGTGGCCGTAACAAAGCTGAATCAAGACGGAACCCGAAGCATGACCAAGAAAATAATAATTATCGGGGCAGGACAATCAGGCGTTTCCCTCGCATTCAGGTTGCGGATGCTGGGATGCCGGCACGAAATCACCCTTATTGGCGAGGAGCCCGATCTTCCGTATCACCGCCCGCCATTATCGAAGAAATATGTAACCAGCCTCACGGAAGCCGAAGGGCTTTATCTGAAGCCGAAGCAGCTTTATGAAAGTGAGCATATCGAGCTGCGTCTGGGCTGCCGAATCAAGTCGCTCAACCGTCTGGAAAAAAGCGTCACCCTGGATGACGGAGCGACGCTTCCTTACGACTCGCTCGCGCTGGCGACGGGGGCTACTGCACGGCGCCTGCCGGCTTCGATAGGTGGCGATGCCACTAACGTCTACACCCTCAGGACCTTGGCCGACGCCAGGGCGCTGCGCGACGAATTCGCAGAAGGACGCCGGCTGCTGGTGATCGGAGGAGGCTACATCGGGCTCGAGACCGCGGCGGTGGCGCGAAGCCTCGGCATGCAGGTCACCCTGATCGAACAGGCCGAGCGGATTCTCAAGCGTGTGGCCTCGGCCGAGACCGCGTCCTATTTCAGGGCATTGCACCTGCAGAACGGCGTGGTGATCCGGGAGGGCGTCGGCCTCGATGGTCTCGAGCTGCTCGCAGGGCGGGCAGTGCGTGCGCGTCTCGACGACGGCTCGCAAATGGACATTGATGTGGTCGTCGCCGGTATCGGCGTGAACCCCGCCACGGAACTGGCAGAGCGCGCCGGGCTGGCTGTGGTGAACGGCATCGTCGTCGATGCCTGCGGGCGTACCTCCGACCCGTCCATCTATGCCTCGGGCGACTGCGCGTCCTTCCCCTATCGGGGACTGCACATCCGGCTCGAATCCATTCAGAACGCTGTTGACATGGCCGACGTGGTGGCGCGCTCGATGCTGGGCGAAGAGACCCGGTACCTGCCGACGCCGTGGTTCTGGTCCGATCAGTACACCACCAAGCTGCAGATCGCCGGCCTGCACCACGGCTATAACCGCGTCGCGGTGAGGGAGGCGCCCCGTGCAGGCCTTTCGGTCTGGTATTTCGATGACGACCGCTTTCTCGCAGTCGACGCGATCAACGATCCGAAAGCCTTCATGACCGCGAAGCGCTGGCTAATGGCTGGCTTCAATCCAGGTTTCGATGCGCTGGCCGACCCGTCGGTCGAGCTGAGCGCCATACCGGAATTCGTCCTGACACCTAAGAACACCACGCAGGAGATCTGACTTGCCCACGATCATTTTCATTGAGCCAGACGGTACCGAGAAGCAGGTCGGTGCCCGGGTCGGCCAAACCGTGATGGAAGCCGCTGTGCAGAACGGTGTGAAGGGAATCGATGCCGATTGTGGAGGTTCCTGTTCATGCGCGACCTGCCATGGATATGTCGACGAGGCATGGCAGGAAAAACTCGAACCAGCCGACTCGATGGAGTTGGACATGCTCGACTTTGCCTATCAACGGTCGGAGGGATCACGCCTGACCTGCCAGATCGTCGTGGGCGAAGAAATGGATGGGTTGATGATCAGGCTTCCCGTATCTCAAGCCTGACGACGTCAAGAGAGCGTTTGCCCGGCACGCGTGCACATGCCGAGCTGCAACCGGCGGATAAAGTCTCTCTTGGCTCGAATGCTTCAACAGGCCGGTGTAATACAACAAATATAAAAATAGAGGAACAGAAAATGCTCCGTAAAACAATAGTTTGCCTTGGTGTTGCGTTGTCGTTGTCGGCGGGGCTCGCATATGCGGAGTCCATGACGCTGAAGTTGGCCCACCAATGGCCGCAAAATGAAAAGGACTATGTCATCGCGGCGGGAGTGCAGTTCGCCAAGGAAGTCGAAAGGCTCAGCGACGGAGATATAAAAATACGCTTCTTCCCCGCTCAGTCGCTGGTCAAGGCGGCTGACACACATACGGCCCTCAAGTCCGGTGCCATCGACCTGGCAATCTATCCGTATATATATTCCGCCGGAGCCATTCCCGAGATGAATCTCGTATTGCTGCCGGGGCTTTGGAAAAGCCACGACGAAGTCTTTGCCTTCAAGGACACCGAGGCTTGGAAGGAGTTGGAAGAGAAGGCCAACAAGTACGGCTTCAAGACGCTTGCATGGATTCAGATCGCCGGGGGGTTCGCCTCGACCAAGGGACCCATTCGCGTACCGGCGGACCTGCAGAGCCAGAAGGTCCGTGCTGCGGGCAAGTACATGGAGGGTGCGCTCGTGAAAGCCGGTGCGAGCACCTCGACCATGCCCTCATCGGAAACCTACGGAGCCATGCAGAGCGGACTGCTCGACGGCCTGTTGACCTCTTCAAGTTCGCTGGGCGCATACCGGGTGTACGAGGTATCCAGGCATTACGTGTCGCCTGAGGATTATTCGGTCTATTTCACGATAGAGCCGATTGCCATCAGCATGAAAACCTGGAAGGAACTCAGCCCGGAGCAGCAGAAAATCCTCGTGGAGGCGGGTAGGAGCGTCGAAACGAAAGCCCTCGAAGGCGCCAGGCTGGAGGACAAGCGGGTCGCGCAGGAGTTTGAGGAAAATGGCGTCAGCGTGGCAAAGCTGACCAAAGCCGACTGGGACATGTGGCACGACCTGTTTGCCGCTCATGCTTTCTCCGCTTTCGAGAAGGGCGTTCCGAATGGAGCGGCACTTCTGGAAAAGGCAATTTCAGAACAGCAATGAACCAATCGGGCCGGCCTGCTGGTCGTGCCGGCTCGTTTGGAACTAGGAGCGAAAACAATGCCCAGTAAAGCACTGAAATGCTTCGATGGTCTAATAACGATGATCGGTATCATTGCCGGAGGTGCGGCTTTTTTTATCGGTATCTCGGTAAGTTACGATGTGGTTGCGCGTAGTGTATTCGGGGCGACGACCACCTGGGTGACCGATGTAAATACCTATCTTGTCGCCTTGATTACCTTTGTCGGTGCCGCCTACGCGCAGCGGGAAAACGCACATGTAGGCGTCGATATCGTAACGACCCGCTTGAGCCCCAGGTTGCGGAGCCTGGCGCTGTCGGTATCGGATAGCGTCGTTCTGCTGGTGGTCGGATCGCTCTTGTGGTTCGGCTGCGAACAATGGTTCGAAGTCTGGATTTCCGGCGAGCAATCTGCCGGTATGTTTTCCGTACCTCTCTGGATTCCCTACAGCGCTCTTCCTCTAGGAATGTTCCTGCTATTGGCCGTTCAGTTGCGCAATGCTCTTCGCCGTTGGCTTGTTCCGGCCGTTGAGAACTAATCTTGAATTTCATGAGACAATAAAAATGCCTGCGGAAATCTGGATTGGCGCAACAATGTTCGGTGCATTGTTGTTGCTCCTGGCGATCGGTATTCCGGTTGCGTTTTCACTGTTCACTGTGGCCCTCGGTTCTCTGTTCGTCCTGGAAGGAGGGTTCTCGGCGTTCAGCCTGGTGGCCCCGACCCTGACCAGCAGCGTGATGGAGTTTGCGCTGACGGCCGTGCCCCTGTTCATTCTGATGGGTGCCATCATCTCCGCTTCGGGGATGGGCGGGCGTTTGTACAACGCGCTGGCGATCCTCATGCATGGCGTGCCGGGCGCTCTGCTGGTCGCCACGACGGTGGCGTCCACCATCATGGCCGCGGTGTCAGGCTCGAGCGTCGCCACCGCTGGCGCTATCGGTGGTCTGTCAATCAAGGAAATGCGGCGCCTGGGCTATAGCGACAACCATTCCTGCGGCGCCGTTGCCGCCGGCGGAACCCTGGGCATTCTGATTCCGCCGAGCATTCCGCTGATCATCTACGGAATCATTGCCGAACAGTCGATCAACAAGCTGTTCATCGCCTGCATCGTGCCAGGCCTGATCATGGCCGCGTCCTTCATCGGCTATCAGGTATGGCTCGATTGGCGTAGCGGAAATCTGAAAGTGATCGACCCTGCCGCCGACGTTCGCAAGGTCACGCTGACGATGCGTTTGCGCGCCTTGCTGGATCTGCTGCCGATGGCGTTGCTGATCTGGATCATCCTGGGTTCGATCTATCAGGGCATCGCCACGCCCACCGAGGCGGCGGCTCTCGGGGCGATCACCAGCCTGTTGCTGGCCGGCCTGCTCTATCGCGAGCTCGACGGCAGGATGCTGGTCAAGATCCTGCTCGAGTCGGCGCGCAGCAGTGCCATGGTATTGATGATCGTCGCGGCGGCGATGCTGTTCGGTTATGTCATGACCACCACGGCCGTGGCGCCCATTCTCTCGAATACCGTCGCCAGCATGGACGTGGCGCCGTGGATTGTCCTGGCCGCGATCATGCTGTTCCTGCTGTTTCTCGGCTGCTTCATGGAGACCATCTCCATCATCGTAATCACCACGCCGATCCTGGTTCCGATCATCAGTTCATTCGGTTGGGACCTGATCTGGTTTGGCGTACTGCTGGTGATCAACATGGAAATGGCATTGATTACGCCACCGGTCGGTTTGAATCTTTTCGTGGTCCAGGGCGTCGTCCGGGACGTGTCCATCGAGCGAATCATGGCAGGTGCCGCACCCTATGTCGGGATCATGTTGCTGGTGTTGTGTCTGGTTGCGGTCGTGCCTTCCATAACGACGCTCCTGCTGAACTAGAGAAAGTTTCCAATGGCTGGATTGGTTTCGGGCCTTGGGCTCAAGCTGCCAACCAGGCTGCAGTTCATTTAAAGGAGGCTGCACTTTGAAAGTTGCGATAGTAGGGCTGGGCAACATGGGCGGGCGGGTCGCCAAGCGGCTCATGGAGCAAGGACACGATGTCGGCGTGTATGACTCCGATGCGGGGGCTGTCACACGGCTCGTCGCGCTCGGCGCAACGGGCTATCGAAGTCTGAAAGCGCTTGGTGCGGAGCATTCGTTCGTTATCACCGTGCTGCCGAATGGCGACATCGTCAAAAAGGTCGTTTTCGGCGAGCAGGGGTTGGCGACGGGCATGCGCGAGGGAAGCACGCTCGTCGACATGACCAGCTCGGTTCCGGCAATCACCACCGAAATCGGCCTTGCACTGTCGAGGCAAGGCGTTCGCATGCTCGATGCCCCGGTCAGCGGTGGGGTGAAGAAGGCCGAAACCGGACAGCTAACGATCATGGTGGGCGGCGATGCGGCCGTGCTGGCGGATGCCGACGTCATTCTCCGCGATGTCGGCGAGCATGTGATTCACGTCGGTGATCTCGGGGCCGGCCATACCGTCAAGGCCTTGAACAACCTGATCACCGCGACGACGTTGGCGATCACGTCCGAGGCCATGTCGTTGGGGGTCAAGATGGGCGTCAATGCGCAGAAGATGCTCGATGTGATCAACGTAGGCAGCGGCCGAAGCGTGTCGAGCGAAGTGAAATTCCCGCAACAGGTCATGTCGCGCAAGTTCGAGGTGGGCTTCACTATCGGGCTGATGTGCAAGGACGTCGGCATCGCGATGGAAATGGCGCACAGGACCTGCGCTCCGACATTCGTTTCTTCGGCGGTATACGAATTGTGGAAGTACGGTGTGGCCAAGGGTTGTGGCGGCATGGACCACACGGCGATCGCCCTGGTCGTAGAGGAAATGGCGGGCGTTGAAATCAAGGGTTGAATGACCTGGCCGAGGGCGGGAGTCGGGTGAATGCATCAACGCTTGCCGCCCTGGCCACTTTCAACGGCTCTCAGGCCGTCGCGCTTCCTGGCGAGATCTTTCGCCAGAATCCTCTCGCTACCCTCGCAACGAGCGTTCCATTCGTTTCTTGGAGCGCTCATTGAACCCATCTACGCACGCAAACGAGCGAAATCACGGCATGTTTGAAAAGACTCAATATGTCTCGCTGGCAGCCCTCGCCAGCAAGGTTCGACCTGCCGGGCTACCCTTCCTCGGCCTCCTGGCGGCCCTGGCCGGGGTCATAGGGCTGGTGACGACGGGAATTGGCATCACGGTGTATGCATACCAACCCGAAGCGGCGCGCTACGCGCTAATCGGCGGGGGCGCCGGCTTCCTGGCCACCGCGCTGGGCGCCACGTTCGCGATAACGCTGCGCAGGCTGAGCGCCGGTATGCAATCGAACATGCTCAGCTTCGCGTCCGGCATGATGCTGGCCGCCAGTTTCCTGTCGTTGATATTGCCGGGGTTCGATGCGGCCAGTTCGATCCTCGAGAGCAAGTTCACGGCCGCAGGTACGGTGGTACTCGGCCTGGCGCTGGGTGCGACACTGATCAGTTGCCTGGACCGGCTCGTTCCCCATGATCGGATATTCGCATTGTCCTACGGGGAAGGCGCCGGGCCAGCGGGCGCCAGCCGAGTATGGCTGTTCGTCATTGCGATAGCGATCCACAACTTTCCCGAAGGCATGGCGGTAGGCGTGGGATTTGGCGGTGATCCGGAACTGGGGGTGTCGCTCGCCACGGCGATTGCCATTCAGGATGTTCCGGAAGGCCTGGCGGTTGCCATGGCGCTCCGTGCCATCGGCCTTTCCATTCCTGTCTCCTGCCTGGTAGCCGCCGCGACCGGCGTCATGGAGCCCATCGGCGCGATGGTCGGCCTCGCCGTTACGTCCGGCTTCGCCATTTCCTACCCGCTGAGCATGGGTTTCGCAGCGGGCGCCATGCTGTTCGTGGTATGCAACAACATCATCCCCGAAACCTACGGGCGGGGAGGCAAGGGCAGTCCCGGGCTTTCCTTGATGTCGGGTCTGTGCGTGATGGTCTTTCTCGATGCGGCACTGGGCTAGGCACCGGATTGCATCGTAGAGCGCCTGCCCGATGAGGTTCGATCGGGCAGCCGCGCGACCGGCGCGCGGCTTCGATCTTCGTGGGCGGGCATTACCCTCTGGTGTGGAAAGGGCAAGCCCGCGCCTAAGTCATCGATTGCACCTACCCGAACAGATAGAAGCAGCCGGCGATCACCAGCCCGGAGTACACCAGGATCAGCAGGCAGTAGCCCATGATGGCGCGCGCGCCGAGGCCGACGATGCCGAGGATCGGCAGCGCCCAGAAGGGCTGGATCATGTTGGTCCAGGCGTCGCCCCAGGCGATCGCCATGGCGGTCACCGCCGGCGCGACGCCGAGCGCTTCGCCGGCCGGCAGCATGATCGGCCCCTGCACCGCCCACTGGCCGCCGCCGGACGGCACGAACACATTGACCAACCCGGCGCTGAGGAAGGCCAGCATCGGGAAGGTATCGGCCGACGACCAGGCGACGAAGCTGTCGGTAATCTGCTTGCCCAGCGACAGGCCATCGGCGTTGGCGCCGACCATCATCCCCATGATCCCGGCGTAGAACGGGAATTGGATGACGATGCCGCTGATCCCGCCGATGCCGTCCTGCGCGGCACGCATGTAGCGCTCCGGCGAGCCGTGCAGTGCCAGGCCGATGAACAGGAACAGGCCGATGACGATGTTGAGCGTCAGGGCGAAGCCGTTCTCGGCGAAGTAGTAGCCGAAGTACACCACGCCCAGGGCGACGATGATCAGGTTGAGGATGCGGCTGTCGTCCAGCCGTTGGGCCAGGGTGCCGCGGGGCAGCGCCTCGTGCTCCGGGTCGCGCAGCAGGGCCGGGTCGGCCACCTGCGGCTGCTTCGGATGCATGGCCCAGTTGAGCAGCGGCAGGCCGATCGCCAGCAGGGCGATGATGGTCAGGTTCAGCGTAGTGAAGAGCGTGTCGCCGACGCCGATGGCGGAGGTCACCACGCCGCCGGTCATGCGCTCCAGGTCGGCGCCGCCGGAGGCCAGCGAAAGCGGGATCGAGCCCGACAGGCCGCCGTGCCAGATGAGAAAGCCCGAGTAGGCGGAGGCGACCAGCAGCGGATAGTCCACGCCGCGCACCTCGCGCGCCAGGGCGCGGGCGAATACCGCGCCGATGACCAGGCCGAAGCCCCAGTTGATCCAGGAGCCGGCCAGCGCGACCAGCGTCACCAGCACCACGGCGCGGCCAGGCGTGCGGGCGATGCGGGCCAGCCCGCCGAGCAGGCGGTAGACCGCCGGGGCGCTGGCCAGGGCGTGGCCGGTGACCAGGATCAGCGCCATCTGCATGGCGAAGGTCAGCAGGTTCCAGAAGCCGGTGCCCCAGTGCCTGGCCATCGTCGGCAGGCCCTGGCCGGTGACCATCATGCTGGCGGCCAGCACGATGAGGCTGAGCAGGATGGCGAATACGAAGGGAGAGGGAAGATACCGCTGCACGAGCTTGACGCTCCAGGCGGTGACGGTGCCTAGCATAGTGACGTTCCTGTGTTGTTTTTCTTTTTCGAGTGACACACCGAGGCGTGCCGGGTCCGTGGAAAAGTGACAATCCAGCCGGGTGGGGCTGGATTGCCGAGGTACATGCTTCTCCGTGTAGAACGCGCGTCCGGTTTCAGGCGCGCTCGATCGCCAGCGCCACGCCCTGGCCGCCGCCGATGCACAGGGTCGCCAGGCCCTTCTTCGCGTTGCGGCGGATCATCTCGTGCAGCAGGCTGACCAGGATGCGGCAGCCGGAGGCGCCGATCGGGTGACCGAGGGCGATGGCGCCGCCGTTGACGTTGACCCTGGCGGCGTCCCAGCCGAGCTCGCGGCCGACCGCCAGGGCCTGGGCGGCGAAGGCCTCGTTGGCCTCGATCAGATCCAGGTGATCCAGCGCCCAGCCGGCCTTGTCCAGGCAGCGGCGGGTGGCCGAGACCGGGCCGATGCCCATGATCGCCGGGTCGACGCCCGCGTTGGCGTAGCCGGCGACCTTCGCCAGCACCGGCAGGCCGAGCGCCT
>NZ_KE384409.1:0-90258 GCF_000425625.1 Stutzerimonas azotifigens DSM 17556
GATATCGATGCCGATGACGCGGGGCATGGAAACTCCTTCTATTGATCCAACGATCATCACTGCACTCGGCTCAACCTTGTGGATGCGAGCTCTCGCCAGCGGCGGGCTCTGGATACCGTTCGAGCTTCAAGAGTGAGTGTGGAAGGCCGGAGCAGTATCTACTTCACAGGCTCAGGGCCTCAGGGTGGGCACGGCTTCCTGACCTTCCCCCGATGATCAGTCGGGAACTATCACCCCGGATGGCGTGGTAGTCGAGATACAAGGGTGGGCTTCAGCCCACCAAGGCAGACCAGCAACCTGGCGGGCTGAAGCGGAACGCCGCCCGGCCCACCCTACGCCGGCCAAGAACCGGCCTCGCTATTTCGAGGCCGGGGTCAACAGCAGGCGGCGTGTGCCGTAAACGCCGTCGAGGTTTTCCGGCTTGAACGGGAAGACCTGGTAGCCGCCCTTCAGCCAGGCGTCGATGCCGTCGGCGTAGTGGGGGCTGGCCGGGTTGCCGGACTGGCCGGAGCTGTTCAGCGCCCTCATCGGCTCCTCTTCGCCGAAGTCCACGATCAGCCGCATCGCCGGGACCAGCCAGGTATCGAAGCTCTCGCCCCAGTGGTAGCCGGACACGTTCAGCGTGCTGTGGTCGCCGCCGGCCGCGTAGGGTCCGCGATCGAGGTAGCCGCCGATGGCCTGTACCGCGGTGCGCTGGCTGGCGTTCATGTAGGGCGCCAGCTGGGTGCTGTTGCTGCGCCAGTGGTAGCTGTGCAGCCGGCCCCACTGCCAGCCGGTACGATCGGCGCCGAGCTGCTGCTCCAGCGCGGCGACGCTCGCCGCCAGGGCACGGGCGAGGATCGCCGGCTTGTCTTCCTGCGCCGGCGTGCGCACATCGTCCCAGAACGGGCTGTCCTCGCGGCCGAGCAGGTGGTCGGCCTGCGCCGAATAGGACAGGTCCGCCGCCTGCACCAGCGCGCGCCAGGCCGGCGACTCCACCGGGCCCAATTCGTCGAGGAAGATCTCGCGCGCGCTCTGTTGCAGGAAGCTTTCATAGAGCGCCGCATCCGCCGAGGTCGCCGCCAGCCGACCGTCGAACTTCATCAGGCGGTCAAGGGCTTCCGCGGCGCGGGCACGCTCGGCCGCCGGCAGCGCGGCGATCGCCTGGCGCAGCGGCTGGGCCATGCCCGGACCCTCGAACATCGCCTGGAGCTTGGCGGCGAACGGCGTGGTCTGGTCGTACTGCATGGCCATGGTGCTGCGCAGGTCGTGCCTCCCCTGCCCGAGCAGCTCGGCCAGGCGCTCGTAGCGCTCCGGGTAGTACCAGGAACTCGACAGCTGCATGCCGTAGCCGCGCGGCACGCTGCGGTGGTTGGCGGTGCCCAGCCAGCCCTGCGCCGGGTCCTGGTCGTAGGGGTGCAGCATGGGATCGGCGTAGCCGTCCCAGTCGTAGCGCCCGTCCCAGCCCGGGGAAGGCACCAGCCCCAGCCCTTCGCGGCGATTGGGGAAGCGCCCGGTCACCTGCCAGCCGATGCCGCTGGCGTCGGCGAACAGCACGTTCAGGGCCACGCTGCGAATGTCGCGCGTGGCCTCGAAGGCTTCGTCCACCGACTGCGCCTCGGCCAGCCGGAAGAAGGCGTCGAGCGACTGGTCCGTCTCCAGTTGCACGCTCTTGAGCGCCAGCCCGTAGCCGCTGCCGATCTGCAACGGCTGCAGGGGATGCTTGCGCTCGCCCAGCACGTTGTCGAGCAGAGGGCCGTTGCGGGTTTCGTAGAGGGTCTCGCGGACCGGCCGCTGGCCCTTGATGAAGAAGGTCTCATGGCGTTCGCGCGCCGGCACCCACTGGCCGTCGGCCAGGTACAGCAGGCGCTCGCCCTCGCGGCGCACCTGCTCGAGGAACAGGTCCTGGTTGTCGCCCATGACCATGGTCATGCCCCAGCCGAGCTTGCCATTGAAGCCGGCGACCACGGCCGGCACTCCGGCGATGGACACGCCGGCGGCCTGGAAGCGCGGCGCGCGGATGTGCACGTAGTTCCAGTAGGACGGCATCGACAGCGGCAGGTGGGTGTCGTTGGCCAGCAGCGGTTTGCCGCTGCGCGTGCGGCTGCCGGCGATCGCCCAGTTGTTGGACGCCGCGACACCCAGCAGGCCGTGCCCGGCGACCTGCCTGGAGGCGTCATGCAGCGCGGCCAGGCCGGGCAGCCTGCCGGTCAGGTCGAGGCCTTCGAGCTTGGCCGCCTCCTCGAACGGCAGGGGCTCGTCGGGATAGATCGGCAGCAGCCAGGCGAGCTTGTCGGCGCCGACCTTCTGCGCCAGCGCCAGGGCGGCGATCTCCTCCTGCAGGTTCACCGCCAGGCCGAAGTTCAGCAGCGTGTAGACCAGCACCGAGTCCTCGGGCTTCCAGTACGGCGGCCGGTAGCCGGCTTCGGCCAGGTCCATCGGCAAGGCGTCGCGGTGGCGGAACAGGTAGGCATTCACCCCGCGGGCATAGACCTCGAAGATTTCCTTCATCCGCGGCGAGGCATTGCGGTAGGCCGCCTCGGCGCTGCGCCGCAGGTCGACCGCTCGCATGAAGCGGTCGATCTCCAGCACGCCGGGGCCGACCATTTCCGCCAGCCGCCCCTCGGCCATCAGGCGCATGCCGACCATCTGGCTCAGGCGGTCGGTGGCGTGTACATAGCCGAGGGCGAAGATGGCGTCGTGCAGGCTGGTGGTTTCGATCAGCGGCATGCCCAGCGCGTTGCGGCGGATGCTGACGCTGCCGGCCAGGCCGGTGATCGGCTGGATGCCGTGTTCCGGCGGCAGGCTGTCGCGATAGCGGCTGTCCAGGTAGGCCTGGCAGCCGGTCAGGCCGAGCATGGCGCCCAGCGCCAGCGACAGCAGGGGGAAAGGCACACGCAATGGCATCGACGGCTCCTCGGATGGGGCGCGAAGGGAATGCAGTCAGTCTGGTCGGATGTGATTCAGGCGGCCCGTGAACGCGGCAGCGCCTCGTCCAGCAGCCAGCGGGCGGAGCGGCGGGCCTGGGCCTTGTGCTGCAACTCCAGCGCACTGAAGTTCGCCTCGTGACGGCGCCGCTCGGTACGCTCCAGCGCCGTCCAGGCGGCGTGCGTCGGCACGTGCTCGGTGGCCTGGTAGAGCTGCTGGAACACTTCGCAGCGTGGGTCTTGGCCGAGCGTGGCGTCGTAGTTGTCGATCAGCACCTTGATCCGGATGGCGCCCTCGATAAGCGGCAACTGTTCGTCCAGCAGGCTGCTGGCGAGGATGCGCAGATCCTCGGCCAGCGCGGCCTGGCGCTCGGCCCGGGCCCTGGCGAGCTCGCGCTCGTTGTGCCAGACCCGTCGCCACAGGTACAGCGCATACGCGCCGAGCGCCGCGATGATCGCGACGGCGAGTACGAGAAGGAGGATGGCGAGAATGCTCATGAGCGGATCAGGCGCCGTGGCACTTCTTGAATTTCTTCTGGCTGCCGCACGGGCAGGGATCGTTACGGCCGACGTCCTTCAGCGGATTGCGCACCGGCTCGTGATGATGGTTGCAGTGCGGGCCGTGCACATGGCCATGATCGTGGTCATGGTCGTGGTCGCAATCGGGGCCGTGGACGTGGGGCGCGGGGGTGTTCATGGGTGACGCTACTCCGGGATGAAATCGCCGGGAATTATCTCGCCGTTGTTGGCGATATGCACGCGTCTTCCGAACATCAGCCCGGTCTTCACCTCGCCTTCCAGGCGGTAGCGAATCGGCTGGTCCGGTTTTTCCAGCAGGCGCACGATGTACTTCATGTGGCGCCAGAGATTGGTGTGCACCGGGACTTCGTAGACTTCCGAGGCGTGCGCGGGGATGGTCGCCCACAGGCTAGACTCGCCGCTGGCGAGCTTGATGTCGTTCAGATGAACGGTATAGGCCAGCCCCCTCACCGGAAGGCTGCGGTCGTTCGGGTTGCGGATGCGAAAGCGCAGCAGGAACTCCTGCTCGAGCAAACGGGCCTTGACCACCTCGACCTTGGTGAGCTGGACCTGCGGCTCCTCGAAGTCCCCGGTAAACCAGGTGGAACAGCCTCCCAACGTCGCCAGCAGGCCCAGGAAGATCGCGGTTTTCAGAATATTTATGTTGCGCACCTGGGAAAGCATTCCGGTACTCCAAAGGACGGCTCAGTGTAGCAAGCGGCCAGCGTGCCGCAATGGGGTGTCGTGGCAAATAGCCCTCGTTCATACTCGCCGACGCAGATGACGATCCTATGAGGCCAGGGTGCCTCCAATGCCGACTACAGGAGTGCATGCGCATGAGTCGTTACGAAATCGCCTTTTCCGGCCAACTGGTGCCTGGCGCCGAAGCGGACCAGGTCAAGGCCAACCTCGCCCGCCTGTTCCAGGCGGACGCGCAGCGCATCGACCAGCTGTTCAGCGGGCGCCGCATCGTCCTCAAGCAGAACCTCGATGCCGCCGCGGTGGAAAAGTACCGCAGCACGCTGGAACGCGCCGGGGCCCGCGCCGAAGTCAGCCCCATGGACCCGCCCGCGCCGCTTGCCGCCGCGGCTCCGGCCGCCGCCCCCGCACCCACCTCCCCCGCCGCAGGCCGCCTGCAGGTGGCGCCACGCGACGAATACATGGCCGCCTTCGCCGACATCCAGGCACCGGACTTCGGCATCGCGCCGGTCGGCGCGGACCTGCAGGATCGGCGCCCGGACACCCCGGCCCCGGCACTGGACCTCGGCCACCTCAGCCTCGCCCCGGTCGGCAGCGACATGGGCGAGACACCGCGGCCGACCGGCGGCCCCGTGCCGAACGTCGCGCACCTGACGCTGAAGGACTGAGCGACCGGACGAACTCCCGGTGCAGGGCGGGCTCAAAATCCACAAGCCCATCAGCCCTAGCCCCATGGACCTCGTCATCGCCCGCCCGGAGGGCCTGTACTGCCCGCCCGGCGACTTCTACATCGACCCCTGGCGGCCCGTGGACCGGGCCGTCATCACCCACGCCCATGGCGACCACGCGCGCTGGGGCATGGGCCACTACCTGGCCACGCGCGACAGCGAAGGCGTCCTGCGCACCCGCATCGGCCAGGACATGCCGCTACAGACGCTGGCCTACGGCGAAACGCTCGAGCACAACGGCGTGCGCCTGAGCTTCCACCCCGCCGGCCACGTGCTGGGCTCGGCGCAGCTGCGCATCGAGCACTGCGGCGAGGTCTGGGTCGCCTCCGGCGACTACAAGGTCGAGCCGGACGCCACCTGCGCCGCCTTCGAACCGGTGCGCTGCCATACCTTCATCACCGAATCCACCTTCGGCCTGCCGATCTACCGCTGGCCGTCGCAACGCCAGGTGTTCGCCGAAATCAACGACTGGTGGCGCGCCAACGCCGCGGTCGGCCGCGCCAGCGTGCTGTTCTGCTACGCCTTCGGCAAGGCGCAGCGCATCCTCCACGGGCTCGACGCCTCGATCGGCCCGATCCTGGTACATGGCGCCGTCGAGCCCCTGAACCGGGTCTATCGCGAGGCCGGCATCGCGCTGCCCGAAACGCTCTACACGGGCGACCTGGCCAAGGGCGACCCGCGCCTGAAGCAGGCCATCGTCCTCGCCCCGCCCTCGGCCGGCGGCAGCACCTGGGTGCGCCGCTTCGGTGATTTCTCCGACGGCTTCGCCAGCGGCTGGATGATGCTGCGCGGCACTCGCCGGCGGCGCGGGGTCGACCGCGGCTTCGTGCTCTCCGACCACGCGGACTGGCCGGGGCTGCTCTGGGCCATCGAACAGACCGGCGCCGAACGGGTGATGGTGACTCACGGCTCGGTCGCCGTGCTGGTGCGCTACCTGTGCGAGCAAGGTCTCGACGCCCAGGCGTTCGATACCGAGTACGGCGAAGAGGACGATGCGCTGGTGCAGGAGGCCGAATGATGCCGGCATTCGACCGGACAACTGCGGAGCGCCGTCGATGAAGGCCTTCGCCGCCCTCTACGCACGGCTCGACGCCACCACCGGCAGCAATGCCAAGCTCGCCGCCATGCGCGACTACTTCCGCGAGGCGCCCGCCGAGGACGCGGCCTGGGCGGTGTATTTCCTCGCCGGCGGCCGGCCGCGCCAACTGGTGCCCACGCGCCTGCTGCGCGAGACCGCGCTACGCGCCTCGGGCCTGCCCGACTGGCTGTTCGAGGAGAGCTACCAGGCCGTCGGCGACCTCGCCGAGACCATCTCGCTGCTGCTGCCCGAGGCCGAACACCAGGACGACGACGGCCTGGCCGTGTGGATGCAGGACAAGCTGCTGCCGCTGCGCGGCCTGCCGCCGGAGGAGCTGGCCGAGCGCCTGCCGCCGCTGTGGGCGCAGCTGGACCGGCGCAGCCAGATGGTCTGCATCAAGCTGATCACCGGCGCCTTCCGCGTCGGCGTGTCCAAGCTGCTGGTCACCCGCGCGCTCGCCGCGCTGGCCGACCTCGATCCGAAACGGGTGGCCCAGCGCCTAGTGGGCTACACCGACCTGTCGCACCGGCCCAGCGCGGAAGGCTACCGCGCACTGATCGCCCCGGAATCGGACGACGAGCATGCCCAGCGCGGCGGCCAGCCCTATCCCTTCTTCCTCGCGCACTCGCTGCAGGCGCCGGTCGAGCAGTTCGACACCCTGCTCGGCGC
Organism: Stutzerimonas azotifigens DSM 17556; assembly: GCF_000425625.1. Taxonomy (GTDB): domain Bacteria; phylum Pseudomonadota; class Gammaproteobacteria; order Pseudomonadales; family Pseudomonadaceae; genus Stutzerimonas; species Stutzerimonas azotifigens. The sequence goes on from NZ_KE384409.1 coordinate 6,600, forward strand.
GCCGGAGCACTGGTTCGTCGAATGGAAGTGGGACGGCATTCGCGCGCAGCTGGTCAAGCGCGACGGGCAGATCTGGGTCTGGTCGCGCGGCGAGGAACTGGTCAGCGAGCGCTTTCCCGAGCTCTGCGAACTGGCCGGCTGCCTGCCCGACGGCACCGTGCTGGACGGCGAGATCGTAGTCTGGAAGCACGAGGACGAACCGCTGCAGGGCGAGGCCTTCGAGCACGCCGGCGCACAGGCGCCCGCGCGCGGTGGGGTCCAGCCGTTCGCCCTGCTGCAACAGCGCATCGGCCGCAAGAACCTCACGGCCAAGGTCCTGGAACAGGCGCCGGTGGTGCTGCTCGCCTACGACCTGCTGGAGTGGCGTGGCGAGGACTGGCGCCTGCGCCCACTGCACGAACGGCGGGCACAGATGGAGCGCGTCGTGGCCGACTGCCCGAACCCGCGGCTGATGGCCTCGCCGCTGATCGAAGGCCGGGACTGGGCGGACCTTGCCACCCAGCGCGAGGCCTCCCGCGAACGCGGCGTCGAGGGCATGATGATCAAGGCGCGCGCCGCCCATTACGGCGTCGGCCGCACCAAGGACGTCGGCGTCTGGTGGAAATGGAAGATCGATCCCTATTCGGTCGACGCCGTGCTCATCTACGCCCAGCGCGGGCATGGCCGCCGCGCCAGCCTGTACACCGACTTCACCTTCGCCGTCTGGGACGGCGAGCCGGGCGATCCGAACCGCAGCCTGGTGCCTTTCGCCAAGGCCTATTCGGGCCTGACCGACGAGGAAATGCGCCAGGTCGACGCCATCGTGCGGCGCACCACAGTGGAGAAATTCGGCCCGGTGCGCAGCGTGACGCCGACGCTGGTATTCGAGCTCGGCTTCGAAGGCATCGCCGCCAGCAGCCGACACAAGAGCGGCATTGCCGTGCGCTTCCCGCGAATGCTGCGCTGGCGGCATGACAAGCCGATCGAGGAAGCCGACACGCTCGCGACGCTGCGGGACCTGCTGGGATGAACGATACCCGCAAGCCCGCGGCGAATACTCCCCCTCTTCCCAAGGGAGAGGGGCCGGGGGCGAGGGAACCCGGCAGCGGCATCGTTCCCGACCAGCCCTCACCCCAGCCCTCTCCCAAAGGGAGAGGGAGAAAGCCACCAACGCCACCAGCCTCCGCACATATCTCCCCTCTCCCCACGGGAGAGAGGCCGGGGGTGAGGGAGCCCGGCACCGACATCGTTCCCGACCAGCCCTCACCCAGAGGGAGAGGGAGAAAGCCACCAACGCCACCAACGTCCGCGCACATCCCCCCTCTCCCCGCGGGAGAGGGGCCGGGGGTGAGGGTGCTCGCTGGCGCCCCCGCCGCTGCCTGGTTCGCCCAGCGAGGTTGGCGGCCCTTTCCCTTCCAGCAGCAGGTCTGGCAGGCCATCGAGGCCGGGGAATCCGGCCTGCTGCACGCCACCACCGGCGCGGGCAAGACCTACGCGGTGTGGTTCGGCGCGCTCAATCGCTTCGCCTCCACGAAGACCTCCGCCGCAGGCAGGGCCGCCCCGCTCAGCGTGCTCTGGATCACCCCGATGCGCGCGCTGGCCGCCGACACCGCCCGCGCGCTGCAGGCGCCGCTGGACGACCTCGGCATTCCCTGGACGCTCGGCCTGCGCACCGGCGACACCGACTCCGCCGAGCGCGCCCGCCAGGGCCGCCGGCTGCCCAGCGCGCTGGTGACCACGCCGGAGAGCCTGACCCTGCTGCTGACCCGCGCCGACGCCCGCGAGGCCTTTGCCGGGCTGCGCATGCTGGTGGTGGACGAATGGCACGAGCTGCTCGGCAACAAGCGCGGCGTGCAGTTGCAGCTGGCCCTGGCGCGCCTGCGCCGCTGGCACCCGCAGCTGATCGTCTGGGGCCTGTCGGCGACCCTGGGCAACCAGCCGCACGCGCTGGAGGTGCTGGCGCATCCCGGCCAGGGCCGCCTGGTGCAGGGCCAGGTGCCGAAGGACCTGCGGGTCGACACCCTGCTGCCGGAGGCCATCGAGCGCTTTCCCTGGGCCGGCCACCTGGGGCTGAAGATGCTGCCGCAGGTGGTCGAGCAGATCGATTCGGCGGCCACCACCCTGGTATTCACCAACACCCGCTCGCAGGCCGAACTCTGGTATCAGGCACTGCTCGAAGCCCGACCGGACTGGGCTGGGCTGATCGCCCTGCACCACGGCTCGCTGGCCCGCGAGGTGCGCGACTGGGTCGAGCTGGGGCTGAAGAAGGGCGAACTCAAGGCGGTGGTCTGCACCTCCAGCCTCGACCTCGGGGTCGACTTCCTGCCGGTCGAGCGCGTGCTGCAGATCGGTTCGCCCAAGGGCGTGGCGCGGCTGATGCAGCGCGCCGGCCGTTCCGGGCATGCGCCGGGGCGCCCCTCGCGCGTCACCCTGGTGCCCACCCACAGCCTGGAACTGGTGGAAGCCGCCGCCGCGCAGCGCGCCGTGGCCGAGCGCCGGATCGAGGCGCGCAGCGCCCCGCCCAAGCCGCTCGACGTGCTGGTGCAGCACCTGGTGAGCATGGCCCTGGGCGGCGGCTTCCGCCCCGAGGAGCTGCTCGCCGAGGTCCGCGGCGCCTGGTCCTACCGTGGGCTCGGCGACGCGGAATGGGCCTGGGCGCTGGCCTTCGTCCGCCACGGCGGCCACTCGCTCACCGCCTATCCCGACTACCAGCGCGTCGAGCCCGACGAGACCGGCCTCTGGCGGGTGCCCAGCCGGCGCGTCGCCCAGCGCCACCGGATGAGCATCGGCACCATCGTCAGCGACGCCAGCCTCCACGTGCGCTACTGGAGCAAGGGCGGCGCCGGCGGCTCGCTCGGCTCGGTGGAGGAAGGCTTCATCGCGCGCCTGCGTCCGGGCGACTGCTTCCTGTTCGCCGGCCGCCTGCTGGAACTGGTGCGGGTCGAGAACATGACCGCCTACGTGCGCCGCGCCGCCGGACGCAAGCCCGCGGTGCCGCGCTGGAACGGCGGGCGCATGCCGCTTTCCAGCGAGCTCGCCGACGCCGTGGTCGAGCAGCTCGGCGCCGCCTCGCGCGGGGCCTTCGACAGCGCCGAGATGCGGCTGGCGGGCCCGCTGCTCGACGTGCAGATGGCTTGGTCCGCCCTGCCTACCGAACACACGCTGCTGGCCGAGGTGCTGAAGTCGCGCGAGGGCTGGCACCTGTTCCTCTACCCCTTCGCCGGACGCCAGGTGCACCTCGGCCTGGCCAGCCTGCTCGCCTATCGCATGGGCCGGCGCGCGCCGGTGACCTTCTCCATCGCGGTCAACGACTACGGCTTCGAACTGCTGTCGGCCACCGAGGTGGACTGGGCGCAGTCGCTCGGTGGCGAGCTTTTCGGCCAGGAGCACCTGCTGCACGACGTGCTCGGCAGCCTGAACGCCGGCGAACTGGCGCGCCGGCGCTTTCGCGAGATCGCACGGATCGCTGGCCTGGTGTTCTCCGGCTACCCCGGCGCGCAGAAGAGCGCCCGCCAGCTGCAGGCCTCCAGCGGGCTGTTCTTCGACGTGTTCCGCCAGTACGACCCGGACAACCTGCTGCTCACCCAGGCACAGGAAGAAGCGTTGCGCCAGGAACTGGAGGTCGACCGGCTCGAGCGCACACTGGAGCGCCTGCAGCGGCGGACCCTGGACCTGAGAACGCCGAAGCGGCCGACGCCACTGGCTTTCCCGCTGCTGGTCGAGCGTTTCCGCGAGAGCATGAGTTCGGAAAAGCTGGCCGACCGCATCGCCCGCATGCTCAAGGACCTGGAAAAGGCCGCCGGTCCGGGCGGCAGCGCATCGCCGCGCGAGACGATAGCGGTCGAGCGCGACGACACCGGCAAGCGTCCGCGCGCGCCGCGCCAACGCAAGGACGGCCGCCCGCGGGTGAAGAAGAAGGCCGGGGGCTAGCCTTCCCTCATCCGGCCCTGCGGGCCACCTTCTCCCGCACGGAGAAGGAAAAAGCCGGCGCCGGCCTGAAAGCCCGGCATGCCCTGTGGGGCGGTCTCGACCGCGAACGAGTCTCCACCGCCCATTCGCGGCCAAGGCCGCTCCTGCGACGAGCCGTGCCCGAGGACCTTGGCTGACAGCGTCGCCGCGAGGGCGCGCAATCCACAGGGATGTGGTGAATGCCGCAAGCCCGTCGGGAACGGGCGCGGCCTCCCACAGGTCCGGTGCGGCACCGCTGCTTTCGTGGGAGGCCCGACCTCGGGGCGATGCTCTTGTGTGAGCGGTTTCGACCGCGAACGACGCTGCACGGCACCATGGCCGCCACCAGACATCTCCCCTCTCCCTGCGGGAGAGGGGCCGGGGGTGAGGGAGAGCGTCCGGTCGGCTCGCGAGCCGTCGGGACACGGCCTCCGGTAAGCTTGCCCGCATGCATTCCCACCTCCCCATCACCCTGGCCGGCACCGAACTCTGGCTGCTTGCCGGCAAGGCGATCTTCTGGCCTGGCCAGCAGGCGCTGCTGATCGCCGACCTGCACCTCGGCAAGGCGGCCGCCTACCGGCGGCTCGGCCAGCCGGTGCCGCACGGCACCACCGATGACAACCTCGCCCGGCTCGATGCGCTGCTGGCGGCCTACCCCGCGCGCCGGCTGATCGTGCTCGGCGACTTCCTGCACGCCCCCGAATCGCGCGCGCCGGCGACGCTGCAGCGGCTCGCGAACTGGCGGGCGAGCCAGCCGCAACTGGCGATCACCCTGATCCGCGGCAACCATGACCGTCGCGCCGGCGACCCGCCGTCATCGCTCGGCATCGAGGTGGTGCCCGAGCCGCTGCTGCTCGGGCCGCTGGCGCTGCAGCACGAGCCCCGCCCGCACCCGACTCACAGCGTGCTGGCCGGGCACCTGCACCCCGCCTTCAGCCTGCGCGGGCGCGGGCGCCAGTCCGTGCGCCTGCCCTGCTTCTGCATCGGCGAGCGGCTGAGCCTGTTGCCGGCGTTCGGCGCCTTCACCGGCTCGATGAACATCGAGCCGGCAGGCGGACAGCGGATCTATCTGGTGGGAGAAGGCGGCGTCTGGCCGTTGGCCGTCGCCGAATCGGGCGTCACGCCTGGGTGATGCCGGTGATGGTGATGCCGAAGCGCTCGGCCAGGCGGTTGGCCGGGCTGCTGTCGTCGGACAGCTCGCGCTCGACGCCCTCGTCTGCGAAGCGCTCCTCGGCATGGCGGGATACGAGTTCGACGGCCTTTTCCATGTCCGGCTTCTCTTCGGCCTCCGTCTTCAGCGTCGATGTGTTGCCGTCTTTGTTGTACGCAATGATCCAGGTGGTCATGAAGCGCCCTCGCAAAGTCATCATCAAGGCGGTCCGTACCGCACGAACTGTTTAGACCCGGCGCTTCGCGCCAGTTCATCCGGCCGTCGTCCAACCCTTCGTCGAGCGTCCGGAACAAGGCCCGCCGGCCTCCGGTCGCTAGAGAATGACCAGAGGAGCCGAGGCCATGACCCAGACCCGCCTGCGCGCCATTCCCGAAATCCGCGAAGAGCAGTTGGTGGAGCAGCTGCGCCATCATGGCGAGCCGCTCCCCGGCCTGGACGACCCCGCGTTCGCCGAAGCCTTCGACCGCTTCGCCGACGCCCGGGTCGTGCTCATCGGCGAGGCCAGCCACGGTACCTCCGAGTTCTACCGCGCCCGCGCCGCGGTCACCCGTCGGCTGATCGAACGCCACGGTTTCGAGATCGTCGCGGCCGAGGCCGACTGGCCGGATGCCGCGCATATCGACCGCCATGTGCGCCAGCGCGCACCCGCCACCTGGCAGCACGACGCCTTCGAGCGCTTCCCGACCTGGATGTGGCGCAACCGCGAGGTGGCCGAATTCACCCGCTGGTTGCGCGGGCACAACGAGCAGCTGCCGGCCGGGCAGCGCGTCGAGTTCCGCGGCCTGGACGTCTACAGCCTCGGCTCCTCGCTGACCGAGGTGCTCAGCTATCTCGACAAGGTGGACCCGGACGCCGCCGTGGAGGCCCGCAAGCGCTACGGCTGCCTGACGCCCTGGCAAGACGAGCCGGCGACCTATGGGCACAACGTGATGCTGTTCGGCGAGCCCTCCTGCGAGCAGGCTGTGGTCGAGCAGTTGCGCGCCCTGCTCGACCAGCGCCTGGACTACATGGCGCAGGACGGCGAGCAGTTCTTCAACGCCGAGCGGAACGCCCGCGTGGTGCTCGCCGCGGAAAGCTACTACCGGACGATGTACCGCGGCTCCACCGAATCCTGGAACCTGCGCGACCGGCACATGTTCGACACCCTGCGCGCGCTGCTCGAACACCGCGGGCCGCAGGCCAAGGCCGTGGTCTGGGCGCACAACTCGCACATCGGCAACGCCGCGGCGACCTCGATGGGCTGGTCCGGCGAGTTCAACATCGGCGAGCTGTGCCGCACGGCCTTCGGTGGCGAGGCGGTGCTGATCGGCATGGCCACCGACCGCGGCGAGGTGGCCGCCGCCGACAACTGGGACGAGCCGATGCAGATCAAGCAGGTGCGACCCTCGCGGCCGGACAGCTGGGAACAGCTGTTCCTCAGGGCCGGCCACCCGGCATCGCTGACCGACTGGCGCGGCGAGGCCCGCGGCGAGCTGCGCACCCTGCTGTCGCGGCCCCGGCTGGAACGCGCCATCGGCGTCATCTACCGCCCGGAAACCGAGCGCCAGAGCCATTACTTCCGCGCCATTCTCGCCGAGCAGTTCGACGCCATGCTGTGGTTCGAGCAGACCACCGCCGTGACCCCGATCGGCCCGCGCGTACCGGAAGAATCGGCCGTTCCCGACACCTACCCGTTCGGAGAGTAGCCATGCGCCCGTTCGAGCACTCGCCCCTGTTCCTTGATCGCCGGCAAGCCGGCGAGGTCCTGGCCGACGCCCTGCAGCACCTCGCCCCTGCACGGCCACTGGTACTGGCGCTGCCGCGCGGCGGCGTGCCGGTGGGCTACCCGATCGCCCGGCGCCTGGATGCCGTGTTGGACCTGATCCTGGTGCGCAAGATCGGTGCGCCCGGCAACGAGGAACTCGGCCTCGGCGCGGTGATCGACGGCGCCGATCCGCAGTGGGTGGTCAACGAGGCGCTGATACGCCGGCTGGCGCCGCCGGCCGGCTGGTTCGAGAGCGAGATGACGCGCCAGCTGAAGGAACTGGAGCGGCGCCGCCAGCGTTACTGCGGCGACCGGCCGGCCCCGTTGCTGGCCTCGCGCGAGGTGATCCTGGTGGACGATGGTATCGCCACCGGGGCGACCGTGCGCGCAGCGCTCAAGGGGCTGCGCAAGGCTGGCGTCGCGCGTCTGGTGCTGGCGGTGCCGGTCGCCCCGCGCCTGGTGGTGGAAAGCCTGCAGCCCGAGGTCGACGAACTGGTCTGCCTGGCCATGCCCGAGCCCTTCGTGGGCGTCGGGCTGCACTACCAGGACTTCTCTCAGACCAGCGACGAGGAAGTCATCGAGCTGCTGGGCCGCGCGGCCTCGGCCGCCTGATCAGGCGACCGGCGCCGGCGGCGGCTGGTCGGGCACCGTGGGTTCGCCGGGCTCGCTCGGCTGGGTCGGCACGCCCGGCTCTTCCGGATCTCCCGGCACGCCGCCGGCCTGCAGCAGATCGCGCAGGACCCACGCCTCTTCGCCCGCGCCGGGCCCTCGTACGGCTGCCGAATGACTGTCGCTGGTGATCATGCTCGCCTCCACGATCAATGAGTGTCCTGACGGTAGAGACCGGCAGCCGGCGAGAATTCCCGCTGCTCGTCGGGACGCCGCCGGCCGCGCCGAAGCCTCTGCGGCGAGCGCTGCGTACTTGGCGCCTGCGCGTCCAGGTGCTTTCATGCGCGACGGCCTCGGCGACATGGCACGGGCCATGCTGTCGAATGCCTCGCCCGACCCGGGCCCGAACGCTCACAACCGGCACAAGGAATCCCCCGCAATGCCCAGCCTCAACCTGCAGATACTCGTCGCGGCCTGCCTGGGCGTGCTGATCGGCTGGCTGACCGGTACCCTGCCGGCCGAGTCGGGCCTGCGCGAAGGCGTGCTCTACGCCAGCAACCTGCTCGGCGGCATCTTCGTCGGGCTGCTGAAGATGGTGCTGGTGCCGCTGGTGTTCACTTCCATCGCAGTCGGCGTGGCCAACCTGCAGGCGCACCACCAGGTCCACCGGGTCTGGCTGACCACCCTGGTCTACTTCACCGCGACCACCTGCCTGGCGATGGTGGTGGCGCTGGTCGCGGCGAACATCTTCGAGCCGGGCGCCGGGCTGTCACTCGACCTGTTCGCCGACGCCATGGCCTCGTTCGAGGCCAGGCAGCTGACCATGCCCGAGTTCTTCCAGCACTTCTTCGCCAACCTGTTCCAGAACCCCTTCGCCGCCTTCGCCGACGGCAGCATCCTCGCCATCGTGGTGTTCGCCCTGTTCATCGGTATCGCGCTGGTGGCCGGCGGCGAGCGCTACCGCAACATCCTGGTGCTGCTGCAGGAACTGCTGGAGCTACTGCTGCGCATCATCGGCTGGATCATGCGGCTCGCGCCGCTGGGCATCCTGGCGCTGCTCGTCCGGCTGGTGGCCGAGCAGGACGTGGCGCTGCTCGGCGCGGTGGGCGGCTTCATCGTGCTGATATTCGCCACCACCCTGTTCCACGGCATCGTGGTGCTGCCGGGCATCCTGTTCCTGGCCACCGGCCGCTCGCCGCTGTGGTTCTGGCGCGGCGCGCGCGAGGCGCTGATCACAGCCTTCGCCACCAGCTCCAGTTCGGCGACCCTGGCGGTCTCGATGCGCTGCGCCGAGGAGAACCTGCAGGTGCGCCGCGGCATCGCCGGCTTCGTGCTGCCGCTGGGGGCGACCATGAACATGGACGGCACCGCGCTCTACGAGGCGGCCGCCGCCCTGTTCGTCGCCAACCTGGTCGGCATCGAGCTGAGCTTCGCCCAGCAGATGGTGGTGTTCTTCACCGCGATGATCGCCTCTACCGGCGCGCCGGGCATTCCCAGCGCCGGTATGGTGACCATGGTGATGGTGCTGCAGGCCGTGGGCCTGCCGGCCGAGGCGGTGGCCATCCTGCTACCGATCGACCGTCTGCTGGACACGGTGCGCACGGCGGTGAACGTGCAGGGCGACATCACCGGCAGCCTGGTGGTGCAGAAATTCGCCGACGGCGATCCGCGCGACTGAACCGGCGCGGCCCCGCCTGCGGCGGCGCGATTTGCGCGCCCCCAGTGGCAATTCGTTACGAGAAGGTGCAAATTTAACCGGCAGCATTGCACAAAGTGCTGTTTTCCCGGTCTGAAGGGTTCCTTTCGCCTCCGGGAAACCCTCATCGACTCAATGATCGAGATCACGTCAGCAATGAATAGCTTGTTCCGTACCAGGAAGGCGCGCGTGCACACGACCGCCGCAAGTACCCTGCTTGCGTCCGTGTTGATGGCCGGCGCGTCCCAGGGTTGGGCGTTCAGCCTGGACGATGTCGCGGCCAGGGCAGAGAAACTGGCCGGCCAGGAATTCGCCATGCCGCAGTCGAACCTGCCCCCCGTGTTCCGAGAAATGAAATACGCGGATTACCAACGCATCCGCTTCCGCGAGGATCATGCGCACTGGGTCGATGAGCCCACGCCGTTCAAACTGTTCTTCTACCACCAGGGCATGCATTTCGACGTGCCGGTGAAGATCAACGAGATCACCGCCAACGGCGTCCGGCCGATCGAATACAACCCGGAGATGTTCGACTTCAGCAACCTGCAGTTCGACAAGGCGGCCACCAAGGACCTCGGCTTCGCCGGTTTCAAGGTGCTCTACCCGCTGAACAAGCCGGACAAGAACGACGAACTCATCACCTTCCTCGGCGCCAGCTACCTGCGCGCGCTCGGCAAGGACCAGTGGTACGGCCTGTCGCTGCGCGGCCTGGCCATCGACACGGCGATGCCCGCCGGCGAGGAATTCCCGCGCTTCAGCGAGTTCTGGGTGGAGCACCCCGCGCCCGACCGTCGCAACCTGGTCATCTACGCCCTGCTCGACTCGCCGCGCGCCACCGGCGCCTACCGGATGGTCGTGACCCCGGGCAAGGACACCAGCGTGGAGGTGCACGCCAAGGTGTACCTGCGCGCGCCGGTCGGCAAGCTCGGCATCGCGCCGCTGACCAGCATGTTCCTCTACGGCCCGAACGACCCCGCCGCCGAGGTCAACTACCGCCCGGCGATCCACGACTCCAACGGCCTGGCGATCCACGCCGGCAACGGCGAATGGATCTGGCGCCCGCTGAACAACCCCCGCCACCTGTCGGTGAGCACCTTCACCATCGAGAATCCCAAGGGCTTCGGCCTGATGCAGCGCGGTCACGACTTCAGCCAGTACGAAGACCTGGAAGACCGCTACGACCTGCGCCCCAGCGGCTGGGTCGAGATCCTGGACGACTGGGGCAAGGGCAAGGTGGAGCTGGTGGAAATCCCGACCCGGGACGAGACCAACGACAACATCGTAGCCTTCTGGACCCCCGAACAGCTTCCCGAGCGCGGCGAAGCGCTGGAGCTGCGCTACCGCGTGCACTTCACCATCGACGAGGCCGCGCTGCACCACGGTGAACTCGCCTGGGTACAACAGACGCGCCGTTCCACCGGCGAGGTCAAGCAGGCGAACCTGATCCGCGAGCCGGACGGCAGCGTTGCCTACGTGATCGACTTCCAGGGGCCGGCGCTGTCGGAACTGCCGCCGGAGACGCCGGTGCAGACCGCGATCAGCGTCGGCGACAACGGCGAGCTGGTCGGCCAGGAAGTGCATTACCACCCGGTCACCCAGGGCCGCCGGCTGACCCTGCGCGTACGTGTGAAGGACCCGGCACGGCCGCTGGAGATGCGCGCCGCGCTGATGGACGGCGAGCGCGCGCTGTCCGAGACCTGGAGCTACCAGGTGCCCGCGCAATGAGCCAGGCCGGCGACACGCTGCTCACTGTCGAGCAGCGCCTGCGCGAAGGCTGGGGCGATGCCCTGGACGACGGCGACCTGCTGGACACCGACGCCCAGGGGCACGTCTACATCCGCAGCACGCCGCCCCTCACCCGGGCCAGCATGACCCCGGAGCCCTGGCAGACCAACCCGATCGCGCGCGGCTGGCGACGGCTGTTCGGCCGCCAGGGCAAGCTCCGCCAGCGCGAAGCCGGGCGCTTCGACGAAGAGGCCCGCTGGCGCCAGGTGGGAATGCTCAGGCGGCTGGTCCTGGTCGTGCTGATGGTCGTCCAGACGACCATCGCCACCTGGTACATGAAGGCCGTGCTGCCCTACCAGGGCTGGGCCCTGGTGGACCTGCAGGAGGTCATCCAGCAGGGCTGGCTGGAGTCGGCCCGGCAGGTGCTGCCCTACGTGGTGCAGACCAGCATCCTGCTGCTGTTCGCGCTGCTGTTCTGCTGGGTGTCGGTGGGCTTCTGGACGGCGCTGATGGGCTTTCTCGAACTGCTGATGGGCGGCGACCGCTACAGCATTTCCGCCCGCGATGCGGCCGAAGGCCCGATCGCGCCCGAGGCGCGCACCGCCCTGGTGATGCCGATCGCCAACGAGGACGTGCCACGGGTGTTCGCCGGCCTGCGCGCGACCTACGAATCGCTGCTGCGCACCGGCCAGCACGAGCACTTCGACCTCTTCGTGCTCAGCGACAGCAACGACCCGGACACCTGCGTGGCCGAACAGAAGGCCTGGCTGGAGCTGTGCCGGGAGCTCGGCGCCTTCGGCCGTATCTTCTACCGGCGCCGCCGCCGGCGGGTGAAGCGCAAGAGCGGCAACATCGACGACTTCTGCCGGCGCTGGGGCCGGCAGTACTGCTACATGGTGGTGCTCGACGCCGACAGCGTGATGAGCGGCCACTGCCTGACCACGCTGGTGCGCATGATGGAGGCGCATCCGCACGCCGGGATCATCCAGACCGCGCCCAAGGCCTCCGGCATGGACACCCTCTATGCGCGCCTGCAGCAGTTCGCGACCCGCGTCTACGGCCCGCTGTTCACCGCCGGCCTGCACTTCTGGCAGCTCGGCGAATCCCACTACTGGGGCCACAACGCGATCATCCGGGTCAAGCCGTTCATCGAGCATTGCGCCCTGGCGCCGCTGCCGGGCAAGGGCAGCTTCGCCGGCGCCATCCTCTCGCACGACTTCGTCGAAGCCGCGCTGATGCGTCGCGCCGGCTGGGGCGTGTGGATCGCCTATGACCTGGAGGGCAGCTACGAGGAACTGCCGCCGAACCTGCTGGACGAGCTCAAGCGCGACCGCCGCTGGTGCCAGGGCAACCTGATGAACTTCCGCCTGTTCCTGGTCAAGGGCATGCACCCGGTGCACCGCGCGGTATTCCTCACCGGCGTCATGTCCTACCTGTCGGCGCCGCTGTGGTTCCTGTTCCTGGTGCTGTCCACCGCGCTGCTGGCGATCCACAAGCTGATGGAGCCGCAGTACTTCATCCAGCCGATGCAGCTGTTCCCGGTCTGGCCGCGATGGAACCCGGAGCTGGCCATCGCGCTCTTCTCCACCACCCTGGTGCTCCTTTTCCTGCCCAAGCTGCTGAGCGTGCTGCTGATCTGCGTCAAGGGTGCCAGGGCCTTCGGCGGCTCGCTGCGGCTGTTCGTCTCGATGCTGCTGGAAATGTTCGTCTCGGTGCTGCTGGCGCCGGTGCGCATGCTGTTCCACACGCTGTTCGTGGTCTCGGCGTTCCTCGGCTGGTCGGTGCAGTGGAACTCGCCGCAGCGCGCGGACAACGCCACGCCCTGGAGCGAGGGGCTGTTGCGGCACGGCTCGCAGATGCTCATCGGGGTGCTCTGGACCGCCCTGGTGGCCTGGCTCGACCCGCTGTTCCTCTGGTGGCTGGCGCCCATCGTGGTGTCGCTGATGCTGTCGGCGCCGGTATCGGTGCTGTCCAGCCGGACCAGCTTAGGCCTGGGCGCGAAACGCCTGAAGCTGTTCCTGATTCCCGAGGAATACGCACCACCGGCCGAACTGCAGGCCACCGATGACTACCTGCAGCAGAACCAGCGCGTCGCGCTGCCCCAGGGCTTCCTGCAGGCCGCGGTGGATCCGCTGATCAACGCCCTGGCCTGCGCCATGGCGCGGGCGCGGCATGCGAAGGACGTCGCCTCGGCCCAGAGCCTGCGCCAGGCGCGGCTGGACGCCATCCTCGCCGCCGGCCCGATGCAGGGCGCCAGCGAGGCGCGCTGGAAGCTGCTGGACGACCCGCGGGGCCTGGCACTGCTGCACGAGGCGACCACCGGCGACCCCGATCATCAACGCTGGGTGGACGCCTGGAACCTGCTGCCGCGCTCGGTGACCGCAAGCCCGACACCCGAGCCGGCCCAAGGCGTGCCGCTAGGCGAAACCACGGGGCCTGCCTAGCGGGTGTCGACTTCCCAAATAACAAAGGCCGGCGCAAGGCCGGCCTTCTGCTCAACGACGCCGCTGGGGACGCGCCGGCTGCGCTCGCACGGGAATCGGCTGAGGCTTGGGAGGCTCCACGAGCCCCAGCCACACCGCCAGATTCCAGCTCACGCGATCTAGCCATGCTTTCATGAATCGACCCTCCTACAACACGATGGTTGGGTGCCGGTTGGCGGCAGAGGCCAGGCCTCGTTCGACAGCCTAACCCATGCCAGCCCAACGGGCGATTGATTCATTCCGTGACGGTCATTGCCGGCTCCTATCACGGACACCTCGCGGTACCCATGATCGGCCACACCCCCACGCGATGGCGCCTGGTCTTCACCCTGTCAAGGTCGCAGGAAAGGGCCTCATAAGGTGCGACCGGTCGGCTCTGCGCAAGTTCGCTCAGAACGTCAACTTCACCCCGGCATAGAGCGTGCGCCCCGGCGCCGGCTCGAAATAGCGACCCGCCGCGGCATTGATGCGGATGTTGTCGTAGTAGTCGCGGCCGGTGAGGTTGTCGATGCCGAGGTAGGGCTCGATCTCCTGGCCGGCCCAGGCCAGGCGCTTGCCCACCCGCAGGTTGTACAGCGCGTAGCCGCCGATGCGGGTCTGGTTGGCGTCGTCGGCGTATTGCCGGCCGTAGGCGTTGGCGTTCACCCGGGTGTACCAGCCGTCGTACTCGTACTGCAGCTCGGTGAAGAGCGCGTGACGGGCGATTCCGGGCAGCGCGTTGTCATCGAACACCTCGTCGTCGAGGCGGTAGTCGACATAGCGATAGTCGTTGTAGCTGTAGGCGGCGGCCAGCGCCCAGCGCGGGGCGAAGCGCCAGTCCAGGCTCAGCTCGACGCCGTCGCGACGCGATTCGCCGGCGTTGCGGTAATAGGTGCGCCCCGGCTCGTCGGGCAGGGTGAAGGGCACCAGTTCGTCCTCGACCCGCACGCTGTAGAGCACGGCCTCGTAGCGCAGGTCGTCCCACTCGCCCTTCAGCCCGACCTCACGGTTTAGCGCCTGCGCCGGGCCCAGGGACGGGTTGAAGCCGCCGCCGGCCGGATTGGCCAGCTCGTTGTTGGTCGGCGTCTCGAACGAAGTGGCGACCCGCGCGTACAGGCGATGATGTGCATCGAGCCGGTAGCTCAGGCCGGCGCTGTAGTTCCAGTCGTCCAGGCGGCGGCTGCCCGACTCGTCCGGGTCGGTCGCGGTGACGAAGCGGTCGTCCACCTCGATGCGCACCTCGTCGTAGCGCAGCCCCAGCGTGGCCAGCCAGCGCTCGCTCAGGGCGATCTCGTCCTCGACGAACAGTGCCCAGCTGTCGACCTTTTCCTCCTGATCGCCGGTCCGCACCCCGCGCGTGCCCTGCAGGTTGTCGTGGCGGGTGCGGTCGTCGCGCTGGGCCTCCAGGTCGACCCCGGCGGTCAGCTGGTGGGCCATGCCGAACCACTGGGCGCGGTGGGTGTATTGCGTACCGAGGCCGGCGAAGTCGCGGTCGAATCCGGCCTGGCCGCCGTCCTCGAACGGCAGGCGGTTGGCGAAATCGCGCCGGCCGTACCAGGCCCGCACCAGGTAGTCGTCCTCGCCGGGCGCACGCCCCTTCCAGCTCAGCGCCATGCGCTGCTGGCGAACGCTTTCGTCGCCGTCGAACAGCAGGTTGTTCGGTGCGGCCCGGTCGCGGTCGGCACGGACTTCGTCGATGCGCAACCCGCCCGGGTCCTCGGTGCGGTTGTCGATGGCGTTGAGCGTCAGTCCCAGTTGCCCGGCGCTGGCATACCAGTTGAGCTTGCCGGTGACGGCCAGCGTTTCCGCGCGGTTGTGCGCGCGGTAGCCGTCCAGCTCCGTCCGGCTCACCGCGAACAGCGCGCCGAGGTCGCCCTGGCTGGCGCCGGCCTCGACCTGTGCACGGCGATAGCCGAGCTCGCCGCCGCTGAGATCGACCAGCGCGTAGGGCACTGCCGGTGGTTCGCGGGTCTCGATCAGCAGCACACCGCCGGCGGCGTTGCCGTAGAGCGTCGAGGCCGGGCCGCGCAGCACTTCCAGCCGTTCCACCAGGCCGAGGTCGAGGCCGTCGAGTTCGGTCTGGCCGTCGGGCATGGTCAGCGGCACGCCGTCCACCAGCACGCGCACCCCGCGCGTACCGAAGCTGGCGCGGGCGCCGAAGCCGCGGATCGACAGGCGCATGCCCTGGGCGAAGTTGTAGCGGTCCTGCGTCAGCACGCCGGGCACGGGCGCCAGCAGGCGGTCGAGCGTCAGGCGCTGCTCGCCCTGCACGTCGGCGGCCTCCACCGCGCCGACTGCGGCGGGGGTCTGCAGCCAGCCGGAGCTGGTGCGCGGTGCGGTGATGATCAGCGGTTCGACCACCACCGGCTCCTGGGCGAAGGCCATCGCGGGCAGGGAGAACGGCAGCAGCAGGAGCCAGGTGCGCGGCGGTGAAGATCGGAAGGCAGACACGGGGCGACTGTCCTTGTGCAGTGTTCTGGTCATCGCCTCCGGGCCGAGCGGACCGGGGCGGGCCTGCAATGGACCACGGCGAGCCGGGAGGGTTTACTGACTCGCCGCCATCCGCTGCGCGATCGCCCGGCGCCGGTACGGAAACACGTCGATCACCCTCCCCTCGCGAATCGCCGCCTGCAGGCCCTTCCAGTAATCGGCGTCGTACAGCTCGCCGTGCAACCGCGCGAAGAGCCGGCGCTGCGCCGCGTCGGCGAACAGGAAGCGCGGGAATTCCTCGGGGAAGACGTCGTTCGGCCCCACCGAGTACCAGGGCTCGGAGGCCAGTTCGTCCTCCGGGTAGCGCGGCTCGGGGATGTGCCGGAAGTTGATCTCGGTGAGGTAGCTGATCTCGTCGTAATCGTAGAACACCACGCGTCCGTGGCGGGTGACGCCGAAGTTCTTCAGCAGCATGTCGCCGGGAAAGATGTTGGCCGCGGCCAGCTGCTTGATGGCCAGGCCGTAGTCTTCCAGCACCTCGAGCGTCTGCTGCTCGCCGGCGTTCTCCAGGTAGAGGTTCAGCGGCGTCATCCGGCGCTCGGTCCAGCAGTGGCGGATGAGCACCGTATCGCCCTCGACCACCACCGTGGAAGGCGCGACCTCCAGCAGCTCGGCGAGGCACTCGGGCTCGAAGCGCGCCCTGGGAAAGCGGAAGTCGGCGAATTCCTGGGTGTCGGCCATGCGCCCGACCCGGTCGACGTGCTTGACCAGCCGGTACTTCTCGATGACGGTCGCGCGGTCGACGCTCTTGATCGGCGAGAAGCGGTCCTTGATGACCTTGAACACGGTGTTGAAGCCCGGCAGCGTGAACACGCTCATGACCATGCCGCGCACGCCGGGCGCCATCACGAAGCGGTCGTCGCTGGTGGCCAGGTGTTCGATCAGCGCCCGGTAGAACTCCGACTTGCCGTGCTTGTAGAAGCCGATCGAGGTGTACAGCTCGGCGACGTGCTTGGCCGGCAGGATGCGCTTGAGGAACGCGACGAACTCGGCGGGGATCGCCACCTCGACCATGAAGTACGAGCGGGTGAAGGAGAAAATGATCGACACCTCCGACTCGTCGGTGATCAGGGTGTCGGCCACCACGCCTAGGCCTTCGCGATTGAGCAGCGGGATCACCAGCGGCCACTGCTCGTCGCGGGTGAAGAGGCGCCCGACCAGGTAGGCGCCCTTGTTGCGGTAGAGCACCGAGGCGAACAGCTCCACGGCCAGCACCGGATCCTTGCACACCCAGTCCGGCAGATACTGGCGCAGTTGGGCCTCGAGCCGCGCGCAGTCGCCTGCCAGGTCGGCATGGGGCACCGAGAAGGCGTAGTCGCGCAGGATGCGTTCGAGCATCCCGCGCAGGTCGCCGTCAGGCGTGTAGCGGCGGATCTGCGTCGCCCTCTGCGGGGCGCGCATGGCCGGGCGCGTGCTGTGGATGAACATGGTGCCGTCGTTGATGCAGTCGTGACTGAACAGGCGGCAGAAGATCGAGTTGTACCAGGTCTCGGCCAGCTCATCGTCAAGACGCCGGTCGATCAGCTCGATGTAGGCGGCCTTGACCTCCGGCCAGGCCTCGACGTTCAGCAGCGCGGCCTCGTCGAAGGCCTGGCGCAGCCGCGCGCCGGTCTCGGCCACCTTCTCCTCGTACAGCTTGATGCGCGCGGCGGAGGCCTGCTGCGCCTCCTGCCAGCGCGCCTGCTCGAAGCGCACCCGCGCGCCTTCGGTGATGCGGCGAAACCACTCGCGGTAATCGTCGAAGCCGAGAAGAACCTGCCGGGCGATGTCCGCGGCCAGCCTGTGCTGCGCCATGTCGAATACCTGGGACGGGATTCCGAGCTTAGCCAGTGCCCGGTCGCAAGGAAAGGCACGCCCTCATCCGGCCCTGCGGGCCACCTTCTCCCGGCGGGAGAAGGGACAGCCTCGGCGAACACCTGTAGGAGCAGGCTCTGCCTGCGACCCGGAAGCCTCGTTCGCGGTCAAAACCCCACGGGCATATGCGGGCACGCGCTCTTGTAGGAGCGACCTCGGTCGCGAACCGAGCCTGCACGGAGCCGCGTATCGACACCGAAACAGCGCCTCTTCCTCCGGGGGAGGGCTGGGTGATGGTCTGCGCACGCCCCCTCATCCGGCCCTCCGGGCCACCTTCTCCCGGCGGGAGAAGGGACAGCCTCGGCGAACACCTGTAGGAGCAGGCTCTGCCTGCGACCCGGAAGCCTCGTCGCGGCCAAGCCCCCACGGGCATATGCGGGCACGCGCTCTTGTAGGAGCGACCTCGGTCGCGAACCGGGCCTGCACGGAGCCGGCGCACGCACCTGCGCCCCGCTCTCGCTACGAAAGAAAAAGGGCCGCGGCTGCTACTGCACCAGCTCCTGCTCGGTGAACATGTCGGCGAACAGCATGCTGGACAGGTAGCGCTCGCCGGAATCCGGCAGCACGAAGACGATGGTCTTGCCCTGCATGTCCGGCTGCTCAGCCAGGCGCACCGCGGCGGCGACCGCCGCGCCGCCTGAAATGCCGCAGAGAATGCCCTCCTCGCGCATCAGCCGCAGGGCCATGGTCTTGGCTTCGTCGTCGGAGACCTGCTCGACGCGGTCGACCAGCGACAGGTCCAGGTTCTTCGGCACGAAGCCGGCGCCGATGCCCTGGATCTTGTGCGGGCTGGGCTTGACCTCCTCCCCGGCGAGCGTCTGGCTGATCACCGGGGAGCCGGTCGGCTCGACCGCCACCGAGAGGATCGGCTTGCCACGGGTCTGCTTGATGTAGCGCGACACGCCGGTGAGGGTGCCGCCGGTGCCGACGCCGGCGACCAGCACGTCGACCGCGCCGTCGGTATCGTTCCAGATCTCCGGCCCGGTGGTCTTCTCGTGGATGGCCGGGTTGGCCGGGTTGTCGAACTGCTGCGGCATGAAGTAGCGCTCCGGGTCCGACTGGGCGATCTCGGCGGCCTTCTCGATCGCGCCCTTCATGCCCTTGGCCGGCTCGGTGAGCACCAGCTCGGCCCCCAGCGCCTTGAGCACCTTGCGCCGCTCGAGGCTCATCGAGGCGGGCATGGTGAGGATCAGCTTGTAGCCGCGGGCAGCGGCGACGAAGGCCAGGCCGATGCCGGTATTGCCCGAGGTCGGCTCGACGAGGGTCATGCCGGGCTTGAGCCGGCCCTCCTCCTCGGCCGCCCAGACCATGCTGGCGCCGATCCGGCACTTGACCGAATAGGCCGGGTTGCGCCCCTCGATCTTGGCCAGCAGGGTGACGCCCCGCGGTCCCAGGCGGTTGATCCGGACCAGGGGCGTGTTGCCGATGGATTGGGCGTTGTCGGCGTAGATGCGGCTCATGGCGAAAGTCCTTCTGGCAGGCCGGTAGGGCCTAAAAGCCTATGCCCGCCCATGCAACCCGTCAAAGCCGCTGAACCCCGCTGCCGGGCGGCAGTCAGTCTAGGCATGAGAAAAGCCGCCACGATCCCGCTCATCACCATTCTGGTCATTGCCGCACTGCTGCTGGTGCTGCACCTGGCCCTGCCCATGATCGTGCGCAACATGCTCAACGACAAGCTCGCGGACATGGGCGACTACCGCGGCCACGTCGAGGACGTGGATCTGGCCTGGTGGCGAGGCATGTACCAGATCGACGGCCTGACCATCACCAAGGCCAGCGGCGAGGTGCAGGTGCCCTTCCTCGACGTGCCGTCGGTCGACCTGGGCGTCAGCTGGTCCGCCCTCTGGCACGAGCACGCCATCGTCGCGGTGGTGGACGTCAACCAGCCGACGCTGAACTTCGTCGACGCCGAAAGCGAAGAGCAGCAGCAGGCCGGCGAAGGCATCGACTGGCGGGACACGCTGCAGGAGATGCTGCTGATCCGCCTGGATGAGGTGAACATCCACGACGGCACCCTGCACTTTCGCAATTTCACCTCGGACCCGCAGGTCAACCTGTACGCCCAGCAGGTCGACCTGACCATCCTCAACCTGACCAACGCGCGCCAGACCGAAGGCTCGCGGGACGCCAGCATGCGTGGTACCGGGCAATTCCTCGGCCACGCACCGATGGAGCTCGACGCCAGTTTCGACCCGCTGGTGCGCATGGAGGACTTCGCCGTGCAGTTCCGCGTCACCGGCGTCGACCTCACCCGGCTGAACGACTTCGCCAGCGCCTATGGCCGCTTCGATTTCCGCGGCGGCGAAGGCGACCTGGTGGTCGAGGCCGAGGCCACCGACAGCCAGCTCAGCGGCTACGTCAAGCCGCTGCTGCGCAACGTCGACGTGTTCAACTTCCAGCAGGACGTGGAGAACGAGGACAAGGGCGTGCTGCGCGGCCTCTGGGAAGCGGTGGTCGGCGGTGGCCAGAACGTCCTGCAGAACCAGCAGAAGGACCAGTTCGCCACCCGCATCGAACTGTCCGGCCGGCTCGACGATGCACAGATCAGCCCCATGCAGGCGTTCATCGCGATCCTGCGCAACGCCTTCGTCGAGGCCTTCACGCCGCGCTTCGAGCGCGCGCTGGAAGAGAACGAATGAAGTCCGCGCCACGGTGCATTCAGTGACTGAATACCGCCCGTTCGTTCACAGTCGTCCTCGGCCGCGGGTATAGTCGGAGCGTTTATCAGTCAATGCCCCGCGCGGGCCCAGGCTCAAGGATCACCCGATGAAGTTCGAAGGCACCCAGTCCTACGTCGCCACCGACGACCTCAAGCTCGCGGTGAACGCCGCCATCACCCTGCAGCGGCCGCTGCTGGTCAAGGGCGAGCCCGGCACCGGCAAGACCATGCTCGCCGAGCAGCTGGCCGAATCCTTCGGCGCCAAGCTGATCACCTGGCATATCAAGTCGACCACCAAGGCGCACCAGGGCCTCTACGAATACGATGCGGTGAGCCGCCTGCGCGACTCGCAGCTGGGCGTGGACAAGGTCCACGACGTGCGCAACTACATCAAGAAGGGCAAGCTCTGGGAGGCCTTCGAATCCCAAGAGCGCGTCATCCTGCTGATCGACGAGATCGACAAGGCCGACATCGAGTTCCCCAACGATCTGCTGCAGGAACTCGACAAGATGGAGTTCTACGTCTATGAGACGAACGAGACCATCAAGGCGAAACAGCGACCGATCATCATCATCACCTCGAACAACGAGAAGGAGCTGCCGGACGCCTTCCTGCGCCGCTGCTTCTTCCACTACATCGCCTTCCCCGACCGCGAGACGCTGCAGAAGATCGTCGACGTGCACTACCCGGGCATCAAGCAGTCGCTGGTATCCGAGGCGCTGGACATCTTCTTCGACGTGCGCAAGGTGCCGGGCCTGAAGAAGAAACCCTCCACCTCGGAACTGGTCGACTGGTTGAAGCTGCTGATGGCCGACGAGATCGGCGAGGCGGTGCTGCGCGAACGCGATCCGACCAAGGCCATCCCGCCGCTGGCCGGCGCGCTGGTGAAGAACGAGCAGGACGTCCAGCTGCTCGAACGCCTGGCCTTCATGAGCCGTCGCGCCAGCCGCTGAGCCATCCGGCCGGCGCCTGCGGCCCGTTCGACCCAACTGCTGGAGACTCGCCATGCATACCGGTAGCTGCCTGTGCGGCGCGGTCAAGTACCGCATCGACACCGACATCGATTCGCTGACCCACTGCCACTGCAGCATGTGCCGCAAGGCACACGGGGCCGCCTTCGCCACCTATGCGAACGTGCCGCTGGACCGCTTCCACCTGACCGCAGGCAAGGAAGAGCTCGGCGTCTACCACTCTTCCGAGCACGTGACCCGCACCTTCTGCAAGCACTGCGGGGCGAACCTGCAGTTCGTCGACAACCGCGAGCACGAAGTCGGGATCGCGGTCGGCACGCTGGATTCGCCGCTGCCCCCGCCGCCGCAGTCGCACATCTTCGTCGGCTCCAAGGCGGACTGGTACGAGATCCGCGACGGCCTGCCGGAACACCAGGGCGATGCCTGACCGCCTGCCCACCACCATCCGCCGCGCCGGCCCGAGCGCGGCCCCGAGGTAGCCATGCTGCTTGGCCTTTTCAACGAGATGCGCGCCGCCAAGGTCCCGGTGTCGGTGCGTGAACTGCTGGACCTGATCGACGCCCTGGAGCACAAGGTGGTGTTCGCCGACATGGAGGAGTTCTACTTCCTGGCGCGCACCATCATGGTCAAGGACGAGCGCCACTTCGACAAGTTCGACCGGGCCTTCGGCGCCTACTTCAAGGGCCTGGAGAACCTCGACCAGTACCTGCAGGCGCTGATCCCCGAAGACTGGCTGCGCAAGGAATTCGAGCGCCTGCTGACCGACGAGGAAAAGGCGCAGATCCAGTCGCTCGGGGGGCTGGACAAGCTCATCGAGGAATTCAAGAAGCGCCTCGAGGAGCAGAAGGAGCGGCATGCCGGCGGCAACAAGTGGATCGGTACCGGCGGCACCAGCCCGTTCGGCTCCGGCGGCTTCAACCCCGAGGGCATCCGCGTCGGCGACGCCGGCAAGCGCCAGGGCAAGGCGGTCAAGGTCTGGGACCAGCGCGAGTACAAGAACCTCGACGACAACGTCGAACTGGGCACCCGCAACATCAAGATCGCCCTGCGCCGGCTGCGCAGGTTCGCCCGCGAAGGCGCCGCCGAGGAGCTGGACATCGACGGCACCATCGACCACACCGCCAAGGATGCCGGCCTGCTGAACATCCAGATGCGGCCGGAGCGGCGCAACGCGGTCAAGCTGTTGCTGCTGTTCGACATCGGCGGCTCGATGGACGCCCACGTGAAGGTCTGCGAGGAGCTGTTCTCGGCTTGCAAGACCGAGTTCAAGCACCTGGAGTACTTCTACTTCCACAACTTCATCTACGAATCGGTGTGGAAGAACAACTTCCGCCGCATGTCCGAACGCACCTCGACGCTGGACCTGCTGCACAAGTACGGTCCGGACTACAAGGTGGTGTTCGTCGGCGATGCGGCCATGGCGCCCTACGAAATCACCCAGCCCGGCGGCAGCGTCGAGCACTGGAACGAGGAAGCCGGCTACGTCTGGATGCAGCGCTTCATGGAAAAGTACAGGAAGCTCATCTGGATCAACCCCTACCCGAAGGACACCTGGGGCTACACCTCCTCCACCGGCATCATCCGCGAACTGGTGGAAGACCGCATGTACCCGCTGACCCTGAGCGGGCTCGAGGAAGGCATGCGCTTTCTCTCGCGCGGCTGAGCCACCGGCGGCTCAGGCGACCCGCCGGCGGCGGCGGGAGCGCCGTCCGCCGAGGCCCGCCAGCCGCGCCAGGCCGACCAGGATGACTTCCGGAATCCAGGCGAACAGCAGCGCACAGCCCAGCCCCCAGGCGATGGCGTCCGGCGCCAGCAGCACCTGGAAGCGATAGCCGGCCCAGGCCTCGTCCAGCAGGCGCCGGTCGGCGCCGAACAGCAGGTGCCAGACCCGCGCGAACCAGGGGCCCTGCATCGCCCGCCATTCCCGCTCCAGCAGCCGCTCGCGGTCGACCAGCGCCTGCACGCTTTGCGCATCGCTCTGGAACACCGGGTCCTGGCTGTTGCGGTAGTGCTCGACCAGCGCCGCCAGGTCGCCGTCGAAGAAGCGCCGCGCGCTTTCCTCGAACCCGGCCAGCCCCTGCCGGGCCTCCAGCCGCCGGGCTTCGACGTGACTGGTGTAGTTCTCCACGAACCCGGGCACCTGGACGCCGATCAGCAGGCCCAGCGCGAACAGCATCAGCCGCAGGTAGCTTCTCAGCATGCCGGTTCGTCCCCGCGCCCGCGCGCCACGCATTCGCCCAGGCGCCAGAGCGTCCATTCACCTGCGCCGTGGGTGGTCCAGGTCTCGTTCTGGGTCAAGGGCTCGGTGGCCAGCACGGTGACGATGTCCTTGGGCGTGGTTTCGGTCTGGAAGTCAACGGTGAGCTCGGCGTCGCGCAGCTGCGCATGGCCGAAGGGCGCGCGCCGGGTGATTTCCACCAGCTTGGTGCTGCAGAAGCTGAACAGCCACTCGCCGTTGCTCAGCAGGCAGTTGAACACGCCGCATCGGCGATAGCCCTGGCAGGCCTCGACGATGATCGGCAGCAGGTCGTTGACCTCGACGGGTTCGGGAAAGTCTGCGCGGATGCGGTTGAGCAGGTCACAGAAGGCCGCCTCGCTGTCGGTCTCGCCGACCGGCCGGTAGAAGCCCGGCGCCGGGCTGAAGTCCGCCAGCTGGCCGTTGTGCGCGAAGCACCAGTTGCGCCCCCAGAGCTCGCGGACGAAGGGGTGGGTGTTGACCAGCGAGACCTTGCCGACGTTGGCCTGGCGGATGTGGCCGATCACCACCTCGCTCTTGATCAGGTAGTGCTGGACCATCCTCGCGACTTCGGACTCGCAGCTGGCGACCGGGTCCTGGAACAGCCGCAGCCCCCTGCCCTCGTAGAACGCCAGGCCCCAGCCGTCCTTGTGCGGGCCGGTCTTGCCGCCGCGCTGCATCAGGCCGGTGAAGCTGAACACGATATCGGTCGGGACGTTGGCGCTCATGCCGAGCAGTTCGCACATGCCGTTACTCCATCGCTCGTCTGGTCAACCTCGGCGAGCCCGCATGCCCACCGTCGCTCGGGTCAAAGCCGCGGTTCGGTGCGCAACCGGCCGTTGTTCGGGTAGCGCAGCGGTTCCGGCTCGTTCTCGTCCTGTTCGGCCATCCGCTCGCGCAGCGTGCGCGGGTCATCCTCGGCGGCGGCTTCCCCGCGTTCGGCGCGCCGTCGGGCGAGACGCCGCTCCAGCGGCCAGCGCAGGGCCACCAGCGCCAGGTACAGGGAGAACGCGATGATGCCGTACAGCGCCAGGTCGGCCACCGCGCGCCAGGCGTTGTTGCCGACCTTGAACAGCAAGTCCAGCGCGGTGATGGCGATCGCCGGCGCGAACAGCTCGCGGGCCGGGTCGACGATGGTCGGCGTGAGCAGCAGCACCGCCACCAGCAGGCGCAGGGGCTCGCGCAGCCAGCGCCACAGCGGGCGGGTCATGCGGAACCACACCAGCAGGCAGCCGAGCGAGGCGATGCCGTAGGCGATCCAGGCGAGCAGGTAGTCGTTTTCGAAAATCAGCATGTCGAACTCTCAAATGACGCGACCGGAAACGGGCCGCCGATGCAGCCGCGCATCATACCAGCGAGGCCGTCTGGCGCCTGGCCGAGCGTCCGCTCGCCGCACCCACTGGCCGGAGTGCCGACAACGCCGTATAACGTACGCCGGGCGTCGCCCAATAACGATAAAAACAGCTGATGGACGGCCATACTGTCCACAACGACCACTCAGGAGGAGACATCATGCCCTACCAGAACATTCTGGTCGCCACCGACATGAACGACGAATGCCACCCGCTGGTGGAGCGTGCGCAGGACCTCGCCCGCGCCAGCGGAGCCAAACTGTCGCTGGTCCATGTCATCGAACCGATGGCCATGGCCTTCGGCGGCGACGTGCCGATGGACCTTTCGATGCTCCAGCAGCAGCAGTTCGACCAGGCCCGCGAGCGGCTCGACGCCTTCGCCAGCCGCTACCCGAGCCTGACCCCGGAGCAGCGCCACCTCGCCTACGGCCAGCCGCGCCAGGAAATCCACCGCCTGGCCCGCGAACAGGGCTGCGACCTGATCCTGGTCGGCAGCCACGGACGCCACGGCCTGGCACTGCTGCTCGGCTCGACCGCCAACGACGTGCTCCACGGTGCCCCCTGCGACGTGCTGGCGGTGCGCCTCACACGTCCCGAGTAAGCGAGCCCGGCCCGTCAGGCAGCGACCGCCGGTTCGTTTCAGGTGGTCTCCGCCCCTTCGCCCGCGCTCATCACCAGCGGGCGGATCTTGCGCAGCTGCGTTTCCAGCGAAACGGTCAGGCTCGACGACATGGAGAAGAAGGTCAGGAAGGCCTTGAGGTTCGAGTCGCCCACGCAGGTATCGTGGATGCGCTGCCAGAACGCCTGGTTGACCAGCTGCAGCTGCTGGAAGGCACGCACCAGGCCGCGCAGTTCCCAGTCCGCGTGGCGGCCTTCGCGGAGGTTGAAGTACTGCCGCGCCAGGTACAGCGAAACCGCGCGCAGCACGAATTCCTGGTTGCTGGCGAACGGCAGATGCTGGTGCGCCATGGGCTTCAGCCGCGCCAGCACCGGGCAGGCGCTGGTGGCCATGATCACCCCGAGCAGGGCGCGCAGCCCCTCCTCCAGCCCGACCACCTTGGAATAGTCACGCTCCGGCGTGCGCACCTGCACCTGCGCCCGCTGCACGGCCGGCAGGCCATGGAAGTCCTCGATCACCCGGTGCAGGTCCACCGCCGCCGGGCAATGGCTGTAGCGCTCGCGGCTCAGCGGGCAGTTGCTGCACTGCTGATGCTCGAGTCGCGTCCAGGCCGGCGCCTGGGCCGCGGCCAGCGGCTCGTAGCTGCGCTCCAGCTCGATGCGGTAATTGAACTCATGCTCGTCGTCGAGCGTGATGCGGTACTGGATCGCCATCGAGATTCCTTAGGGCATTCATTCTTCCAGCTCGGCCCAACGCTCCAGCAGCGCGTCGAGTTCCTTCTGCAGCGCCTCGAGACGTGCAAGCGCCTCGCTGGTTCGGTCCGACGGCTGCTGATAGAACGCCGGATCGGCCATTTCCTGCTGCAGAGTGGCTACTTTCGCCTCGGTCTGGTCGATCAGTCCGGGAAGCGCATCCAATTCCCGCTGCAACTTGTAGCTCAGCTTCTTGCGCGCCGCCGGCTCCGCGGCACGGGCGGCAGCCGCCGGCGCAGGCGCCTCGTTCGCCGCCTTGTCCGTCTTCTCGGCCTTGTCGGCCCTGCCTTCGGCGACGCCGAGCAGCTTCGGCGAGCCGCCCTGGCGCAGCCAGTCCTGGTAGCCGCCGACGTACTCGCGCACGCGTCCCTCGCCCTCGAACACCAGGGTGCTGGTCACCACGTTGTCGAGGAAGGCCCGGTCGTGGCTGACCATCAGCACGGTGCCCTGGAAACCGAGCAGCACCTCCTCGAGCAGTTCCAGGGTCTCGACGTCGAGGTCGTTGGTCGGCTCGTCGAGCACCAGCAGGTTGGCCGGCTTGCTGAACAGCTTGGCCAGCAGCAGCCGCGCCCGCTCGCCGCCGGACAGCGCCTTGACCGGCGTGCGGGCGCGCTGCGGGCTGAACAGGAAGTCGCCGAGGTAGCTCAGGACGTGGCGGTTCTGCCCGTCGATAGTGATGAATTCGCGGCCCTCGGCGAGGTTGTCGATCACCGTCTTCTCCGGCTCGAGCTGGTGGCGCAGCTGGTCGAAATAGGCCACTTCCAGCTTGGTGCCGATCTCGATGCGTCCTTCGGTGGGCTGCAGGTCGCCGAGCAGCAGCTTGAGCAGCGTGGTCTTGCCGGTGCCGTTGGCGCCGAGCAGGCCTATGCGGTCGCCGCGCTGCAGCACCAGAGAGAAGTCCTTCACCAAGGGCGGCTGCCCCGGGTAGGCGAAGGACAGGTGCTCGGCGACGATCACCTGCTTGCCGGACTTTTCCGCCGCCTCGACCTGGAAGGTCGCCTTGCCCTGGCGTTCGCGCCGCTCGCTGCGCTCGGCGCGCATCGCCTTCAGCGCGCGGACGCGGCCCTCGTTGCGGGTGCGCCGGGCCTTGATGCCCTGGCGGATCCAGACCTCTTCCTGCGCCAGCTTCTTGTCGAAGAGCGCGTTGGCGGTCTCCTCGGCGGCCAGCTGCTGCTCCTTGTGCACCAGGAAGCTGGCGTAGTCGCCCTGCCAGTCGATCAGGTGGCCGCGGTCGAGCTCGAGGATGCGCGTGGCCAGGTTCTGCAGGAAAGCGCGATCGTGGGTGATGAACAGCACCGCGCCGTTGAACCCCGCCAGGGCTTCCTCGAGCCAGGCGATGGCGCCGATGTCCAGGTGGTTGGTCGGCTCGTCGAGCAGCAGCAGGTCGGGTTCCGAGACCAGCGCCTGGGCCAGCAGCACGCGGCGGCGCCAGCCGCCGGAGAGTTCGGCCAGGGTCTTGTCCGGCGGCAGCTGCAGGCGGCTCAGGGTACTGTCCACCAGCTGCTGCAGGCGCCAGCCGTCGCGCGCCTCGAGTTCCTGCTGGACCTGCGTCAGCCTGTGCAGGTCCTCGTCGCTCTCGATGTGCTGGCTCAGGTGGTGGAACTGCGCCAGCAGCTCGCCGACGCCGGCCAGGCCCTCGGCGACCACGTCGAACACGCGACGGTCGTCGGCACGCGGCAGCTCCTGCGGCAGTTCGCCGATCTTCAGCCCGGGGGCGCGCCAGATCTCGCCGTCGTCGGCGGCGCGATCACCCTTGACCAGGCGCAGCAGGCTCGATTTTCCGGTCCCGTTGCGGCCGATGACGCACACCCGTTCGCCGCGCGCGATCTGCCAGGACACATGGTCGAGCAGCGGCGTGGTGCCGTAGGCGAGCGAGACGTCGGTGAACTTGAGCAGGGTCATGGATACCTCCGGGAAAACTGGCCGGCGATAGTAACAGAAGGCCGCCGGCGCAGCCGTGGCGGCGCGTCCGCCGGGCCGTTCACGGCAGCCGTTTCGCCATGCGGAAGGTCGCTCGTCGGATCGTCGGGATTAATACCCTGGCGAGCCCCTGGCCGCATTTCACTGGGGCATGCGGCAGGCTAAGCTAGCCGCTCATCCCCGTTGTCTCCGTCCCCCGGAAGTATCATGCGCGGTCGACTGCCCCGTTTCCTCGTTTGCCTGCTGTTCTGCACCGCCGTCATCGATCTCGCCCAGGCGGCCGACCTTTCCCGGCAACGCCAGCTGTACGACGAAGCCAAGCGCGCGCTGGCCAAGGGCGACCGTGGCCCCTACCTGCGCCACGCCGAGGCGCTGCGTGACTACCCGCTGACGCCCTACCTCACCTACGACGACCTGACCAACCGCCTCGATGCGGCCGGCACCGCGGAGATCGAGCGCTTCCTCGCCGCCCATGGCGACCTGCCGCAGGCGAGCTGGATGAAGCTGCGCTGGCTGCGCCGCCTGGCTCAGCGCGGCGACTGGGACACCTTCGCCCGTCACTACGACCGGCGCATGAACTTCACCGAACTGGACTGCCTGTACGGCCAGTACCAGTTGCTCCACGGGCAGACCGCCGAGGGCTACGAGACGGCCGAGCGGCTGTGGCTGGTGGGCAAGTCGCAGCACGAGGCCTGCGACCGCCTGTTCGACCGCTGGGCCGCCGAAGGCCAGCTCACCGAGCAAAAGCGCTGGAAGCGCGTGAAGCTGGCGGTCGAGGCCGGCAACTACGGCCTGGCCACCTACCTGGCCAAGAGCCTGACCAGCCTGCGCGACGAAGCCGCGCTGCTCGTCGAGACCGCGCAGAAGCCGCGTCTGCTGCAGCAGACCGGCCGTTTCGCGCCGCCCAGCGAGGCGATGGGCGACGTGGTGGCGATCGGCCTGCGCCGGCTCGCCCGGCAGGATCCCGAGCAGGCCCTGGGCCTGCTCGACGGCTACGCCAGGCGGCTGTCCTTCAGCGCCGAGGAAAAGGTGGCGATCGCCCGCCAGATCGGCCTGACCCTGGCCCGCCGCTTCGATCCGCGCGCACTGCAGGTCATGGCCGACTACGACCCGGAGCTGCGCGACGACACCGTCAGCGAATGGCGCGCGCGCCTGCTGCTGCGCCTCGGGCGCTGGTCGGAGGCGCACCAGCTGATCTCCCGCTTCCCGCCGCAGCTCGCCGAGACCAGCCGCTGGCGCTATTGGCAGGCGCGCAGCCTGGAGCTCGCCAGGCCGGACGACGAACAGCAGGTCGCCAGGCTCTATGCCCCTACCTCGAAGGAGCGCGACTTCTACGGATTCCTCGCCGCCGACCGCATCCAGGCGCCCTACCGGCTGAACAACCGGCCGCTCAAGCCGAGCGCCGCGGTGGTGGAAAAGGTGCGTAACACCCCCGGCATCCGCCGCGCGATGGAATTCCATGCGCGCGGGCAGATCGTCGACGGCCGCCGCGAGTGGTACCACGCCAGCCGCTTCTTCGAGCGCGACGAACTGATCGCCCAGGCCCGCCTGGCCTACGACCTGCAGTGGTACTTCCCGGCCATCCGCACCATGAGCGAGGCCAAGTACTGGGACGACCTGGACGTGCGCTTCCCCATGGCGCACCGCGACAGCCTGATCAGCGCGGCCCGCGCCCGCGACATCCACCCCAGCTGGGCCTTCGCCATCACCCGTCAGGAAAGCGCCTTCATGGCCGACGCCCGCTCCGGCGCCGGTGCCATGGGCCTGATGCAGCTGATGCCGGGGACCGCCAAGGAGACCTCGCGGCGCTTCGACATCCCGCTGTCCTCGACCAACCAGGTGCTCGACCCGAAGACCAACGTGCAGCTGGGCGCGGCCTATCTCAGTCAGGTGTACGGCCAGTTCAACGGCAACCGCGTGCTCGCCTCGGCCGCCTACAACGCGGGCCCCGGCCGCGTGCGCCAGTGGCTGAAGGACGCCAGGCACCTGCCGTTCGACGTCTGGGTGGAGAACATCCCCTTCGACGAGACGCGCCAGTACGTGCAGAACGTACTGACCTACGCGGTCATCTACGGCGACAAGCTGAACATGCCGCAGCCGCTGGTGGAGTGGCACGAGCGCTACTTCGACGAACAGTGAGCCCTGCCTGGGCCCAGCGGAGCCGGCCCTTGGCCGAAGATCGCCGCGAGGGCGCGCCTCCCACAGGGGCCGGTGCGGCACTACTGCTTTCGTGGGAGGCCCGCCCCCGGGGCGATGCTTCTCGTGGAGCGGCCTCGACCGCGAAACGAGTTCCCACCGCCCTATTCGCGGCCAAGGCCGCTCCCACCGGGAGCCGTGGCAGCGATGTCGCCGCGAGGGCGCGCCTCCCACAGGGGCCGGTGCGGCACTACTGCTTTCGTGGGAGGCCCGCCCCCGGGGCGATGCTTCTCGTGGAGCGGCCTCGACCGCGAACGAGTTCCCACCGCCCTATTCGCGGTCAAGGCCGCTCCCACCAGGAGCTGGCATGCGCCGAACCCGGCGCGTCGATGAGGCTGCGCCGTTATCCACCCTACGTCTCCCCGCCCTCGGCCCCCGTTGGGTTCGCCGCTGCGCGGCTCAACCCAACCTACGGCTGAGTTCGCGCACCGGCGAGGCCAATACGACCTCTCAGGCCAGCACCTCGACTGGCATGCCGACCTCGAGCCGGCCGGTGCCTTCGGCGATGAGGTTCTGTCCGAGGTATACCTTGCCGTCGCGCTTGCGGTAGCTCATCAGCGTTTTCAGCGGCTCGCCGTCGGCGGCGCGTACGCCGCTGTCCGGGTCGAGGGTGGGGATCACGCAGCGCGAGCAGGGCTTGACCGCCCGGAAGCGCAGGTCGCCGATGCGGATCAGCGACCTGCCGTCCTCGGCGTAGGGCTGCGCCCCGCTCACCGTCAGGTTTGGCCGGAAGCGGCGCATGCCGAGCGGCCGGCCGACCCGCGCCTCGAGATCGGCGAGCGAGGCGTCGCCGATCAGCATGAAGGGAAAGCCGTCGGTGAAGGCGGTCTGCTCGCCAGGCCTGGCGTAGTCCTCGTCGATCTGGACGCCCTGCCCGTCCGGCAGCCGCACCAGCCGGCAATCGCGCCCGAGCGCGCCGCTCAGCCAGACCGCGGCTTCGTCGCCGGCGTCCGTCGCCAGCAGTTGCCGGCCCCAGATCAGCACTTGGCGCGGCGCGCCGGAATCCGGTGCCTCTACGCTCAGCTCACCGCGCTCGCGCCAGCGCAGCCGCAATCCGCCGCGGTCCAGGCCTTCGGCCTCGAGCAGCGCCATGGTGGGAATGACCCGCTGCGTGAGGAAGCGCCCGGAGGCGGGGTCGACGAGCATCCAGCGGCGATCGCCGACGACGCCGAGCGCGTCCGTCGACGTTTCCGCGATGGACGCCCCGGCAGCGGACTTGAGGGGGAATCGGTAGATCGAGGACAGCTCCATGCGCACCTCCGACAACGGGATGCGCAGGATAGCGCAGCGGGCTCAGGCTGGCTCGTCGCGCAGCAGCCGGTCGCGGATGACGTCGACCAGTTTTTCCGGTTGGAACTTGGAGAGGAAGTTGTCGCAACCGACCTTCTGCACCATCGCCTGGTTGAAGCTGCCCGACAGCGAGGTGTGCAGCACCACGTAGAGGTCGCGCAGGCGCGGATCGTGGCGGATCTCGGTGGTCAGGCGGTAGCCGTCCATCTCCGGCATCTCGGCGTCGGTGAACACCATCAGCAGCTTGTCGGTCAGCCTGTGCCCGGCATCGGCCCAGCTGCGCAGCAGGTTCAGGCCCTTCAGCCCGTCGCTGGCGGTGTGGATCTTCAGCCCCAGCTGGGACAGCGTCTCGCGCAGCTGCGCCAGGGCCACGCTGGAGTCGTCCACCAGCAGCACTTCGCGGCCGCGGGCGCGCTCGAGCAGCGGGTCGGCCAGCCGCTCGGCCGGAATCCGGGTGTCGTAGGGGACGATCTCGGCCAGCACCTTCTCGACGTCGACGATCTCGACCAGCTGCTCGTCGACCTTGGTGATGGCAGTCAGGTAGTGGTGGCGCCCGGCGCTGCCCGGCGGCGGCATGATGGATTCCCAGTTGAGGTTGAGGATGCGGTCCACCCCGCCCACCAGGAAGGCCTGAACCGTGCGGTTGTACTCGGTCACGATGATGGTGCTGCGCTCGTCGATCGTCTGCGGACGCAGGCCGATCGCCTGCGACAGGTCGATGACCGGCAGGGTCTGGCCGCGCAGGCTGATCACCCCACGCACGTGCGGATGGCGGTGCGGCATCAGCGTCAGCTTCGGCAACTGCACCACTTCCTGCACCTTGAACACGTTGATGGCGAACAGTTGGCGACCCGACAGGCGAAACATCAGGATCTCCAGGCGGTTCTCACCCACCAGCTGCGTGCGTTGATCGACCGTATCGAGAATGCCGGCCATTGCAGGCTCCTTTCAAAATCTGGACACCAGGGGTATCGGCTGCCTACGGCCTCCCTTGAAGGCGTTCGTCGGCACGCTCGAATATCACAATGCCATCATGCCTGCTTCGCGGCCTGGCATCCAGCGCGCGTGGGGCCGGAAAGGTGATCTGGCTCAATCGGCGGAAAGCAGCGGGCTGTCCGGGGGCAGGTGCAGCCGGAGCGCCGCGGGGCGGACGGAGAAATCCATGCGTCGACAGCTCAGCGGCTCGCCGTCCAGGTTGATGTCCACCGCCTGGGGCGCGGTGATCGCCATCCGCGTGATGTGGCCGCTCACCGAAACCGCCTCGACGCCGTACAGGCTGCCGTTGAGCAGGGTGCTCAGGGTGCCGACGGCGCCCTCCGCCGCCGGCACGATGCACACGTCCAGCCAGCCGTCGTCGATGGTGGCATCCGGGCAGAGCACCTGGCCGCCGCCGGCCTGGCGGCCGTTGCCGATGCCCATGGCGAGGAATTCGCCCGACCAGGAGAACTCCGGACCGCTGAACTCGCCGTAGACGGAGCCGACATCGGCGAAGTGGGTCAGCCCGACCAGCAGGTAGGCGCCACCGCCGAGCATGCGCTTCCACTCCTCCGGAGTGTCGGCTGTCACCTTCGAGCCGAAGCCGCCGGTGGCCATATTGAGGAAGAAGCGGTCGTTCATCTGCCCGACGTCCACCGGCACGGCCGGCTCGTCGAGCAACGCCAGCGCCTCGGTCGGGTCCAGCGGGATGCCCGCGGCGCGGGCGAAATCGTTGGCCGTGCCCAACGGCATCAGCGCCAGGCGCGCCTGTGCCCCGGCCTGCATCATCGCCTCGGTGACGTCGCGCACGGTGCCGTCGCCGCCGCCGGCGATCAGCGTGCCGTAGCCGGCGTCCAGCCCTTCGCGCACGGCCCGCTGGGCGTCGCCCGGCTCCCAGGTGACCCGCACGGTCAGGTCCCAGCCGAGCTCACGGCGCAGCCTGACCGCTTCGCGCACCTCGTCGTTGCACGCCTGCTTGCCGTGAAGGATGAGAAAGGCATTGGCTTGGTTCATCTGCAGCGCTCCTGGCCAGGCTCTGCCATAGGACAGGCGCCCGTAACCGAAGTTGTCCGTCGCCACCCATGCCACCTGTCAGGTCCGGGTGTTCGCCAGTACCCGCGGACGACAATCGGATAAAGGAAAAATTCCCGCAAAAACAGCTAATTGCGAAAGCAGAACGGCCTTGGGAATTTTTTTGACGGCAGCACGCCAGCCTGTGAACTCGGATCACGCGTCACGGTCGGAGCAGGAGTCCGGATCAGGGTTGCGATGGCGGCCTGCCATCGATGGCGGCCTGCCAGCAGCGCCCACATGCGGCGTTCTAACGAGTGATCGAGCTAGCTTCTAGCTAAGGAAGGAGCCTTGTATGCGTTTACAGTCCGTAGGAACCCTTGAGTACGCTCACCCCAGTTTCGTCGACTATTTCCTGGCCAGCGTCAGGTTGATCCACGGCGTGACCGCGGTGCTGCCGGGGCTGTTGCTGATGGCCTTCCTGCCCCTGGACATGCCGAACTCCGGCGGGCCGTTCACCACCTTCCTGTTCTTCTTCGGCATCCTCAGCGTCGTGGTGTTCCAGACCCTGGGCATCTACAGCGAGGAAGTGTTCAGCACCCTGCTGCGCTTCCGCACGATGCTGATCGCCTGGGCCGCCGCCTTCAGCCTGCTGATCTTCATGCACCAGGGCATGGGCCTGCTCGGCTACCTCGAGCCCATCCACCTGGTGTTCTGGTTCATGACCAGCATGGTGCTGTTCGGCGCCGAGCGCCTGATGATGCTCGCCCTGTTCCGCCGGCTGATGGACCGCGGCATGTTCCTGCAGAACGCGGTCATTCTCGGCGGCACCGACAACGGCGTGCGCGTGGCCGAGTACCTGCAGCACAACCAGGACATCCGCACCGGCGTGCTCGGCTTCATCGACGACCGCCTCGAGCGCCTGCCGAGCAACATCGCCAACCTGCCGCTACTGGGCAACATGCGCGATCTCGAGCGCATGATTCGCGAGGAGAAGGTCACCCAGGTGCTGGTCGCCCTGCCCTGGTTCGCCGACAGCCGCATCGGCCAGCTGATCAACGAGCTGCGCCGCCTGCCGGTCAACGTGCTGCTGGTGCCGGACATGGTCGCCTTCCGCCATGCCAACAGGCGCATCACTGAGGTCGCCGGCCTGCCGACGCTGATCGCCTCGGACCTGCCGCTGCGTGGCTGGTCGCCGCTGTTCAAGCGCCTGGAGGACATCATCCTGTCGAGCCTGGCGCTGCTCATGGCCGCCCCGGTGATGCTGCTGCTCGCCCTGGCGATCAAGCTCGACTCGCCCGGCCCGGTGCTGTTCCGCCAGAAGCGCTATGGCTACAACAACCGGCTGATCGAGGTGTTCAAGTTCCGCTCGATGTACCACGAGAAGTCGGACGCCAACGCCGATCGCCAGACCACCCGCAACGACGACCGCATCACCCGCGTCGGCCGCTTCATCCGCAAGACCAGCCTGGACGAGCTGCCGCAGCTGCTGAACGTGTTCCTCGGCAGCATGTCGATGGTCGGCCCGCGCCCGCACGCCACCGCTACCAAGGCCGCCGGGGTGCTGTTCGAGGAAGCGGTGGCCGAATACTCCGCCCGCCACCGGGTCAAGCCGGGCATCACCGGCTGGGCGCAGATCAACGGCTACCGCGGCGAAACCGACACGCTGGAGAAGATCGAGAAGCGCGTCGAGTTCGACCTCGAGTACATCGAGCGCTGGTCCGTCTGGTTCGACCTTTACATCCTCTTCAGAACGGTGCCTGCGCTGCTGTTCAACAAGGATGTGTACTGACGCCGCAGGCGCGCCGGACCGGCTCCACCCGGGCCGTCCGGCCATTCGTCGCAAGCCGTGAACCACACTCGCCCGGCGCTGGTCCGGGAAGGAACTAAATGATCAACAGCAGTCTCTCATTTCCGTTGGCCGATGCCGGTCGTTCAGCTGTCTGCCTGAACGCCACCGGAGCCTGAAGCCATGTTCCGGAACATCTTGATCATCTGTGTCGGGAACATCTGCCGTAGCCCTACGGCGGAAGCCATCCTCGCGCACAGGTTGCAGGGAAAGGACCTGACGGTGAGTTCCGCAGGTATTGGAGCGCTAGTAGGACACCCCATGGACAAGACCGCCCACGACGTTTTGCAGGAAAACGGGCTGGAGTTGCCGAATCACCGGGCCAGGCAGGTGGAGAGCGACATGCTCTACCAGGCTGATCTGATCCTGGCGATGGAGAACAGCCATATCCAGCATTTGCGCCAGATTGCCCCCGAGGTGCACGGCAAGACCTTTCTGATAGGCAAGTGGCGAGGTGATCTCGAGATACCCGACCCTTATCGCCAATCGAGACCCGCATTCGAACACGTTCATAGTCTCCTGACGCAATCCGTCGAGAGCTGGCTTCCTTACCTCCGATAGAAGAAGGAACTTCGATGACCACCATGCCACGCCCCATTTACGAGACCAAAGAGGAAAAGGACATCGACCTTGCCCACCTCTTTGCCACCTTCATCAACAACCGCGGCCTCATCCTGGGCATCACCGGTTTCTTCGCAGCGATCGGCATCGCCTATGCCCTGCTGGCGACCCCGGTGTACATGGCCAGCGCCATGATCCAGATCGAGCCGAAGGCGGGTCTGCCGAGCCTGACCGACGTGGTCTCGAGCAACCCGCCGGTGACTCCGGCGCAGACCGAGATCGCCCTGCTCAAGTCGCGCGCCGTGGTCGGCGCCGCGGTCGACAACCTCAGCCTCGACATCATCATCAAGCCGCACTACTTCCCGATCTTCGGGGAGTTCATGGCGCGCCGCTTCGAGCCCACCGAAGAAGGCGAGCTGGGCTGGTACCCGGCCGGTCTCGAATCCTACGCGTGGGGCGGCGAGAAGCTGGCCGTCACCCGCCTGATCGTTCCGGACAAGGTGCACGGCAAGGAGCTGACCCTCGAGGCCGCGGAGAACAACGGTTTCATCCTGCGTGACGCCGACGACGAAGTGGTCCTGCAGGGCACCGTCGGCACCCCGGCGGAGAACGCCGACTACGCGATCGAGGTGAGCGAACTGGTCGCCCGCCCCGGCACCACCTTCACGGTCATCAAGAACCGCACCTACAGCACCACCGAGGCGCTGCAGGAACGCCTGGCCGCCGCCGAGCGCGGCAAGCAGTCCGGCATCGTCAGCGTGACGCTGGAGGACACCGACCCGGCCAAGGCCGAGCGCGTGCTCGAGGAAGTGGCGCGGCTGTACGTCGAGCAGAACGTCGCGCGCAACGCCGCCGAGGCGACCAAGAGCCTGGAGTTCCTCAGCCAGCAGGTGCCGCAGGTGCGTCGCCAGCTCGAGACCGCCCAGACCGCACTGAATTCCTACCAGACCAACGCCCGCTCGGTGGACATCAGCGCCGAAACGCAAGGGGTGCTGGACCAGATCGTCGATCTGGACAAGGAAATCTCGGAGCAGAATCTCAAGCGTACCGAGATGGAACACCGCTTCACCCGCCAGCACCCGAACTTCCAGGCGCTGCTGAACCAGATCAACCAGCTGCAGACCCAGAAGGCGGAACTGGAAGCGCGCATCGACAAATTGCCGGCCACGCAGAAAGAATTGCTGCGTCTGACCCGCGACGTGGAAGTGGCCTCGGAAACCTACTCCATGCTGCTGAACAAGACCCAGGAGCTGGACATCATCCGTGCCGGCACCGTGGGCAACGTGCGCATCATCGACCACGCCGCCGCCGACGTGGAAAACCCGGTCAAGCCCAACAAGCCGCTGGTGGTCATCGTCGCCACCCTGCTCGGCGGCCTGATCGCGGTGCTCTTCGTCTACGTTCGCGAAGCGCTCAAGCGCGGCGTCGAGAACCCCGAGGACATCGAGCGCCATGGCATCCCGGTCTATGCGGCCATCCCGTTCAGCGAGAAGCAGGGCACGCTGGAGAAGCGCCTGGCCAACTTCAAGCGCGACAAGAGCGCGGCCTCCTACCTGCTGTCGGTCAACGACCCGGCCGACCTGGCCACCGAGGCCATGCGCAGCCTGCGCACCAGCCTGCACTTCGCGATGATCGAGGCGAAGAACAACGTGCTGATGATCACCGGCCCGAGCCCGGCGGTCGGCAAGTCCTTCGTCACCAGCAACCTGGCGGTGGTCATCGCCCAGTCCGGCAAGAAGGTCCTGCTGATCGACGCCGACATGCGCAAGGGCTACCTGCACAAGGTCATGCGCGTCCAGGGCGAGAAGGGCCTGTCGGACATCCTGTCCGGCCGCGTCACCCTCTTCGATGCCATCCAGAAGACCCAGCTGAACAACCTGCACGTGGTCACCCACGGCCAGCTGCCGCCGAACCCGTCCGAACTGCTCATGCACGAGAACTTCGCCCGGTTCGTCAAGGAAGTCAGCACCATGTACGACCTGGTGATCTTCGACACCCCGCCGATCCTCGCGGTGACCGACGCCGCCCTGGTCGGCAGCCAGGCCGGCACCACCCTGATGGTCACCCGCTACGGACTGAACGGCATCAAGGAGATCGAGGCTGCCAAGCGCCGCCTCGAGCAGAACGGCCTGCTGGTCAAGGGCGTGATCTTCAACGCCGTCGAGCGCAAGGCGTCCGCCTACGGCGAGTACGGCTACTACCAGTACGAGTACCAACCGACCAAGTAAGTGCGAACGGCGGGCCGGCCTGTCGGCCCGCCTCGCGCTGACTCGGCATCACCGCCCCCTCCAAGAACAATGCGGCGGATGCTGAAAGGGAATTCCAGCGACGCGCATGTGTCAATGACGAGCCTGCCGGGCCGGCTCCGGCCGGTCACGCGTCCACGGGCGCTGCTCGTCGCTCCCATGGCGACCCCATTCGAACCGATCGCGCGGCAGTTGGCTGCCCCCGCGCAGGTGTAGTGCTATGACGATGAACATCCAAAAGCGGACCGCACGGGCCGCGACCATCGCCCTCGGGCTGGCCGCCGCACTGGCCGGCGCGTCCGCTTTCGCGGCCGACCAGCC
The DNA here is from genome assembly GCF_000425625.1 of Stutzerimonas azotifigens DSM 17556. GTDB lineage: Bacteria > Pseudomonadota > Gammaproteobacteria > Pseudomonadales > Pseudomonadaceae > Stutzerimonas > Stutzerimonas azotifigens. The sequence continues at coordinate 45,236 of NZ_KE384409.1, forward strand.
GGACGGCTCGCGCGGCATCCCCCTGGTCGGCATCAACATGTCCGGCGCCGGCTTCGCGCCGGAAGTGCTGCCGGGCAAGAACGGCACCAACTATTTCTATCCGGAGAAGCGCCACTTCACCTATTACCGGCAGAAGGGCATCACGCTGATCCGCTTCCCCTTCATCTGGGAGCGGGTGCAGCACGACCTCGGCGCCCGCCTCGACTTCGAGCAGATCCGCCTGCTCAAGCGCACCCTCGACTACGCGCACCAGAACGGCCAGCAGGTCATCCTCGACATGCACAACTACGGCCGCTACAAGGACCAGCTGATCGGCTCCTCGGCGGTGCCCTACTCCGCCTACGCCGAGGTCTGGCGCGAACTCGCCGAGACCTTCAAGGACCATCCCGCGCTGCACGGCTACGACATCATGAACGAGCCGCACGGCACCGTCGGCCTCTGGCCCGGGGCCGCCCAGGCGGCGGTCGACGCCATCCGCGAAGTAGATCGCGAGACGCTGATCTTCGTCGAGGGCGAACGCTGGTCCAGTGCCTACCACTGGCCGCAGGTCAACGCCAACCTGCTGATCAAGGACCCGTCCAACCGCATCGTCTACGAAGGTCACCTCTACTTCGATCCGGACTTCTCCGGCCGCTACCAGAAGGGCAATCCCGACGAGGTCGACCCGATGCTCGGCGTCGAGCGCGCGCGGCCCTTCGTCGAATGGCTCAAGCGCCACGGCCAAAAGGGCTTCCTCGGCGAATACGGCGTGCCCGGCGACTCGCCGGCGATGCTGCAGGCGATGGACAACATGCTGCAGTACCTCAACGAGAACTGCATCCCCAGCGCCTACTGGGCCGGCGGCCCGGGCTGGAACAACTATGCGCTGAGCGTCGAGCCGCGGGCCGATGGCGCCGACCGCCCGCAGCTGGCGATCCTGCAGAAGCACCTCGACAACGATTGCACCGAGTACGGGCCCACCCCGGACGCGTCCGGCGACGGCGCGGCCTCCGCGCCGGCTACCCAACCTCAGGAGTGAGTGACATGAAATTCGGCCTGCTTTGGCATTCCTTTTCATCCGGGAACCTGGGTGTCGGCGCACTGAGCATCTCCAACATGCTGCTCATCGACGAGGCCGCCCGGCGCAAGGGCATCACCCCCGAATTCCTCATCATCGGCTCCTCCGGCCCGTGCGATTACCCGCCGTCGATGGAGCGCTTCAACTACGAGTTCATCGAGTTCAACGAGAAGAGCCTGCTGAAGAGCCCGCACAAGCTGATCAAGGCGATCGGCTCCTGCGACGCCATCTTCGACATCGGCGAAGGCGACAGCTTCTCCGACATCTACGGCAGCAAGCGGCTGATCAAGCTGCTGCTGAGCAAGGGCATGGCGCTGATGGGCCGCGTGCCGCTGATTCTCTCGCCGCAGACCATCGGCCCGTTCAAGTCCGACACCAACGCCAGGGCGGCCGCCTGGGTGATGAAGAAGAGCACCATGGTGTTCGCCCGCGACCACCAGTCCTTCGCGGTGCTCGAGCAGCTCGGCGTGCCGAACCGCGACGAAGTCATCGACGTCGCCTTCGCCCTGCCCTTCGAGCGCGCCAGCGAGATGCGCGCGCCCGGGCGGCTGGCGGTGGGCATCAGCGTCTCGGCGCTGCTGCACCATGGCGGCTACGAAGGCACCGCCAACCAGTTCGGCCTGCGCGCCGACTACAAGGCGCTGACCGACCAGCTGATCGAAGCCCTGCTCGGCCAGGGTCACGAGGTGCACCTGGTGCCGCACGTGATCCCGCTCGGCTTCCCCGCCGAGGACGACTTCGCCATCTCGCAGACACTGCAGCAGCGCCACCCGGCGCTGAAGCTGGCGCCGCGCTTCAAGGGCCCGGTCGAGGCCAAGTCCTACATCAGCGGGCTGGACTTCTTCATCGGCGCGCGCATGCACGCCACCATCGGCGCCTTCTCCGCCGGCGTGCCGGTGGTGCCGCTGGCCTACAGCCGCAAGTTCGCCGGACTCTACGAGTCGCTGGACTACCACCGGGTGGTCGACCTGAAGACCGAGACCACCGAAAGCGCGCTGCAGAAGGTGCTGGCGCATCTCGAGCAACGCGACCGGCTCAAGGCCGAGGTGGAGGCCAGCTCCGAGATCATCCGGCGCAAGCTCGCCGCCTACAGCTACGCCCTCGAGGGCCTGATGACCTCGTTGCGGCAAGGCCAGCCTGCGTACCAGGAATAGGCATGCGCGACCACGCCCTGATGGGAATCACCACCGCGGCCAGGACCGCGGTGGCGCTCGGCACCCTGCTCATCCTGGCGCGCACGCTGGGACCGAGCGACTTCGGCTTCCTTTCCATCGTCATCACCTGGTCGACCATCGTCGCGCTGGTGACCGACTACGGCTTCGGCATGCGCGCGTTGCGCGACATCGGCGCGGAGCGCGAACGGGCCGGGGAAATCATGTCCGCCAGCCTGGCGGCCAAGACCGCGCTGGTGGTGCCGGCCTGCCTGGTGCTGCTGCCGCTGATCCTGTTCGTTTTCGACCTGACCGCCACCGAGCGGGTCGCGGCGATCCTGTTCCTGCTCGGACAGCTGGCCTTCTCCTACGGCGACCTGACGCTGACAGTGTTCCGCAGCATCGGCCAGTTCCACCGCGAAACCCGCATCGTGGTGGTCACCGCGCTGATCCATTTCGCGCTGATCGGGCTGGCCATCCTGCTGCACAACGACATCTTCGCCGTCGGCCTGGCATTCCTCGTCTCGCGGCTGATCTATGCGGTCATGGCCCTGGGCGCGCTGTCACGCCTGGTGCAGCTGGGCGGCATCCTGCGCACGTCGCGCGCGGCGATCACCGACCGCTTCCGCACCTCCACCAGCTTCGCGGTGGACAGCGGCGCGACCAACATCTTCGCCCAGCTGGACGTCATCCTCGTCAACCACCTGGCGGGCCGCGAGGCGGCGGGCATCTACTTCGCCGGTTCGCGGCTGCTGCAGGGCGCGGTGCCGTTCAGCGTGCTGCTGGCCAGCGTGCACATCCCGCGCTTCGCCCACAAGCTGCACCACAACCTGCCCGGGCTGCTGCGCTACGGCGTGCGCATCCTCGGCGAATACGTGCTGATGGGGCTGGTCTTCGCCCTCGCCTTTTACTTCATCGGCCCGCTGTTCACCGACCACTTCCTCGGCGCCGGGTATGCCGAGCTAAACACCCTGTGGCTGGCCTTCGCCTGCTTCACCGCCGCGCGCTTCGTCGCCGCCGGCCTCGGCGTGCAGCTGATGGCCCTCGGCACCGGCTTCCTGCGCACCTTCGGGATCATCGCCTCGGGCGTGATCACGGTGCTCTGCTACTGGCTGTTCATCCCCCGCTACGGCATCCAGGCGGCGCCCTGGGTGTCGACGCTGGGCATGGTCGTGCTGACCCTGATCTACGGGCTGGCGGTGGCGCGGATCTACCGCGGCCGCCGGCAGGCCGCCCCGCACCCCATTCAATCGACGGCCGACACCTCCGATGTCGGCGGCTAAAGGAAAGGCTCGAATGAAAGAGTTACTCAATCGCGTGCTGAAGAACGACCTGTGCAGCGGCTGCGGGATGTGCAGCTCGCTCGCGGACGACGACGCGATCCGGATGCGCATCGGCGCCGACGGCTACCGGCGTCCGTTCCTCAACGCCGAGTACCGCGACAAGCCGGTGGCGGACAAGGCCACCACCGAGACCTTCGGCAAGTCCTGCCCGGCGCTGAACCTGGACATCCGCCCGTACAAGACCGAGCACTACCACCCCATCTGGGGCGAGGTGCTGGAAGCGCGCAAGGGCTACTCGACCGACGCGGAAATCCGCCGCGTGGGGTCCTCCGGCGGGGTGATCTCGGCGCTGGCGCAATACTGCCTGGACAGGGGCCTGGTCGACGGGGTGATCCAGATCCAGGCGTCCGACAGGGACCCGCTGGAAAACGTCGCGGTCATCAGCCGTTCGCGCAACAACATCATCGCGTCCTCGGGTTCGCGCTACGCCCCCGCCTCGCCCGCCGAGGCGCTGAAATGGGTGGCGATGTCCACCGAGAAATACCTGTTCATCGGCAAGCCCTGCGACGTCGGCGCGGTCCGCCAGCTGCAGGCGCACAACCCGCGGCTGAAGGCCAACATCCCCTACATCGTCTCGTTCATGTGCGCCGGCACGCCGAGCCTCGCCGGCACCCACCAGGTGCTGGAAAAGCTCGGCGTGGCGCGCGACGAGGTGACCGCCTTCCGCTACCGCGGCGATGGCTGGCCGGGGCTGACCAAGGCCACGCTGAAGAACGGCGAAGAGAAGACCATGACCTACAACGACTCCTGGGGAAAGGTGCTCAACCGGCACCTGCAGACACGCTGCAAGATCTGCCCCGACGGCATCGGCGAGTTCGCCGACATCGTCTGCGCAGACGGCTGGGAGGGCGATGACAAGGGATATCCATCATTCGAAGAGCGCGAAGGAAACTCTCTGATCCTGATTCGCTCTGAAGTGGGTCGCGAGCTGTTTCGCAACGCAGAGGCCGATGGCGTGGTCAAAAGCGAGAGTTTCGATACCGAAGGCATCTTTGCCATCCAGCCGTTCCAGTACTACCGCCGGACCACCATCCTCCCGCGGTTGCTGGCGATGAAGGTGCTGCTGCTGAAGACGCCGAGCTACAAGGGCTTCGAGCTCGGCAAGGGGATGCGTCGCATCGGGCTGTACCAGAGCTTCAAGGCGTTCACCGGCCTGCTGGTGCGGCGCAAGAAGATCAAGCAGCGCACGCTGGAAACGGCGTGACCGTGCGCAACGCTCAGGGAACCACGACTAGGGATTCAGGTTGGATGCGATGAGCAGTTTTTCTTCCAGATTCTTCTTCCTTCCGCTTCTGGTGCTGGCGATCGTCCTGCACTTTTCCGTCTTCGGCGAAAGCCCGCACAACCCCTATGGCCTGAAAGGGATCAACGAGGCGTATCTGGCGATCTGCCTCGCCTTCACCCTGCTGCTGGTGCTGTCGTCCACCGAGGAGGCTCCGCGCGAGTTCCGCATCCTCATCTACTACTGCGTCTACAGCATCTTCGTATTCACCTTCCTGCCCGCTGTGTTCGCCAAGTACACCTACGGGCAGCCGATCGCCTACGGGCTCATCGAGGAACGGCGGGTGATGTTCTCGCTCGGCTTCGCGCCGCTGCTGTTCCTTGGCAAGCGGGTCACCCCGCTGCAGTTCGAGCGCGGTCTGCTGTATGCCGCGCTGATCGCCGCCTTCCTGTCGTGGTGCTTCAAGTTCGGGGTGATCCCGGACATGCGCACCGAGGTGCGTTCCGACGACCGTCCGGACCGCTCCACCATCGGCCCGCTGCTGCTGTGCATCGCCTACTTCTACTGCATCCAGGTGTGGTCGAAGGGCGCCTCGCCCATCGATGGCGGCAAGCGCAGCAAGAACTTCTTCCTGCTGGTCGCGGCGATCCTGCTGCTGACCCTGGTGTTCGCCACCCAGACCCGCCAGCTGATCGTGCTGTGCCTGGCCTTCACCCTGTTCTGCCTGCGCGCCAAGGCGATCCTGTGGGCCGCCAGCCTGTCGATCCTGCTGTCGCCGTTCTACTTCTATCCGAGCCTGCTGGAAGTGCTCGGCTTCAACGCCGACTTCTACGACAGCACGCTGGAAGGCGACATCGACGAAGGCGTGCGGCCGATAACCATCAACACCATCTTCAGCCATCTGCACGTGGTGAACTGGCTGCCCAGCGGATCGCTGTCGCTGCTTTGGCAGGACGGCTTCGTCCCCTACTTCGGCGAGCACTTCTTCCTGTCCGACGTGGGCATCTTCGGCACCCTGTTCCGCTTCGGCTTCCTCACCTTCCTGATTCTCCCGGTGACCCTGTTCGTCTATCACCGGATCGCCAAGACCATTGCCAGCGACATGAGCTTCATCTACCCGGCGGTACTCGCCATGTTCGTCATCTGGCCGCTCAACGGCCTGATGGAATACGCGCAATCGATGTTCGCCATGTTGTTCGTCATTCACTCACTCAAGGCTCGTCACCTTCGCAGGCAGGAATATATCCATGAACGTCGCGCTTATTCTCAACTACAAGGCAGCTACTGAGACCGTCAGTTGCGCCGAGAGCCTGCTCGCTCACTGCCCGGCGCTGGACCATGTGGTGATCGTCGACAACGACTCGCAGGACGGCTCGGTCGAGGCCCTGAAGGCTTGGCGTGAGGCCAAGGAGCCCACGCGCGCCACCGTGCTCGCCAACCCGGAGAACAACGGCTATGCCGGCGGCAACAACTTCGGCCTGCGCTGGGCGCTGGAGCACCTGGACGTCGAATACTTCTGGGTGGTCAACAACGACACCTACGTCGACTCCGACGCCTTCCAGCCACTGCTCGAGGCGCTGCGCGAGAATGATCGCCAGTTCGTCGGCTCCGCGGTGCTCAGCTCCGACAGCGGCAAGCTCGAATGCTTCGGCGGCGGCAAGCTCTATCCGCTGCTCGGCAAGGCCCGGCTGCTGGGCAAGGGGCAGACGGTCGAGGAGGTGCTGGCCACCGGCGAGCAGCCCGATTACGTGATGGGTTGCAGCCTGGCGTTCTCCGCCGCGCTGATCGAACGGGTCGGCATGATGGACGAGACCTACTTCATGTACTCCGAGGAAGTGGACTGGCAGTTCCGCGCGCGCCGGCACGGCGTGGGCATTCGCGTGGTTCCGCAGAGCCGCGTGTACCACTACGGTTCGCTCGCCTCCAACGGCGGCCGTTCGGCCTTCTACCACTACTACCGCAACCGCGCGGCCACCCGCTTCAACAAGCGCTTCTACGGCCCTGCGTTCGCGCTCGCTTCGGCCTGCTTCCTGTCGGCGATCACGGTCGCCAAGGAAATCCGTCACCCCGCCCTTGCCTGGTCAGGCATCAAGGGTGCTTTCAAGGGAGTAACGATGAGTGTCAAGTGAGACCAACCAGGCATTCGGCGTCCGGTTCTATACCGGCACGAAACAGGCGCTGCTCGCCAGCATCCGCGACGGCGTTCGACAGCCCTACTCCTTCGTGGTGACACCCAACGTGGACCACCTGGTGCTGCTGCAGCGCGATCCGGGCTTCCAGGAAGCCTACGCCCGGGCACGCGTGCGGATCTGCGACAGCCGGATCCTCATGCCCCTGCTCCACTCGCTCGGCGTGGAGGTCGAGGAGGTCATTCCCGGCAGCGACCTGACCGTCGACCTGCTGCGCTGGGCCGACCGCGAGAACTGGCAGCTCGTGCTGATCGGCTCGCGCGAGTCCGAATACCGCAAGCTGCAGGCGCTGTACCCGGGCATCCGCATTCACCACTACGACCCGCCGATGGGCTTCATCGACAAGCCCGAGGAGGTCGAGCGCTGCCTGGCGTTCGTGCGCGAACACCCCTCCGAGCTGGTGTTTTACGCCGTCGGCGCGCCTCGCCAGGAAATCCTCGCCAGCCGCATCGCGCCGCACGAGCGTACCGGCATGGGCTTCTGCATCGGCGCCTCGATCTCGTTCGCCACCGGCAGCATCCGCCGGGCCCCGCTGTGGATGCAGAAGGCGCGCCTGGAATGGCTGCACCGGATGCTCTCCGAGCCGCGACGGCTGGTGAAGCGCTACCTGCAGGACGCGCTGTTCATCGTGCCGGCCTACCTGCGCGAGCGGAGCGGCAAGCAGCACAAGGGCAAGCCGGTGAAGCAGGACAGCTGAGCCGGCGAAGCGAAACAGCGCGACAGGCGGCAGGCCCCGTGAACCCTGCGCTGCACGGGCGGTCTATGCATTCTGTCAGCGGTCAATTCAATGGCAATTGGATATTGCCTTGATGCAGCGACCTGAGGCTCGGGCCCTGCCCCCTCGGTGCTGAACGACCCGCGAGGGACGGATGGGGAACACTCAGCGGCCCGAAGGCAGCAGGGATGCAACGCAGCCGGAATCTCGGTTCCTCTGCGGCGAGGCCTGGCCAGCTGGATATAACAAATCAGAAGGAGAACACATATTGGCTTCCGATGACTTTGGGCAGCCGTTCCGGCCGGTAACGACCGCAACCCGGTTCCTGGCCCGGCCCATTCGCCTCTCGAGCAGGGCCCTCCCGCGCTCGAGCTTCCAACAGAACAACCTTACTCAAGGATGAAACACATGAAAGCACTCTTCGCTCTGACCGTTGCCTCTGCCATTACCCTGCAGGGTTGCGCCTTCGCCCCCGGCCAGTACCTCGACCCGGACGAGTTCAAGGACGGCGCGACCGCCGAAGACGGCACCGTCCAGCTGGTCAGCATCACTCCCGAGATGCTCAAGGACCAGACCGTGGACCGCATGGGCGCCACCGCCAGGCAGGAGCTCCTGTCCTACAAGCCCACCGACTACCGCATCGGTGCCAACGACCTGCTGTACATCACCGTCTGGGATCACCCGGAACTGACCGCGCCCTCTGGCCCGCAGCAGCAGCTGGACGCCAACGGTCGCCTGGTCCGCCCCGACGGCACCCTGTTCTATCCCTACATCGGCAACGTCCGGGCCGCCGGCATGACCATCGAGGAGCTTCGCTCGACCATCGCCAGCCGCCTGCGCAGCTACATCGACAGCCCGCAGGTCGACGTCTCCATCCTGCGTTTCGGCAGCCAGCGCGTGGTGCTCAGCGGTGCGTTCAACACCGCCGGGGAAGTCCCGGTCACCACCGCGCCGATGACCATCACCCAGGCCCTCGGCCAGGCCGGTGTGTCCACCGCCGATGCCGACCTGACCGGCCTGACGCTCAAGCGCGACGGCAAGGAATACCTGCTCGACATCGACTCGCTGAACCGCCCGGATTCCTGGCTGCACCAGGTCTACCTGAAGGACGGCGACCAGCTGCACCTGCCCTACAACGACCAGCGCAAGGTCTACGTCCTGGGTGAGGTGATGATGCCGCAGGCACTGTCCTTCAAGACCACCGCCATGAACCTGATGGACGCCATCGGCACCTCCGGCGGCCTGCGCCAGGAAACCGCCGACGGCGAAGCGGTGTACGTCATCCGCGGTGCGCAGAACATCGCCAACGAGCCGGCGACCGTGTTCCAGCTCAACGCCAAGTCGCCGACCGCGTTCGCGCTGGCCAAGCACTTCCCGCTCCATCCGCAGGACGTGGTGTTCGTCGGTCCGGCCAACATCACCCGTTGGAACCGCTTCATCAGCCAGCTGCTGCCGTCGGCCAGCATCGTCGGCACCGGTGCGGCAGCGGACTACAACCTCTCGCGCTAAGCAACAACGGCTTCGTCCCGACAACCGGCATGCCGCACTCGCAAGAGTCGGCATGCCGGGGGACGCTGCGTGTCGGCAGCCGGCGTTGGCCTGGCTGTCGTGATCGAACGGAATTCGAAGGCCAGCGCTGTCGCTGGCCGATTCGTAGGGCATGCTCGACAGGGCGTTCGCGCCAGGGCGTGAGCACTGACGGATTCGGCGCCAAGCGGCGCCGTCGTCAGCCCCACGGAAACGGTTACAGGGTTACAACCGGCGGAGCGAGCCTTACATGAAGTACCAGATCAAGAAGTGGAGAGTGCTGTTCTGGGTGACCGCAGTGGCGATCCTTTACCTGGGAGTCAAGAGCACACCGAACACGCAACTCTTTCCGGAAGCCGACAAGTTCTACCACTGGCTTGCCTTTTCCGCCCTCACCCTGACCGGCCACATGGCCTTTCGCCGCCTCCCCCTGGCCACGCTGGCCGCCGCGGTGATCACGGTATCGGCCTGCATCGAGCTGTTGCAGATTCTCTCGCCGGACCGCACGACTTCCCTGGCCGACCTCACGGTGAACATCGTCGGCGTGCTGACCGGCCTCGCGGCGATCCAGTTCGTGCACGGCGAGGAGCAGCGGGTCGCGCAGGCGCAGCCCCACGGCAAGCGGCACAAGCGGCGCCATCACCGGCATCGCCGGCCGAGGGAGGAATACCAGGCCCAGGAGGAATACGCCGCCGACCAGGTCGAAGCCGGCTACGTCCTGGACAAGGGCCCCAACTGAACCCGCCCGCCCGGCGAGATGCGATCGTCTCGCCGCGCGCGGAGGGCATCAGCCGCGCTGCACGCCCTCGGCTTCCGCCGCCCTGACCCGGAACCAGGCCGCGTAGAGCGCCGGCAGGAACAGCAGCGTCAGCACGGTGGCCACCACCAGCCCACCCATGATCGCCACCGCCATCGGCCCGAAGAAGATGCTGCGCGACAGCGGGATCATCGCCAGCACCGAGGCCAGCGCGGTCAGCACGATGGGCCGGAAGCGTCGCACCGTGGCATCGACGATGGCCGTGAAGCGGTCGTGCCCGGCGCCGATGTCCTGCTCGATCTGATCGACCAGGATCACCGAGTTGCGCATGATCATGCCCGACAGCGCGATGGTGCCGAGCATGGCGACGAAACCGAACGGCTTGCCGAACAGCAGCAGGAACAGGGTCACGCCGATCAGCCCCAGCGGGGCGGTGAGAAACACCATGGCCGAGCGCGAGAAGCTCTTGAGCTGCACCATCAGCAGCGTCAGCACCACCACGATGAACAGCGGCAGGCCGGCATTGACCGACGCCTGCCCGCGCGCCGAATCCTCCACCGTGCCGCCGACCTCCAGCAGGTAGCCGCTGGGCAGCGCCTGGCGGATCGGCGCCAGCGTCGGCTGGATCTGCGCCACCACGCTGGCCGGCAGCTCGTCGCCATAGATGTCGGCGCGCACCGTCACGGTGGGCAGGCGGTTGCGGTGCCAGATCACCCCTTCCTCGAAGCCGTATTCCAGGGTCGCCACCTGCGACAGCGGCACACTGCGGCCGGATGCGGTGGGGATCGCCAGGCTCGGCAGCATGTTCAGGTCCTGGCGTTCGTCCACCGTGCCGCGCAGCAGGATCTCGATCAGCTCGTCGTCCTCGCGGAACTGGCTGACCCGCGTACCGGTGAAGGTGCGCTGCAGGAACTGCGACAGCTGCGCCGTATCGACGCCCAGCGCCCTCGCCCGCTCCTGGTCGACGTCCAGCCAGACCACCTTGCTCGGCTCCTGCCAGTCCAGGTGCACGTTGGCCACGTGCGGGTTGTCGCGGACCTTCTCGGCGACCTCGCGGGCGAGCCCGCGGACCACGTCGATGTGTTCGCCGGTCACCCGGAACTGCACCGGATAGCCCACCGGCGGGCCGTTCTCCAGCCGCGTCACGCGGCCGCGAACATCCGGGAAGTCCTCGTTCAGGCGCTCGATCAGCCAGCTGCGCAGCGCCTCGCGCTGCTCGATGCTGTCGGCGAGCACCACGAACTGGGCGAAGCTGGTGGCCGGCAGCTGCTGGTCCAGCGGCAGGTAGAAGCGCGGCGAGCCGGTGCCGACGTAGGCCACGTAGTTGTCGATGCCGGTGCGCGCCTGAAGCATCCGCTCCAGCCGCAGGGCAGCTTCCTCGGTGGCCCTCAGCGAGGCCCCTTCGGCCAGCTTTAGGTCCACCATCAGCTCCAGCCGCCCGGACGGCGGGAAGAACTGCTGCGGCACTGCACGGAACAGCACGATGGCCCCGGCGAAGGCCACGATGGTGAGCAGGATCACCGTCTTGCGCCGGCGCACGCACAGGCTCACGACCTGCCGCACGCTCCGGTAGAACGGCGTCGAATAGGGATCGTGCCCCTTCTCCGGGTCGCCGCCGTGCCTGGCGGCGTGACGCTTGGCGAGATCCGGCAGCAGCTTGTCGCCAAGCAGCGGCACGAACAGCACCGCGGCGATCCAGGAGGCCACCAGCGCGAGGGTGACCACCTGGAAGATCGACCGGGTGTATTCGCCGGTGCTGGACTGTGCGGTGGCGATGGGCAGGAAGCCGGCCGCGGTGATCAGGGTGCCGGTGAGCATCGGGAAGGCGGTGCTGGTCCAGGCGAAGCTGGCCGCGCGCAGCCGGTCGAAGCCCTGCTCCATCTTTATCGCCATCATCTCCACCGCGATGATGGCGTCGTCCACCAGCAGCCCGAGCGCCAGAACCAGCGCGCCGAGGGAAATCTTGTGCAGGCCGATGTCCAGGTAATGCATGGCGGTGAAGGTCATCGCCAGCACCAGCGGGATGGTCAGCGCCACCACCAGGCCGGTGCGCAGGCCGAGCGAGAAGAAGCTCACCAGCAGCACGATGACCAGCGCCTCGACCAGCACCCGGACGAACTCGCCGACGCCCGTCTTCACCGCCGCCGGCTGGTCGGACACCTTGCGCAGCTGCATGCCGGCCGGCAGCTCCTCCTGCAGGCGGGCGAACTCGGCCTGCAGCGCTTCGCCGAGGTCGAGGATGTCGCCGCCGCTCTTCATCGACACCGCCAGGCCGATCGCCGGCTCGCCCATGAAGCGCATGCGCGGCGCCGGCGGATCGTTGAAGCCGCGGCTGACCTCGGCGACATCGCCGATGCGGAAGGTGCGGTCATCGACGCGGATGGGGAAGTCGCGGATCTGCTCGACGGTGTCGAAGCGGCCGCTGACGCGCAGTTGCACGCGATCGCTGGGGGTTTCGACGAAGCCGGTGGCGAGCACGGCGTTCTGCGCCTCCAGCGCCTGGCGCACCGCTTCCAGCGACACGCCGAGGGTGGCCAGCTTGGTGTTGGACAGCTCGATCCAGATCTTCTCCTCCTGCAGCCCCACCAGCTCGACCTTGCCCACGTTGGGCACGCGCTGCAGCTGGATCTGCAGGCGGTCGGCGTAGTCCTTGAGCACCGCGTAGTCGAAGCCCTCGCCGGTCAGCGCGTAGATGTTGCCGAAGGTGGTGCCGAACTCGTCGTTGAAGAACGGCCCCTGTACCTCGGGTGGCAGCGTGTGGCGGATGTCGCCGATCTTCTTGCGAATCTGGTACCAGAGCTCGGGAATGTCGCGCGAATGCAGCGCGTCGTTGGCCATGAAGGTGACGTTCGACTCGCCCGGCCGGGAGAAGGAAACGATGCGCTCGTATTCGCCGGTCTCCATCAGCTTCTGCTCGATCCGCTCGGTCACCTGGCGCGACACCTCCTCGGCGGAGGCCCCGGGCCAGTTGGTGCGGATCACCATGGCCTTGAAGGTGAACGGCGGGTCCTCGCTCTGGCCGAGCTCGCCGTACGACAGCGCCCCGACCACCGCCAGCAGCAGCATGGCGTAGAGCACGATCTGCCGGTTGTGCAGCGCCCACGCGGACAGGTTGAACTTCATGGCCGCGCCTCCACCGCCCCGACCGCGACCGGGCGGTTGTCACGGTCGACCGGGCGCACCGCCTGGCCTTCGTGCAGCATGTGCACGCCGGCGAGCACCACCCAGTCCTGCGGCGCCAGCCCCTCGAGCACCGGCACGCGCTGTTCGCCGTAGGGGCCTGTGCGCACCGTCGCCTGCTCCAGCGTGCCGTCGTCCTTCACCCGCCAGACGAAGGTGCGGTCGCCATCGGCGCTCAGCGCCGACAGCGGCACCGACAGCGCCACCTCGCCGTCGTGCGCGGCGAACACCCGGGCGCTCTGCCCGAGGTCGGCCGGCGCCTGCTCGGTGAACGCCACCCGCGCCTGATAGGTGCGGGTGCGCGCATCGGCCGCCGGCGACAGCTCGCGGATGCTGCCGGCATAGCGCTGGCCGGGCCGCGACCAGAGCTCCACCGACACCGCCTGGCCGAGCCGGTAGAGATCCACCGAGTGCTCGGGCAGCGCGATCACCACCTCCCGCTCGCCGTCGGCGGCGAGCACGAACACGCTCTGTCCGGCGGCGACCACCTGCCCTACCTCGGCCAGGCGCTGGACGATCACGCCGTCGCGGTTCGCGCGCAGCACCGCGTAGTCCACCTGGTTGCGGGCGACGTCCAGCTCGGCGCGGGCCTGCTTCAGCCGCGCCTCGGCGGCGCGGTACTGATTGTCCGCACTGTCGTACTGCGAGCGGCTGGCCAGCTGCCGGTCGAGCAGCGTCCTGTAGCGCTCGCGCTCGGCGCGGGCGACCCGCAGGTTGGCTTCCGCCGCCGCCACCTGCGCCTGCACGCCGTCCAGCTGCAGGCGCACGTCCTGCGGATCGAGCCGGGCCAGCGGCTGGTTCTCGCGAACGTGCTCGCCGACCTCCACCAGCCGCTCGACGATCTTGCCGCCGATACGGAATGCCAGCTCCGGCTCGTAGCGCGCCCGCACCTCGCCCGCATAGCTCACCATCGCCTCGCTGGCCGGCTGCGGATGCACCACCATCACCGGTCGCGGCTGCGGCGCCGCGGGTTCTTCGGCCGTGCAGGCGGCCAGCGTCAGGGCGCAGGCGAACAGCCCGGCAAGCGGCAACAAGGGGCGAAACATGAGAAAGTCCCTCTCGTCAGAGCGGTTTTGATTAACTGAACCGCCGGGTATAGTAAAAATCGCGTACCAGCCAGTCCAGTATTAAAAGATGACCGACAGAGACAGTTCCCCGACCGCCGCCAGCCCGGGCCGACCGAAAGACCCGGCCAAACGCGAAGCCATCCTCAACGCCGCCAAGACGCTGTTTCTCGGAAACGGCTACGAAGCCAGCAGCATGGAGGCCATCGCCGCGGAGGCCGGGGTCTCGAAGCTGACGCTCTACAGTCATTTCAAGGACAAGGAGGCGCTGTTCTGCGCGGCGGTGCAGGCGACCTGCGAGAACCGCCTGCCGCGCGAGCTGTTCTCGCCCGCCCCGGGCATGCCCATCGACCAGGCGCTGCGCGAGCTCGGCGAAGCCTTCTGGCGGCTGCTCAGCAGCCCGGAATCGGTCGGCCTGCACCGCATCATGGTGGCCACGGGCGCGACCACGCCGCAGCTGTCGCGACTGTTCTACGAAGCCGGCCCGCAGCAGGTGCTCGACGAGACCCGCGCCCTGCTCGACCGGGCCTGCGCCGCCGGCCAGCTGGCGATCGACGACCGCACCCGCGCCGCCGAGCATTTCTGCTCGCTGATCAAGGGCATCAATCACTTCCACCAGTTGATCGGCTATGCGCCGCCGCTGGACGACGCGGCGATGCAGGCGCACGTCGCCGACGTGGTGGCGCTTTTCGTACGCGCCTACGCGCCGGGCTGAGCCGCCCCCTCAGCCCGCCAGCCTGCGCTTGGGATAGATGTCGTAGCGGCTGGACTTGCCCTCCAGGCCGTAGCCCGGCTTCGCCCCGTCGATCGCCGGCGCCTTGCGCGGGCGCTTGACCACCACCCGGTGGCTGGCCAGCGCCAGCGCCGCCTCCAGCAGCGCGGGCGCGTCGTCGTCATCGCCGACGAAGGGGCGGAACAGGCGCATCTCCTTCTTCACCAGGGCCGACTTGTCGCGGTGCGGGAACATCGGGTCGAGGTAGATCACCTGCGGGGCCTCGCCGCTCCATTCGCGCATCAACTCGATGGCATTGCCCTGGCGCAGCGTCATTCGCGCAACGATGGGGGCGACTTCGGCAGCCGCGGCCGCCCGTTCCAGGCCGTCCTGAAGCAGCGCCGCGACCACCGGGTTGCGCTCGATCAGCTCGACCCGGCAGCCCAGGGTGGCGAGCACGAAGCCGTCGCGCCCGAGGCCGGCAGTCGCATCCAGCACCTGCGGTCGGACTCCCGGCTGCACGCCCACCGCCTTGGCGATCATCTGCCCGCTGCCGCCGCCGAACTGGCGCCGGTGCGCGACCGCACCCTCGACGAAGTCCACCCGCACCGGTCCGGGCGCGTCGGGCTCCAGGGCCTGCAACTGCAGGCCGCCCTCGCCGACCTGCAGGGCAAACTCCGCGTCCGGCCGGTCCAGCGGCACGCCCAGCCGGGCGGCCCAGGCACGGGCCCGTTCGTCGTAGGCGGGATGAAGCGACTGCAGGGTAAGCACGGGGCTGGACGCGATCATGGGACGGCTCGGAGCAAGGACCCGCGCATTCTGCCAGAGCGCGCCGCCCGCCAGTTCAACGACAGGTGCGGAAGCCGCCCATGTCGACGTGGAAATGGTCGTGGTGCGCCGCGTTGTACTCGGGCCCGAGGGTGATGTTGAAGGCGCGGCAGGCCGCCTTGTGTACTTCACGCAGGAAGCGCGCCTTGTCGCCCTCGCCGCGCCAGTCGCGCGCCACCGTGATGCGCGTGCCGTCGGCGAGGCGAAAGCCGGCCAGGTCCAGGGCATTGGCGGTGGCGTGCTGGCTGCGCCTGTTGCTGCGCGCGATGTTGCGGCAGGCGAAGCTGCCGAAGTGCTCGACGCGCGCGACCGGCTGGCCGAACACCGCCTGCGCCGCCGGCTGCAGGCCATGGCGCTCGAACAGCACGTAGGCGGCCGCCAGCGGGCAGGTGGCGAGGAAGGCGCTGTTGAAGCGCACCTCCGAGCCACGGATGCGCACGGTGTTCTCCAGCGGGCAGGTCGGCTCCGGCTGGCTGTCCGGGACTGCCTGGTAGTCGAGGTCCGAAGTGGCCAGCGCCTGCTCGCACAGCGCCCGGTCGCCCTCCAGCAGGCGCAGCTTGAAGCCGGTCAGCAGGTTCGGCGGCTCGCGCAGGTCCAGCGGCGCCCAGGGGTTCCAGCGATCGGGGACCTGCACGAAGCCCCGCCACACGGCGAAGGCGAAGCCGGCGGCAAGCAGGATCAGGACGAGAAGGAAGCGGCCGAAGGTCATATCCATGAGGCAACCCGGAGGCGCCGGGGTTGCTTCAGTCAGCGAGAAAATCGAGCTGGGTGGCGCGGGCTTCCGGCCAGCCGGTCAGCGCCGGCAGCCCGGGAAGGCGCTCGGCGAGCAGTTGGTGGAAGCGCCGAGCCAGCAAGGGCGCGAAGCGGTTGTCGGCCATGTGCAGGTAGACGTGCGGCGTCAGCCCGGCTTCCAGCCATTCGGCGACCTTGGCCAGCCAGGGCTGGAGGAAGTGGTCGTTGGCCTCCAGTTCCGGATGGCCGACGAAGCGCAGCTGCGGCTGCTCGCTGAAGGCGGTGGGCCGCACCGGCAGACGCGGCTTGCGGGTCTGCGCCTCGATCACCGCGGGATCGGCCGAGCGGCTGCTGAACAGTGCGCGGGTGTCGAGGCAGATCCGCTCGACCCCGTGATCACGCAGCAGGCGGTTGAGCCCCCGCTCCTCCTCGCCACGCGCGAAGAACGCGGGATGGCGCACTTCCAGCGCCAGCGGACGTGACACCCGCTGGAACACCGCCACCAGCTCGGCCATCCGCGGCGGGCCGAAGTTCGCCGGCAGCTGCAGCCAGAGCGGCGTCACCCGCTCGCCCAGCGGCGCGAGCAGCGCCTCGAAGACGTCCAGCCCGTCGAGCAGCGGGCGCAGGTCGGGAGCGTGGCTGATATCGCGCGGCACCTTGGCGCAGAAGCGGAATCCGGCCGGCATCTCGTCGGCCCAACGGCGCACCGTGTCGGCCTGCGGCCAGGCGTAGAAGGTGGTGTTGCCCTCGACGGTGTTGAACACCTGGGCATAGCCGGCGAGAAAGCGCGTGCTGGGAAGATCGTCGGGAAAAAGCGAGCCGCGCCAACCCGCGTCACCCCATCCGGGACAGCCGAGGTAGTACGGCAGGCTCACGGCTCAGGCGTAGAGGTCGAGGCCCAGGACCTCGTTGGCGTCGATGTCCCGCGCCAGGCTGGCGGTGGTGCTGTAGCTCGCCAGCGCCTGGGCGGCGCGGCTGGTCAGCGGGCGCTCGACGGGCTCCTGGACGAAGCGTGCGGGAAAATATTCGTTCTGCAGCTCGGCCCCGGGCTGGCTCGGGTCAGGCTGGCGGATGTAGGGCTCGCGCTCGAACCCCTGGCTGGCCGCGGTCGAATCGGCGGCCGGTTGCTGGCGCTGCTCCTCGACGGCGCGCTGGCTTTCCCGATAGGGCGTGACCGCGCTGCCGGGGCGGGCAGGACGTTCGAGGGGATAGGCGGAAGTGGATAGGCCGTCGATGCGCATCAGTCAAACCATTCGATAACCGCGACACTCTAGTGTGACGCCAGAGACTTGGCAACGTTCGCCCGGCGCCTGGTCAGACGCCATGTCGCTCACCTGAAAGCTCGCCACCGGATCGGACCCAAATGCCCCTCATCCGGCCCTGCGGGCCACCTTCTCCCGGGGGAGAAGGGAAAAGCCTGCGGCACCGACAATCCCTGTAGGAGCAGACTCTGCCTGCGCCCCAAACATCGCCCCGAGGGCGGGCCTCCCACAAAGCAGGTAGCACTCCCACCACCTATGGGAGGCGCGCCCTCGCGGCGACATCGCTGGCCATGGTTCTTCGTAGGAGCGGCCTTGGCCGCAAATGGGGTTGGAACTCGTTCGCGGTCGAGACCGCTCCCGCGCAAAGCGCATCGCCCCGAGGGCGGGCCTCCCACAAAAACAGCGGTGCCGCGTCGGACCTGTGGGAGGCCGCGCCCGTTCCCGACGGGCTTGCGGCATTCACCACATCCTTGTGGATTGCGCGCCCTCGCGGCGATGCAGGCCGCAGGCCTGCCCGGTCAGCCGGTCTTCTTCGGCGTCGCCACGTTGTCGCGCAGGTAAACCGGCTGCGCCTGCTCGGCGGCCACCGCCTCGCCGCGTGCCCAGGCGCGTTCGGCCAGCAGCAGCAGGTCCTCGGCTGCCGGCAACAGGGCCGCGTCCTGCGCGCCCACGCGCACCGGCATGCGTGCGGCATGGCACCAGCCGGTGCCGGCGCCGAACCACTCGCCGGCAGCGTCGCGCGGCAGGCTCACCTGCTCCGGCGGCAGCACCGCCTCGATGCCGGCCAGGCGCATTTCGCCACCCTCGTCGCGGTAGCAGCCCCAGTACACCTCGTCCATCCGCGCATCGATCGCCGCGGCCACGGCGGTCGCGCCGTGTTCGCGCCGCGCGCGCTGGGCGATGGTCGCCAGGTTGGAGATCGGCAGCACCGGGCGCTCCAGCGCGAAGGCCAGCCCCTGCACCACGCCGATGGCGATCCGCACGCCGGTGAAGGCGCCAGGGCCGCGTCCGAAGGCGATGGCGTCGAGCGCCGAGAGCGGCACGCCGGCCTCGGCCAGCAACGTCTGAACCATCGGCAGCAGGCGCTGGGCATGCAGCCGCGGGATGACCTCGTAATGGCTGGACACCCGCCCCTCGTGCAGCAGCGCGACGGAGCAGGCTTCGGTGGCGGTATCGAGGGCCAGCAGGGTGGTCATCGGCGGTTCCGGTCGGTGAAAAAGGGCGGCGATTGTACCTCAGCGTCGCCGGCACAAACGAAAACGGCCCGCGAGCGGGCCGTCTGTCAGGCTGTCCAGGATCAGCTGAGGGCGGCGAGCACCTTGGCGGTGATGTCCTCGACCGAACCGACGCCTTCGACGCGGCTGCAGCGGGGCGTACCTTCCTTGGCCTCCAGCTCGCGGTAGAACGCGACCAGCGGCTGGGTCTGCGAGTGGTACACGGACAGGCGGTGACGCACGGTCTCTTCCTTGTCATCCTCGCGCTGCACCAGTTCCTCGCCGGTCAGATCGTCCTTGCCCTCGACCTTCGGCGGGTTGTGCAGGGTGTGGTAGACGCGCCCGGACGCCGGGTGCACACGCCGGCCGGAAAGACGGCTGACGATCTCTTCGTCGTCGACGGCGATCTCCAGCACGTGGTCGAGCTTCACCCCGGCCTGCTGCAGCGCCTCGGCCTGCGGGATGGTGCGCGGGAAACCGTCGAACAGGAAGCCGTTCTGGCAGTCGGCCTGCTGCAGGCGCTCCTTGATCAGCGCGATGATGATCTCGTCCGACACCAGACCGCCGCTGTCCATGACGCCCTTGACCTGCAGCCCGAGCGGGGTGCCGGCCTTTACCGCTGCACGAAGCATGTCGCCGGTGGAGATCTGCGGAATGCCGAATTTCTCGGTGATGAAGCGGGCCTGGGTACCTTTGCCGGCACCGGGCGCTCCCAGCAGAATCACGCGCATGGTTGTGCTCCTCGAGTAGATGAATCCTGACGGATGGGCCGGCGCTGCGGCGCATCGAAAATCTTCTTGTGTGTTCGCCGTCACAACGGCAAAAGGCTGATCACCATACACAGCGGCCAGAGGCCAGACAAGCCATCCAAAGTCGCACGCCCGTCACGCCGGAAACGCCGCCGGCGCCCGCCTGCATTGCCCGCCGAGGACGGGCGCCCGCGTGCCCGGTGCCGGTGCGCAGGCCGGCGCGCAAGGGCTCAGCCGGTGTTGCGCAGGCCCGCCGCGATGCCTGCCACGCTGACCAGCAGGGCCTGCTCCAGAGGGCTGCCAGCCTGGCTCTCGGCCTGCCGCGCACGGGCCAGCAGCTCGACCTGGAGCAGGTGCAGGGGATCGACGTAGGCGTCACGCAGGCTGAACGACTCCAGGGTCTCGGGGCTGTGCGCGAGCAGCTCCGGCTGGCCGGTCAGGCGCAGTACCACTTCCACCGTCTGCGACAATAGGTCGCGCAGATGCGCACCCAGCGGCTGCAGCCCCGGCTCGACCAGGCGCCGGTCGTAACGCTCGGCGATCGCTGCATCGGCCTTGATCAGCACCATCTCCAGCATGTCGATGCGCGTGGCGAAGAACGGCCAGCGCGCCCGCATCTGTTCGAGCTGCTCACCCGCGCCCTGCTCCAGCGCGCGCTGCAGCGCCTGGCCCCAGCCGAGCCAGGCCGGCAGCATCAGGCGCGTCTGCGTCCAGGCGAAGATCCAGGGAATGGCGCGCAGGCTCTCGATGCCGCCCTCGCGGCGTTTCGCCGGGCGGCTGCCGAGCGGCAGCCGCGCCAGCTCCTGTTCCGGAGTGGCCTGGCGGAAGTAGTCGACGAACTGCGGGTGCTCGCGGACGATACCGCGGTAGGCGGCCACCCCGTCGGCAGCGAGCTGGTCCATCAGGCTGCGCCAGGCCGGCTCGGGCATCGGCGGCGGCAGCAGCGTGGCTTCCAGCACCGCGGCCAGGTAGAGGTTGAGGTTCTGCTCGGCGATGTCCGGCAGGCCGAACTTGAAGCGGATCATCTCGCCCTGCTCGGTGGTACGGAAGCGCCCCGCCACCGACCCCGGCGGCTGAGAGAGGATGGCCGCGTGCGCCGGGCCGCCGCCGCGGCCGACGGTGCCGCCGCGGCCGTGGAACAGCAGCAGCTCGACGCCCTGCTCCCGGCAGATCGCCACCAGTTGTTCCTGCGCGCGGTACTGCGCCCAGGCCGCCGCCGTGGTGCCGGCGTCCTTGGCCGAATCCGAGTAGCCGATCATCACTTCCTGCGGTCCGTGCAGGCGCTGCCGATAACCCGGCAGGCTGAGCAGGCGCTCGATCACCGGCCCGGCGTGGTCCAGGTCGTTGAGCGTCTCGAACAGCGGCACCACGCGCATCGGCCGGCGCAGCCCGGCCTCCTTGAGCAGCA
The DNA here is from genome assembly GCF_000425625.1 of Stutzerimonas azotifigens DSM 17556. Classification (GTDB taxonomy): domain Bacteria; phylum Pseudomonadota; class Gammaproteobacteria; order Pseudomonadales; family Pseudomonadaceae; genus Stutzerimonas; species Stutzerimonas azotifigens. The sequence continues at coordinate 66,346 of NZ_KE384409.1, forward strand.
GCTGCACGGCCAGCACGTCGGAGCTGTCGCGCGCCATCGAAATCACGTAGGAGCCGAGCGAATCGGCCGGCGCCGCGGCGATCACCGCGCAGGTGGCCAGCACCTCGGCGGTCTCGGCCGAAGGCCGGTAATCGCGCGGCAGCAGCGGCCGGCGGTTTTCCAGCTCGCGCTGGAGGAAATCCAGGCGCTGCGCCTCGTCCCAGTCGGCGTAGCGCCCGAGCCCGAGGTAGTCGGTGATTTCGCTCATGGCCGCGGCATGCCGCGCGCCGTCCTGGCGCACGTCCAGGCGCACCAGGAACAGCCCGAACGCCGCGGCGCGGCGCAGGCAGTCGAGCAGGTCGCCCTCGGCGATCACGCCCATGCCGCAGGCGTGCAGCGAGCGGTAGCAGAGCTCCAGCGGCTCGCGCAGCGCCTGGTTGTCGCAGAGCACCTCGGCGCTGGCCGGCTGCTCGCCATCCAGCGACGCCCGCGCCCAGCTGCGTGTGGCGAGCAGGCGATCGCGCAGTTGCTTGAGCACCGCGCGATACGGCTCGGACGCGCCGCCGGCGCGCTCGAGCAGCTCAGGAGTGGCCTGGTGCATGGACAGCGCGGCGATCAGCTCTTCCACTTCACGCAGATAGAGATCGGCAGCCATCCAGCGGGCCAGCAGCAGCACCTCGCGGGTGACCTGCGCGGTGACGTTCGGGTTGCCGTCGCGGTCGCCGCCCATCCAGGAGGCGAAGCGGATCGGCGCGGCTTCCAGCGGCAGGTGGTAGCCCGTGCTGCGGTGCAGCGCCGCGTCGACCTGGCGCATCACGCTGGGCAGCGCGTACCACAACGAGTTCTCGATGACGGCGAAGCCCCATTTCGCCTCGTCCACCGGGCTCGGCCGGTTGCGGCGGATCTCCTCGGTGTGCCAGGCCTCGGCGATCAGTTGGTGCAGGTGCCGCTCGGTGGCTTCGCGCTCCTTCTCCGACAGGTCGCCGTGATCGCGCTGGGCCAGGTGTTCGGCGATGGCGTCGTACTTCTGGATCAGCGTGCGCCGGGCGACCTCGGTGGGATGCGCGGTCAGCACCAGCTCGATGTCCAGCCGGCCGACCTGGCGGGCGAGGAATTCGCCGGAGTGCCCGGCCTGCTTCAGGCGTTCGAGCAGCTGCGGCAGGGCGACCGATTCGAAGGGTTCGGGCTCGTCCGCCCGGCGCCGGCGGACGCGGTGGTACTGCTCGGCGATGTTGGCCAGGTTGAGGAACTGGTTGAAGGCGCGCGCCATGGGCAGCAGCTCGTCCTCGGCAAGCGCGTCGAGGGTGCTGCTCAGCGTCTGCGCCGAGGCATCGGAACCGCGCCGCGCGTCCCGGGCACTCTTGCGAATGCGCTCGATCTTGTCGAGAAAGGCCTCACCGTGCTGCTCGCGGATGGTGCGTCCGAGCAGTTCGCCCAACAGGTGCACGTTCTCGCGCAGACGCGCATCGATCGTAGCCATCGAATCTCCTCACGCCGACGGTTCGGCGGGTTTTTCCTGAGCCTCCGCACAGGCGTCGGCCCGGTCGTTTCCACGGGTTCGGGCGTCTGGCACGCGCGTTCCGTGGCGCCATCTTTTGAGCGGAGGCAGTGAACATTTGTCGTGCACAAGCCTCACAACCATACGCCTCTATCACGGGCCGGGGGCCCTGGGGCCGGCGTTGGTGCCCTTTGGGCCATCTCGGGGCAGAGGCATCCGTACGACACCGGAGATCGAGATGAAGATCAATACAGTTGCCGAAAATCGATTGCGTTCAAGCGTTACCAAACTCGCCGGGCTGGCGCTCGGCGGCATGCTGCTGGCCGGCTGCGCCGGCAACCCGCCGAAGGAGCAGTTCGCCGTCACCGAATCGGCCGTGCGCGGCGCGATGAGCGCCGAAGCCACGCAGTACGCACCGGTGGAAATGCGCTCGGCGCAGGACAAATGGCGCCAGGCCGAGCTGGCGATGCAGAAGGAAAACTACGACGAAGCGCGTCGACTGGCCGAACAGGCCGAGTGGGATGCCCGCGTGGCCGAGCGCAAGGCACGGGCGGTGAAGGCCCAGAGTGCCGTGCAGGACTCCGAGGCGGCCATCAAGGAACTGCGCGAAGAGAGCCAGCGCAGCATCCAGTAAGCATCCCTACAGCCTTCGTTCACGAGGACCTTCGACATGCGAAAACTCGTCACACTCCCTACCCTGCTCGCCCTCGGCATCGGCCTGGCCGCCTGCTCGTCGCAACCCAACCAGAACCTGGAACAGGCCCGCAGCGAATTCACCGCGCTGCAGGGCGACCCGCATTCGCAGCGCTTCGCCGCTCTCGAGGTGCAGGACGCCGAGCGCGCGCTGGACGCGGCCGACGCGGCCTTCCGTAACGACGCCAGCGAGGAAAAGGTCGATCACCTGGCCTACCTGGCGCAGCGGCGCATCGACCTGGCCGAGCAGACCATCGCCCTGCGCAACGCCGAGGAAGAGCTGAAATCCTCCGCCGCCAAGCGTGCCGAGGCGCGCCTGGAATCGCGCGAGGAGATGCTGCGCCGCCAGCAGGAAGAGATCCGCAAGCTGCAGGAAGACCTGCAGGCCCGACAGACCGAGCGCGGCACGCTGGTGACCTTCGGCGACGTGCTGTTCGACCTCGACCGCGCCGAGCTCAAGCCCAGCGGCATGCAGGGCGTGCAGGCGCTCGCCGACTTCCTCCGGGAAAACCCCGAGCGGCAGGTGATCGTCGAGGGTTATACCGACAGCACCGGCTCCGACAGCTACAACCAGGGCCTCTCCGAGCGGCGCGCCGACGCGGTGCGCATGGCGCTGGTGCGCATGGGCGTCGAGCCCAGCCGCATCGTCACCCGGGGCTACGGCAAGCAGTACCCGGTCGCCTCGAACGACACCCCGACCAACCGGGCGCTGAACCGCCGGGTGGAGGTGACCATCTCCAACGACGCCAACCCGGTGCAGCCACGCTCGTCGATGGCGGGCGGCACGCGCTGAGCGGCGACGCGGAGCGAAGAGAAAGGGCCCTGTGAGGGCCCTTTTTCATACCTGGCGACAGGGCGCAACAACGGTGCGCACGGCCCGCCATGTCGGCCCGAGACAGGTGCGCGCCCCGTGGTAACAACTGTCTCGACGCAGAACGAGTCCCGACCGCCATTCGCGGCCAAGGTCGTTTGGCCACAGTCGCCGCCAGGGCGCGCAATCCACAAGGATGTGTTGAATGCCGCAAGCCCGTCGGGAACGGGCGCGGCCTCCCACGGGATTCGGCGGGTACCGCTTGTTTCTGTGGGAGGCCCGACCTCGGGGCGATACACCTGGGAGCGGATGAGAAACACATAAGAGGTGGCCGGCAGCGCCGTGCCTTTCCCTTCTCCCTCGGGAGAAGGTGGCCCGCAGGGCCGGATGAGGGCCAGGACGCCGAGTAGCCCGCCCTCTTCCGGAGGTTTTTGAGCGCGGGTCGCGTCGCTTTACAGATGTCGTCGCGGTCGAGACCAGCGGACTCAGGAGGCCTCCAACGCCGCCCGCAGGTGACCGGCGATTTCGCTCGAAAACGCCACCAGCGCCACCCGCTCGAACGTCCCGCCGGCCGCGTCCTGCCGCAGCAGCTCGCCGACCGCCACCTGCGCGGCCTGGTCCGGCGGGTAGCCGTAGACGCCGCAGCTGATCGCCGGGAACGCCAGGGTACGCAGGCCGTGCTGCTCCGCCAGGGCCAGGCTGTTGCGGTAGCAGGCGGCGAGCAATTCGGGCTCGCCCTGGTCGCCGCCTCGCCACACCGGGCCGACCGTGTGGATGACGTGCCGCGCCGGCAGGCGGAAGCCGGGGGTGATGCGCGCCTCGCCGGTCGGGCAGCCGCCGAGGCCGCGGCAGTACTCCAGCAGCTCGGGGCCCGCCGCGCGGTGGATGGCGCCGTCCACTCCGCCGCCGCCGAGCAAGGACGGGTTGGCGGCATTGACGATGGCGTCGACGGCCAGCCGGGTGATGTCCGCCTCGATCACCTCGATGATCACGGCCGCCCCACCTCCGGCGTCTCCTGCCCGGCGCAGCGCACGGCGCGCTTGCGCTTGTCCACCAGCACGCCGGTCAGGCCCTTCTGCTCGGTGTCGAACAGCACCAGCACGCCGTCGATGCACTGCGCGACCTGTGGCGCGGGCGACAGCGACACCTTGTAGTCCTCGCCCGGGACGGTCTTGAGCATGGTGTAGTCGTTGAGCAGCAGCGCATCCTCGGGCTTGGCGATGTGCAGGTAGCCGTAGTACCAGAGGCTGCCGACCGTGACGACCACGGTGGCGATGGCGGTGAGGATCAGCGGCAGGGGATTGCGTTCGGACATGAAACGGTCTCGGCTTGATGGAAACGGAAATGGGGCGGATGTTCAGCGCCCGCCGGCGCGGGTTTCGCCCCTGGCCCCGGCGGTCGCCTCGTAGACCCGCTCGGCCAGGCGCGAGAACGGCAGGCTCTGGATCCAGACCGTGCCGGTGCCCTTGAGGGTCGCCAGCAGGATGCCCTCGCCGCCGAACAGCATGCTTCGCAAGCCGCCGGCGAGCTGGATGTCGTAGTCGATGCCGCTGGTGAAGGCCACCAGGCAGCCGGTGTCCAGGCGCAGCGTTTCGTCGTTCAGCTCCTTGCGGATGACCGCGCCGCCGGCATGCAGGAAGGCCAGCCCTTCGCCCTCCAGGCGCTGCAGGATGAAGCCTTCGCCACCGAAGAACCCGGCCCCGATGCGCTTGCTGAAGGCGATGCCGACCCGGGTGCCGTAGGCCGCGCAGAGGAAGCTGTCCTTCTGGCAGGTCAGTCGGCCGCCGACCTGCGACAGGTCCACCGGCACCACGGTACCCGGATAGGGCGCGGCGAAGGCGACCCGCGCCTGCCGTTTCCCGGCGTTGCTGAAATGGGTGAGGAACAGCGACTCGCCGGTGAGCATGCGCTTGCCCATGCCCCACAGCTTGCCCAGCACGCCGGTGGCGGAGCCGTCGCCCATGCGCGCCTCGAAGCGCACGCCCTCGGTCATGTAGTTCATCGCGCCGGCTTCGGCGATCACCGTCTCGCCGGCATCGAGGATGATCTCGACGCTCTGCGCCGAGCTGCCGAGGATTTCGTATTCCAGCTCATGGCTCGCCATGCGAATGCTCCTGTCGCCCGTATCGGGCGCTCTGCTCTTGCCTGCCGCCTGCCGCCTGCCGCCTGCCGCCTGCCGCCTGCCGCCTAGAGGATGTTGGCGTAGTCCGCCTCGATGCGGTCCAGGCTCAGGTGGTTGAGGAAGTTGGAGAAGCACATCCAGGCCGAAAGCGCGTTGAGGTCCTGGAACTGCTGCGGCAGGAAGCGCGGCGGCACCACCAGGCCCTCGTCCACCAGCTGGCGCAGGGTACGCATGTCCTCCAGCGTGGTCTTGCCGCAGAACAGCAGCGGGATCTGCTCCAGCCTGCCCTTGCGCACCGCGAGCTGGATGTAGTTGTAGATCATGATGAAGCCCTTCAGGTAGGACAGGTCCTTGGTGAAGGGCAGGCCGTCCGGCGTCGAACCGCGGAACACCCGGCTGGCGTTGCTGTAGCACTCGTCGTCGCCGTAGCCCTGCTCGCGGAAGAAGGCGAACACCTCGAGGAAGTCGGCGCCCTCCTCGGCCATGTGGATGGCCCGCGTGCGATTGGTGAGCTTGCGCAGGCGCGTCGGGTAGGAGGCGAAGGCGATGACCTCCATGAGGATCGCCAGGCCTTCCTGGGTCACCGTCGACGATGGCGGGCCCTTGGCCAGGAAGGTGCAGATCGGCTGGTTGAGCCCGTTGAGCGTGGTGCCCACGTGTACCAGCCCCTCGTGCACTTCCAGCGCGCGGACGTCGCGCTCGTTGAACACGGCATCGCTACGAATCTTGATGTAGTCCGCCCCGGCCGCGGCATCGGCGAGAATGCCGTCGGACTCGAACACCCGCACCGCGCCCTCGCCTTCGCCGAACACCCGGTCCAGCCGCGCCTGCAGCATTTCCACCGCCTGCCTGGCATTCAGCGTCTTGGGCTCGTCCTTGAGGTCGCCGCGGTCGGCGATGTTGTTCAGGTAGTCCGAGAGCATCAGGCCGAGGTCCGACAGCGTCGGATCGCCGGCATGGAAGGCGTCCGAGGCGGCGCCGTAGAGGTCCTGGGAGATCAGCCCGAAATCCGCGGTGCCGCGCGCCTCGAGCATGCGGATGACCATGCGGTATTCCTTGCACATGCGCCGCATGATCTGGCCGACCGGGTTGAACTGCCCGAGCTGGCGGGTGATGTCGCGCTCGATGTTCTGGAATTCCTGCTTCTTCGCCGCCGAATCGAAGCCCAGCGGCCGCGCCTCGTAATACCGGCGATCCACCGCCGGCAGCGCCTTGCAGCCGGCCTCGAAGAAGCCGCGACGCACGCCGTCATCCCACTTGACCGCATCGAGCACCCGCACCGGCACCTGCGCCTCGACGATGCGGTCGGACAGCGCGCGCACCGTGCTCTGGTATTCGTCCAGGTTGTTGCGGGTGTTCATGCTTACCTCTTCGGATCGTAGGGCGGGCGAAGCCCGCACGCGCCTGCATTCGGATGGCGTTTCCCTGGCGGGTTTCACCCGCCCTACGCCTCAACCCAACCTACCGGCACTCGACGTAGGTTGGGTTGAGCAACGCGAAACCCAACGATTGCCAAATCGTTACCCGGCCGTCGATCAGGCCTGCGGACGCATGTGCGGGAACAGGATCACGTCGCGGATCGACGGCGAGTCGGTCAACAGCATCACCAGGCGATCGATGCCGATGCCCTCGCCCGCGGTCGGCGGCATGCCGTATTCCAGCGCGCGGACGAAGTCGGCGTCGAAGTGCATGGCCTCGTCGTCGCCGGCGTCCTTGTCCTTGACCTGCTGGTGGAAGCGCTCGGCCTGGTCCTCGGCGTCGTTGAGCTCGGAATAGGCGTTGGCGATCTCGCGGCCGCCGATGAACAGCTCGAAGCGGTCGGTCACGCTCGGGTCGTCGTCGCTGCGACGGGCCAGCGGAGACACCTCGAAGGGATAGCGGGTGATGAAGGTCGGCTGCTCCAGCCTGTGCTCGACCAGCTCCTCGAAAATCATCGTCTGCAGCTTGCCCAGGCCCTCGAAGCCCTTGACGTCGGCTCCGGCCTTCTTGGCGATGGCCCGCGCGCGGTCGATGTCCCTGAGGTCGTCGGCGCTGATCTCGGGGTTGAACTTGAGGATGGAATCGAACACCGAGAGCCGCGCGAAGGGTTCGCCGAAGTGGAACACCTTGCCCTGGTAGGGCACGTCGGTGGTGCCGAGCACCGCCAGGGCCAGCTCGCGGAACAACTCCTCGGTCAGGTCCATGTTGTCTTCGTAGTCGGCGTAGGCCTGGTAGAACTCGAGCATGGTGAACTCGGGGTTGTGCCGGGTCGAGACGCCTTCGTTGCGGAAGTTGCGGTTGATTTCGAAGACCCGCTCGAAGCCGCCGACCACCAGGCGCTTGAGGTACAGCTCCGGTGCGATACGCAGGAACATCGGCAGGTCCAGCGCGTTGTGGTGGGTCTCGAACGGCTTGGCCGCGGCGCCGCCGGGGATGGTCTGCAGCATCGGCGTCTCGACTTCGAGGAAGTCGCGCTCGGAGAGGAAGCGGCGGATGTGCGCGATCACCTGCGAGCGTACGCGGAAGGTGTGACGGGTTTCCTCGTTGACGATCAGGTCGACGTAGCGCTGGCGGTAGCGCTGCTCGGTGTCGGTCAGGCCATGGTGCTTGTCCGGCAGCGGGCGCAGCGACTTGGTCAGCAGGCGCACGCCGGTCATGTGCACGTAGAGGTCGCCCTTGCCGGAGCGCGCCAGGGTGCCCTCGGCGGCGATGATGTCGCCCAGGTCCCAGTGCTTGATCGCCTCCAGCGTCTCGGCCGGCAGGCCCTTGCGGTCGACGTAGACCTGGATGCGCCCGGTCATGTCCTGCAGCACCATGAAGGCGCCACGGTTGAGCATGATGCGCCCGGCCACCTTGACCGGAATCGCCGCCGCTTCCAGCTCTTCCTTGCCCTTGTCCGCGTAGCGTTTCTGCAGGTCGCCCGCATAGCTGTCGCGGCGGAAGTCGTTGGGGAACGCGTTGCCCCTGGCGCGCTCGGCGGCCAGCTTTTCCTTGCGCAGGGCAATCAGTTGGTTCTCTTCTTCTTGAAGGGCGTGCTGGTTCAGCGGTTGTTCGCTCATGGTTTCAAATGCCTGGCGCGTAAAGAGTGAATCGAAAAAAGTGACTACCGCGTAGGGGCCGTAGGGTCGGCGTAGGGTGGGCTTCAGCCCACCAACATGGCTCCGGTATTGGTGGGCTGAAGCCCACCCTACATGACGACTACACCCACCCTACGCTTACAGCCCCTGCTTCAGGCTGGCGACGAGGTACTCGTCCAGGTCGCCATCGAGCACGCGGTCGCAGTCGCTGCGCTCGACGCCGGTACGCAGGTCCTTGATGCGCGACTGGTCCAGCACGTAGGAGCGGATCTGGTGGCCCCAGCCGATGTCGGACTTGGTGTCCTCCAGCGCCTGCGCGGCGGCGTTGCGCTTCATCATTTCCAGCTCGTACAGCTTGGCCCGCAACATCTTCATGGCGGTGTCCTTGTTGGCGTGCTGGGAGCGCTCGTTCTGGCAACTCACCACCGTGTTGGTCGGCAGGTGGGTGATGCGCACTGCCGAATCGGTGGTGTTCACGTGCTGGCCGCCGGCGCCGGAGGAGCGGTAGGTGTCGATGCGCAGGTCCGCGGGGTTGATCTCGATCTCGATGTTGTCGTCGATTTCCGGCGAGGCGAACACCGCGCAGAACGAGGTGTGGCGGCGGTTGCCGGAGTCGAAGGGGCTCTTGCGCACCAGGCGGTGCACGCCGATCTCGGTGCGCAGCCAGCCGAAGGCGTATTCGCCGCGCACGTGCACGGTGGCGCTCTTGATGCCGGCGACCTCGCCCTCGGACAGTTCGACGATCTCGGCGGCGAAGCCGTGCTTGTCGGCCCAGCGCAGGTACATGCGCAGCAGCATGTTGGCCCAGTCCTGGGCCTCGGTGCCGCCGGAACCGGCCTGGATGTCGAGGTAGGCGTTGTTGGGGTCCATCTCGCCGCTGAACATGCGGCGGAATTCCAGTTGCTCGAGAATCTCGCGCAGGCGGTCGATTTCGGCGGCGACGTCGCTCACCGCGCCCTCGTCGTTCTCCTCGACCGCCATGTCCAGCAGGTCGCGGGAGTCGGCCAGGCTGCCCGTGAGGTCGTCGATGGTCTCGACGATCTGCGCCAGCGTGGCACGCTCGCGGCCGAGGTTCTGGGCGTATTCGGGCTTGTTCCAGACGTTCGGGTCTTCGAGCTCGCGCTCGACTTCGGTCAGGCGATCACGCTTGTGATCGTAGTCAAAGATACCCCCGAATGGACTGGGTGCGATCGGACAGGTCCTTGATGCTGTTAAGGATCGGGTTGATTTCCATGGCGGTCAGCACTCTCGGTCTGGCGGTTCGAAAAGCCGGCGATTATAACGCAGCCACCGCGGGCTGACAGCCTTTGTCCCCTCCGATCCGGCCCGCCCGATCAGGCGGCGCGGGCCTGCGCCTCCAGCTCCTGCTTGAGCGCGGGGTCGAGCTTGAGCTGGCGCGCCAGTTCGTCGAGGTAGGCGCGCTCCATGTACTGCTCCTCGTCGGTGGCGAGCAGGCTGGCCAGGTACATTTCCGCCGCCATTTCCGGCGTCTGCGCGGCGGCGGCGACGTCCGCCGGGTCCAGCGGCCGGTTCAGCTCCGCCTGTAGCCAGCGCTGCAGTTCGCCGTCGTCGGTGAGCCTGGTCATCTCGGCCTCGATCTGCTGGCGCTCCTGCTCGTCCACGTGGCCGTCGGCCTTGGCCGCGGCCACCAGCGCCTTGAGCACCGCCTGGCTGTGCCCCTCGACCTCCGCCGGCGGTACCCGGTCCACGGTCTGCGGCGCAGCCTGGGGCGCGGCCGCCTGCTGCGCCTGCCAGCTGCTGTAGGCCTTGTAGGCGAGCATGCCCAGCGCCGCCAGCCCGCCGTACTTGGCGGCCTTGCCGCCCAGGCGGCTGCGCTTGCTGCCGAGCAGCATGCCCATCGCGGCGGCGGCCAGCGCGTTGCCGCCGCCACCGGAGAGCATGCCGGACAGCCCGCCGCCACCCGCGCCGCCGCCGAGCAGGTCGCCGAGCCCGCCGGAAGAGCGGCCCGATGGATTGGCGGTCTTCTGCTGCTGCAGCACGGCCTGTCCGGATTTGAGCAGTTGATCGAGCAGGCCACTGGTTTTCATGGCAGGTCTCCTTTCGAATCGGTCATTCGGGCAGCCAGGGTACGTCGCGGATGGGCGTGTTGCGATGCGCCGCGCGGACGTACTGCGCCGGCCAGGGCACCGAGGCGTCGCCCAGGTAGTCCGCGGCGTGCAGTGGCCAGTAGGGGTCGCGCAGCAGTTCCCGCGCGAGCAGGATCAGGTCCGCCTGGCCGGTGCGCAGGATGTGTTCGGCCTGTACCGCCTCGGTGATCATGCCGACCGTGCCGGTGGCGACATTCGCCTCGCGCCGCACCCGCTCGGCGAACTGCGTCTGGTAGCCGGGGCCCACCGGAATCTCGGCGTTGGCCGCGGTGCCGCCGGAGGACACGTCGATCAGGTCGACGCCGAGGCCCTTCAGCCGCCTGGCCAGCTCGACCGTCTCGTCCGGGTTCCAGCCGTCCTGCACCCAGTCGGTGGCGGACAGGCGGACGAACAGCGGCAGCTCCTCCGGCCAGACCTGGCGCACCGCCTGGGCGACCTCCAGCAACAGGCGGATGCGGTTGTCGAACGAGCCGCCGTAGGCGTCCTCGCGGCGGTTGGACAGCGGCGACAGGAACTGATGCAGCAGGTAGCCGTGCGCGGCATGCACCTCGGCGACCTTGAAGCCTGCCGCCAGCGAACGTTCGGCGGCGGTCACGAAGGCCTGGATGACCTCGGCGATGTCCGTCTGGTCCAGTTCCATCGGCACCGCGTGCTGCGGGTCGAAGGCGATCGGCGAAGGGCCGACCGGCCGCCAGCCGCCCTCGGCCAGCGGCACGCTGCCGTGCTTGCCGAGCCAGGGTTGCCAGGTGCTCGCCTTGCGCCCGGCGTGGGCCAGCTGGATGCCGGCGAAGGCGCCCTGCGCCTCGATGAAGCGGGTGATGCGCCGCAGCGGCTCGACATGGGCGTCGCTCCAGATGCCCAGGTCCTGCGGCGAGATCCGCCCTTCGGGCACCACCGCGGTGGCCTCGACGATAACCAGGCCGGCACCGCCGACCGCGCGGCTGCCGAGGTGCACCAGGTGCCAGTCGTTGGCCATGCCGCCCTGTGCCGAGTACTGGCACATGGGCGAGACGGCGATTCGGTTGGGCAGCCTCAGCTCACGCAGGGTGAGCGGTTCGAAGAGTCTGGTCATGGAAGCCTCGCACTGTTCGATCCCTTATCGACCATCCCTGGCCCCGTCCGTTTCGACCGTAGCGGATTCAGGCGGCCTCGACCCGCACCGGCACCCCGTTCAGCGCCGCGTTGCCGGACAGCGCGTCGAGCCGCCGTTCATCGGTGAGGTCGTTGGCGCTCGCCCCGGGCTGTCGCACCGCCACCTCCAGCTGCACCCCGGGCCGCGCATGCCCCCAGCCGTGCGGCAGGCTGACCACGCCGGGCATCACCTCCTCGCTGGCGGCCACTTCCACCTCGATGCTGCCGACCCGCGAATGCACCCGCACCCGCTGGCCGTCCAGCAGTGCGCGCGACGCCAGGTCCGCTGGATGCATGAGTAGCTGGTGGCGCGGCTTGCCCTTCACCAGGCGATGGTAGTTGTGCATCCAGGAATTGTTGCTGCGCACGTGGCGGCGACCGATCAGCAGCAGTTGGCCCGACGCCGGCAACGGCTCGGCGGCGAAGCGCGCAAGGTCGGCCAGCAGCCGCGCGGGCGCCGCCTCGACCTGCCCGCTGTCGGTCTTCAGGCGCCCGGCGAGATTGGGCTTCAGCGGTCCGAGATCGACCCCATGGGGAGAGTCGCGCAGCGCCGCCACGCTCAGCGGATGCGCAGAGTCTCCGCCGTAGGGGCCGTGCCGCAGCGCCAGGTCGATCATCTGTTCCGGCGGCAGCGTCGGCTTCAGCGGCAGGCCCATGCGCTCGGCATAGGCACGCGCCAGCCCGACGAAGATCTCCCAGTCGTGCAGGGCGCCGGCCGGCCGCGGTAGCAGCGCCTCGTTGAAGCGGCTGACGTTGCGCACCGCCAGCAGGTTGAAGGTCGAATCGTAGTGGTCGTGCTCGAGCGGCGCGGTGGGCGGCAGGACGACGTCGGCGTAGCGGGTGGTTTCGTTGAGGTAGAAGTCGACGCTGACCATGAACTCGAGGTCGTCCAGCGCCTGCTCGAGGCGCCGGCCGTTGGGCGTCGACAGCACCGGATTGCCAGCGACGGTGATCAGCGCCCTCACCTGCCCCTCGCCGGGCGTGAGCATTTCCTCGGCGAGCGCCGCGACCGGCAGTTCGCCGCCGTATTCAGGCAGCCCGGAGACGCGGCTCTGCCAGAGATCGAAGTGACCGCCTGACGCCGTCGCCACCAGGTCCACCGCCGGCTCGGTGCACAGCGCCCCACCGACGCGGTCGAGGTTGCCGGTCAGCAGGTTGAGCAGCTGGATCAGCCACTGGCAGAGGGTGCCGAAGGCCTGGGTCGACACGCCCATGCGCCCGTAGCACACCGCCCGCTCGGCGCCGGCGAAGGCCCGCGCCAGCGCGCGGATCTGCCCGGCGGGAACGCCGCAGCGCAGGCTCATGGCCTCCACCGGGAAGGCCGACAGCGCCTCGCGCACCTTCTCCAGCCCTTGCACCGGCAGGTGGGAGGCTCGGGCCAGGCCTTCCTCGAACAGAGTGTTCAGCAGGCCCAGCAGCAGCGCCGCGTCCTCTCCCGGACGGATGAACAGGTGCTGGTCGGCGATCCTCGCCGTCTCGCTGAGCCGGGGATCGACCACCACGAAGCGACCGCCGCGCGCCTGGATGGCCCGCAGCCGCTTCTCGACGTTCGGCACGGTCATGATGCTGCCGTTGGAGGCCAGGGGATTGCCGCCGAGGATCAGCATGAAGTCGGTGTGGTCGATGTCGGGAATCGGCAACAGCAGCCCGTGCCCGTACATCAGGTGGCTGACCAAATGGTGCGGCAGTTGGTCGACCGAGGTTGCCGAATAGCGGTTGCGAGTCTTGAGCAGACCGAGGAAGTAGTTGCTGTGGGTCATCAGCCCGTAGTTGTGCACGCTTGGGTTGCCCTGGTAGACCGCCACCGCATTGTTGCCGTGCCGCTCGCGTACCTCGGCCAGGCGCCCGGCGACGAATTCGAAGGCCTCTTCCCAGCCCAGCGCCTGCCACTGGTCGCCGACCCGGCGCATGGGTTGGCGCAGGCGATCGGGATCATCCTGGATGTCTTGCAGGGCAACGGCTTTCGGGCAGATGTGGCCGCGGCTGAACGGGTCGTCGGGGTCGCCCTTGATCGAAAGGATGCGCGTGCCGTCGGTCTCGATCGCCAGGCCGCAGATGGCCTCGCACAGGTGGCAGGCACGGAAGTGCCGGGTGGTTGCGGTCATGGCGGTGCCCGCCCTGTCGTTGTTGTGTGCAAGGACTCTAGGCGCAGCTTCCGGGAACCGCAAACACAGCCGATCGGAGCAAATGGGCGCGGATTCAGCCCATGGATGGGCCTTCAGCGCGGCGCGATGTGCGCCACCAGCAACTGCACGCTTTCCCGGCCACGGTACTCGTTCACGTCGAGCTTGAACGCCAGCTCCGCCCAGCGGATTTCACGGTTGGGCCAGAGCTCGCGGTCGATGTTGAAGGCGATGCCGTCCAGGGTGACCGAGCCGCATTCGGTCTTCAGCACCAGCTTCAGGTGGCGCTCCTTGAGCAGGCGCTGGTCCACCAGCTGGAACACGCCGTGGAACACCGGCTCGGGGAAATGCTGCCCCCAGGGGCCGGCGTGGCGCAGCGCGCGGGCCAGTTCGAGGTGGAACTCCTCGGGGCCGAGCTGGCCGTCGCTGAGCAGGCGCCCGGCCAGGTCGTCCTCGCACAGCTGGCGCCGTGCCTCGGCATCGAAGGCCGCGCAGAAGGCGCCGAGGTTCTCCTGCGGCAGCGACAGCCCGGCGGCCATCGCGTGCCCGCCGAACTTGCTGATCAGCCCCGGATGACGCGCGGCGACGGCATCCAGCGCATCGCGGATGTGGAAGCCCGGCACCGAGCGCGCCGAACCCTTGAGCATGCCCTCCCCGGCATCGGCGAAGGCGATGGTCGGGCGGTGGTAACGCTCCTTCAGGCGCGAGGCGAGAATGCCGATCACGCCCTGGTGCCAGTCCGGCTCGAACACGCACAGGCCGAATGGCAGCCCCTCTTCCGGCAAGTCCTTCAGCTGTGCCAGCGCCTCGCGCTGCATGCCCTGCTCGATGGCCTTGCGGTCCTGGTTCAGCTGGTCGAGCTGCGCCGCCATGTCGCGCGCCAGCGCCTCGTCCTCGCAGAGCAGGCATTCGATGCCCAGCGACATGTCGTCCAGGCGCCCCGCGGCGTTGAGCCGGGGGCCGAGGATGAAGCCGAGATCGGTGGAGGTGATGCGGCTGTGATCGCGCCCGGCGACTTCCAGGATCGCCTTGAGCCCCGGCCGCGCCCGCCCGGCGCGAATCCGCGCCAGCCCCTGGTGGACGAGGATGCGGTTGTTGGCATCCAGCGGCACCACGTCGGCCACGCTGCCCAGCGCGACCAGGTCGAGCAGGTCGCCGAGGTTCGGCTCGGGCAACTGGCGGCGGGCGAACCAGCCGTTCTCGCGCAGCCGCGCCCGCAGGGCGAGCAGCACGTAGAAGATCACCCCGACGCCGGCGATGCACTTGCTCGGAAAGGCGCATTCCGGCTGGTTCGGATTGACGATGGCGTCGGCCGCCGGCAGCTCCGGCCCCGGCAGGTGATGATCGGTGACCACCACCTTCAGGCCGGCGCCCTTGGCGGCGGCGACGCCTTCCACGCTGGAGATGCCGTTGTCGACGGTGACCAGCAGGTCGGGGCTGCGCTGCAGCGCCACCGCGACGATTTCCGGGGTGAGCCCGTAGCCGAACTCGAAACGGTTCGGCACCAGGTAGTCGACCTGGGCGGCGCCCAGTTGACGCAGACCGAGCACGCCCACCGCGCTGGCGGTGGCGCCGTCGGCATCGAAATCGCCGATGAACAGGATGCGCTGGCGGGCTTCCAGGGCCTCGACCAGGATCGTCACCGCCTCATCGATGCCGCGCAGCTGCGAATAGGGAATGAGGCGCGCCAGCCCCTTGTCCAGTTCCAGCGCAGAGCGCACGCCGCGGGCGGCATACAGGCGCGTCAGCAGGGGCGGCAGGTCGCCGAGGTCGGGCAGTCGTTCGGGCAGCGGGCGGGGTTCGATGCGCATGGGTCGTCGCTCGTGCTCAGCGTTCGCCGATCAGCCATTCGAGCGGAATCTCGTGCTGGCCACGCTCGTCGGTGACGAAGAGCGTGCCCTCGCTGATCATGACGCTCCACTGGATGCTGCGCGGCAGGTCTTCGGTCAGCGCCAGCAGGGGCTCGACGCCGAGCGCGGCGACCGACAGGTTCTTCAGCCCGCGCACCCCGTCCAGCACCTTGGTCTGCCAGACCCGCGTGTTGCCATAGGCCAGCAGGCTCATCCGCTCGGCGCGACGCGAGCACCAGGTCAGGCGCTCGGCGTCCGGCTGGCCGACCTCGATCCAGTGCAGCACGCGGTCGTCCAGGCTCTTCTGCCACAGCGCCGGCTCGTCCACGTCGGACAACCCCCGCCCGAAGGCCAGCTGCTCGTCGTACCAGAGCGCATAGGCGATCAGCCGCGCACCGAGGCGCTCCTCGGTCTCGGAGGGGTGGCGCGCGACCGTGAAGCGCAGGTTTTCGTAGACCCCGCGATCCAGGTCGGTGAGGTTGAGTTCGACTTTATAGGGAGTGGCTTGCAGTGCCATGAGCGGGCCGTCGCCTGGAAGGAGGGGGCGCAGTCTAGCAAACCGGGGCGGCGCCGGCTCGCTGGCGGATCGGCGGCCGCCGCGCCTAATCGGCGATGCGGATGCAGTTGCGGCCGGCCGCCTTGGCCTGGTAAAGCGCGCGGTCGGCCTCGGACAGCAGTCGATCGAGGTCGTAGCCGGCGCGCAAGGTGTCGCTCACGCCGATGCTGACGCTGAGCATGCCGGACTGGCTGAAGGGCAGATCGGCGAACCCGCCGCGGATGCGCTCGGCGATGTCGTGGGCGACCTTCGCCTCGGCGTCGGCGAGCAGGCAGGCGAACTCTTCCCCACCGATGCGGCCGAACACGTCCTTGCGCCGCATGCGGTACTTCATCACCTCGCAGAAGCCGATCAGCGCATGGTCGCCGGCCTTGTGCCCGAGGGTGTCGTTGAGGCGCTTGAAATGATCCAGGTCGCAGAGCAGCAGGGTCACCGCCTGCCCCGCCTCGCGGCAGCGTCGCAGCAGCCGCTCGCCGTGCTCGATGAAGGCACGCCGGTTGCCGATGCCGGTCAGGGGATCGCTGAGCGAAGCCTGGCGATACTCCAGCTCCGCCCGCTCGCGCACCATCGCCAGGGTGACGAAGGCGATACCGACCGCGTACAGCATCGTCTCGAAGATCACCAGGGCGAAGTAGTTGAACCGGCCGGTCGCCTCGAAGGGCTGGCCCTGGTCGAGCGGGATGCGAAAGGCGTACACCACCACGTGTATCGCCATCAGCACCAGGGCCGGGCGCAAGGACACCCTGATCGCCTGGCGGCTGCGCCACAGCTCGCCCATCGCCACGCCGACATAGGCGATGGTGAGCACCGAGAGCACATCGATCCGCGCGTTCAGCGACCCGTAGAAGGCCGGCAGCAGGCACAGCCCCGCCCACAGCGCCGGGCCCGCGAAGATCCCGGGCCAGTGGGGCTGCCGCCCGGCGAACACGCGCATGGCCGTCCAGTTGAACGCCACGGCCAGCAGGAGCAGGGCGTTGCCGAGGACGATGGGCACGTAGTCGATGCCCAGGTTGCGCAGCGCCCCCAGCAGGGTCGAGGCGACGCCGAGAAACAGGCAGAGGCTGAGATAGCCGAGCGTCGCTTCGCGCCGCCCGCTGCGCCAGGCGAACAGCATGAGCAGCGCCACCAGCAGCAACACGTAGACGTCGGCCAGGATGAGGGTGGGAACGCTCAACTGCATGAAGACACCGTGTGCGCCCTGCCCCGGCGCGCGGTCGGCCCGGTCAGGATGGGTCAGGAAAAAGACGCAATGTTACCGATCATGGCAATCAGCCACCAGGAAGGATCCGCCGATCCATCCTGACCTGGGATCGATGGAAGAAGCCGACAGGCGTTCTTTGACAATCATTCTCATTCTAATTAGTATCCCGGCTATCTGAGGTTCTAGCCGAGTAGTCACGCAATGTATGTCTGTCTTTGCCACGGTGTCACCGACGGTCAGATTCGTGAAGCCATCTATGAAGGTTGCTGCAGCTACCGCGAGGTCCGTGCGCAGACGGGGGTCGCCACCCAGTGCGGCAAGTGCGCCTGCGTGGCCAAGAAGGTCGTTCGCGAGACCCTGAGCGACATGCACGCCGCCCAGTCCATCCCCTTCACCGCCAGCTTCAAACCCGCCTGACGGCAGCCTCCCCTCCTCGCCTGCCGTCCGCCCGCCCGCCCTTTCGGCCAGCGCGTTCGGCCGGCGCGCCACCTCGCCTGGCGCCCATCCTCCTGCTGCTGCGATTGCCGAGAAATCAATCGGTTAGCGACAAAGCGCATTCCCGAACCATTCGTATTCGGATTTACTGCTTTGCGATCAATGACTTAGGTTTGACAGACGGCCCCTTGATGGCCAGACTCCGGTGCAAATATCCGGTTCAGTCAACTAGGCAGGCAGACATGAAAGGCGACAAGCTGGTCATTCAGCACCTGAACAAGATCCTCGGCAACGAGCTGGTTGCGATCAACCAGTACTTCCTGCACGCCCGCATGTACGAGGATTGGGGGCTGAACAAGCTCGGCAAGCACGAGTACGACGAATCCATCGACGAGATGAAGCATGCCGACAAGCTGATCAAGCGCATCCTGTTCCTCGAGGGCCTGCCCAACCTGCAGGAACTCGGCAAGCTGCTGATCGGCGAAAATACCCGCGAGATGCTCGAGTGCGACCTGACCCTGGAGCAGAAAGGCATCCCCGACCTCAAGGCCGCCATCGCCTACTGCGAGAGCGTCGGCGACTACGGCAGCCGCGAGCTGCTCGAGGACATTCTCGAGTCGGAAGAGGATCACATCGACTGGCTGGAAACCCAGCTCGGCCTGATCGACAAGGTCGGCCTGGAGAACTACCTGCAATCGCAGATGGACGACTGAGCGTCCGACGCACCAAAGAAAAAGCCCCACATCACGCTAATGCCGTTCATTTAGGCAAGCTCGCCCCGAGGTCGGGCCTCCCACAAAAGCGGAGTTGCCCGCCGAGCCCTGTGGGAGGCCGCCCATTCCCGACGGGCTTGCGGCATCCACCACATCCCTGTGGGAGGCGCGCCCTCGCGGCGATGCAGGCCGTAGGCCTGCCCGAGGCCAAGGGTCCATCGCTTAAGTGAACAGCATTGCCGCATCGCGGGGCTTTTTCGTTTCCGGTGAACTCAGGCGTTGGCCTTGGCGACCGCGTTCCTGATCAGCTGCTGCAGCTCGCCCTTCTCGTAGAGCTCGAGCATGATGTCACTGCCGCCGACCAGCTCGCCGTCGACCCACAGCTGCGGGAAAGTCGGCCAGTTGGCGTACTTCGGCAGGTTGGCGCGGATTTCCGGGTTCTGCAGGATGTCGACGTAGGCGAACTTCTCGCCGCAGCCCATGACGACCTGAGCGGCACGCGCGGAGAAGCCACACTGCGGGGCATTCGGCGAGCCCTTCATGTACAGCAGGACAGGGTTCTTGCTGATCTGCTCTTTGATGGTTTCGATGATGTCCATGGGTACCTCGGCTAGTCACGACTGAGCGCATTGTACGCAAACTGCGCTGCAAAGCCGAGCACCGGCGTCGGGATAGGCCGCGCGCCGCCCCCGGCATCCGTTCGTGCGAGGCGCCGATGCCCGTTCAGGGCGCCCGGTGGCGTCGTTTGCGCGCCTCGTCGTTTTGTCGATAAGATCGCGCCTTTCCCCGTTTCGTCGCCGCCGGTACGGCCCCCGCCGCCGGCCTCAGCCCGTTTTCGGAACGCCCGGGCAAGCGACTGGCGGCAACAAAGGTAGTTGATATGAGCGCAAGGCATTTTCTCTCTCTGATGGACTGCACACCCGAGGAGCTCAACGCTCTGATCCGTCGCGGCATCGAGTTGAAGGAACTGCGCCAGCGCGGCGTCCTGTTCGAACCGCTGAAGAACCGCGTGCTGGGGATGATCTTCGAGAAGGCCTCGACCCGCACGCGGCTGTCGTTCGAAGCCGGCATGATCCAGCTCGGCGGCCAGGCCATCTTCCTCTCACCGCGCGACACCCAGCTCGGCCGCGGCGAACCCATCGGCGACTCGGCCATCGTCATGTCGAGCATGCTCGACGCCGTGATGATCCGGACCTTCGCCCACAGCACGCTGATCGAGTTCGCCGCCCATTCGCGCGTGCCGGTGATCAACGGCCTGTCAGACGACCTCCACCCGTGCCAGCTGCTGGCCGACATGCAGACCTACCACGAACGCCGCGGCAGCATCGCCGGCAAGACCGTGGCCTGGGTCGGCGACGGCAACAACATGTGCAACAGCTATATAGAAGCGGCCATGCAGTTCGACTTCCAGCTGCGCATCGCCTGTCCGGAAGGTTATGAGCCCGACGCGGAACTGCTCGCACGCGCGGGCGATCGCGTCACCCTCGTTCGCGACCCGCAGGAAGCGGTGGCCGGCGCGCACCTGGTCAGCACCGACGTCTGGGCCTCCATGGGCCAGGAAGAGGAGGCCGAGGCACGGCTGACCCGCTTCCGCCCCTACCAGGTCGACTGCTCGCTGCTCGATCGCGCGGCGCCCGAGGTGGTGTTCATGCACTGCCTGCCGGCGCACCGCGGCGAGGAAGTCAGCTGTGATCTGCTCGACGACCCTCGTTCGATCGCCTGGGACCAGGCCGAGAACCGCCTGCACGTGCAGAAGGCGCTCCTCGAGTTCCTGGTCGAGCCGGCCTACCACCACGCATGAGCCACGAAGCGGTTCTGCAGCTTCGCAACCTGGCCTGCGGTTATGGCGACCAGCAGGTGGTGCGGCAGTTGAACCTGCACCTCAACCGAGGCGACATCGGCTGCCTGCTCGGCCCCTCGGGCTGCGGCAAGACCACCACGCTGAGAGCGATCGCCGGCTTCGAGCCGGTGCACGAGGGCGAGATACAGCTCGCTGATCAACTGATCTCCCGCCCCGGCTTCGCCCTGGCGCCGGAGCGGCGGCGGATCGGCATGGTGTTCCAGGACTACGCCCTGTTCCCGCACCTAACGGTGGCGCAGAACGTCGCCTTCGGGCTGCGCAGGCATCCGCAGCCCGACCGGGTCGTCGCGGAAATGCTCGAGCTGGTGAACCTGTCGCCGCTCGCCCGGCGCTACCCGCACGAACTCTCCGGCGGCCAGCAGCAGCGCGTGGCCCTGGCCCGCGCACTGGCGCCCGAGCCGGAACTGCTGCTGCTCGACGAGCCCTTCTCCAACCTGGACGTCGAGCTGCGCCGGCGCCTGAGCCACGAGGTGCGCGACATCCTCAAGGCCCGCGGCACCAGCGCGATCCTGGTGACCCACGACCAGGAAGAAGCCTTCGCCACGAGCGATCACGTCGGCGTCTTCAACGATGGCCGCCTGGAGCAGTGGGACACGCCCTACAACCTCTACCACGAGCCGCGGACGCCCTTCGTCGCCAGCTTCATCGGCCAGGGTTACTTCATTCGCGGCCAGCTGCTGGAGCCGGAAACGGTCCAGACTGAACTCGGCCAGCTGCGTGGCAACCGGGCCTATACCTGGCCGGCCGGCAGCTCGGTGGACGTGCTGCTGCGTCCCGACGACATCGTCCATTCGCCGCAGAGCCCGCTGCGGGCCTCCATCGTCGGCAAGCGCTTCCTCGGCGCCTCGACGCTCTATCGCCTGCGCCTGCCCACCGGGACGGAGCTGGAAGGCATCTTCCCCAGCCATACCGACTGCCAGCCGGGCGAGACGGTCGGCATCGCCGTCGCCGCCGAGCACCTGGTCTGCTTCCCCGGCCAGGGCAGCGTCGCCGCGCAGGCAGCCGGCGTGCGGCGCCAAAGCGCCGGCTAAAGCGCCGCGCCGCGGCGCTGCCGGAAGAACTCGACCAGCAGCGCGCTGCAGGCCTCGCCCAGCACCCCACCCTCGGCCAGCACCCGGTGGTTGAGAAACGCCTCCTCGAAGAACCGCCCGCGGCTGGCCACCACGCCCGCGCGTGGCTCCGACGCGCCGAATACCACCCGCTCGATGCGCGAGTGCACGATCAGGCCAGCGCACATGCTGCACGGCTCCAGCGTGACGTAGAGGGTGCTGCCGGGAAGGCGGTAGTTCCGTAGCGCCGCGGCGGCGTTGCGGATGGCGACCATCTCGGCATGCGCGCTCGGGTCATGCCGTCCGATCGGGCAGTTGTAGCCCTGGCCGACCACCTCGCCATCGACCACCACCACCGCGCCCACCGGCACCTCGCCCTGCTCGGCGCCGAGGCGCGCCTGCTCGAGCGCCAGCTGCATGAAATGCTCGTCGCGCGAGCGGTCGATGATCCTGGGCTTTTTCATCAGCGAGTCCGGTGGGCTGCAGGTCACAGGGGGCCGCATTGTGCAGCCGCACGCACGCCCTGCCAACGGCGTCGCGTCAGACCACCTCGATGGCGGCCATCAGCCCGGTCTCCATGTGGTCGATGACGTGGCAATGGAACATCCAGACGCCCGGGTTATCGGCGACCAGGGCCACCCTCGCCGTCTCGTTCTTGCCCAGCAGGAAGGTATCGGTGAAATACGGCACGATCTTGCGGCGGTTGGAGCCCAGTACCTTGAAGCTCATCCCGTGCAGGTGGATGGGGTGCTGGTACTGCGCCATGTTGCGCAGCTCGAAGATGTAGCTGCGGCCCTTCCGCAGGCTGGCGATCGGCCGATCGGCGCAGGTCTTGTCGTTGATGTCCCAGGCCTGCCCGTTGATCTGCCAGAACTTGAAGGCACTGCCCTCGGCCGTGCTGGACAGCGCACCGGCCCACTCGAAGTTGAACGACAGGGTCTCGGCCGACTCCAGGTCCGGTTCGGCGATCGGATTGCGCGGCAGCGGCGCCGGCCAGTCTCCGGCCGCCAGGCCGCTGGGCACGCTGCGCACGGTGGCCAGGCGCAGCGGCCCGTTGCGCAGCGACAGCTCGCGACCGGCCTCCGGCACCCGCAGCGCCAGGTCGATGCGCATGCCGGGGCCGAGCCAGTACTCCTTGCCGAGCGGGCGCGGCGCGATCGGGTTGGCGTCCAGCGCATAGATGCGCACGTCCGCCTCCGGCAGGTTGAGCCGGTAGGTCACGGTGTTGTCGAGGTTGAGCACCCGCAGCCGCACCACCTGCCCGGCCGGCAGCTCGAGCACCGGCAGGCGCGCGCCGTTGAGGGTGGTCAGCCGCCCGCGCGTTCCTTCGCGGGCCGCTTCGCGCGGCACGCTGAAATCGGTGAAGGCGCCCTGCTCGTCCACATGCCAGCTTTTCAGGCTCAGGGTGCGCTCGTGGAGGAAGGCACTGCCGCCCGCCTCCTCGACGATCAGCGGGCCGACCAGCCCGCGGCCGAGCTGTTCGGCGCTGGTGGTGTGCGGGTGGTACCAGAAGGTGCCGGCGTCCTCGGTGCGGAAGCGGTAATCGAAGTACTCGCCGGGCAGCACCGGCAGCTGCGACACATAGGGCACGCCGTCCATCTCCAGCGGCACACGGATGCCATGCCAGTGGATGGTGCTCGGTTCGGGAAGATGATTGATGAAGCGCACCCGCAACCAGTCGCCCTGCCGCGAGCGCAGCTCCAGCCCCGGCGCCTGGCCACCGTAGCCCCAGGCCGGGGTGAGATGCCCCGGCACCAGCTCGACATCCAGCGGCGCCGCGATCAGCTCGTAGTCATGCGTGTCGGCGAACAGCGGCTTGCCCAGCCAGTAGCGGGCACCGGCGGCGGCCCCCACGCCGACCACACCGAGACCGGCCAGACCGGCGAGCACTTGCCTGCGGGTGAAACTCATTGGGCATCCAACAAACGAGAACAATTGTCGTTATCTTACCGCGCCTGCCCCTGCCTCGGCACCGTTCTCGAAGGGCGGATTACTGACTGGCGTCAGCTTTGGCTCATTCTTGGGGGCCGCAACGGGCCTGTCGCTGGGCACCGCCGGCATGGAACGTAAGGGCGATAACAGCATCGGCCTGGTCGGTACCGCGCCGCTTCAATCCACACGCCCCATCCGGGCGTGACGCCGGAATGAACTCTTCGCCCATGAACTCGTTGTGTCAATCATGCACCCGCACGGGCGCTGGGTAAGCCGCAACCTCCATCGCGTCCAGCGTCCCTAGCTCGTTTCAATCCACACGCCCGCGTGGGGCGTGACGTGCGCGGGCGGAGTCGAGGTCGACGCGCTCGTAGTTTCACCGCGTGGGGCGTGACCGCCGCCCTGGCAGCTCAAGGAGGTGCCGGTGATGTTTCAATCCACACGCCCGCGTGGGCGTGACCGTGGATGACGCAGACGCCAGCAAGCGGCACGGCGTTTCAATCCACACGCCCGCTTGGGGCGTGACAGTCCATCGCGCGTATGAGCGACGGCGCCGCCGTGTTTCAATCCACATGCCCGCGTGGGGCGTGACGGCCGCCTGGCGACATATCGACACCGAGACGGTTGTTTCAATCCACACGCCCGCGTGGGGCGTGACGCGAGCGTGACGGTGATCGTCCCGCCCGCCAGTGGTTTCAATCCACACGCACGCGTGGGGCGTGACCCTGCCCGCCGACGGTGAGCCGCACACGGAACGTGTTTCAATCCACACGCCCGCGCGGGGCGTGACGCAGC
>NZ_KE384409.1:91055-294788 GCF_000425625.1 Stutzerimonas azotifigens DSM 17556
AAGAAGGTATTCAACAGGTTTCAATCCACACGCCCGCGTGGGGCGTGACGGCCCCTTTGTAACGCAACGGCAGCAAAGAAGAAAACGGCTTCGAAACGCGAACCTCAACCGAGAAGACGCTCAGGCGCATGGGCAAGGACAGTCCAGCGGAGCGCAAGCCAGTGACCACCGGTGTTCGCCGGCAATGCGAACCTGCCGGGGTTTCGCCGGACGCTTGGGGTTCGCTCAGAGGATCAGGGGGCCGTTGAGATCAAGGGCCGGCTTGGAGCCGACATGCTCGACCTTGTGTTGCCAGTTCTGGCCGAGGTGGTAGAAGCGGAGGCTGTCGACCTCCGGGTCGATCAGGTCGCACAGGCGCTGCTTGACGAATACCCAGCGCGCGGGATCCACCTCCAGCTCGAAAACAGAGAACTGCACGCGCTGACCGTAATCGCGGCAGACCTTGGCGATCCGCCGCAAGCGCTTTTCACCGCCCTTGCTGATCGTGCTGACGTCGTAGCTGACGAGAACCATCATCGGGCGAACACCTCACTTCCAGAGAAACGGCGGATAGGCATCCAGGTCGCCACGCAAGTGACGCGCCAGCAGTTGCGCCTGGACGTAGGGCAGCAGGCCGATGTCGAGCTTTTCTCCCGAGAAGACATGGCGCAGCTCCTCGCGCTTGCGCTCCTGGTAGGCCACCAGCACCGTCTTTCGCGCGTCCTCGCCGAGCAGTACGGCGCCGTTGTCGAAGGTGCGAAAATCGCGCTCGCCCAGTTGCCGACGGTTGATCAGCGACAGCGCCAGGCGCTCGCCCAGGAGCGGACGAAACTCCTCGGCCAGATCCAGCGCCAGGCTCGGGCGCCCGGGACGGTCGCGGTGCAGAAAGCCTACCGCCGGATCGAGCCCGACGGTTTCCAGCGCGGAACGGCAGTCATGGGTCAACAGGGTATAAAGGAACGACAAGAGCGCATTGAAGGCGTCCCGGGGCGGCCGCCGGTTGCGACCGCCGAAACGCAGCAGGGGCGAGTCGATCCGGATCAACTGGTCGAATACCCCGAAGTAGGCCTGCGCGGCCTCCCCTTCCAAGCCCCGCAGCACGTCCGTATCCGTTTCGATCAGCATGCGCTGGGCGATTCGCTTGAGTCTTTTCAAAGCATGCTGGAAAGCGGACGCATCGCTCAGCTTCTCGCCATGATCGCGCCATCCGCGGGCGAGCACCGCGCGCTGGTTGTGCACCTTGCCGATCAGCAGGTTGCGCACGATGGCGGCGCATTTCGCCGGATCGTCGCTGCGACGATACTGCTCGCGGCGCAGCAGTACGTTACCGGATACGGGGCCCTCGACCCGCGCCAGGAAGCGCCCCTGTGGAGTCAGGTAGCAGATGCTGATGCCTTTCTCGGAGCAGTAGCCCAGGAGCTGTGGCGACACCGCCATGCGCCCGATGCAGACCAGGCTTTCCAGCATGTGGATCGGCAGTCGCGCACGGACCGCCCGCTCCACCTCCATGACGATGTTCTCGCCCTCCTTGCGCAGCCAGGCGCCCTCGGTGGTGGCATACAGGGTATTCAGCTGGCGCCTCATCCTTGATCCTCCAGTTGGCTTCGAAGCCAGTCGGTCACGCCTTGCCCGTGCTCGAGCCAGTGTGGCTGGCAGAGATCTAGCAATGAGCAGGCATCACAGCGGCGCGCCTGATAGACGGCGCCTGGCGTACGTCCTGTACGCAACATGGCGATGGTCTGCGCGATCACTGCACGGGTCAGCTCGCGTAAGGCGTCATCGAAGATCACATCCTTGCGGCGTCTCGTCTTGCCGTAGAACAACGCGCCGGCCGGCACCCGGTCGCCCAGCATCGATTCCAGGCACAGCGCCTGGGCGCATAGCTGGACCTCGTCGGCACGGTGCGCCTTGGGGCGGCCGCGCTTGTATTCCACCGGAAACGCC
Source organism: Stutzerimonas azotifigens DSM 17556 (assembly GCF_000425625.1). Taxonomy (GTDB): domain Bacteria; phylum Pseudomonadota; class Gammaproteobacteria; order Pseudomonadales; family Pseudomonadaceae; genus Stutzerimonas; species Stutzerimonas azotifigens. The sequence goes on from NZ_KE384409.1 coordinate 92,979, forward strand.
TGTTCGCCCTGGCTCGTCGCATGGAACTCCACCAGATCCGCCACCCCGACCAGACCGAGCGTCGGTTCCAGCAAGGGCATGGCGGTCACCGTGCGCACACCACGGCGGCGCTCGACCTGGGGCTGGTCGACGCGCTCGTGTAGCAGGCGCCCTTCGGCCGTTTCCCGGCTCTCCGCCCAGAGCCGCTCGATATGGATCAGCGCGCACTGCCTCGGGCAATACAGATAGTGCTGCAGGGCGGAGATCGGAATCAGCTCGTCGTCATCCATGGCCGAGCTCCAGAGGTCAGAAGAGCTCCGTGACGCTGACGCCAGCGGGCAGCGACTCGGCATCCACACTGACCCGATAGTCGCCGAAGCCGCGCGCCGGGGCCTCCGCTGACCCACTGCGCTCGACCCGAACCTTGTCGAACAGCAGGTGGGCCGGGGCATTGCCCATCGCGTGCTCGTGCTTGAAGACGATCAGCTTGCGGGCCGCCATCTCCCCCCGTGCGGCGGAGCGGTCGTGTTCGAACAGGTTGGTCAGCGCCCGCCAGAACAGCGCCAGGTCATCCTCGGAAAAGCCGGTGCGCTCGGCCAGCTTGGCGGAAACGAAGCCATGTACCCGATACAGTCCGTAGGGGACGATGTGCTTGCGGCCCATGGTGCGCTCCTTTTCCAGATCCCTTTCGTTGGTCACCGCCACGCGGGTGATGGACACCTCCAGCGGCAGCACGGGCTCGATGGAACTGGCGAAGGCCAACTGGATCGGGCCGCGCACCTGGCCGGCGTTCACCTCGGTGGTCATCACCGCACCGAAGGCACGCACGTCGAAGAAGTTCGCACACATCCAGGTCGTCAGCTCCCGGGCCTTGGCTTCGTCCTTGGGCAGCTTCTTGGCTTCCGGCTCGATACCCAGGGCGGCATAGGCCTGTTTGTGCTGGTTGTTCAGTACCGACTTCTCCTGCATGTAGATCGCATAGCCCGGATCGCCCTCCTTCTCCAGGGCCACGTAGTTGCGGATCTTGCGCTTGAGTGCCACGTCGGTGACCAGGCCCTTGTTGGTTTCCGGGTCGAGCCGCGGCAGGTTGCCGGCGTCGGGGTCGCCGTTGGGGTTGCCATTGGTGACGTCGAACAGGTAGACGAACTCGTAACGGTTGGCGATGGCGCTCATTCGGTATCTCCTTGGTCTTCTTCGGTGGCGTCCTGCGCCTCGGCGCGGGTATAGCGGGCCTGGGTCTGGTGGTAATAGCCGATGGCGAAGTGCCCCTGTGCCTCGATCGCCATCGCCCGGGGGAACGCCGGGCCGAGCAGGTCGATGATCTCGCCGACGTCCCGCTCGAGGTTCACCGCGAGCCCGGGCTTGTCCTTGCGCAGGCGGCCGAGGTGATGCTGGGCGTTGCGCACCAGCATCGGGAAGACGCTGGCCGGCGTGGCCGAGGCCGCACCGTAATAGCGGTCACGGATGGTGGCGTTGATCTGCTTGCCCAGCGCGGCGCGCTGGATGTTCTCCAGGCAGGAGAACAGCCGCCCGAGCAGGTAGCCCGAATCGGCGTTGCGGGTATCGAGACTCACGAAGACCTCCTTGTGGGTGTTCCATTGATTCAGGCGGGCGTTACGCGCCAGCACGGCCTTGCACAGCGCCACACGCGTACCGTTGATGACGCCGTCCGAGCGAAACCGCATGACCAGGGCGCCGAGCAGGCTCTGGGGATAGCGGGTCCCGGCCAGAATGGCTCGGGTCAGTTCGCCGGCCAGCAATGGTGGGACGTCCTCGTCCTTGGCCTTGCCGTCGTAGAGCGGCGCGGCGGCGCGGGCGAGAGAACGCGGTGATGGGAGATATCGCCACGGCGACGGCAGCAGCTCAAGATCGTCGTAATGCTGCGCCAGCCGGATGGCGAAGCGCGCAAGGGTGTCGGTCTCCCAGAAACGGATCGACAGGCGCGACGCGTTGGGCGCCAGCCCCAGCACGAAGATCCGCGTGCCGTCCTCGAGCCCGGCACCCAGCTCCCGCAGCGGACGGGCGCGGCGCACCTGCTCCATTACCGCCTGCAATTGCCCGGTGGCCCGCAGGTCATCCTCGCGCGGGTCGAAGAAGGCGGCGAACACGTCTTCGGCCGCCTCGGCCTGGGATTTTTCCGGTGCCTGGGCCCAGAACACCACCGTGGTGTCGCCGATCTGCAGGCGCTGGCGGTTCTGCGGATCGCGTCGCAGCATGTGGTTCAGGGCGGTGGTGTAGGCGAAGGCCGCCGATTCGGAGACCGGCGCATTGGCGCCCTGGTCCTTGCCGTACGATTTGAAGGCCTCCAGGTTGAACGAAACGATTGACGCGCCGGAACTCTGCGCGCCATTCACGCCCTTGATCGCCGGGTGCAGCCGAGCGATAGGCGCCCGTTCCCCGGTCACCAGGCACATCTCCTGGCTGCCGGCGGCCCCTCCCTGCAATCGTGCCCAGACCGCCTGCGCCGCCGGCCGGTCATGCAGGTAGCCCCGCTCGCCGTCGAGGATGAAGACCATGTTGGCGTCCAGCATCGCCTCACCGTAAGAGACGAAGGCGGGCTCGTCGTGAAAGCGCTCCGGCGTCCAGGCCTCCAGGAACGCCAGCAGCGCCTTGAGTCCCGGATCGTCGGTTCCCGCTAGGGCCTCGCGGTGCCGAGTCTTGAAGGCGTCATGCTCCTGGACGCTGCGCTTGCTGCTGGCACTGACGCCCAGCACATAACTGGTCTTGTCCCAGAGAAAGTTGGCCTTGACGCCAGCGGTGCGCTTCTCCGGCTGCGGCACGCTCATCGAACGCGCCACCGGCTTTTTGCCCCTCTCGTCGTGCAGATTGAGCACATCGGCCACGCGCCCATCTTCGAACAGCACGATGGCATAGCCGATCTGTTGCTGGCTGTAGCCCGGAGCCGAGATGTCCGAGTCCGGATCCTCGGACAATCGCTGGTAATAGTCGTTGAGCGCAGCGAGGATCATGCGCGGACCTCGCTGGACATCGCCGGTGGTACCTCGATCAGGCCGTCGACCATTCGCGCCCGGAAGAAGTAAGGGGTCATGCCGTTGGCGAAGTCGATGTCGTGCAGCATCCAGCCCAGGTCGCGCTCGCCGCGCAGCTCGTCGGCCGGTTCGGGCGGCTCCGCGCCCTCCTCGACCAGGGCGAAGCTGGCGGGAAACTCCCGCGTGCCCAGGCAAGGCGCCTGGAAGCACTGCCCACGTCGCGCGCGCCGGTTGAAGATGTCCAGATGCTTGCCGACGCTGTCGTCCGGGCCCGCCTTGGCGGTGAGCTCGAAATGGGCGCTGATCACGTAGCCCACTTCACGCAGCAAGGTCGCCGCGCGCTGCTGGCGGTCCTCTTCGACATAGGCCACCAGCCCGTCGGTTCGCCCGGCCTTCATCGCCTTGCCAACCGCCGCCGCGGAGAGCTTGCCACCCACCTCGTTGCGCCGGATCGATTCGAACCGGATCGGCCTGAGCACCTGGATGCTGTCCACCACCCAGCGGATCGCCGGTTTCCAGTGAATCGCCTCCAGTATCCCGCGCGCCGCCGAAGGCGTGATCACGTCGTAGGAGACGCGCTCCACCTTCATCTCAGGCCGTGTGAACAAGGCCCGTTCGCCCCAGATGTGGAGCCTCACTCCATAAGTCATAAAACACCTCCCTCTATAAGGTGGCCTCACCAGAGCAGCCGCTCGGCATCCAGAAACTGCGGATCGTCCCAATGCAACCCGAACCGCGCGTCGTACAGCCTCGGGTTGACCAGCCGCACGAACTGCTCGCCGTAGCGCTCGGGTGCCACGGGCTGAATGGCGTGGGCACGCCAGAGCGCGTCGTATCCTTGTTGAGGCACCTGGACCAGATAAGGCTGCAGCTTGCGCGCGGCACCGGCGGCGTACTCCAGGTCGCGCAAGGCCTCCTCTACCTCGGGTACGGCCTCGTCGTTGTTCGGGTCGAAGGGGACGATTACCGGCCTCATGGTGGTCTGGATCATGCGAAAGCGCGCGGCCAGGGTCTCCAGCGGCAGCGAGCCTTCCCTGGTCTGCTTGAGGAGGCCGAGCAGGTCGTCCTTGTCCAGCGCGGGTTCACCCAGTCGCCAGTAAAGCTCACGGAAGTAGGCTTCCACCGCGTCGAGGGACAACAGGTCCTCGCGATGACGCCGTGCGACGCTGCAAAACACCGAAGCGAAGCGTTCCAGCTCCTCCGGCGGTTTCCAGTCCGGGCTGGAAAATATCAGTACCTCGCTGTCGACCAACGCGCGCCGGCCCTCCCGATTGCAGCGCCCGGCGGCCTGGGCGATGGAATCCAGCCCCGCCTCGGCACGCAGCACGGAGGGGAAGTCGACGTCTACCCCAGCCTCGATAAGGCTGGTGCTGACCAGTCGGCATGGCTGGCCGCTATGCAGGCGCTGGCGGACCTCCTCCAGCACCCGGCTGCGATGACGGGCATGCATCAGCGTGGTCAGATGGCGGGCGCCCGGCTCCTCGGCGATGGCCTCGAACAGGTGCCGCGCGTGGCGCCGATTGTTGACGATGCAAAGCACCTGCTCCCGTTGACGCAGATGGCCGGCCAGCGCCTCGTCGTCCAGGGCGCCGACATGCCGCACGCCGACCCGACGCAGCGCCTGGTACAGCCGAGGAGGCTCGGGCGCCAGCTCGCGCACCTGCTCTAGCCCTTCCTTGAACCCCTGGGCCTTGCCCAGGGTGGGCTGCGTCGCGGTGCATAGCACCACGCTGGTCCGGTAGTTCAGCGCCAGCTCGTTCAGTAGCGCGACGCAGGGCCGCAACAGCGGCAGCGGCAGGATCTGGGCCTCGTCGAGGATCACCACGCTGCCGGCGATGTTGTGCAGCTTGCGGCAGCGGGCGGGACGATCCGCGAACAGACTCTCGAAGAACTGCACGGCGGTGGTGACCACCACGGGCGAATCCCCAGTTTTCCATGGCCAGGCGCCGCTTCTCCATCGACTCCGGCTCGGCCCGCGGATCATCGAAAAAGGCGCTGTGATGCTCCAGCACGGCATGCTCGCCGAGGTCGCCGAAGGCGCGGCGGAACACCGCCGCGTTCTGCTCGACGATGCTGGTGAAGGGAATCACGTAGATCACTCGGCGCAGGCCGTGGGCGATGGCATGATCGAGCGCAAAGGCCAGCGACGCCAGGGTCTTGCCGCCCCCGGTGGGTACGGTCAGGGAGAACAGCCCGGGCGCCTGGGAGGCTTGGCCACGTACATGGTCGAGAATCCCGGCACGTATCGGGTTGATGCCACCTTCCCGGGAGAATCCCGCCAGATGGACCTCCAGCCGCTCGCGCAGCGCCTGGAGCGAGGGCCCCTCCCGCTCCGGCCTCGGCGACTCTCCCTCGATGCGACGGTAAAAGTTGTCGGTATCGATAAAGTCGGCATCCACCAGGCAGGAAAACACCATCCTCGCCAACAGCGAAAGCTGGAAGGCACCGCGCGCCTGGACGGGCGTGAAGCCCTCCGGCAGGCTCAGCCGGTCCGGCAGTTCGATCTCGCGTTGCCAGACGGGAAGCAGCGGTGGCAGCGCGTCGAGGGAAGACTGGGCCAGGCGCTCGCTCAAGGCCGGGCGCTTCTCCCGCGCCACGCCGTTGGCCAGCCCGGCATGATGCCCGGCGATGCCATAGGCGAGCAGTTCGCCAATCTGCCCATAATGCTTTCGTGCGACCTGAGCGCCCCAGGTAGCGTGGTCGACCCGCATCGGATCGCCTTCGAGGCGGCGCTGGAAACGCGCGGTGTACTTGCCGAGGTCGTGGAGCAGACCGGCTACACAGGCCATGTCGCCGGCGCCGAACGCATCACCCCGCAACCGGGCGAGCGAGCCGACCTGACTCAGGTGTTCGGAAAGCAGCTGCCAATCCACCTTATCGACACGGGCGGTCGAGTGAGCGAAGAAATCCATGTTCGACGTACCTTCCCTGGGCGATAGCCTATGGCCACCTTATGCCCAACCTGCTCCAAGTCGAATACTGTTGATAAAAACAGGTAAGCATTTGCAGCGGGTTACGGCGCGCCCGCATGGGTAGCACCGTGCAGGAACGTCACCCGCGACCTGGGTGTCAGGCGAACTACGATCTGCGCCGTTATCCGGCAACCGTCACGTATATGCTCACGACAGCCCCCTTCCTTGCCATCTTCACCCCCACGCCGGCCCCTCCATCGCCTCGCGGAAGATCGCCTTCAGCAGCGTCGCGAAATGCGATCCCAGATTGCTTCTGGGACGACGGTCGGGATACAGCAGGTAGCTGGTGAAGCGGAAGTCGGCGGCGAACGGGCGCGCGTCGACACCGGCATGCAGATAGTCCCGGGCCACCAGGGGACTGACGATACTGACGCCCAGCCCGGTGCCGACCATGGCGCAGATCGTCGCCGCATAGGGCGCCTCGAGGCTCAGCTTGCGGCGGTCGCCATGTTGCAGGAAGAGGCGGTCGATACGGCGGCGGGTTCCGTCGTCATGGGCCAGCGACACGAACTCCTCGCCCGCCAGGTCGTCGATGCCGACCCGCTCCAGTTCCGTCAGCCGGTGCCCCCTGGGAAAGATGCACACGGCAGGCAGGTCACCGATCAGCTGCACCTGGATGCCAGGTGTTTCCTCACCGATGAAGGATACGAGCCCGAAGTCGCAGTACTGCGAGGCGACCCAGCGGGCAACCGTCGTCGAGTCGCTGGTGTGCAGGGAAATGGCGACCTGCTCGCGGCCCTGGCGAAATCGCTGGACCGCACGCGGCAGCAACGTCAGCGACAGCGAAGGCACGGCGCCGATCCGCAACCGCCCGGTTCCGAGCTGACGGATGTGCCGGGCCGAGTGTTCCAGATTGCGCAGGCCGACGAACGCCCGGTCCACCTCGTTGAAGAACGCCGTTCCCTCGTCGGTGGGAATCAGCCTGCTGCCGACCCGCTCGAACAGGGCGAAGCCGTTCTGGCGCTCCAGCTGTGCGATCAGCCTGCTGATGTTGGGCTGCGAGGTATGCAGCGCTTCGGCCGCCGCGGTCATGGAGCCGGACAGCATGACGGCCCGAAAGGCTTCCACCTGCTTGAAGTTCACGCCTTCCTCATATCATTTCCGTATGGGTTCTTAGCGCATTGGCATTTGCAGTATGAGCCATTCCCTTTGAAACTCCAGCCAAGGCACTCGCAATCGTGTTCGGAACGCACAGCGAGGCCACCCCATAAGTTCCGATACTCCTAACTGCCATGGTTCGTACGAGCATCCGCTCGCCCATTGCGATAACAACAAACAGGAGATACCCATGTCGTTGTTCAGCAAGCTTCCGTTCGTCCTGTTTGCCACCGCCTCGCTTGGCTTCGCCATGCATTCCGTGGCAGCAGACATGCCCCCGGTCCCCTCTTCCATCAGCCAGCAGGACGTGTTGCGTGCCGGCGTGCGCTGCGACCAGCCACCTTACGGCTATCAGGACAACAACGGCGATTTCGCTGGTGTCGAGGTCGAGATGTCCCGGCAGATCGCCGAATGGGCTTTCGGCTCTCGCGACAAGGTGGCCTTCACCTGCGTGACGGCGGAAAACCGCGTGCCCCAGTTGCTCGGCCGCAAGGTCGATCTGCTCATCGCCACGCTGGGCGTCACCCCCGAGCGCCAACGCGTCATCGACTTCACCCAGCCCTATCGCTGGGGCGCCAGTGACGTGCTGGTGCGCCAGGACAGCGGCATCGAGAAGATTGCCGACCTCAAGGGCAAGACCCTGGCGACGCTCAAGGGCTCGGTGCAGGCCAAGTGGTTCGAGGAGCGCATGCCCGAGGTCAAGACCCTGCGCCTGAACAGCGCCGCCGATGCCCTGCAGAGCTTTCGCCAGGGCCGCGCGGACGCCTACACCCATGATGCGGCGACCCTGGTGGTGGTGACCGCCAACGACCCCTCGGTGCGCCTGATCGAAGAACCCTTCCAGATTTCCGATGCGGCCATCGGGCTGCGCCAGGGCGAGGACGAATGGCGCACCTACCTTTCCGCGGCGGTCACCCGCATGCACGAGGAAAAACGCTTTCGCCCCTGGGTCGAGCAGTACGTGCCGGAAGACATCCGCGCCTACTACCTGAGCGTGTTCGAGCAGCCGAAGCCCGAAGAATCCCACTGAGCGGCGGCTTCCCATGAGTTTCGACTTCGACTACCTGCTCACGCAGTGGCCGGCCCTGCTCGACGGTCTGTGGATGACCCTGCAGGTCTCGGCCCTGAGCATCCTGCTGTCGCTGCTGATAGGCGTGCTGGGCGCCGGCATCAAGCTGTTCAGGCTGCCGGGACTGACGCAACTGGTCGCGCTCTATGTCGAGCTGATCCGCAACACGCCCATCCTGGTCCAGCTGTTCTTCATCTTCTACGGCCTGCCGGCCGTGGGGTTGAAGCTGTCGCTGTACTGGTCGGGCGTCCTGTGCCTGTCACTCTGGGCCGGGGCCTATCAGATCGAGAACCTGCGTGGCGGCCTGGCGACCGTCGACAAGGGGCTGCGCGAAGCCGGCGCGGCACTCAGCCTGAGCTCGCGCCAGTTCTTCCGGCTGATCGCCATACCGATCGCCTTTCGCGTCAGCCTGCCGGCGATGCTCAACACGGCCATCTCGCTGCTTAAGAACTCCGCCTACCTGCAGACCATCGGGCTGGCCGAGCTGACCTTCGTCGCCGTCGACCGCATCGCCACGGACTTTCGCGCCATCGAGATGTTCACCGCCATCTGCGTGATCTACCTGGCCCTGGTGGCGGTCCTGGCCCTGCTCGCGGGGCGCCTCGAAGCGCACCTGCAGCGCCCTTTCCAGCAATGAGGCCGACATGGAATTCGTGATCGAGAACTGGGGCTTCATCTCCAAGGGCCTGCTCATGACCCTGAAGCTGGCGCTGGTGATCCTGCTGTTCACCACGCTGATTTCGGCGGTGCTCGGCACGCTGGCGACGCTGAAGAGCCGCACGCTGCGCTGGGCGATCCACGCCTACGTCGAGCTGTTCCGCTCGATTCCGCTGATCGTCAACGTGTTCTTCATCTTCTTCGGCGCGCCGCTGCTGGGCATCGACCTGAGCCCCTTCGCCGCGGTGACGCTGGGCCTGACCCTGTGGGGCAGTGCCAACGGCATCGAGATCGTCCGCGGCGGGCTGCTCTCGGTGCCGCGGCACCAGTGGAAGAGCGCCTGGGCCCTGGGCCTGCGCCCATGGCACATCTACCTCTACATCGTCGTACCGCAATCGCTGAAAGCCATCCTGCCCGCCTATACCGGCCTGCTGACGCTGCTGGTGCAGGCCACCTCGCTGGGCGCGCTGGTGGGTGTCGGCGAGTTCCTCAAGGTCGGCCAGATCATCATCGAGCGCAGCACCATGATGGGCGGCGTCAACCCCGCCTTCACCGTCTACGCCGTCGTCCTGCTCGTCTACTTCGTCATCTGCAGCGCGCTGACCTGGCTCAGCCGCTACCTCGAACGCCGCCTGGGCCGCCAGCCCCGGCTGCCCCAACCTCAGTCCTGACCCGCAAAAGGCCCCTCCATGCACCAGTCCAAAGTCAGCCGCCGGCTGAAGGAACCCACCGCAGCGGAAGTCTGCGACCTGATCTACACACCGCGCCTGGCCGGTTTCGTCGACGGCTTCGGTTATCTCGGCGACGTCAACAAGGCGCACATCGTCATGCTCGCCGAATGCGGCCTGATCGATACGGCGGTCGCCGCGGCTCTGGCCCGGGGCGTGCTGGACATGGAAAGGACAGGGCCGCAGGCCGTGACCCTGGATCCCCTGCGCGAAGACGCCTACTTCAACTACGAAGCGCACCTGATCGGCCAGGTCGGCACCGACGTCGGCGGCCGCCTGCATATCGGCCGCAGCCGCAACGACCTGCTGGCCACGCTGGACCGCCTGCGTGGCCGCGACGTGCTGATGAATCTGCTCGATGCGCTGTACCAGGTACGCCAGAGCGCGCTGGACGGCGCCGCGCAACACACCGAGGCGATCATGCCCGGCTACACCCACCTGCAGCCGGCCCAACCGATCACCTACGGGTTCTACCTCTCCGGGGTGGCCCAGTCCCTGGAGCGCGATTGCATCCGCCTGGCCACCACGCTCGACAGCATGAACCGCAGCCCCATGGGCGCCGCCGCCTTCGCCGGCACGCCCTTCGCCATCGATCGCGCGCGCACCGCCGAGCTGCTGGGTTTCGACGGTTATCTGGAAAACACCCTCGATGCCGTCGGCTCGCGGGATTTCGCGCTGGAAAGCATGGCGCAGATGACCCTGCTGGCCGTGTTCTGGAGCCGTGTCGCGCAGGACTTCTTCATCTGGTCGACCCACGAGTTCGCGCTCGTCGAGTTCCCGGACAGCGTCGCCGGCACCTCCAGCATCATGCCGCAGAAGAAGAATCCCGTGGTGCTGGAATACCTGAAGGGGCGCACCGGCCAGGTGCTCGGCTCGCTGGTGGCTTCGGCCGTCACCATCAAGGGCACCAATTTCACCCATACCGGCGACGGCAACCGCGAGAGCATGCGCGGCTTCTGGGAGTCGGCGCAGGAGTGCGAGCAGTGCCTGAAGCTGCTTGACCTGGTGCTGCGCACGGCCCGCCCCAACCTCGAGGTGGGCCTGCGCAAGGCCACCGAGGACTTCTCCACGGCCACCGGGCTGGCCGACCTGATGGTCAGCGCGGCCGACCTGTCGTTCCGCGAAGCCCACCATGTGGTCGGCGCGGTGGTTCGCGATGCGATGGACAAGGGCCTGCCGGCCAACCGTATCGACGGCGAGATGATCGAAACGGCTGCCAGGGAGCAGCTCGGCCGTACCCTCGGGCTGGACGCCCGGCAGATCCGCGAAGCCCTCGACCCGCTGAGCAACGTCAACGCCCGCAAGCTGCCGGGCGGCCCCGCGGCCAGTGCGCTGCACGAGCAGATCGACGCCGCGAGAATGCGCCTGGAGCACGAACGCGCCGAGCAGGTTGCCCGCCGGGAGCGCCTGGCCCGCGCACGGCAGGCCCTGCAGACGGCCATAGAAGAGCTCGCACGCGCATGAACACGCTGATGAGCGTACGAGGCCTGCGCAAGCATTTCGGCGACGCCGACGTCATCAAGGGCGTGGACCTCGACATCCACGAGGGGGAAGTGGTGGTGGTGATCGGCCCGAGCGGCTCGGGCAAGTCCACGCTGATCCGCTGCCTGAACAACCTGGAGCCGGCCACCGCGGGCGACATCGTACTGAGCGGCTCGAACGGCGGCCGGGACTCCCTGGCCAGGCTGCGCGACGAGGTCGGCATGGTGTTCCAGGACTACACCCTGTTCCCGCACCTCAGCATCCTGCGCAACATGACCCTGGCGCCGATGAAGCTGCGCGGCCTGGCCCGCGCCGAGGCCGAAGCACAGGCGATGAAACTGCTCGAGCGGGTGGGCCTGGCGCACAAGGCGCACGCCTATCCCGCCGAGCTGTCCGGCGGGCAGCAGCAGCGCGTGGCGATCGTCCGTGCGCTGGCCATGCAGCCGCGGCTGATGCTGTTCGACGAACCCACCTCGGCGCTGGACCCCGAAACCGTCAACGAAGTCCTGCAGGTGATGAAGGAACTGGCCGCCGAAGGCACCACCATGGTGGTGGTCACCCACGAGATGGGCTTCGCCCGCGAAGTGGCCGACCGGGTGATCTTCTTCGACGGCGGCCGGATCGTCGAATGCGCGCCGCCTGCCCAGTTGTTCTCCGCGCCCTGCGAAGAGCGCACGCGCCAGTTCCTCACCCACGTATTGAAGTGAGTCCCGCATGCCCGACACGCCCATCGTCCGGATCGACGGCCTGAACAAATGGTACGGCCCCTTCCACGCCCTGAAGGACGTAAGCCTGCAGGTCGCCGCCGGCGAACGCCTGGTGATCTGCGGGCCGAGCGGCTCCGGAAAATCGACGCTGATCCGCTGCATCAACGCGCTGGAGCCCTTCCTGAACGGCCGCCTCGAAGTGGCCGGCATCCGCCTCGATGAAAGGCCGGCAAGCATCTCCCGGGTGCGCGAGCACGTGGGCATGGTGTTCCAGCATTTCCATCTGTTCCCCCACATGAGCGTCGCCGACAACTGCGCGCTGGCGCCCGTCCATGTACTGGGGCTGGATCGCCGTACGGCCCGCGAAAGGGCCATGCGGCAACTGGCGAAACTGCGCATCGCCGACAAGGCCGATCGCTACCCGGCGCAGCTGTCGGGCGGCCAGCAGCAGCGCGTGGCCATCGCCCGCGCGCTGTGTCTGGAGCCAAAGGTCATGCTGTTCGACGAGCCGACCTCCGCGCTCGACCCGGAAATGGTGGGCGAGGTGCTGGATTCCATGGTCACCCTGGCCGAATCGGGCATGACCATGCTGGTGGTCACCCACGAGATGGGCTTCGCCCGCCAGGTCGCCGACCGCGTGGTCTTCATGGATGGCGGCGCGATCGTCGAAAGCGCCGTGCCCGAGCACTTCTTCGCCCATGCACGCAGCGAACGGGCGCAGCAGTTCCTGTCGAAGATCATCCACTGAACCGGATGGCACGAAACCGGCCGTGCAGGATCGGCGATTGCCGCCATGGACCGCCGAGGCCTATCTTTGCGCGAAGGCCGGCAGCGCGGATTCACATCGGCCCGGCGGGAAGACTGCCACGCCGGGCTTCCCGCGGAGGCGGCGCCAGCGAGGAAAACCCATGGTTTGGCCCTACGCCATCGATATCCCCGAGCAGCGGCTCGCCAGCATCGGGACGAAGCCAGAAGCCCATGACCGGAGCCGGGCTCCGGACACAGGCGGTTGGTCGGCGGGCCCGGGTCTCAGCACGGATGTCGGAGGCGAGCGCGCTCGCTTCGTCGGCCATTTCGCCGTGCAGGAAGAGCCGGAGCGGCCTCAGACGAGCCTACGGGCCTTGCTCGCCGCACTGCCGGGGGAGCGCTCCTGAAACCGGAAATCTCTCTCTCCGAAGCGCGTCGCATCGCGCTTACGGCACAGGGTTTCAATGCCCTGCGCCGTCACGACCGGATCGCTGCGGCGCAGCTGCGACGGGCGATCGACCGGCTCGGCCTGCTGCAGATCGACAGCGTGAACGTGCTGGTGCGCGCCCATTACCTGCCGCTCTTCTCCCGACTGGGTGCCTACGACCGTACCCTGCTGGACGTTGTGATGGCCGCCAGGCCGAAACGCTTCTTCGAATACTGGGGGCATGAGGCCTCGCTGCTGCCGATCGACTGCCAGCCGCTGCTGCGATGGCGCATGGCCCGCGCGCTTCGCGGCGAGGGCATCTGGAAGCCGCTCGAGCCCTTCGCCGGCGAAAAGCGGGCGGAAGCGGATGCCATGCTCGATCGCATTCGCGCCGAAGGGCCGCTGGCCGCCTCCGACGTGGCGGGCAGCAGAGCCGCCAAAGGCATGTGGGTGTGGAGCGATGCCAAGCACGCGCTCGAATGGTTGTTCTGGGCGGGCCTCATCGCCGCGACGCACCGCCGGGGCAGCTTCGAGCGCGTCTACGACCTGCCCGAGCGGGTCCTGCCACGTGCGGTCCTCGATCTCGGCACGCCAGGCGGCGTGGACGCCCGACGGGCGCTTCTCGCCCGCTCGGCTGAGGCGCTCGGCGTCGCGACGGCGGACGACCTGCGCGACTACTACCGCATCCCCGCCGCGGACGTGCGGTTGCCGATCCGGCAACTGGTCGACGAGGGCACCCTCGTCCCCGTGCAGGTGCGCGGGTGGAGGCAGCAAGCCTATCTGCACAGGGATGCGCGGGCCGGCCGCAGGATCGAGGGCGCGGCGCTGCTTTCGCCATTCGATCCGCTCGTCTGGCACCGGCCGCGCACCGAGAGGCTGTTCGGCTTCCGCTATCGGCTCGAGATCTACACGCCCGCCCACAAGCGCGAACACGGCTATTACGTGCTGCCGTTCCTGCTCGATGGAATGCTCGTCGCGCGCGTGGACCTCAAGGCGGATCGCAAGGCCGGCGTGCTGATCGTCCAGCGGGCGCATGTCGAGCCCGAGGCGCCGCACTGTACGGTCGAGCGACTGGTCGATGAGCTTCTCCGGATGGCGGCCTGGCTTGAACTGCCGAACCTCGCCGTGGCCCCGACTGCTGCGATCGACCCTCTCCTCGCCACCTTCGCACCGACGCCCGGCCGGTAGCTGTCGGGCCGGCGCCCTCGCGATTCGTAGCGGCTCCTGGTGAATGAGGAAGCGGTCGCGCAGGCGCGGGGTCAGGCCCCCCGCCCGCCCCTCGACGGCCCGGTGGCCAGCAGCCTCAGGGCGACGACCAGCGACAGCCCGGCGGCGACTGCCCCCGCCAGGTAAACCGAAGCGATCCCCTGTGCGCCGGCCAATGCACCGGCCAGCGGGCTGCTGATGCCCAGCGAGATGTCCAGGAATGCCACGTAGGCGCCCATGGCGAGGCTGCGGCTTTGCGGCGGCGCCCGCCGTACGGCTTCGACCCCGAAGCCGGGGAAGGCCAGCGAATAGCCGAACCCGGTCAGGGCCGCCCCCAGGTAGGCGATGGTTGCGCTGTCGGCCTTCCAGATCAGCAGCTGGCCGATGGCTTCGACGATCACGCAGACCAGCGCGACCTGTGCGCCTCCCACCTTGTCCGGCAGATGTCCGAAGAGGATGCGCGCACCGATGAACGCCAACCCGAAGGCGGTAAATGCCAGCGACGCGTTGTCCCAGTCCCTGGCGGCGAACAACAGGGCGATGAAGGCGGTGATCAGGCCGAAGCCCACGCTGGATAGCGCCAACCCCAGGCCAGGCCCCCACACGGCGCTCAGCACTTTGTAGAACGGCGTCCGCCTGGTTGCCGACGGTGGGACGGCACGCGCGCGCCAGACCACCGCCAACGCCAGCAACGGCACGACCAGCGCGGCCATGGCGATGCCCGCGAAGTGCCAATGAGTGCTCACCAGCACGCCGACGGGCGCGCCCAGCGCATAGGCGCCGAACATGGCGATGCCGACCCAGGCCATCACCTTGCCCGCGTTCTGCGGCCCGACCAGCCCGATGCCCCAGCCCAGCGCCCCGGTGGCGATCAGGCTTTCGCCCAGCGCCAGCAGGATGCGCCCGACCAGCAGTATCCAGACCGACACGGCCGGCACCGCGACGAAAGCCAGCGATACCAGGTAAGCCACGCCGGAGCCGGCTGCCATGAGAAAACCGGCGATCACGGCGCGCTTGGCCCCGCGCATGTCGGCGAAATTGCCCGCCCAGGGGCGGGACAGCAGCGCCGCGACGAACTGCGCGCCGATGACCGCCCCCACCACCAGCGTCCCCATGCCCAGCGTTTCGTGCAGGTGCAACGGCAGCACCGGCAACTGCATGCCGATGGTGAGGAAGCCGATGAACACTGCCAGGGTGATGGGAAACAGTCTCAGGAATACATTGGTTGCCGGGGCGGCAGAGGCGTCCGAAGCCGGCGAGGCTTGAAGAGGGGCTTGCGTCATGTGCGTGGTCCGCCTGCGTAGTAGCCCGCCTGGTCAAGATCGGCGAGCAGGCCCGGGCCTTCCGGCTTCCAGTCGAGCAGTTCGCGCGTGCGCGCACTGGATACCGCCATGTCCGCGCCAGCCATGCCGGCGAACCAGCCGAAATGCTCGCGCGCCCGCGGCTCGATCGGCAGGCCGAGGCGGCGGCCGACCACTTCGGCGATCGCCTTGAAAGGCACGGCCTCGTCCGCGACCGCGTGGTACACCGACTCGCTCACGCCCTGCTCGAGGGCCAGCCGGTAGACGCGCGCGGCATCCTGCCGGTACACGCCCGACCAGCAGTTCCGGCCCTCGCCGAGGTAGGCCGATACGCCCTTCTCTCGCGCCAGCCGGACCAGGATCGGGACGAAGCCATGATCGCCGAGGCCGTGGACCGAGGGCGCGAGGCGAACCGTCGCCGCGCGCACGCCATGTTCGGCCAAGGCCCGTGCGGTCGCTTCGGATTTCCGCGGCGCGCTCGGATCGGGCCGGTCCGACTCGGTTGCTCCCCGCGCCAGCCCCGACAGGCCAGAGGTCACGAGCAACGGGCGGTTCGATCCTTCCAGGGCGCTGCCCAGCGCCTCGATCACCCGGCGATCCTGTTCGCAATTCTCCAGAAACCGGGAAAAGTCGTGGTTGAAAGCGGTGTGCATCACCGCGTCCACCCTCGAGGCGACCGCGCGCAGCGTCTCGAGATCGTCGAGCGTGCCCCGTACGATCTGCGCGCCGGCCGCGGCGAGCGCGGCGGCCTTGACGTCGGAACGGGCCAGTCCGGTGACCTGGTGGCCGGCACCGACCAGCTCTCCGACCACAGCGGATCCGACCCACCCCGTGGCGCCCGTGACAAAGATGTGCATGTGAATTCTCCGAATTGAAAGTCGGTTCGGCTCAGCCGAGGCGCATCGACAGCTCCACGTCCTCGCCGAACGGTACGGACAGGTAGCCGCCGGAGGCGCGCACGTGCGCCAGGTAGTCAGGGCTGCAGTCGGCGTTGTCGGCCACGATCAGCGCGCCCGGTCGCAGCCGGCTTTCCACCAGCGCGAGCACGTCGGTGTAGAGCGCCTTGGCGCCGTCGAGCAGCAGCAGGTCGATGGCGTCCGGAAGATCGCTGGCCAGCGTCTGCAGCGCATCGCCCTCACGAATCTCCACCAGGTCGGCGAGGCCGCCTTCGGCCAGATGCGCCCGTGCCCGCGCCACCTTGGACGGCTCGAACTCGCTGCCGATCAGGCGGCCACCGCCGTTGTCGCGCAGCGCCGCGGCCAGGTGCAGGGTGGAAATGCCGAACGAGGTGCCGAATTCGACGACGTTCCGCGCGTTCGTGCTGCGCGCCAGCATGTAGAGCAGCGCGCCGGTCTCGCGCGAGACCGGCAGCCAGAGGTCCTTCAGGCGCCCGTAGAAGTCCAGGTATTCGGTCTTGCTGTGCATCAGGCGCTCCCGCTCTTCGGGGGAGATCCCGGCCAGCGCCGGGCTGGTCGCCGTGTCGGCCTGCGTGAACAGGCGATCCAGCAAGGCCGCCAGCGCAGGGGTGGTCAGTGTCGTGGTCATGAGAGCCGTCCGGTTGGAAGCGAGAGGCGAAGCGCGATTTACCCAGCGCGTCGAGGGACAGAATACGACCAATCATTCGCATTTCGTTATTCGCATGGGGGTTCGCGTTTTCGCTTCACCCTGCAAGCCCTCATCACCCGCGGCCCCCCTGGTATACACCGCTCGCCCTCACCTTACCCGGGAGCGGTTGTTCAGATTTTCCTCAGGAACGCGGACCTGCACTGCCACGGCGCCGACGTCCTTGCGCGCCCTGGAACGGCGGCGACTGCGACGAAAATGCGACTGATCCATCGCAATGAAGGTACGATGGCGTCCATTCACTGCCACTTACGTATTTGCGCGCCCCATGACCGATCACCGCCACCCGCAGATTTCCTCTCGGAAACAACCCCGACAGGCCCGCTCGACCGAACTCGTGGCGGCGATACTCCAGGCCGCGGTCCAGGTACTGGCTCAGGAAGGCGCCACCCGTTTCACCACCGCACGGGTTGCCGAGAAGGCAGGCGTCAGCGTTGGATCGGTGTACCAGTACTTCCCGAACAAGGCAGCGATTCTCTTTCGGCTGCAAACGGACGAGTGGAAGGAAACCACCGGGATGCTGCAGCGCATCCTCGAGGACATCGACACGCCGCCGCTCGAGCGCCTGCGCACGATGGTCCGTGCCTTCATCCGTTCGGAATGCGACGAGGCCGAAATGCGTGTGGCGCTCAATGACGCCGCCCCGCTCTATCGCGATGCGCCGGAAGCGCAGCAGATACGAGCGCCGGCGGATCGGGCGGTCGCGCTGTTCATGGAGGAACTGCTGCCCAGGGCGGACACGGCCACGCGGTCGCTGGCCTGCGACCTGATCACCACGACGCTGAGCACCGTGGGCAAGCGCTTTTCCGAGACGCCGCGTAGCCCGGCGGAGATCGAGGTCTACGCCGACGCGATGGCCGACATGTTCTGCGCCTACCTCGTGCGCCTTCAGGGAAGTTGAGGGACAGACGCCGCCAACGGTCCTGGCGGCATATTCCGGAGGCTGAAGGACGAATGGGCAGGTCCGATCCCGGCCTGCCCATTCCTCTACCGCCAGCCTGTTCCGCCGGCTGGCGATCGTCCTTCGGAGCGTTCCGGCTTCACTCCCACTCGATCGTCGCCGGCGGCTTGCTCGACACGTCGTAGGTCACCCGGGAGATGCCTTCGATCTCGTTGATGATGCGGTTGGAGACGGTCTCCAGCAGCTCGTAGGGCAGGTGCGCCCAGCGCGCGGTCATGAAGTCGATGGTTTCCACCGCGCGCAGCGCCACCACCCAGGCATAACGCCGGCCATCGCCGACCACGCCCACCGATTTCACCGGCTGGAAGACCACGAACGCCTGGCTGACCTTGTGGTACCAGTCGGCCTTGCGCAGCTCGCTGATGAAGATGTCGTCGGCGCGGCGCAGCAGGTCGGCGTATTCCTTCTTCACTTCGCCGAGGATGCGCACGCCAAGGCCCGGGCCCGGGAAGGGATGGCGGTAGACCATGTCGTACGGCAGGCCGAGCTCCAGGCCGATCTTGCGCACCTCGTCCTTGAACAGCTCGCGCAGCGGCTCGACCAGCTTGAGGTTCATCTCCTCGGGCAGGCCGCCGACGTTGTGGTGCGACTTGATCACGTGGGCCTTGCCGCTCTTGGCGCCGGCGGACTCGATCACGTCCGGGTAGATGGTGCCCTGGGCGAGGAACTGGATGTTGTGCAGCTTGCTGGCCTCGGCGTCGAACACGTCGATGAAGGTGCGGCCGATGATCTTGCGCTTCTTCTCCGGGTCGGCCTCGCCTTCGAGGTTGCCGAGGAACTGCGCCTCGGCGTCGGCACGGATGACCTTCACGCCCATGTTCTCGGCGAACATGGCCATCACCTGGTCGCCCTCGTGCAGGCGCAGCAGACCGTTGTCGACGAACACGCAGGTCAGCTGGTCGCCGATGGCCTTGTGCAGCAGCGCGGCGACCACCGAGGAATCGACCCCGCCGGACAGGCCGAGCAGCACGTTGGCGTTGCCCACCTGGGCGCGGACCTGGGCGACCAGGTCCTCGACGATGTTCGACGGCGTCCACAGCGCCTCGCAGCCGCAGATATCCAGCAGGAACCGCGACAGGATGCGCCCGCCCTGCTTGGTGTGGGTCACTTCCGGGTGGAACTGCACGCCATAGTAGGCGCGCGACTCGTCACCCATGGCGGCGATCGCGCAGCTCGGCGTGCTGGCGATGATGTGAAAGCCTTCCGGCAGGTTGCTGACCTTGTCGCCGTGGCTCATCCAGACGTCCAGGCCGAACACGCCGTCGTCGTCCATGTGGTCTTCGATGCCGTCGAACAGCTTCGACTTGCCCACCAGGTCGACCCGCGCATAGCCGAATTCGCGGATGTCCGAGCCCGAGACCTTGCCGCCGAGCTGCTCGGCCATGGTCTGCATGCCGTAGCAGATGCCGAACAGCGGTACGCCCAGGTCGAACACCACCTGCGGCGCGCGCGGGCTGCCTTCCTGGTGCACCGACTCGGGACCGCCGGCGAGGATGATCCCGCGCGGCGCGAAGGCGCGGATCGCGTCCTCGTCCATGTCGAACGGGTGCAGCTCGCAGTACACACCCAGCTCGCGCACGCGACGGGCAATCAGCTGGGTGTACTGCGAACCGAAATCCAGGATCAGGATGCGGTGGGCGTGAATGTCGGGATGGGCCATTTGTTCTTCACCTGAATAAATGGCTGGAGGCTGGAGGCTGGAGGCTGAACGAAAAAGCGTGATCGTCCAGCCTCCAGCCTCCAGCCTCCAGCGAAAAGCCGATTAACCTACGCGGTAATTGGGTGCTTCTTTCGTGATCTGCACGTCATGCACGTGCGACTCGGCCATGCCGGCGCCGGTGATGCGGACGAACTGCGGCCTGGTGCGCATCTCGTCGATGGTGGCGCTGCCGGTGTAGCCCATGGAGGCCCGCAGGCCGCCCATCAGCTGGTGGATGATGGCAGCCAGTGCGCCCTTGTACGGCACGCGGCCTTCGATACCTTCGGGCACCAGCTTCTCGGCGCCGGCGGCGGAATCCTGGAAGTAGCGATCCGACGAGCCCTGCGCCTGCGCCATGGCGCCGAGCGAGCCCATGCCGCGATAGGCCTTGTAGGAGCGGCCCTGGAACAGCTCGACCTCGCCCGGGGCCTCTTCGGTACCGGCGAACATCGAGCCCATCATCACCGCGTTGGCGCCGGCGACGATCGCCTTGGACAGGTCGCCGGAGAAGCGGATGCCACCGTCGGCGATCATCGGCACACCGGTGCCTTCCAGCGCGGCGGAGACGTTGGCGATGGCGGAAATCTGCGGCACGCCGACACCGGCGACGATGCGGGTGGTGCAGATCGAGCCCGGGCCGATGCCGACCTTGACCGCGTCGGCGCCCGCCTTGACCAGATCCAGCGCCGCTTCGGCGGTGGCGATGTTGCCGCCGATCACCTGCACGTCCGGGAATTGCTCCTTGACCCAGCGCACGCGCTCGATCACGCCGCGCGAATGGCCGTGCGCAGTGTCCACGACGATGACATCGACTCCGGCGGCGGCCAGCGCCTCGACCCGCTCGGCGGTATCGGCACCGGTGCCCACCGCTGCGCCGACGCGCAGGCGGCCCTGGCTGTCCTTGGACGCCAGCGGATAGGTCTTGGCCTTCTCGATGTCACGGAAGGTCACCAGGCCGCGCAGCTGGAAATTCTTGTCCACCACGATCATCTTCTCGATGCGGTGTTCGTACAGCTTGGCCTTGATCTCCTCGAGGCCGGTGCCTTCCAGCACGGTGACCAGCTCTTCCTTCGGCGTCATGATCGCCGCCACCGAGTCGCCGGC
Source organism: Stutzerimonas azotifigens DSM 17556 (assembly GCF_000425625.1). Taxonomy (GTDB): domain Bacteria; phylum Pseudomonadota; class Gammaproteobacteria; order Pseudomonadales; family Pseudomonadaceae; genus Stutzerimonas; species Stutzerimonas azotifigens. The sequence goes on from NZ_KE384409.1 coordinate 113,729, forward strand.
GTTCGGCGTGAAACGCAGGTCGCGGCCGGTGACGATGCCCACCACCTCGCGGTTGGCCACCACCGGGAAGCCGGAGAAGCCCAGCTCGTCGGCCTTGCGCAGCAGTTCGCTGATCTTGGTGTCGGGGCTGACGGTCACCGGGTCGTGGACGATCGCCGTCTCGTGGCGCTTGACCTTGCGCACCTCGGCCGCCTGCTGCTCGACGCTCATGTTCTTGTGGATGATGCCGATGCCGCCTTCCTGCGCCATGGCGATGGCCAGGCGGGCTTCGGTCACGGTATCCATGGCGGCCGACACCAGCGGAATGTTCAGCTCGATGCCGCGGGTCAGGCGGGTCTTGAGGCTGACATCCTTGGGCAGGACTTCGGAATATCCTGGAATCAGGAGAACGTCGTCGAAGGTCAGGGCTTCTTGGCTGATGCGCAGCATGGCGGGGCTCCCAGGCGGGAAAAAGGAAGCGCGGCATTATACCCACGCGGGCCTGACGTCTCAATCTGCGCGCGGCCGGGAAACGCCGTCGGAGACGCTGCTGTTCGGCCCGGCGCGCGCCTTCGTCGCCTCTCCTGCCGACAGCCGCGCCGCCCTGCCGGTTCCAGCCGCCGATGCCCGCGGCTATCATGCCGGCCATGCTCACCGATCCCTTCCAGCGCCTGAACCTCGATCGCGAGGTCCTCACCGTCTCGCAGCTCAACGGCCGCGCGCGCCTGCTGCTCGAGGACGTGTTCGCCCAGGTCTGGGTCGAAGGCGAAATCTCCAACCTGGCGCGCCCCGCCTCGGGCCACGTCTATTTCACCCTGAAGGACCGCAACGCCCAGGTGCGCTGCGCGCTGTTCCGGCAGAACGCCCTGCGCGTGCGCCAGGCCCTGCGCGACGGGCTGGCCGTGCGCGTGCGCGGCAAGGTCTCGCTGTTCGAGGGTCGCGGCGACTACCAGTTGATTCTCGACAATGTCGAGCCGGCCGGCGACGGCGCGCTGCGCCTGGCCTTCGAGGCGCTGAAGGAGAAGCTCGCCGGCGAAGGGCTGTTCGCCAGCGAGCGCAAACGGCCGCTGCCGGCGCATCCCCAGCGCATCGGCATCGTCAGCTCGCCGACCGGCGCGGTGATCCGCGACATCATCAGCGTCTTCCGCCGCCGCGCGCCGCATGTCGAACTCACCCTGGTTCCCACCGCCGTGCAGGGCCGGGAGGCGACCGCGCAGATCGTGCGCGCCCTGGCCCTGGCCGACGCGCAGGGCTTCGATGCGCTGATCCTGGCCCGCGGCGGCGGCTCGCTGGAGGACCTCTGGTGCTTCAACGAGGAAGCCGTGGCGCGCGCGGTGGACGCCTGCCGCACCCCCATCGTCAGCGCCGTCGGGCACGAAACCGACGTATCCATCGCCGACTTCGTCGCCGACGTGCGGGCCCCGACCCCCTCGGCGGCCGCCGAACTACTGGCACCGCATGCCGGCGACCTGGAGCAGCGCCTGGAAACCCTGCGCCGGCGCCTGCTGCATTGCACCCGCGAGCGCCTGCGCCGCGACGCCCTGCGCCTCGAAGGGCTGACCCGGCGCCTGCGCCACCCCGGCGAACGCCTGCAGCAGCAGGCGCAGCGCGTCGACGACCTCGAGCAACGGCTGATCCGCGCCATCGACCGTCGGCTGTGCACCGGCCATGAACGCCTGGCACGCCTGGACACCCGGCTCGGCGCGCAGCACCCCGGCCGCGCCCTGGCGCAATTGCGGCAACGCCTGGACCACCTCGGCGACCGCCTGCCGCGCGCCATGCAGGCCGCGCTCCGGCACCAGCGCCAGCAACTGCAGGCGCTGGTGCAGACGCTGCACGTGGTCAGCCCGCTGGCGACCCTCGGGCGCGGCTACAGCATCCTGCTCGACGAACAGGGCCGCGCCATCCGCGCCGCCAGCCAGACCCACCCCGGCCAGCGCCTGTCGGCGCGGCTGGCCGAGGGCGAGCTGCAGGTCCGCGTGGAAGACAATCATCTCGAGCCGGTCACCCTTCCGCTGCTCTGATCGGTGTGAGCTGTCTCGACCGCGAACGGGACGCCATCATCTTTGGGCGGCCGAGGCCGCTCCCGCGAAGAGCCGTGCCTGGGGGCTTGGCTGTCGCTGTCGCCGCGGGGGCGCGCCTCCCACAGGGTGGGCCGGATGCCTGGCAAGGGCCTGCGGCTGCCCTGCTTTGTGGGAGGCCCGCCCTCGGGGCGATGTGCTGGTGAGTCTCGACCACGAACGAACCCGCCCATTCGCGGCCCCAACAGAAAAGCCCTGCTGCACAGCACGCCTTTCTCCGGCCGGCGCTTTCGGCGACCATGGCAAGCCCATGCCCTACGGAGCCCTCGTCAGTGCGCACCCTGGTTCTTCTGCTCGCCCTCTGCCTCGCGCTTCCGGCCCAGGCCGAAGGCTTCCTCACCCGCCTGCTGAACAAACCGGTCCCCGGGGGCGTCGCCGTGGTGCCGCTCGGCGACGGGGCCGACGCGCCGCGCGTGCGCTACCAGGACAAGCCGGTGCTGGTGATCCGCGAGGATGGCGCACGCTGGATCGCCATCGTCGGCATTCCGCTGGCCACCACCCCCGGGCCGCAGCAACTGCAGGTGGGCGAGCGCACCCTCACCTTCGCCGTCGAAGCGCGCCACTACCGGGAGCAGCACATCACGCTGAAGAACCAGCGCCAGGTGAACCCGAACCCGGAGGACCTGAAGCGTATCGCCCGCGAACTCGACGAGCAGACCGGCGCCTACCGGCAGTTCAGCCCCGGGCAGCCGAGCAACCTGCTGTTCGACAGGCCGGTGGCGGGGCCGCTGTCCTCGCCGTTCGGGCTTCGCCGGTTCTTCAACGGCGAGGAGCGCAACCCGCACTCGGGCCTGGACTTCGCCGTCCCGGCGGGCACGCCGATCAAGGCGCCGGCCGCCGGGCGGGTCATCCTCGTCGGTGACTACTTCTTCAACGGCCGCACGGTGTTCCTCGATCACGGACAGGGCCTGGTCAGCATGTTCTGCCACCTGTCGGAAATCGGCGTGAATGTCGGCGATCAGGTCGCGCGCGGCGGCGTGATCGGCAAGGTCGGTTCGACCGGGCGGGCCACCGGGCCGCACCTGCACTGGAACGTCAGCCTCAACGACGTGCGTGTCGATCCGACCATCTTCATCGGCGCCTTCGAGCCCTGAGCAAAGGGTCGCGGCCTGGCGCCGGGCTTCCGACCTGCGGCCATGAATCCAGGCCCCCTTGCGACGGTCTGAATAGTCCCACCCAGCAGAAGAGGAAACCGCAAACATGGGCCTGTTCAGCAAGATCAAAGAAAAACTCGGCATCGGTTCGCCGGCCGTAGGCAACGAAGCCACCGCCAAGGCCGCCCCGCCAGCGCCCGGCGCCGACTCGGCCACCTCCCTGACCGATCGACCGACCGCCACCTCCAACGCGACCACCGGGCCGCTGGAGACACCGGCCGGCGTGACGCCAGTACCGTCGGCGGCACCCGAACGCGTGGACGTCGCCGCCAAGCTCGACGCCATGGCCGGCCAGCATCCGGAGACCCTGAACTGGCGCACCTCCATCGTCGATCTGCTCAAGCTGCTGGGCATCGACAGCAGCCTGGAATCGCGCAAGGAGCTGGCCACCGAACTGGGCTGCCCGCCGGACAAGATGGGTGATTCGGCGCAGATGAACATGTGGCTGCACCGCGAGGTGCTCAAGCAGCTGTCGGAAAACGGCGGTCAGGTGCCGCCCGAGCTGCTGCACTGACGGACCGGCGCCGCCGCCACCCGGCGACGGCGCCGCGCTCAGGCCTGCGGGCCGATCGGGAAGAACACGCCATGGCTCCAGACGCCGAGCCAGGAGACGCCGTCGACTTCGCGCGGCACCGCCAGGTCGACCAACTGATAGAAGACGCTGCGCGCGATCAGCGCCTCCAGGTTGGCTCGTACGTGCACGTAGGGCGCGGGCTCCTGGGTCTGCGGGTCCAGCTCGACCCGCAGCGGATGCTCGGGCCCGGCCTCGGTCTCATCCTCGACGTTGGTGACGAAGCGCAGCACCTGGGCCTCGCCTTCGCCCTCGACCTCCAGGCGCACGGCGACGAAGGGCGCATCGTCGACCCTGATGCCGACCTTCTCGACCGGCGTCACCAGGAAGTAGTCGTCGCCGTCGCGGCGAATCACCGTGGAGAACAGTCGCACCATGGCCGGTCGCCCGATCGGCGTGCCCAGGTAGTACCAAGTGCCGTCCCGGGCGATGCGCATGTCCAGGTCGCCACAGAACGGGGGATTCCACAGGTGAACCGGCGGCAGTCCCTTCTTTTCGCTCCTGGGGATCTGCCCCAGCAGGTCCCCTGCTCTGCCCGTGTCGCTCATTCGGTTCTCCTCTAGCGGGAGACGCCAAGCAGGCGCTGTGCGTATTCGCGCAGCGGCGGGCCCAGCAGGGCCTCCGGCTTGGCGTCATACAACGACAGAAGTCCGCCGCGGCTGCGGATGGTAGCGGTGTCGACCAGGTAGCCGGTGGCGATCTCGATGAGCATCAGCTGCACCACGCCGCTGTCGATGCCGAGCCGGCTCAGCCTGCGCTCGTCGTCCCATTCCCGGACGTTGCCGATCCGGTCGTCCGCCGCCGCGAAACGCGTGTACAACACATAATGGGCACCGAGTTCGCGCCCCTGGTTCAACGCTTCCTCCAGCCCCAGCGGCTCGGGAGCACGACGAACCAGCGGGAAGTATTCGACGAACCGCTCGTAGGTCTCTTCGGCGATGACGTTGGGACGTGGATAGGCATGTCCCGGCGGCACGAAATGGCCCTGGGCGATGAGAATGAAGGAGTCCGGCTGCAGCCGCCACGCGCTCGTCCGGCTCGTCTTGCTGTGGTCGAGCAGGCCGGCGTCGCTCAGGTGATGACGCGCGCTGCCGGCCATGTCGCTGACGCTCATGCAGCCGGCCAACGACAACATCAGCAGCAATCCCAGCGCACGCATGTTCTGTCCTCTTCTGGTCCGGCGTCGGAAAGCCGGCGACGGGGACGCCCGATGCAGCTTTCGCGCCAGCGAACCGGGGTCAGCTGTCGCGCTTGCGCTTGTTGCCCATGCGCACGCCGATGTCCATGAGGAACTGGAAGAAGCCTTCCTGATCTTCCAGCACGCTGCTCCAGAACGGCGAGTGGTACAGCGCGACCGCGCCATGCACCAGCGCCCAGGCCGCACAGTAATGGAAATACGGTGGGACGTCCTCGAGCTTGCCCTCGGCGATCCGGCCCTTGATCAGTTGGGTGAGGTGCTCGAAGTTGGAGGCGCGGATCTTGTGCAGTTCCTCGACCATCTCCGGAACCTGCCGGCCCTTGACCACTTTCTCCTCGAGGCGGTCGAACAGTCGATAGCGCTGCGGATCGCGCATGCGGAACTCGAAGTAGGCCCGGGAAAGCGCTTCGCGGTCGCGGTCCACGTCAGGCGAATGCAGCAGCTCGTTGAGGTCGCGCTCGTAATCGAGCATCAGCCGCAGATAGATTTCGGCCTTCGACTTGAAGTGCTTGTAGATCGTGCCTTTGCCGATGCCGACGGCGTCCGCGATCATCTCGACGGTGACGCTGTCTTCACCCTGATCGAGAAACAGCTGCAAGGCCGTGTCGAGAATCTCCTGCTCGCGACGGCGAAACTCGCGGACCTTTCGGGGTTCGTTCTGCATGACTGATTGCGAAGTGCCTTAATTGAAGCGCGATATTATGCCTACCTGGTCGAAAAATGCACGGAACAAAGCCGATGGTCGAACTGCATGACGAGTTTCCCCAGGCCCCCGGTCTGCGCTACCTGAACCACGCCGCCGTCGCGCCCTGGCCGCGACGCGCCGCCGAGGCGGTCGCCGCCTTCGCGCAACAGAACCTTGCCGTCGGGGCACGCGATTACCCCCAGTGGCTGGAGACCGAGCGGAGGCTGCGTGAACGACTGAAGCGCCTGCTGAACGCCCCTTCGATCGCCGACGTCGCGCTGGTGAAGAATACCTCCGAGGCGCTTTCCTTCGTCGCCTTCGGGCTGGACTGGCGCGAGGGCGACGAGGTCGTCATCAGCGACGAGGAGTTTCCTTCCAACCGGGTGGTCTGGGAGGCCCTGCAGCGGTTCGACGTGCAGGTGCGCCAGGTCGGCCTCAAGGGCGACGATCCCGAGGCCGACCTGCTGCAGGCCTGCAATGGGCGGACGCGGCTGATGGCGATCAGCGCGGTGCAGTACGCCAGCGGCCTGCGCCTGGACCTGGAAAGACTCGGGCAGGGCTGCGAGCAGCGCGGCGTACTGCTGTGCATCGATGCCATCCAGCAGCTCGGCGCCCTGCCCTTCGACGTGCAGGACAGCCGCTGCGCCTTCGCCATGGCCGACGGCCACAAGTGGCTGCTCGGCCCCGAGGGGCTCGGTGTCTTCTACTGCCGGCGGGATCTGCGCGAACGCCTGACCCTGCACGAGTACGGCTGGCACATGCTCGAACATGCCGGTGACTACGACCGCCGCGAGTGGGAGCCAGCGCGCAGCGCCCGGCGTTTCGAGTGCGGCAGCCCGAACATGCTAGGCGCGGTGGCGCTGGAAGCGAGCCTCTCGTTGCTCGAGGAGGTCGGCATGCCGAAGGTGGCCCGTGCCCTCGGCGAGCGTATCGACGTGCTGCGCGAAGGGCTGGCGCGCCTGCCCGGCATCGAGCTGCTCGGCGACGCCCGTCCCGAACGAAGGGCCGGCATCCTCACCTTCCGCATCGGTGACGGGGAGCAGTCCGGCCATTTCGAGGCACTGAAGCAGGCGCAGGTCGTCTGCGCCCTGCGCGGCGGCGGCATCCGCCTGTCGCCGCACTTCTACACGCCGCAGCGGGTGCTGGACGAGACCCTGGACCTGGTCAGGGGCATGGCCCGTCGCTAAGCGATCAAGCCCGCCCCACCTATTCCAAATCCGTTTAATAAATGATCAACCGCGCCCGGCAGGAACGGGCAAACCGACCGATACTTGTCCTGCTGGCCGGGTATCCCCCAAGCCTGGCCAGGTGAGGCCTCGAGGATCGAGGTTTCGTACTCCTAATGGTCTTGGCCCGGCTCCGCAGGGACGCCGGGTTCTTTTTGTCAGCGTCGGCGCGCGAGCGGGAACAGCCGGTAGAAGTTGTCCGTGGTCCGTTCGGCGAGGGCTTCGAAGGGCTCGCCGCGCAGTTCGGCGAGAAACTCGGCGACCTCGCGCACGTATTCCGGCAGGTTGGGCTTGCCGCGATGCGGCACCGGCGCCAGATAGGGCGAGTCGGTCTCCACCAGCAGGCGGTCGGCGGGAATTTTCTTCGCCACCTCGCGCAGCGCCTCGGCGTTGCGGAAGGTGACGATGCCGGACAGGGAAATGTAGAAGCCCAGGTCCAGCGCCGCGCGGGCCATCGCCCAGTCCTCGGTGAAGCAGTGCAGCACGCCCGCCTGCGGCAGGTCGGCCTCGCGCAGCAATGCCAGCGTGTCCTGGCGCGCTTCGCGGGTATGCACGATCACCGGCTTGGCGGTGCGCCGCGCGGCCTCGAGGTGCAGGCGGAAGGAGGTTTGCTGACGCTCGGCGGCCTGCGGTTCGTAGTGGTAGTCCAGCCCGGTTTCACCGATCGCGACCACGTGCGGGCGGGCCAGCTGTTCGAGCAGCCAGTCGAGGCTCGGCGCCGCGTCGGCTTCGAGGTCCAGTGGGTGGATGCCGACCGAGCAGTCGACGTCCTCATGCCGGGCCGCCAGCTCGCAGACCGCGTCGGCGTTGTCGGCACTGACGCCGATGCACAGGAAGTGACCGACGCCGCGTTCGCGCGCCGCCGCCAGCGCCCGATCGAGCGAGCCGTCGTGGGCGCCGAGCTCCAGCCGGTCGAGGTGACAGTGGGAATCTACCAACATGGGAATAGCCGTCCGGGTGACAGGGAACGGCGAATTGTAATGCAACCCTTCGCCGGGCTGCAGCGCCCGCCCGGCCGGCCGGCCTACATCGTGTGCGTCAGGCGGTCGGACTTGAGCGCGCCGGCCAGGTAGGTCTCGATCTTGTTGCGGGCGGTGTTGTCTCCCTCGTGGAACTGCACGCCGACGCCGGCCGCGCGGTTGCCCTGGGCGCCTTTCGGGGTGATCCACACGACCTTGCCGGCGACCGGAATCCTCTCCGGCTCGTCCATCAGGTTGAGCAGCATGAACACCTCGTCGCCGAGGCGATAGGTCTTGTTGGTGGGGATGAACAGACCACCATTCTTGATGAACGGCATGTAGGCGGCATAGAGCACGGACTTGTCCTTGATGGTCAGGGACAGGATGCCGTTGCGCGGGCCCAGATTGGGTGGAAGGTTCATGGATCGATTCCAGCGTCAGGAGCCCGGATTCTAGCCCGCCCCTGGCAGGCTTGCCCACTTCGTCAACAGCGCTTCGAGAAGCAAGACACGGTTCAGGTTGGCCTTGCCGAGCACTTTCTGCCGCTGCTCGAGCAGCCAGTCCTGGATGGCGAGCACGCGCGGCAACGGCGCCTTCTGCGCCAGGTACTGGACGACCTTGGCCATGTCCTCGGGACCGAGCCCCTGCTCGTCACGCGTCATCTGGAAACGCAGGGCCAGCTGCGCCCACTCGCAGAACCAGTCGAACAGCAGTATGAGCGGTACGGCGTTCCAGCTTTCCGCGACCTGGCTGACCGACAGCTGCTGCTTGAGCAGTTTCTTCACCGCGCCCACCACCTGCGCGCGCATCTCGAGCACGCCCAGGCCATGCAGCCGGACCGCCGCCAGCGGCGAACCACCGGCCAGCTGCAGCAGCTGACGCCGCGCAGCGTCGTCCAGGTCCGGCAGCGCGCCGGCCAGCCATTCGACCGCCTGGGCCTGGCTCGGCAGCGGACAGGCCTGCTGCACGCAGCGACTGCGGATGGTCGGCAGCAGGCGGCTCGGCTGGTGGCTGACGAGCAGCAGCACGGTGTTGCCGGATGGCTCCTCCAGGCTCTTGAGCAAGGCGTTGGCGGACGCCAGGTTCATCGCCTCGGCCGGCTCCAGCAGGACGATCTTGCGACCGCCGAGCTGCGCGGTCTGGCTGACGAAACCGACCAGATCGCGCACCTGGTCGACGCGGATGGCCTTGTCGGCCTCCTCGGGTTCGAGAACGTAATGGTCCGGATGCGTGCCCGCCGCCAGCAGCAGGCAGCTTTTGCAGGTACCGCAGGCGCCTTCCGCCGTCGGCCGCTGGCACAGCAGCATGGCCATCAGGCGTTCGGCGAAATGGCGCTTGCCGATCCCCGCAGGCCCGTGCAGCAGATAGGCATGGGCGTGCTGGCTGCGGCCGGCGAAGCGCTGCCAGAGCTCGGCCTGCCAGGGATAGGCTTCAGCCACGGATGCGCTCCAGCAATTCCGGCAGCAAGGCATCGAGCGCCTGCTGCACACCGCTCAGCGGCTGGCCGGCGTCGAGCACCCGGTAGCGCCCGGGGCAGGCGCGAGCCCGCGCCAGGTAGGCGTCGCGCACCGCCTGGAAGAACGCCAGGCCTTCCTGTTCGAAGCGATCGAGGCGCCCGCGGGCGGCCGCCCGGCTCAGGCCGACCTCGACCGGCAGGTCGAACACCAGGGTCAGGTCCGGGCGCAGTTCGCCCTGGACGAAGGTTTCCAGCCGGGCGATACGTTCGGCGCCGAGCCCGCGCCCGCCGCCCTGATAGGCGTAGGTCGCGTCGGTGAAGCGGTCGCAGAGCACCACGGCATCGCGTGCCAGCGCCGGCCTGATCACCTGCGCCAGGTGCTGGGCGCGCGCGGCAAACACCAGCAGCAGCTCGGCGTCTTCGCACATGGGCTCGGCGCTGGGCGCCAGCAGCAGCTCGCGGATGCGCTCGGCCAGCGGCGTGCCGCCGGGCTCCCGGGTCAGCACCACCTCGACGCCGTGCGCCCGCAGGCGCTCGGCCAGGTACTCGCGGTTGGTGCTCTTGCCGGCGCCTTCCGGCCCTTCCAGGGTGACGAACAGACCGCTCATGGGGTGCCCTCGCTCGGCGCCGCCTGGATCTGCGGCGCGGGGCTGGAGCGGTAGTCGGCGCGGCGGTTGAGCTGGAACTCGCGAACCGCGCGATTGTGCTCGGCGAGCGTGTCGCTGAAGACGTGGCTGCCGTCGCCGCGCGCGACGAAGTACAGGCTGTTGCCCTCTGCCGGATGCAGCGCGGCATGGATCGCCTCGCGGCCGACCATGGCGATCGGCGTCGGCGGCAACCCGGGCTTGACGTAGGTGTTGTAGTCCGTGGCCTCGCGCAGGTGCGCACGGGTGATCCGCCCGCGATAGCGGTCGCCGAGCCCGTAGATGACCGTCGGGTCCGTCTGCAGCAGCATGCCCCTGGCCAGGCGGCGCACGAACACCCCGGCGATCTGCCCGCGCTCTTCCGGTACGCCGGTCTCCTTCTCGATGATCGAAGCCATGATCAGCGCCTGGTAGGGATCGCTGTACGGCAGGCCTTCGGCACGCTTGCTCCACTCCTCCGCCAGGACCTGTTCGAGGCGGCTGAAAGCGCGTAGGAGGAGTTCGCGGTCGCTGGTGCCGCGAGTATAGAGGTAGGTATCGGGGAAGAAGCGGCCCTCCGGGTGCAGGTCCGGGTAGCCCAGCTCGGCCATCACCTCGGTGTCGGAAAGGCCCTGCAGGCTCTGTTCGATCTTCGGCTGCGCCGCCAGCGCGAGACGCACCTGCTGGAACGTCCAGCCCTCCACCAGGGTGACGCTGTGCTGCATCACCTCGCCGCGCTGCCATAGCCCGATCATCTGGCGCACCGTCATGCCGGGCTGCAGCTGGTACTCCCCGATGTGCAGGGTCTGCCCGGCCAGATTCAGCCGCCAGTACAGCCGCAACCAGAATGCATCGTCCAGCAGCCCCTCGGTCTCGAGACGCCGAAACACGCCGCCCGGGGTATCGCCGGGGCGGACCTCCAGCAGTTGCGCCTCTTGCAGTTCGAGGGGCTGTTCGAGGGCTGCGTACTGCCGCCAGGCGCCGAAAACGCCGGCCAGCACTGCCGCCAGCCCGACGACCAGCAGCACAAGTAGGATCTTTCGAATCACGAATCGCTCGGCATCTTCGCCAGAAGGGCCTGCAGTTTACGGGTGAGCGGCCCGACCGGCCAGCTCAGCACGTCACAAGCCACTACCGGCCAGATGCCGTACTGGCTGTTACAGACGAACACCTCGTCGGCCCCTTCGAGGGCATCCGGCCCCAGGTCGCTCACCACCGCTTCGAGCCCCGCCGGGCCGGCCAGTTCGAGCAGCTCGGCGCGCATCACGCCGGCGACACCACAGCGATCCAGCGCCGGAGTCAGCAGGCGCCGGCCCGAGATCAGGAACAGGTTGCTGAACACCCCTTCGACCAGGCGACCGGCGCCGTCGCGCAGCAAACCCTCGGCGAAGGATGGATCGCTCCACTCGGCGCGCGCCAGCACCTGCTCCAGCCGGTTGAGGTGCTTCAGGCCGGCCAGCGCCGGTTGCTCGGCCAGGCGCAGCCGGCAGGGGAACAGACGGACGCCCTGCTCTGCATTCTCGGCGGGATAGTGCGGCTGCGGGCCCCCGATGAGCATTCGGCTGGGCCGCGCCGGCTGGGGAAAGGCATAGCCACGCTGCCCCGCCCCGCGCGTCACGATCAGCTTGGCAACGCCCTCGCCGAGCGCAGCGGCGAATGCGTTCAGCTCGGCGCCGACGGTTTCCATATCCACCGGCAGTGCGAGCCGTTTGCAGCCTTCGCCCAGCCTGGCCAGGTGACGCTCGAGCCGCAGCGGCCGGCCATCGATGACCCGGATCGTTTCGAACAGGCCGTCGCCGTAGGCCAGCCCACGGTCGAGGACGGCCACCTGCGACGCAGGCAGGCCGTCGATCCAGGTCAGGCTCACGCCTGGAAGCGGCGGAAGACCAGCGAGCCGTTGGTTCCGCCGAAGCCGAAGGAGTTGGACAGCGCCACCTCGATCGGCATCGACCGTGCCTCATGCGGCACGAAGTCGAGGTCGCAGCCCTCGTCCGGGTCGTCGAGGTTGATCGTCGGCGGAGCCACCTGGTCGCGGATCGCCAGCACGGTGAAGATCGCCTCGACCGCGCCCGCCGCGCCGAGCAGGTGGCCGGTCATCGACTTGGTCGAACTCACCGCCAGCTCGTAGGCATGCTCGCCGAACACACTCTTGATCGCCGCCACCTCGGCCGTGTCGCCCGCGGGGGTCGAGGTGCCGTGGGCATTGATGTAGTCGATCTGGCTCGCGTCCAGCCGGGCATCCTTGAGCGCGTTGCGCATGCAGCGCGCGGCACCGGCGCCGTCTTCCGGTGGCGAAGTCATGTGGAACGCATCGCCGCTCATGCCGAAGCCGATCAGCTCGGCATAGATGGTCGCCCCGCGCGCGCGCGCGTGCTCCAGCTCCTCGAGCACCAGCGCGCCGGCGCCGTCGGATAGCACGAAGCCATCGCGCGCCCTGTCCCAGGGGCGGCTGGCAGCGGCAGGATCGTCATTGCGCGTGGACAACGCCCGCGCCGCGGCGAACCCGCCGATGCCGAGCCCACAGGCGGCCATCTCGGCGCCACCGGCGATCATCACGTCGGCCTCGCCATAGGCGATGTTCCGGGCCGCCATGCCGATGCAGTGGGTGGCCGTGGTGCAGGCCGTGGCGACGGCATAGTTGGGGCCCTGCAGGCCCAGATGGATCGACAGGAATCCGGAGACCATGTTGATGATCGAGCCGGGCACGAAGAACGGCGAAATCCGCCGGGGCCCCTGTTCGATCAGTGACTTGCAGTTGTTCTCGATGTTGGTCAGACCACCGATGCCGGAGCCGATGGCGACGCCGAAGCGATCCCGGTTCTCGTCGGTCGCCTCGAGTCCCGAGTCGCGCCAGGCCTGGAAGCTGGCCGCGAGTCCGTACTGGATGAAAAGATCGAGCTTGCGCGCCTCCTTGGCCGGCAGGTACTGCTCGACCTCGAAGCCCTTGACCGAACCTCCGAAACGCGTGGAATACGCGGAAAGGTCGGTGTGCTCGATCAGCCCGATACCGCTGCGGCCGGCCAGAATCCCTTGCCAGCTGCTCGGCACATCGTTACCCAGGGGCGATACCATGCCCAGCCCGGTGACCACGACGCGTCTACGCGACACAGCAATTCTCCTTACACATAACTCTTGAGGGCGAACGACCAGCCATTGCCGTCGCCATGGCCCCGTCGGGCCTTTTATACGCAATCAAAGAAAAGCCGCACTACCCCATCGAAGGCAGTGCGGCTTTTCCTGTTCGAAGCGGGATTACGTCTTACTGCGCGTGCGCGTTGATGTAATCGATGGCTTCCTGAACGGTAGTGATCTTTTCGGCCTGCTCGTCCGGAATCTCGGTCTCGAATTCCTCTTCCAGAGCCATCACCAGCTCGACAGTGTCAAGGGAGTCGGCACCCAGGTCTTCGACGAAGGAAGCGCTGTTAGTGACTTCCTCTTCCTTGACGCCAAGTTGCTCGGCAACGATTTTCTTGACGCGTTCTTCGATGGTGCTCATACCTTGTTTTCACTCCTATGGAAAAATCCAGGCAGCTGGTCTGCGCGGTAGTGTATAGAAAGCGTTTTCCGCATTTCAAGCTGAAAGCAGGACAGCATGCCTCCGCTACCGATGATCTGTCTATAACCCGGCCAGCCGCTTATTACCTTATCCAGCGGTTACGACGATTGCTGAGACAGCCGGGCTTCGCCCGGCGTCACACTCAGCTCATGTACATCCCGCCGTTGACCGGAACGGTGGCCCCGGTGACGTAGGCCGCACCGTCGGAAGCCAGGAAGCCCACCACCCTGGCGATCTCCTCGGCCTGCCCGAGACGACCCAGCGGAATCTGGCCGAGCAACGCCTCGCGCTGCGCTTCCGGCAGTTCGCGGGTCATGTCGGTGTCGATGAAGCCGGGCGCCACCGCGTTGACCGTGATGCCGCGCGAGCCCACTTCACGCGCGAGCGCGCGCCCGAACCCTTCGAGGCCGGCCTTGGCTGCGGCATAGTTCACCTGCCCGGCGTTACCCATGGCACCGACCACCGAGCCGATGCTGATGATCCGCCCCCAGCGCGCCTTGGTCATGCCGCGCAGCACCGCCTTGGTCAGCCGGTACAGGCTGGTCAGGTTGGTGTTGATGACGTCGTGCCACTCCTCGTCCTTCATGCGCAGCATGAGGTTGTCGCGGGTGATGCCGGCGTTGTTCACCAGGATCGCCACCTGGCCGTGGGCCTGCTGGATCTGCTCCAGCGCGGCCGCCACCGAGTCGTCGCTTCCGACGTCAAGCATCAGCCCCTGCCCCTGGATGCCATGGTTCGCCAGCGTTTCGCCGATGCGCTGGGCGCCGGCCTCTGAAGTCGCCGTGCCGATGACGATTGCACCCTGGCGACCGAGCTCCAGGGCGATGGCCTGGCCGATCCCGCGACTCGCACCGGTGACCAGCGCCACCTTGCCTTGCAGATTCATTCGCATTTCTCCTTGTTCATGCCAGCGCGGCGCGCGCGGCGGCAAAGCGGTCGGGGGTGTCGAGGCCATGGGTATTGACCCCCTTGACACAACGCTTGTTGAGCCCGGACAGGACCTTGCCCGGACCGCATTCGACGAGATCGGTGATGCCCGACTCGTTCAGCCGGATCACGGTTTCCACCCAGCGTACCGGGCTGTAGAGCTGTGCCAGCAGGTCGCGTTTGAGCGCGTCGAGGTCGACCGGCACGGCGGCGCTGACGTTCTGCACCAGCGGGATGGCGGGTTCGCGCCAGTCGATCGAATTGACCGCTTCCGCGAAACGCTCGGCCGCCGGACGCATCAGCCCGCAATGGGACGGGACGCTGACCGGTAACGGCATCGCGCGCTTGGCACCCTTGGCCTTGCACGCCTCGATCGCACGCGCCACCGCGGCCGCCTTGCCGGCGATGACCACCTGGCCCGGCGCGTTGAAGTTCACCGCACTGACCACCTCGCCCTGGGCCGCCTCGGCACAGGCGGCCAGCACGTCGGCATCTTCCAGGCCGAGGATGGCGGCCATCGCCCCCTCGCCTGCCGGCACGGCCTGCTGCATCAGTTGGCCACGGCGCTCGACCAGGCGGACCGCCTGTTCCAGCGACAGGCTTTCGGCAGCCACCAGGGCCGAGTATTCGCCGAGGCTGTGGCCGGCGACGTAGGCCGGACGCGCGCCGCCTTCGGCCAGCCACAGGCGCCAGAGCGCCACCGACGCGGCGAGGATGGCCGGCTGGGTCCTGTCGGTCTGGTTGAGCTGCTCTTCGGGCCCCTGCTGGCAGAGCGCCCAGAGATCGTAACCGAGCGCCTGCGAGGCTTCGGCGAAGGTATCGGCGATCACCGATTGCTGCGCACCGATTTCGGCGAGCATGCCGACGACCTGGGAGCCCTGGCCTGGAAAAACGAATGCGATTGAGGACATTGAAACGAGTCTCTTGTGGCTCTTGTCGTTCGAACGCGGGCAGTGCTCGCCCGCGTACTGCTGGGTTGGATGGTCTGCCGCCGGGTGCGGTCACATGACCAAGACTACAGTAGATGCTCCAGCTGGCTGTGCAACCGTCCCGGAAGGTCCTGGCGGACATCCTCGGCGGCCTTGCGGATGGCGGTGCGGAAACCGGCCTCGCCGGCGGCACCATGGCTTTTCACCACGATCCCCTGCAATCCGAGGAAACTCGCGCCGTTGTAGCCGGACGGCGCCAGCTCGGCACGCAATCGGCGTAGCAGTGGCATGGCCAGGGTGCCGGCCAGGCGCGACAGCAGCGAGCGGCGGAACAGCGCATCGAGCCGTGTGCCGACCATGTGGGCCAACCCCTCGCTGGACTTGAGCAGAATGTTGCCGACGAACCCGTCGCACACCGCCACGTCGGCCTCGCCACGGAACAGCCCGTCCCCTTCGACGAAGCCGGAAAAGTGGATGCCGCGGGCCTGCCGCAGCAGGCTCGCCGCCAGCTTGACCTGCTGGTTGCCCTTGATGTCCTCGGTTCCGACGTTCAACAGGGCGACGCGCGGCCTGGCGACGCCCAGGGCCTGCGCGGCCACCGAGCCCATCACCGCGAACTGGTAGAGGTGTTCGGCATCGCAGTCGACGTTGGCGCCGAGGTCGAGCAGCAGACAGCTGCCCCGCTCGGTCGGAATGGCCGTGACCATGGCGGGCCGGTCGATGCCGGGCAAGGTCTTGAGCAGATAGCGCGCAAGAGCCATCAGTGCGCCGGTGTTGCCGGCGCTCACGCAGGCCTGGGCCTGCCCGTCGCGCACCAGCTCGAGCGCCCTGCGCATCGAGGAATCCGGCTTGCCGCGCAGGGCCTGGGTCGGGCGCTCGTCCATCGTCACCACTTCACCGGCATGAACGATGCGCAGGCGCGAGCGGTCGACGCCGGGATGGGCGTTGACGAGACGGTCGATCAGAGGGGATTGGCCGACGAGGACCAGGTGCAGCGAGGGGGATTCAGCCAGGCAGGAAAGGCTGGCCGGAACAATGCAGCGGGGACCGAAGTCCCCGCCCATTGCGTCGATCGCGATGATCGGTGCGGACAAGGATTACTCGTCGGCGCCTTTGTCGATCACCTTGCGACCACGGTAGAAACCGTCCGGGGAAACGTGGTGGCGCAGGTGAACTTCACCCGTGCTCTTTTCCACCGACAGCGCGTTCGACTTGAGCGCATCGTGCGAACGACGCATGTCGCGAGCGGAACGGGACTTTTTGTTCTGCTGAACAGCCATTGAATCAACTCCTAAACGTTTGGGTCACGCTTTAACTGCGCCAGTACGCTGAACGGGTTGGACCGCTTCACCTCGTCCTCGGCGGGCTCGGACTGCTCCGATCCGGCCGGCGCCTGGCAAATTTCGGGGTCGTGGAGTGGAACAATAGGCAGCGCCAGCAGCAACTCGTCCTCAGCCAGCGCCAGCAGATCCAGCGGATCCTCCCCCACCTCCAGCACGTCGTAGCCCTTGGGCAGGTGCTGGGTATTCGCGCCCTCGTTGACCACCGCATAGTCACATTCGCTGTGAATCGGCAGCACGACCGGCTCCAGACAACGCTGGCAAATCATCTTGACGTCAACATCGAGGCGACTGTGGATCACCACGGTCCGCTGCTCGTCACGCCCGAAGGAAAACCGGGCGCGCACCGCCCCCTGATCGTCCTCGAGGGAGTCACTGAGGCGTTCGAGCCTGCTGAGCGGCAGCTCACCCTCGAGGGTCGCTGAACGCTCGGCCAACTGACGCGGCTCGACGTGCGAAGGTATCGGTCCTTTCAACATAAGCGCGGCATTCTATGGATGCCCTCTGGCGCTGTCAAAGGAATTCCACCCCTTTCGTCAGGCCCACAGCGCTACAATCACAGCTTTTCCGACGAGGCTTCGCATGCGCCCTCTGCTGCTCGCTTCCAGCTCGCCCTATCGCCGCGAGCTCCTGGCCCGCCTGGGCCTGCCCTTCGAACACGCGTCACCCGATATCGACGAAACCCGACTGCCCGACGAGGCCCCGGACGCCCTGGTGCGTCGCCTGGCCGAGAGCAAGGCACGCGCCCTCGCCGCCCGACATGCCGGCCTGATCATCGGCTCCGACCAGGTCGCGGTGCTCGACGGGCGAGTGCTCGGCAAGCCCCATACCTTCGAACGCGCCCGGGAGCAATTGAAAGCCGCCAGCGGCAGGACCGTGCGCTTCCTCACCGGCGTGGCGCTGCTCGACAGCGTCAGCGGCAACGTGCAAGTCGACTGCGTCCCGTTCGACGTGCATTTTCGCGAACTGGGCGACGCCACCATCGAGCGTTATCTGCGCAAGGAAACGCCCTACGACTGCGCCGGCAGCTTCAAGGCCGAGGGGCTGGGCATCGCGCTCTTCCGCCGGACCGAAGGCGAAGACGTGACCAGCCTGGTCGGCCTTCCGCTCATTCGCCTGGTCGACATGCTGCTGGCGGAAGGCCTGGAAATCCCCTGAGCTAGCGCAGTACCGGAGCCTGCAGGCCGGCCCACAGGGCCAGGTGCTCGGCAATGCTGGCGCCCAGCCGCCTGGAAAGACGCTCCAGCGGCGAGCCCTTGACGGTGAAGTCGACGGTCTCCGGCGCGCCGATCACGTTGCGCGCCACCTCGCCGGTGCTGGCCAGCCCGTCGATCAGGCCGAGCTCCAGCGCCTGCTCGCCCGACCAGATCAGGCCGGAGAACAGCTCCGGATGCCGCTCGTCCTGCAGGCGGTCGCCACGCCCCTGCTTGACCGCGTCGATGAACTGGCGGTGGGTGGTCTGCAGCACGTTCTGCCAGAACGCCGTTTCCTCCGGCTTCTGCGGCTGGAAGGGGTCGAGGAACGCCTTGTGCTCCCCGGAGGTATAGACCCGACGCTCGACGCCGAGCCTGTCGATCGCCTCGACGAAACCGAAGGTGGTCGCCGTGACGCCGATCGAACCCACCAGGCTGGACCTGTTCGCGTAGATCTCGTCCGCAGCGCTGGCGATGTAGTAGGCCCCGGAGGCACCGAGATCGGTGATCACGGCGTAGACCTTGATGTCCGGATGCTCGCCACGCAGGCGCCGGATCTCGTCATATATATAGCCGGACTGCACCGGACTGCCGCCCGGACTGTTGATCCGCATGACGATGCCACGGGTATTGGGATCCTCGAACGCCTCGCGCAGGGCGCCGATGACGTTGTCCGCGCTGGCCGCCTCGTCGTCGGCGATCATGCCGCGCACATTGACCACCGCCGTATGGCCCGAACCCTCGACCGACTTGCCCAACTGCAGCGCCGGCGAAAGCATGAACAGCACGAAGAACAGGTAGGCGAAGGTCAACAGCTTGAAGAAGATGCCCCAGCGGCGCGCACGGCGCTGCTCCTGGATGCTCGCCTGCAGCGTGCGTTCCAGCAGCTTCCAGCTCTTCTGATCGTCGTTGCCGGCCGACGGCGCCTTCCATTCATCCGACATGGTCCCTGACCTCGCGTGAAACCGAAGGCATCAGCCAGACGCCGAGCTCTTCGAAATGATTGATCGACAGGCACGGCCCGCACGCCTGCAACACCGACAGCGGCTGGGCACCGAAGCCGACGGCCACCGCGTCCATTCCCGCCCGGGCCGCCATCTGCAGGTCGAACACCGAGTCGCCAACCATGAGCGCCCGCTCCGCGGGCACACCGCAATGCACGAGGATCTCGTCGAGCATCAGCGGATCCGGCTTGCTCGCCGTCTCGTCGGCACAGCGGGTCACCTCGAAGAAGGTCTCCCAGCCCTGCCCGGCAAGCGCGCGATCGAGTCCGCGCCGGCTCTTGCCCGTGGCTACCGCCAGTTGGTACCCGGCCGAACGAAAGGCCGCCAGGGCCTCCCTCACTCCGGGAAACAGGGGCGAAGGTTGCCGCTCGAGAAGGAGCCAGTGCTCGCTGTACGCCTGCCGAAAGGCTTCGACGCGCCGGCTGTCGTTCAGTTCGGGATAGAGACTGGCGATCGCCTCGGGCAATCCCAGGCCGATGATGCCCTTGACCGCCACCGCTTCGCGCCGAGGCAGTTCACAGCGGTCGGCAGCGGTCCACATCGATTCGACGATACGGCCGATGGAATCGGCCAGCGTGCCGTCCCAATCGAAGATGAGCAGCTCGTAATCAGGCACCCAGTCGCTCCAGCGTGCGCTCCCAGAGTTCGTCGACCGGCGCCTCCAGCTCCAGCACGCCGCCTTCCGGCAGCGGCACTCGCAGGGCGTAGGCATGCAGGAACAGCCGCTTGCCGCCCAGCTCGCGCACCTCGCGGGTGAAGGCCTCGTCGCCGTACTTGCTGTCGCCGGCGATGCTGTGCCCGGCATGCTTGGCATGCACCCGGATCTGGTGCGTCCGCCCGGTGATCGGGCGCGCCTCGACCAGCGTGGCGAACTCGCCGAAGCGGCGCACCACCTTGAACAGCGTCAACGCCTCCTTGCCTTCGTCGTCGACCTCGACCATGCGCTCGCCCGAACGCAGCGTGTTCTTCAGCAGAGGCGCGCTCACCTGCTTGCGCGCGGACTCCCAGCGCCCGCGCACCAGCGCCAGATAACGCTTGTCGACGCCATCGCCGCGCAGCGCCTGGTGAAGATGGCGGAGCATGCTGCGCTTCTTGGCGATCATCAGCAGGCCGGAGGTGTCGCGATCGAGACGATGCACCAGCTCCATCTCCTTCGCCTCCGGCCGCAGCTGCCGCAGCGCCTCGATCACCCCGAAGCTGAGCCCGCTGCCGCCGTGAACGGCGATGCCCGCCGGCTTGTTCAGCACCACCAGCCCCTTGTCCTCATACAGGATCGCCGCCTCGAGCCGCTCCAGCAGGGACGCGGCGACCGGCACCGGCTCGTCGCGCTCGGGCAGCCGCAGCGGCGGCACGCGCACCAGGTCACCGGCCTGCAACCGGTAGTCGGGCTTGATGCGCCCCTTGTTGACGCGGACCTCGCCCTTGCGAAGGATGCGATAGATCAATGTCTTGGGAACGCCCTTGAGCTGGGTGCGGAGGAAGTTGTCGATGCGCTGGCCGGCAAGCTCCGGCGCGACCTCGAGCAATTGGACGCTCGAGGTCGGAGAGGGGGTCGTGGTCATCGGCGCATCATAGCAAGTTCATGCATTTGAAGCACTTAGTCATTGCTGCTATAGTCCCGAACGCCGCCAAAAGCGGCCTGGTCCGGCATGGCCAGCCACACCGCCGTTGCCGACCCGAAAACCGTTCCAGGACGCAGAGGCCGTCCAGCGTCATTCATCGTCCAGCGGTGAGTGACGAATCAAGCCTCGAGAGACATGTTGCGTGCCCCCGCTGGGGAATCGCGCCCAATGCAACCGCTCCCGGATTCTGCGAGCGGCACCCGATTTTCAAAGTATGCGTGTTGGGTGGAGATGCACGGTCTTCGGATTGCGTAGCACAGCTTTACAGACGCTTCAGGTCGTCCGCTACCAAAGACCGATTCCTCCTCCCGAACCATTGCTTCTGTTAACACAGCAAGCAGGAGACGTCGTCGCGATCCCGGCCAGAGGCCTCGGATCGCTGGACACTGGAGTGACTTACAACCATTCCTGACGCACCTGACACCGACCGCGAGAGTCGTGTGTGCCGAACGCCGTTTCCGGCAGCCCCGGAAACCGACGGTACTACATGAAAAGAATGCTGATAAACGCGACTCAACCCGAAGAGTTGCGTGTCGCACTGGTAGACGGCCAGCGCCTGTTCGACCTGGACATCGAATCCGGTGCCCGCGAACAGAAGAAGGCCAACATCTACAAGGGCCGCATCACCCGCATCGAGCCCAGCCTGGAGGCCGCTTTCGTCGATTTCGGCGCCGAGCGCCACGGCTTTCTTCCGCTCAAGGAAATCTCCCGCGAATACTTCAAGAAGGCCCCCGAAGGCCGGGTGAACATCAAGGACGTGCTCTCCGAAGGCCAGGAAGTCATCATCCAGGTCGAGAAGGAAGAGCGCGGCAACAAGGGCGCCGCCCTGACCACCTTCATCAGCCTCGCCGGCCGCTACCTGGTGCTGATGCCGAACAACCCGCGCGCCGGCGGCATCTCCCGCCGGATCGAAGGCGAAGAGCGCAACGAACTGCGCGAGGCCCTCAACGGCCTCAACGTCCCCGCCGACATGGGCCTGATCGTCCGTACCGCCGGCCTGGGCCGCTCCAGCGAAGAGCTGCAGTGGGACCTGGACTACCTGCTGCAGCTGTGGGCCGCCATCACCGAAGCCTCCCAGGACCGCGCCGCGCCCTTCCTGATCTACCAGGAATCCAACGTCATCATCCGCGCCATCCGCGACTACCTGCGCCAGGACATCGGCGAAGTGCTGATCGACAGCGTCGAGGCCCAGGACGAAGCGCTCTCCTTCATCCGCCAGGTGATGCCGCAGTACGCCAGCAAGGTGAAGCTCTACGAAGACAGCGTTCCGCTGTTCAACCGCTTCCAGATCGAAAGCCAGATCGAAACCGCCTTCCAGCGCGAAGTGAAGCTGCCGTCGGGCGGCTCGATCGTGATCGACCCGACCGAGGCCCTGGTGTCGATCGACATCAACTCGGCACGCGCCACCAAGGGCGGCGACATCGAGGAAACCGCGCTGCAGACCAACCTCGAAGCGGCCGAGGAAATCGCCCGCCAACTGCGCCTGCGCGACATCGGCGGCCTGATCGTCATCGACTTCATCGACATGACCCCGGCGAAGAACCAGCGCGCCGTCGAGGACCGCATGCGCGAAGCGCTTGAGGCCGATCGCGCGCGCGTTCAGGTCGGCCGTATCTCGCGCTTCGGCCTGCTGGAAATGTCCCGCCAGCGCCTGCGCCCGTCCCTCGGCGAAACCAGCGGCATCGTCTGCCCGCGCTGTAACGGCCAGGGCATCATCCGCGACGTCGAGTCCCTGTCGCTGGCGATCCTGCGCCTGATCGAGGAAGAAGCCCTGAAGGACCGCACCGCGGAAGTCCGCGCCCGCGTGCCCTTCCAGGTGGCGGCCTTCCTGCTCAACGAGAAGCGCAACGCCATCACCAAGATCGAACTGCGCACCCGCGCGCGCATCTTCATCCTGCCGGACGACCACCTGGAAACCCCGCACTTCGAAGTCCAGCGCCTGCGCGACGACAGCCCCGAGATCATCGCCGGCCAGGCCAGCTACGAGATGGCGCCGACCGAAGTCGAAGAGGCCCAGCCGGTCAGTTCCACCCGCACCCTGGTGCGCCAGGAAGCCGCGGTGAAGACCGCGCCGCCGCGCACCGCTCCGACGCCGATGCCGACGCCGCCTGCCCCGCTGGTTCCCGAGGCACCGACGCCCGAGCCGAGCCTGTTCAAGGGCCTGGTCCGCTCGCTGGTCAGCCTGTTCGCCGGCAAGGAAGAGGCCAAGCCGGCCGAAGCCGAACGCAAGCCCGAACGCAGCCGCCAGCCGCGCAACGACGAGCGTCGCAATGGCCGCCAGCAGAACCGCCGGCGCGACGGCCGCGGCCGCGACGAAGAGCGCAAGCCGCGCGAGGAGCGTCCGCCGCGCGAAGAGCGCGCCCCGCGTGAGGAGCGTGCCGAGCGACCGCCGCGCCCGCCGCGCGAGGAGCGCAAGCGCGAGGTGGCCGAAACCACCGAGGCGCCCAGCCAGGCGCCGCGCCGTGAGCGCCAGCCCCGTGAAGAGCGCGCCCCGCGCGAAGAGCGCAAGCGTGAGCTGCGCCCGGCGCTGGATGCCCAGGAGCCGGTGAGCGAAGAACGGGCCGTCCGCGAGCAGCCGCCACGTCCGCCGCGCGAAGAGCGCAAGCCGCGCAACGAGCAGCCGGTGGCCGAGGAAGAAGCCATCCTCAACGCCGAGCAGGCCCAGGACGAAGGCGAGGAAGGCGGCGACAGCGAGCGTCCGCGCCGCCGCTCCCGCGGCCAGCGCCGTCGCAGCAACCGCCGCGAGCGGCAGCGCGATGCCAACGGCAACGAGATCGATGTTGCCGAGGTGAGCGAAGAGAACGCGCCGGTGAAGTCCGAGGACCTGGCCGTTGCAGCCACGGCTGCGGCTCTCGCGGCCAACACCGCCGACACCGAGCCCACGCAGCTTGTTGCCGAAGGCGGCCAGGAAGCCGAGCAGCCGGTCGCCACCGAAGCGGCTCCGGTTACCGAGCCAATGGCCGAAGCAGCCGCCGTCGAGCCTGCCGCAGCCCCTGAGGTCGAGCCCGAAGCCGAGCCGGTAACGGCACAGCCTGCCGAGGAGCCAGCCATCGAAGTGGTCAGCGAAGCCCCGGCACCCGCCCCCGCTCCAGTGGTCGAGCCGCAGCCCGAGCCGACCGAGGAAGAAATCCCGGCACAGGCAGCGCCCACCCGTCCCACCGGCCGGGCGCCGAACGACCCGCGCGAGGTGCGCCGTCGCCAGCGCGAAGCCGAGCGTCTCGCTCGCGAAGCCCAGCAGGCTGCCGCCGCAGCCCCGGCGCCAGCACCGGCCGCTGCGCAGCCGGTCGTCGAAGAACCGGCTGCCGAGGAGCCTTCCCTGCAAGCCGTCGAGGCCGTGGCTGCCCAGCAGCCGCCTGCCAGCCCGGAGATCGTGGTCGGCAGCGAGCCGGTCGCCGAGGCCGAAACCCCGCGTCCGGAGGACGAGGCCGAGCAGCCGGCGCCCGTCCAGCAGGAGCCGGAGCAGTCGACGCTGGACATCGAGCCGAAGGCCATGACCGAAGCGGCACAACCGCAGGCGCCCGCCGAGGTCCCGACGGAAGAGCCCAGCGAGCCGACCGCCGCCGAGCGCGACGACGAGGACGAGAAACGCAGGAACGAGACGCCGCGAGGCTGATCGAAGCTGCACGAAAAAAGGGGATGCCAAGGCATCCCCTTTTTCGTTGCGGCGAAGCGCTCCGGACGGGATGAGATGCAGACAGCCATTCAGGAGCGCCGCCGCGCGCACCTTTGGCGGCCCGTGACACAGGCGAACGGTTTCCGACTCTCCGCCCATGCCCCAGTCCGCCTGCACCGGGCACATTCTGCGGCCTGGTCGGTCTTCTGTTAGAATGCCCCGCTTTACGTTCTTGCCTTGCGCCGAGAGAACCGCATGACCGTCACCATCAAGACGCCCGAAGAAATCGAGAAGATGCGCATCGCCGGCCGCCTGGCCGCCGACGTGCTGGAGATGCTCGAGGAACACGTCAAGCCTGGCGTGACCACCGAAGAACTCGACCGCATCAGTCACGACTACATCGTCAACGTGCAGAAGGCCATTCCCGCCCCGCTGAACTACAAGGGCTTCCCCAAGTCGATCTGCACGTCGGTGAACCACGTCGTCTGCCACGGCATTCCGGCGGACAAGCCGCTGAAGAGCGGCGACATCCTCAACATCGACATCACGGTGATCAAGGACGGCTACCACGGCGACACCAGCAAGATGTTCCTCGTCGGCGACGCCCCCGAGTGGGCGGCCCGGCTGTGCAAGGTCACCCAGGAGTGCATGTACAAGGGCATCGAACTGGTCCGTCCGGGGGCACGTCTCGGCGACATCGGCGAGGTCATCCAGAAGCACGCCGAGAAGAACGGCTATTCGGTGGTGCGCGAGTATTGCGGGCACGGCATCGGCAAGGTGTTCCACGAGGAGCCGCAGGTGCTGCACTACGGACGCGCCGGCACCGGCCTCGAGCTGAAGGAAGGCATGACCTTCACCATCGAGCCGATGATCAACCAGGGACGCGCCGACACCCGCCTGCTCGGCGACGGCTGGACCGCCATCACCAAGGATCGCAAGCTTTCCGCCCAGTGGGAGCACACCGTGCTGGTCACCGCCGGAGGCTACGAGATCCTTACCCTGCGCAGCGACGACACCATCGCCCGCACCTCGGCCTGACGCGCAGCCGAACCGCAGTCCCTGATCGATAGGAGGGTCTCGTATGCCACAGGTGGATCCCGAACTGTTCGATCCCGGGCAGTTCCAGGCCGAGCTCGCGCTCAAGGCGAGCCCCATCCCCGCGTTCAAGAAGGCCATCCGCCAGGCGCGCGAAGTGCTCGACCAGCGCTTTCTCGCCGGCCGCGACATCCGCCGGCTGATCGAGGACCGCGCCTGGTTCGTCGATCAGATCCTGCGCAACGCCTGGAGCCGCTTCGCCTGGAGCGAGGACGCCGACATCGCGCTGGTGGCGGTTGGCGGCTACGGCCGCGGCGAACTGCACCCCTATTCCGACATCGACCTGCTGATCCTGCTCGACGACAGCGACCATGAGGTCTTCCGCGACCCCATCGAGGGCTTTCTCACCCTGCTGTGGGACATCGGCCTGGAGGTCGGGCAGAGCGTGCGCTCGGTGTCCGAATGTGCCGAAGAGGCGCGCGCCGACCTGACGGTCATCACCAACCTGATGGAAAGCCGCACCGTCGCCGGGCCCGAGCGCCTGCGCCAGGAAATGATCCGGGTCACCAGCCCCGAGCACATGTGGCCGAGCAAGGACTTCTTCCTCGCCAAGCGCGCCGAGCAGCTGGCGCGCCACGCCAAGTACAACGACACCGAGTACAACCTCGAACCCAACGTCAAGGGCTCGCCCGGCGGCCTGCGTGACATCCAGACCATTCTCTGGGTCGCGCGCCGCCAGTTCGGCACCCTGAACATGCACGCGATGGTCGACCAGGGCTTCCTGACCGATACCGAGAATTCGCTGCTGGCCTCGGCCCAGGAATTCCTCTGGAAGGTGCGCTACGGGCTGCACATGCTCGCCGGACGTGCCGAGGACCGCCTGCTGTTCGATCACCAGCGCAAGCTCGCCGCCCTGCTCGGCTACCAGGACAGCGACGGCAAGCTGGCCATCGAGCGCTTCATGCAGAAGTACTACCGGGTGGTCATGAGCATCGCCGAGCTCGGCGACCTGATCGTCCAGCATTTCGAGGAAGTCATCCTGCGCGAGGGCGAGCAGGGTCCGATCAGGCCGCTGAACAGCCGCTTCCAGCTGCGCGACGGCTACATCGAGGTCACCCACCCGAACGTCTTCAAGCGCACGCCCTTCGCCATCCTCGAGTGCTTCGTGCTGATGGCGCAGCACCCGGAGATCCAGGGCGTGCGCGCCGACACCATCCGCCTGCTGCGCGATCACCGGCATCTGATCGACGACCGGTTCCGCAGCGACATCCGCAACACCAGCCTGTTCATCGAGCTGTTCTGTTCGCGCCAGGGCATCCACCGCAACCTGCGACGGATGAACCGCTACGGGATTCTCGGCCGCTACCTGCCGGAGTTCGGCCACATCGTCGGGCAGATGCAGCACGACCTGTTCCACATCTACACGGTCGACGCGCACACGCTCAACCTGATCAAGCACCTGCGCAAGCTCAAGCGCCCCGAGCTGGCGGAAAAGTACCCGCTGGCCAGCAAGCTCATCGACCGCCTGCCCAAGCCCGAGCTGATCTACCTCGCCGGCCTCTACCACGACATCGGCAAGGGCCGCGGCGGCGACCACTCCGAGCTCGGCGCGATCGATGCCGCGCGCTTCTGCGAGCGTCACCAACTGCCACCCTGGGACACCCAACTGGTGGTGTGGCTGGTGAGCAACCACCTGGTGATGTCCACCACCGCGCAGCGCAAGGACCTCTCCGACCCGCTGGTGATCAACGACTTCGCCCGCCTGGTCGGCGACGAGACCCACCTCGACTACCTCTACGTGCTCACCGTGGCCGACATCAACGCCACCAACCCGAGCCTGTGGAACTCCTGGCGCGCCTCGCTGCTGCGCCAGCTCTACACCGAGACCAAGCGCGCGCTCAAGCGCGGGCTGGAGAACCCGCTGGAGCGCGAGGAGCAGATCCGCCGGACCCAGCAGGCCGCGCTGGACCAGCTGGTGCGCAGCGGTACCGACCCGGACGACGCCGAGCAGCTCTGGGCGCAGCTCGGCGACGACTATTTCCTGCGCCACACGGCGAGCGACGTCGCCTGGCACACCGAGGCCATCCTCGAGCACCCGCACGACGGCGGGCCGCTGGTGCTGGTCAAGGAAACCACCCAGCGCGAGTTCGAAGGCGGCACACAGATCTTCATCTACGCGCCCGACCAGCACGACTTCTTCGCCGTGACCGTGGCGGCGATGGACCAGCTGAACCTGAGCATCCACGATGCGCGCATCATCACCTCCACCAGCCAGTTCACGCTCGACACCTACGTCGTGCTGGACGCCGACGGCACGCCGATCGGCAACAACCCGCGGCGGATCGAGCAGATCCGCAAGGGCCTGGTCGAGGCGCTGCGCAACCCCGACGAATACCCATCGATCATCCAGCGCCGGGTGCCGCGCCAGCTCAAGCATTTCGCCTTCGCGCCGCAGGTGACCATCCTCAACGACACCCAGCGGCCGCAGACGATCATCGAGATCACCGCGCCGGACCGTCCCGGCCTGCTGGCGCGCATCGGCCAGCTGTTCCAGGACTTCGACCTGTCGGTGCAGAATGCCAAGATCGCCACGCTCGGCGAGCGCGTCGAGGACGTGTTCTTCGTCACCACCGAAGACAACCAGCCGCTGTCCGATCCGCAGTTCTGCAGTCGCCTGCAACAGGCCCTGGTCCGCCAGCTGTCGCAGGAAAACGAGCAGCCGCCCTCGCCCAGCCGGATCGTCATCTAGTGGCCCGTGCAGTTGGTCGAAGTGCGGAGGCATGAAGTCCTGGGACATGCGCCGCAATCGACCCACTGAACCAGCCGAATCAGGCCACCAGCCCAGTCAGCCATTCACGCGTGCACACGATATGAACGACGCCCTGTCACTGTTGCAGCCCTACCCCTTCGAGAAGCTTCGTGGCCTGCTGGCCGACGTGCAGCCGGCCGACAAGCCGCGCATCGCGCTGTCGATCGGGGAGCCCAAGCATCCGGCGCCGCAGTTCGTCGCCGACGCCTTGTCCACCAACCTGCAGCAGCTGTCGGTCTATCCGACCACCCAGGGGATTCCCGCCCTGCGCGAGGCCATGGCGGCCTGGTGCGAGCGCCGTTTCGGCGTGCCCGCCGGCGCCCTCGACCCGGCCCGCCACGTGCTGCCGGTCAACGGTACCCGC
Source organism: Stutzerimonas azotifigens DSM 17556 (assembly GCF_000425625.1). Taxonomy (GTDB): domain Bacteria; phylum Pseudomonadota; class Gammaproteobacteria; order Pseudomonadales; family Pseudomonadaceae; genus Stutzerimonas; species Stutzerimonas azotifigens. The sequence goes on from NZ_KE384409.1 coordinate 142,053, forward strand.
GAGGCGCTGTTCGCCTTCACCCAGGCGGTCGTCGACCGTAGCGCGGACGGCCTGGTGCTCAGCCCCAACCCCTTCTATCAGATCTACGAGGGCGCCGCGCTGCTGGCCGGCGCCACGCCGCACTACCTGCCCTGCCGCGCCGAGAACGGTTTCAACCCGGACTTCGAAGCGGTGCCGGCGCAGGTCTGGGCGCGCTGCCAGATCCTGTTCCTCTGCTCGCCCGGCAACCCGACCGGCGCCCTGGTGCCGCTGGAGACCCTGAAGAAGCTGATTCGCCTCGCCGACGAATACGATTTCGTCATCGCCGCCGATGAGTGCTACAGCGAGCTCTACTTCGACGAGGGCAACCCGCCGCCCGGCCTGCTCACGGCCTGTGCGGCGCTCGGGCGGCTGGACTTCAGGCGCTGCGTGGTCTTCCACAGCCTGTCGAAACGCTCGAACCTGCCGGGGCTGCGCTCCGGGTTCGTCGCCGGCGACGCCGAGGTGCTCAAGGGCTTTCTCCACTACCGCACCTACCACGGCTGCGCCATGCCGGTGCAGACCCAGCTCGCCAGCATCGCCGCCTGGAACGACGAAGCGCACGTGAGCGCCAACCGCGAACTGTATCGGGCGAAGTTCGACGCGGTGCTGGACATCCTCCAGCCGGTGCTGGACGTACAGCGCCCCGATGGCGGCTTCTATCTCTGGCCGCGCACGCCGGTCGACGACCTGCGCTTCACCCGCGAACTGTTCGCCCAGGAGCACGTCGCCGTGGTTCCGGGCAGCTATCTGTCCCGCGAAATCGACGGCTTCAGCCCGGGCGCCGGGCGGGTACGGATGGCGCTGGTCGCGCCGCTGGCCGAGTGCGTCGAGGCCGCCGGGCGCATTCGCGCCTATCTCGAGCGTCTCTGAACGAGGATTCCGCCGGGCGTCAGGCGATGCCCGGCGGAATCGAATCCTTGCCGTAGTCGCGAAGTTTTTCCAGGTTCTCCGGCTTCATATGCTCGGGGATGTCGGCCTCGGCTTCGGGCCGGTCGCGTTCGCGCTCGCTCTCCCATTGTTCGGCTGGTCGCTCGTTCATGGTGGCCCTCACTCCGCGTTGGGTTCCCAGATCAGTTCGCCGTCGTCGCCGACCTCGGTCACCTTGGTCAGCGCCGCTTCGGCGGCGACGTCCGCCTCGGATGCCAGGTCGTAGCGCTGGCCGTTCGCCACGCGATGGACCCTGGCCGACTCGGCGCTGTCGCGGCGCTTGACCGCGATCACCGCCTCGAAGGCATCGCCGGCCGGCACGGCCGAGGAGATGGCTTCGAACTTCTCGAAATGCTTGCGGGCCATGAAAGCCTCCGTCTCTGGGTAGATGTTCGCCGGTGCTCACTGGTTCTTCTGCACCGCCGGATCTTCCGGCAGCACGATCGGGTCCGGATGTCGGTCGGGTCGTCCCGAATCCGCTCTTGCTCCAGTTCCTCGTCCGACAGGTCGATGTCTTCGTCTTCAGGGATGGGCGTGTCGTCGGCCACGGCTGCTCCTCCTTCTGATCGATCTGTCTAGTTGGAGGCCGAACCGGCGCCTGGGTTCGCCCGGCGGCGGTGCGTCCGATCGCCAAGACGCGATGGAACGTCGGGAACGCGCTTTGCCATGGCATAATTCGCGGCCGAACGAACGAATCGTGAACGAACAGACCATGTCCGAAGGAACCCCTGGCCTGCGCCTGTACGGCATCAAGGCCTGCGACACCATGAAGAAGGCGCGCACCTGGCTCGACGAGCACGGCTTCGCCTACGATTTCCACGACTACAAGGCTGCCGGCATCGACCGCGCGCACCTGCAGGCCTGGTGCCGCGAGCATGGCTGGCAGACGGTGCTCAACCGCGCCGGCACCACCTTTCGCAAGCTCGACGAGTCGCAGAAGGCCGACCTCGACGAAGCCAGGGCCATCGAGCTGATGCTCGCCCAGCCGTCGATGATCAAGCGGCCGGTGCTGGAGCTGCACGACCGCACGCTGATCGGCTTCAAGCCCGACCAGTACGCCGCCGCCCTCAATCCCTCGAACTGACACCCGGGCGCAGGTGCGCCCCAGCGACAGAAGGAACCCTGCCATGTCCAATACCCTTTTCAGCCTGGCCTTCGGTGTCGGCACCCACAACCGCCAGGGCAACTGGCTCGAGGTCTTCTACGCCCAGCCGCTGCTCAATCCCCCCGCCGAGCTGGTCGAGGCGGTGGCCGGCGTGATCGGCTACAGCGGCGGCAACCAGGCGATCGCCATCACCACCAGCCAGGCCACCCAGCTGTCCGACGCGCTCAAGCCGCTGGACGCCGCGCAGTGCGCCCTGCTCACCCGCCTGGCTGAAAGCCAGCGGCCGCTGGTGGCGACCCTGCTCGCCGAGGACGCGCCGCTGACCTCCACCCCCGAGGCCTACCTCAAGCTGCACCTGCTGTCCCACCGCCTGGTCAAGCCGCACGGGCTGAACCTGGCCGGGATCTTCCCGCTGCTGCCGAACGTCGCCTGGACCAACGAAGGCGCGGTGGACCTCGCCGAAGTCGCCGAGCGCCAGCTCGAGGCACGGCTGCGGGGCGAACTGCTGGAAGTCTTCTCGGTGGACAAATTCCCGAAGATGACCGACTACGTGGTGCCAAGCGGCGTTCGCATCGCCGACAGCGCACGCATCCGCCTGGGCGCCTACATCGGTGAAGGCACCACCGTGATGCACGAAGGCTTCGTCAACTTCAACGCCGGCACCGAAGGGCCGGGCATGATCGAAGGCCGCGTCTCGGCCGGCGTGTTCGTCGGCAAGGGTTCGGACCTCGGCGGTGGCTGCTCGACCATGGGCACCCTGTCCGGCGGCGGCAACATCGTCATTTCCGTGGGCGAAGGCTGCCTGATCGGCGCCAACGCCGGCATCGGCATCCCGCTGGGCAACCGCAACACCGTCGAAGCCGGCCTGTACATCACGGCCGGCACCAAGGTGAATCTGCTCGACGAACAGAACCAACTGGTCAAGGTGGTCAAGGCGCGCGAGCTGGCCGGTCAGGCCGACCTGCTGTTCCGCCGCAATTCGCAGACCGGCGCGGTCGAATGCAAGACGCACAAGTCCGCGATCGAACTCAACGAAGCGCTGCACGCGCACAACTGACGGGAAGCCAAGTGCCGGAAGCCGCCCGCGCGATCATTCGCACGCGGCTTTCGTCCCGGCTTCCGGCACCCGGCCCATCGCTATGCTTTCGTCCCCCTGGCGCTCCGACTTTCCCGCCCTGGCCGTGCTCGAAGCCCAGGGCGAGATCTACCTCGACAGCGCGGCCACCGCCCAGAAGCCGCAGGCGCTGATCAACGCCCTGAGCGGCTACTACACCAGTGGCGCCGCCAACGTGCACCGGGCCCAGCACACCACCGCCGAACGCGCCACCCGCGCCTTCGAGGGCACGCGCGAGAAACTCGCGGCCTGGCTGAACGTCCCCGGCGCCGACCAGCTGATCTTCACCCGCGGCGCCACCGAAGCGCTGAACCTGCTCGCCTACGGCCTGGAACACCTGGTCCGGCCGGGCGACGAGATCGTCGTCAGCGCCCTGGAGCACCATGCCAACTTGCTACCATGGCAACAGCTCGCCCTCAGGCGCGGTGCGCGACTGGTGATCCTGCCGCTCGACCTTGCCGGCGCGGTCGACCTGCCGGCCGCCAGGCGGCTGATCAGTGCACACACCCGGCTGCTCGCCGTCAGCCAGCTGTCGAACGTACTCGGCACCTGGCAGCCGCTCACCGAGCTGCTACCGCTGGCGCGCGCCCAGGGCGCGCTGACCGTGGTCGACGGCGCTCAGGGCATCGTTCACGGGCGGCACGATCTTCCGGCGCTCGGCTGTGATTTCTATGTGCTGTCCAGCCACAAGCTCTATGGGCCGGAAGGCGTCGGCGCGCTCTACGGTCGCCGCGAGGCGCTGGCGCAGCTGCGCCACTGGCAGTTCGGCGGCGAGATGGTGGAGATCGCGGACTATCAGCACGCCGACTTTCGCCCGGCCCCGCTGGGCTTCGAGGCCGGCACGCCGCCGATCGCCGGGGTGATCGGACTCGGCGCGGTGCTCGACTACCTGCTCACCCTCGATGAAACGGCCGTGGCGCAGCACGAAGCGGCGCTGCATGCCAAGCTCGTCGCCGGCCTCGGCAAGCGACGCGGCCTGCACCTGCTGGGCCGCCCGCAGGCGGCGCTGGCCAGCTTCGCGGTCGACGGCGTGCACCACGGGGACCTGGCCCACCTGCTGACCGAGCAGGGCGTCGCCGTGCGCAGCGGCACGCACTGCGCCATGCCGCTGATGAACAGCCTCGGCAGGACCGGGGCGATCCGCGTCTCGCTCGGCCTGTACAACGACGGCGCCGACCTGGACGTCTTCTTCGCCGCGCTCGACCGGGCGCTGGAGATGCTCGCATGACCATCGATCCGTCCGCCCTTCCGGCCGCCGCCCAGGCGGCGCTGGCCGAGTTCGGCGCCGCCGGCGGCTGGGAGCAGCGCGCGCGCCTGCTGATGAGCTGGGGCGAGCGCCTGGAGCCGCTGACCGACGCCGAACGCAGCGACGAAAATCTGGTGCATGGCTGCGAAAGCCGTGTCTGGCTGGTCGGCGAGGACGAAGACGGCCACTGGCATTTCCGCGGGTCCAGCGAGGCCCGCCTGCTGCGCGGCCTGCTGGCGGTGCTGCTGGCACGCGTCGACAGCCTGACGGCGGACGAACTGCAATCGCTGGATGTCGCCGACTGGTTCGCGCAGCTGGGCCTTTCCCGTCAACTCTCACCTTCCCGCGCGAGCGGCATGAACGCCGTGCTGCAGCGCATGCGGGATAAAGGCCGGGAAAGGCGCTGAAGGCTGGAGGCTGGAGGCTGGAGGCTGGAGGCTGGAGGCTGGAGGCTGGAGGCTGGAGGCTGGACGATACCGCCTCGCGGTGGAAAAGGCTGCCCCGTTTTCCACCCCACACGGCCGTGGGAGGCGCGCCCTCGCGGCGATGCAGACCACGCGGGGGGCCGGCCCCGGCGTAGGGTGGAAAACTCGCGCAGCGATTTTCCACCGATACACTCAACCGCTTGGTGGAAAAGGCTGCCCCGTTTTCCACCCCACACGGCCGTGGGAGGCGCGCCCTCGCGGCGATGCAGACCACGCGGGGGGCCGGCCCCGGCGTAGGGTGGAAAACTCGCGCAGCGATTTTCCACCGATACACTCCGCAACCGCTTGGTGGAAAAGGCTGCGCCGTTATCCACCCCACACGGCCGTGGGAGGCGCGCCCTCGCGGCGATGCAGGCCACGCGGGCGTTCGGCCCCGGCGTAGGGTGGAAAACTCGCGCAGCGATTTTCCACCGATACATTCCACAACCGCTTGGTGGCAAGGCTGCGCCGCTTTCCACCCTGCTCTCAGGCGCTGTCGGCTGGCCTGTTCCGCTCGGAGGGCCGGCGGGTGCCGGCGACCAGCTTGTCCACCGCCCGAGCCGCCGCCACCATGCCGAAGGTCGCGGTGACCATCATCACCGCGCCAAAGCCGCCGGCACAGTCGAGCTTGACCCCCTCGCCGACGAAGCTCTTCTGCTGGCACACACCGCCGTCCGGCTTCGGATAGCGCAGCTGCTCGGTGGAGAACACGCAGGGCACGCTGTAATGCCGGCCCGGCGTGCGCGAGAAGTTGTAGTCGCGGCGCAGCAGCGAGCGCACCTTGGCCGCCAGCGGGTCGTTGAAGGTCTTGTTCAGGTCGGCGACCTGGACCTGCGTCGGGTCGACCTGCCCGCCCGCGCCGCCGGTGGCGATAACCTGGAGCTTGCGCCGCTTGCACCAGGCGATCAGCGCGGCCTTGGCCGGCACGCTGTCGATGCAGTCGATCACGCAGTCGAAATCCTCGGTGATGTACTCGGCCATGGTCTCCCGGGTGACGAAATCGGCCACCGCATGCACCCGGCAGGCCGGATTGATGGCGCGGATGCGCTCGGCCATGACCTCGACCTTCGGCTTGCCGATCGCGCCTTCCAGTGCATGGACCTGGCGGTTGGTGTTGGTGGTGCAGACGTCGTCCAGGTCGAACAGCGACAGCTCGCCCACGCCGCTGCGGGCCAGCGCCTCGGCCGCCCAGGAACCGACCCCGCCGATACCCACCACCGCGACGTGCGCCGCGGCGAGACGCTCGGCCCCTTGGATGCCGTACAACCGGACGATGCCACCGAAACGCTGATCGTCGAACGCCATGCCACCCCCTTGCGATTGAGCGCCGATTATAGGCGCAGCGCGTGCGCCGCCGCAGCCGGCGGTCGTACCAACGGGGCGAAGCCGGCGTGACGGCTGGGCCGCCGGACGGCCTTTGCCTGCTAGAATGCACGCCCTTTTCATTGCCGCTGTGGAGTCCGCATGGCCACCCTTTCGCCCACGCTCGAACTGGCTTGCGCGCTGATCGAACGCCCCTCCGTGACACCTCGCGACGAGGGCTGCCAGGACCTGATGATGAAGCGCCTGGCAGCCTGCGGCTTCCAGGTCGAGCCGATGGACATCGAGGACGTGCAGAATTTCTGGGCGCTGCGCGGCGACGAGGGTCCGGTGCTGTGCTTCGCCGGGCATACCGACGTGGTGCCTACCGGGCCGGAGTCGGCCTGGGCCGTGCCACCGTTCGCCGCCCGCGTCGACGACCAGGGCATGCTGCTCGGCCGCGGCGCCGCCGACATGAAGGGCAGCCTTGCAGCCATGGTGGTGGCAGTCGAGCGCTTCGTCGCCGAACACCCGGACCATCGCGGCCAGATCGCCTTCCTCATCACCAGCGACGAGGAAGGCCCCGCGCAGTATGGCACCAAGGCGGTGGTCGAGCGGCTACGCGAGCGCGGCCAGCGGCTGGACTGGTGCATCGTCGGCGAGCCCTCGAGCACTGCGCAGCTGGGCGACGTGGTCAAGAACGGCCGGCGCGGCTCGCTGGGCGGCACCCTGACGGTCATCGGCCAGCAGGGCCACGTCGCCTACCCGCACCTGGCGAGAAACCCCATCCACCTCGCCGCCCCGGCGCTGGCCGCCCTCGCTGCCGAACACTGGGACGACGGCAACGCCTTCTTCCCGCCGACCAGCTTCCAGATCTCCAACCTCAATGCGGGCACCGGCGCCACCAACGTCATCCCGGGCGCGCTGGAAGCGCAGTTCAACTTTCGTTTTTCCACCGAGTCGACGGTCGAGCAGCTGCAGCAGCGTACCGCCGCGATCCTCGACCGCTTCGACTTCGACTACCGGATCGACTGGGCGCTGTCAGGCCTGCCATTCCTCACCGAGCCCGGCGAACTGCTCGATGCCATCGCCAGAAGCATCGAGGCGGTCACCGGCCACGGCACCACGCCCTCGACCAGCGGCGGCACCTCAGACGGCCGCTTCATCGCCACCCTCGGCACCCAGGTGGTGGAGCTCGGGCCGGTCAACGCCACCATCCACCAGGTGGACGAACGTGTGTTGGCCAGTGACCTCGACCTGCTGACCGAGGTCTACTACCAGACCCTGGTGCGCCTGCTCGCATGCTGATCTGTCCGCTCTGCCGAGCCCCGCTGCACGATCACGATCAGGGCGTCGCCTGCTCCGCCGGGCACCGCTTCGATCGCGCCCGCCAGGGCTATCTCAACCTGCTGCCGGTGCAGCACAAGAAGAGCCGAGACCCGGGCGACAACCAGGCGATGGTCGAGGCCCGGCGGCGCTTTCTCGATGCCGGCCACTATGCGCCGATTCGCGAACGGCTTGCGGCCCTGGCGGTCGACCGGGCGCCCACCCGCTGGCTCGACATCGGTTGCGGCGAAGGCTATTACAGCGCGCGCCTGGCCGAGGCGCTGCCGGCGGCCGAGGGCTACGCCCTGGATATCTCGCGCGAAGCGGTCAAGCGTGCCTGCCGCCGGGCCCCGAGCCTGACCTGGCTGGTCGCAAGCATGGCCCGGGTGCCACTGGCCGACAGCGCGCTGGAACTGGCCACCAGCGTGTTCAGCCCGCTCGACTGGGCCGAGACGCAGCGACTGCTGCAACCCGGTGGCGCGCTGCTGATCGTCGGCCCCGCGCGCGACCACCTGCTGCAACTGCGTCAGCGCCTGTATGCCGAGGTGCGCGAGTACGACGACGGCAAGCACCTCGCCCGCGTCCCGCCGGGCATGCACCTGGCGCACAGCGAAACGCTCGAATACCCGCTCGACCTGGACCGCCCCGAGGACCGCGCCGACCTGCTGGCGATGACGCCGCACGGCTGGCGCGCGGGCGCCGAACGCCGCCAGGCGGTGATCGAGCAGCCCCTGCAGGTCACGGTTGCGGTACGCTTCGACCTGATCGAGCGCGACATTGCCTGAAGGCACAGGAGAACGGCCAGCATGCGCCAACCGGATATCGAGATCTATGTGAAGGATGCCGACCAGCCGGCCATCGGCGCCTGGCTGGCGGAGGCCATCGGGCCCTGCTCCGAATGGCGGCGCCAGGGCCAGACGTTCAAGTGCCAGGCGGCGGGCATCCCGGTGACCTGGGTCCCCAACGCCGTGGGCAAGTGGCACAGCCTGCTGCTGGAAAGCGACCAGACGCCCTGGACGGACGACATCGCCTGCGCGCATGCCGCCCATCAGGCACTGGGCGTGGAAATTCGCTGTGCGCCGGGAAGCTGGCAGGAAGAGGAAGGCGAAGAGGATGCCGACCGCTGGATCAGCGTGAGCCAGCAGGGAGAGAAGGAAATCATCTGGCGAACCGGCTGACCGTCGCCGCCATCGTCACGCATGCGTGGATGGTCGAAACTACCGGGGGCCCTATCCCACCGGCATTAAAAAAGCCCGTCGCAGGACGGGCTTTTCCGGATCTCAGACGCCGGAGACGTCTTCGGCCTGCAGGCCTTTCTGACCCTGAATCACCGAGAACTCGACTTTCTGGCCTTCGACCAGAGAGCGGTGACCCTCGCCGCGAATGGCGCGATAGTGGACGAAGACATCAGCACCGCTGTCACGCTGAATGAACCCATAGCCCTTGGCGTCATTGAACCATTTGACGGTTCCGATCTCACGATCAGCCATTAACACTTCTCCAACTCGCTTTTTGTTAGCCCTCTGACGAGGATCGTCTCGACGGCGCAGCAAAACGTCCTTCTTCTTATATCCGGCCTCGGGCTAGCGAGGAGCGGCTATAAAAGTCGCGTTTCAGGGCGACCGCTCATCGAGTATAAAGCAGGAAAATTTAGTTTAAAGGAATTTTTTCGGTCCGCTGCGAGCCTTGCCGCACTAGGGCTGCAGGCCGTTTCAGGGCCTTGACCGGGCGGTTTCGATCGCTTCGCTAACACCCTGAAACATCTCTGGTCCGCCTGCGCCAGCCTTTTCGGTCGCAAGCCCCTCCGTCGCACGCCCATGCCCGCGTTTTGCCGCTGGCGAAGGGATGCGGCACACTAGCCGCCCCCGGGCCCTGCCTGCCGCATTACCTCTTGTCTATGACCCGCTCCCCGCTCCGACGCCTCGTGTTCGCCGCCTTGCGCCGTGTCCTGTACCTTTGGGTGCGTTCGGAAACGATCAACCAGTCGGCCTTCGCGCTCAAGCTCGATCGCAGCCAGCCGGTGCTCTACGTGCTGCAGAAACCGTCCCTGAGCGACCTGGCGGTGCTGGATACCGAATGCATGAAAGCCGGACTGCCGCGCCCGGTGCTGCCGGTCATGGTGGGTGGGCACGAGGAACCGGCCGCCTTCTTCCACCTGATGCCGGCCGCCAGCTGGCATGGCCGGCCGCTGCCGGCCAGGGCGGCGCCGACCCTGCAGCGCGTGGTGGATGCGCTCGCGCGGCAGGCCGTCGAAAATGTCCAGGTCGTGCCCGTGAGCGTGTTCTGGGGCCAGTCGCCGGACCGCGAGACGAGCCCCTGGAAGCTGCTGTTCGCCGATTCCTGGGCGGTGACCGGCCGACTGCGTCGCCTGGTCAGTATCCTCATTCTCGGGCGCAAGACCCGCCTGCAATTCTCCGCGCCGATCCAGCTCGGCGAACTGGTCGCCCTGGCCAAGGGCAAGGAACGCACACTGCGAATGGTCCACCGCATCCTCCGGGTGCACTTTCGCAACCAGAAGGCCGCAGTCATCGGCCCGGACCTGTCGCACCGGCGCAACCTGGTCAAGGGCCTGGTGCATGCGCCCCAGGTGCGCCAGGCGATCCGCGACGAAGCCGAGCGCGAGAACATCCCGCTGGAAAAGGCCGAACGCCAGGCGCTGCGCTACGGCAACGAGATCGCCTCGGACTACGCCTACACCGTGGTGCGTTTCCTCGAACTGGTGCTGTCGTGGTTCTGGAACAAGATCTACGACGGCATCCGGGTCAACAACCTGCAGCAGGTCCAGGACGCCGTGCATGGGCACGAGGTCATCTACGTGCCCTGCCACCGCAGCCACATCGACTACCTGCTGCTGTCCTACCTGCTGTTCCGCAACGGCCTGACCCCGCCGCACATCGCCGCCGGCATCAACCTCAACATGCCGGTCATCGGCAGCCTGCTGCGGCGCGGCGGAGCCTTCTTCATGCGCCGCACCTTCAAGGGCAATCCGCTGTACACCGCGGTATTCAACGAATACCTGCACACCCTGTTCAGCCGCGGCTTCCCGGTGGAGTACTTCGTGGAGGGGGGCCGCTCGCGGACCGGGCGGATGCTCCAGCCACGCACCGGCATGCTGGCGATCACCCTGCGCAGCTTCCTGCGCTCCTCGCGCCAGCCGATCCTCTTCGTGCCGGTCTACATCGGCTACGAGCGCGTGCTCGAGGGACGCACCTACCTCGGCGAACTCAGGGGCGCGGCGAAGAAGAAGGAGTCGGTGTTCGACATCTTCAAGGTGGTCGGCGCGCTCAAGCAGCGCTTCGGGCAGGTCTGGGTCAACTTCGGCGAGCCGCTGGCGCTCGACGATTTCCTCGACAGGGAGCAGCCTGGCTGGCGCCAGCAGGAGCTGGGACCGAGCTATCGACCCGAGTGGCTGACCGATACCACCAACCACCTGGCCCGGCGGATCGCCGAACGGCTGAACGAGGCGACCGCGGTCAACCCGGTCAACCTGGTGGCCCTGGCGCTGCTTTCCACCAGCCGGCTGGCGCTCGACGACCGCGCCCTCGCCCGCGTGCTGGACCTCTACCTGGCCCTGTTGCGCGCGGTTCCCTACTCGCCGCACATGACCCTGCCGGAAGGCGACGGCGCCTCGCTGATCGCCTACGTCAAGGAACTCGAGCTGCTCGCCGAGCAGAAGGATGCGCTCGGCAACATCTGCTACCTCGACGAGCAGAACGCCGTGCTCATGACCTACTACCGCAACAACGTGCTGCACATCTTCGCCCTGCCGGGGCTGCTGGCGAGCTTCTTCCAGAGCAGCTCGCGGATGAGTCGCGAGCAGATCATGCGCTACACCCGCGCGCTCTATCCGTACCTGCAGGCCGAGCTGTTCATCCGCTGGGAACTCGACGAGCTGGACGAGGTGGTCGACCGCTGGCTGGCGGTGCTCGTCGAGCAGGAGCTGCTCAGGCAGGACGGCGACGTCTTCGTCCGCCCCGCCCCGAGCTCGCGCCAGTTCGTGCTGCTGACCCTGCTGTCGCGCGCCATCGTGCAGACCCTGCAGCGCTTCTACATGGCGATCGCGCTGCTGCTCAACGGCGGCCAGCTCGCGCTCACCGCCGAGGAACTGGAAAATCTCTGCACCGTGATGGCCCAGCGCCTGTCGATCCTGCATGGCCTCAACGCGCCGGAGTTCTTCGACAAGAGCCTGTTTCGGCACTTCATCACTACCCTGCTGGAACAGGGTGTGCTGCGTCGCAACGAGGCGGGCCGGCTGAGCTATCACCCGCTGCTGGGCGAACTGGCCGAAGGCGCGGCCAAACGCGTGCTGCCCGCGGAGATCCGCCTGTCCATCCGGCAGGTCGCGATGGACCGGCACCTGGATGCCGAGCCGAGCCCGACGTCGACATAGATCATTGGCTCGCCGTGTTGGGCTTCGTCGCCTCGCGCCTCAACCCAGCCATTTCTGCCATCGGAGCGATGCCTTTTCCGGCGCAAATCGGGAGGAAACAAAAAGGCGCAACCGCCACTCTTCGAGCAATAAGTTTTTCCCGTAGAGACATTAACGCTGATTTCTACCAATTTTTAGACAATGCTTGCCATACCTCGCCGACCAGCATAGCGTCTGCACCACAGAACCATTCGCCCCCGTGGTTCCGCCGTTTTCAAGGACTTCGCCATGAGCATGCTCAAAGACCCTTCGCAAAAATACCGCGCCTTCCCTGCCATCGATCTGCCGGATCGCACCTGGCCGTCGAAGAGCATCACCGAAGTACCGATCTGGTGCAGCTCGGACCTGCGCGACGGCAACCAGTCGCTGATCGAGCCGATGGATGCCGCGAAGAAGCTGCGTTTCTGGCAGACCCTGGTGAAGGTTGGCGTCAAGCAGATCGAGGCGGCCTTCCCGTCCGCATCGCAGACCGATTTCGATTTCGTCCGCACCCTCATCGAGGACGGCCACATTCCCGACGACACCACCATCCAGGTGCTGACCCAGGCCCGCGAGGACCTGATCCGCCGTACCTTCGAGTCGCTGCGTGGTGCGAAAAAGGCCATCGTCCACGTCTACAACGCCACCGCGCCGGCGTTCCGCCGCATCGTCTTCAACCAGGACAAGCAGGGCGTCATCGACATCGCGGTGAACGCCGCCAGGCTGATCAAGCAACTGGCCGCCGAGCAGCCGGAAACCCAGTGGACGTTCCAGTACTCGCCGGAGATCTTCACCTCCACCGAACTGGAGTTCGCCGTCCAGGTGTGCGATGCGGTGCTCGACGTCTGGCAGCCGACGCCGGACAACAAGGTCATCCTCAACCTGCCGGCCACCGTCGAAGTCGCCACGCCGAACGTCTACGCCGACCAGATCGAATGGTTCGGCCGCCACATCAGCCGCCGCGACAGCGTGATCATCAGCCTGCACACCCACAACGACCGCGGCACCGGCGTGGCCGCCACCGAGCTGGGCCTGATGGCCGGCGCCGACCGGGTCGAGGGCTGCCTGTTCGGCAACGGCGAGCGTACCGGCAACGTCGACCTGGTCACCCTGGCGCTGAACCTCTACACCCAGGGCATCCACCCGGGGCTCGATTTCTCCGACATCGACGCGGTGCGCAAAGTGGTCGAGGAATGCAACCAACTGCCGGTGCATCCGCGCCATCCCTACGTCGGCGACCTGGTGCATACCGCGTTCTCCGGCTCGCACCAGGACGCGATCCGCAAGGGCTTCGCCCAGCAGAAGCCGGACGCCCTCTGGGAAGTGCCCTACCTGCCGATCGACCCGGCCGACATCGGCCGCAGCTACGAGGCGGTGATCCGGGTGAACAGCCAGTCCGGCAAGGGCGGCATCACCTACCTGCTGGAGCAGGAATACGGCATCAGCCTGCCGCGTCGCATGCAGATCGAGTTCAGCCAGGTGGTGCAGAAGGAAACCGACCGCCTGGGGCTGGAGATGACCGCCGCGCAGATCTACGGCCTGCTCGACAGCGAGTATCTGCAGGCCGCGGCGCCCTACGCGCTCAAGGGGCACCGCCTGCAGGAAGAGAACGGCACCAGCGCCGTGGACGTCGAGGTGGTGGTCGACGGCGAGACGCAGCACTGGCGCGGGGTCGGCAAGGGCCCGCTGGAAGCGCTGGTCGCCTGCCTGCCGGTGAAGGTGGAGATCATGGACTACCACGAGCACGCGATCGGCGCCGGCACCCAGGCCAGGGCCGCGGCCTACATCGAGGTGCGGCTCGACGGCCAGCGCCCGCTGCACGGCATCGGCGTCGACGAGAACCTCACCACGGCCAGCTTCCGGGCGCTGTTCAGCGCTCTGAACCGAGCGCTGCGCGAAGGCCAGACGCAAGCTGCCTGACTCGGGGCCACAAGAAGGCAGGAAGAATAAGGGCGCCACTGGCGCCCTTATTCATTCCGGTCGATGCTCAGCCGAAGGTGAACGGATCGGCATCCTGGTAGGCCGGGAAGCGCTCGCGGTAGGCGGCGAGGCCCTCGGCCGACAGGCGGGTGCGGAACACGCCGTCGCCGGCCTCGGCCGCCAGCAGGGCGTCGCCCTGGAAATCCAGCACCTGGCTGTCGCCGCTGTAGGGATGCCCCTTGCCGTCGGTACCGACGCGATTGACCGCCGCCACGTAGCACAGATTCTCGATCGCCCGCGCCGGCAGCAGCCGGTTCCAGTGCTGTCGGCGCGCGGCCGGCCAGTTGGCGGTGTAGACCAGCAGGTCGGTGTCATAGGGATCGCGGCTCCACACCGGGAAGCGCAGGTCATAGCAGATCAGCGGGCGCACCCGCCAGCCGTTGACCTCGAACAGCGCCTGGCGATCGCCCGCGGTGTAGTGCTTGTGCTCCCCCGCCATGCGGAACAGATGGCGCTTGTCGTAGTGCGCCAGGCTGCCATCCGGACGCGCCCACAGCAGCCGGTTGTAATGGCGGCCGTCGCCGGCCCGGATGATCAGGCTGCCGGTGACCACCGCATCCAGCGCCTGGGCCTGCCGGAGCATCCAGGCGGTGCTGGTCCCGCCCACGTCCTCGGCCAGTTCCGCCGACTCCATCGAGAAGCCGGTGGTGAACATCTCGGGCAGGACGATCAGATCGGCACCGCGCGCCCGGGTCAGCAGATCGGCGAAATGCGCCCGGTTGCGTTCCGGGTCCTGCCAGGCCAGGTCGGTCTGGACCAGTGCGATTTCCAGGTCGGCTTTGCTCATGTCTCCCCCTAGCCTTAGATGGCGCCGAGCCGCTCGGCCGCCTGGCGCAACGTGTCCTCGCGCTTGGCGAAGCAGAACCGCACCAGCCGCGCCTCGCGCGGCGGCTCCTGGTAGAACACCGAAATCGGAATCGCCGCGACCCCATGCTCCTGCGTCAGCCAGCGCGCCATGGCCACGTCGTCGAGGTCGGGCCGGATCGCGGAGTAGTCCGCCAGCTGGAAATAGGTGCCGGCGGCACGCTGGAAGCCGAAGCGCGAGCCGGCCAGCAGGTCGCAGAACAGGTCGCGCTTGGCCTGGTAGAAGGCCGGCAGCTCCAGCACATGGTTCGGCTGCTGGGCCATGAAGTCGGCCAGCGCCCACTGCAGCGGCGTGACGCCGGTGAAGCTGACGTACTGGTGGATCTTGCGCAGTTCGGCGGTCAGCGCCGGCGGGGCGATGACGTAGCCGGTCTTCCAGCCGGTGACGTGGTAGGTCTTGCCGAAGGAGCTGACGACGAACGCACGCCGGTACAGCTCCTCGTGGCGCAATACGCTGGCATGCTCGGCGCCGTCGTAGACCAGGTGTTCGTAGACCTCGTCGCTGAGCACGTAGATGTCGCGGTCGCGGATCAGCGCGGCCAGGCGGTCGAGGTCCCCGCGCCGGAGCAGGGCCCCGCTGGGGTTGTGCGGCGTGTTGAGGACGATCAGCCGGGTGCGCGGCCCGATGGCATCGGCCAGTCGCTGCCAGTCGATGGCGAAATCCGGGAGCGTCAGCGGCAGGTGGATGCAGGTGCCGCCGGCCAGCTGCACCGAGGGTTCGTAGCTGTCGTAGCAGGGATCGAAGACGATGGCCTCGTCGCCCTGGCCGACCAGCGCCTGGATGGCGCAGAAGATCGCCTGGGTGGCGCCCGGGGTGATGGTCACCTCGGCCTCGGGGTCCACCGCGCGCCCGTAGAGCGAAGCCACTTTGGCGGCGACCTGCTCGCGCAGGGCCGGCAAGCCGGTCATGGGGGCGTACTGGTTGTGCCCGGCCATCACGTGGCGGGTCACGGCTTCGCGCAGGGCGTCCGGACCGTCGAAGTCCGGAAACCCCTGGGACAGGTTGATCGCCCCCGTCTGCGCCGCCAACTGCGACATGGTGGTGAAGATGGTGGTTCCGACGTTCGGCAGCTTGCTGGTAATCATCGACAGTCTCGCTGGAAGCTGTGGGCGGAAGGGCTGGACCAAGGAGCGGATGCGCCCGCCTGGACCAGCCTCCAGCCTACAGCGCGGTTCATCGTCTTTAACGCTTGTCCTTGCGCTTCTTCTCCGCCTTCTTGTGGTGGCTCATCAACCGCCGCTTCTTGTTCACCTGGCGATCCGTGAGCTTGTTCTTCTTGCCCTCGTAGGGGTTCTCGCCGCCCTTGTATTCGATGCGGATCGGCGTGCCGACAAGCTTCAGCACGCGCCTGAAGGTGTTCTCCAGGTAGCGCGTGTAGGACTTGGGCACCGACTCCACCTGGTTGCCGTGGATCACGATCAGCGGCGGGTTGGCGCCGCCCAGGTGAGCGTAACGCAGCTTGATGCGCCGGCCGTTGACCATCGGCGGCTGGTGCTCCTGCACCGCGTCCTCGAGGATCTGCGTCAGGCGGCTGGTCGGCCAGCGGGTCACCGCCGAGCTGAAGGCGTTCTGCACCGAGCGGTAAAGGTGGCCGACGCCGGTGCCATGCAACGCCGAGATGAAGTGGATGTCGGCGAAATCGACGAAAAACAGCCGGCGCTCCAGTTCGGTCTTGACGTAGTCACGCTCGCCCGGCTGCATGCCGTCCCACTTGTTCAGCGCGATGACCAGCGCGCGGCCGGTTTCAAGCACGAAGCCGAGCAGGTTCAGATCATGCTCGACCACGCCTTCGCGGGCGTCCATCACGAAGATGACCACGTTGGCGTCCTGGATCGCCTGCAGCGTCTTGACCACCGAGAATTTCTCGACCGCCTCGAATATCTTGCCGCGCCGGCGCACGCCGGCGGTGTCGATCAGGGTGAACTTCTCGTCGTCCCGCTCGAAGGGAATGTAGATGCTGTCGCGGGTGGTGCCAGCCTGGTCGTAGACGATCACCCGCTCCTCGCCGAGCATGCGGTTGACCAGGGTCGACTTGCCCACGTTGGGCCGGCCGATGATGGCGATCTTGATGCCGTCCTTCTCGCTCGGCCCCGGCACGCGGGTCTGCACCGGCTCGCCTTCGGCGTTCAGCGCCTCGACGGTTTCGCCCTCCGCAGCCTCGGCTTCGGCATCCTTGGGAAAGATGCCCAGCGCCTCCTGCAGCATGTGGCTGATCCCGCGCCCGTGGGCCGCGGCGATCGGCAGGGCGTCGCCCAGGCCCAGGGGGCTGAACTCCGCGCGGGCGATGTCGGGATCGACCGTGTCGACCTTGTTGGCGACCAGGAAACTGCGCTTGTTCCGCTTGCGCAGGTGCTCGGCGATCATCTGGTCGGCGGCGGTCATGCCGGCGCGGGCATCGACCATGAACAGGACGGCGTCGGCCTCCTCGATGGCCTGCAGCGACTGCTCGGCCATCTTGGCGTCGATACCCTCCTCATCGCCCGAGATTCCGCCGGTATCCACTACGATGTAGGTGCGGCCCTGCCACTTGGCTTCGCCGTACTGGCGGTCGCGGGTCAGCCCGGCGTACTCGGCCACGATCGCGTCCCGGCTCTTGGTCAGGCGGTTGAACAGGGTCGATTTACCAACGTTGGGGCGGCCCACCAGGGCGATTACGGGAACCATGCGGCTCTCCACTTGAATTCGATCGGAAAACACGACGGCCGCTGCCAGGGCAGCGGCCGAGGATCCAGCGCCCCCGCAACCGGGGGCATGCTGTCGGGGCGCCCGGTCAGCGGATGGTCATGGCGACCAGGCTGCCGTCGTTGGCGTAGACGTAGAGCCAGTCGCCTTCCACCACCGGCCGTGCGCGGATGCCGGAACTGTCAATCCGGGTCCGCCCCACGAAACGGCCGTCCACCTGGCTCAGCAGGTGGAGATAGCCCTGGCGGTCGCCCACCACGACATAGCTGGAGAACACTTCCGGCGCCGACAGTTCGCGGCGGGCCAGCTGGTCGTTGCTCCACAGCACGGTGTTGGAACGCTCGTCGATGCCCTGCACGGTACCGTTGGCCAGGCTCAGGTAGACGCTGCCATAGCCCAGCGCCACGCCCGAGGCGCTGGATGCGTCGCGCTGCCAGAGCACGCGGCCGCTTTCCAGGTCGAGCACCGCGGCACGCCCCTGGTAAGTCACCACGTAGAGCTTGCCGCCGGACATCAGCAGGCCGCCGTCGATGTCCACGACCCGCTCGAGTTCCGAACGCCCCTGCGGAATGGCCACCCGCTGATCCCAGATCGGCAGGCCGCGACGGGTGTCCACCGCGATCACGCGGCCGGTCGACAGCCCGGCGATAGCCAGCTGGTTGGTCAGCAACGGGGCACCGGTACCACGCAGGGTCAGCACCGCCGGCGAGTTCTCGTAGCGCCAGCGCTGCGCGCCGGTGTCGGCTTCGAGCGCCACCAGGTTGTCGTCCTGCGTCTGCACCAGCACGATGTCGCCGTTGATCGCCGGCGCCGACAGCACTTCGCTGCGGACGTTGGCTCGCCAGCGCTCCTCGCCGCTTTCGACGTCGAGGGCAATCACCGCCCCGTTGAGCGTGCCGACCAGCACCAGGCCGTAGCCGGCCCCGACGCCGCCGGACACTCGCACGTCCAGTTCGGTCTTCCAGTTGACCTTGCCGGTCTCGCGGTCCATCGAGAGCACCAGGCCCTCGACGTCGGCGGCATAGATCTGGCCGCCGTATACCACCGGTGTCAGCAGGTTGTAGGTCTCTCCCTGCCCTTCGCCGATCGAGCGGCTCCACTGCTTGTCCAGCACCACCTCGGGCTTGAAGTCCACCAGCTCGGCAGGCTCCGGCTCCTTCGAAGAATTGCTGCTACAGCCGACCACCAACAGCGCCAGCGCCAGCAGCGCCGCATTCTTCCACTGCATCACGTTCATGCGTCTCCCCGCGCCAGATCGTCGAGCTTGAGCTGCAGACCGCCGACGGCGGCGTCTGGCGAAAGCCGTTCCTTCGCCCGGGTGTAGGCGGCATGGGCTTCGTCCAGGCGCCCGAGCTGGACCAGCAGGTCGCCCTTGAGCTCCTCCCGGCCGGCGGCAAAGGAGGCCGGCGCCTCGCCATCGAGCAGCGCCAAGCCTTCGTCGGCCTTGTCCTGCGCCGCGAGCACCCGCGCCAGGCGCTGGCGAGCCAGCTCGCCCAGCGTCTCGCTGGCCGGATCGTCCAGCACTGCGCGCAGCTCGGTCACGGCGTCCGCGGGCTCGCCCGCCTCCACCGCTACCTTCGCCAGGAACAGGCGCGCGTACTGCGCATAGTCGCTGCCGCCATAGCTCTTCGTCAGCTCGCCGCCGAGCCGGGCGATCTCCGCACGGTCGGGCTCGGCGGTGCTGAGCACCTGGGTCAGCAGCTGCTGATAGAGCGCCGAGGCGTTCTGCGCCTGATTCGTTTCATGGCTCTTCCAGGCCTGCCAGCCGACCACCGCGGCGAGCGCGAGCACCGCACCGGCCACCAGCGGCTTGCCACTGCGCTGCCAGAACTCCCTGAGTTGCGCCAGTTGTTCGTCTTCGGTCGCCGAGGTCACCTCGTCACTCCTTTCCCATGCATGCGTTGTGTTGTGCCTGCTCCACGCAGGCGGACAGACGCTCGGCAAGAGCGTCCCAGGCGATGCTCTGCTGCTCGCCGTCCTCGCGAAGCGGCTTGCAACCTACCACGCGTGCCGCCAGTTCGTCCTCTCCGAGAATGAGCGCGAAGCGCGCCCCGCTCTTGTCGGCCTTCTTGAACTGGCTCTTGAAACTGCCGCCCCCGGCGTTGACCAGCAGGCGCAGCCCCGGCAGCGCGTCGCGCAAGCGCTCGGCCAGGGTCACGGCCGCGAGCTCGGCGGCTTCGCCGAAGGCACAGATGTAGGCATGTGCCGGCTGCTCGAGGGTCTCGGGCACCACCGCCAGGGTTTCCAGCAGCAGCACCAGCCGCTCGATGCCCATGGCGAAGCCCACGCTCGGCGTCGGCTTGCCGCCGAACTGGCCGACCAGGCCGTCGTAGCGGCCGCCGCCACACACGGTGCCCTGGGCGCCCAGGCGGTCGGTGACCCACTCGAACACCGTGCGTCCGTAGTAGTCGAGCCCGCGCACCAGCCCCGTGTTGATCTGGTAGGCGATGCCCATGGCGTCGAGGCGGTTCCTGAGCCCCTCGAAGTGCAGCCGCGACTCCTCGTCGAGGAAATCCGAGAGCACCGGTGCGCCCGCCAGCAGCGCCTGGGTTTGCGCATTCTTGCTGTCGAGGATGCGCAGCGGATTGGTGGTCAGGCGGCGCTGGCTGTCCTCATCGAGTTGCTCGAAACGCTGCTGCAGGTAGTCGACCAGGGCGTCGCGGTAGCGCGCCCGCGCCTCGCTGGAACCGAGGCTGTTCAATTGCAGCGACACCGCATCGGCCACGCCGAGCCGGCGCCACAGGCGCGCGGTCAGTGCGATGAGCTCGGCGTCGACATCCGGTCCCGGCAGGTTGAACACCTCGACGCCGATCTGGTGGAACTGCCGGTAGCGTCCCTTCTGCGGCTTCTCGTAGCGGAACATCGGGCCGGCGTACCACAGCTTCTGCACCTGGCCGCCGCCAGTCAGGCCGTGTTCCAGCACCGCGCGCACGCAGCCGGCCGTGCCTTCCGGACGCAGGGTCAGCGATTCCTCGTTGCGGTCGCGGAAGGTGTACATCTCCTTGTCGACCACGTCGGTGCCTTCTCCGATGCCGCGCGCGAACAGTTCGGTGAACTCGAGGATCGGCAGGCGGATCTCCTGATAACCATAACCCTCGAGCAGTTCGGCGAAGGTGTTTTCCAGGTAGCGCCACACCGGGGTCTGCCCGGGCAGGATGTCGTTCATCCCGCGGATGGCTTGCAACGTCTTGCTCAAGTGAATTCCTTATTGGGTCAGCTGCGGGCGATGAGCGCCGCGTCGGCTTCGGCCTTTTCCGCGGCTTTGCGGCGAATCAGCGATTCGAGCTGGTCGACCAGGTTCTCGTTGGTCAGCTTCTGCGCCGGCTTGCCGTCGATGTACACCAGGTTGTTCGGCGTGCCGCCGGTCAGGCCGATATGCGCTTCCTTGGCTTCGCCGGGCCCGTTGACCACGCAGCCGATCACCGCCACGTCGAGCGGCACAAGCAGGTCGTCCAGGCGCCCCTCGAGCTCGTTCATGGTCTTGACCACGTCGAAGTTCTGCCGCGAGCAGCTGGGGCAGGCGATGAAGTTGATCCCGCGCGAACGCAGGTGCAGCGACTTGAGGATGTCGAAACCGACCTTGATTTCCTCCACCGGATCGGCGGCGAGGGAAATCCGGATGGTGTCGCCGATGCCCTCGGCGAGCAGCATGCCGAGGCCGACCGCCGACTTCACGGTGCCGGAACGCAGCCCGCCGGCTTCGGTAATGCCCAGGTGCAGGGGCTGCTCGATCTGCCTGGCCAGCAACCGGTAGGCCTCGACCGCCATGAACACGTCCGAGGCCTTCACGCTGACCTTGAAGTCCGGGAAATTCAGCCGGTCGAGGTGCTCGACATGGCGCAGCGCGGATTCCACCAGCGCCTCGGGGGTCGGCTCGCCGTACTTCTTCTGCAGGTCCTTCTCCAGCGACCCGGCATTGACCCCGATGCGGATCGGAATGCCCTTGTCGCGAGCCGCCTCGACCACCGCCCGTACGCGATCCTCGCGGCCGATGTTGCCGGGATTGATGCGCAGGCAGTCGACGCCGAGTTCGGCCACGCGCAGGGCGATCTGGTAATCGAAATGGATGTCGGCGACCAGCGGCAGCTGCACCTGCCGCTTGATCTCGCCGAAGGCTTCGGCCGCCTCCAGGGAAGGGACCGAGACGCGCACGATGTCGGCGCCGGCGTCCTGCAGTCTGCGGATCTGCGCGACGGTGGCGGCCACGTCGCAGGTCTCGGTATTGGTCATGCTCTGCACGGCGATGGGCGCATCCCCGCCGACCGGCACGCTGCCTACCCAGATCTTGCGCGAAACGCGCCGCTTGATGGGGGATTCGGAATGCATGGTCTCACTGTCCAAGCTTGAAACGCGCCGTCTGGCCGCGCGTGTACTGAGTCAGGTTGACGGGCTCGCCATTGAAGCTCATCTGCACGCCCGGCGCGTAGCCCAGGTGCACGTCCAGCGGCGGCTGCCCGGTGACCGCGTGACTGGCGCCCTGGCGAACCAGGCGCCCGAGCAGGACCTCGCCGCTGGCGTCGACGATGCGCACCCAGCAGTCCGCGGTGAAATTCATCGAAAGCCGGGCCTGGCCGGCCTCGGGCGCGGCCTCCGCTGCCGGCGCGGCTGCGGCCTGTTCCGTGGCCGGCGCCTGCGTCAGTGCGGGCTCGCCCTGCTGGGCGGCCGGCGAGGCGTCGGCGGGCGGGGCCTGGTCCTGCGCGACATCCGGCGCCACGGGCGCCTCGCCCGGGGCGGCTGCGACGGGATTTTCTTCGCTGCCCTCGGGCATCGCCATGGCGGACGCGGCGTCCTCGTCGCCTTCGGCGCCCGGCTCGGGCACCAGCGGCGGCGTCAGCGGATCCGGGCCCTGCCCTTCGGCAGCGGCCTGGTCCTCGGGAAGGTCGAGCGCGTGGATCTGCGTGGTGCCGTCGGCCCCCTCCACCTCGATGTGCTCGATCGCCACCGGCTCGCTCGCCTGCCGCGCGGGCTGGTCCTGCCACCAGAGGAAGCCGGCCACCGCCAGCACCACCAGCAGGATGAAAGTGAAGAAGCGCAGCACGCTGTGGGACAGCCGCACGGGCTCCTCGATGCGGCCGAGGCTGTGCACGCTGGCACCGGCCGCGTTGGTCCCGGTGTACTGGTCGAACTCGGCGACGAGACGGGCCTGGTCCAGTTCGAGCAGCTTGGCGTAGGCTCGGACGTAGCCGCGCGCGAAGGTGTGCCCGGGCATCTGCGAGAAATCGCCCGCCTCGATCTGGCTGAGCGAACGCTCCGACAGGTTCAGTTGCTGCGCGACGGTCGCCAGCGACAGCCCCCTGCTCTCGCGCGCATCACGCAGCGTCTCGCCGGGGTTGGTCCGAATCGGGGCGGCATGCTCGGATGAAGGCGTTTTCATCGTTGCTCCGAAAGATATTGCTTGTACTCGGCGGACGCCGGATACAGTCGCTTCAGTTGAAGGCCGAGACTCGCGGCCTGGTCGCGATCATCGAAAATGGTCGCCAGCCGGGCACCGAGCAGCAGGCTGCGGGCATTCTGCGCGGACAGCTTGCTGAAACGCTGGTAGTACTCGCGCGCCGGCACGTACTGCTGGACCTCGTAGGCCAGCACCGCCAGTTCCAGCAGGGTACTGGGCTGGCGCCCGTTGAGTCGGAGCGCGCGGGCGAAATAGTCTCGCGCCTCTTCCCGGCGGCCGAGCTGGAGCGCCGTGCGCCCCAGGTTCTCGAACACGCGCGAGCGCTCGCTGTAGAGGGTGTCCGCCGAAGCCTGGCGGAAACGCTCCAGGGCCTCCTCGTAGCGCCCCCGCTCGAACAGGAAGCTACCGTAGTTGTTGAGGATGCGCGCGTCGTTGCGAGCCGACAGCGCCGCACGGTAGTGCTGGTCGGCCAGGTCGTGCTCCATCTCGGTCTGGAACACGTAGGCGAGCGCCGCATGGGCGTCGGCACTGGACGGATCGAGCTCCAGCGCCTTTTTCAGCGGAATCTTCGCCCGCTCCGGCGTGCCCTGCTGGACGTAGCCGAGGCCAAGCTTGATGTAGGCGTCCCGCGCCTCATTGCGGCCCTCGGCCGTTTTCATGCGGTCGACGTTGCCCGAGGAAACGCAACCGGCCAGCAAGGCGGCACATACGAGAAAGAGCGCGGCGCGCGAAATCATGGATCCCTCCGTCAGGAACGCTCGAGGCCCGGCGTGCCTGCCGGCTCGGCCTGCAACTGGCGCACCGCGATGTAGCGCTCGCTACGGCGGGTACGGTCGAGCACCTGGCCCACCAGCTGCCCACAGGCGGCGTCGATGTCCTCGCCTCGAGTGGTTCTTACCGTCACGTTGTGTCCGGCCTTGTGCAGGATGTCCTGGAAGCGCCGGATCGCGTTGTTGCTCGGCCGTTCGTACCCCGAATGGGGGAAGGGGTTGAACGGAATCAGGTTGATCTTGCAGGGGATGTCCGCCAGCAACTCGATCATCTGCGCGGCGTGCTCGGGCTGGTCGTTCACGCCCCTGAGCAGGGTATACTCGATGGTCAGCACACGCTTCTCGCCCAGACGCGAGATGTACCGCTGGCAGGCCGCCAGCAGCACCTCGAGCGGATACTTGCGGTTGATCGGCACCAGCTCGTTGCGCAGCTCGTCGTTCGGCGCGTGCAGCGAGAGTGCCAGCGACACGTCGATGACCTTGGCCAGTTCGTCGATCATCGGCACGACGCCGGACGTCGACAGCGTGACCTTGCGCTTGGAAATGCCGTAGCCCAGGTCGTCCATCATGATCTGCATGGCCGCGACCACGTTGTCGAAATTGAGCAGCGGCTCGCCCATGCCCATCATCACCACGTTGGTGATGGCGCGGTCGATCTTGGCCGGTACGGTGCCGAAGGACTTGTTGGCGATCCACACCTGACCGATCACCTCGGCCGCGGTGAGGTTGCTGTTGAAGCCCTGCTTGCCGGTCGAGCAGAAGCTGCAGTCCAGCGCGCAGCCCGCCTGGGACGACACGCACAGCGTGCCGCGCCCGCCCTGCGGGATGTACACGGTTTCGACGCAGCTGCCGGACGCCACGCGCACCACCCACTTGCGCGTGCCGTCGCTGGAAATGTCTTCGGAGACGATTTCCGGACCGCGTATTTCCGCACGGGCCTTGAGCTTCTCGCGAAGCGCCTTGCCGATGTTGGTCATCGCGTCGAAATCGTCGACCCCGAAGTGGTGAATCCACTTCATCACTTGACCGGCACGGAAGCGCTTTTCCCCGATCTGCTCGAAGAAGGCCTCCAGCTGCGGCTGGGTCAGGCCCAGGAGATTTACCTTGCCGGTCGTTTCGTTCATTGGATTCACCTTCGCTCGGATATCAGCGAATACGTGCGCACACTTCGGTAGCGGCGAAGAAGTAGGCGATCTCGCGTGCGGCCGAGGCCTCGGAATCGGAACCGTGCACGGCGTTCTCGTCGATCGACACGGCGAAGTCGGCGCGAATGGTGCCGGCGTCGGCCTTCTTCGGATCGGTGGCGCCCATCAGCTCGCGGTTCTTGGCGATCGCGCCCTCGCCTTCCAGCACCTGGACGACGACCGGACCGGAGGTCATGAAGGCAACCAGATCCTTGTAGAAGGGACGCTCCTTGTGCTCGGCATAGAAACCGCCCGCTTCACGCTCGGACAGCTGCAGCATTTTCGAGGCCACCACCCGCAGGCCGGCCTTTTCGAAGCGGGTCAGGATTTCACCGATGACGTTCTTCGAAACGGCGTCCGGCTTGATGATGGAAAGAGTACGTTCGACAGCCATGAAAAAGCTCCAGAATCGGAAAGTTATAGCGAAAATTAAACCCGCGGATTATACGCGGGTTACGGTCAAAAACATAAGGCGCCCGGTTCGGCGGATAGCCGACTCAGTCGGCCTCTTCGATCCAGGCCGCCTGGATGGCCTCCAGCACCTTCTCGCCCCCGCGGGCCGGATCGTCGTCGAATTCGGGCAACGAAACGACCCAGCGGTGCAGATCGACGAAGTTCACGTAACGCGGGTCCGCCTCCGGCCTGCCGTCGGCCAGCTGGATGGCGATTTCCTGAACGTCAGCCCACTTGAGCCCCATCTGCCGCTCCTTGCTCAATGCCCTTCGGACACCTGGTTGATGGTGTAACGCGGAATTTCGACGACCAGGTCGCTGTCGGCGACCACCGCCTGGCAGGAAAGCCGCGAGTTCGGCTCCAGCCCCCAGGCCTTGTCGAGCATGTCGTCCTCGAGTTCGTCGGATGGCTCGAGCGACTCGAAGCCCTCGCGGATGACCACGTGGCAGGTGGTGCAGGCGCAGGACTTCTCGCAGGCATGCTCGATGTCGATGCCGTTGCGCAGCGCCGCGTCGAGTACCGTCTCGCCCTCTTCGGCCTCGATGACCGCCCCTTCCGGGCAATGTTCGGCATGGGGCAGGAAAATCAGCTGCGGCATTCGGTCAATCCTCGAGTTCGTTGAGCCGGCGCCCGGCCAGCGCCGCCTTGACGGACGCGTCCATCCGGCGGGCCGCGAAGGCGTCGGTGATCTGGCTTAACAGCCGGGTTTGCTGTTCGATGGCCGCGGCATCGGCCGCGTCGAGGCAGGCGCGCAACGCCTCGACCTGCATTTCGATCGCCGCACGCTCCTCGCCATCGAGCAGCCGGTCGCCGTCGGCGGCCAGGGCGGATTCGACCGCCTCGATCAGCCGTGCCGCGTCGACCTGCTGCTCGCGAAGCGCGCGCGCGGCCTTGTCGCTGCCGGCGCTGCGGAAGGAGTCCTCGAGCATGCCGGCGATCTCGTGATCGGTCAGCCCGTAGGACGGTTTGACCTGGATGCTGGCTTCGACGCCCGAGGCGATTTCACGTGCGGAGACGCTGAGCAGGCCGTCCGCGTCGACCTGGAAGGTCACGCGGATCTTCGCCGCCCCGGCCACCATCGGCGGGATGCCGCGCAGCTCGAAACGAGCCAGCGACCGGCAGTCGGCGACCAGTTCGCGCTCACCCTGCAGGACGTGGATCATCATTGCCGCCTGGCCGTCGCGGTAGGTGGTGAAGTCCTGCGCACGCGCCACCGGGATGGTGGTGTTGCGCGGAATGATCTTCTCCATCAGCCCGCCCATGGTTTCCAGGCCGAGCGAAAGCGGAATCACGTCCAGCAGCAGCAGTTCGTCCTCGCCGCGATTGTTGCCCGCCAGCGTATCCGCCTGCAGCGCCGCGCCGATCGCCACGACCCGGTCGGGGTCGATGTCGGTCAGCGGCTCGCGACCGAACAGCTGGGCCACCTGCTCGCGCACCCGCGGCACGCGAGTGGAACCGCCGACCATCACCACGGCACCGATCTCCTCGAGCTCGACGCCCGAATCGCGAACCGCGCGCCGGCAGGCCTTGAGGCTGCGCGCCACCAGCGGATCGATCAGACGCTCGAAGGTGGCCCGATCCAGCGTGCCCCTCCAGCCGCCGTAGGCGACCTCGACCGCCTGCGCATCGGTCAGGCGCTCCTTGGCGTCGCAGGCCACCTGCAGTACGGCGCGCTGCGCGGCCGGGTCGAGGTCCACCGGCACACCGGCCTGCGCGAGTATCCAGCCGGCAATGGCATGGTCGAAATCGTCACCGCCGAGGGCGCTGTCGCCGCCGGTGGCGAGCACTTCGAACACGCCTTTGGAGAGCCGCAGGATGGAAATGTCGAAGGTGCCGCCACCCAGGTCGTAGATCGCCACCAACCCTTCGGCCTGACGATCCAGGCCATAGGCCACGGCCGCCGCAGTCGGCTCGTTGAGCAGACGCAGCACGTTCAGCCCCGCCAGCCGCGCGGCATCTTTGGTCGCCTGGCGCTGCGCATCGTCGAAATAGGCCGGCACGGTAATCACGGCGCCGACCAGCTCCCCGCCCAGGGTCGCCTCGGCGCGCTCGCGCAGCACCTTGAGAATGTCCGCCGACACTTCCACCGGGCTCTTGCGGCCCTGCACCGTCTCGATGAACGGCATGTCGGACTCGCCGGCGCTGAAGCGGTAGGGAAGCTGCTCGCCGAGCTGCTTGACATCGCCGAGACCGCGGCCCATCAGACGCTTGACGGAAACGACGGTATTCAACGGATCTGCGGCACCGGCCGCCTTCGCATCGACGCCGACCTGGGTGCGGTCGGCGTGGTAGCGCACCGCCGAGGGCAGTATCACCTCCCCATGCAGGTCCGGCAGGGTTTCGGCGACGCCGCTGCGCACCGCAGCGACCAGCGAGTTGGTTGTGCCCAGGTCGATCCCCACCGCGAGCTTGCGCTGGTGCGGCTGGGGGCTCTGTCCCGGTTCGGCAATCTGGAGTAAGGCCATGTGAGTCTGATATCAGGCACGGCGGAGACCGCGCGGGTTATTAGTCGTCGAGGCGCTCTTCCAACTGCCGCACCTCGTGAGATAGCTTGTCCAGGAACTGCATGCGCCGCACCAGCCGCTCGGCCTCCTCGCGCCGCGCGGCATCCTTCCAGACCGCCGCGAATTCGTCGTTGAGCGCATGCTGCGCCTGCTTCAGCCGCGACTTGAAGGTCGCCACGCCGGCCAGGTCCGCCTGATCCTGCAGGTCCTCGAGTTCCTCGCGCCATTGCAGCTGCTGCATGAGGAAATCGGGGTCCTGCACGGTGGTTTCCAGCGGCAGCTCGGCGCCATCCAGGCTGAGCAGGTAGCGGGCGCGACGCGTCGGGTCGCGCAGGGTCTGGTAGGCCTCGTTCAGGTTGGCCGACTGCTCGACCGCATGCCGCTGCTCCTGTGCGGAGGCGTCGGCGAAGCGGTCGGGATGAACGGCGCGCGCCAGCTCGCGGTAGCGGCTGGCAAGCTGCTGTTCGTCCACCCGGAAATCCGGCTTCAGGTCGAACAGCGCGAAATGACAGGGAACGCCCACGATCACCTCAGACGTTGAAGCTTTCGCCGCAACCGCACTCGCCACGAACGTTGGGGTTGTTGAACTTGAAGCCCTCGTTGAGCCCTTCGCGGACGAAGTCCAGCTCAGTGCCGTCGAGGTACACCAGGCTCTTCGGGTCGATGACCACCTTCACGCCGTGGCTCTCGAACACCATGTCCTCGCTCGCCGCTTCGTCGACGAACTCGAGCACGTAGGCCAGCCCGGAGCAGCCGGTGGTTCGCACGCCCAGGCGGATGCCCTCGCCCTTGCCACGCCCTTCGAGCGACCGGCGCACATGTTGGGCCGCGGCCGGCGTCATGGTGATAGCCATCGACACCTCCTCAAAGCAGTCCTTTCTTGGCCCGGTAGTCGCGCACCGCGGCCTTGATCGCATCCTCGGCGAGCACCGAGCAGTGGATCTTCACCGGCGGCAGGGCGAGTTCTTCGGCCAGCTGGGTATTCTTGATCGTCTCGGCCTCTTCCAGCGTCTTGCCCTTCATCCACTCGGTGGCGAGGGAGCTGGAGGCGATGGCGGAACCGCAGCCGTAGGTCTTGAACTTGGCGTCTTCGATGATGCCCTGCTCGTTAACCTTGATCTGCAGGCGCATGACGTCGCCACAGGCCGGCGCGCCGACCATGCCGGTGCCGATGTTCGGGTCCTGGGCATCGAACTTGCCGACGTTGCGCGGATTTTCGTAGTGGTCGATGACCTTGTCACTGTATGCCATGGTGCATTCCTCTTCTGTCAGGCTTGACGGTTCCGACCCGGGTCAGTGCGCTTGCCACTCGACCTGCGAAATGTCGATCCCGTCCTTGTACATGTCCCACAGGGGCGAAAGTTCACGCAGCTTGCTGACCGCCTCGCAGATCTTCTGAGCTGCGTAATCGACATCTTCCTCGGTGGTGAAGCGACCGAAGGTGAAGCGGATGGAGCTGTGCGCGAGTTCGTCGTTGCGTCCCAGCGCGCGCAATACGTAGGAAGGCTCGAGCGACGCCGAGGTGCAAGCGGAGCCGGACGACACCGCGAGGTCCTTGAGCGCCATGATCAGCGACTCGCCTTCCACGTAGTTGAAGCTGAGGTTCAGGTTGTGCGGCACGCGCGCGGTCATGCTGCCGTTGACGTAGAGCTCTTCCAGGTGCTCGACCTGCTTGTAGAAGCGATCGCGCAGGGCGCGGATGCGCTCGTTCTCCGCGGCCATCTCGTTCTTCGCGATGTGGAAGGCCTCGCCCATGCCGACCAGCTGGTGAGTCGCCAGGGTGCCGGAGCGCATGCCGCGCTCATGGCCGCCACCATGTATCTGCGCCTCGAGGCGCACGCGCGGTTTACGGCGCACGTAGAGCGCGCCTACGCCTTTAGGGCCGTACACCTTGTGCGCGGAGAACGACATCAGGTCGACCTTCATGCGCTCCAGGTCGATCTCGGTCTTGCCGGCGGACTGGGCGGCATCGACGTGGAACAGGATGCCGCGCGAACGGGTCAGCTCGCCGATGGCAGCGATGTCGTTGACGGTTCCGATCTCGTTGTTCACGTGCATGATCGACACCAGGATGGTGTCGTCACGCAGCGCGCCCTCGACCAGCTCCGGCGTGATCAGGCCGTCCGGCCCGGGCTCCAGGTAGGTCACTTCGAACCCTTCGCGCTCGAGCTGCCGCGCGGTGTCGAGAATCGCCTTGTGCTCGATCTTCGAGGTGACGATGTGCTTGCCCTTGGAGGCATAGAAGTGCGCGACGCCCTTGAGGGCGAGGTTGTCGGACTCGGTGGCGCCCGAGGTCCAGACGATCTCGCGCGGGTCGGCGTTGATCAGCTCGGCCACCTGGCGGCGAGCGTTCTCGACCGCCTCCTCGGCCTTCCAGCCGAACACGTGGGAACGCGAGGCGGCGTTGCCGAAATTACCCTCGCGGGTCAGGCATTCGATCATTTTTTCGGCGACGCGCGGATCGACTGGTGTGGTCGCGGAATAGTCCAGATAAATCGGCAATTGCATCGGTTCTCTCCTATCAGGCGGTCGCCCTGCTCATCAGTCGATGGCGGACGCTTCGATCTTGTCCAACTCCGGCGCGCCGGCACCCTTGGCGCGGCGCAGATCCTGCCGCAGCGCGACCTCCTGCACCTCGCGGCGCATGACCAGGTCGGCCAGGCTGATGCCACTCAAAAACTCGTGAATCTGTTGGCTCAGGTCGCACCAGAGGTGGTGCGTCAGGCAAGTGTCGCCGGAGTGGCAGTCACCCAGCCCCTGGCAGCGAGTGGCATCCACCGACTCGTTCACCGCATCGATGACCTGTGCGACCTGGATACCGCTCATGTCGCGGGAAAGCTGGTAGCCGCCGCCGGGGCCCCGCACACTGGTGACCAGACTGTTGCGACGGAGCTTGGCGAACAACTGCTCCAGGTAGGACAGCGAAATCCCCTGACGCTCGGAGATGTCCGCCAGCGATACCGGCCCGTGCTGGGCGTGCAAGGCCAGGTCGAGCATGGCGGTAACGGCGTAACGGCCCTTGGTGGTCAATCGCATCGGCTTGCACCAGCTGCTTCTCGGTTTGGTGCGATTATGCAATTCCCGAGTAAATAGATCAACTATAAGACCTATCGTTTTACTCAGGTTTGGCTCGGACCGGCCGGCAGCGAGCCGCGATGCCGAACGATGGCGGTTTGCCGCCCGGCATCATAGCAGGCGATCCGATAGCGGGCTATCAATGGGCGCCGCTGCGGCCGTCGTCCTTGACTTCGGCGAAATCCTCCTCGCGCAGCTCCGGCAACTCGTTGGCGCAATAGTCGCTGCCGAGCGCCTTCAAGGCTGCACACATGCCCTCCAGGCGCTCCTCGACCGCCTGGACGTGATCGAGCAGTTGGCCGATCGCGCGCGCCACCGGGTCGGGCATGTCCTGGGTGACGCCGTAGGCGTCGAAGCCGATTTTCTCGGCGATCGCCTTGCGCCGGGCCTCCTGCTCGTCATCGGCCTTGATGATGATCCGCCCGGGAATGCCCACGGCGGTCGCGCCGGCCGGCACCGCCTTGGTGACCACCGCGTTGGAGCCGATTTTCGCTCCGGCGCCTACGGTGAACGGGCCCAGCACCTTGGCACCGGCCCCGACCACGACGCCGTCTTCCAGCGTCGGATGGCGCTTGCCCTTGTTCCAGCTGGTGCCGCCGAGGGTCACGCCCTGATACAGGGTGACGTCATCGCCGATCTCCGCCGTTTCGCCGATCACGATGCCCAGGCCATGGTCGATGAAGAAGCGGCGGCCGATCCTGGCGCCCGGATGGATCTCGATGCCGGTCATCCAGCGGCCGAAGTTGGAGCACATGCGCGCCAGCCACTTCCAGTCGCGCACCCACAGGCAATGCGAGAGGCGATGCAGCCAGATGGCGTGCAGCCCCGGGTAGCACGTCAGCACCTCGAAGGCGTTGCGTGCAGCGGGGTCACGGTGGAACACGCTCTGGATATCTTCGCGCATGCGCTCGAACATCAATCTTCACTCCGCTTGTTCGTCTGGCTGGCTACGGCTTTCTGTGTTTCGGTCAGGATGCCCCGCAGGATGTTCATCTCCAGCCGGGTAACGGCCGCGCGGCCGTACAGCCGGCGCAGGCGGGACATCAGGTGGCGCGGTTTCGCGGGGTCGAGGAAACCGATCTCGACCAGGGTCCGCTCGAGGTGCTCATAGTAGCGCTCGAGCTCGTCGGCGGTGGCCAGCTGGGCATTGAGCATGGCGGTGGTCTCGAGCTTCTCCCGCTTGGTCGGCCGCCCCTGCCCCGCGAGCCAGGCCATGCGCACCTCGTAGACCAGCACCTGCACCGCCGCGGCCAGGTTCAGCGAGCCGAACTCGGGATCGGAAGGAATGTGCACGTGGTACTGGCAGCGCTGCAGCTCCTCGTTGGTCAGCCCCGCGTATTCCCGGCCGAACACCAGCGCGACCTCGCCATCCTGGGCCACCTGCTCGAGCGCGAGCGTGGCGCATTCGCGCGGGTCGACCAGCGGCCAGGGAATGCGGCGGTCCCGCGCGCTGGTACCGAGCACCAGCGTGCAGCCGGCCAACGCGTCCTCCAGCGTACCCACCACCTGCGCCGAATCGAGCACGTCGGTGGCACCGGACGCCCGGGCGACCGCCTCGCTGCTTGGGAAATCCTCCGGCTCGACCAGCACCAGCCGCGACAGCCCCATGTTCTTCATGGCCCGCGCAGCACCGCCGATGTTGCCTGGATGGCTGGTGTTCACCAGCACGACGCGTATGTTGTCCAGCACCCTGAAACGCCTGCCCCGCAAAAAGATGGGCCCGGAAGCTTACAGGAGGGCCCCGCCGTCCGCCATGCACATGCGTGTCAGGCATCAGCCGCGCCTTCATGCCCGAATGCTTTCTGTTAGAATTGCCGGCTTTATGTCCCGACCAGGTATCTGATCCATGCAGCCCATGCTGAATATAGCGCTGCGCGCCGCTCGTAGCGCCGGTGAACTGATTGTCCGTTCAACCGAGCGCCTGGACGTCATCTCGATCAACGAGAAGGAAGCCAAGGACTACGTGTCCGAGGTCGATCGTGCGGCCGAGCAGAGCATCGTCAACGCGCTGCGCAAGGCCTACCCCAACCACGCGATTCTCGGCGAGGAAGGCGGTGCCCTCGAAGGCAGCGGCGAAGGTGCGGATTACCAATGGATCATCGACCCGCTCGATGGCACCACCAACTTCCTGCGCGGCGTGCCCCACTATGCGGTGAGCATCGCTTGCAAGTACCGCGGCCGTCTCGAGCACGCCGTGGTGCTGGACCCGGTGCGGCAGGAGGAATTCACCGCCAGCCGCGGCCGTGGCGCCGCGCTGAACGGTCGCCGCATTCGCGTCAGTTCGCGCAAGGGTCTGGAAGGCGCTCTGCTCGGCACCGGCTTCCCGTTCCGCGACAACCAGCTGGACAACCTGGACAGCTACCTGGGCATGTTCCGCAGCCTGGTCGGGCAGACCGCCGGCCTGCGCCGCGCCGGGGCCGCCAGCCTGGACCTGGCCTACGTCGCGGCCGGCCGCTACGACGCCTTCTGGGAATTCGGCCTGTCGGAATGGGACATGGCCGCCGGCGCCCTCATCATCCAGGAAGCCGGCGGCCTGGTGAGCGACTTCTCCGGCGGCCACGAATTCCTCGAGAAGGGGCAGATCGTCGCCGGCAACACCAAGTGCTTCAAGGCCGTCCTCACGGCCATCCAGCCGCACCTGACGCCATCGCTCAAGCGCTGACGGCCGGACCCAAGCCGGACAAAAAGAACCCCGCCTCACGGCGGGGTTCTTTTTGGGATCGATCCTGCGAGCTTCAGCCCTGCGGCGGGTCGAGCACCAACTGGCCGTCCTTGACGGGAATGCGCTCGCCAGGCTGCTGGTTCATGCGTACGCGTCCCGGCACGCCGCCCAGGTCGTAGCTGACTTCGTACCCGACCACCTTCTCGCTCACGTCGGTCACGGTGTCGCAGCGCGTCTCGGTGGTGGTGTAGGTATCGCCGGCCTGCATGCGGCCCTGCACCTGATTGCCCACGTACCCCCCGGCCGCGGCGCCGGCCACGGTCGCGATCTTCTTGCCGTTGCCTCCGCCCACCTGGTTGCCGAGCAGGCCGCCCGCCACCGCACCGATCACGGTGCCGGCGATCTTGTGCTGATCCTGCACCGGGCGCTGATGGGTGACGGTGACGTCCTTGCAGACTTCGCGAGGGGTTTTGATGGTTTCCTTGACCGGCTCTACCGCAACGACAGTGGCGTACTCGGGCCCCGAATCGACCAGTTTGTAGGTCGCAAAGGCGCCGCCTGCGGTGACTGCTACCGCACCCAGTACGGTGCCGGCCAACATGCTCTTGTTCATCTAGCTTCATCCTCTGGGACGGGCAAAGCCCGCGTTACGCCGCTTCGACAACGAAAAGCGTCCGCCGCTCCGCTCGATACCGAAAAAATGTGCGGAAGTTCCGAAAAATCTGCCGTGGTCATGGACCGGGTTGAGTAGCGAAGTCCGACACGACAAACCGCCAGGCCCTGCCAGTAGCCTGCAACGCTGGACTCAGCGCTTCGCCCTTCGACCCAACCTACGGTCACACCACTCCACGTAGGCTGGGTTGAGCACGGTGAAACCCGACACGGCGAACCGCCAGGCCCCTACCGAAGCCACTCGCCTCAGGGACGCTCGTCGACCTCTTCGGTCACCGGCGGGATCAGGTCCTCGCGCGTGAGCTTGAGCCAGACGAGCAGCACGTTGGCGATGTACACCGACGAGTAGGTGCCCGCGAAGACACCGATGAAGAGCGCCAGGGAGAACGCCCACAGGCTTTCGCCGCCGAAGACCATTAGCGAGCCCACGGCCAGCAGGGTCGAGATCGAGGTGGCCAGGGTGCGCAGCAGGGTCTGGGTGGTGGAAATATTGATGTTTTCCAGCAGGTCGGCCTTGCGCAGGACCCGGAAGTTCTCCCGGATCCGGTCGAAGATCACGATGGTGTCGTTCAGCGAATAGCCGATTACCGCCAGTACCGCCGCCAACGCCGTCAGATCGAAGGTGATCTGGAACAGCGAAAACACCCCGAGGACCAGGATCACGTCGTGGAACAGCGACACTACGGCGCCGAAGCCGAATTTCCACTGGAAGCGGAACGCGACGTATACCAGGATGCCGGCCAAGGCGAGCAGCATGCCGAGCCCACCCTGGTCGCGCAGTTCCTCGCCGACCGCCGGCCCGACGAACTCGACGCGCTTGACCGTGGCGGTATTCGCCCCGTCGCTCGCCTGCAGCGCCTCGGACACGCGAACACCGAGCTGCGCGTCGTCGCCCGGCATGCGCACCAGCACGTCGGTGGTCGCGCCGAAGCTCTGCACGATGGCGTCGGAGAAGCCGTTGGCCGCCAGCTGGGCACGCACCTGGTCGAGTTCGATCGGCTGCTCGTAGCTGAGCTCGATCAGCGCACCGCCGGTGAAGTCGAGGCCGAAGTTCAGCCCGCGCACGGCCAGGCTGCCGATCGAAACCAGCGTCAGGACCACCGTGCAGGCAAACGCGATCCGGCGAATGCCCATGAAATTGATTACAGGTTTCATCAGGGCTTCCTCAGATCCACAGCTTCTTGACGTTGCGACCGCCGAAGATCAGGTTGACCATCGCCCGGGTGACGATGATGGCGGTGAACATCGAGGTCATGATGCCGATCGACAGGGTCACGGCGAAGCCCTTGATCGGCCCGGTGCCCATCGCGAACAGGATTCCACCCACCAGCAGGGTCGTCAGGTTGCCGTCGAGGATCGCCGAGAAGGCACGGTCGAAACCCTCGTGAATGGCGCGCTGGATCGACATTCCGTTGGCGATTTCCTCACGAATCCGCGAGAAGATCAGCACGTTGGCGTCGACCGCCATGCCCATGGTCAGCACGATGCCGGCGATGCCCGGCAGCGTCAGGGTCGCGCCGAGCGCCGACATCAGCGCCACCAGCACCACCATGTTGAACGACAGCGCGACGGTGGCCAGCAGACCGAAGAACCGGTAGATGGCCATCATGAAGAGCGCGACGAACAGGAAACCCCAGAGTGCCGCCTGTACGCCCAGCGTGATGTTCTCGGCACCGAGGCTCGGACCGATGGTGCGCTCCTCGGCGAAGTACATCGGCGCGGCGAGTCCGCCGGCGCGCAGCAGCAGCGCCAGCTCCGAGGATTCACCCTGGCCGTCGAGGCCGGTGATGCGGAACTGGTTGCCCAGCGGCGACTGGATGGTCGCCAGACTGATGATCTTGCGGTCTTCCTCGAAGCTCTGGATCGCCACTTCCTGCATCACGCCGTCGACGTCCTGCCGCACGTAGCGCGTGACCGGCCGCTGTTCGATGAAGACCACCGCCATGCTACGCCCGACGTTGTTGCGCGTGGCGCGGTTCATCAGGTCGCCGCCACGACCGTCGAGGCGAATGTTCACCTGCGGGCGGCCGTTCTCGTCGTAGCTGGCCTGCGCATCGGTGACCTGGTCACCGGTGATGATCAGGTTGCGTTCGAGCTGTACCGGTGGACGGCCCGGCTGGCGAAATTCGAAGGCCTCTGTGGTGGCGCGCGCGGCATCCGGCTCGGCGGCCAGACGGAACTCGAGGTTGGCGGTCTTGCCGAGAATGCGCTTGGCCTCGGCAGTGTCCTGCACGCCGGGCAGCTCGACGACGATCCGGCTGGCGCCCTGGCGCTGCACCAGCGGCTCGGCCACGCCGAGTTCGTTCACCCGGTTGCGCACGGTGGTGAGGTTCTGTTTGATCGAATACTCGCGAATCTCGGCGAGCTTGGCATCGGTCAGCTGCAGGCGCAGCACCCGCAGGTCGTTGCGCGTGCTCTCGTCGACCTGGAAGTCGTTGTAGTTGTCGCGCACCAGCGCGCGCGCCTGTGCCAGCGTCTGGTCGTCGGAGAAGCCGAGCTGAATCGCGTTGCCCTGCTGCGGCATGCTCCGGTAGCGCACCCGCTCCTTGCGCAGCAGGCTCTTGATCTCACCCTCGTAGACATTCAGGCGCGTCTGCACGGCCTTTTCCATGTCGACTTCGAGCAGGAAGTGCACACCGCCGGACAGGTCCAGGCCCAGCTTCATCGGGCTGGCACCCAGGTTGCGCAGCCACTGCGGGGTGGTCGGCGCAAGGTTGAGCGCCACCACGTATTCGTCACCCAGTGCGCGGCGGACCAGGTCCTTGGCCGGCAGTTGGTCTTCCTGGCGCTCGAGGCGCAGCAGGCCGCCGCGGCTCTCCTCACTGACGGTCGCCGCCTTGACTGGGATACCGGCCTGCTCCAGCGCCTGCGACGCGCGGGCCATGTCGGCCTCGCTGACTTCCAGGGCCGTGCTGGTGCCGGTGATCTGGATCGCCGGGTCGTCGGGATAGAGATTGGGGGCTGCGTAAATGAAGGAAACGGCAAGTACCACCAAGATCAGCAGGTACTTCCAGAGGGGGAATCTATTGAGCATCACGCCGCTCGCTTAAGACGCGGGGCGCCTTGCGCGCCCCGTCGTTGGTTTGGATGAATCGCTCAGATGGCTTTCAGCGTGCCCTTCGGCAGCGAAGCGGCGATGGCCGCCTTCTGGAACTTCAGCTCGACGGTGTCGGAGACTTCGATGACCACGAAGTCGTCGGCAACCTTGACCACCTTGCCGACGATACCGCCGGAGGTGACCACTTCGTCGCCCTTCTGCAGGCCGCCGATCAGGTTCTTGTGTTCCTTGGCGCGCTTGGCCTGCGGGCGCCAGATCATCAGATAGAAGATGACCAGAAAACCGACGAGGAAAACCCACTCGAAGCCGGTCCCGGCCGGTCCGGCAGCCGGTGCGGCCTCTTGCGCGAAGGCAGCGGGAATCAGAAAGCTCATGCAGCAACTCCTGTTTGCAGATCAGATAGGTATGGTTGTATTGGATCAGTTCAAAGGGGGTGTCGGCAGGCCCAGGCGAGCATAGAAGGCATCGACGAAGGCGGCCAATTTACTCTGTTGGATAGCCTCGCGCAAACCAGCCATCAGCCGCTGATAATGCCGCAAGTTGTGGATCGTATTGAGCATGCTGCCGAGCATTTCCCCGCATTTGTCCAGATGATGGAGGTAGGCGCGGGAAAAGTTGCGGCAGGTGTAGCAGTCGCAGGCGGGGTCGAGCGGACCGTTGTCGTGCCGGTGCACGGCGTTGCGGATCTTGATCACGCCGGTCTCGGTGAACAGATGGCCGTTGCGCGCGTTGCGGGTCGGCATCACGCAGTCGAACATGTCCACGCCGCGGCGCACACCTTCCACCAGATCCTCCGGCTTGCCAACGCCCATCAGGTAACGGGGCTTTTCGGCGGGCATCTGCGGCGGCAGGAAATCCAGCACGCGAAGCATCTCCTGCTTCGGCTCGCCGACCGACAGGCCGCCGATCGCCAGGCCGTCGAAGCCGATCTCGCACAACCCCTCGAGCGAGCGCATGCGCAGCGATTCGTGCATGCCGCCCTGGACGATGCCGAACAGCGCGGCGGGGCTGTCGCCGTGCGCCTCCTTCGAACGCCGCGCCCAGCGCAGCGACAGCTCCATCGAGCGCCGCGCCACCTCCTCGTCGGCCGGATACGGCGTGCACTCGTCGAAGATCATCACGATGTCGGAGCCGAGCTCGCGCTGCACCTGCATCGACTCTTCCGGCCCCATGAACACCTTGGCGCCGTCCACCGGCGAGGCAAAGTACACGCCCTCCTCCTTGATCTTGCGCATGGCGCCCAGGCTGAACACCTGGAAACCGCCCGAATCGGTAAGGATCGGACCCTTCCACTGCATGAAATCGTGCAGGTCGCCGTGCTCGCGGATCACCCGGGTACCCGGGCGCAGCCATAGATGGAAAGTATTGCCGAGGATGATCTGCGCGCCGATGGCCTCGATGTCGCGCGGCAGCATGCCCTTCACCGTGCCATAGGTACCCACCGGCATGAAGGCCGGCGTCTCCACCACGCCGCGCGGGAAGGTCAGCCGACCGCGACGGGCCTTGCCCTCCGTGGCCAGCACCTCGAAGGACATATGGCAGCTGCGACTCATGCTTGATCCTCTGGCCCGCGCGCGGCGGGATTGCGGGTGATGAACATGGCATCACCGTAACTGAAGAAGCGATACCCGCTGGCCACGGCCTCGCGGTAGGCGGCCATGGTCTCCGGATAGCCGGCGAACGCGGAGACCAGCATCAGCAGGGTCGACTCCGGCAGATGGAAATTGGTGATCAGCGCATCGATGACGTGGAACGGCCGGCCCGGATAAATGAAGATGTCGGTGTCGCCGCTGTAGGGCTGCAGCTCGCCGCTACGGGCCGCCGTCTCCAGCGCGCGGACGCTGGTGGTGCCGACCGCGATGACCCGCCCGCCACGTGCGCGGCAGGCACGCACCGCCTCGACCACCTCGGGCCCCACCTCCAGCCATTCGCTGTGCATGTGGTGGTCCTCGATCCGCTCGACGCGAACCGGCTGGAAGGTGCCGGCGCCCACGTGCAGGGTGACGAAGGCAGTGTCCACACCCTGCCCGCGCAACGCATCGAGCAGCGCCTGATCGAAATGCAGCCCCGCCGTCGGCGCGGCCACCGCACCGGCACGCTGCGCATAGACGGTCTGGTAGCGTTCCCGGTCGGCGTCGTCGTCGGGCCGGTCGATATAAGGAGGCAACGGTATGTGCCCCACGCGCTCGAGCAGCGGCAGCAGTTCCCGATCGAAACGCAGCTCGAACAGTGCGTCATGACGAGCGACCATCTCGGCCGCCCCGCCGCCTTCGATCGACAGACGACTGCCGGGCTTCGGCGACTTGCTCGAACGGATGTGCGCCAGGGCACGCCGCTCGTCGAGCAGCCGCTCGATCAGGATATCCAGGCGACCGCCGGTCTCCTTGCTGCCGTACAGCCGCGCCGGGATGACGCGGGTGTCGTTGAACACCATCAGATCGCCCGGACGGACGAGACCGGGCAACTCGGCGAACTGGCGGTGCGCGCACGCGCCGGTCGGCCCTTCGAGCACCAGCAGGCGGCTCGCCCGGCGCTCCGGCAACGGGTGCCGGGCGATCAACGATTCGGGGAGCTCGAACCAGAAATCAGAAACTTGCATCAGCGGACTGGGATCATTCAGCGGGTCGCAAAGCTTATCGGAAAGACGTCAGGCTGACCACGCCAATGCATTGACCCAGCCAGACGGCCTCCCTATACTTCGCGCCCACCGTGCCTCGGTGGCGGAATCGGTAGACGCGGCGGATTCAAAATCCGTTTCTGGCGACAGAGTGAGAGTTCGAGTCTCTCCCGAGGCACCAACACAGCGTCACCGCGATCGGCCGGTGGCCAGCCAGCCGGGTCGACTGGCGAAAATTTCCCGACCCGCGTCACTCTATGCAATGGCTCGTACGAGATAGCGTCCACACTCTTCTCGATACAGATGAAGGGGGTTGGCAGTCTCCAGGAGTTAGCGTAGAGTGTGCCTCACTGTTTGCATGGGTCGCTGTTGAATCGTGACCTGATGCAGTAGATCCTACAGATCCGCTACATCCCGCTCGACTTCTCTTACTCTCTGCAACCAGTTCTCAGCCCCCTCCTATTCCCATGGGGAGGCTGTCATCAACTCTAGTTCCAAGGAAATAAGATATGTCGAATCGTCAGAACGGCACCGTCAAGTGGTTTAACGACGAGAAAGGTTTTGGTTTCATCACTCCCGAGAGCGGTCCGGATCTGTTCGTGCACTTCCGCGCGATCGAAGGTAACGGCTTCAAGAGCCTGAAAGAAGGCCAGAAAGTCAGCTTCATCGCTGTGCAAGGTCAAAAGGGCATGCAGGCCGACCAGGTTCAGATCCTGGGCTAAGCCACCGCGCTCTGAAGGCCCCTGATGGCAACATCAGGGGCTTTTTTGTGCCCGCGTTTCGGTAGAATCGCCGCGCCTACCGAACCGAGAGATCCATGCGCAAACATCTGCTACAGCCCAAGGGCCAGTTTCCCGCCGCCGGCCTGCCGCGGCGGCTCGCCGCGATCTTCTACGACAGTCTGCTGTCGATCGCCCTGATGATGGTGGTGACCCTCTTCTACCAGCAGGTCATTCTCCGGCTCATCTATGGTAGCGAGCGCCTGCAGGCCCTGGCGGAAGCCGGGCAGCTGGACATCGACCCCCTGCTCTCGACGCTGCTGCTGTTCAGCCTCTTCGCTTTCTTCGCCAAGTTCTGGACGCACAACGGCCAGACCCTCGGCATGCAGGTCTGGGGCGTGCGCATCCAGAATGCCGACGGCAGCGCGATCGACCTCTGGCAGGCGCTGCTGCGCTTCCTGGTCGCGATCGGCTCGTGGCTGTGCTTCGGGCTCGGCTACTTCTGGATGCTCTGGGACAAACGCAAGCGCACCTGGCACGACATCTATTCGGATAGCCAGGTGGTGCAGTTGCCGAAAGGGGTGCACAAGAAATAGCGGCAGGCGGCAGGCGGCAGGCGGCAGGCGGCAGGCGGCAGGCGGCAGGCGGCAGGCGGCAGGCGGCAGGCGGCAGGCGGCAGGCGGCAGGCTAGTGTGAGGCGGGCGGCCCGGGCGTCAAGCCTTTGCCTTCTTGAAGCTTGCGGCTTGCCGCTTACGACCAGCCGCCCTAGCCCGCCCTTCTGAGCAGCCACGCCCCGGCCAGCGCGCAGATCGTGGCCGGCAGCAGCACCGCCAGCAGCGGGGAGAAGCCGAATACCTGGCTCGCCGGGCCCAGCAGGTCCTGGGCGATGCGGAACACGAACCCCACCACCACGCCGGTGAAGATCCGCTGCCCCAGGGTGACCGAGCGCAACGGCCCGAAGATGAACGAGATGGCCAGCAGCACCAATGCGACGGTCACCAGCGGCTGCAGCAGCTTGCTCCAGAACGCCAGCCAGTAGCGGCCGTTGTTCAGCCCCTGGTCCGCCAGGTAATGGATGTAGCGCCACAAGCCGGTGATGGACAGGGCCTCGGGCTCCTGCACCACGGTGCCGAGCAGCTGCGGCGTCAGCTCCACGTCCCAGGTTTCCTCCGGCTGCCGGACCACCTCGGTGCGCTCGCCGAGGAACTGCGTGGTGGCCACGTTCTGCAGCACCCAGCGACCGCTGCCGTAGGTCGCGCGCCGGGCGAAGCTCGACGACTGCAGCTGGCGCTGCTCGTCGAACCGGTAGCGCGTCACGCCGAGCAGCACGCCGCCGGGCTGCACCGCGTTGATGTGCACGAATTCGTTGCCCTGCCGGTGCCAAAGGCCGCGCTTGCTGCTCTGCGCCTCGCCGCCGCCCTGCGCCATCGAGCGCCGGGCCTGGGCGACGTCCTCCGTCCAGGGCGAGACGTACTCGCCAATCAGCACGCCCACCAGCATGAGTACCAGCATCGGCTTCATCACCGCCCAGACGATCCGCCCGACCGAGACGCCGGCGGCGCGCATCACCGTCAGTTCACTGCTGCTGGCCAAGGTGCCGAGGCCGATCAGGCAGCCGATCAGCGCCGCCATCGGCAGCATCTCGTACATCCGCCGCGGCAGCGTGAGCACCACGTAGAGCAGCGCATCGAGCATGCCGTAGCTGCCCTCGACGTCGCCGAGCTCGTCGATGAAGGCGAACAGCAGCGCCAGCCCGACGATGATGCCGAGCACCGTCAGGATCGCCAGCGTCACGTGGACCGCGATGTACCGATCGAGCTTACCCATGAACGACCTCCCGACCCGCGCGCATTCGGCGTAGCGACAGCCTCAGCGGCTCCCAGAACAACAGCCCGAGCCCGATCAGCAGGAACAGCCCGTGCACCCACCAGAGCCCCAGCGAGGCCGGCAGCCGCCCCTTGTCCAGCGAACCGCGCGCCGCGATCAGCAGGGACAGGTAGGCCATGTACAGGAGGATCGCCGGCAGCAGCTTGAGGAAGCGCCCCTGCCGCGGATTCACCCGCGCCAGCGGCACCGCCATCACGGTGACGACGAACACCAGCAGCGGCAGCGACAGCCGCCACTGCAGCTCGGAGCGGTGCCGCAGGCTGTCGCTGTCCCAAAGCTCCGCGGTCGGGATGGCTTCGCGCTCGCTGATCTCGACGCTGACTTCCGGCTTGGGCAGCAGCACGCCGTAGGTATCGAACTGGATCGCACGGTAGTCGGCCTGGCCCGGACGGCCGTCGTAGCGGTAGCCGTTCTCCAGGATCAGGTAGCGGCTGCCATCGGGCTGGATTTCCTGCCGCCCGCGCTCGGCCACCAGCACCGACAGGCCCCGGTCGCTGCCTGCGCTCCGGGCGCTGGTGTTGGTTTCCGAAATGAACACGCCGGCCAGTTCGCTGCGGTCCTCGGTCAGCTCGCGGGTGTAGGTGACCCGCGACCCGCCCCTGAGCGCCTGGAATCGCCCCGGCACCAGGGTATCGAACTCGGTCAGCGAATCCTGTTCGTTGAGGATGCGCGCCACCTCGGTCACGCCCTGCGGCGCCAGCCCCAGGCTGAGCCAACCGACCACCAGCGCCACCAGCGATGCCGGCGCCAGGGTGTAGACCAGCAGCCGGCGCTGGCTCATCCCGGTCGCCGACAGCACGGTCATCTCGCTGTCGAGGTACATCCGCCCGTAGGCCAGCAGGATGCCGAGGAACAGGCCCAGCGGCAGGATCAGTTGCAGGAAGCCGGGAAGGCGAAAGCCCATGATCAGGAACAGCACGCTGGGATCGAGCACCCCTTGCGCGGCCTGCGCGAGGTACTTGATGAAGCGACCGCTCATGATGATCACCAGCAGTACGCCGCTGACGGCGCTCAGGGTGACCAGGAGCTCACGAGACAGGTAACGGAAGACGATCAAACCGGACACTCCAGGGTTGTCAGGCTCCGGCGGCTACGCTCAAACTAGCCGCCAAGCAGCCGGCCCGCTGTCGCAGGCCGTTGAATTCCCGCCGGAAACGGTCGGGCTGGCACATGAGACCACGCTTTTTCGCGCGATGATCTTCTCCGTGCCCCTGCGCAGCCAAGTGCTGCAATGGCATTTCAACGGCCGGCAGTACGGACCACCGGAAAAAGTGGCCGGCATTATCCTGCAAACCCGACTCTTTGTCTTGGGGACCCATGCCAATGGAATTCGTCGTCAAAAGCGTCAAAGCCTCCACCCTGAAAACCGCCACCCTGGTCCTCACGGTCGCCGAAGACGGCGTACTGGGCGCGGCCGCCCAGGCGGTCGATGCCGCGACCGGGGGCGCGATCTCGACGCTGCTCAAGCGTGGCGACCTCCAGGGCAAGCCGGGCCAGAGCCTGCTGCTGCACAGCCTGCCGAACCTCAAGGCCGAGCGGGTGCTGCTGGTCGGGATCGGCAAGGCGGGCGAGCTGGATGCGCGTCAGTGGCGCAAGGCCGCCGGCGCCGTGGCCGGCACGCTGAAGAGCCTCGGCGGCGCCGATGCGGCGGTGGCGCTGCAGGACGTGACCGTCAGGGAACGCGACGCCTACGCCGGTGCGCGTCTGCTGGTCGAGGCGCTGGCCGACGGGCAGTACGTCTTCGACCGCTTCAAGAGCAAGAAGGCCGAGCCCAGGGCGCTGAAGAAGATCACCCTGCTGGGCGACAAGGCGCAGGTCGCTGCCCTCGAGCGCGCCGCCACCCACGGCACGGCGATCGCCGCGGGCATGGCGCTCACCCGCGACCTGGGCAACCTGCCGCCGAACGTCTGCCATCCGATCTACGTCGCCGACCAGGCCAAGCAGCTGGCGAAGCAGTTCAAGGGCCTGAAGGTCGAGGTGCTCGACGAGAACAGGCTGCGCGAACTCGGCGCCGGCGCCTTCCTCGCCGTCGCCCAGGGCAGCGAGCAGCCGCCGCGCCTGGTGGTGCTGCAGTACAACGGCGGCAAGAAGGGCGACAAGCCCTACGCGCTGGTGGGCAAGGGCATCACCTTCGATACCGGCGGCATCAGCATCAAGCCCGCGGCCAACATGGACGAGATGAAATACGACATGTGCGGCGCCGCCAGCGTGCTCGGCACCTTCCGCGCCGTGCTGGAAATGCAGTTGCCGATCAACCTGGTGGGCCTGCTGGCCTGCGCCGAGAACATGCCGAGCGGCCGCGCGACCCGCCCGGGCGACATCGTCACCACCATGAGCGGGCAGACGGTGGAAATCCTCAACACCGACGCCGAAGGCCGGCTGGTGCTGTGCGACACCCTCACCTAC
The DNA here is from genome assembly GCF_000425625.1 of Stutzerimonas azotifigens DSM 17556. Lineage (GTDB taxonomy): Bacteria > Pseudomonadota > Gammaproteobacteria > Pseudomonadales > Pseudomonadaceae > Stutzerimonas > Stutzerimonas azotifigens. The sequence continues at coordinate 186,889 of NZ_KE384409.1, forward strand.
GCCGAGCGCTTCAAGCCGCAGGCGGTGATCGACGTCGCCACCCTCACCGGCGCCTGCATCGTCGCCCTGGGCAGCGCCACCAGCGGCCTGATGAGCAATGACGCCGGCCTCGCCCGCGCCCTGCTCGACGCCGGCACGCGCGCCGACGACCGCGCCTGGGAGCTGCCGCTGTTCGACGAGTACCAGGAACAGCTCGACAGCCCCTTCGCCGATTTCGCCAACATCGGCGGACCCAAGGCCGGCACCATCACCGCCGCCTGCTTCCTCTCGCGTTTCGTCAAGGCCTACCCCTGGGCGCACCTGGACATCGCCGGCACCGCCTGGATCAGCGGCGGCAAGGAAAAGGGCGCCACCGGCCGGCCGGTGCCGCTGCTGACCCAGTACCTGCTGGACCGCCTCGAGTGAGCCACCCCGCCGCACTGCCGGGGCCGGCCGCATGACCCGCGTCGAGTTCTACGTACTGCCCTCGGCGCATCCCGAAGGCCGCCTGCGCGCGGCCTGCCAGCTGGCCGCCAAGGGCTGGCGGCACGGGTTGCCGGTGTTCCTGCGCTGCGCGGACGACAGCCAGTGCGGCGAACTCGACGAACTGCTCTGGCGCTTCAAGCCCGAGAGTTTCATCCCCCACGGCCTCTACGCGAGCGACCCGCAGGGCCCGGTGGTGATCGGCCGCGACGAGCCGCCGGCCTGGGAACCGGGGCTGCTGGTCAACCTCGACACCCGGCTGTCGCCGCACCTCGACCGCTTCGGTCGCGTCATCGAAATCGTCAACCAGGCGCCCGACCTGCTGACCGCCTGCCGGGAGAACTTTCGCCTCTACCGGCAGCGCGGCTATGATCCCAAGCGTGTAGAACTCTGATCGCCTTGCCGCCGATGGCCACCAACCCTCCCCGTCAGCCCGGCCAGTGGCTGGACGACCTCGAATCCATCCGCGCCCTGCTCGGCGACGACGCGCAGGCCGGCCTGCCGTTCGACGAATCGATCGATCCGCAGAGCATTCCGTTGCTCTCGGAGATCGTCGAGCCTGGCGCCGACAGCCCTGCGCCCGCCGCGCGGAAACCGGCCCCCGAGCCCGCCCCGATGGCCCCGCGCTCCACGCCGTCACGCGCCGACCGCCAGTTGGACAGCGAAATCCGCGCCGCGGCGAACCTGATCCTGCAGGACGTGATCGACGATTTCGTGCCGCAGATCGAGGCCGAACTCAAACGCCGCCTCGAACGCCTGCTCAAGCGCAAGCACCCCGACCTGTTCTGACATTCACCCGGGGCCGCGCCGGACCTGCGTCGGAGACCGTCCTTCGCCCGCTCCGCCTTCCCCGGTATACTCCCCGCCTTTCCGTCACAAGCCGTTCTAAGGGTCCCGCCGCATGGACAAGACCTACCAGCCGCATGCCATCGAGACTTCCTGGTACCAGACCTGGGAGTCCAACAACTATTTCGCGCCGCAGGGGTCGGGCGAGCCCTACACCATCATGATCCCCCCGCCGAACGTCACCGGCAGCCTGCACATGGGCCACGGCTTCAACAACGCGATCATGGATGCGCTGATCCGCTTCCGCCGCATGCAGGGTCGCAACACCCTGTGGCAGCCGGGCACCGACCACGCCGGCATCGCCACCCAGATGGTGGTCGAGCGCCAGCTCGCGGCGCAGGGCATCAGCCGTCACGACCTGGGCCGGGAGAAGTTCCTCGAGAAGGTCTGGGAGTGGAAGCACGAGTCCGGCGGCAACATCACCCGGCAGATCCGCCGCCTGGGCAGCTCGGTGGACTGGTCGCGCGAGCGCTTCACCATGGACGAAGGGTTGTCCAATGCCGTCAAGGAAGCCTTCGTGCGCCTGCATGAAGACGGCCTGATCTACCGCGGCAAGCGCCTGGTCAACTGGGACACCAAGCTGCACACCGCCATCTCCGACCTGGAAGTGGAGAACCACGACGAGAAGGGTCACCTCTGGCACCTGCGCTACCCGCTGGCCGACGACGCCCGCACCGCCGACGGCCTGACCTACCTGGTGGTCGCCACCACCCGCCCGGAAACCATGCTCGGCGACGCGGCGGTCGCGGTGCATCCGGAGGACGAGCGCTACCAGGCGCTGATCGGCCGGCACGTCATGCTGCCGTTGGTGAACCGCCTGATCCCGATCGTCGCCGACGAGTACGTCGACCGCGAGTTCGGCACCGGCTGCGTGAAGATCACCCCGGCCCACGACTTCAACGACTACGAGGTCGGCAAGCGCCACGACCTGCCGCTGATCAACATCTTCGACCAGAATGCCGCGGTGCTTCCCCGCGCCCAGGTGTTCAACCTCGACGGCACGCTGAACGACAGGGTCGCCCCGTCGCTGCCCGACGGCTACGCGCGCATGGACCGCTTCGAGGCGCGCAAGGCCATCGTCGCCGAGTTCGAGGCCATGGGCCTGCTCGAGAAGATCGACGACCATGCGCTCAAGGTGCCGCGCGGCGACCGTTCCGGCACCGTGATCGAGCCCTGGCTGACCGATCAGTGGTACGTCTCCACCAAGCCGCTGGCCGAGAAGGCCATCGCCGTGGTCGAGAGCGGCGAGATCCAGTTCGTGCCCAAGCAGTACGAGAACATGTACTTCTCCTGGATGCGCGACATCCAGGACTGGTGCATCAGCCGCCAGCTGTGGTGGGGCCACCGCATCCCGGCCTGGTACGACGAGGCCGGCCACGTCTACGTCGGCCGCGACGAGGACGAGGTGCGCAGCAAGTACAACCTGGGCAACGAGATCGACCTGCGGCAGGACGAGGACGTGCTCGACACCTGGTTCAGCTCGGGGTTGTGGACCTTCTCCACCCTCGGCTGGCCGGAGCAGACCGAGTTCCTCAAGACCTTCCACCCCACCGACGTGCTGGTCACCGGCTTCGACATCATCTTCTTCTGGGTCGCCCGGATGATCATGCTGTCGACTCACCTGACCGGGCAGATCCCGTTCAGGACCGTCTACGTCCACGGCCTGGTGCGCGACGGCCAGGGCCAGAAGATGTCCAAGTCCAAGGGCAACGTGCTCGACCCGCTGGACATCGTCGACGGCATCACCCTCGACGCGCTGCTGGAAAAACGTACCAGCGGCATGATGCAGCCCAAGTTGGCCGAGAAAATCGCCAAGCAGACGCGCGCCGAATTCCCCGAGGGCATCGCCAGCTACGGCACCGACGCGCTGCGCTTCACCTTCTGCTCGCTGGCCTCCACCGGCCGCGACGTCAAGTTCGACATGGGCCGCGTCGAGGGTTTCCGCAACTTCTGCAACAAGATCTGGAACGCCGCCAATTTCGTCTTCGAGAACACCGAAGGCAAGGACACCGGCGTCAACGATGAATCCGTTGAGCTGTCCTCGGTGGATCGCTGGATCATCTCCGCGCTGCAGCGCACCGAGATGGAAGTGACCCGCCAGCTCGACGCCTTCCGCTTCGACCTGGCCGCCCAGGCGCTCTATGAGTTCATCTGGGACGAGTACTGCGCCTGGTATCTGGAACTGGTCAAGCCGGTGCTCTGGGACGAAACCGCCAGCGCCGAGCGCCAGCGCGGCACCCGCCGCACCCTGGTCCGCGTGCTGGAGACCGCGCTGCGCCTGGCGCATCCGTTCATGCCGTTCATCACCGAGGAAATCTGGCAGCGCGTCGCGCCGCTGGCCGGCAAGCAGGGGCCGACCCTGATGCTGCAGCCCTGGCCGGTGGCCGACGAGTCGCGCCTCGACCCGGCCGCCGAGGACGACATCGAGTGGGTCAAGGCGCTGATGCTCGGCATCCGCCAGATTCGCGGCGAGATGAACATCTCCATGGCGCGGCGTATCGACGTGGTGCTACGCCATGCCTCGGACACCGATCGCCGTCGCCTGGCCGAGAACCAGCCGCTGCTGATGAAGCTGGCCAAGCTCGAGAGTGTGCGCCTGCTGGGCGAGGACGAGGAAGCGCCGCTGGCCGCGGTGGCCCTGGTGCACGAGATGGAAGTGCTGGTGCCGATGGCCGGGCTGATCGACAAGGATGCCGAACTGGCGCGCCTGGACAAGGAAATCGCTCGCCTCGAGGGCGAGGTCAAGCGGGTCGGCGGCAAGCTGGCCAACGCCAGCTTCGTCGACAAGGCGCCGGCCGAGGTCATCGCCAAGGAGCGCTCCAAGCTCGCCGAAGCCGAGCTGGGCCGCGACAAACTGCAGGAACAGCGCGCGCGCATCGCCGCGCTGTAATCGAAACGGCCAGTTGCCTCCGTGCGCTGGCCGTTTTTCGTTGGCCTCCGGCGAGCCCGAGATCCGATCGATCGGACGGAACCCAGCCAACGACAAACAGGATCGAGCGACAGGCCAGCCGAGAATATGGCCACGGGGGGCAGCGCCCACGCACGCGGTAGCCCCTGCCACGAGCGATTGCTCATGGCTCCATCATGTCGTCTCGTCGCAAGGAGATTCATCGATGTACGAGTTCATGGCCGTCGTGTTCGTGCTCGGCTACCTGTGCATAGCGCTCGAGCACCCGCTGCGGATCGACAAGGCCGCCGCCGCGCTGCTTACCGCCGTGCTCTGCTGGACGCTGCTGGTGCTCGGCGCCGACCAGCTGCTGCCCGCCGCCGCCGCGGGGCACGGCGGCGATGCCACCTCCACGGTGGTGGAATCCCTGCGCCACCACCTCGGCGAAGTCTCAGAGATCCTCTTCTTCCTGCTCGGCGCCATGACCATCGTCGAGCTGGTCGACTCCCACGAAGGCTTCAAGGTGGTGACCGACCGCATCCGGACCCGCAAGCGGGTCCACCTGCTCTGGCTGGTCGGTTTTCTCACCTTCTTCCTCTCCGCGGTGCTCGACAACCTGACCACCACCATCGTCATGGTCTCGCTGCTGCGCAAGCTGATCCGCGGCCGTACGGAGCGCTGGCTGTACGTCGGCATCGTGGTGATCGCCGCCAATGCCGGCGGCGCCTGGTCGCCGATCGGCGACGTGACCACCACCATGCTCTGGATCGGCGGGCAGATCACCACCACCGGGGTGATCACCAGCCTGTTCCTGCCGAGCCTGGTGTGCCTGCTGGTGCCGCTGCTGATTCTCAGCGTCGGCCTGCGCGGCGATGCGCCGCGCCCGCGGATCAGCGAGACGGCCGAAAGCCGCCGCGATCCGACCACGCCGTTCGAGCGCAACCTGGTGCTGACCCTCGGCCTCGGCGCCCTGCTCTTCGTGCCGGTGTTCAAGACCGTCACCCACCTGCCGCCCTACATGGGCATCCTGTTCGGGCTCGGCGTGCTCTGGGTGACCACCGAAGTGATCCACCGCGGCAAGAACGCCGAGGACAAGCACCCGCTCTCGGTGGTCGGCGTACTGCGCAAGGTCGACACCACCAGCGTGCTGTTCTTCCTCGGCATCCTGCTGGCGGTCTCGAGCCTGGCCACCGCCGGCCACCTTACCCAGGTCGCCACGCTGCTGCGCGAGTCGCTGGGCAATATCTACGCGATCAACTACGCGATCGGCCTGCTCTCGGCAGTGGTCGACAACGTGCCGCTGGTCGCCGGCGCCATGAAGATGTACCCGCTGGTGGAGGACCCTGCCCTGCTCGCCGGCGCGGCCCAGGATGGCGGCTGGCTCGCCCAGTTCGTGGTCGACGGTCGCTTCTGGGAGCTGCTCGCCTTCTGCGCCGGCACCGGCGGCAGCAGCCTGATCATCGGCTCGGCCGCCGGCGTCGCGGCCATGGGCATGGAACGCATCAGCTTCTTCTGGTACCTGCGGCGGGTCAGCCTGCTGGCCTTTCTCGGCTACACCGGCGGTGCCGCCACCTACCTCGCCCTGATGCAGATCTGACGCCATGACCGACGCCCACGCACCGAGCAAGACCCGCACCAGCTTCTATCGCCGGCTCTACGTGGCCTGGCTCATCGACAGCGGCACCGCCACCAGCGTGCCGGCGATCATCGCCGCCACCGGCATGCCCCGACGCACCGCGCAGGACACGCTGGCCGCCCTCGAGGAGCTGGACATCGACTGCGTCTTCGAACAGGACGAGCAGGCCCGGCACAACGCCGGGCACTACCGCATCCGCGACTGGGGCGCGATCGATCGGGGCTGGGTCGAGCGACACCTGGAGGCTATCCGCGACGTGCTCGGCTATCCACCGGTCTGAACGACCATCGGCCTCCGTGCAAGCCTCCTGGGCCCCGGCCTGCGCCGGGGCGACGGGGTGTACCAACACCTGCCGGCCCCACCGCGCCCGTCGTACCGGAGAAGGCCGGTACCCAGTGGGGCAGCGCCTGGAGCTGATTTCGGCGCCAGACCGTCAGGCCGATTCGGCAGTCGACGTCTTGCCCTGCAAGCCCCTCCTGTCGATGCCAACGGCAACATCGCGAAACGCTTGCCCGACAGCCAGCGCTTGAAGGCGGCCCTCGCCGGAGGCATCTATGACGCTCTGTCACCCGACCGTCATCTGCCATGCCTGCCACCCTGTTCGCCCGCCGTTCCGTTCGCCTGTTGCTGTGGCTCGGCCTTTTCCTCCTGGTCGTCCTGCCGGTCGGCTGCTCGGTGCTCGCGCAGAAGGAGCGCGAGCTGGTGTTCCGGATCGAACAGGGCGATGCGAGCTGGTACGGCGGCCTGCCCGCCGGGGTGCAGGAGCTCGACCTGGAAACCACGGAACTCGCCAGCGACCAGAGCCTGCACGCCTGGTGGTGGCCGGCAGAGGCTGCCGACGCGCCGGCCGTGCTCTACCTGCACGGCGTACGCTGGAACCTGACCGGCCACCTGTTCCGCATCCGCGAGCTGCGCGCGCTCGGCTTCTCGGTGCTGGCGGTGGACTACCGCGGCTTCGGCAAGAGCCGCGGCCCCCTGCCCTCCGAACGCTCGGTCTACCAGGACGCGCGGATCGCCTGGCAGCACCTGGCCCGGCTGCAGCCCGACGCGGGCAAGCGGCTGATCTACGGGCACTCGCTGGGCGGTGCGGTCGCCGTCGACCTGGCCCTGCAGCTGAACAAGGGCGATCTCGAGCCGACCGGCGCGCGCGGGCTGATCCTCGAATCGACCTTCACCAACCTGGGCGACATCGCCGCCGTGCTGGCCGACACGCGCTGGCCGGTGCGCTGGCTGCTGTCGCAGGAGTTCGACTCGCTGGACAAGATTGGCCAGGTGGAGCTGCCGGTGCTGATCGTGCACGGCACGCAGGACCGCTACGTGCCGCCACGCTTCGGTCAGGCGCTGTACGACGCCGCCAGCGGCCCCAAGGAACTGCTGCTGGTGGAAGGCGCCACCCACAACAACAGCATGCGCATGGCGCGCGAGGAGTATGCCCGGGCGATCGCACGGCTGTTCGGCCCGGCCGCGGACGAGCGCTCGGCCGGGCGGGCCGAAGACCGCCCGCCCGACGCGAGCTGACGCGCGGCGGCACGCCAGTGTGGGACAATGCGCGCCGCCCGTTCATCCACAGCATTCCGCCATGCCCTCGTCTCCCCCGAAAGGCCAGCCCGCCTCGCCCCCGCCGCTGCACCCGCGCAACCGCCACCAGGGGCGCTACGACTTCCCCGCGCTGATCGCCCGCTGCCCCGAGCTGGCGCGCTACGTCATCCGCAACCCGTACGGGAAGACCAGCATCGACTTCGCCGACCCGGAAGCGGTGAAGGTGTTCAACCGCGCCCTGCTGCGCCTGTTCTACGGCGTCGAGCATTGGGACATTCCGCCGGGCTACCTGTGCCCGCCGATTCCGGGGCGCGCCGACTACCTGCACGGGCTGGCCGACCTGCTCGCCGAGGACCGGGCCGGAGACGTTCCCCGCGGCAGCAGCGTGCGCGTACTCGACATCGGCACCGGTGCCAACTGCATCTATCCGCTGATCGGCCAGCGCGAATACGGCTGGCACTTCACTGGCGCCGACGTCGACCCGGTGGCGCTCGATTCGGCGCGGGCGATCGTGCGCGCCAACGGGCTGCAGCGGGCCATCGAACTGCGCCGGCAAAGCGATCCGCGGCGTATCTTCGCCGGCGTCGTCGCCGACGGCGAGCGCTTCGACCTGACCCTGTGCAATCCGCCCTTTCACGCCTCTGCGCAGGAAGCCACCCGCGGCAGCCAGCGCAAGTGGCGCAACCTCGGCAAGCTGGACCCGGCGCGCAGGCTGCCGGTCCTCAACTTCGGCGGCCAAGGTGCCGAACTCTGGTGCGAAGGCGGCGAAGCGGCCTTCATCGCCCGCATGGCTAATGAAAGCAGGGACTACGCCGGGCAGATCGGCTGGTTCAGCACGCTGGTCTCCAAGGGCGCCAACGTGGGCCCGCTGCGCGCACGCCTGGAACGGCTCGGCGCTCAGCGTATCCGCACCGTGGACATGGCCCAGGGGCAGAAGCGCAGCCGTTTCGTCGCCTGGAGCTACCGTGCCGAGAGTGCCGCTCAGCCCAGCGACTTGCGGTAATAGCGCGGCGCGTCGCTGTAGCCGAGCCGTTCGTAGAAGCGGTGCGCGGCGGTCCGGCGCTGGTCGCAGTGCAGCTCCATCCGGTCGCAGCCGCGCCGCCGCGCCTCCTGCTCGGCCGCCGCGAGCAGCGCTTCGCCGACGCCTCGCCCGCGGGCACCCTCGCCCACGCACAGGTAGCTGACCCGGCAGAAATCGCCCGCCAGCGCCAGCTGCGGCATGAAGTGCAGGGAGATGAAACCGAGTATCCGGCTGCCTTCGGCCGCCACCCGGAGCCAGGCGTCCGGGTGCTCCAGTTGCTCGGCCAGGCGCCGGGCGATGAAGGCATCGGTATCGGGGTAGCCGAGCTGCGCGAGCAGGCCGACGAGCGCGTCGGCGTCCTCCGACCGCGCCGGCCGTAGCTGAAGGGAGTCAGGGGTCACTGCAGGGCCGTCCGTCGCGTCGCCAAGGGTGGAATGCGCAGACTAGCCACGCCGTCCGGGCCCGGTAAAGGGCTCAGGCGACCGCCTGGCCGTTGCACAGCTCCCAGACGCGCTTGTCCTTGAGGGCCAGCGTGCGAATGTAGCGCGGCTCGCCGCTGATCTCTTCGAGCTCGGTCATCCCGGCGAGCTCGCTGACGACCCGGTATCGCTTGCCGGCCTTCTTGTCCTGTAGCGGATAGAGCTGGGCGATCTGCTGTGCGAGTTCGGTCAGGGTGGACATGTCGGTGACTCCAGGGACTGCGTTGCGGCAGTTCTTTTACAGGGGATAGATGACGGTTGCGCGACAGCGCGAGCGTTTCGTCGCCGCTGCGGAGGTGACCCACCTCGTCGTCCCCCACCGCGGCCGCTGCCTCGTCCTTGCCTGTCGTGCCGTTCCGTTAGGTTTGAGCGCGAGACGCGCGGATGATTCCCGCCGGGGCGGTGACTGGTTGGTTCTGGGGGCATGTGGCGGCTTGGGCGGCCCTACCCTTGCGGCAAGCCCGCTGCGCTTTCTCGGCCCGGACTACAGGTTGCGCCTTGCACGGCGCCTCACTTTTCTTTGTTTGCGGATCGCCGCCCGGCGCAAAGAAAAGTAAGCAAAAGAAAGCGCCCCCGGCATCCGGGTCAGGTCGCTACGCGCCCTGACTCCCCTCGCTCCGGGGCCGCTCCGGGGGCCGTCACGACGGGACGTCCCTGCCTGGGCGGCCCCCGTCCGTCGCTCCTCGCTCGGCGTCCATGCCACGCGTCCCCCTGCGCAACGCCTGCGCTCAGCGTCCTGACAGGGATTCAGGGTGTCGGCCCTACCCGTGGCTGAAACAGGCACGCTCCGCAGGGCGCGCCGTGCGCACCTTTGCTACCAACGGCTGCACCCCCCCGTCACCTGCTTTAAACTTGCCGCCTCTTTTCGAGGGCGCCGCCCTCAGTCGCCAAGGTCATTCACGCATGCCGATCCGCCACTGCATCGTCCACCTCATCGACAAGAAGCCCGACGGCAGCCCAGCCGTGCTGCACGCACGCGACACCGAACTGGGCGAGTCGCAGGCCATCGAGAACCTGCTCGCCGACCTCAACGAGAGCTACAACGCCAAGCAGGGCAAGGCCTGGGGTTACTTCCACGAGGAGTCCGGCGCCTATCCGTTCAGCGGCTGGCTGACGCAATACCTCGAGGGCGCCCAGGATTTCACTGCCTTCAGCCGTCAGGCCGTCGAGCAGCTGCAGAAGCTGATGGAGGAGTCCAACCTGTCCACCGGCGGGCACGTGCTCTTCGCCCATTACCAGCAGGGCATGACCGATTACCTGGCGATCGCCCTGCTGCACCACAGCGAGGGGGTGGCGGTGACCGATTCGCTGGACGTCGCCCCGGCCAAGCACCTGGACCTCGGCCAGCTGCACCTGGCCGCGCGGATCAACCTGTCCGAATGGCGCAACAACAGGCAGTCGCGCCAGTACATCTCGTTCATCAAGGGCAAGAACGGCAAGAAGGTCTCGGACTACTTCCGCGACTTCATCGGCTGCCAGGAAGGCGTCGATGCGCCCGGCGAGACCCGCACCCTGCTCAAGGCCTTCAGCGACTTCGTGGAAAGCGAAGACCTGAACGAGGAACAGGCCCGCGAGAAGACCAGCGCCCTGGTCGACTACGCCAGCAGCCAGGCCCGCCTCGGCGAGCCGATGACGCTGGAGGAGCTGTCGGGAGTGATCGACGAGGACCGGCCGAAGGCCTTCTACGACCACATCCGCAACAAGGACTACGGCCTGTCGCCGGAGATCCCGCCGGACAAGCGCACGCTGAACCAGTTTCGCCGCTTCACCGGCCGCGCCGAGGGTCTGTCGATCAGCTTCGAGGCCCACCTGCTGGGCTCGCGGATCGAATACGACGAGGCGCGCGACATGCTTATCATCCGCCAGTTGCCGACCCAGCTGAAGGACCAGCTCAAGCGCAACAAGGACTGACCCACACCAGGGCGCCGGCAGCCCGGCGCCCTGGTCGCTCTCAACGCTTGTCGAGGCGGAAGCCGAAACGCGGGAAATGCACGTGCAGCACCCCCGCCCGCGCGTCTTCGCGGCGCAGGACCAGCTCCTCCGCTCCGGCGAACAGCAGTTGGCCTTCCACCGGCTCGACGCCGTAATCGGTTGCCGCGATGGCGACCTGCTCGCCCACGGCGAAGCCGTTGGGGTCTTCGAAGTCCTCTTCCGGCAGGGCCGCGGGTTCGGCGGCGCGGGCGATTTCCACCGCCTCGCCGCTGGACAGCTCGGTGAAGGAGCCGTGGCCGGCCGCCAGCACCTTGTCCAGCCAGGCCCTGATTTCCGGGTAAGCGTCCACCAAGGGCGCGGTAACCGGCGTGGAGCGGAGGAACCACAGGCAGTGCGCGACTGCGATGTCGGCGATGCAGGGCGCCGCGCCAAGCAGGAACTCGCCCTCCTCGCGCGCCAGCTGCTGCTCGAGCCGCGCCATCAGCGTCGGCCACTGATGCTTGGCCACCTCGGTCGGAATCCGCGACACCGTGCCGCCGCTGAACAGCGCCGCACGATCCTTGCTGAAGGTCTGGACCAGCTCCGGCGGCGCCTTGGCGAAGCGCGCGGCCAACGACTCGGGCTGGAACATCAGGCTGACGGCATGCAGGAACAGCGCCGAATCGGCCCATTGTGCGAGCGTCGAGGCGGCGAACTCGAGGCCTTCGGGGAGCAGCGCCGGGGTGACCTTCTCCGCTTCCAGGCGGCGGGCGATCAGCGCGGTGTCACAGTAGACGTCGGCGCCGATCTGCAGCACCGGGGTGCGCCGGTAGCCGCCGGTCAGCGCGGTCAGGTCAGGCTTCGGCATGACCGGCGGAATGATCACCGAGCGCCAGGACAGCTGCTTGAACCCGAGCATCAGCCGGGCCTTTTCGGCGAACGGCGAGGCCGGGTAATGGTGCAGGATCAGTTCGTGCATTCTCGTACTCCGACGGTGTGAGGGAACGCCGAGCTTACCGCCATGCCGGGCGGCGGCCTACCGCTTCAGGTGATTGCCGTGGCATTCAGCCTGTCGCAGGCCAGCGCCTCCTTGGCCTTCTTCGACAGGCGCTTGATCGCCCGCTCGCGACGCAGCGCCTCGCCCTTGCCCGCGCAGGGCTCGACGTAGACCAGCGCCACCGCCGGGCTGGTATGGAAGAAGCGCGCGCCGCGGCCGCTGCGGTGGCTCTCGAAGCGGCGCTGGGCGTCGTCGCTGATGCCACAGTAGAGCGCGCCGTTGGCAGCTCGGACGAGGTACACGTACCAGGGTTTGGCGCTTGAATCGTTCATGGAAGGCCTGTCGAACGGCGTATGGCCGGGCGCGGCAAGGGTAATGCGAGCCGGTGGCGCATGCCAGCGCGCCCGGTGTGCACGCCGGCCCTAGCAGAGCCCCGGGTCGCTGTCCAGATATGGTGGCGGTTCGCCTTTGCGTATACTGCGCCCCATGTCTGCCCTCATTGACTTCCGCAAGCGCTGCACCGCCTGGCTGCTGGCGACCGGAATCCTCCTGCTGCTCGGAAGCTGCGCCGAACCGCCCAGCGAACTCCAGCGAATACGGGAGGAAGGCGTGCTGCGCGTGCTCACCCGCAACAGCCCGTCCACCTACTTCCAGGATCGCAACGGAGCCACCGGCTTCGAGTACGAGCTGGCCAAGCGCTTCGCCGAGCACCTCGGCGTGGAGCTGAAGGTCGAGACCGCCGACAGCCTCGACGACCTCTTCACCCGCCTCAACCGCCCCGGCGGTCCGCACCTCGCCGCCGCCGGCCTGGTGGCCAACGACAGCCGCCGCGCACTGGTGCGCTTCACCCATCCCTATCTGGACGTGACCACCCAGGTCATCTACCGCCACGGCCAGCGCCGCCCGACCCAGCCGGAAGACCTGGTCGGCAAGCGCATCCTGGTGCTCAAGGGCAGCCACCACGCCGAGCAGCTGGCGGCGTTGAAGGCCCGCCTGCCGGGCATCAACTACGAGGAATCCGATGCGGTGGAGGTGGTCGACCTGCTCGGCCTGGTGGACGAGGGCCGGATCGACATCACTCTGGTCGAATCCAACGAGCTGGCGATGAACCAGGTGTATTTCAGCAACGTGCGCACGGCCTTCGACCTCAGCGAGGCCAACAGCCTGGCCTGGGTGCTGCCGCAGGGCGAGGACGACAGCCTGCTGCGCGAGGCCAACGCCTTCCTCGACGAGGCTCGCGAGAACGGCACCCTGCAACGCCTGCGCGAGCGCTACTACGGCCACGTCGACGTGCTCGGCTACGTCGGCGCCTACGCCTTCGCCCGTCACCTTCAGGAGCGCCTGCCGCGCTACGAGCGGATCTTCAAGGAAACCGCCCGCCAGCACGGCCTGGACTGGCGCCTGCTGGCCGCGATCGGCTATCAGGAATCGCACTGGCAGCCGGAGGCCACCTCGAAGACCGGCGTGCGCGGGCTGATGATGCTGACCCTGCGCACCGCCAAGGCGATGGGCGTGTCCAACCGACTCGACCCGGTGCAGAGCATCCAGGGCGGCGGCAAGTACTTCCTCAAGGTGCATGGCGCCCTGCCCGCGGGCATCGAGGAGCCGGACCGCACCTGGTTCGCCCTGGCCGCCTACAACGTCGGCGCCGGGCACCTGGAAGACGCCCGCCGGCTGGCCGAGGCCGAGGGCCTGAACCCCAACAAGTGGCTGGACGTGAAGCAGATGCTGCCGCGCCTGTCGCAGAAGCAGTGGTACAGCAAGACCCGCTACGGCTATGCCCGCGGCGGCGAGCCGGTGCACTTCGTGGCCAACATCCGCCGCTACTACGACATCCTCACCTGGGTGACGCAGCCGCAGATGGAAGGTTCGCGCCTGGTCCACAGCGACCTGCACCTGCCCGGCATCAGCGAGCAGGACGTGGCCGACAACCTGCCGCCGCTCTGACCCCGCTCAGCGCCCGATCGGCGCGAACCTCGCAGCGGTGTGCTGTGCCAGCGTCTCGGCCGCCAGTTCGACTTCCAGGCCACGACGGCCGGCGCTCACATGAATCGTCGGAAAACCGCGGGCGCTCTCGTCGATGAAGGTCCGCAGGCGCTTCTTCTGCCCCAGCGGGCTGATGCCGCCGACCAGGTAGCCGGTCGCCCGCTGCGCCGCCGCCGGATCGGCCATGTCGATCTTCTTCGCCCCTGCCGCTTGGGCCAATGCCTTGAGGTCGAGACTTCCGGCGACCGGCACCACGGCGACCAGCAGCTCGTTCTTCTCGGTACAGGCCAGCAGCGTCTTGAACACCCGCGCCAGGTCGAGGCCGAGCTTCTCCGCCGCTTCCAGCCCGTAGGAGACGGACTTGGGGTCGTGCTCGTAACTGTGAACCTGGTATTCGGCCTTGGCTTTCTTCAGCAGATCGATGGCGGGCGTCATGTGTCGGGTCGGCGATGAACGGGGGCGCGTTACCTTAGCAGCTGCCCGGCAGCGCGCCCACTGGCGGATCCGCTCAGACCAGCGCGGTCAGCGAGCCCGCCATCGCCACCAGCGCCCCGACCGGCAGCAGCCAGCGCTGCCGCCAGGCCAGCAGCAGCCCGACCAGCAGGGCGCCGAGCATGAATTGGCCGAACCAGACCACCAGGCCGATCCCCGTTCCGAGCGCCAGGCTGTCCAGCACGGCGGCCGCCAGCAGCGCGGCAGCAGCGAACAGGCGCAGGCCGGCCTGCCGGCGCGGCGCCGGGCCGTCGCCGAACAGTTGCCGGTGGTGACGGTTCATGGCCAGGCAGAGCGCGGCCATGGCCAGGTAGGCGAGTGCGAAGGCGAGCAGCGTCATCGGGACAGCTCCGGCGTGCGCACGCCGGCCTCCGTCGGCAGCGAGGCATCGCGCGGTTCCGGCTTCCGTCGCCAGGCACGCCAGGCGCACAGCGCGCCCACCGCCAGCAGCACCAGATCCACCCCGGCCAGCGCCAGATCGCCACGCGCCAGGCTGGCCGGCAGATGGCCGTCCGGCATGGTCAGCCCGTTCAGGACCGGCAGCCCCAACGCCAGCAGCGCGCTGAGCGCCAGCAGGGTGCGCGTCAGCCGGGCCGGCGTGCGCCGCCAGCCCAGGGCCAGCAGCGCCACGGCCATCCAGCCGAGCGAGAACGCCCAGCCCTCGGCGGCGCCCCGGGCGGACAGCGTCTCGGGCAGCAGCCGGTTGGCCCAGAGCAGCGCCAGGCAGGCGATCGGCAGACCGAAGAACACCGCGCCGTTCAGCCCACGGACCAGGGCCACCCCTCGGCCGTCGCGCGCCTCGCGCTTGCGCAGCCAGACGCCGGTCCCGGCCACCAGCATGGCGCAGCCGGCCAGTCCGAGCAGACCGTAGAGGATTCGCACCAATTGGCCGCCGAACTGCGCCATGTGCAGCCCGGCCAGCCAGGTATAGGCGCGGTAGCCGGCCGGCGCCTGCTGCTGATGAAGCAGCTCGCCGGTGGTCGCGTCGTAGCTGAGGGCATCCTGCGGCGCGCCGATGCGCGACGGGTCGAAACGGCGGACGCTGACCACCGCGGAGGCATCCGACGGATGCTCGACGACGATCCAGCCGAGCTCGGCGCCGCCCCAGCGCTGGCGCGCATCGGCGAGCAGACCGCTCAGCGGCACCGGCGGCTCGGCCGGGCGATCCAGTTCGTTGCGGTGGTAGCCGCCCTGCACCTCGTGGAAGAACGCCAGCGGATCCCCGCCGTACGCCACCTTCGCACCCGCCGGCATGTAGAAGGAGACGAACACCGCGACGCCGGTATAGGCCAGCACCAGATGGAACGGCAGGCCGATGACGCCGAACAGGTTGTGCGCATCGAGCCAGGCGCGCTGGCCGTTGGCCTGTGGCCGCAGGGTGAAGAAATCCTTGAACAGGCGGCGATGCACAATGGTCCCGCTGACCAGCGCGACCAGCATGAACATGCCGGCCAGGCCGACGATGTACATGCCCGGCGTGCCGGCCTGCAGGTTGTAGTGCAGGGTGAAGAAGAAGTCGCCGCCCACCGTTTCCGGCATCGGTTCGCCGGTCCGCGGGTCGAACGCGGCCTTGCCGCGAACCTCGGAGGCATCCTCTTCCCAGCCGAGCTTCCAGTAGGGCGCTCGCTCGGTCGGGCCGTGCATCCAGTAGGCGTGCAGCGTCTCGTGGACGTTGGCCCTGAGCCAGGCGCTGACGTCGTCGGCGGTCATCGAGCCGGCCACCGGCTCGTGCAGCGCGGGGCGCATCCAGCGTTCGAGTTCCTTGTCGAAGCAGGCCAGCGTGCCGGCAAACAGGATGACGAACAGCAGCCAGCTGGGCAGCAGCCCGCCCCAGGTGTGCAGCCCCGCCATGGATTGACGCAGCGTCATGGCCGGGTCCTCCATTCGCCCGACAGGAAGCCCGCCAGGCCGAGCACCAGGGCCAGGCCGCCCAGCACCAGCCAGGCGCGCCCGGCGCTGCGCGCGGCGAAGGCGTAGACCGCCGCGGCCACCCAGACGGCGAAGCACGACAGGCTGGCGACCACCACCCGGTCGGGGCGTGCCAGTGGCAGGTACACCGAAAAGAACGCCGTGAAGCCGTAGGCCAGGCCGTAACCACCCAGCAGGGCGGCACTGATGCGCCCGGCCAGGCTCCAGCGTTCGAGGGATGCAAAGGGAATCATCGAGGTGTCCTCCCGGGCGCTCGGAAGCGGTGGCTCGGGGTGCCGACGGGCCCGCTGCCGGTGCGGCAGTCCTCCAGGCCGGGCTGGCGCGGAACGAAGGGTCGGCAACGCATCGGGCGCATCCTTATTCATGAGGCATGAAACGCTGATGTTAATGCGAATGCTTTGCGTTTTCCAGACAAGCTCTTCCTCTCTCCTCCCGGCCCCGGCAGGCTCGGAGAGGCAGGCGTGGCGGGCAGTCCCCCTCACCGTCCCCCAGAACATGCGCACGAACCGACCGGCGGTCGCCTACACTCAGGGGCAACGGCTCGCCGCGCCTGGCATCCAGCCTGCGACGCCACCGCTGCCTGTTTCACAAGCTCCTGTCCGGAAATGCTGCATGACCGTCCGAACGCTGTCGCTCACCCTCCTTGCCATGCTCGCCTTCGCCGGCAACTCGCTGCTCTGCCGCCTGGCCCTGCGCGACACCGCGATCGACCCGGCAAGCTTCACCGCCATGCGCCTGGTGGCCGGCGCGATCACCCTCTGGCTGCTGGTCTGGCTACGCCAGCGCGAGGCCTCGCGGGGCGGCGACTGGGCCGGCGCCGGCGCGCTGCTGCTATACGCCGTGGCGTTCTCCTTCGCCTATGTCGACCTCGCGGCGGGCACCGGTGCCCTGCTGCTGTTCGGCGCGGTGCAGCTGTCGATGATCGCCTGGGGGCTGCTGTGCGGCGAGCGCCTGCATCGCTGGCAGACGCTCGGGCTGCTGGTGGCCGTGGCCGGCCTGCTGGTGTTGCTGCTTCCGGGGGCGAGTGCGCCGGGGCTGGAAGCCGCGCTGCTGATGCTGCTGGCCGGCGTCGCCTGGGGCGCCTACTCGCTGCGCGGCAAGGGCGCCGCCGATCCGCTGGCAGCGACCGCCGGCAACTTCATCCGCGCCGCCCCCTTCGCCGTGCTGCTGGCCCTGGCGCTGCTCGGGCAACGCGAGTGGGACGGCCCCGGGCTGGTCTATGCGCTGCTCTCCGGCGCACTGACCTCAGGCATCGGCTACGCCATCTGGTACAGCGCCCTGCCGGGGCTGGCGGCGATGCAGGCGGCCAGCGTGCAGCTCAGCGTGCCGCTGCTGACCGCCCTGGCCGGCGCCCTGCTGCTCGCCGAACCCTTGACCCTGCGGCTGCTGGCCGCCTGCGTGGCGATCCTCGGCGGGATCGCCCTGGTGCTGTTCGCCCGACCGGCGTCACCCCGACCGTTGGGACGTTCGATCGATCCTCCGCGCAGCAGCGTGGTCTCACACGAAGAGCGCCCATGAACGGCAACAGGAGACCAGCGATGAGCGTCAGCATCGACAACGTCAACCGCACCTGCTCGATCACCCAGAACGGCGAGACCTACCACAGCGCGATGATGGATGCGCGCATCACCACCGACCCGCAGGCGCGCATGTCGGTCCTGAACATCGACGGTGCCAGCGCCCACGTGACCGAGGAACAGGTCATCAGCCTGATCAACGGCGGCGCCGAGGATGCGCGCGAGAACCTGATGGCGGACGACGAATAAGGCTCAGCGGCTAGTTCAGCCGCTCCACCTCGATCGCGCCCTGGTCCGGCACCAGTTCCAGCAGGTAGCTCCTGAGCCGTTGCAAGGCGCGGTGGTCGCGCATGTGGCGCGGCCAGATCAGGTGGTAGCTGTCACCGGAGCGCACCGCCTGCCTGAACGGCAGGGTCAGGGTGCCGCGGGCCAGTTCCGGGGCGACCAGCGACAGGTCGGCGATCGACACCCCATGCCCCTGGGCGGCCGCGGAGATGCCCAGCTCCAGGGTGTCGAACAGCTTGCCGCGCTGCCAGGGCACCGAGGCGGCATAGCCGGTGCGCTCGAGCCAGCGCTTCCAGTCGCGCCGGTCGCGCGAGGGGTGGATCAGGTCGGCCGCGCGCAGGCGCTCGAGCGTCCAGGGCGCGTCGCCGCCGAGGGCGGGCGTGCAGACCGGCACCAGCCACTCGTCGAACAGCTTCAGCGATTCCCTTTCGCCCGAGGGGCTGCCGCTGCACAGCAGCACCGCGCAGTCGAACGGCTCCAGGTGGAAATCCACCGCATCGACGTCCATCCAGGCGCTGGTCAGCTGGATACGGTGATCGGGAAAGGCCTGGTGAAAGCCTTCCAGCACGTTCAGCAGCCAGCGCACGGTCAGGGTCGAAGGCGCCTTCAGGCGTAGCGCACCGTTGCCGGCGCCGACGGCGCTGCAGGCGTTCTCGATGATCTTGAAGCCAAGCTTGAGTTCCTCGGCCAGCAGCCGCCCCGGCTCGGTCAGCGACAGCCGCGGGCCCTTGCGTTCGAACACCTTGCAGCCGAGCGACTGCTCCAGCGTCTTCACGTGCCGGCTGACCGCGCTCTGGGTGATGTTGAGGCTGTCGGCCGCCAGGGTGAACGAGCCATAGCGGGCGGCGGCCTCGAACGCCCGCAAGGCATAGAGCGGCGGCATCCTCGCGCTCATGGGCTCCCGCCCTCCCCCTTGTCTCCATGAGTAAAACTCATGCCAGCCCGCCCTTTTTTCCGTTTTTGGGTGGCCGAGGATAAATGAAAAATCCGGAGTGCTTCGCAGTCCGCGAACGAGGGATCCACTACCGCCGCTCCTGGAGAAGGAACAAGAAGCAATGGACCAAGCACGCATGAATGACCTTATCACGGCCAGCATCAACCTGGGCGGGCTGTCCCAGGACGATATCGCCAGGATCATTCAGTTTCGGGTGTTCGGAAATCGCCGGGGATTTCTATTGCTGGAAAACATGCCGATCGGTGCCGTCCCGGACACGCCGCTGAGCCGGGACTCGATCAACAAGAAGGACGTACGCAGCGAGATGCTGCTGTTGCAGGCCACCGCCCTGCTGGGCGACCCCATCGGCTACATCCAGGAGTCCGAGGGCAGCCTGATCAACAACTTCTTCCCGCACCCCTCGCAGGCCCGCAAGATGTCCTCGGACAGCTTCGACACCGAGCTGGACCTGCACACCGAGAACGCCTTCCACGCGGTGCAGCCGGACTACCTGGTGCTGCTCTGCCTGCGCCAGGACCCGGGCGAGGAAGCCGTCACCTACGTGGCCTCGATCGACAACATCCTCGACAAGCTGGAACCGGCCGACATCCACTACTTCGCCCACGAGCAGTACAACTTCCTCTCCGACTACTGCAAGCGCGAGAAGAACTGCCGCATCGACATCAACAAGCGCCAGCCCGTGCTCTACGGGGACATCGCCGCGCCCTACTTCCGCTTCGACCCCTACTTCATGGTCGCCAGCAGCCACCAGGCGCAGACCAAGCTGGCGATGCTGCGCGACCTCGCCTGGCAGGCCGCCGAGCCGCTGCGCCTGAGGGCCGGCAACCTGCTGATCATCGACAACCGCAAGACCGCCCACGCGCGCAGCGCCTTCAGCGCGCGCTTCGACGGCACCGACCGCTGGATCCAGCGCACCTTCGCGGTGTGCAACCGGCGCTTCCTGGTGGAGAAGCTGGGCACCCGCAGCCAGGTCTTCGAGCTGGTGGCCAACCTATGATCACCACCTACATCGCCTTCGCCGCCGCCATCACGCTGCTGATCGCCTCGCCCGGGCCGGTGGTCGCCCTGGTGATGAGCGACTCGCGCCGAAGGTGGCCGGGCCGCACCATCCTCGGCGGCGTGCTCTCGGCGCAGATCCTGCTCGTCACCGCGCTGGTGCTGATCTACCTCGCGCTCGACATCGACCCCGCGGTGCTGCACGCCGGCCAGGTGCTCGGCGGCGTCTACCTCGCCTGGCTCGGCTACAACGCCCTGCTCGACGAGGACGACGGCGAGATGCGCATCGGCGAGCGTCCGAACGCCTATTTCTGGCGCGCGCTGAAGGTCGGGTTGTCCAACCCCAAGGACATCCTGTTCTTCCTCGCCTTCCTGCCGAGCTTCATCCTGCCGGTAGAGCCGTTCTTCCAGCAGGCGCTGACGCTGCTGCTGATCTGGGGCGCGATCGACCTGTCCATCTTGGTCTGCTACAGCCTGCTCTCGCGGCGCGTGATGGCCAGCCGCTTCGGCCGGCTGGCGCTGGGCCACGCGCCGGGCTACATCCTCATCGCGCTGGGCCTGCTGTCCTGCGTCAGCGGATTGCAGCGGTTGTTCAATTGAATGGCCGAGCGTGGCAAGCAGAGCCTGCTCCTGCAGGAACAGCTTGGCGGGCCGCTGCTCGCTCCCTCATCCGGCCCTGCGGGCCACCTTCTCCCGCGGGGAGAAGGGAAAGGCACCGCACTGCCAGCAGGCCGGGCATGGCCCTGTAGGAGCAGGCTCTGCCTGCGACCGGCCCCCACACGGCGCCGCGTCCGACGCCAGACATCCCCCTCACCGGGAGAGGGCCGGGGTGAGGGCTTGGCGGGCCCGCGGTTCGCTCTCTGCCCTGCGGGCCACCTTCTCCCGCGGGGAGAAGGAAAAGCGCTCCGGCGCCGTTCTGCAACCGCGGCGTACATCCTGTTGGAGCAGGCTCTGCCTGTGGCCACACGTCCGGCCTCGCCTGCCTGGAGCAGGCCTCAGACCGTCAGTCGTCCACCAGCGCCAGCAGCGAGGCGTTGCCGCCGACCGCGGTGGTGTTCACCGAGGTGGTGCGCTCGTTGGTGAAACGCAGCAGGTAGCTCGGGCCGCCGGCCTTGGGCCCGGTGCCGGACAGGCCGCAGCCGCCGAAGGGTTGCACACCCACCACGGCGCCGATCTGGTTGCGGTTGACGTACAGGTTGCCAACCCGAGACAGCGCCTCGATGCGTCGTGCCGTCTCCTCGTTGCGGCTGTGCACGCCGAGCGTCAGGCCGAAGCCGGTGGCGTTGATGTCGGCCACCACCCTCTCCAGCTCGGCGGCGTCGTAGCGCACCACGTGCAGCACGGGGCCGAAGTGTTCCTTCTTCAGCTCGGCGATGCTGCCGATCTCGAAGGCGATCGGCGCTACGAAATGGCCGTTCGCCCCTTCCGGCAGGCGCGCCTCGGCGATCATCCGGCCTTCGGCCTTGAGCTGGTCGATGTGCGCCACCAGGCTTTCGCGCGCCCCTTCGTCGATCACCGGGCCGATGTCGTTCTCGCGCAGGTGGGTCGGGCCGACCTTCAGCTCGGCCATCGCGCCCTTGATCAGCTCGATCACCCGGTCGGCGATGTCGCTCTGCAGGTAGAGCACGCGCAACGCCGAGCAGCGCTGGCCGGCGCTGGTGAAGGCCGAGCCGATGGCGTCCTTGACCACCTGCTCGGGCAGCGCGGTGGAGTCGACGATCATCGCGTTCTGCCCGCCGGTCTCGGCGATCAGGGTGGCGATGGCGCCCTCCTTGTCGGCCAGCTGGCGGTTGATCAGCCGCGCGGTCTCGGTGGAGCCGGTGAAGCACACGCCGACCACCCGCGGGTCGCGGCAGAACACGCCGCCCAGGGTCGCGCCCTCGCCCGGCAGGAAGGCGATCGCCTCCTTCGGCAGGCCGGCCTCGAACATCAGCTCCAGCGCACGGGCGGCGATCAGGCTGGTCTGCTCCGCCGGCTTGGCCAGCACGGTGTTGCCGGCCACCAGCGCGGCGCTGATCTGGCCGAGGCAGATGGCCAGCGGGAAGTTCCAAGGGCTGACGCAAACGAACACGCCGCGCCCTTCGTGGAACAGCTCGTTGCGCTCGCCGGTCGGGCCCTTGAGCTCCTCGCGGCCGAGCTTCAGGCGCGCCTGCTGGGCGTAGTAGCGGCAGAAGTCGACCGCTTCGCGCACCTCGTCGATGCCGTCCTGCAGGCTCTTGCCGGCCTCCAGGGTGCACAGCGCCATCAGTTCGGCGCGGTTGGCCTCCAGCAGGTCGCCCAGGCGTTCGAGAATGCCGGCGCGGGTGTCGACCGGGGTGGCGTTCCAGCGCGGCCAGGCGGCGGCGAGGCCGTCGATGGCCTGGCGGGCCTGCTCCGCACTGGCGAACTGCGCACGGCCCACCACCCTGTCCAGCGCATACGGGCAGCGGACCTCCTGCGGCGTGCCATCCAGGCGGGTGCCGCCGATCACCGGCGCGGCCTGCCACTGCTTGTCGAGAAAAGCCCCGAAGGCACCCGCCAGTTCGTCCCACTGATGTCCGATATTCATGTTGATGCCCTTTGAATTCTTGCGCTCGCCGTAGAGGTTGGCCGGCAGCGGGATGCGCTCGTTGCCGAGCGTGCGGAACCGGCGCAGCTGGGTCACCGGGTGGTCGATCAGCGAATCGACCGGCACCCGCGGGTCGACCAGCTGGTGCACGAACGACGAGTTGGCGCCGTTCTCCAGCAGGCGGCGGACCAGGTACGGCAGCAGGTCCTTGTGCGCGCCCACCGGCGCGTAGATGCGCACGTGCTTGCCGAAGCGCTCGATCACCGTGTCGTACAGCGCCTCGCCCATGCCGTGCAGGCGCTGGAACTCGAACTCCCGCTCGCCCGCCATCGCCAGGATGCTGCTGACGGTGTGTGCGTTGTGGGTGGCGAACTGCGGGTAGATGACGCCGCGGGTGTGCTCCGACAGCAGGTAGCGGGCACAGGCGAGGTAGGAGGTGTCGGTGCCTTCCTTGCGGGTGTAGACCGGGTAGCCGTCCAGGCCCTGGACCTGGCACTGCTTGATCTCGCTGTCCCAGTAGGCGCCCTTGACCAGCCGCAGCGGAATGCGCGCGCCCAGCTCGCGGCCGAGCAGCGTCAGCCACACCAGCACCGGCAGGCAGCGCCTGGAATAGGCCTGCACCACCAGGCCGAACTCGCCCCAGCCCTGGAGCGCCGGGTCGCGCATGAGCTTCTCGAACAGCTCCAGCGACAACTCCAGGCGGTCGGCCTCTTCGGCATCGATGGTGATGCCGACGTTCAGCCGGCGGGCCATGACCGCCAGGTCGCGAACGCTGGCGAAGAGCTCGGTCAGCACCCGCTCGCGCTGGGCGACTTCGTAGCGCGGGTGCAGCGCCGACAGCTTGATCGACACCGACGGCCGCGGGCCCGGACCGACCTGCGGCTCGGCGCCGACGGTCTCGACCGCCTGGCGGTAGTCGGCCATGTACTTGGCGGCGTCCTCGGCGGTCAGCGCCGCCTCGCCGAGCATGTCGAAGGAATAGGTGTAGCCCTTCTCGCGCTGCGGGCGGCCATTCTTCAGCGCCTCGGAGATGGTCCGGCCGAGGACGAACTGCTTGCCCATCAGCTTCATCGCCTGGTTCATCGCGGCGCGGATGACCGGCTCTCCGGAACGCTGCAGCAGCCGGCCGATGACGTTCTTCGGGCGACCGTCGGCGGTCTCGGGATCGACCACCTTGCCGGTCATCACCAGGCCCCAGGCGGCGAAGTTGACCAGCACGTTGTCGCTCTGGCCGAGGTGGCGCTCCCATTCGGCGGCGTTGAGCTTGTCGCGGATCAGCGCGTCGGCGGTGGCCGAGTCCGGCACCCGCAGCAGCGCCTCGGCCAGGCACATGAGCATCAGCCCTTCCTGGGTATCGAGGCTGTACTGGCGCAGCAGCGCATCAAGCGTGTCGACCGCGTCGTCGCGCGCGCGCACCGCCTCGATCAGCGAGCGGGCCTGGCTGCGCACGGCGGCGATGCCGGCTTCGCCCGGGTCGGCAAGCTGCAGCAGCTCGCCGAGATAGGCGGCCTCGTCGACACTGTAGTTGGCGCTGATGGTGGGGAAGAAACCTTCGGCCTTCTGCGCGGCGAGCTGAGCGAAGAAGTCGTCCTGCAAGACGTGACTGGCTTTGAACATCACGCCCTCCTCTCGTTGGGTGCTGTGTCGATACAGGTTTAGTCCCGCGCGGCGCCGTGGGTGTTGCACAGGGATACGGGCGCCGGCGCGGAACGCGGTCGGCCGACTGTACGGCCAGCGCGAAGCGGCTTTCTTGCAGGAAGCTACGGACTTCTTTCGAAAACCTACGGGCCGGCGAACCCCCGCCCGCGGCCGGCGGTCACAGCCGGTCGGCCGCCGTCGCGCGTGGGTTCAGCCCTGGCGCAGGCGCCCGGGGGTCAGCCCCAGGTAGCGGCGCATCGCGGTGGTCAGCGCGCTCTGGCTGGAGAAGCCGCACTCCTCGGCGATGCGCACCAGCGGCAGGCCGCTCTCGCGCAGCAGGCGGCTGGCATGGTCGAGGCGGGTCTTGAGCAGGTACTGGTGCGGCGTCAGCCCGACGCTGTCCTTGAACTGCACGTGGAAGTGGCTCGGGCTCAGGCACACCACCTGCGCCAGCTCGGCCACGGTAATGCGCCGGGCCAGGTTGTCGCGGATGTGCGAATCCAGGGTTTCCAGATCCAGCGGGCCGCCCGGCTGTGTCTTGCGCTCGCCGAACAGCCGCAGGTGCAGGGCGTGCAGCAGCACGCCGCCGAGGGTACGCGCCAGCTGCGGGTCGCTGCCGTAGCGCGCCAGCTCGGCACCGGCGTAGTTCAAAAGGTTGAGGAAATCGGCATCCAGCGCCGGATAGCGCGGGCTCTCGAACAGCCGCAGCAGCAGGTCGCGGTCCTCCTCGCGCAGGTCGCGTTCGTCGAGATCGAGGATCAGCATGCGGTTGTCGCCCACCCCGGCGAACTGGTGCCCGGCGTCTCCGGGCACCAGGCAGGCGCGCATCCGGCACACTTCGCCGCCGGTGCCGTTGACCTCGAACTCGGCACGGCCGGCCAGCGACATCACCAGCTGGTGGTAGTCGTGCGCGTGTTCGTGGGGGCGGTCGTCGAGGCGGAGCAGACGTGCATGCAGCATGGCGGATACCCGGGTGGATCGGCGCACTTTACTCCAGGGCGCGCGCCTTGCACACGGCCGGCCAGAGCGCGAATGGCCAACTTCTTGAAATCTTCCCGGCGGCGACCCATCTAACCGAGCACGTATTCGAGACAGGTGCCCCATGAGCGATCAGGACAACGAGACTGCCGAGATCATCGAAGGTGACGTTCCACAGAGCGGCACCCTGGTTCTGCCGGACCAGGCGCTGCCGGACAAGCTCTATGTCATTCCGATCCACAACCGGCCGTTCTTCCCCGCGCAAGTGCTGCCGATCATCGTCAACGAAGACCCCTGGGCGGAAACCCTGCAGCTGGTCGCCAAGACGCCGCACCGGCAGATCGCCCTCTTCTACGTGGAGACGCCGCCGCAGGATGCCGCCTCCTTCGATCCCGACAGCCTGCCCGAGCACGGCACCCTGGCCCGCGTGCACCACGCCAGCCAGGAAGGCGGCAAGCTGCAGTTCGTCGCCCAGGGCCTGGCACGGGTGCGCATCCGCGGCTGGCTGCGGCGCAAGCCGCCGTACCTGGTCGAGGTGGAATATCCCACGAGCGAGCAGGACCCGCGCGACGAGGTGAAGGCCTACGGCATGGCCCTGATCAACGCGATCAAGGAGCTGCTGCCGCTCAACCCGCTGTACAGCGAGGAGCTGAAGAACTACCTGAACCGCTTCAGCCCCAACGACCCGTCGCCGCTCACCGACTTCGCCGCCGCGCTCACCACCGCACCCGGTGCCGAGTTGCAGGAAGTGCTGGACACCGTGCCGATCCTCAAGCGCATGGAGAAGGTGCTGCCGCTGCTGCGCAAGGAAGTCGAGGTCGCCAAGCTGCAGAAGGAGCTGTCGGCCGAGGTCAACCGCAAGATCGGCGAGCGCCAGCGCGAGTTCTTCCTCAAGGAACAGCTGAAGATCATCCAGCAGGAACTCGGCATCACCAAGGACGACCGCCACGCCGACGCCGACGAGTTCCGCTCGCGGCTGGAGGGCAAGACGCTGCCGCCGGCGGCGCGCAAGCGCGTCGACGACGAGTTGGCCAAGCTGCTGATCCTCGAGACCGGCTCGCCCGAATACGCCGTCACGCGCAACTACCTGGACTGGGTCACCGCCATGCCCTGGGGCGTGTACGGCCAGGACAAGCTCGACCTGGCCCACGCGCGCAAGGTGCTCGAGTCGCACCACGCCGGGCTCGAGGACATCAAGGACCGGATCATCGAATTCCTCGCCGTCGGGGCCTACAAGGGCTCCATCGACGGCTCCATCGTGCTGCTGGTGGGCCCGCCCGGGGTCGGCAAGACCAGCGTCGGCAAATCCATCGCCGAATCGCTCGGCCGACCGTTCTACCGCTTCAGCGTCGGCGGCATGCGCGACGAGGCGGAGATCAAGGGCCACCGCCGCACCTACATCGGCGCCCAGCCGGGCAAGCTGGTGCAGGCGCTGCGCGAGGTCGAGGTAATGAACCCGGTGATCATGCTCGACGAGATCGACAAGCTCGGTTCGAGCTACCAGGGCGACCCGGCCTCCGCGCTGCTGGAGACGCTCGACCCGGAACAGAACGTCAACTTCCTCGACCACTACCTGGACATGCGCCTGGACCTGTCCAAGGTGCTGTTCATCTGCACGGCCAACACCCTCTACTCGATTCCCGGTCCGCTGCTCGACCGCATGGAGATCATCCGCCTGTCCGGCTACATCACCGAGGAGAAGCTGGCCATCGCCAAGCGCCACCTGTGGCCGCGGCAGCTGGAGAAGGCCGGGGTGGCGAAGCAGCGACTGAGCATCAGCGACTCGACGCTCAAGATCCTCATCGAGGGCTACGCCCGCGAGGCCGGGGTGCGCCAGCTGGACAAGCAGCTCGGCAAGCTGGTGCGCAAGGCGGTGGTCAAGATGCTGGAGAACCCCGAGAGCAAGGCGAAGCTGAAGATCGGCCCGAAGGACCTGGAGGACGCGCTGGGCATGCCGTTCTGGCGCTCGGAGCAGACGCTACACGGCATCGGCGTGATCACCGGCCTGGCCTGGACCAGCATGGGCGGCGCCACGCTGCCGATCGAGGCCACGCGTATCCACACGCTCAACCGTGGCTTCAAGCTCACCGGCAAGCTGGGCGACGTGATGCGCGAGTCGGCCGACATCGCCTACAGCTACATCAGCTCCAACCTCAAGCAGTACAAGGGCGACCCGAAGTTCTTCGACCAGGCCTTCGTACACCTGCACGTGCCCGAAGGCGCCACGCCGAAGGACGGCCCCAGCGCCGGCATCACCATGGCCAGCGCCCTGCTCTCGCTGGCGCGCAACCAGGCGCCGAAGAAGGGCGTCACCATGACCGGCGAGCTGACCCTCACCGGCCAGGTGCTGGCCATCGGCGGGGTGCGCGAGAAGGTGATCGCCGCGCGACGGCAGAAGCTGTTCGAGATCATCCTGCCGGAAGCCAACCGCGGCGACTTCGAAGAGCTGCCGGACTACCTCAAGGCAGGCCTGACCGTGCACTTCGCCAAGCGCTTCAGCGAAGTGGTGAAGATCCTCTTCCCCACCTGATCGCCCATCACTTGCCCGGAAGGCGCGCTGTGGAAGGCGCGCCCTCGCGGCGACATCGCCAGCCAGGAGGCTCGGCACGGCGCTTGGTAGGAGCGGCCTTGGCCGCGAATGGGTGGTGGAGACTCGTTCACGGTCGAGACCCACACAAAAGCGTCGCCCCGAGGGCGGGCCTCCCACAAAAGCGAGCGGTGCCCACCGAATCCTGTGGGAGGCGCGCCCCCGCGGCGACATCGCCGGCCAGGAGGCTCGGCACGGCGCCTGGTGGGAGCGGCCCTGGCCGCGAATGGGTGGAGGAGACTCGTTCGTGGTCGAGACCCACACAAAAGCCTCGCCCCGAGGGCGGGCGTCCCACAAAAGCGAGCAATGCCCACCGAATCCTGTGGGAGGCGCCCTCGCGGCGAATCGCCGGCCAGGAGGCTCGGCACGGCGCTTGGTGGGAGCGGCCCTGGCCGCGAATGGGCCGTGAAGACTCTTCGCGGTCGAGACCCACACAAAAGCATCGCCCCGAGGGCGGGCCTCCCACAAAAGCGAGCGGTGCCCACCGAATCCTGTGGGAGGCGCGCGCCCGCGGCGACCTAGCAGCCTTCGACCAAGTGACTATTGCCACCGCCCTCTTTAAACGATACAAATCGTCTCGTTATAAAAACAACGAAGCAGGGATCCGGCAGTTTCGCCATCGCCGTCCATACTTCTCCTTCACCAGCAGCCCGCCGCCCCACGGGTTGCCCGACAGGCAGGAGACGCCCCATGTCCACCCAGGTAATTCTTCCCCGCATCCTCGAGGTCGGTGCCGGCGCCAGCCAGAAGCTGCCAGCCATCCTGAGCGCCCTCGACTGCCGCAAGCCGCTGATCGTCACCGACAAGATGATGGTCAAGCTCGGCTATGCCGGGCGTCTGCAGGACGCCCTGGCCAGCGCCGACATCGCCAGCGACCTGTTCGACGACACCGTGCCCGAACCCACCGCCGCCTCCATCCAGGCGGGCGTGGACAAGGTTCGTGGCGGCGACTACGACGCCATCGTCGCGCTCGGTGGCGGCAGCCCGATCGACAGCGCCAAGGCCATCGCCATCCTCGGCAAGCACGGCGGCAAGGTGCGCGACTACAAGTTCCCGCGCGTGGTCAACGAAGCCGGGCTGCCGATCGTGGCCATCCCCACCACCGCCGGCACCGGCTCGGAGGTGACCCGCTTCACCATCATCACCGACGAGACCAGCGACGAGAAAATGCTCTGCGTCGGCATCGGCTTCATGCCGGTCGCCGCGCTGGTGGATTACGAGTTGACCCTCAGCGTGCCGCAACGCACCACCGCCGACACCGGCATCGATTCGCTGACCCATGCCATCGAGGCCTATGTCAGCCGCAAGGCCAACCCCTACAGCGACAGCCAGGCGATCGCCGCCATGCACCTGCTCGGCCCGAACCTGCAGCGCGCCTATCACAACGGCGACGACCGCCAGGCCCGCGAGGCCATGATGCTCGGCGCGACCCTGGCCGGGGTGGCCTTCTCCAACGCCTCGGTGGCCCTGGTGCACGGCATGAGCCGGCCGATCGGCGCCTTCTTCCACGTACCGCACGGGCTGTCCAACGCCATGCTGCTGCCGACCGTGACGGCCTATTCGATCCCGGCCGCGCCCGAGCGCTACGCCACCTGCGCCCGCGCCATCGGCGCGGCCGGTCACGACGACGACACCGACACCGCCAACGGCAAGCTGCTCGAGGCGCTGGAAGCCCTGAACCGCGACCTGAAGGTGCCGACGCTCGCCGAGTTCGGCGCCGACAAGGCGCGCTTCGACCAGTTGCTGCCGACCATGGCCGAGCAGGCCCTGGCGTCCGGCTCGCCGGGCAACAACCCGCGCGTGCCCAGCGCCGAGGAAATCATCGAGCTGTACCGCAAGATCTGGCCCTGAGAACTTGGTCACGATTTCGCGAGCTAGAGCGATGCAAGGCAAAACAAACGAAGAAGCGGAGTTTACGAGTTGTAAATGAGCATTTTGAGTTTGTTTTTAACGCAGCAGCGCCGACGCGCAGCAGATCGTGAACAGGTTCTGAGGCCAGCGCCCTTCAACCGAACAGGACACCGGCCCCCGGCCGCACGGACAACAAGAGGAACCTCCCATGAGCGTCATAGGACATTTGATCAACGGCCAGCTCCGCGAAGACAGCGCCCGCACCCAGGACGTGTTCAACCCCGCCACCGGCGCGGCCAGCAAGCAGGTGGCGCTGGCCTCCCGGGCCACCGTCGAGGAAGCCGTCGCCGCAGCGCAGGCCGCTTTCCCCGCCTGGCGTGACACCCCGCCGATGAAGCGCGCGCGCATCATGTTCCGCTTCAAGGAACTGCTGGAAAAGAATGCCGACAGGATCTGCGAGCTGATCGGCCAGGAGCACGGCAAGATCCTGCACGATGCCGCCGGCGAGCTGCAGCGCGGCATCGAGAACGTCGAATATGCCTGCGGCGCGCCCGAACTGCTCAAGGGCGAGTACAGCAAGAACGTCGGCCCGGACATCGACTCCTGGAGCCAGTTCCAGCCGCTGGGCGTGGTGGCCGGCATCACCCCCTTCAACTTCCCGGTGATGGTGCCGCTGTGGATGTATCCGATGGCCATCGTCTGCGGCAACACCTTCGTGCTCAAGCCGTCCGAGCGCGACCCCAGCTCCACCCTGTTCATCGCCGAGCTGCTGCATGAAGCCGGCCTGCCGGCCGGCGTGCTCAACGTGGTCAACGGCGACAAGGAAGCGGTCGACACCCTGCTCGAAGACGCACGGGTGCAGGCGGTGAGCTTCGTCGGCTCGACGCCGATCGCCGAGTACATCTACAAGACCGCCACCGCGCACGGCAAGCGCTGCCAGGCGCTCGGCGGGGCGAAGAACCACGCCATCGTGATGCCTGACGCCGACCTGGACAACGTCGTCAGCTCGCTGCTCGGCGCCGCCTTCGGCTCCTCCGGCGAACGCTGCATGGCGCTCTCGGTGGCGGTCGCGGTGGGCGACCAGGTCGCCGACGCGCTGATCTCGCGGATGACCGAGGCCATGGGCAAGCTCAAGGTCGGCGCCTACTCGGAGATGAGCAACGACTTCGGCCCGCTGATCACCCGCCAGCACAAGGAGAAGGTGGTCGGCCACATCGACAGCGCCGAGGCCCAGGGCGCCAGTGTAGTGGTCGACGGCCGCAGCGCGCGGATCGCCGGTTACGAGGATGGCTTCTTCGTCGATGCCACGCTGATCGACCGGGTGAGCCCGGAGATGACCAGCTACAAGGAAGAGATCTTCGGCCCGGTGCTGCAGGTGGTGCGCGTGAAGACCATGGAGGAAGCCATGCAGCTGATCAATGATCACGAGTACGGCAACGGCACCTGCATCTACACCCGCGACGGCGAGGCGGCTCGCTACTTCTGCGACCACATCCAGGTCGGCATGGTCGGCGTCAACATCCCGCTGCCGGTGCCGGTGGCCTACCACAGCTTCGGCGGCTGGAAGCGCTCGCTGTTCGGCGACCTGCACGCCTACGGCCCGGACGGCGTGCGCTTCTACACCCGGCGCAAGACCATCACCCAGCGCTGGCCCTCGGCGAACCTGCGCGAAGGCGCCCAGTTCTCCATGCCGACGATGAAGTGAGCCCCGAGCCTGCGATCGCTTGCCCGCAAAGCGGTCGCAGGCAGAGCCTGCTCCTACAGAAGGCGTTCGCGCCTGCAGAGACCGACGCCTCGTAGGAGCGAGCTTGCTCGCGAATGCCGGTCACGGTGACCGCTCCTACATAGCCCGCGCCACTCCTTGTAGGAGCAGGCTCTGCCTGCGACCTGGCCGGGCAATGCGCCAACGCTACGGACGTCCCTTCTCCCTCCGGGAGAAGGGACCAGGGCCGGATGAGGGCAGTGCACAGGGCCCTCACCCCAGCCCTCTCCCGGAGGGAGAGGGGGTTGTCTGCGCGCCCGCTCAGTACTCGCTGCTTTCCCCCGAGGCCGGCAGTTCGCCGATCAGCTCGCCCAGGTCCGCCGCCGCCTTGCGCAGCAGCGGCTCGAACCGGCACAGCTCGGCGAGGCTCTTGCGCACCGTCGGCGCATGGGTGAACAGGCAGGCGAAGAGGCGTCCGTCGCGGTCCTTCACCGGTACCGAACAGGCTACCATGCCATCGACGAACTCCTCGTCGTCGATGCCCAGCTCCGTCTCGCGGATGCGCTGCAGCGCCCTTTCCAGCGCTTCGGGATCGGTCAGGGTGTTGCGCGAGAGCTTCTGCATCGGCAGGTTCGCCAGGATCTGCTCGCGCCGTGCCTTGGGGAAGGTGCTGAGGTAGAGCTTGCCGCTGGCGCTGCACCAGATCGGCACGTGGGCGCCGACCGGCAGGTGCATCTGCAGCGGCCAGCTGCTCTGCACCCGGTCGTAGTAGACCATGTCGATGCCGTCGGGAATGGCGATGCCGCAGGTCTCGTCGATCTCGGTGGCCAGCCGGCGCAGGATGGCCTGGCGCACTGCCTTGTGCCGCCCGGTGTAGAGCACGCCCATGGCCATCCGGTGCAGCCGCTGGCTCGGCACCAGGGTGCCGCGCATGTTCACCTGCAGGTAGCCGTCGGCCTGCAGTTGCTGCAGCAGCCGGTGCAGGCTGGGCTTGGGGATGTCGAGCATGAAGGCGAGCTCGGCGGCCGATGGCGAGCGCTCGGCGGTGGCCACCGCCTCGATGATCTCCAGCACACGGGAAATCGACGAACCCTTGCTGCGCCGTGTCGCCTTGTCGTCCATCTGCGGTTGCCTGTTCTGCTGCGCGAAGGCTGCATTGTCGCCCAGTCCGACGTTGCGCGCACCGCTTGGGCCCAGCGCAGCGGGAGGCTATGCTGAAGCGAGCCCTGGTTCACGGATTTTCAGCGATGACCTCCACACCTCGCCTCTACCTGACCGCCGGCCTGCTCGCAGGCCTGGCCGGTTGCAGCAGCACCCCACCCAGCAGCGTCGCGCTGCGCGACGACAGCAACTGCCCGCTGGACCTGCACCTGGGGCAGACGCTGATCCTGAGCCTGCCGAGCAATCCTGCCAGCGGCTTTCGCTGGGCCGTCCTCGAGGCCGCGCCCGAGGTGCTGACGCCGCTCGGCCCGGAAGTGTTCAGCAACCCGGACGAGAACGCGCTGATCGGCGGCGACGGCCTGTCGACCTGGCGCTTCGAGGTCACCGGGACCGGCAGCGGTGAGCTGGTGCTGAACTACAAGCGCCCCTGGGAAGCCGAGCCGGTGCCCGCCGACGCCTTCGAGTGTCACGTCGAAGCCAGCTGACGGAGCCCGCTTGGCAGGGCGCCGGCGTCCGTTAAAATGCGCGCCTTTCCCGCTGCCAGCCGACCGCCGTGACCCACGACTCCGACCGCCTGTTCGCCGCCCCTCTGGCCGAGGTTCCCGACTTCGTGTTCAACGAGGACGTGGCGCGCGTGTTCCCCGACATGATCAAGCGCTCCGTGCCGGGCTATCCGACCATCGTCGAGAACATTGGCGTGCTGGCCGCGCAATTCGCCCAGCCCGACACCTGCCTGTACGACCTCGGCGCCTCGCTGGGCGCGGTGACCCAGGCGCTGCGCCGCCACGTGAAGGTCGACGGCTGCCGGGTGGTCGCGGTCGACAACTCGCCGGCGATGGTCCAGCGCTGCCGCGAATACCTGCACGCGCAGGACGCCATGTTCCAGGAGTTGCTGCCGGTGGAGGTGATCGAGGCGGACATCCTCGAGCTGCCGCTGCAGACGGTCTCGCTGGTGGCGCTGAACTTCACCCTGCAGTTCGTCGCGCCCAATGACCGCGGCGCGCTGCTCGCCCGCATCCGCCAGGCGCTGTGCCCCGGCGGCGCGCTGATCCTCTCCGAGAAGCTGCGCTTCGAGGACGACGATGAACAGGCGCTGCTGACCGACCTGCATATCGCCTTCAAGCGCGCCAACGGCTATTCGGAACTGGAGATCGCGCAGAAGCGCAGCGCGATCGAGAACGTGATGAAGCCCGACAGCCTGGAAGCCCATCGCCAGCGCCTGCTCGAGGCCGGCTTCGCGCGCGTGGTGCCCTGGTTCCAATGCCTGAATTTCGCCTCGCTGATCGCCCTGCCATGAATCTCGACCTCACCGCCCTGGCCTGGAAGCTGGCCGGCACACCCCTGGCCGCCTGGGCCAACGGCCTGCAGGCGCAGTTCGACGCCAGGCTCGCCACCGGGCACGGCGACCTGCCGCGCTGGCGGCGAGCGGTCGAGGCCTTGCCCGACGTGCCGCTGGCCGGCTACGACATCCGCGACGGCGTGCGCCTGTTCACCGAGGCCGACGCCCAGGGCACCCGCGAGGCGCTGCAGGGCCTGATCCCCTGGCGCAAAGGGCCGTTCGAGGTGTTCGGCGTGCAGGTCGACACCGAATGGCGCTCGGACTGGAAATGGGAGCGGGTCGCCCCGCACCTCGACCTGACCGGCAAGCGCGTGCTCGACGTCGGCTGCGGCAACGGCTACTACATGTGGCGCATGCTCGGAGCCGGCGCCGAGGCGGTGGTCGGCGTCGACCCGAACTGGCTGTTCTTCTGCCAGTTCCACGCCATCAAGCGCTACCTGCCCGAGCTGCCGGCCTGGCACCTGCCGTTCGCCCTGGAAGACCTGCCGGCCAGGCTCGAAGGCTTCGACACCCTGTTCTCCATGGGCGTGCTCTACCACCGCCGTTCGCCGATCGACCACCTGCTCGACCTCAAGGACTGCCTGGTGCGCGGCGGCGAGCTGGTGCTCGAGACGCTGGTCATCGAAGGCGACGAACAGGCCGCGCTGGTGCCGGAGGACCGCTATGCGCAGATGCGCAACGTCTGGTTCCTGCCCTCGGTGCCGGCGCTGGCGCTGTGGCTGCGCCGTGCCGGTTTCGTCGAGGTGCGCTGCGTGGACGTCAGCCTGACCAGTGTCGAAGAACAGCGCAGCACCGAGTGGATGCGCTACCAGTCGCTCCCCGACTTCCTCGACCCGCAGGACCGCTCCCGCACCGTCGAAGGCCTGCCGGCACCGCGCCGCGCGGTAATGCTCGCGCGCAAGCCCTGAGGGCAGATCCGGCACGCCCTGCTATTCACGCCGGCATTCCTCCGCCAGCTGCCGCAGCGGCTGGCGCGCCAGTTGCCGCAGCGTCAGCACGTCGAGGTCGCGCGCCAACAACTCGTGGTCCTGCAGCTCCAGCAGTTGCCGGTAGAGGCGTCGGCGCTGCCAGGCCCGCCACCAGGCACCGAGGCAACGCTGCAGGTCCAGCGGCCACATCGCCGGCATGTAGACGTCGGGCACCGACGGCTCCCGATGGGGCCGTTTCGGGGTTCGCTCGCGATGAATCGTCATGGCTCGTCTCCCGTGCGCAACGGCAGGACCGGTTGCCCCGCCTTCGAATACAGGATGAGCGGCTACCAATCGTTCAAACAAACGACTAAAATCGAACCATCCGTTCAATGTAGCTGAAGGCAGACCATGAACCAGCTCGCCTCTCCGATCGCGTCCCGGACGCTGCCGCTGCTGGAAAGCGACGTGCTGCGCACCTTCGTGGTGATCGCCGACACCGGCAGCTTCACCCGCGCCGCGGCGCAGATATTCCGCACCACCTCGGCCGTCAGCATGCAGATCAAGCGTCTCGAGGAAACGCTCGGCCAGCCGCTGTTCGTCCGCGAGGCCCGCCGCGTGCGCCTGACCGAGGCTGGCGAGACCTTGCTCGGCTATGCCCGGCGGCTGCTCAGGCTGAACGAGGAAGCGATGGCGCAGTTCATCGCCCCGAGCCTGCGTGGCCGGGTGCGCCTGGGGACGCCCGGCGACATCGGCGGGCGCGTGCTGCCCGGCCTGCTGGCGTTGTTCGCCCACAGCCACCCGGGCGTCGAGGTGGATGTGTCGGCGGGGCGCAGCATGGAGATGCTCGCGCGCCTCGACGCCGGCGAACTGGACCTGGCGCTGGTCACCGTCGGCAACGCCGGCCAGGACGACAGTCGCGGCCAGACCATCCACAGCGAACCACTGGTGTGGGCCGGGCGTGCCGGCGGGGTCGCCGTCGAGCGCACGCCCCTGCCGCTGGCCCTGACCAGCGCCGACTGCCCCTGGCGCCGGCAGGCGCTGGATGCGCTCGACCGCGCCGGGCGCAGCTACCGCATCGCCTACTCCAGCGAGCAGTACGCGGGACAGGAGGCGGCGATGATCGCGGATCTGGCCATCGCGCCCTTCCCGCTCGGCCTGATCAAGCCACCGCTGCGAAGGCTCGATCCGGAGCACGACCTGCCCACGCTCGGCGATTACCAGGTCAAGCTGGTGCTCGGCACGGGCGGCAGCGCGCCGGCCAGCGTACTCGCCGAGCATGTGGTGGCGGCCTTCCGCCGCGAGCAGGGGCGGGGCTGATGGGCAAGTGGCTGATGATCGTTGGCGCCGCCGTGCTGCTGCTCGGCGTGGCGCTGCACTTCGTGCCGGGGCTGTTCGGCTGGTTCGGCAAGCTGCCGGGCGACATCCGCATCGAGTCCGGGCGCAGCCGGGTGTTCATCCCGATCACCTCGATGCTGCTGATCAGCATCGTCGCCAGCGTGCTGCTGAATCTGTTTCGGCGCTAGGGTGCAAAACGAAGATGCGCACGGCGCACCCTGCGATTGCGCCGCGGCCGCAGCACCCTGCCTTTCCCTTCTCCTCTCGGGAGAAGGTGGCCCGCAGGGCCGGATGAGGGAGGCATGCCCGCAAGCCCTCACCCCGACCCTCTCCCGGAGGGAGAGGGGATGGCGCGGCAGTTGCCTGGGCATGGCGCATGCCAGTTCGTGGTCGAGACCGCGCCCATGGGAATCGGCGTCGCTTCTATGGGAGCGATCTTGACCGCGACCCGCCGCCGTAGTGGCGATTGCGGTCGCAGGCAGAGCCTGCTCCTACGAGGGATCGCGAAAGCCGTGCTTTTCCCTTCTCCCCCGGGAGAAGGTGGCCCGCAGGGCCGGATGAGGGGAACCGGCTCGCGATGTCACGAATCAGCCACCATCCGCCTGCCGATAGGGCAAGGCGTCGCGCGCCTGTTCGGCGTAGGCCAGTACGCCGGCGCGCTCCTGTTCGAGAAAGCCGGCCACCGCCGCCTGCAGCCCGGGGTGGACCAGGCGGTGCCACGAGCGGGTGATGGTCGGCTCGAAGCCGCGGATGAGCTTGTGCTCGCCCTGGGCGCCAGCGTCGAATTCGCTCAGGCCTTCGGCAATGGCGTAGTCGAGCCCCTGGTAGAAGCAGGTCTCGAAGTGCAGCCGGTCGAATTCCTTCAGGCAGCCCCAGTAACGCCCGTACAGCTTGCCGTCGCCGACCAGGCTGAAGGCCATCGCCACCGGCCGCGCGCCCTGGCGGGCGAACACCACGCGGATCGCCTCGGGCATGCGCTCGGCCAGCAGGCTGAAGAAGGTGCGCGTGAGGTAGGGTGCCTGCCCCCGCACCGCGTAGGTGCTGGCGTAGCAGGCGTAGACGAAATCCCACTCGGCCTCGTCCAGCTCGCCACCCTGGCGCCATTCGAAATTCATGCCCTGCCCGGCGACCTGCTCGCGCTCCTTGCGCAGCTGCTTGCGCTTGCGCGAGGTGAGCGCATCGAGAAAGTCCTGGAAGTCCCGGTAGCCGCGATTATGCCAGTGGAACTGGCAGCCGATCCGCTCGAGCCAGCCCGAGCGAGTCCGCATCAGTTCGTCACAGGCAGGGCTGGTGAAGTTGACGTGCAGACTCGACAGTCCCTCCTGCGCCAAGCCTGCCTGTAGTTCGTCGAGCAAGGCCGCGGCGGCCTGCGGGTGACCGAGCAGACGCGGGCCGCTGACAGGCGAGAAGGGAACGGCAACCAGCAGCTTGGGGTAATAGGCTATGCCAGCGCGACGGCAGGCATCGGCCCAACTGTGATCGAATACGTATTCGCCGTAGGAATGTCGCTTCCGGTAGGCCGGGATAGCGGCAAGCAGATCGCCACGCTCATCCAGCCACAAACGGTGCGCCGGCTGCCAGCCACTGTGTCTGCCGACGCAGCCGCTGTCTTCCAGCGTACTGAGGAAAGCGTGGCGCAGAAACGGCTGCGCCACGGGCAATAGCGCATCCCAGCGAGCCGCCGGTAAAGAACGCAAGGAATCGGTGAGAAGCAGCTTCACAACAGAACTCCGGTAAAAGGGACTCTTTTTACGGCCTTCCGCTCGCAGACATTGATGAACGAGAGCCTGTCCAATTAGCTGGCAAACCATGATGCAGTTCAAAATTCACCATTACAACTTGCCGTCATTCTCGAAACCTTAACATTCAACCTATAACGTCCCGCGGGCCCATCTACACCCCCCAATCATCTTTCCGCGCCCTTCGAACACGCCCGTAATACGACGTAAACGTTTGTTTTTGAAAAAGTTCCGTCAACTCGAAAATGTCATATGGCAGAAAGCCTTCTGTCATATCGCATTTCCATAATCGCCTCCGTCCAAACAGACGACGTCATCGCATTCGCAGGACGGCGTTTCATTAAACGAAGGAGCTTTTTGATGAAGAAGAAGTTGATTGCGATTGCCGTTGGCTCTGCGCTGTCGATCCCGGCTGTTGCACTGGCCGATGTCAGCGTCTATGGCCGTGCACACGTATCGGTGGACTACCTTGATGATGGCGCCGATTACTCCGAAACCAACCTGTCGAGCAACTCCTCGCGTCTGGGCTTCAAAGGCAACCACGAAATCAACCCCGATCTGAAAGCCTTCTTCCAGATCGAGCAGCAGATCAACTTCACCACTGGCGCCTCGAGCGGCGGCACCGACTTCGCCACCCGTGACACCTTCGTAGGCCTGGGCGGCAACTTCGGTGCCGTGCAGATCGGCCGCTTCGACAGCCCGTTCAAGGTAGCCCGTGGCCCGTTCAACCTGTTCGGCGACCAGGTCGGCGACATGAACAACCTGGCCCGCGTAACCAACGGCCGCCTCGACGAGCGTTACGACAACACCATCCAGTACACCACGCCGGATTTCAGCGGCTTCAACGTGAAAGTGGCCTACTCGATGTACAAGGGCCAGTCGCTCAACATCACCGACAGTGACAGCAACAACGAAGACAGCGATGCCTTCAGCACGTCGCTGAATTATATCGGTGGCCCGCTGGAAGCCTCCCTGGCGTACGAAAAGGTAGAAGAAGACACCCTGCGTGGCGAGGCCGATTCCATTCGCGCCGCCGCCGCCTATAAGCTCACCGATACCTTCAAGCTGGTCGGTTTCTATCAGACCACCGACTATACCGGCTACAGCGATACCACCAGTGCCGCTCGTGACTCCGGCACCTTCAACGTCTACGGCCTGGGCGGCGAACTGGCGATTGCCAAGAACACCGCACTGAAAGCCACCTGGATGACTCACGACAGCGACGCGGACGACGCCAATGCTGACATGCTGGTCGTAGGTGTCGAGCACAAGCTGGACAAGGCCGTGCGCGTTTACGCCAACTACGCCGTAGTCGACAACGACGACAACGTTGCTTACTCCCCTTGGATGCAGTCCCGCACTGCCACCCCGAGCAA
Source organism: Stutzerimonas azotifigens DSM 17556 (assembly GCF_000425625.1). GTDB lineage: Bacteria > Pseudomonadota > Gammaproteobacteria > Pseudomonadales > Pseudomonadaceae > Stutzerimonas > Stutzerimonas azotifigens. The sequence goes on from NZ_KE384409.1 coordinate 225,992, forward strand.
CCAGTCGATCGACGAGAACGGCGTGAATCAGGCGCTGGGCGAGAAAGCTTCTGGCTTCACCGTAGGTCTGCGCTACGACTTCTGACCCCCCCTTCAGGGATCAGGGTAAAACAAACCGGGCTGCTCCCTCAGGGACAGCCCGGTTTGTCATTTAACCGACACCTCTCAGTCTTATTCTTGTTTCCGGAATGTAATCGACCCAAACCGCCGGGCACCGGCGGGGCCTTTGCACCTAGGAGTTTTCATGCGCCGCTTGTTCGTTATCGCCCTGGTCGGCCTGCTGGCCGCCTGCGCCCAGCAACCCAAAGTCCAACTGTATTCCGGCGCACCACAGCCGCAGAGCGAAGTGCTGACGCTGGTGGTTCCCAGCGAGCTGGAGATTCGCAGTATCAACGGCCAGCCCTACTCTGCCCCCAACGCCTCGTTCGGCCTGGACGACAAGCAACTGCTCCTGCAGCCGGGCACCTATCAGGTTCAGGCGTTCTACAAGAACGGTTTCGACATCGCTGGCGGCATGAGCCACGAAGTGGTTCGCGGCCGCACCGCCATCTTCGACATCAACGGCAAGGCCGGCGAGCTGTGGCGCCTGGAGTTCAATCGCCCGGACAACCTGGCCGAGGCCAAGAAGTTCGAGGACGAATTTCCCGCCTGGGCCGTGAACACCCGCACCGGCGAACGTGAGCAAGCGCAGGCCGGCAACCGTAACGTTTCGGCATTCAGCGTCATGATGGGTTCCAGCGAAGTCGCGCCGCAGGCCACCAGCGTTGCACCGCTGGGCACGACTTCCGAGACGCCTGTTGCAGCCCGGCAGCCAGTCGCGCTGAATCCGTCACCGGCCCAGGCCGCTGCCCTGCCGCACAACGATGCCACCCTGACTACTCTGCAGCAAATGTGGAACCTGCTGACCCCGGAAAGTCGCAGCGCCTTCCTGAAATGGGCTCAACAGTAAGCACCAGACAGGGCACCCATCACGCGTACCAGTGCAATCATTGCCACTCAGCACCGATCTTGGGTGCTGAGTGGCAATCGCTACAAGCGCCGCCTGTGTCACTTAGCGCTTACGCAGGATGACGCTGCCGATCGAGTAGCCGGCGCCGAAGGAGCTCAGCACGCCCAGGCTGCCGGCCGGCAGGTCGTCCTGGTGCTTGTGGAAGGCGATCACCGAGCCGGCCGAACTGGTGTTGGCGTAGGTGTCGAGGATCACTGGCGCCTCTTCCGGCGTGGCGTCGCGGCCGAGCAGCTTGCGCGCGATCAGCAGGTTCATGTTGAGGTTAGCCTGGTGCAGCCAGAAGCGCCTGACCTGCTGGACCCCGATGCCGTTCTCCTCGAGATGGCTGGCGATCAGCTCGGCGACCATCGGGCAGACATCGCGGAATACCTTGCGGCCTTCCTGGACGAACAGCTTGTCGGGGTTGCTCATCTGCTCTTCGGCGGCGCGGTTGAGGAAGCCGAAGTTGTTGCGGATGTTGTTGGAGAACTCGGTCAGCAGCTTGGTGCCGACCACCTGCCACTGGTGCGCCGAGGTGGCTTGGTCGGCACGCTCGACGATCACCGCGGTGCAGGCGTCGCCGAAGATGAAGTGGCTGTCGCGGTCGCGGAAATTCAGATGGCCCGAACAGATCTCCGGGTTGACCATCAGGATCGCCCGCGCCTGCCCCAGCTGCACGGCATTGACCGCGTTCTGCAGCCCGAAGGTGGCCGAGGAACAGGCCACGTTCATGTCGAAACCGAAGCCCTTGATGCCCAGCGCCGCCTGGACCTCGATGGCGACCGCCGGGTAGGCGCGCTGCAGGTTGGAGCAGGCCACGATCACGCCGTCGATGTCGGCCGGCGTGCGCCCGGCGCGGGCCAGCGCCTCCTGGGCGGCCTTGACCGACATCTCGCAGAGGATGCCCCATTCGTCGTTGCTGCGCTCCGGGATGCGCGGAACCATGCGCTCGGGGTCGAGGATGCCGTCCTTGTCGATCACGTAGCGGCTCTTGATGCCCGACGCCTTCTCGATGAAGGCCACGCTGGACTCGGCCAGCGGCTGCAGCTCCCCTGCCTCGATGGCCGCGGCGTGCTTCTCGTTGTAACGGTGCACGTAGGTGTTGAAGGAGGCCACCAATTCTTCATTGGAAATGCTGTTGGCAGGGGTATAAAGGCCGGTGCCGCTGATCACGACGTCAAACACAGTCGTTCCTCTCTTGTCGGGCTGTACGTAGGGCTTGTTAGCGCGGTGGCTGCTCAAGGATGGCAAGGCGCGCAGGCATTCGGTACCGCGCGCGTAAGGGCGCCATTGTGCACGAAAACGGGGTTAATTCCCCAGTCCAGCCCGTTTATTGGCGTAATAGTCATCGCCAGCAGACGCTTGCGTGAGCGGGTACCGGATGGCCGCCCGCACCCGGCGGGCAGGTTTTCGCTATGCTGCAACACCCACTCGCAGGACGGCCTCATGAAAGCCCAACTCACCGAATTCATCCACCTGATCAGCTCCGGCTGCCTGGACGACTCGGAGATCGAGCGCATCGCCGACGAGGCCGCGCAGGCCTACGCCGATCCCGAGGGGTTCCTGCAGCGCAACCCCGACATCAACTACGACGACGATTTTCCCATCCCGCTCGGCGAATGGGTGGTGGTTGGCAGCCTGCCCGATACGGTGCTGTTCCAGGCCGACGACTACGAAGAACTGTTCGGCGAGATCCGCGCCTCCTTCGGCCCGGACGTGAACTTCGTGCTGACGACCAAACAGCTGGCGCGCACCGAGCCGCTCAAGGCGCTCAATCGCATCCAGGTACAGCTGTCGGCGCTCTATCCGGAAAAGGGCGGCTACGTGCTGGTCGACTTCAGCGAACCGCTGGACGACGAGCTGCAGACGGTGCTGGTGTACGCCTGCGACCTCGAGCGCCTGCTGCAACTGGCCGTGGACGTCGGCATCTATGCCGCACCGGCCTACGAGAGCCTGCGCGCCGCGCTGGAGGAATGACGGCGGCGCAGGGGCTCGAGCAGCGCGCACAGGCCGTTGTGGTCGATCTCGTGCATGAGAGCCAGCAGGCGACCCAGGTCGTTGTTGGGAAAACCTTCGCGGGCGAACCAGTTGAGATAATGCCCCGGCAGGTCGGCGATCAGCCGGCCCTTGTACTTGCCGTAGGGCATCTGCAGGGTGACCAGGCGTTCGAGGTCTTGCGGGTTCATGGCGCCTTTCCGGATGACGGGCGACCGATACTGCCACAGACGCCGGCCGTGCCGTAGCCCGACCGCCTGATACGCGTGCCGGCTAGCCGCTGCCCAGCCGCAACAGTCCCTCCAGGCGGCACGCCAGGCTCTGGTCCAGGTCGGACAGGTGCTGGCGCAGGCGCGCGCGCTCGCCTGGCTCGGTGGCGCTGTCGAGGCGCTCGCGCAACCGGGCCCGCTGGTGGAACAGTTCGACCTCGTAGGGCGGGATGTTGGCGTTCTTCAGCACCCGGAACGGCATGCGCAGCCCCTTCGGCGTGTGCAGCCAGCCTTCGTCCACCTCCAGCGGCCGCCCCTTGCCGACCACCCGTTGCTGCCAGGCCGCGACCTCCCGGGCGATGCGGCGCTCGATTTCCAGTTCGATGCTCATCGGTCCTGTCCTTTCTGCAGGTTGTTCGCAAGGTTGGAAAGCGGACTGGAAGTATGGTCGGCGCCGCCGCTGCGCGAGCATTATCCGACGAACGCGACCTGGCTATGGGAACCATAGATAGCCATGGGTATCGGTTTGCCCAGGGCATGGTCGAAGATCGGGCCCTCACGGTCGATACGGCCAGAGCCCCGACGAAGGAGCCCTCGATGGAACAATCCACCCGCCCGCCCATGACCACCCAGGAAGAGGAGGAGCTGCAGGCCTTCGCCACCCAGGTGTTCGACCTCGCCCGCCGCGGCGATGCCGAGATGCTCGACGCCCTGCTCGGACAGGGCCTGCCGCCGAACCTGCGCAACCAGAAAGGCGATACCCTGCTGATGCTCGCCAGCTACCACGGCCACCTCGACGCCTGTCGCTGCCTGCTGCAGCGCGGCGCCGACCCGAACATCGCCAACGATGCCGGCCAGACGCCGCTGGCCGGCATCGGCTTCAAGGGCCACACGGCGATGGCCGCGCTGCTGCTCGAACACGGCGCCGAGGTCGACGCCAGCGGCCCCGACGGCAGGACCGCGCTGATGATGGCGGCCATGTTCGACCGCACGGAAATCGTCGACCTGCTGCTGCGACACGGCGCCGACCCGACCCGCACCGACGCGCGCGGGCTCGACGCGCTGGCCTCCGCGCAGGCGATGGGCGCCACCCATACGCCCGCGCAGCTGGGCGCCGTGCTGCAGGCGCAAGGCTGACCACCCGGCATGCGCGCGGTGGCGGCGCGATAACCGAGCGCAGGCTCGGGCGGACGGGTAAAGTGGCGCGATTCGGCAGCCGCTGCGCCGGCACGTTCGAACATCCCTCACCGGCCACCGGGAGATTCGCATGGCCCTCGACACCTGGCTGCTGTATCTCGCCGCCGTCACCGGACTGGCGCTGACCCCCGGCCCCAACGGCCTGCTCGCCCTCACCCACGGCGCGCTCTACGGGCACCAGCGCACGCTCTGGACCATCGCCGGGGGCGTGCTCGGCTTCGTGCTGCTGATGGCGCTGTCGATGTTCGGCATCGGCGCCCTGCTGCAGGCGTCCGCGCAGGCGCTGGTGATCCTCAAATGGCTGGGCGGGGCCTACCTGGTGTGGCTGGGCATCCAGCTCTGGCGCACGCCGGGCGTGCGTGTCGGCCACGCACACGACGCGGTGCAGCGCCCCGGGCGGGCGCTGTTCCGCCAGGGCCTGTTCTCGGCGCTGTCCAATCCGAAGGTGATCCTGTTCTTCGGCGCCTTCCTGCCGCAGTTCCTCGATCCGCAGGGCGACATCTGGGTGCAGTTCCTGGTGATGGCGCTGACCTTCGCGCTGGTCGAGGGCCTCGTCGAATGGCTGCTGGCGCGCCTGGCGCATCGCATCCGTCCCTGGCTGGTTCGCAGCGGCCGCACCTTCAACCGCTGCTGCGGCGGCCTGTTCGCGCTGATGGGCGTGGCGCTGCCGCTGACGCGCTGAGCGTGCCGGCCGGCCAGGCCTCGGCCACCGGCCAGGGGCAGCGGCCCTCGTCGAACCAGGCCAGCGTCTGCGTCCAGAAGCCGGCGCGGTGGTGCTCGCGGAACAGGTCGAAGTGCCCGACCGCTTCCCGCCCCAGCGCGGCGGGGCTGAGCTCCACGCGCTGCCGCGGCGCGTTGCGGTAATAGCTCAGGCCGCGGCGAATGGCCGCCGGCGTGCCGTAGGGATCGTCGCTCATGCTCACCCCGAGGATCGGCGCGCGTATCGCGGCGAACCGGGCCAGCACCTCGTCGCGCTCCGCAGCCGGATAGCTCTCCTCCATCCGCTCGGGCCGCCGCGCCCATTCGTAGGCGACGCCGGCCGGCAGGTCCTCCAGCCAGCCGAGCCGGCGGCCGGGAAAGTAGCCGCACACGGCGGTGAGCAGCGGCATCGCCAGGTGCCACCTGGCGAACATGCGCCCGCGCTGTGCGGCGGCGTAGTCGCGCCACCAGGCGTACTGCGCGCCGACGCCGAGAAAGCGGTCGACCTCCACCGCCGCGGGCGCGAAGCCGGGCAGGAAGCCGCCGATGCTGTGCCCCACCGCCAGCAGTGGCCCCTCGGGCGCCCGCTCGCGCAGCCAGCGCACCGCCGCGTCGAAGTCCAGTTCGCCCCAGTCGCGCCAGCGCATCCGCAACCGCCTCAGCGCCGTCGGGCGGGAACGGCCGATGCCGCGGTAGTCGTAGCTCAGCACGCGATAGCCCTGCTCGGCCAGGAAGGCCGCGTAGCGCCCGTAGTAGCGCGCCGCGACGCCCGTCGCGCAGCTGATGACCACGTTGCCGCGAACCGCGCCGGCGGGCTCGTGGAGCTGGCCGGCCAGGCGGTAGCCGTCGCGGCACGGCAGGATGACGTCTTCGTTGTTGTTCATGTCGTCGGTCCGTCGGATGCCCGGGACTACTGTGCACCGCAGCGGCGGCCGCGGCCATCGACAGTTGGTCGAGGAACGGGCACAGTCGGCGGCCAGTGAACCAAGTGCAGGACGCATGGCCTGAGGAGGTCCGGTCGCCCCGAATGCCCGAAGCAGAGCGGCTGCCGCTGACAGCCAGGGCGAATCGGGGAATAATCCGCGTCTTTTCCCAGAGGCTCCCGCATGACGGACCAAGCACCCGCGCGCCTGTCCGCGCGCGCCATCCTGCTGATCGAACTGGCGCTGGCCATGGGTGGCTTCGCCATCGGCACCGGCGAATTCGCGATCATGGGGTTGATGCCCAACGTTGCCCAGGGGCTGGCCATCAGCGAGCCGCAGGTCGGCCACGTGATCAGCACCTACGCGCTGGGCGTGGTGGTCGGCGCCCCGATCCTGGCGATCCTCGGCGCGCGCCTGTATCGCCGCCACCTGCTGCTGTGGCTGATGGGCTTCTTCGCCCTCGGCAACTTCGCCAGCGCGCTCGCCCCCGGCTACGCCTCGCTGATGCTCGCGCGCTTCGTCACCGGGCTGCCGCACGGCGCCTACTTCGGCGTGGCCATGCTGGTGGCCGCCTCCATGGTCGCCCCCGACCAGCGCGCCAAGGCGGTGTCCCGCGTGCTGGCCGGGCTGACGATAGCGATGCTGGTGGGCAACCCGCTGGCCACCTGGCTCGGCCAGTGGCTGAGCTGGCGCTGGGCCTTCGGCCTGGTGGGTCTGATCGCCCTGCTGACAGTGGTGCTGGTGGCGCTGTTCCTGCCGCTCGACCGCAGCGAGGAGCGGCATGACCCGATGCACGAGGTGCGCGCCTTTAACCGCCCGCAGGTGTGGCTGGCGCTCTTGATCGGCTCGATCGGCTTCGCCGGGATGTTCTGCGTGTTCAGCTACCTGGCGCCGACCCTGCTGGACGTGACCGGCGTCGGCCCGCAGTGGATTCCGGTGGCGCTGGCGGCCTTCGGGCTGGGCGGCATCGTCGGCAACCTGGTCGGCGGCTGGCTGTTCGATCGCCTGCAGTTCCGCGCGGTGGCCTGGCTGCTGATGTGGAGCACCCTGGTGCTGCTGGTCTTCCCGCTCGCCACCGGCTCGCTGTGGACTATCCTGCCCTCGGTGTTTGCGGTGGGCACCATGGTGTCCCTGGCGCCGGCCCTGCAGACCCGGCTGATGGACGTCGCCACCGGCGCCCAGACGCTGGCCGCCGCCTCCAACCACTCGGCCTTCAACATCGCCAACGCGCTCGGCCCCTGGCTCGGCGGCCTGGCCATCAGCGCCGGCCTCGGCTGGACTTCCACCGGCTACATAGGCGCCGCCACCGCGGTATGCGGGCTGCTGGTGTTCGGCTGGTCGTGGCGGCTTGAACGCCGCAGCGGCGCACAGGCAGGCGGCACGGCACCAGCGGGTGCCTGAGGCAGAACCGCTCCGGGGAGAGGGCTGGGGTGAGGAGCATGACGCACCCTCATCCGGCTCTTCGAGCCACCTTCTCCCGCGGGGAGAAGGGAAAAGCCGGCGCGGCCGGAAAGCGCGGCACAATCCTCTGCAGGGCAGGCTCTGCCTGCGACCAGAATCCGCACGGCGTAGCTATTTCCTGTGGGAGGCGCGCCCTCGCGGCGACAAGCTGCCCCCAAAGGCTCGCCCCGAGGCCGGGCCTCCCACACAACACCCCCATTCGGCCCTGCGGGCCACCTTCTCCCGCGGGGAGAAGGGAAGAGCCGGCGCGGCCGGAAAGCGCGGCACAATCCCCGTAGGGGCAGGCTCTGCCTGCGACCAGAATCCGCACGGCATGGCTATTCCCTGTGGGAGGCGCGCCCTCGCGGCGACAAGCTGCCCCCAAAGGCTCGCCCCGAGGCCGGGCCTCCCACACAACACCCCCATTCGGCCCTGCGGGCCACCTTCTCCCGCGGGAAGAAGGGAAGAGCCGGCGCGGCCGGAAAGCGCGGCACAATCCCTGTAGGGGCAGACCAGAATCCGCACGGCGTAGCTATTTCCTGTGGGAGGCGCGCCCTCGCGGCGACAAGCTGCCCCAAAGGCTCACCCGAGGTCGGACCTTCCACAACACCCTCATCCGGCCCTGCGGGCCACCTTCTCCCGAGGGGAGAAGGGAAAACACGGGTGCAACGCACGATACCCGCGCACACCCTGCCCCCTACAACTCGTTCGGGCACTCGCGACCGTCGCGGATGCACGCCAGGTTGGCCAGGGTCACCGAGCTGATCTCACGCAACGCCTCGGTGGTGAAGAAGCCCTGGTGCCCGGTCACCAGCACGTTGGGAAAGGTCAGCAAACGCTGGAAGACGTCGTCGTCGATGATGTCGCCGGAACGGTCGTGGAAGAACAGCTGCGCCTCCTGCTCGTAGACGTCGATCGCCAGTGCGCCCAGGTGGCGACGCTTGAGCGCGTGGATCACCGCGCCGGTGTCGATCAGCGCACCGCGCGAGGTGTTCACCAGCATCGCACCGGGCTTCATCAGCCGCAGGCTTTCGGCGTCGATCAGGTGGCGGGTCCGATCGTTGAGCGGCGCGTGCAGCGAGACGATGTCCGACTCGGCGAGCAGCGCCGGCAACTCGACCCGCTCGCCGAGCGCGTCGAACTCCCCGACCGGCGCCGGATCGTAGCCGAGCACGCGGCAGCCGAAGCCCTTGAGGATGCGCGCGGTGGCCAGGCCGATCTGCCCGAGCCCCACCAGGCCGGCGGTCTTGCCGTGCAGGGTCATGCCCAGCAACCCCTCGAGCATGAAGTTGCCTTCCCGGACGCGGTTGAAGGCCCGGTGCGTGCGCCGGTTGAGGGTCAGGATCAGCGCCAGCGTGTGCTCGGCGACCGCTTCCGGCGAGTAGGCCGGCACCCGTGCGACGCGAATGCCCAGCCGGCGCGCGGCGTCCAGGTCGACGTTGTTGAACCCGGCGCAACGCAGCAGCACGGCGCGCACGCCATAGCCCGCCAGCGCCTCGAGAACGTGCGCCTCGAGATGATCGTTGACGAACACGCAGACCGCATCGGTCCCCTGCGCCAGCGCCACGGTGTCGGCCGAGAGCGCCGCCTCCTGGTAATGCAGGCCGAAGCCTCGCTCGCCGAGCGCCAGGTTGGCTTCGTTGAGAAAGCGGCGGTCATAGCGCTGGGTGCTGAAAACGGTCATCTGCATGGCGATACCTTTTGAGCGGGCCTTTGGAGATCAGTCTAGCCACCCGTGCACATGACGCGGCCGCCCCGCCACTGTCATCCAACCGTCATCAGGCTGTTACACAAGCCTGCTAACGTAGCGCGGCCACGCGAAACGCAGCCGGCGGGCCGGATAATGGAGGAAGGGCATGAAACGGGTGGTGTTCACCAACAAGGGCGGGGTCGGCAAGACCAGCATCGCCTGCAACCTTGCGGCGATCAGCGCCGCCGAAGGCTATCGCACCCTGCTGGTCGACCTCGACGCCCAGGCCAACGCCACCCAGTACCTGACCGGCTGCGGCCCGGATGACACGCCCAGCGGCATCGCCGACTTCTTTCGCCAGACCCTGTTTCCCGGCAGCGGCAAGGCCCAGGCCAACGTCCACCCTACCCCCTTCGACAATTTCTTTCTGATCGCCGGCTCGCCGGAACTTGCCGAGCTGCAGCCCAAGCTGGAAGCCAAGTTCAAGATCCGCAAGCTGGCCAAGCTGCTCGACCGGCTGGCCGCCGACTACGACCGCATCTACCTCGACACCCCGCCCGGTTTCGGCTTCTACAGCCTGTCCGCGCTGCTGGCGGCCGACCGCTGCCTGGTGCCGTTCGACTGCGACAGCTTCTCGCTGACGGCGATCGATCGCCTGCTCGCCGAACTGGAGGACATCGCCGACGACCACGACGGCGCGGCGAAGATCGAGGGCGTGGTGGTCAACCAGTTCCCGGCGCGGGGCGCGCTGCCGGAGGCATTGATCGCCGAGCTCGAGCAACGCGGGATTCCGGTGTTCGACGAGCGCCTGATGAGCTCGGTGAAGATGAAGGAATCCCATCATGCCTGTCGCCCGCTGATCCACCTGGACCCCAATCACAAGCTCACCCGGCAATTCGTCGCGCTGTTCCACGCCCTCGAAGACTGAACGAGGGCGCCGGTCCGATTCGTATCGCGCCAAAGGAGATCGCATGTCGTACCGCCTCAAACCCCGCCAGCCCGCGAGCCAGGAGGTGCAGCGCGTCGCCCTGCAGCGCCTGGCCAAGACCCGCGAAGCGCTGTCCCTGCCTGAATCCCGACACGCCGAAGCCGTGCACCAGGCGCGCAAGCGCTTCAAGGAGCTGCGCGCCCTGCTGCGGCTGGTCCGCGACCCGCTGGGCAAGCGCTTCGCCCCGCAGAACCGGCGCCTGCGCGATGCCGGCCGGGCGCTTGCCGACCTGCGTGACGTCATCGCCCTGGTGGAAGGCTGGGACGCGCTCGCCGCCAGCGATCCGGAACGCTTCGGCACGCCCGGGCTGAAGGCCGTTCGCGACCGCCTCGCCGCGCGCCAGCCAGCCGATGACGAGGCCGGCGGCAGCGGCGAGGCCATTGAGCGGGTCCTGGCGGAGGTGGCCGAAGCCGGGCGCGAGGTGGCGGCCTGGGCCCTGCGGCGCGATGGCTTCGGGCTCTACGCCGCCGGCGTCGAGCGCAGCTACCGCCAGGGCCGCAAGGCGCTCGCCGTCGTGCGGCGCGACCCGAGCGACGAGCACCTTCACGAGTGGCGCAAGCGGGTGAAGGACCAGTGGTACCAGACGCGCCTGCTGCAGGCTGCCTGGCCGCGGCTGTTCAAGGCACGCATCGGGATGCTCGAACAGCTGTCCGACTGGCTGGGGGACGATCATGACCTGGCCATGCTCCAGGCGCTGATGCGCGACGAGCCGGAGCTGTTCGGCGACGAGGATACCCGCGGCGGACTCGCCCCCCTGATCGCCGAACGGCGGCAGCACCTGCAAGGTCGGGCGTTGCGCCTCGGCCGGCGGCTCTACGCGGAATCGCCCGGCGCCCTGCGCGAGCGCTGGCAACGCTACTGGAAGCTGGCCCGCACGGCCTGACCGCCGGGCCGGCCCGCGCGGCTACTCGCCGATCGCCTGCGGCAGCTGCACCTCGACCACCACCCGGTCGTCCTCGTTGTGGAACAGCAGGCGCCCGCCGAAGCTCTCGCTCAGCGCCTTGACGATCGGCAGGCCGAGGCCCCAGCCCTTGGTCTCGCTGCGGGTGGAGATGAAATAGGGCGTGGCGAGGTTGGTCAGGACCTCGTCGGGCAGCTGGCCGACGTTGCTCACCCGCACGCTGACGGTGTCGCCCAGCGAGCGCTGGGTGACTTCGATCGGCTGGCCCGGTGCGCCGTGCTTTGCGGCGTTGCCCACCAGGTTGTCGAGAATCCGCAGGAAGCTGGAGCGGTCCCAGAACACCTGGCGGTCCTGGTCCTCGGCATCGAGGTGGATGGGGTTGGCGACCTGGTAGCGCAGGTTCTCCAGCCCCTCGTCGATGAGCCGGCGTAGCGACAGCGACTCACCGTGCAGACGGATGCCGCCGCCGAGGTTCATGTGCGAGATGTCGAGCACGTTGCTGATCATCTCGTTGATGCGGTGCAGGTTGTCCTCCAGCACCTTGAACAGTTCCTCTGTGCGTCGCGCCGGATTCTTGCGCATCAGACTGGCGACCATCATCGCCGACGACAGCGGCGAGCGCAGGTCGTGGTTCAGCGAGCGCATGAAGCGCTCGAGCATGATCTTCTCGGTACGCAGGCTCTCGCTTTCGGCCAGCGCCTCGTTGCGCTGCTGCTCGATGCTCTGCATGCGGTTGGTGGCGTTCAGCAGCAGGGCGATGGTAGCCAGCACTTCGTCCGGGTTGATCGGGTGCGTGAGATAGGCCTGCGCGCCCTGGTTCAGCCCGGCGGCCTTGTCCTTGCCGGACATGAAGGTCGCCGAGATGTTGATCACCGCCGGCAGGCGCTCCTCGCCGAGCCGGTTCTTCATCGCCTGGACCAGTTCGAAGCCGCTCATGTCCGGCAGGTTGATGTCGACGATGACCAGGTCGATGGTGCCGTCGATCAGGTCCAGCCCCGCCGCGCCGTTGCCGGCCTCGAGGATGTCATAGGAGGTGTCGGTTTCGAGGATCTTGCGCAACACGTAGCGATTGGCCGCGGTGTCGTCGATGATCACGATGCGTCGTCTAGCGTTCATGCGCATGCCTCCGTGACAGATTATCCATGCTGCGCAACAACGCCTCGTCGTAGTCCGGCTGCGGCTTGCTCAGGATCGCGTGGCACAGCGGTGCCAGCCGTGCACGTTCGGCTTCGCTCAGGGTCTTGGACGTGTTGACGATCACCCGCCGGCGCATCCCCTCGTCCATGCTGGCGAGCAGGTCCTCGCCGGAGATGTCCGGCAGGTCCAGGTCGAGCAGGATGATGTCCGGCCGCACGCCCTGCAGCTTGTCGATGCTGGAGCGGGAGTCTTCCGCCTCGATGATGACCGGATCGTAGGGTTCGAGCAGGCGGCTGACGACGTAGCGGTCGGCCTCGTTGTCGTCGATCACCAGCACGGTGGTGCCGCTGAGCGACAGCTCCACCTCGCCCTGCTCGTAGCTGATCGGCAAGGTCAGGTAGAAGCGGCTGCCCTGGCCCAGCGTGCTGGTCAGCGACAGCCTCCCGCGCAGCAGGGTGGCCAGCTTGCGCGCCAGCGGCAGGCCCAGCCCGGTCCCCTCGATGTGGGTCAGGCCCGGCGAGCGGATGCGGCAGAACTCCTCGAACACCCGCGCCTGGTCCTGCTCGGCGATGCCCACCCCGGAATCCTCGACGACGAACTCCAGGTGGTCGGCGTCCGGCTGGAACACGCGCACCTCGACATGCCCCTTTGGCGTGTACTTGAAGGCATTGCTGATGAGGTTGCGCAGGATCTGGAACAGCCGGTTGCCGTCGGTGTTCAGGGTGACGTCCTGCACCGGCGGATGCACCCGGCAGGTCACCTGCGGATAGCGCGGTGCCAGACTGGCGCTGAACTGCTGCAGCTGCTGCATGAAGCCGCCAAGATTGAACCTTGCAGGCATGACGTCCATGCGCCCGGACTGGGCCTCGGCCAGGTCGAGCAGTTCGTTGACCAGCTGCGACAGTTCCGTGGCCGCGTCGCTGATGAAGCGGACCTGCTTGAGCTGCTCGGAATTGAGCGCACCATCGACCCCGCTGAGCAGCATCTTGGAGATGTTCTCGATGATGTTGATCGGCGTGCGGAATTCATGGGTCATGTTGGAGAAGAAGCGGCTTTTCGACTCGCTCGCTTCCTGGAGCTCCTGCGCGGTCTTCTCCAGCTCCGAATAGAGGGCCACCACGCCCTTGTTGGTGTTCTCCAGTTCGAGGTTGGTCGCCTCCAGCTCCTGCTGCTTGGCCAGCAGTTCGGCGGTGGTGATGACCAGCTCCTCGCCCTGGACCTGGATTTCCTCGAAGGGGTCGACCGCGCCTTCGCGGCGCAGCTCGTCCTGGAAGGCCTGGATGCTGGCGCGACTCGGCAGTGGGCGCGAGGGTAGCACCCGCTTGCGCGCGCGGATCAGCGTCCCCTGGGGCGAGCTTTCGATCTCGAACTCGTCCATCAGCCGCTGGGCGCCACGCAGCCCGATGCCCATGCCGGTGCTGGAGACGTAGCTGCCGTCGAGGATGCGGTCCAGATTGGCGATGCCCGGCCCCTTGTCGCGCGCCTCGAAACCGAGCGCGCTGAGCAGGCCGCGGCCGTCGCTCAGCAGATAGAAATGGAAGACGCCCTGCCCCGCGTACTGATAGATATTGCGCGCCAGCTCCGACACCGAGGTGGCCACCCGGATCTGCTCGAGCGGGCTCATGCCCAGCCAGCTCGCCGCCCGCTTGGCGCATTGCCGGCAGGCCACCACATCGACCTCCTCGCGAATGCTCACGGTGGTCAGCAACTGTCGCTCACTCACTTTTCACCACCACCACCGTGGCATCGTCGTTGCCACGCCTGAATTCGCGATGGATCAACCCGGCGATGATCGTCGGGTGCCTGGCCAGGATTCCTGGGTACTTGTCCAGCGACCACTTGCTGCCGATGCCGTCGGAAGCCATCACCAGCACGGTCGCCGAGTCCCAAGGATAGTTGAAGGTCTGGATGCGACCGACCTTGTAGCCCACCGTACCGTTGGCCGAGACCATGCTCCGCGAACGGTCGGCCAGCAGCGTGCCGGCGATATTGCCGACGCCGCAGAACAGCACCTGCCCCCGGTCGGCCTGGATCTCGGCGAAGGCCATTGCGCCGCCGCGGGTGCTCGACAGCACCCGGTGGGTGCGCTGCATCAGTTCCGGCAGTGGCACCGCCGGGTCGTGATCGAGAAACAGCTCGTACGCCCGGCTGCTGGCCGCGTGCGCGGCGTGCCCGTGGCCGAGGCCGTCGCAGACCATCACCCGCGAGCCCTTGACTGCCCAGCCGTCGCCGCAGACCTCCTCGGCCGGGTGCGGCGTGGAAACCGCGCCCGAGATCAGCGGCTCGGGCACCTGCGCTCCCAGCGCCAGACGGGCACGTACCAGCGTCCCGCCGCCCGGCTGCGAGTAGATGTCGAAGCCGTCGGACATGCGCCGGATCGCGCCCAGGCCGGCGCCCATGGTGCCGGCCGTCGAATAGTTGTCGGCCAGGCAGCGGGCGACGTCCGTCATGCCCGGGCCCCGATCGACGGCGAGCAGTTCGATTCCCTGCTCGTCGGCACTGAACAGCAGCGTGCCCTGCCCCGCGTGGTTGACGAGGTTGCGCGCCAGTTCCTGGACCACCACGGTCAGCCGCCCGAACCACTGCTCGTCGCCAGCGAGCGCGGACGCGGCGCGCACCACCGCGCGCCGCGCCGCATCCACGTGGATCGGCTCGCTGATCTCGATGCTCTGCCGGCAGGGACTCGCCTTCAGCGCCATTTCCACAACTCCACCACGGTACCGTTCCCCGGCTCGCTGCGAATGACGAAATCGTCGACCAGGCGCCGGGCGCCACTGAGCCCGAGACCGAGCCCGTTGCCGGAGGTGTAGCCGTCGACCATCGCCTTGTCGAGGTCCTCGATGCCGGGCCCCTGGTCACTGATGATCAGGCACACTGCCGTGCGCCCGTCGCGCATCTGCTGCTCGATGCGGCACTCTCCCCCACCTCCGTAGATCAACGCATTACGGGCGATCTCACTCGCCGCCGTGACGATCTTCGTCTGTGAAACGAGGCCCAGGCGTGCCTGTTCGGCAGCCTTGCGGACCTGCTGTCTGACGACGACGATGTCAGTTTCCTGCTTCAGCGGAAATGTCTGTGTCGTCGTCACTCTCGGGCTCCAGGCTCATGTCTCGGTCGACGGTGCGTTCCAGCCAGCGCATACCCTTTTCGACATTGAGTGCGGTGGCGATGCCCTCCAGGGAGAGCCCCAATTCGACCAGGGTGATGGCAACGGCCGGCTGCATGCCGACGACGATGACCTTGGCATCGAGAATGCGCGATACGTTGGCGATGTGGGCGAGCATGCGCCCGATGAAGGAGTCGACGATCTCCAGCGACGAAATGTCGATCAGGACGCCCTTGGCCTTGTGCCGGACGATCTGTTCGGTCAGATCCTCCTGCAGGTCGATGGCCAGCTGGTCGTGCATGTCGACCTGGATGCTCAGCAACAGGTATTGGCCCATCTTCAGGATGGGAATGCGATCCACCATGGCAGGCCCCTCAACGAATCGTATTGGTGTTCGCCACCAGCCGGACGTCCAGCTCCCTGAGCGCCAGGCGGAAGGCATCGGCCAGCGACGACTTGGTGACCACGTCACCGAGCTCCACGCCCAGGTGAACGATGGTGGCCGCGATCTGCGGACGGATGCCGCTGATGATGCACTTGGCGCCCATCAGCTTGGCGGCGGTCACCGTCTTGAGCAGGTGCTGGGCGACCATGGTGTCGACCGTCGGCACGCCGGTGATGTCGATGATGGCGATGTCCGACTCGGTCTCGACGATCTTCTGCAGCAGCGCCTCCATGACGATCTGGGTGCGGTTGCTGTCCAGCGAACCGATCAGCGGGATCGCCAGGACGCCGCGCCACAGCTCGACCACCGGGGTGGACAGCTCCAGCATGCTTTCCTGCTGCTCGCGGATCACCGTCTCGCGGCCGGTCATGTAGGACTCCATGCTGTACAGGCCGAGCTTGTCGATCAGCTGGGTGGTGGTCCAGATGTGCTCCAGCGGGTTCTCCGCATGCTTCTGCAGCAGGGTGAACAGCGGCTCCTTGAGCGAGAACACGAAGGTCGCGGTTTCCGACGGCGAGAAACCCTGCCGGCTCTGCACCTGCGACAGGCGATCGAGCAGCATCTTCACGGGCTTCCATTGCGGCGCCTCGAGCGAGTCGCTGCCTTGTGCCAGGGCGGCGGCGAAACCGCGCAGCAGCTCCTGGGAGTTGGCCTGTACCGTCTGCTCGTCGATCAGGTCCGCACGGATACCCGCCGCGCGCTGCGCGGCCACCCAATTGGCGAGAACCTCAGGTTCGTGCTGTTGCAGCAAGCTGGCAAGAATCGGTGAAGACATCGAAGTGTTCCTCGGACAGGTATCGAAGGCGGCTATCCCGCCGCCCGTAAGGCATTGAGTCGAAGCGATAACGACATGATCGCTGCGCCCGGCGGGCACCGGCGCATGCGGCCGCTGAATCTATCATCCTGCGCGTTCGGCGGTATCCCCCGCGCGCGGTTTCTTGTGTTTCACACATCTGCGTGCGCGATTTACTTACAGAGCGGCCGAGTGACGGGCGCCCCCTCTCGCTCGCCTATGACCCGAAACCAACGCCGGTGTTCACCCCTGGTGTACGATCGGACGATGCCGCCGGAACGCCGCCGGCGGCGAGTTGTCGATCATCCATCGCGAAACAGGACGCGTCCGGTCGCGCCGAGCCCATGCGACGCCGGATGCCGCTGCCAGGAAGCCCACGATGTCAAGCGCCCGCCTTCCGTCCATCGACCGCCTGCTGCGCAGCCCGGCCTGCGATCCGCTGGCCCGCCGCTACGGCCGCAACGCCCTGCTCGATACCCTGCGCGACCTGCTCGACGAGCTGCGCGAACCGGCCCGGCACGGCCGCCTCGACGCCATCGAACTGTCCGAAGCGGTGCTCGCCGGACGCGCCGGCGAACGTCTGGCTGCCCGCCATGGCAGCCGCGTGCGGCGCGTGTTCAACCTCACCGGCACCGTGCTGCACACCAACCTCGGCCGCGCCCTGCTGCCGGAGCCGGCGATCGAGGCGATCACCCAGGCCGCGCGCCATCCGCTGAACCTCGAATTCGACCTGGCCACCGGCAAGCGCGGCGACCGCGACGACCTCATCGCCGGGCTCGTGTGCGAACTCACCGGTGCCGAAGCGGTAACGGTGGTGAACAACAACGCCGCGGCCGTGCTGCTCGCACTGAACAGTCTGGGCGCGCGCCGGGAAGGCGTGATTTCGCGTGGCGAGCTGATCGAGATCGGCGGTGCTTTCCGCATTCCCGACATCATGGCCCGCGCCGGCGTGAAGCTGGTCGAGGTGGGCACCACCAATCGCACCCACGCGAAGGACTACCAGGCCGCCATCGGCCCGCGTACCGGCCTGCTGATGCGCGTGCACACCAGCAACTACAGCGTGCAGGGCTTCACCGCCAGTGTCGCCACCGCGGACCTGGCGAAGCTCGCCCACGCGCACGGTCTGCCGCTGCTGGAAGACCTCGGCAGCGGCACCCTGGTCGACCTGACCCGCTGGGGCCTGCCGGCCGAGCCGACGGTGCAGCAGGCGCTGCGCGACGGTGCCGATCTGGTGACCTTCAGCGGCGACAAGCTGCTTGGCGGCCCGCAGTGCGGGATCATCGTCGGCAAGCGCGAGCTGATCGAGCGGATCAAGAAGAATCCGCTCAAGCGCGCCCTGCGTGTCGACAAGCTGACCCTCGCCGCGCTGGAGGCGGTGCTCGGCCTCTACCGCGACCCCGACCGGCTGGGCGAGCGGCTGACCACGCTGCGCCTGCTCGCCCGTCCGCAGGACGACATCCGCCGGCAGGCCGAACGCCTGGCTCCGGCGCTGGCGGCGCGCCTTGGCGAGCGCTGGCAGGCGACCGCCGGCGAGGCGCTGGGGATGATCGGCAGCGGCGCGCAGCCGGTCGCACGGCTGGCCAGCGCGGCACTCTGCCTGCGCCCGCTGCAACCCAAACGGCTGCGCGGTCGCGCCCTGCGGCATCTCGAGGAGGCGCTGCGGACGCTGCCGATCCCGGTGATCGGCCGCATCGACGACGACGCCCTGTGGCTGGACCTGCGCCAGCTCGACGACGAAGCGGCGTTCCTCGCCCAGCTCGAGCAACTGGAGGTCGCCGCACCGTGATCGTCGGCACCGCCGGGCACATCGACCACGGCAAGACCGCCCTGCTCCGCGCCCTGACCGGCGCCGAGGGCGACCAGCGCCGCGAGGAGCGCGAACGCGGCATCACCATCGACCTCGGCTACCGCTACGCCGACCTCGGCGATGGCGCGCTCACCGGCTTCATCGACGTCCCCGGCCACGAGCGCTTCGTGCACAACATGCTCGCCGGGGCCTCGGGCATCGACCTGCTGTTGCTGGTGGTCGCCGCCGACGACGGGGTGATGCCGCAGACCCGCGAGCACCTGGCCATCGCCGAACTGCTCGGTATCCACCGTGCGCTGGTGGCGATCAGCAAGACCGACCGGGTCGAGGCCGCACGCGTGGCCGCGGTCGCCGAGGAGATACGCGCGCTGCTGGCCCCCGGCCCCTTCGCCGATGCGCCGCTGTACCCGTTGTCGAGCGCCAGCGGCGACGGCGTCGAAACCCTGCGCGATGCGCTGCGTGCCGAGGCCGCCGAAGCCTCGGCACGCAGCGCGCAGGGCGGCTTCCGCCTGCCGGTGGATCGGGCCTTCAGCGTGGCCGGCAGTGGCGTGGTGGTCACCGGCACCGCCTTCGCCGGGCGGGTCGCGGTGGGCGACGAACTGATGCTCAGCCCCTCCGGCCGGCGCGTGCGCGTCCGTGGGCTGCACGCACAGAATCGCGAAGCCGCCGACGCGCACGCCGGCCAGCGGGTCGCGCTGAACATCGCCGGCGAGCGGCTCTCGGTGGACAGCATCCGCCGCGGCGAATGGCTGCTGCACCCCGACCTGCACGCCCCCACCACCCGGATCGACATCGAACTCAACCTGCTGCCCTCCGAGCCCCGCGCGCTGCGGCACTGGACGCCGGTGCACCTGCACCTCGGCGCGCAGGACGTCACCGGCCGCGTCGCCCTGCTCGAAGGCGAAACGCTGAAACCCGGCGCCCGCGCGCTGGCGCAGGTGTTGCTGAATGCGCCGACCCACGCCGTGCACGGCGACGCCCTGGTGCTGCGCGACCAGTCGGCGCAGCGCACCCTCGGCGGCGGCCGGGTGCTCGACCCCTTCGCCCCGGCCCGCAACCGCCGCGGAGAACAGCGCCTGGCGCAGCTCCAGGCCCTGCGTGCGGGCACGCTGGAAGAGGCCCTGCCGGTGCTGCTGGAAAGCGCGCACAACGGCCTGGAGCCGGCGCGGCTGGAACGGCAGTTCAACCGTCCGCGCGAACACTGGCAGCTGCCGCAGCGCACGCGGGAGATCGTCACCCGCCAGGGCGTCCGGCTGTTCGACGCACGCCTGTGGCAACAACTGCACGAACGCCTGGTGGCCGCGCTCGAACGCTTCCACGGCGAACAGCCGGACGAACTCGGCCCGGACCGCGACCGCCTGCGCCGCTACGCCCTGCCCGAACTCGAGCGCCCGGTGTTCATCGCCCTGCTCGACCAGGCGCTGGCTGACGGCCACATCCAGGCCAGCGGCCCCTGGCTGCACCGGCCCGATCACCGGGTGCAACTGGCCGAGGAAGAGGAAGCGCTCAAGGAACGGCTCTGGCCATTGCTGCTCGAAGGCCGCTACGATCCGCCCTGGGTACGCGACCTGGCGCGTGCGCTGGACCGCGAGGAGGCCGAGGTACGCCACCTGCTACGCAAGCTGGCGCGCCTGGGGCTGTTGCAGCAGGTGGTCCGCGACCTGTTCTATCCGGAGCAGACCTTGCGCGAACTGGCGCACTGCGCCGAGGAACTGGCGGGCCAGGACGGCGTCGTCCTTCCCGCTGCGTTTCGCGATCGCATCGGCATCGGACGCAAGCGCAGCATCCAGCTGCTCGAGCACTTCGACCGCATCGGCCTCACTCGCCGCACCGGCGAAGGCCGGCGCCTGCGCCCGGACAGCGCCCTGCTCGCCCCCCAGCCGGACGGTTGACGTTTACATGCGGCAATTGCGTGCCAAGGTGCGCCGTGCGCACCTGAAGCGGTCTCGACGAACGTGCCTGCACGTCGCCTTCCTTCCCTGTCAGAGACGTGCCCTCCTGACGACAAGGCAGAGGCGCGGCGGCTCGGAAGGGCTCGCTCCGGCCGTAATGCAGTTCACTTAGCTGAGGACGACCCGGAAATCTTTGGCTGTCGCGGGGCTCAGGTCGGCAACTCCGCTGTTGTGGGAGGCCCGACCTCGGGGCGAGCTTGCCTAAGTGAACAGCGTTACGCCCCGGCCGGGCCCTCTCACAACGGCTCGCCCCCGTTCCCCTCGGAACGCTGCCTGGCTAAGATGTAGGCACATCGTATATACAAAAGCTGTATGTTCCGTAGAGGCGCCGTCATGGCCAAAGAAGCGGTTTTCAACCTCAAACTGGAGCCTGAACTCCGTGCCGAGTTCATGGCCGCAGCGGAGGCCGTCCACCGGCCTGCTTCCCAAGTCATGCGCCAACTCATGCGCGACTTCATTCGACAACAGCAACAAGCCAGGGACTACGACGACTTCCTGCACCGCAAGGTCGAAGTCGCACGCGCCTCCGTCGATGCGGGGCGTGGTCGCTCCAATGAAGAGATCGAGGCGGCCTTCGCGGCGCGGCGCGCCCGAATATTGGGCCACGAATGAGGGTTGTCTGGACGCCCGAAGCTGAGCAGGACCGTTTGGATATATGGGATTTCATTGCCCTCGACAATGCCCATGCCGCCGCGCGTATGGATGACTCTTTGCCAGCGTTGCGAGCAAGCTGGCCGACCTCCCTGCCATGGGCAAGCCCGGGAAGATTCCAGGCACCCGCGAGCTGATCCCACACGAAAACTACCGGCTTGTGTACCAGATCGACGAAGGCACCGTATGGGTGCTCGCGCTGGTTCATACAGCCAGGATGTGGCCACCGTTACGCGACTGAATTTCCGAGGCCTCCGACCTATTTCCAGCAGTTCGTTGTCCAACGCTTCGCTTGTTTCTGCAGTCCTTGTGAGCCCAATAAGGAAGGCAATCGCACCCGGTGGTGCGGCCGGGCTTCAAACCCGGTTGGGGACGGCAGCCGTTCCCGGGTGAGTTCGACTCTCACTGCCTTCCGCCACCTTCCTCTCTGGCACGCCCGCGGGTTCATGCGCCGCCTGCCGCGCCAAGCGTGACCGACCGCACAGGCGTGTCACCGCCCATCCCGGCGTGCAGGCGTGAACTGCGAACGCCGTCTAGTCTTCAAGATGCGTTCGTCTGCACCGGGAACCCTCAAGCCGGGCGGCAGTCGACCATCAGCGTGATAGCCGAATACATAAGAAAGGAGATACCCATGTCAGTGCGCGTATCCCGGCGCAATTTCCTCAAGTTGGGGGCAGCCGGCCTGGGCGCGTCGAGCATGGCCATGATGGGGTTCGCCCCTGACCAGGCCCTTGCATCCGTCCGCCATTTCAAGCTGTCCGGCGCCACCATGACCCGCAACGTCTGTACCTATTGCTCGGTCGGCTGCGGCATGTTGCTCTACGCCCGTGGCGATGGCGGGGCGAACGTGATCGACAACATCTACCACGTCGAGGGCGATCCGGATCATCCGGTCAGCCGCGGCTCGCTCTGCCCTCGCGGCGCCGGGGTGCTGGATTTCATCCACAGCCCGTCGCGGGTCAAGTACCCGGAGGTGCGCGAGCCGAACACCAACGAGTGGAAGCGCATCAGCTGGGACGAAGCCTTCGATCGCATCGCCCGTCACATGAAGGACGACCGCGACCGCAACTTCCAGACGCACGACGACCAGGGCCGGCTGGTCAACCGCTGGATGACCACCTCGATGGTCGCCGCTTCGGCCTGTACCAACGAGACGGCGTATCTCACGCAGAAGATCACCCGGGCACTGGGCATTCTCACGCTGGATAACCAGGCACGCGTCTGACACGGACCGACGGTGGCAGGTCTTGCCCCTTCATTCGGTCGCGGTGCCATGACCAACCACTGGGTCGACATCCGCAACGCCAACGTCATCCTCTCGATGGGTGGCAATTCCGCCGAGGCGCATCCGGTCGGTTTCCGCTGGGTGATCCATGCCAAGGAACGCAGCAAGGCGATTCTTATTTCGGTGGACCCGCGCTACAACCGCACCACCGCGGTGTCGGACATCCATGCCTGGCTGCGCACCGGGACGGACATCGTCTGGCTTGGCGGGTTGATCAGCTACCTGATCGAGAACGAGCTGTACAACCGCGACTACGTGCTCGCCTACACCGACGCGCCGCTGATCGTGCGTGAGGGCTTCGACTTCGAGGACGGGCTGTTCAGCGGCTACAACCCGGACAACCGGACCTACGACCGCAGCACCTGGAACTTCGAGCTCGACGAGAACGGCTTCGCCCGCACCGACCCGACGCTGCAGCACCCGCGCTGCGTGTTCCAACTGCTGCGCCAGCATTACAGCCGCTACACGGTGGAGCAGGTCGAGAACATCACCGGCATGCCGCGCAAGAAGGTCCTGCAGATCTGGGACGTGATCGCCCAGACGGCGGCGCCGGACAAGACCATGACCATCCTCTACGCGCTCGGCTGGACGCAGCACACGGTCGGCTCGCAGATGATCCGCGCCGGCGCCATGGTGCAATTGCTGCTGGGCAACATGGGCATGCCCGGCGGCGGGGTGAACGCCCTGCGCGGCCACTCCAACATCCAGGGGCTCACGGACATCGGCCTGCTGTCCAACCTGCTGCCGGGCTACATGAACCTGCCGTCGGCCAACCTGCAGACCTACCAGGACTACATGCGCACTCGCATCAAGCAGCCGTTGCTGGAGGGCGAGGTGTCGTACTGGAAGTTCTACGAGCGCTTCTTCGTCAGCATGATGAAGGAGTGGTACGGCGACGTGGCCACCGCCGAGAACGACTGGTGCTACGACTGGCTGCCGAAGCTGTCGGCACCGCTCTACGACATCCTCTACGCGATCAACCAGATGGTCCGTGGCGAGATGACCGGCGCCTTCTGCCAGGGCTTCAACATCCTCGCCGCCTTCCCTAACAAGGCGAAGGTCACCGAGGGCCTGTCCAAGCTCAAGTGGCTGGTGGTGATGGACCCGCTGAAGGTGGAGACCGGCGAGTTCTGGCAGAACCACGGCGAGTTCCATCCGGTCGATCCCTCGCAGATCGCCACCGAGGTGTTCCGCCTGCCGACCACCTGCTTCGCCGAGGACGACGGCTCGATCACCAACAGCTCGCGCTGGCTGCAATGGCACCACAAGGCCGCGCCGCCACCCGGCGAGTCAAGGACCGACACGGAGATCCTGGCGCAGGTGATGCTGCGCATCAAACGGCTGTACGAGGAAGAAGGCGGGGCCTTCCCCGAGCCGATACTCAACCTGGCCTGGAACTACACCAACCCGGCCTACCCGTCTTCCGAAGAGCTGGCCAAGGAGTACAACGGCCGCGCATTGGTCGACCTCACCGATCCGCAGGGCAACGTCATCCGCCGTGCCGGCGAGCAGCTGGACGATTTCAGCCAGTTGCGCGAGGACGGCACCACCGCCTGCGGATGCTGGATCTACTCGGGTGCCTTCACCGAAAAAGGCAACATGATGGATCGGCGCGACAACTCCGACCCCTACGACGTCGGGATGACGCTGGGCTGGGCCTGGGCCTGGCCGATGAACCGGCGGCTGCTGTACAACCGCGCCTCGGCCAGGCCGGACGGCACGCCCTGGTCGCAGGACAAGGCGTTCATCTGGTGGAACGGCTCGCGCTGGGTCGGTGCCGACGTGCCGGACTTCGCGGTGACCTCGCCGCCGTCCGAGGGCGTGGGGCCGTTCATCCTCACCCAGACCGGCCGCGGGCAGCTGTTCGCCAGCGAATGGCTCAACGAGGGGCCCTTCCCCGAGCACTACGAGCCGATGGAGTCGCCGATCGACCGCAACCCGCTGAGCCCGGATAACCCGTTGGCGTTCCACAACCCGATCGCCCGCGTGTTCGACGAGGACAAGGACGATTTCGGCAGCAACAAGGAGTTTCCGTACGCGGCGACCACCTACCGGCTGACCGAGCACTTCCACTTCTGGACCACCCACGCGCGGCTCAACGCCATCGCCCAGCCGGAGAAGTTCATCGAGATCAGCGAGCAGCTGGCCGGGGAACTGGGCATCGCCGTGGGCGAGCGGGTGCGGGTGCGCTCCAAGCGCGGCTACATGGACGCGGTGGCGGTGGTCACCAAGCGCATGGTGCCGTTGGAAATCGACGGGCGCACGGTCCACCAGATCGGGATTCCGCTGCACTGGGGCTTCAAGGGCGTGGCACGCAAGGCGCACCTGACCAACACGCTGACGCCCTTCGTCGGCGACGGCAATACGCAGACGCCTGAATTCAAGTCGTTCCTCGTGAACCTCGAGAAGCTCTAGGAGAAGCCCATGCGTGGAGACCAGATCAACCTGCAGGACATCGTCGCCCGCTCGGCCAGCCCTACGCCGTCGCCGCACGTGCGCTCGGGCAACATCCAGCAGGTGGCCAAGCTCATCGACGTGTCGGTGTGCATCGGCTGCAAGGCCTGCCAGGTCGCCTGTTCCGAATGGAACGACCTGCGCGACGAGGTGGGCCACTGCCACGGCGTGTACGACAACCCCATCGACCTGTCCGCCGAATCCTTCGAGGTGATGCGCTTCTCCGAGTACGTCAACGAGGAAGGCGACCTCGAGTGGCTGATCCGCAAGGACAACTGCATGCACTGCGCCGAGCCGGGCTGCCTCAAGGCCTGCCCGGCGCCGGGGGCGATCGTGCAGTACGCCAACGGCATCGTCGACTTCAACTCCGAGCACTGTATCGGCTGCGGCTACTGCCGCGCCGGCTGTCCGTTCGACATCCCGCGCTACAGCGAGAAGGACAACAAGGCCTACAAGTGCACGCTCTGCTCCGACCGCGTGTACCACGGCCTGGAGCCGGCCTGCGTGAAGAGCTGCCCGACCTCGGCGATCATGTTCGGTACCAAGGAGGCCATGCTCGACTACGGCGCCAAGCGCGTCGCCAGCCTGCAGGAGCGCGGCTACGAGAACGCCGGCATCTACGACCCGGCCGGCGTCGGCGGTACCCACGTGGTGTACGTGCTGCAGCATGCGGACAAGCCGGAGATCTACAGCGGCCTGCCGAAGGATCCGCAGATCAGCCCGGTGGTCGAGGCCTGGAAGGGCATCACCAAGCCGCTCATGTCGGCGGTGCTCGGCCTCTCGGTGCTCACCGGCTTCTTCCACTACATGATCAAGGGTCCCAAGGAAGAGCCCGAAGACGATCCCGATCCGGAAAAGGCCGCGGCCGACCGGGAGCTCGACCGCCGCGAGGGAGACCGACCATGAGCCACTCCAACGTCAAGCACGGCATCCTGCGCTACGGCTGGTGGACACGCACCAACCACTGGCTGATCGCCATCAGCTTCGTGCTGCTCGCGCTCAGCGGCCTGGCGCTGTTCTACCCGACTTTCTACAGCCTGACCGGGCTGTTCGGCGGGCCCGAGGAAACGCGCATCTTCCACCCCTATCTCGGGGTGTTCATGACGCTGTTCTTCCTCATCCAGGCGGTGCGCTTCTTCGGCGACAACCTGATCCGCCGGCACGACGTGCAATGGATGAAGCAGATGCCCGACCTGCTCGCCAACCGCGACGAGCGCCTGCCGCCGGTGGGCAAGAACAACGCCGGGCAGAAGCTGGTCTACTGGCTGTTCCTCGCCACGGTACCGGTGCTGCTGGTCAGCGGCGTGATCATCTGGCGGCCCTGGTTCGCCGACGGCGTGCCGCTCTGGCTGCACCGCACGGCGGCGATGGTGCACGCCTACGCCGCGTTCATCGCCATCATCACGCTGGTGATCCACGTCTACTCGGCGATCTGGGTCAAGGGCTCGATCCGCGCGATGACCCAGGGCCGCGTCAGTCATGCCTGGGCCCGTCACCACCACGGGCTCTGGTACGACGAGATCATGCGCGGCAAGGAGCGCGGCGACGATACCGCCCTGCCCTCCACCGGCAAGCACATAGAAACAGGAAAGGATCGATGAAGGGACCTGCCGTCAACCACGCCTTCGGAAGCGCCCCCAGCGGCATCATGGAGCCGCCCCGGGTGGTCCTGCCCGACCACCAGCTGTTCGCCCGGCGCGCCGCGCGCCTGCGCACGCTATCGGAGAACACGCCGGGGCTGGGCGAATTCCTCGCCTTCATCGCCTCGGTGGTGCAGGCGCAGCAACAGGTGCTGGAAACCCGCGAACCGGCCTGGGTGCCGGCCGCGGGTGCATTCGACGCCGCGCTGGAGCACGGCATGCCGCCGCTCGGCGCGCAGGCGCTGCGGCGCGACATCGACTGGCAGCAGGACCTGGCCGCGCTGCTCGATGCGCTCGAACTGCAGGCCGGGGAACGCCAGCGCCCGCTGCTGGCCAGCGTACGGGGATTGTCGGTGCAGGCGCTGGACGACCTCGCCGAGCAGGTGCTCGACGCCGACCCCGGCGACTCGGGCAGCCGGGGCCAGATGCCGCTGGTGGCCGCCGCGCTGCAGGTGGCCTGGGTTCGCCTGACCCGCGCCCTGCCCCGCCCGCCGGAGCGGCCGACGGGGGACGTCTACGCGCTGTGCCCCTGCTGCGGCTCGCAGCCGGTGGCCAGCATCGTCCACGTGGCGCCCGAACGTAACGGCGTGCGCTACCTGCACTGCGCCATCTGCGCTACCGAATGGCATCTGGAACGGGTAACCTGCACGATCTGTCACAAGGGCGGGCAGCTGCACTACCTCGGGCTGGAGGACGGCGACCAGTCGGCCTTCGTCGCCCGCGCCGAGGCCTGCGACCATTGCCACGGCTACCTGAAGATCGTGCCGCGCGAATTCGACGCCGAGGCCGATCCGCTCGCCGACGACCTGGCCAGCCTGGCGCTGGACCTGATGCTGGACGAAGCCGGGCAGTACACCCGCAGCGGCTACAACCCGTTCCTCATCGCCGGCGCCTGACGCCCGCAAAGGCGCCGGCAGTCGGCTGCCGAGGCAGACCGGCCGTCACGGCAATAAAATGCTGCGGTGGCTACAGGCCACCGCCTCCGCCTGTATGATGCCCGGGCGGCCCGCAAACCCCCGCCAGTGGATTCTTCGCCAATTCCATGCAGGCGCCAGCTACGAGGCACATCACATGAACGATCTATCCTTGGCCGGTACCCAGATCGAGCACTTCCACATCTGCGCCTTCTTCGACAGTCGCGAGCAGGAGTACGACGTGCTGGTGCCCTTCTTCAAGGAGGCCATCGAGCAGGGCGAAAAGAACGTCCACATCATCAACCCGGCCAGCGTCGACGAGCATCGCCAGCGGCTGATCGAGGCCGGCATCGACGCGCACGGCTGCGAGGCCTGCGGCCAGCTGGACGTGCAGACCTGGCACGGCGCCTACCTGGGCGACGACGGCACCTTCGACAAGGACCGCATGATCTCCACCCTGCAGCAGGTCTGCCGCGCCGCCACCGAGGCGGGCTATCCGCGGGTGCGCCTGATGGGCAACATGGACTGGATCTTCGGCGACGTGCCCGGCATCGACAGCCTGCTCGCCTACGAGGCGGAAGTGAACGAGATCCTCGCCGACATGCGCCAGCCCGCCATCTGCGTCTACGACGTGGCCAAGCTCTCCGGCTCGATGATGATGGACTTGCTGCGCACCCACCCGCTGACGCTGATCAACGGCGTGGTTCAGGAAAACCCCTTCTACACGCCGGCATCGGAAATGATCGCCGAACTCGAACGGCGCAAGGCCCAGGCGGCGGAACGGCCCGTCCATGTCTGATCCGGCTTTGCCAGGCGAACCGCGGGCCGCTCGATGAGCGAGCCCGGCAAGAACGGCGAGGAGCAAGGCATCCGCGACCTCATGGGCCTGCTCGCCCTGCCTGCGCTCTGGGCCGGCCGCGACAGCGAGACGGTACTGCGCCTGACCGTCGAGGCGGTGGAGCGCCTGGCCCTGGTCCAGCTCGTCTGCGTGCAGCTGAACATCGTCGAGAATCCGGAGTTCGAGGGATTGCTGCGGGTCGGCGGGAACTATCTGTCGTCCGGCGAATACCAGGCCTGGCAGGCCTATACCGAAGACTGGCAGAACGCCCGCATGCCCGACGGGCGCGCCTACGACGCCAGCACGCCGCTCGGGCCGATGCGCCTGGTGCACCTGAGCATGGGCTACGGTAGCCACGGCGGGAAGATCTGGTTCGGCTCCGGCGACCCGGACTTTCCCTCGGTCACCCAGCTGGCGATCATGCGCGCGGCCGCCTCGCTGGCGCTCACCGGCGTGCAGGCCGCACGGGCCAACTACGAACGCGAGCAGGCCAGCCGCGCCAAGGACGAATTCCTCGCCATGCTCGGCCACGAACTGCGCAATCCGCTGGCCCCGATCGTCATGGCGCTGGAGCTGCTGAAGCTGCGCCACAAGGAGGGGCTGCCGCGCGAATGCCAGATCATCGACCGCCAGGCCAAGCACCTGTCGCGGCTGGTCGACGACCTGCTCGACGTCACCCGCATGACCCGCGGCAGGCTGGAGCTGAAGAAGGAACCGGCCGAGCTGACCGCGTTGCTGACCCGCGCCATCGAGGACACCAGCGGCCTGCTCCAGGAACGCAATCACCGGTTGACCACCGAACTGCCGGACGCCCAGGTCTGGGTGTTCGGCGATCCCACCCGGCTGGTGCAGGTGTTCTCCAACCTGCTGAGCAACGCCGCCAAGTACACCGATCCCGGCGGCCGGATCCAGGTGCGCATGACAGTCGAGGACGGCCAGGTGGCGGTCGCCGTGCAGGACAACGGCTCGGGCATCAGCCCGCAGCTGTTCCCGCGGTTGTTCCAGATCTTCGAGCAGGGCGTGGCGACCATCGACCGCGCCAAGGGCGGCCTCGGCATCGGCCTGGCGCTGGTCAAGACCTTCGTCGAGTTGCACGAAGGCCGCGTCGCCGCCCACAGCGAGGGCGTCGGGCGCGGATCAGTGTTCACCGTCACCCTGCCCGTCCTCGAGCCGGCCGACGCACTGGCGCAGCCCGTCGCACCGGCGCCCCGGCCCCGCTCGGTTGCGCCCAGGCGCGTGCTGGTCGTCGACGACAACCTCGACGCGCTGGCCAGCATGCGCGAATACCTGCGCCAGCGCGGCCACGACGTCGAGGCCTCCAGCGATCCGCTGGACGCCCTGCGCCTCGCCGAGCGCTTTCGCCCGCAGGTCGCCGTGCTCGACATCGGCCTGCCGGTGATGGATGGCTACGAGCTGGCGCGGACACTGCGCACGCGGTTCGCGCCGGATGCGCTGCGCCTGGTGGGGCTCACCGGCTACGGGCAGCTCAAGGACCTGCAGCAGTCGCGCGCCGCCGGCTTCGACGTGCACCTGGTCAAGCCGGTGCCGCTCGACCGCCTCGACGCCGCGCTGGAAGGCACGCTGCCGAGCCGCCACGACCCGATCTCGACTGGCCCGTGAAGGCTCACCCGGCGCGCGCCATGCAGCGCTTGCGGCGCTCGTCCACCCGGTTGGCGAACCAGGCGGTGGTCAGCTTGCGGGTGATCTTCGGGCTCTTGAGCGTGATCCCCGGCAGCACGGCCCGTGGCAGCGCCCTGCCGGCGCGCGTTTCGGCCAGATCGAAGACCCGCCGGTAGACCTCGGTTTCCTCGAAATCCAGGCGGTCGCCGCGCTCCAGCGCACGGCGGATCTGCCGATCGTCCAGCTTCAGCCGCGAGGCGAGCGAACGCACCGCATGCTCCGTGGCGCCCGCCTGCGTCGAGCCGTGGATGATCAGGTCGCCGTCCAGTGCCAGGTCGATGCCCGAGGCGCGGCTCACCGCGGCCTGGAAGGCGGCATTGCGGCTGGCGTACCAGCCGGCGTTGAAGTCCGCGTAGCGGTAGATCGGCCGGTCGTAGTGCGCCGGGTAGCCGAGCAGGTGGGCGATGCCGAAGAACATGCCGCCACGGCGGCTGAACACCTCGTCGCGCACGCTTTGCCCGATCGGCCAGGGATAGAGCCGGGCGTTCTCGCGGGCGAAGTCGATGCTCACCTGCATCGGCCCGCCGGTGCGCACCGGGTTGAGGCTGCCGAACAATTGCCTGCCGAGCGGCAGCACGCCGATCAGGTCCTCGTAGATGTCGCTGAGCTGCTGCTCCGTGCGCACCGCGGCCAGCCGCTCGCTGTAGCTCTGGCCAGTGGGCGACTCCAGGCCGAGGGCGGTGCGCACCACGAACTGCGGGATGTGCAGGCTGGCGGCGCGGCGGTCGATCTCCGCGCGGGCGATGCGGCCCAAGCCCGGTACCGACGGGGTGGCCTGGAAGGTCGATTCCTGCTCGGTCACCGCCAGCACGGAGCAGAGGTTTTCGGTACTCGGCTCGATGTCCAGCGCCTCGAAGGACGCCTGGATGTCGCGCGCCCAGCCCTCGCGGTCGCGCACGCTGCCCGGCATCAGCCGGACGATCTGCGCGCGCACCTCGGCGGGCTCGGGCGCCGCCGGGCGCGGCTCGCGCAGGCCGCAGCCGGCGAGCAGCAGCACGGCCGCCGCCAGTAACCCATGACGCAGCAACGAGGAGCCGCCGGCGGCTCCCGACCAGGCGGATGAATGGCTAGCCACTCAGGCCCTCGATCACCACCGCCTTGTCCAGCAGCTCGGCCTCGCTGCCGAAGCCGCTGCGGATACACAGCTCGCCGGCCAGCACCGCGCCGCCCACCTGGCCGTTCCAGGGCCGCGGCGAAGGCATGAAGCCGATCTCGACCTCGTGCACCAGCCCCACGCCGTCGAAACCGCCGTCGGAAGACTCCACGAGCACCTGGTGCTCCGGCGGGAAGGATTTGAGCACCTCGATCAACTCGGCAATCGTCATGGTTGCATTCCTTTTCGGGCCCTTTCCTGGCGGCCGAACGCAATGCGCCGGCCCTAGGGTCTGTTGCCGTTTCATCGCGAGCCGCGTTGCCGCGTCAAATGGCGCCAGGCCGGGCGGCGATCTGCCAGGCGTGGGACGCAGGCAATGGTGATCCCTTGCCAAGTCCGCAACGCCGCATGGCGCCATTTGCCGCGCAACCAAAAAGCAGGCTCCGGCGCGGCCGCGTACGAATGGCAACAGACCCTATGGATGGACCCGGCGCCCGCGCGGGAGTTCGCCGCCGCTCCGGGCGTCGCCGCGCCCTTCGATCCTGTTGCCTACGGCACCTGCGCCGAGCGTATGATCGTGCCACGGCCGCCCGGACAGTGCCGGCCACTCATAAGAACGAGCCGCATGACAGCGGCCGCCACGAAGACATGGCAGTGGAGAGCCAGCTTGGGATCATTCAGGCCGCCGCACCCCGTTCCGCTGCGCAGGCGCCTGTTGGCCATCGCGCTGGCGAGCATCGCTCCGCTGGCCGTGACCGCGGGGTTCGCACTCTCACAGATCACCCAGCATCAGACCGAGCAGGCCCGCGAGCGGAGCCTGGAGGCGACGCGCATGGCGGCCAATGCCATCGAGCTCGAGCTCGGCCGTTCGCTCAACGTGCTGCAGGCGCTGGCCGAATCGACGCTGCTCGACAACGGCGACATCGCCCACTATGAAAGCCAGCTGCGCCGAGTCCTGCCGCTGGTCCCCGATTGGCGGGCGGTCATCGTCAACACCCCGGATGGACGCGTCATCGCGCACGTTCCGCACGAAGCGCCGGAGGGGCTGGGCAGGATGCCCGAGGCCCAGAGCTTCGAACTGCTGCTGCAGAGCCAGCTGCCGGTGATCGGCCAGCTCGCGCGCGGGCCAGGCGGACGCTGGGGCGTGCCCCTGCACGCGCCGGTGCTGCGCGATGGAAGGCTTAAGCTTGTGATCACCGCCGTGCTCGAGCCCGAGGCGGTGCTCCAGGCGATCACCATGCGCGGCCAGCCGCCGGGCTGGATGACCACCGTGCTCGACGCCAACGGCATCCGCGTCGCCCGCACCGGCGGGCACAGCGCCACGCTGGGTGGCCCGGCGTCGCCGAGCCTGGCCTCCCTGCTCGCCGAGAATCCCTTTCCCGAAGGCACCGGCCTGACCGAGACCCTCGAAGGCGAGTCGATGCACACTGCCTTCGTGCGCTTGCCCGAAGCCGGCTGGGCGGTCGTCACCGGCATTCCCACCGCCGAGGTGGAAGAAAGCGCCCGGCAGGCGTTCATCACCTATGGCGGCGGGCTGTTGCTGTCGCTGCTGCTGGCGCTGTCGGCCGCACTGTTCGCCGCGCGCCGCATCAACCGGCCGATGCGCCAGCTGACGCGCGCGGCGCGGGCGATCGGGCAGAAGCAGGTGCCGCAGCCGCCGGTCAGCGACATCGTCGAGGTCCAGGAAGTCGGCAACGCCCTGGTGGCCGCCGCCGAGGCCCGGCAGCACAGCGAGCACGAACGCGATGCGCTGCTCACCCGCCTGCAGGCGACCCGCCTGGAACTCAAGGAACAGGTGGACGACCTGCAGCTGTTGCAGACCCTGAGCCAGCGCCTGCTGCAGCTGCCGACCCTGCGCGAGCAGCTGGGCGCCCTTCTCGAGGCGCTGTGCAACTTCCACCATGCCAGCCACGGCACCGTGACCCTGAGCTTCGACGGCGGCCCGTTGGAACTCCACGCCAGCCGCGGCTACGCCGATGACGCCTTCGCCGATTTCGGCCCGGAGGTCGTCCCCTCTGGCACCACGAGCCGCTCGATGCGTTCGGGCGGGCGCATCGTGATCCGCGACGTGGAAACCGACCCCGATTTCGCGCCTTTTCTGGCGCTGGCGCGCCGGGTCGGCTTTCGCGCCGTGCACACCACGCCGGTGCTGGACCCCAACGGCGCCGTCATGGGCTCGATCTCGGTGCAGATAGTCTCGCCGCGCGAGCCCTCGATGCGAGAAGTCCGCATGGCCGACCTGTGCGCCGGAATGGCCTCGGTATTCATCGAGCGCGCCCGCGCCCAGGAAGAGGCCGGCCGCTCGGCCCAGCGCCTGCGCGTGGCGCTGGACTCCTCGACCATGCCGTTCGTGATCCTGCAGCCGATCCGCGCCGGCGACGGCCAGTTGGTCGACTTCCGCATGGAGTTCGTCAACGAGGCCGGGGCCCATGCGCTCGGGCGCAGCGTCGGCGAACTGCTCGGCGAGCCCCTGCGCAACATCGTCGCCGGCTGGGAACGGGACGCGGTGTTCGCCTGCTGCGTCGAGGTGGTCGAGCGACGCGAGACGCAGGAGCTGGAATGGCAGGCGCAGCGCCACAGCTGCGAGTGCTGGTTCCACATCGTCGTCAACCCGTTCCAGAGCGGCGTCGCGCTCTGGTTCGCCAACATCACCCAGCGCAAGGAGCAGGAGCGCCAGCTCCTCGAGGCGGACAGGCGCAAGGACGCCTTCCTCGCCACCCTGGCGCACGAGCTGCGCAACCCCCTGGCGCCCATCCGCCAGGCCGCCGCGCTGGTCGGCTCGCCGGGTGCCAGCGAGGCGCAGAAGCGCTGGAGCCAGGAGGTGATCGAGCGTCAAGTGCGGCACATGGCGCTGCTGCTCGACGACCTGCTGGACGTCTCGCGCATCACCCACGACAAGATCGTCCTGCGCCGCCAGCCGGTGCCGCTCGCCGACGCCATCGAGGGGGCGATGCAGACCACCCGCACGCTGCTCGACGCCAAGGGCCACCGACTGTACTACCGTCCGCCGACCCGCTCGTTGCAGCTGGACGCCGATCCGCTGCGGGTCGAGCAGATCATCACCAACCTGCTCACCAACGCCGCCAAGTACACGCCCGACGGTGGCGAGATCAGCATCGAGGTGGCCTTCGAGCGCAACCAGGCGCACGTCACCGTGGCCGACAACGGCATCGGCATCGCCCCCGAGAACCTGGAGTCGGTGTT
Organism: Stutzerimonas azotifigens DSM 17556; assembly: GCF_000425625.1. Classification (GTDB taxonomy): domain Bacteria; phylum Pseudomonadota; class Gammaproteobacteria; order Pseudomonadales; family Pseudomonadaceae; genus Stutzerimonas; species Stutzerimonas azotifigens. The sequence continues at coordinate 260,021 of NZ_KE384409.1, forward strand.
CAGCATGTTCGCCCAGATCCCCTCGCCGGACGGCCAGGCGGCCAGCGGCCTGGGCATCGGCCTGGCGCTGGCGCGCGGACTGGCCCGGCTGCACGGCGGCGACCTGCGGGTCAGCAGCGAGGGGCTCGGGCACGGCAGCCGCTTCACCGTCACCCTGCCGCTGGCCAAGCGCCTCGCCGTGCCGCGCTCCGAGCCCGCGGCGCCCACCCTGCGCCACGTGCGGCGCAAGGTGCTGGTGGCCGACGACAACCATGACATCGCCGAAACCATGGCCGAGCTGCTGCGCATGGAAGGGCACGAGGTGTGCACCGCCTTCGACGGTCGCCAGGCGCTGGACGCGTACCAGCGCTTCCGTCCGGACGTGGCGCTGCTCGACATCGGCATGCCGGGGCTGCGCGGCGACGAGGTGGCGGCCGCCATCCGGTCGCTGCCCGGCGGCCACGACGTGCTGCTGGTGGCCTTCACCGGCTGGGGGCAGGCGCTCGACCGGGAACGTGCCCTCTCCTCGGGCTTCGACCGCCACCTGACCAAGCCGGCGAACATCGACGAGGTCTACGCGCTCATCGCCGAAGCGCCGGACCGCATGCCCGACAGCGCCTGAGCGGAGTGGCCGCCCGTTGATGCCAGGCATCGTTCAGACGCCGATCGCAGGCAGGCCCTGCGCCTGTAGGAGCAAGCTCTGCTTGCGACCTCGTTGCCGCAGGCCCGCAAAGCGGATGGGGACAAAAGCCATCTGCATCTGCCCTCACCCCAGCCCTCTCCCGGTGGGAGAGGGAGTGGTCTGGCGGTGTTGGCCGCGGCACCGTGCCCGGCTTGTTCGCGAGCAAGCTCGCTCCTACCAGGAGTACGCGGCACGGCCGCCCTGCAATGTGTGCGGTCTCGACCGCGATCTCGCCCAAGGCGCCGATCGCAGGCAGGCCCTGCGCCTGTAGGAGCAAGCTCTGCTTGCGACCTCGTTGCCGCAGGCCCGCAAAGCGGATGGGGACAAAAGCCATCTGCATCTGCCCTCACCCCAGCCCTCTCCCGGAGGGAGAGGGAGTGGCCTGGCGGTGTCGGCCGCGGCACCGTGCCCGGCTTGTTCGCGAGCAAGCTCGCTCCTACAAGGAGTACGCGGCACGGCCGCCCCTGCAATGTGTGCGGTCTCGACCGCGATTCGCCCAAGGCCCCGATCGCAGGCAAGCCCTACGCCTGTAGGAGCAAGCTCTGCTTGCGACCTCGTTGCCGCAGGCCCGCAAAGCGGATGGGGGTGACATGAGCCATGTGCATCTGCCCTCACTACCACCAAGAGGCCTAGCCCGGCCTCGGCTGAGATGTCGCCGCGAGGGTGCGCAATCCACAAGGATGTGGTGAATGCCGCAAGCCCGTCGGGAACGGGCGGGCCTCCCACAGGGGTCCGGTGCAGCACCGCCTGCTCTTGTGGGAGGCCCGCCCCCGGGGCGATCGGCCTTGTGTGGACGCGGTGCCCTTCCCTTCTCCCCCGGGAGAAGGTGGCCGCAGGCCGGATGAGGGCCGCCGTCGCCTTCAGGCCACTTCCGCCCGGTACCGCCGGCGCAGTTCGCGGGCGGCGGCGACCATGTTGGCCAACGCCGCCTCGGTTTCCGGCCATGCGCGGGTCTTCAGGCCGCAGTCCGGGTTCACCCACAGCCGCTCCGCCGGGATGTGTTCCACCGCCCGTTCCAGCAGGGCGATCATCTCCTCCGGCGCCGGCACCCGCGGCGAGTGGATGTCGTAGACACCGGGGCCGATGTCGTTGGGATAACGGAAGGCCCGGAAGGCGTCGAGCAGCTCCATCTGCGAGCGCGAGGTCTCGATGGTGATGACGTCCGCATCCATGGCCGCGATCGCCTCGATCACCTCGTTGAATTCGCTGTAGCACATGTGCGTGTGGATCTGCGTTTCCGGCGCGGCGCCGGCGCTGCACAGGCGGAAGGCCTCGACCGCCCAGCGCAGGTAGTGCTCACGCGCGGCCCGGCGCAGCGGCAGGCCCTCGCGGAAGGCCGCCTCGTCGATCTGGATGATCGCCACGCCCGCCGCTTCGAGGTCGCGTACCTCGTCGCGGATCGCCAGCGCCAGCTGCCGCGCCTGGGTCTCGGCGCTGACGTCCTCGCGCGGGAAGGACCACATCAGCATGGTCACCGGCCCGGTCAGCATGCCCTTGACCGGCTTGGCGGTCTGCCGCTGGGCATGGCCGATCCAGTCCACTGTCATCGGCGCCGGGCGGCTCAGGTCGCCGACGATGATCGCCGGCTTGACGCACCGCGAGCCGTAGCTCTGCACCCAGCCGAAGCGGGTGAAGGCGTAGCCGTCGAGCTGTTCGGCGAAGTACTCGACCATGTCGTTGCGCTCCGCCTCGCCGTGCACCAGCACGTCCAGCCCGAGTTGCTCCTGCACGCGGATCGCGTGGTCGATCTCCGCACGGATGGTCTCGACGTAGGCCTGCGGCGACAACTGCCCCTGGCGCAGGGCCGCACGCGCCCGGCGGATGTCGCCGGTCTGCGGGAAGGAGCCGATGGTGGTGGTGGGGAACGCCGGCAGTTGCAGCCGCGCGCGCTGGCGGGCGATGCGTTCGGCGAACGGCAGACTGCGCCGGGTATCCTCCTCGCGGATGGCGGCGATGCGCGCCTGCACGGCCGGTTTGTGGATGCGCGCCGAATCGGCGCGGGCACGCAGCGCCGCGCCGCTTTGCGCCAGCGCCTCGCGCACCGCCGGCGCATCCGGTTCGCGAATGGCGCGGGCCAGCAGCGCCACCTCGCGGCACTTCTGCACGGCGAAGGCCAGCCCCTGCTTCAGCTCGGGGTCCAGGCGGTCCTCGGCGTCGAGGTCGACCGGGCTGTGCAGCAGCGAGCAGGACGGCGCGATCCACAGCCGCTCGCCCAGCCGCGCCGCCGCCTCGCCTGCCACCGCCAGCGCCCGCTCGAGGTCGCAGCGCCAGACGTTGCGCCCGTTGACCAGCCCCAGCGACAGCACCTTGTAGGCAGGCAGCCGGTCGAGAATCGCCGGGAACTGCTCCGGCGCGCGCACCAGGTCGATGTGCAGGCCGTCCACCGGCAGCCCGGCGGCCAGCCCGAGGTTGTCGTCCAGCCCGCCGAAATAGGTGGCGACCAGCTTCTTCAGCGGCGCCCGGTTGAGCAGGTTGTAGGCCCGCTCGAAGGCGTTCTTCCAGGCCTGCGGCAGGTCCAGCGCGAGGATCGGCTCGTCGATCTGCACCCACTCGACGCCGAGCGCCGCCAAGCGCTCGAGCACCTCGCCGAACACCGGCAGCAGGCGGTCGAGCAGCTCCAGCCTGTCGAAGGCCACGCCCCGCGCCTTGCCGAGCCAGAGGTAGGTCAACGGGCCGATCAGCACCGGCTTCACCCGGTGGCCAAGCGCCTGGGCTTCCTGCACCTCTTCGAACAGCTGCGTCCAGGAAAGACTGAAGGCCTGGTCCGCGGCGAACTCGGGGACCAGGTAGTGGTAGTTGGTATCGAACCATTTGGTCAGCTCGCTGGCCGCGCCGCCGGCCGAGCCATGCCCGTCGCAGCAGGCGTGGGTCACGCCGCGGGCCATGGCGAACAGGGTGTCGAGCGTCGGCTGCGCCCCGGCGGACGCGAAGCGCGGCGGGATGACGCCGAACATCAACGAGTGGGTCAGCACCTGGTCGTACCAGGCGAAATCCCCCACGGGGAGCAGGTCCAGGCCCGCGTCGCGCTGCAGCCGCCAGTGCTCGGCACGCAGCTCGCTGCCCACCTGACGCAGGCCGGCCTCGTCGAGCCGGCCACCCCAGTAGGCCTCGAGCGCCTTCTTCAGTTCGCGGTCACGGCCGATACGGGGAAACCCCAGGGAATGTGCCAACGCCATCATCGAATCTCCATGTTCGTTTTCGAATGGCAGGCATTGTTCCGGGCGCCACAGATTTAGAAAAACTCATTTTATTCGTCATGAACTTTCGAATTATTCATGAAGCCCAGCGGCGCTGACGGTCTCTAAATCTCTGTGCCCCGGAAAAAGGACCACCCATGACGGCCGATCGTGATCCGCAAACGCTCGAAGAACTCCTGCAGCGCCTGGAGAAGGCCGGCAAAGATCGCCAGCCCGTTACCATCGGGCAGATGCTCGAAGCTGCCGGGCAACGCAGCTTCGGCGTCATCCTGCTGATCCCGGGCCTGCTGGTGCTCTCGCCGCTGTCGGGCATCCCGGGGCTGCCGAGCGTGTTCGCGGTGATGGTGGTGCTGATCGCCGGCCAGCTGCTGATCGGGCGGCAGCACTTCTGGCTGCCGCAGTGGCTGCTCAAGCGCAGCGCATCGCGAGATAAATTCAACAAGGCGCTGGCCTTTCTCCATAAGATCGCGCGCGTGGTGGACCGCCTGCTGCGCCGTCGCCTGACCTTCCTCAACAGCGGCATCGCGATACGGCTGAACGCCGTGCTGTGCATCCTGATCGCCAGCACCATGCCCCCGCTGGAGCTGGTGCCCTTCGGCAACTCGACGGCCGGCGCGGCCCTGAGCGTGCTCGGGCTGGGGCTGATGGCGCGCGACGGGGTGATGACGCTGGTCGCCGTGGGCTTCTTCGCGCTGCTGGTGTTCTTCGTCGGCCGGGTGATCCTGCTCTAGCCGGCGGTCCGCTATCGACAGCGGCGGACGGCTGCGCGACACTCCGGGCACTTGAGCGATGCTCATGCCACCGTCCACTCGCGCGACGCCTCCCACGGCGTCGGCACTGCTGCCAAGGGAAGCCCGGCATGCTGGAGATCCGCCATCTCAAGACCCTGCACGCCCTGCGCGAGACCGATAGCCTGGTCGAAGCGGCCGAGCGCCTGCACCTGACCCAGTCGGCCCTGTCGCACCAGTTCAAGGAATTGGAGGAGCGCCTCGGCCTGCAGCTGTTCGTGCGCAAGACCAAGCCGGTGCGCTTCACCAGCGCCGGCCTGCGCCTGCTGCAACTGGCCGACACGGTGATCCCGCAGCTGCGCAGCGCCGAGCGCGACCTGGCGCGACTGGCCGGCGGCACCGCCGGACGCCTGCACATGGCCATCGAGTGCCACAGCTGCTTCCAGTGGCTGATGCCGACCATCGACCAGTTCCGCGATGCCTGGCCGGAGGTCGAGCTCGACCTGGCCTCGGGCTTTTCCTTCGCGCCGCTGCCGGCCCTGGCACGCGGCGACCTGGACCTGGTGGTGACCTCCGACCCGATCGAACTGCCCGGCATCACCTACGTACCGCTGTTCACCTACGAGGCGCTGCTGGCGGTGGCCAACCAGCATCCGCTGGCGAGCCGCCCCTACATCCGCCCGGAGGACCTGGAGCGCGAGACCCTGATCACCTACCCGGTGGAACGCGACCGCCTGGACATCTTCAACCACTTCCTCGAACCGGCCGACGTCGAGCCGGCGCAGGTACGCACCTCCGAACTGACGGTAATGATGATGCAGCTGGTGGCGTCCGGCCGCGGGGTGTGCAGCCTGCCGAACTGGGCGCTGCACGAGTACAGCGCGCGCGGCTACGTGACGGCGCGCCGCCTCGGCGAAAAGGGCCTGTACGCGACGCTCTATGCGGCGATCCGCAGCGACATGCTGGATGCACCCTTCATGCGCGACTTCCTGCTGACCGCCAAGGACACCTCCTTCGCCACCCTCGAAGGCGTCAGCGCGGTGCGTGCCCGCTAGCGGCGATTCAGCTCCCGCCACAGATACAGGCCCGCCACACCGACCGCCAGTGCCCCGGCGGCGAGCTTGAGCCCCTGCGACTCGTGCGCGTGGCGCCAGCCGCCGTCGATGCGGCGCTGGCCGCCGGGCGGATGGAACAGGTTGCCGGACGAGGTGGGCGCGCGCTCGGCACGTCCGAGCGCGGCCCCGACGATCAGCCCGTTCAGGCGGTCGAAACCCGGCGTGACGAAATGCAGCAAGCGCAGCAAGGTCGCCGCCGCGCCGACCGAGGTGGTGTGCCGCGGGTGCAGCGCCAGGCTGACCATCGCCTCCGCCACGCGGCGCGGGTCGTACACCGGCGGCGGTGGTTGCAGCGTGCGCCCGGCATAGTTGCCGCCGTCGCGAAAGCCGGGGGTGTCCATCACCGCCGGGTAGATGTCGCAGACGTGGATCCCCGGCCAGCGCGTCAGCTCGCCGCGCAGCGCCGCGGAGAAGCCGCGCAGCCCGAACTTGCTCGCCGAATAGGCCACCGCATAGGGCTGCGCCAGCCAGCTGCCGATCGACAGAGTGTTGATCAGCACGCCGGCCTTCTGCTGCTTGAAGTACGGCATCACCGCGTGGGCGCCGCGCAGGTAGCCGAGCAGGTTGGTCTGCACCACCTGCTCGTGGGCGTCGAGCGGCGTCTCGTCGAAGCTGCCCACCGCGCCGATGCCGGCATTGTTGATCCACACGTCGATGCGTCCATGGCCGAATTCGGAGGCCGCGGCGGCGAGCCGTTCGAGGGCGTCGCTCAGCGTCACGTCGGTGGGCACCGCCAGCGCTTCGGCGCCCCGCTCGCGGCACTCGCGCACCGCGTCCTCGAGGGCTTCGGCATCGCGCGCGGCCAGCACCAGGCGCGCGCCGCGCCGGGCGAAGGCATGCGCCGCGGCACGGCCGATGCCGCTCGAGGCGCCGGTTATCACCACCACTGCGCCGGCCAGTGTGCGTTCGCTCATCTCGCTCTCCTGGGTACGAAGGGACAGAGGGTCACCTGCCAGCTGACCGCCGCAGCCGCCCGTTCATTCCGGGCGGCCGCCCAATGGTCGCCCTGCGCTGCCGGAGCGCGCCCTCGCGGCGGTCAGGCAGGCCCCGCCCAAAAAAGCTCGCCCCGAGGTCGGGCCTCCCACAGCCAAGCCAAGCCCCACAGCCACACCGTACCCGTGGGAGGCCGCGCCCTCGCGGCGACAGGCAGGCGCAGCCTGCCCGGCCACCCAAAAGCTCGCCCCGAGGTCGGGCCTCCCACAGCCAAGCCAAGCCCCACAGCCACACCGTACCCGTGGGAGGCGCGCCCTCGCGGCGACAGGCAGGCGCAGCCTACCCGACCACCCAAAAGCTCGCCCCGAGGTCGGGCCTCCCACAGCCAAGCCAAGCCCGCAGCCACACCGTATCCGTGGGAGGCGCGCCCTCGCGGCGGTCAGGCAGGCCCCGCCTACCCGGCGCCCAAAAGCTTGCCCCGAGGTCGGGCCTCCTTCAGCCAAGCCCGCAGCCACACCGTACCCGTGGGAGGCCGCGCCCGTTCCCGACGGGCTTGCAGCATTCACCACATCCCTGTGGATTGTGCGCCCTCGCGGCGACAGGGCGGACCTCGGCCCAGAACACCGATCCGAAGCGGCCGGCCCAGCGTAGCGACAATAAACCGACGAACGGCGTACCCAATGACGTCTTTACGTCACATGAAGCCACTACCCTCCATTGAAAACATCAAGAGCGACCCGCACGGATTCCGAGGGTCGCCACCTTCAGCAGGGATGTGCCCATGTCCGACCAGTCCCCGGCCTGCCTGGCCTCCGAGCCCCGACCCGACGCACCGCCCGGTGCGAGCCCCTCCCTTTCCCACCCTGTCAGGCGCGTGCAGGCACGCCGCCGCGGTGGGCCCGGCTCGCCCGCTTTCCGCCCCTTGCGAGCGTGCAGCCGCGGCGGTGGCCAGCGTCCAGGACATGCGCACTCCCTTGGAACAGCCTGCCGCAGCACGCGCGACGCGTCGCAGCCGGCGCCCGAAGGGCCGGTCCTCCGGCACCTGTGAAAGGAAGTACGGCAGTAAAACCTGAACCCCTCGATGGAGAACGACATGTTCAAGTGCAAACCGCTCGCCGCCGCCATCCTCAGCGTGGTCGCCCTGCAGGCCTTCGCCGACAACACCTCCGACCAGCAGCAAACCGGCGAGCAGAACCTCGCCAGCGTGACGCAAAGCGGCGGCAGTGCCAATTCGGCGCTCCAGGTCCAGACCGGCAACTTCAACGACGCCGATGTGACGCAGACCCTCTCGGTCGGCAGCACTGCCAGCCAGACCCAGCAGGGTGAATACAACTTCGCCACCGCCGATCAGGCCGGTGCCCAGCAGAGCAGCATCGTCCAGTCGCAGCTCGGCCAGGACAACGAGGCCGTCGCCGACCAGACCGGCACCAACGCCGGCCACATCGAGCAGCAGCAGGACGGCACCGGCAACATCGCGGTGACCTCGCAGGCTTCCGTCGGCGGCACCCAGGCCTATACCGGGCAGACCGGCACCGGCAACTATGCCGAGACCCTGCAGACCTCGGTCAACGACGGCAGCGTCTTCGTCGAGCAGAGCGGCGAATACAACGACAGTACCGTCATCCAGGGCGCCGCCAGCATGGCGACCGCCGGTGTCTACCAGAGCGGCAGCGAGAACATCAGCCAGATCTATCAGGAAGGCGTGGACAATGCCGATGCGCAGGTCACCCAGGTCGGCAACGACAACTACGCCCTGATCGACCAGCACGACGGCGCCTTCCTTTCCGCCAATATCTCCTCGGAAGGCAACCGCAACGAGGGCTATGTCGACCAGACCGGCACCAACCAGTACGCCTACGTGTTCCAGGTGGGCGACGACAACGTCGGCGACATCTACCAGGCCGGCAGCGACCACATCGCCGAGATCGACCAGAACGGCACCGCCCAGTACGCGCTGATCGACCAGAGCGGCATCGACCAGAGCGCGACCCTGGTACAGCGCGGCACCGACAACGAGGCCTATGCCGTCCAGGAAGGCAGCGGCAATTCGGTCACCTTCGAACAGAACGGCACCGCCAACCTGCTGAGCACCTACCAGACCGGCAGCGGCAACAGCATCGTCGGCAGCAGCACGGGTGAGCTGAACGTGGTCGACATCACCCAGGAAGGCACCCTCAACCTCGCACAGATCGCCCAGCTGTCCGGCAGCGAGAACGAGGTGGTGCTGACCCAGGGCGGCGAAGCCAACCTGGCCGACATCACCCAGGCGGGCGTCGCCAACCAGGCGATCGTTTCGCAGATGGGCATGGGCGATACCGCCATGGTGATGCAGAGCGGCAGCGGCAATATCGCCACCGTCACGCAGAACTGAGGGCGCGAGGGCTTGCCGGCGAATACCGGCAAGCCTTTCAGATAAACGAAAAATCGACCGAATCGATCACATTTCAAAGATTCATTTACAGCGAAAAGCGGCTTTAACGGCCATGCACAACGCCATAAACGCCAAGATGAGGTCATTCGGCCAGCATGATCCGGATGCGCCCCTACTATCAGATGGCGACGTCCCACGGAGTAAGGGGCGAAAGACAACAAGAAGAAAATGCCACGCAAGGACCGCTCATGATCGACGCTTGTCCCGCTTCATCCGTCCGTCTTGTCGTACTCTCGAGAAACGAATCGCTGGTACGTTCCGTCCGCCGCCATCTGCATGCCCGAACCCACTACGCCCTGGCCCACAACGGCTCGGTGCAGCCGGGCTGCGGCAACTGCGAGCTGCTGCTGTTCGATTCGAGCAGCTTCCCCCTGGAGGAATGCTTCGAACTGCTCCGGCAACTGAGCGGCACCGCCATTGCGCTGATCAATACCTCGCCGGAACGCGCCCGCCGGCTGATCGAGAAGGCGCCCTCGATCAAGGCCGTGTTCTACCCGGACGCCGCGCCGGAGCACTTCGTCCAGGGCGTGAAGACCGTTCTCGACGGGGGCGACTGGTTGCCGCGCGCCCTGCTGGAAACGCTGGTCCAGCACTATCGCCAGGTGGTGCACAGCAGCCAGGCGCTGGACGAGCTGTCGACGCGCGAGCGGCAGATCATGCTGCTCGCCGGCAAGGGCCTGTCGAACGCCGCCATCGCGGCGAAGCTGCACCTGAGCACCCACACGGTCAAAAGCCACGTCCACAACGCCCTGCGCAAGCTCGGCGCGACCAACCGCGCCCAGGGCGCCGCCATGGTGCTCGGCCATTCCTCGGAGTCCGCCTCATGAGACCTTCGGTCATCGGCGCGCTGCTGGCCCTGCACCTGCTCGCCCCGGGCGCTCGGGCCGCGGAGCCGGAGCTGCAGGGCCTGGTCACCAACAGCACGGTTTCGCGCACCGGGCAGGCGTTCTACCGCAGCTTCTGCGAGCGGCTGGGCGACATCGGCCCGCTGGACTTCAACCTGGCGGTCAAGGAGCGCCCCTCGGCCCACTGGGGAATCCTGCTCTGGGTCGAGTTCGGCAACGCCATGCTGTATCGCCGCTTCCTCCAGCCGAACGTCGCGGACATGCGGGAAATCGCCCATGCCGCCGCCGACCAGGTCGTCGAGCAGGTGAACCGCGCCCGGGTGCAAGCCCTTTTCCAAGACACCTTCGACCTCGCCAAGGATGAGCTATGACACGCACGACCACCCGCACGGGACTGCTGCTCGCACTCCTGCTCAGCCACGCCGCCGGCGCCACCGAACTGGTCTACACGCCGGTGAACCCCTCGTTCGGCGGCAGCCCGCTCAACGGCGCCTGGCTGCTCGGCAACGCCCAGGCGCAGAACGACCACAAGGACCCGGACGCACTCGACCGCTCCTCGCTGACCGGCACCTCGGCGCTCGACCGCTTCACCAGCCAGTTGCAGTCGCGCCTGCTGTCGCAGCTGCTGAGCGACCTGGGCAGCGCCAACACCGGCTCGCTGACCACCGATGACTTCATCATCGACATCCTCAACGACTCGGGAAATCTCAGCGTGGTGATCACCGACCGGCTGACCGGCGAGGTGTCGGAAATCGTCGTCAACGGCCTGGGCGCCATCAACTGAGCAGGGAGCGCTCGCACATGAACAAGGTCATTCTCGCCCTCGCCGTACTGGCGACGCTGCAGGGCTGCTCGGTGCGCGAACCGATGCCGGCCGACGCCGAGGCGCCGCGCCTTACCCCGCGCACCTCGAGCTATCAGGATCTGCTCCAGCTGCCACGCCCGAAGGGCCGGCTGGTCGCCGCCGTGTACGGCTTCCGCGACCAGACCGGGCAATACAAGCCGAGCCCGGCCAGCTCGTTCTCCACCGCCGTGACCCAGGGCGCCGCCAGCATGCTGGTCGACGCCATGCAGGCCAGCGGCTGGTTCATCGTCCTCGAACGCGAGGGCCTGCAGAACGTGCTCACCGAGCGCAAGATCGTCCGCGCCTCGCAGAACAAGCCGGACGTACCGGCCAACATCGCCGACGACCTGCCCTCCCTGCTGGCCGCCAACCTGATCATGGAAGGCGCCATCGTCGCCTACGAGACCAACGTGCGCAGCGGCGGCGCCGGCGCACGCTACCTGGGCATCGGCCTGTCGCAGGAGTACCGGGTCGACCAGGTCACGGTGAACCTGCGCGCGGTGGACGTTCGCAGCGGCCAGGTGCTGGCCAACGTGATGACCACCAAGACGATCTACTCCATCGGTCGCAGCGCCAACGTCTACAAGTTCGTCGAGTTCAAGGAGCTGCTCGAGGCCGAGGCCGGCTACACCACCAACGAGCCGGCGCAGCTGTGCGTGCTCTCGGCGATCGAGGCGGCCGTCGGCCATCTGGTCGCCCAGGGCGTCGAGCGTCGCCTGTGGCAGACCGCCGACAACAGGCCGTCCGAGCAGAGCTCGCTGGCGAAATTCCTAACCCCACCGGCTGCCGACTGATCGTCGAAACGAAGCGCACTTTCAATCCTTCGATGGATTTGCGCCCGGCCCGCCACGGGCACCATGCCAGTACGACAAGAACAGGAGCCCCCCAACGAACACGGACGTTCACCCAGCCCCCGGCCTGCCTTCCCGCCTGACCGCGGCCGGCGCTCGACTGCACCGATCCTGCCGAGCGCCGGTTTCCTCTTTTCCCTTCATGACACCGGCGCCTGCCATCCGGCCCTTTCAATCGTTGGATGGATGCCGCGGCCGAAACACGCTCGGCACGATGGCTGTCATAACAATGTCAATAAGAAGGGGTTACCCCATGAAGCGGCCGAGATGGAATGCCTATGGGTTGCTGCTGGTCAGCGTTGTGCTCGTCTGCAGCATGGTTTTCACCCGAGTCGCCAACGATGTGCTGGATAGCCTCGATGCGGTGGACGCCAGCCCGGTGGATAGCGGGCGGCATCTGAGCCCCCTGCCCCTGGAGCCGGGGCGCTTCGCTGCGCTCGCCGAGCTGCGGCTGATCGACGAAAACGAGCGCCCGGACAGCCTGGCGGATCTGGCCCGCCAGGGGCTCGGGCAGATCCTGGCGCAGTCGCTCGATACGCGGCTGTGAGGGGCCGCGACGCGCGGCCAGCTAGACCATGTTCAACGGTTGCTTGCGGGTCGGCGGCGGGAAGGCGTCGTCGAGTATCGCCAGCTCCTCCTCGCTCAGGCGGAGCTCGGCCGCCGCCGCGTTGGCCCGCAGGTGCTCGGCATTGGCCGCCTTCGGGATGACGATCAGCCCCGGCTGGCGCAGCTCCCAGGCCAGCGCGACCTGCGCCGGCGAGGCACCCTGGCGGCGGGCGACCTCGAGCAGCGCGGGGTGACGCAGCAGGCTGCCGCCCTCGCCCAGCGGACAGTAGGCCATCACCGGCATGCGCCGCGCCTGGCACCAGGGCAGCAGGTCGTACTCGATGCCGCGCTCGGCCGGGTTGTAGAGCACCTGGTTGGTCGCGCAGTGTTCCACGGCGGGCAATTCCTGCATGTCGTCGACATCGAAGTTGGAGACGCCCCAGCGGCGGATCTTGCCCTGTGCCTTCAGCCGCTCGAAGGCCTCCACCGTTTCGGCGAGCGGATGCAGGCCGCGCCAGTGCAGCAGGTAGAGGTCGATGCAGTCGGTGCCGAGCCGGCGCAGGCTGCGCTCGCAGGCCTGCGGGACACCCGCGCGGCTGGCGTTGTGCGGGTAGACCTTGCTGACGATGAAGACCCGCTCGCGGCGGTTGCGGATCGCCTCGCCCACCACCTCCTCGGCGCCGCCTTCGGCGTACATCTCGGCGGTGTCGATCAGGGCCATGCCGTGCTCGATGCCGAGCTGCAGCGCGGCGACCTCCTGCCTGCGCCGCGCCGGGTCCTCGCCCAGGTGCCAGGTGCCCTGGCCGATCACCGGGACGGGCGTGCCGTCGGCCAGTTCGAGGCGGCGCATGTCAGGGTTCCTCCGTTCGGTTGGGTTCGACCCAGGGATCATAGGTCCCGAAACTCCACAGGTGACCTTCCAGGTCGCGGCAGCTGAAGCCGCGGCCGCCGTAGTCCTCGTTCTTCAGCTCGACGACGATCTCCGCGCCGGCCGCCTTGGCCTGGGTGTAGAGCGCGTCGGCACTGCTGACGATCACATAGATGCTCTGCGTGGACAGGCCGCCGGCCTGGTCGGGGTGGGTCATCAGCCGCCCGGCGGCCGAATCGCTCATCGGCCCGAGCATCAACATGCCGTTGCTGCCGAAGGTGAGCTGCGCGTGCAGGATGCCCGCCTCGCTGTCGGAATACACCTGTTGCGGCTCGAAGCCGAAGGCCACGCGCAGCCAGTCGATGGCCTTGGGGACGTCGCGGTAGCGCAGGCAGGGAATCAGGTTGGCCTGCGTATGCTTGCTGAGGGTCGGCATGGAAGCTCCTTGTGCGAGAGACGGATGCTTCATCGTTCCGACAGCATAGGACGGCAAAAGGCTCTGCGGGAATTCACCCTCATCCGGCCCTGCGGGCCACCTTCTCCCGAGGGGAGAAGGGAAAGCCGGTGGCTGCCCGTAGGAGCGAGCTTGCTCGCGAACACGGCCTGCACGGCAGCACAGCCTGTGCCGAAACACCCCCTCTCTCCTCCGGGGAGAGGGCTGGGGTGAGGGGCCGGCCGCCCCGCGCCGCGCTACTGCCGCCGATCCAGAGCCATGCCTCGGTATGTCGTGGGCTGAAACGGAGCGCCGCCCGCGGCCCACCCTACGGCGCTGCCGGCCTGGGCTTCCTGCAGAAGCAGGCCATTCCCCTGGCTGGGACGGATCAGGCGCTCATGCGCGCGGTGACCTCGCCAAGCTCGCCGGACAGCCTGTGCAGGTGCGCGCTGGCGCTCTCGGTGCGTTCGACGTCGCCCTGGTTGGCACCGGCGATGGCGGTGATCTCGGTGAGGTTCTGCGAGATGTCCTCGGCCACCGCCGTCTGCTCCTCGGCCGCGGTGGCGATCTGCCGGTTCATGTCGCGGATGGATTCGACCGCCAGGGTGATGCTGTGCAGCACCTCGCTGGCCTGGGTCACCTGCTGCACGCCCTCGTCGCTGCGCGCCTGCCCGGTCTCGATGGCGCGCACCGCGGCTTCCGCGCCGCCCTGCACCGTCTCGATGATCTGGTTGATCTCGGCGATCGAGGCGCCGGTGCGCTGCGCCAGCGAGCGCACCTCGTCCGCGACCACGGCGAAACCGCGCCCGGCCTCGCCGGCGCGAGCGGCCTCGATGGCCGCGTTGAGCGCCAGCAGGTTGGTCTGCTCGGCGATGCCGCGAATCACCTCCAGCACCTTGCCGATCCGTTCGCTGTCGCCTTCCAGGCGGCGGATGACCTCGGCGGTGCTGGCGATGTCCGCGCGCATGTCGGTGATGGTGCGCACCGTCACCTGCATGAAGCGCTCGCCGTCCTGGGCGGAACGGTCGGCCTCGTCTGCCGCCTGCGCCGCGCTCGCCGCATGCCGTGCGACTTCCTGCGCGGTGGCGGACATCTCCTCGGTGGCAGTCGCCACCTGGTCGGTACGCTCGAACTGCTCGCGGCTGCCCTCGGCCATGCGCGTGGCGATGGCGTTCAGCTCGCCGCTGGCCTGGTCCAGCTCGGCGGTGCTGTGCTGCAGGCGGCTGAAGGTGTCGGCGAGGAAATCGCGCAGGGTATTGGCCGCCGCCGCCAGGCGGCCCAGTTCGTCCTGCCGGGTGCTGTCGACGCGCTCGCCGAAGCGTCCGCGGCTGAGCTGGGCGACGTGTTCGATCATCTGGCGAATGGGCGCGACCACCTTGTGGTCGATCAGCCAGACGGCCAGCAACGCCACCAGCACGCTGGCGACGAGCATGAGCAGGGTGCCGAACAGGTTGACGCGCTGCACCGAGGCGGCGATGACGGCCGAATCGGCTTCGGCCTGCTGGCGCAGGGTTTCCACCAGCCGGCTCATCTGCTCGCTGGCGGCGCGATCCACGCCCTTGACCGCATTGTCGCCGGCCACCGGATCGGCGCCGGCGGCGACGAAGGCATCGCGCCCCTGGCGGTAGGCGGTGCCGAGCGCGCGGTGCTCGGCCTTGAGCGTCTCGACCTGGGCATGGATGGCCGGGGCGAGCGCCGGCAGCTCGGCCAGTTCGCCGAGCGTCTGCTGCACCAGCCGCTCCTGCGCCTCGAACTGCCCCCAGTAGCGGGCCATGGCGTCGGAATCCTTGCCGCGCAGCAGAACGTTCTTCCATTCCTGGACCTGGATCTTGAATTCCAGGTTCGCCCGGTCGATGCGCTGGACGGCCTTCAGCGGCCCGTCGACCAGGCGCCGATAACCGTCGAGCTCTTGGGAAAGGAACTGGAACGCGGTCAGACCGATGACCAGCACCAGCAGCAGGCTGCCGCCGAGCAGGGTCAGGATCTGGGCACGGAGGGATGTCTTGAGCATGAATTGCCTCGAAAGAACGGGCCCTGCGCATCGGCATGCAAGCCGTGGACATCCTGTCCCATCACCTCGATGGTGCGCTGTTGCCCGCCTATCGGCCCGCCAGCGGCGTTCTTGAGCGTTTTGCGACAGATTTCACAAAATGTTCATTTCCGCCACCAGCACACGTACCAGTTCCGCCGCCGGCAGCCTGCGCGCCAACGGTGCGCCCTGCCCGGCCCATTCCACGGCGAAGTCGGAACTGCCGGCGGCCGATGCGGCCGAGACCAGTGCCTTGGCGGCGTCGTAGCAGATGGGATAGTCCGGCAGCGCGGGCGCCCCGGGAGCGGCGAGCGTGGTGAACAGCCGGTTGCTCATGCCGCGGGCCGGACGCCCGGAAATCGCCGCGCTGATGGTGGTGCGATGGCCGCGCGGGCCGGTCAGCGCCGCCCGGTGGTGGTCGCTGGCGGAGGACTCCGGGCAGCCGATGAAGGCCGTGCCCATCTGCACGCCCGCCGCGCCCAGCGACATCGCCGCGGCGATGCCCTGTCCGTCCATGATGCCGCCGGCGGCCAACACCGGCAGTCGCGAACGGGCGGTCAGCAGCCGCACCAGCGCCAGGGTGCCGATCCCGGCATCGCCCTGCTCCGGCTCGAACACGCCCCGGTGGCCGCCGGCCTCGATGCCCTGCGCGACCAGCACGTCCACCCCGGCGGCCTCGGCGAGTTCGGCCTCGGCCGGCGTGGTGACGCTGGCCAGCAGGACGATGCCGGCCCGCTTCAACCTGGCGATCCAATCCTGCGGGGGCAGGCCGAAATGAAAGCTGACCACCGCCGGCCGCAGCGCCAGCAGCAGGTCGAGCATGTCCGGGTCGTCGAGGAAACTGCGGTAGCCCTCCTTCAGCGTCGCCGGCGGCGTGGCGCCGAATTCGGCGAACAAGGGCGCGAGAAACGCCAGCCAGGCCGCCTCGCGCGCCGGGTCGGCCTCGGCCGGGCGGTGGCAGAACAGGTTGACGTTGAACGGCCGGGAGGTCAGCGAGCGGGTCTTCTCGATCATCGCCCGCACCTGCTCGACCGAGCTGGCGCCGATGCCGATCGAACCCAGCGCACCGGCATCGGAGACCGCCGCGGCCAGCGCCGGCGTGGACACGCCGACCATGGGCGCCTGGATGATCGGGTGCTCGATGCCGAGCAGGCGGGTGATGGCGTGTCGCATGGTCCGTCCTCGTCCGTTGGTGTCGTTGCGGCCCATGCTAACGCGGCGCCGCTATTGCACCCAGTGCGGATAGAAATCGGATGGCGGAGCTGGCTCGGCAACGGCGGCGGCGGCGCCGAGCGGGCGCTATGCAGGCCGCATCGATGGCCAACTGATCGCGCACCGGCGACACCGCGATGGGCGCGCCGCAGCCCGAGCGGCTGCTGGAAGCCGCCGGGATCTGGGCGCCGCGGCCTGTCACGTCTCGTCGGGGATATCCGCCTCGACCAGCCCGGCCAGCTGCTGCAGCGACTCCTGCCAACCGAGGTAGCAGGCCTCGGGGGGAATCACGTCCGGCACGCCTTCCTGGGTGATCTTCACCTCCGTCCCGCAGGACACCGCCCTGAGGACGACCGTCGTCTGCATGTCGCCGGGCAGGTTCGGGTCGTCGAAGCGGTCGGTGTAGACGATGCGCTCGTGCGGCACCAGCTCGCGGTATTCGCCGCCGAACGAATGGCGCGTGCCGGTGGTGAAGTTGGTGAAGGACATCCGATAGCCGCCGCCCACGCGGGCATCCATTTCATGCACCTGGCCGGTGAAGCCGTTCGGCGGCAGCCATTTGGCCAAGGCGTCCGGGTCGAGGAAGGCGCGGTAGAGGCGCTCGGGCGGCGCGCGGAAGACGCGGTGAAGGTGAATGGTGCCGGGCATGGGAGGCTCCTGTCGAAGGATGGGAAGTGGCGTTATCTGGTCGTTCGGCGACTTGGGAATTCGACAGACCGGCAAGGTTCGGGCGCATGCTGGTTTGCCGACCCGTGCATGCGGTCGCAGGCAGAGGCTGCTCCTGCAGCGGTCGTCGCAACCACGGCAGCGCCGTGCCTTTCCCTTCTCCCTGCGGGAGAAGGTGGCCCGTTGGGCCGGATGAGGGAGAGGGGCTGTCCGGTGCTGGCCGCGGCAGCGTGCCCGTCTCGTTCGCGACCTCGCTCCTACAAGGAATGCGGCGCTTCAGGGGCTCGCCCGCCCGACACGCAGGTCGAGCGCCGTCGTGTAGAAGCGCACGGCCCTGTCCAGGTCGTCGACGTCGATGTTCACCAGCAGGTCCATGCGGGACCTAGACGGGCTGCAAGGGCCGATGCGGCGCGTCGGGATAGCGCACCAGGATGGCGTCCCCCGGCCGCACGGTGCCGCCCTGGCGCACGACGCTCATGATGCCGGCCTTGCGGACGAGATTGCCATGCGCGTCGCGATCCAGCACGGCGGCCGTCAGGCCCGGCTGGTAGCCGTCCAGCTGCGCGCAGGGGTTGCGCAGGCCGGTGACCTCGAGCCGGACCTGCGGCCCGATGGCCAGCACCGCGCCCGTCGGCAACGCCAGCAGGTCGATACCCGTAGTGGTGATGTTCTCGCCCATCGTGCCCGGGCCGACGCGGAAGCCCGCCGCCTGCAGTTGCTCGACGAGCTCGTTGTGAAGCAGATGGACCTGCCGCAGATTGGGCGCGCTGGGGTCGCGCTTTACCCGCGAACGGTGCCTCACCGTCCTGCCGCGGTGGGCGTCCCCTTCGACGCCTTCGCCCTCCACGAGTCGAATGGCCTCCACCACCTCCTTGGAGAAGCGATGATTCGCCGACTGGCTGACCGATAACACCTTGCTCATGTTCGCCGTTGCCCTCGCTGACGATTGTGGAAATGGAAGGGCCCGCCGTCCTTCATTCGCGACCGCGAACGAAGTCGCCCATCCGGAAAACCGTTTTCTCTTGCAGGAAGCGCTCGAGGCCTTGCCTCGAATCGAAGCGCTCGACCAACCGCTCTGTATCACCCCTTTCATTCAACGAGGTTACCGAAAGCACGAAGCCGCTCTCTTCCCGGGTCACGGCAGCATGATGTTTCCGGTAGCCGCCCTCGACCGCCTGAACGATCGACGCCTTTACCACTCCGGCATCCAGCGCCTGGTCGAGCCTGCGATTGCGGACCCTCAGGCGTGTCTGCAGCTCCCAGGCCGACAACGCCGCGAAACCGGCCAGCACCAGCCTGAGCAGCAGCTTGAACTGCCACCAGGCCATCAGCGGTCTGCGCTCCCTTCGTTCTGCGCGGCGCCCCGTCCCGTCAGCCAGCTCACCCGCTCCTCGCGTTCTTGCAGCCTGGCGTTCGAGCGATCCATGCATCTCGGCACCAGCCCCGCCAGGTCGCCTCTGCGCCGGGGCATCTCGACATGGGCCGCCACGCGCCGGCCATCGAGGAACACCAGCACGGCGATGGCGTCGCTCATGGCGATATCCGTGTAGCGCCCGGCCTCCCAGGGGGTGCCGAGGATGGTTTCGGCGGCGGGGTCGGTGGTGTAGGGCGGCAGGACGCAGGCGCGGTCCCACGGGCCCGGTTGCAAGGCGGAGAGATCGACCGGCTGGCCGGAAGCGAGCCCTTCGGCGAGGGCATCGTCGAGTGCGGCGCGCTCGGAGCAGGCGACCAGGCTGGCCAGCACCGGCAGCCAGGCGAGTCGTCTCATGGCTCGCCCTGCCCCGGCCCGACAGCCACCCGTTCGTCGGAGCGGTAGCTTCGCTCGATGCGCGCCACCTCGACGCTGTAGTGCACGTACCAGCGGGCGGCGCCCAAACGCTGGGCGGCGAGGTGGTCGGCTTGCCGTTTCCAGCGGCGGATGTCGTCCTCGTCGTGCCAGTACGACAGGGCGATCTCGCGGTCGCCTTCGGTCACCGCCTCGAAGGCGATGCAGTTGAACGAGTCCAGTGCCAGCTGCCGCAGTTGCGCGGCGGTTTCCAGATAGGCCTCGTCGAGCGCGCGGGCCCTCGCCCTGAAGATCACCACGTGCATCTGTCCGTCCCTGCCCTGCGCCTGATGTCGCCAGAGCATAGCCGCCTCGCCGGGCGTACGGCGAGCCCGGCGGCGACCGGCAAGGCCCACGGGGATTTGAGCTAGGCTCAGGCAGGGCGGCCGGCCGACATGCCCGGTTCATTCACTACCAGAGACGGAGGACAGGATGACCACCTACAACGGAAGCTGCCATTGCGGACGCGTGGCCTTCGACGTGCAAGGCACGCTCGAGGGCGTGATGGCCTGCAACTGCTCGATCTGCCAGCGCAAGGGCATCCTGATGTGGTTCGTCCCGCGCGAGAGCCTGCACCTGCTCACGCCGGACGAGAACGCCAGCACCTACACCTTCGACAGGCACGTCGCCAAGCATCGCTTCTGCCCGGTGTGCGGCATTCACCCGTACGGCGAAGGGACCGACCCCCAGGGCAACCGGATGGCCGCGATCAACGTGCGCTGCCTGGAGGGCGTCGATCTCGCGGCGCTGCCGGTCACCGAGTTCGACGGCAGATCGGCCTAGCGGGCCGGCCCGGAGGCGGTGCTGCGCTTTCAACCGTTGGATGGATTCCCCACCGAGGATCATCACGTAAGGTCGACCCATTCCAGCAAGCAGCCGTACACGATGCCCTGACAACGGCCAGATTCGTCTCGCCCGTCAGGCAGCGGCCGGCGCTTGCCCGCAGTTCCTAAAAGCGCCGGGGCCCGGCGCCTTTGCAGTGGAAAACAGGAAGTCGTCGCACTACAACTCTAATCGATGGGGTTACACCATGAAGGTCAAAACACTGCTCGCTGCAATCATCGCCGCCTCCGCCACCGTCAATGCCTTTGCCGAGGACAACACTGCCGACGTCATCCAGACCGGTACCGACCAGGTGGCCTCTGTCACCCAGGGCGGGACAATGCTCTGGGGGCAGGTCCGGCAAGAGGGCCAGGCCAACAACGCCGCCGTGACCCAGGTGGGATCGGAGTGGAACAACGCCCTGGTGGATCAATCGGGAACGGCCAACCAGAGCGCCATCACCCAGGTGGACAGCAGCGACACCTGGGCCCATACGGTTCAGTCGGGCGAGACCAACCTTGCCTCGGTCTATCAGACCGGCTACTACCAGGACGTGCTTGTCACCCAGGACGGCGTTGCGAACCAGGCCCACCTCGAGCAGGCCGGAGAGTTCCAGAAGGCCGTGGTCGACCAGTCCGGCACGGGGAACTACACCGCCCTCAACCAGGCAGGCGCGGCGAACGAAGCCTATATCACCCAGAACGGCGCGGGTAACCAGGCCTACGTCAACCAGGAAGTATTCGTGAACATTGCCGACATCGACCAGGACGGTGAAGGCAATATCGCCATCGTCAACCACCTGGGCTCCTACAACGTGGTCGACGTCGTGCAGGCAGGCATCGCCAACGTGGCAAACGTCACTCAGAGCAGCGGCATGGGCGATTACGCTTCGGTCATGCAGAGCGGTACCGGCAACCTGGCCATCGTCTCGCAGCAGTAAGCTCATCCAGCCCAGGGACTGCCGGCCTTGCGCCGGCAGTCTCGTTCGGGTCCCGGGATCGTCCGCCCGGCCGTCGAACTCGGCGGCGCCCCGCTAGCCGCTGACCTGCCCGAGCGCCTGGGCGATGGCGTCCTTCACCGCCTCGGAATCGGTCGGCCGCACCACCCGCGCCAGCTCCTGGCCATGGCGGACGAACACCAGCGTCGGCCACAGCTTGACCCGATAGCTGCGCCCCAGCGGGCGGCCCTGGCCGTCCTCGATCTTGATGTGGTCGATCTGCGGATACTCGGCCAGCGCCCGCTCCACGTGCGGTACGGCCGCGCGGCAGTGCCCGCACCAGTTGGTGCCGAAATCCAGCACGGTGATGTCGTCGCGCGCATCGACCTGCGCGCGGGTGATGGTTTCGGGTTTGTACAGCTCAGCCATGGTCGCCTCCTCTCTTGTCCTTTATCGACCCCGAGCCCGGCCGGCCGATCCCTGCCGGCCGCCGACGGTCGCATCCCGAGGCGCTCAGCGCCTGACGTGAACGATCACCTTGCCGCGCACGTGGCCGGTCTGGTTCAGGCGGAAGGCGTCCGGCAGCTGCTCGAGCCCGAAGGTCTGCGCCACCGGCACCTCGAGCCGGCCCTGCGCGGCCATGTCGGCCAGCACCTGCAGCTCGTCGCCGCTGGGCCGCACCCACATGTACAGGCCGTCGGCCTGCTTCACGCCGTCGTCGACGATGGAGCCGTGGCGGCCGCCGTCGCGCAGCACCGCGCGGGTGACGTCCAGCACGCCGCCGACGAAGTCGGCGACCAGGTCGAAGCCTTCCGGCACCAGCGCCTGCAGGGTTTCGGTGAGCCC
The DNA here is from genome assembly GCF_000425625.1 of Stutzerimonas azotifigens DSM 17556. Classification (GTDB taxonomy): domain Bacteria; phylum Pseudomonadota; class Gammaproteobacteria; order Pseudomonadales; family Pseudomonadaceae; genus Stutzerimonas; species Stutzerimonas azotifigens. The sequence continues at coordinate 281,810 of NZ_KE384409.1, forward strand.
CTCGCCATAGGCCACCGGCTCGATGTCGAGCGAGCGGAGGAACTCGTGGTTGCGCGGCGAGGCGGTGCCGAACACCCGCGCGCCCAGGTTGCGCGCGATCTGCGCGCCGAGCACGCCGACCCCGCCGGAAGCGGCATGGATCAGCACCGTCTCGCCCTGGCGCAGGCCCAGACGCGACAGCAGCTGGTAGGCGGTCAGCCCGGCCAGCGGAAGGCCGGCGGCCTGGTCCCAGTCCAGCCCCTCGGGCTTGCGCGCCACCGCGCGGACCGGGACGGTGACGTATTCGGCGAAGGTGCCGCCGTGCACGAAGTCCTTGCGGGCGTAGGCCATCACCTCGTCGCCCACCTGGAACTCGGGGGTGTCCAGGCCCACGCTCTCCACCGTGCCGGTCACGTCCCAGCCGGGAATGACCGGGAACACGGCCTGCATCAGGCCGTCGAGCTTGCCGGCCATCAGCTTCCAGTCCACCGGGTTGACCGCGGCGCTGTGCACCTGGATGCGCACCTCGCCGGGCCCGACGCGCGGCATCGGCTGCTCGGTCAGCTGGAGTACGTCGGGATCGCCGTAGCGATCGTAGGTCATCGCTTTCATGCAGGACTCCTCGAAATGGCGAGGCCGAACGGCCGCGCGTCGAATCGTCCTGATTGGGCCGGCAACCCGGCCCGGAGGTTCACTGCTGAATGACAGTGGCGGTGTTGCCGACACCCTGTTGCAGGATAGTGGCGATGTCGTTACCGGCCATCGAGACGGACGTCTGCACGATGCTGGCGCTGTTGCCGTCGCCCAGCTGGGTCAGCGACGCGCTGGCTCCGAAAGCATACTGCAGCACGTCGGCCAGGTTCTCGTTGCCCTGCTGGAGGATCGCCAGCTCGGTGAAATCCTGGCCCTGCGACACGGTCACCCGGTTGTCGTTGCCATACGAGCCGCCGGTCAGTTCCCCGGAGCGGCTGTACTGGTCGATGTCGGCGACGTTGCGCTCGCCCTGCTGGGTGAACGTGAGGGTGGCCGGCCCGCCACTCTGCTCGAGGTCCGCCAGGTTGTCGTTGCCGGTCTGGGTGAAGGTGACGGTGCCGGTGTGGTAGCGCCCGGCGACCTGCAGCAGGTCGATCTGGTTGCCGTTGCCGGTCTGGGTCAGGTAGGCGTCGCCACCGTACGGAAAGGTCTGCTGCAGCAGGCCGATGCGGTTGCCGTCGCCGACCTGGAGCGTAGTTGCGCCGCCGAAGCCGAGCTGCTGCGCCTCCAGCTGGTTGCCGTTGCCGATCGCGGTCGCGTTCAGCTCGTTGGCGTAGTACTGCTGGACGACCACGAAGCGGTTGCCCGTGCCCTCCTGGTAGAGGATGGCACTCGAGCCATTGCCGGAGTCCTGCGCGAGCTGGACGCCGTTGTCGACGCCGACCTGGGTCACCTGGGCGATCTGCCCGACGGTGCTGCCGGGACCACCGTCGTTGGACTGGTCGATCGTGACCTGGTTGTCGCTGCCGGCCTGGTGGATGCGGGCGTCGTTGTGGACGTCCTGCTGGGTGACGCTGGCCCGGTTGTTTTCGCCTGACTGTTCGATCTGCAGGGAATTGTCTTCGGCCTGTGCGGCGGTGGCGCACAGCAAGGCGACCAGGGAGGCGCAAAGCGGCTGACGAGTCATGGGGAACACTCCTTTGCTGGGCCGCCGCGCCCCCTGATGGAGGCGCGGCGGCATGCGATGGCACTACGCGATGATTCTGGCCATCTCCCCGCTTCGCTCGCCATCCGCCGCGCGGTGTAGCCTGGCGTCCACCAAGGCGCCCGACGGCTTAATGCCTGGGTGCGAAACCGCGTGCCAGAGCGCGGTGACTGCAAAGACAAATGGAGCCGGTCGAGCCGACGAACGGGCGGCCACGCCCGCCGTCAGGGCGCTACTGCTGGATCACGGTCGCGACGTTGCCGGAGCCCTGCTGCAGGATGGCGGCGAAGTCGTTGCCGGTGAACGAAGCGCTGTTGTTCTGCAGCACGCTGGCCTGGTTGAAGTCGCCGAACTGCTGGACCGAGGCGGTGACGTCATAGGCGGCCTGCTCCACGTCGGCCAGGTTGCCATTGCCCTGCTGCACGACATTCGCCTCCGGACCGTCGAAGTTCTGGCGAATGACCACTTCGTTGTCGTTGCCGGTCGAGCTGCCGGTGATCACGCCGCTCCGCGTGGACTGCTCGATGTCGGCGCTATTGCGATCCCCGACCTGGGCGAACTCGAGGCTGTTGAAGCCTCCTCCCTGGTAGAGGGTGGCCTGGTTGTCGTTCCCGACCTGGTCGAACTCGGTGACGCCCGTGTAGTAGCGGCCGCCCGTGTACTGCCGCAGGTCGATCTGGTTGCCGTCGCCGGTCTGCGTCAGGAAGGCGGTACCACCGTACGCTTCGGTTTGCTGAAGGATGCCTATGCGATTGCCATTGCCCATCTGGACAGTGGTGGCCTGGCCGAAACTGAGCTGGTCGGCATCCAGCCGGTTGTCGTTGCCGATGGCGGTGGCATCGAGGTAGTTGGCGTATCCGGACTGGTCGACGACGAAGGTGTTGCCGGTGCCTTCCTGGTAGATGATCGCCTGCGAGCCGTTGCCACCGTGCTGGGCCAGGTCGAGCGCATTGTCCGCTCCGGTCTGGGTGACCTGCGCGGTATGCCCGAAGCCTTCGTTCTCCTGGAGGATCGAGACCCGGTTATCCATTCCGGTCTGGCTGACGGTCGCCTGGTTGTCGACGTCGTACTGGATGACGACGGCTTCGTTGTCCATCCCGTCCTGCTCGATCTGCTGGAAATTGTTCTCGGCCTGCGCGGCAGCGGCGAACAGCAACGCGGCGAAGGAAATGCATAGCGGCTTGCGGATCATGGCGACACTCCTTTGCTTGAACGGCCACGCGGCAGGCCCGGAGCGGCCTGCCGGCGACGGCCGTGAGGTGGGCATGACAAGTGTGTGCGCCAGCACTCGCGCCTGGTATCCATCCGCGGATGTAGGCGCCCGCCCGGAAGTCCCGCGAACGGATTTAAGCCTGTATGCAAGGCCGCCCGAAAACCGCGCGCTAGAGCGGGCGGCCCGCGATCGCCGAAACGGAGGCAGCCGACGAAAGGACTACTCCGCCGTGACCGTTCGTCGACGGGGCTCACGGCTGCGAGGCAACCTCATCGTTTCCGCGCGATCCGGTCGCCAGCGCTGCATACCGGCCACTGGCCAACCCGATGGCCGGGAAAAGAAAAACGAGAAATCGCTATACATCCTCGCGCAACCGCGTAAAGTGGCCGTCACTGCTCTGCAGCTGTTACTGCGTACCCGGCTTGATGTTTTGATTCTGTCGTTCCATCTCCTCGGTCGTTTTCACTTTTGCAAATCAGTCCCGACCTGTTTCCCAGCGTCGGCGCTCATTTATTTCCTTGGAGACTCAAAACATGTCGACTCGTCAATCCGGTACCGTGAAGTGGTTCAACGATGAAAAAGGCTTCGGCTTCATCACTCAGCAGGATGGCCCGGACCTCTTCGTTCACTACCGCTCGATCGAAAGCGCCGGCTTCAAGAGCCTGGCCGAAGGTCAAGCCGTGACCTTCAACGTCGTCAAGGGCCAGAAAGGCCTGCAGGCCGATCAGGTCCAGATCGTCTAAGCGCCTCCCGGCGTCGAAAAAGCCCCGCTCGTCGGGGCTTTTTTATTGCGCGCCCGTTTCCCCCGGGCCTTCGGGCACCCCGGCCTTCGGCACTCGCCCTGGGCTCCCTCCGAGGTATCGCCGTGATCGGCTATCGCACCCGTCTGCAGACCGTCATGGTCGGCGACATGCAATTCGAAATTCAGTCGCTGCTCGACCCCGAGCAGTACCACGACCCCGACGGGGTGGCCGCCCGCCTCGGAATCGATGCGGACAACTGGGCGCTGTTCGGCCAGGTCTGGCCATCGTCGATGATTCTGGCCGAGGCCCTGCTGGAGATGGACCTCGTCGGCAAGACGGTGCTCGAACTGGGCGCGGGCCTGGCCCTGGCCAGCCTGGTGGCCCAGCGCCGCGGCGCGCAGGTGATCGTCAGCGACTACCACCCGCTGATTCCCACCTTTCTCGAAACCAACGCCCAGCTCAACGGCATGCGCCCGCTGCGCTACCGTGCCGCCAACTGGTCGTCCGCGCTACCGGAACTCGGCCGCTTCGACCTCATCATCGGCAGCGACCTGCTCTACCACGGCAGCCACCCGCGCGCGCTGGCCAACGCCATCGACTATTACTCGACCGACCAGGTGCAGGTGCTCATCGTCGACCCGGATCGCGGCCACGCGCGCCAGTTCTGTGCGGAGATGGACGAGCTGGAGTATCGCCTCGAGCGCAGCAGCGCCAGCCGGCAGCTGGGCAATGGCGAACCCTACCGCGGCAGCCTGCTGCGCTTCACCCGCGATGACGACGCGCTGCCGGAATTTTCCGGCCGGGCGGCCTGAGCGCCAGGCTTCCCTCATCCGGCCCTGCGGGCCACCTTCTCCCGGAGGGAGAAGGGAAAAGGCCGCGAACGGGGCCTGCAACCGCCTGCCGACCCAATGCCGGACCAGCCCCTCAGCCTTCGCGCACCAGCCGAATACGGGTGATTTCCGACGGCGCGCCGTAGCGCAGCGGCGGGCCCCAGTAGCCGGTGCCGCGGCTGATGTAGACCTGCAGGTTGCCCGCACGCTGCAGCCCGGCGACCCACGGCTGCTGCCAGCGCACCAGGTGCATCCACGGCCAGAACTGCCCGCCGTGGGTGTGCCCGGACAGTTGCAGGTCGTAGCCCAGGTCGAGCGCCGCCAGGGCGGAGACCGGCTGGTGGGCCAGGAGGATCTTCGGCGCCCCCAGCGGCGCGCCCATCAGCGCCGCCGCCGGGTCGCTGCGATGCGTCGGCTCGAAATGATGGGCCGAATGGTCGGTGACCCCGGCCACCACCAGATCGGCGCCCTCGTGGCGCAGGCGCACGTGCTCGTTGAGCAGCACCGGCAGGCCGAGCCGCGCCAGTTCCATGACCCAGGGCCCGGCGCCGGCGTAGTACTCGTGGTTGCCGGTGACCACGAAGGTGCCGTGGCGCGCCTCCAGTTCCGCGAGCGGGGCGATCTGCTCGCGCAGCGCCTCGACGCTGCCGTCCACCAGGTCGCCGGTGATCGCGATCAGGTCCGGCTGCAGCCGGTTGACCCGGTCCACCACCGCCTGCAGGAAGCCGCGGCGGATGGTCGGGCCGATGTGCAGGTCGCTCAGCTGGACGATGCTGAAGCCCTGCAGCCCGGCCGGCAGGCCGGGCAAGGCGATCTCGCGCTCGACCACCCGCGGCACCCGCCGTGCATTGACCAGGCCGTAGAGCGTGAGCACGGCCACCGCCACCACCACGGCGAGGGCCGAACCCTGCGTCAGCGCCGGCGAGTCGTGGCCGAACAGCCACAGCACCGCCAGCGCCCAGGCCCGCAGTAGCGACAGCACCACCAGGCTGGAAAACACCCCCATCGCCAGCAGCCCGGTCCAGGCCAGCCAGCGCCGCCCGCCCGGCGGGCGCACGCCGAGCGGCATCAGCACGGTGGAGGCGGCCAGATAGAGCCATGCCAGCCAGCGGCCGAAGGCGTTCAGCGGCAGGTCGGGGACGAGCGTGATGGCCACGAACAGGTGCAGCAGCGCGAGCAGCGCCACGATGGTCAAGCGAGTACGCATGGAGTCGCCTTGTCGATGCAGTCGGAGGGGTGCCGGTGCGCGGCGGACGGTCCGTTACTGCCGGCGCCGTGCCGGAGCATTTCTCGCGCCGTTTAGGCCGGGGGCCTGGCACGAGGCGGACCAGTCCGACCATTTGCGCTCGTTCCTCACCGGAAGTCCAGCCTGTCCCTGCCCCGCCCGCCTGCCAGCACCGCCCTCAAGCCGCTGCCGTGCCCCTGCTGCTCAGCGAAGCGTTGACGGGGGAGATCGAGCAGGCGCAGGGCGCCCCGGCGGGGACGCCCTGCGCGAGGGGCGTCAGGCCGCGCCGCGGGTGTTCGCCCGCTCGCGCTCCTGCTCCTGCAGCAGCCGCCACATGAGCTTGCCGGTGGGCGACTTGGGGATGGCGTCGACGAACTCGACCAGCTTCGGGCACTTGTAGGCGGCCATCTGGCCCTGGCACCACTGCATCACGTCCTCGGCAGTGGTCTGCTCGAAGCCCGGCTTGCGCACCACCACGGCCTTGACCGTCTCGCCGCGGCGTTCGTCCGGCGAGGAGATGATGCACACCTCGTGGACCGCCGGCATGGCGTACATCATGGACTCTACCTCGGCCGGCCAGACCTTCAGGCCCGAGGCGTTGATCATCCGCTTGACCCGGTCGACCAGGAAGAAATAGCCCTCCTCGTCGTAGTAGCCGAGGTCGCCGGAGCGGAAGAAGCGCTTGCCTTCCAGCTCGATGAAGGCTTCGGCGGTAGCGTCCGGGCGGTTCCAGTAGCCGCGGAACACCTGCGCGCCGTTCATGACGATCTCGCCAGTCTCCTTCGGCCCCAGCTCGCGGCCGGTGTCCGGGTCGATCACTCGCGAATCCACCCCGGTGATCGGGATGCCCAGGCACTGCGCCTTGGGCGCCTGCGGCGGGTTGATGTGGGTGGCCGCCATGGTCTCGCTGAGGCCGTAGCCCTCGTGGTACTTGAGCCCGGAGGTCTGCTCCAGCTTGGCCGCGATCGCCGCCGGCATGGCCGCCCCGCCGCCGCCGATGCCCTGCAGGCTGCCGAGGTCGTAGCGGTCGAGTTCCGGGGCGGAGAGCAGGTCGACCACCATGGTCGAAATGTTGCGCCAGGAGGTCACCTGATAGCGCTGGATCAGCTCGAGGGCGACGCGGCGGTCCCAGCGGGTCATCAGCACCGCGGTGCCGCCGACGTAGATGCAGCTGTTCAGGCACGACTGCATGCCGGTCACGTGGTACATCGGCAGGCAGATCAGCTGCACCTGGCTGGCCTGTTCGCTGTTCCACACCGGCGTGTAGACGGCGGTGGCCATCACCGAACGATGGGTGTGCATGCAGCCCTTCGGGTTGCCGGTGGTGCCCGAGCTGTAGGGGATCACGCAGAGGTCTTCCGGGCCGGCGGTGACCGGGCCGGGCTGGTGGCCGGCGGCGAGCGCCTGTGCCCAGGTGTGCAGCCCGATGCCGGTGAGCGGCTGCAACGGCGCGGCGACGGCCTCCGGCAGCGGCAAGCCGGTGGGCTGGCTCAGGTACTCGGAATAGGCGGTCACCACGGCGTGCTTGAGGGCGGTCCGGCCGACGTGCGGCTCGATGCACTCGAACAGTTCCTGGGCGCAAAGCGCGGCCACCGCGCCGGTATCGCCGATCAGGTATTCCAGCTCTGCGGTTCGGTTCATCGGGTTCACCGGCACCACCACCGCGTTGGCCCGCAGGATGGCGTAGAAGCCGATGATGAACTGTGGGCTGTTCTGCATGTACAGCAGCACCCGATCGCCGGCCTGCACGCCGAGGTGCTGCAGGTAGCCGGCCATGGCCGTGACCTGGCGATCCAGCTCGGCGTAGGTGATGGGCGAGTCGTAGTAATGGATGGCCACTCGCTGCGGATAGCGCAGCGCCGAAACGGCCAGGTTGTGATAGACGCTGGTCTGCGGGAGATAGAGGAATTTTGGCACCTTCTCGGGCCAGACCGAGTAATGACGCTCGAACATGCTGCCGTCCTTTTCTTGTCAGGCCTCGGCGAAGCGGCACCGCCGAAGCGTTATTGTCTGGATGAAGCGGGCGAAACGCGGCCGGCCAGGCCGTCGCGGTTCACTGCGACCTCGGGCTGACTGCACCCTTTCGGGTATAGGCGAAGGCGTCCGACGTTGCCAATGCCCTACTTTGCGAAACAGGGTTTCACCAAGCACGTTTATAAACCGCAATTGAGAACCTGTGTACCGCTTTCGTTCGGAGGCAGTCGACCGCATGTCGGGTTGCCCGAGGCTCTTTGTGCAGGGAAAGCAGCCGGCAAACGCTCCCTCACCCCTGGCCCCTCTGCCGTGGGGAGAGGGGGACCAGCCGGCGCGGGGCCTCACGCTCACGGCATTGCCCGCCCCCTCGCCCTTCGGAGAAGGGGGGAGCCGGCGCGGGGCCCTGAGCCTACGCGTGACCGCTCCCTCTCCCTCCGGGAGAGGGCTGGGGTGAGGGAGATTGCCGTTGCACTGCGCGAGCCTTTACGCGAACCCGCCATTGGCGCGGATCACCTGGCTGTTGACCCAACCCCCGTCCGGGCCGGCGAGGAAGGCCACCACGGCGGCGATCTCCTCCGGCGTGCCCAGCCGCTGCAGCGGCGCCTGCTGGCGGATCTGCTCGATCTGCGCCTCGCTCTTGCCGTGCAGGAAGAGCTCGGTCGGCACCGGCCCCGGCGCCACGGCGTTGACGGTGATGTCGCGGCCGCGCAGCTCGTTGGCGAGCACGTGCACCAGCCCTTCCACGCCGGCCTTGGAGGCGATGTAGGGCCCGTAGCTGGGGAACGCCTTGGCGATCACGCTGGTGGACAGGGCGACAATGCGCCCGCCCGCCGCCACGTGCCGGGCGGCCAGCCCGAGCACCACGAAGGCACCGCGCAGGTTGGTGCGAATCACCGCGTCGAAGCCTGCCATGTCCAGGTCGGCCATCTTCAGGTAGGGCATGCTGCCGGCGTTGTTCACCACCACGTCGATGCGGCCGAAGGCGTCCCTGGCCTGCGCGAACAGGCGGGTCATGTCGTCCGGCTCGGCGACGTCCCCCTGCACCGCGAGGGCGCGACCGCCCGCGTCGCCGATCATCGCCAGCACCTCCTCGGCGGCCGCGCGGTTGCCGGCATAGTTGATCACCACGGCGAAGCCGTCGGCGGCCAGGCGCAGGGCGATGGCCCGGCCGATGCCGCGCGAGCCGCCGGTGACAATGGCGGTCTTTGTCGTGTCGTTCATGCAGGCTCCCTCTATGCAAAGTCGGATGCGCCGCGATGTGGCGGTCGCGCAGATGCAGCGGTCCAGGCCGCGCTACAGCGCCTCCAATTCCTCGAGCGTGACCGTGTCGGCGAGCATGCCGAGCAGGCGCATGGAGTCCTGGTGGTCCTCATCGGTGGCGGCCGCGCAGGCCGATTCGAGGATCAGCACCTGGTAGTCGCGGTCATGCGCGTCGCGCACGGCGCTCTGCACCGCCATCGCCGAACTGACCCCGGCGATCACCACGCGCTCGATCTCGCGGGCCCGCAGCGCGGCGTCCAGCTCGGTGCAGTAGAAGGCGTTGACCCGCGGCTTGATCACCACCAGGTCGGCCTTTCCGGCGTCCAGCTCCGGGTGGAATTCCATGCCCGGGCTGCCCATCTCCAGCACGCCCTTCTCGTGCGCCTGGCCGAACAGCTTGGAGCGCTTCGGCTGGTTGGCATAGCCCCTGGCGAAACCGACCTTGACCAGAACCGAAAGCCAGCCCTTGCGCTTGGCGATGTCCAGTGCACGGTTGGCGTTGGCGATCACCCCGCGCTGCGCGACCTGCTCGGCCGCCGCGGCCATCTTGCCGTCGGGATGGGTGATGTCGACGATGTAATCCAGGCCGATGAATGCGGTGTTCATGCGTCCCTCCTGCGGATTGGAGTGTGGGATTTCGGCCGCGGCGCGACCGGCCTTTGCGTTTGAACGCACGCGGCCGGGAGATTCGCCACCGCACATCGCCTGCCGGCAGTCGCAGCCTTCAGCCGGCCAGGACCGCGATCAGCGTTCCCACCACCAGCGCCGCCAGCGCGGCCGCTCCGGCCAGCAGCTTGCCCACCGTCGCCGAACCCATTCCGGTGGCCTTGCCTGCGGCGCGCTCGCCGAAGCGGCCCTCGGCGCGCGCCAGCCCCTCGACCGGGTGGTAGAGGTTGTCCGGGCGGCCCGGCCGCTCGTCCTCGGCGGTGAGCTGGCCGTCCCAGGCCTGCCTGGCCATCATTCGGTCGAGCACGCCGGGCAGGACCATGTTGCCGAGGATCGCCTGGAACGCCGCCTTGCCCAGCCACAGCTCGCGCGGCGCCTCGCCCGCCGCGCGCAGAATGGCCCGCGCGGCCACCTCCGGCGTATGGATCGGCGGCACCGGCTGCGGGCGCTTGCCGACGGTGTTGCGCGCCCAGTCGAACTGCGGCGTGTTGTGCGCCGGCAGCTGGACCATGGTCACCCGCACCCTGCTCCGGTCGTGGATCAGCTCGCAGCGCAGCGAATCGGTGAAGCCGCGGATGGCGAACTTGGCGCCGCAATAGGCCGCCTGCAGGGGAATCGCCCGGTAGCTCAGCGCCGAGCCGACCTGCACGATGGTGCCGCGGTCGCGCTGGCGCATGTAGCGCAGGGCCGCCAGGGTGCCGTGCACGACGCCCATGTAGGTGACGTTGGTGACCTGGCCGATGTCCTTCGCCTCGAGCGTGGCGATCGGCCCGAACAGGGTGACCATGGCGTTGTTGACCCACACCCCGATCGGCCCCAGCTCGCGCTCGATGCGCTCGACGGCGCGGTCCACCGCCTCGGCATCGGCCATGTCGGTCTGGATCGCCAGCACCCTGGCGCCCAGGCCCTCGAGCTCGGCGCGGGTATCGGCCAGGCCCTGTTCGCCTCGCGCCAGCACGGCCACCCGGTAGCCCGCACGGGCGAAGGCGACGGCGGTCGCCCGGCCGACGCCGGCGGTGCCTCCGGTGATCACGGCGGTCTGTTCGGTCATTGGTCACCTGAGTGGTCAGCGCTTCCCTCGGCCTGCGCAACGGGCCAGGCCACCGGCGGCCGCCCGTCGCCGGCACCGGAACGGTCGAAAGGCGTAACGGGCGAGCCTGTTAGAACCGACCCGGGCGCTGGAAACGAGTTCAGGTCCGCATGCCGATCGACCGGCGAAACGAAAAAGGCCATGGAGCGTACTCCATGGCCTTTGCTCTACACCCGCCGGGCGCCGGTCAGGCCTTCTTCTTGCCTCCCACGGCCTTGCCCGAGCCAAGGTCGGCACCGGTGATCGGATCGATGGAAGGATCCGACTTGGTGCGCTTGGCCATCTGCTCGACGACCTTCTTCTCGCCGGTGGCGAGCTTCACGCTCGGCATGCCGTCGCCGCCGTCAACCGCCGGCTGCGGGTTCTCCACGTACTCCCACTCGGGCCCCTCGTTCCACGGACCGCGCATGTCCCCTTCGCCCTGGGACATGCTGAAGTACACGTTGGTGAACTCCGGCACCGGCGGCAGCTTGCCCTGCGGGAAGTTCGGCTGCAGCGAGTGCAGCGCCTTCTCGAACGACTTCTGGTGAGCAATCTCGCGGGTCATCAGGAATTTCAGCGCGTCCTTGATGCCTGGGTCGTCGGTGATGTTGATCAGCCGCTCGTAGACGATCTTCGCGCGCGCCTCGGCGGCGATGTTCGAGCGCAGGTCGGCGGTCGGCTCGCCGATGGTGTCGATGTAGGCCGCGCTCCAGGGCACGCCGCCGGAGTTGGTCAGCGGGGTGCCGCCGCCGTAGAGCACCTGGGTGACGTGCGAGTCGTTGCCGGCGCCGGTCAGCGAGCGGTACAGCTCGGCCTCCGCCTCGACGCCCTCGGCCATCTGGCCCTTGGCCCCCTTGTTGAGCATGCCGACGATCGAGCCGATCACCTCAAGGTGGCTCAGTTCCTCGGTGGCGATGTCCATCAGCATGTCCTTGCGGCCTGGGTCGTCCTCGGCCAAGGCCTGGGTGAAGTAGCGCATGGCCGCCGCCAGCTCGCCTTGCGGCCCGCCGAACTGTTCCAGCATCAGGTTGGCCAGCCCCGGATTGGGCGCCGACACCCTCACGGTGTACTGAAGTCGTTTGTTATGGACGAACATGATGTTCTCCTGTTCAGAAAATTCTCAGTCCCTATTCGTAACTCCTTGACTCCTTTGGACCAGACCGAGCCGACTGGCCCGGCCGAGCACTCCCGAATGGCGCTCAGAAGATGGAGAAGGACGCCCGCCAGCCCGTTCCGGCATGAATATCTATCACTACGAAAGATTTTCTCTATCGAAGCCCGACAGCCCTTGAACCACGCGGGTTGTACGGATTCCTATCTAGCAGGGGCCTTTTCCCCATCCGATGGAAGGTCTTGATGAGCGAGCCCGCGCACCTCTGGCAGCTGAGCCTGCAGGCCTATCTGGAGCGCACCGGCACCGGGGGCGCGGCGCCGGGCTGCGGGCCGGCGGCAGCGCTGACCCTGGCCACGGGGCTGGCCCTGGTGACCAAGGGCCTGCACCTGGCCCGGGCGCACCAGGAGACGCCGGAACGGACGGCCCTGCTCGAACGGGCCGCAGCGCTGCAGGACCGCCTGGCGCAACTGGCGGACGACGATGCGCAGGCCTTCGCCGAGTACCTGCAGGCACGCCGCGAACGGGCCTCGGGGGACGCCCTCACGGGCGAGCTGCGCCATGCCACTCGCCGGACCTGCGCCGTTCCCCTGGCCACCGCGCACGAAGGGCTGGAGGCACTCGGCCTGGCCCTGGCCGCCTGGCCGGAAACGACGACGGAACTGCAGAGCGACACACTGGCCGGGGCCCTGCTGATCCACGCCGGCATCGGCGCCGCGCTGATCGGCGTGGAGGCCGACCTGAAGGCGTTGGACGAGGCCACCGAACGGGAGCAGGCGGCACGGGCGCGCGACCATGCCCGCGAGGAAGCCGACCGTTGCCTGGCTGAATTGCGGAGGCGTGCGGGAGTGGCCTGAGGGCCGGTGCACGTCCCCTCACCCCCCGCCCTCTCCCCGCTGGGGAGAGGGGGCTGGTCTGCGCGGGCCGCGAGCGCGTGCCAGGTGGTCGCAGGCAGAGCCTGCTCCTACAGCTGTACGTCGAAGCCAAAGACGCGCGCTTTCCCTTCTCCACCCGGGAGAAGGTGGCCCGCCAGGGCCGGATGAGGGAGGCCGGCACCGGAACTCCTGTGGAGCGGTCTCGACCGTGAACGACCCGGCGTCGAGGCCGAAGCCTGTCAATCGATCTCCAGCCTGACCCAGGTCGGCGCGTGGTCGCTGGTCTGCGCGGGCCGCGAGCGCGTGCCAGGTGGTCGCAGGCAGAGCCTGCTCCTACAGCTGTACGTCGAAGC
>NZ_KE384410.1:0-48002 GCF_000425625.1 Stutzerimonas azotifigens DSM 17556
AGCCTCCAGCCTCCAGCCTCCAGCCTCCAGCCTCCAGCCTCCAGCCTCCAGCCTCCAGCCTCCAGCCTCCAGCCTCCAGCCTCCAGCCTCCAGCCCTCTCCCCGGGAGAAGGCGGCCCACAAGGCCGTGGGGCACGCCGTCGGGGCCAGACGGTCAGGCGTTCTTCAGACGGCGCAGGTTGCCGATCACCGACTCCAGCGCGCGGTCGAACAGCAGGGCGTCGTCGAGCAGGCGCACGGCACCGCGGCGGAACTCGATCGCCAGGCCCGTGCGGGTCTTTTCCAGAACCTTCATGCCGGTGCGGTTGACGAAGATGTACTTGCCGGTCGGCTTGATGATCGCGGCGAGCTTGCAGCGCAGTTTGTGTTCCTCGTCTTCCTGGAACTCCACCCAGCTGCCCACGCGCAGGCTGTCGACCTGGAGCATGGCTTCGTCGTCGTCCGGCAGCTGGATTTCCGGCTCCGCGGCACGGGTCTCGCCGGGCGCGAGCAGGACGATTTCCTCCACTACCTCGACCATGGCCGGCGCCGGCGGGCCGACGAAGACCCCGGCCGGGGCCTGCGCTTGCGCTTCGCCGTCCGCCGCGGCGGGTTGTTCCGGAGCCGGCTCGATGGCGGGGACCGGATTGAGCGCCTGGACGTGCAGCAGCTCCAGCTGGTTGAAGAAATCGCTGGTGGAGAACGGATCGAAGGCGGCGCTGCTCAGCCCGTCGCGCAACGACTTCAGCAGCCCGGGGACTTCCTCCAGCAGGCGCTGGCGCTCGGCCGATTCCTCGTGCGGCGCCACGCTCCAGATCAGCAGGTCCATGGTGTCGAGCGCCGACTGCCATTCCTCGGACTGGGTGCCGTGCTTCAGGCATGTCAGCAGCAGGACCTTGCTCCAGGCTTCCTGGAGCAGGCGCACCACCACCTCCGGCAGGGTCTGGCCGAGCAGGCGCTGGTTGAGCGCGCGCTCGACGTCCTGGCGGGCGGCTTCGGCCTTGGCGCGGCCTTCCTCGGCATCGCGGGTGCGCTGCTCGAGCAGTTCACTGCGGCGACGCTCGTCGCCGCTGTAGGCGAGGAAGTCGGCCAGCAGTTCGGAGAAGATCGCCGGGTCGTCGGTGAAGTCGTTCAGCAGGCGGCTGACCACCTGCTCGATCTTCTGGTAGAGGCTGTCGCGCCGGGCATCGTCCTGGTCGCCCCAGCCCATCGCGGCGGAAGCGATTTCGTTCAGCAGGCGGCGGGCCGGGTGGTTGCCCCGGGAGAAAAAGGTCTTGTCGAGCACCGCGACCTTGAGGATCGGAATCTGCAGGCGCGCGATCAGGGCCTTGAGCGAGTCGGGCAGCGTGCGGTCGTCGAGGATGAATTCGAACAGCATGGAGACGAGGTTGATCACGTCCTCGTCGATCTCGCCGACGACCCGGTGCTTGCCGCTCTTGACGCTGGCGCGACGCAGCAGCTCGTCGAGCTGGTCGCGCACTTCGAGGTGTTCGGCGGTTGCCGGCAGGCGGGTCTGCATGTGCGACAGCAGGCGCATCAGGTCGTTGCTGGAAATCGGTACGGCATCGCTCGGGCGCGGCATGGCGCGCAGGGAGCTGTCGCGGACTTCGGCGAGCAGGCTCTGCAATGCGCCGAAGACTTCCTGCATGTCGGCGTCGCCAGCCTGGGTGTCGGCGTAGCTGCCGGCTCCCAGGCCGGCGGCGGAGGCGGCAGGGCGTTCCTGGCGCGCGCGCGGCGCAATGGAGCGCAGCTCCGGCAGCACGCCGGCGGCGATCAGCGTGTGATTGGCCTCGGCGTAGAGCTGGTCGAGGTTGGTCAGCACGTACTTGTCGAACATCTTGAGGATGATCAGCTTGACGCGGATATCCATCACCAGCTCGGAGCAGGCCTGCAGGAAGCAGTCGCACAGCGTGAGCGGGCCGAGCGGGTTGTTCCGGTCGTCGAGCTTCTTGCTGACCAGGGTGTTCAGGCGCGTAGTCAGGTGGGTGAGGGCGAGCGCGTCGCGGCTCATCACCTTGGCGACCATGGTGTCGACGGCCACCGACTCCTCGAGTTCGTCGTTCTGCACCAGGGCCAGGCTGTCGAAGGAGACGTCGGGTTCGGCGGGGCGGCCGATCTCGTACTGATTGAGCGAGGAGAAGGATTCGAAGACCCGCTGCAGGAAGCTGCGCTCGATGCTGCGGCGCTTCATGCGCAGGTCACGCATGGCTTCGAAGAAGGCGTTCTGGTCGCTGTTGCTGCCGGCCCGATCGGCCATGTCGAAGAGGGCGTCGTCGGCGTTGTCGAACAGCGCCTGCAGAGCCTGCTTGAGCTGCTGCGCAGCCTTGTCGCGCACGCTGATCAGGGCGACCGGCAACCGCCCCGCCGGCATTGCCGGCCTGTGCTCGGGGGCGGCCTTGCTGAGATGCACTACTTTTGCGTCGGTACGCATTCCTAATCTCCCGCGGACACCTGCTCCGGGCTGTTCGACCCGACAGCCAGCTGAAGAAAGAAAGCCCAGCTGTGCCTTGCTGTCAACGCCCTGACGCCAATTAAGCTCCATTATTGGCGGGTCCGGTATTAATCCAAGCCCGCATTTGAGTTGGACATGATTTTCGTCACAGATACTCCCCGGAATTTTCGCGGAACGCCAAAAAAGTGCCGGTGTCAAGTCTTTCGTGTAAATCACGAAGGGCTTGAAACCGTATGTGGGGCAGTAGGTTAGCTCTTTTCGGGGCCGCTTTGCAGCACTGCGGCTTCGTGGGCTAGGAGCCACATAAGAGCGTCGGGAGGGGAAGCCGCATCGCACTGTGTCGTGCTTGATTGCCGAGGAACGGCGGGCCTGCCGCATCATCATAGCCCAAGAGGCTTGGCGGCATCCAGAACGAAGAACGCGCAGCCTTGGGGCTGCGCGTTCGATGGATGCGGCGGGCGATGTACGACACCATCATGCCGGCTTCGATGGCGCGCTCCGCGTGGCCGTGCCCTTCCTGAATCCCCTGTCTCCCGCCATGAAGGCTTCCAGCATGTGCGGGATCAGCGTCATGGCATCTACCGCCTCGCCATACGCCTGCGCGTGCAGCGCGGCGTAGCGATCGAGGTCGGCTTTCAGGCTGGCCGGACAGGCGAAGGTCAGCTTGACGCTTTCGGTCTTGGGCAGCGGCCCGAGCCGCAGCTTCTTGGTCGTGCTCATTGCGAAGCCCCCCGGTTGAAGAACAGCGGCTGGTACGGCCGCAGCACAAGATCCCGGTTGACGATGATCCGCACCGGCAGGCCGGGCCGGCTGGTCAGCGTGGGTTGGATGTTCATGTTGCGCCGGGTCATCTCCTGGCCGACCTGATTGATGCTGTCCTGTGCGCTGTCGCGTCCGGCGATGACGATGCGGTTGCCGTCCTGGCGGTTCTCCGGCGCGGCCAGCTCGGCGCCAACGCCCAGCAGCGTCGTCAGCACAGCACCGGCGACGATGCGATCCCAATGCCAGTCCACGTCGTCTTCCAGGCCGGCGTAGCCGGCCGGGTCGGTGCCCACGAGGTTGTCGAGCGTCAGCGAGGACGTATCGGGCAGGATGATCCGGTTCCACACCACCTGCACGCGGCTCTGCCCGTAGCTGACCTGGCTGTTGTAGCGCCCGAGGATGCGCGATCCCTGCGGGATCAGCAGGAACTTGCCCGTGGCCGTGTCATAGACCGGCTCTGTCACCGTGGCGATCACGTCGCCCGGCAAGTCCGACTTGATACCTGTCACCAGCGCGCCGGCGATCACCGTGCTCGCCATCACCTGATAAGGCGATGCCGGCAGCGCCAGGTTGCCGGAATTGCGGGTTTCCGTAGAGCCGCCTTTCAGGAATGCCTCTTTCTGGTCTTGCCGGTTCTGCACGGCGGTCGGATCGGCTGGCTGTGCAGCCACAGAGGCCGGCCCGGCAGCGAGTGGGTCGAAGGCCGCGAGCGCGCTGGCAGCGCCAGGCACCCCCGGCGCCGCCTGCGCCACCGTGGCGGCGGCCTGGCCTTGGCCGCCCGAGCGGAAGAACACCGACGAAGCCGCCGCCGCATCAGCTTCCTTGCGCAAGGCATCCTCGGGATCGTGACCCGGAGGCGTATAGGCCGGTGTCACCGGCTGCTGCGAGTTCACGATGGCCGGGCCAAGATCGCCCGGTAGTGGCGGCCCCAGTTCGGGTGCGGCGGGCGGCAAGGCCGGCAGCTTCGAGTAATCGGTTGGCAGCGCGTCCAGCCCTTCGGACTTCGACACGCGATCGACGTTGTAAAGCTCGGCCTGCTCGCTGGCTCCGCGCCGCTGCGGCTGCAATGACCAGATCGTGGCCCCGAACACGGCGACCGACAGGCCGCCGGCAAGGATGGCCAGCGTGCGCCGATTCAGGCGCGTGACCGGGCGCGGCTGGGCGCGCAGCGCCACCGCCTCGGGCGCTACCTTGCCCGCCTGCGGCGTGGCAAGGTCAGGGGCGTCGTCTTGGCTCATGGTCAGTTCCTCCGCGCAACGCCGTCCGTGCGCTCGATTCGCACCACGTCGCCCTTGTCACTGCCCAGGCGCAGTTCGGCCGCGCCGAACAGCCGATCCACGATGTAGTACGGCGAGCGGAAGCGGTAGTTCACCAGTTGTCCATCGCCCTGCGCGCCGATGACGAACAGCGGTGGCAGCTCGCCTTGCGCGATGCCCGGCGGAAACTGGATATAGACCTTCTCGCCGTCATCGAAGGCGCGCAGCGGCTTCCACGGCGGATTGCTGCCGCTGATCGCGTAGCGGAACCGCAGCTTCTCCAGCGACAGTCCGGTATCGACCGGGGCGGCGGCACTGGCCGCCTGCGCCTGGCGCTGCAATGCCAGCATCCGGTCGCGCGGGTACTCCCATGACGCCGACGCCATCCACGTCTTTTCCGTCGAGGTCAGCTCAAGCAAATAGGTGCGGCGGCTGGTAGTGATGACGAGGTTGGTCTTGAGGCTCGAGCGAATCGGCTTGACCAGCACGTTCACGCGCAACTCGGCGCCGCTGCCGCTGGACGTGTCACCCACGATCCAGCGCACGGTATCGCCGGCGGCTACCGTCACCAGTTCTTCGCCCGGCTGGAGCGAAATCACGGTCACGCGACCCACGGCGGCATAGACCTGATACAGCGCGCCATCGGTGAAGGGCCAGACTTGAATCGCGTTGACGTAGCCCTCGCGCGTGGGTGCGACGCGGGCCTCGGCATTGGCGCGCGAGACGCGCACCTTCTCGTCGGCCGGTTCCGGCGTGGGTTTGGCGTCTTCTGCTTCGGGCGCTGGCTTCAACTGCGCCGGCATCGGCAACACCTCGGGTACGGCCACCACCTCCACCGGCGCGGGCGGCTCGGGCAGCGGCTGAGCCTGCACCGGCTCATCGAGCGAAATCACCGGCGGCGGTTTGCCCTGCGTGGCGCAGCCCGCCAGGGCCGCAAGCATCAGCACGGAAACGTAAATACGGAAAGACAGGTTCATGGCTTGGCTCCTTCGGAAGAATCCAGTTCTCGGCTCCACGACAAGCCGTTGACGTAGATGCCCAGGGGGTTCTTGCGCAGGCGTTCTTCGGTGCGCGGCGGCTGGAGCACGATGGACACCACGGCCGTCCACCGCTCTAGGCCAGCCGCGGCGCCGTTGACGTAGCGGCGTTCCGTCCAGCGCACGTTGAAAGACGTGTCGCTGGCGCGCACGACGCTGGCGATCTGCACTGTCACCGACTCCCTGCCGATGCGTGCGAATGGGTCGTTGACCCGCGCGTAGTCGTTGAGCACGGCTGCGCCCTTGTCGGTCGTATAGTCGTAGGCGTCCAGCCAGTTTTGGCGGACGACGATGGGGTCGATGGACAGCGAGCGCACCAGCGTCACGAAGCGCGCAATGTGGTGCGCGGTCTGCGCATCGTTGGGCCGGTAAGGCGTGGCGGCTTCGCCGACGGCGCGCACCTGGCCCGCGCTGTCCACCTCCACCACGTAGGGCGTCACGATGGACTGCGCCGAGCGCCACACCAGGCCGCCAGCCATCAGCAGCGCGAGTGTCAGGCAACCGAAGGCCATCAGCCGCCAGTTCTTCGCCTGCACGCGCGGCGAGCCGATACGCTCGTCCCATACCTGGCCGGCAGCTTGGTACGGCGTGGCAGGCTGCGGCGTGTCGGCATAGCGCACCTGCGGTTTCTTGAATCGCATTGTCAGTTCTCCTTATGAATCGGAATCGCGCAGGCTCGGCCCCTGGCCGGAGCCGCCGCCGTCGCCGCCGCGCAGCGCATGGGCGGTGGTGGTCGCGGCATGGGTGAGTTGCTGGCGGCGATGCAGCCGCTTGGCCCAAGCGGGCTGTGTATTGGCTGCGCCGGACGTGGCCTCGCCTGCGGCGGCCTGGCCGGATGCTCCGGCTGCCGAGTCGCCGTCAGCCGCCTGGCCGTTCCAACCAGAGCGGAAGGGAGCTGCCATGCGTTGCCCAGCAGCGGAAGCACGGGATGCGATGCCGCGCCCGGCGGACTGCGCGCCGGTCTTGGCGACGTTGCCCAAGCCGGCCATCGCGCCCTTCGCGCCACCGCCTGCGGCGGCGGAACCGGCCTGAAACGCCGAGCGTGCGCTGCTGGCCGTCGAGGCGGCAGCACGCGCGCCGCTGCCAGCGAGCTTGGCGGCGGCAGGCGCCATGCGCGCCCCGGCCATGACGGCGCCGCCTACGCCCGTCGCGGCAGCGCCGACGGCAACGGCCGTGCCGGCGGCGCCGACAGCGGCCCCGGCCATCGCGCCCGCGCCGAGTTGCGGCGCACCGGACACCAGGCCCGTGGCGATACCGGGGCCGAAGATCCCGAGCGCCAGCAAGGTGAGCGAGGCCAGCATGATGACCAGCGCATGGTCGATGGAAGGCTCGGCGGGATGGACTTGGAACTCCGCGAACACGCCCGAACCGATGCCGACGATGACAGCCAGCACCAAGACCTTGACGCCAGACGACACCACGTTGCCAAGCACCTTTTCCGCCAAGAAGCTCGTCTTATTCCAGAGCGCGAAAGGCACCAGCACGAAGCCTGCGAGCGTGGTCAGCTTGAACTCGATCAACGTGATGAATAGCTGGATCGCCAGCACGAAGAAGCTCAAGACCACAATCAGCCAGGCGAGGAACATCACCGTGATGGCGTCAAGATTGACGAACACCTCGGGGAAGCCGGCCATCTCGCCGACTTGCTCCAGAATCGGCGCTCCTGCGTCGATGCCGGTTTTCGCCAGCCGGCCCGGCTGCAAGAAGTTCTCCATCGTGATGGCCGAGCCGGTGGCGGTGATGCCCAGCCCGGCGAAGGAGCGGAACACGATGCCGGCCAGCCAGTTGAAGTTGCCGATGATGTAGGCGAAGGCACCGACGTAGAGCACCTTGCGCAGCAGCTTGGCGATGACGTCCTCGCCCTGGCCGGTGGCGTGGCTCATCGCCCAATACAGTCCGGCGATCGTCATGTCGATGACGATCAGCGTTGCGGTGAGGAAGGCCACTTCGCCCTGCAACAGCCCGAAACCCGAGTCGATGTAGGCGGCGAAGATACTGAGGAAGCGGTCGATGATGGTCACGTCATTCATGGCGCGTCCTCTTGATCGGATGCGGCCGGCGATTCGCTGCCGTCGTCCGATTCGGCCGGTGCATCGAAACTTGGCGGGATCGGCGGCAGGTCGGCCAGCGTCTGGTACTCATCCGGCCCGGCCTGGCCGGAGAAGAAGCGCCGCCGGAAGGCTTCGGCGGCGGCGCGGCAAGCGTCCTCGCCCGTGGCCTGCCGGTCGGCCGCGCATTGCGCGCGCAATGCCTTGAGCCGCACGGGATCGGCGGTCAGGGCATCGGCAAGGTTGTCGGTCGGCTGCTCGCTGCAAGCGGCCAGCAGCGCCACAAGCAGCGAAACCGACAGGGCGAGGACGCATCGCATGGCGGCCTCCGTCAGTTGCCGTAGAAGTCCACGCGCTGCGGCGTGTACGGCGTGCCTTCACCCAGGAAGCGCCGCCGCACCTCGCGGGCGCGTTCGGTGGCCGCCGCCTGCCGCGCCAGCTCCAGCGAGGCGGCCCGGTCTTGCGTGATCTGGAGCCGCTGCGACTGGATCGACTGCTTGGCCTGCAAAGCCAGCAACTGGTTCATGGCCTGCATCGCCTGCAACGCGCCTTCGGCCGACTGGCTCTTGCCCACGAGGTCGGCCAGCACGCTTTCGTCTTCGCCCAGGTTCTGCGATACCTGCGCTTGCATCTGCATGGTGGTCTGCAAGCCGTGGAGCGTGTTCCTCCAACGCTCCTGCGCGTCGCGGTACATCTGGTCGCCGCTGACGGTGGCGGCGTACTGCTCGGGATACAGGCGCGCGAACTCCCGATCCAGATTCGTCACGTCGTAGGCCAGGCCGCGCGCCTGGGCGATTAGCCGCTCGGTCGTCGCCAAATTGGCGCGCAACTGGTTCACCACGCTGGACGGCAGGCTGGCGAGGTTGCGCGCCTGGTTCATCAACATCTGCGCTTCGTTCTGAAGCTGCTGGATCTGGTTGTTGATCTGTTGCAACGTGCGGATCGCGGTCAGCGTGTTCTGCACGAGGTTCGTGGGATCGACCACGACCCATTGCGCATGGGCGGTGGCGGTGCAAAGCATGGCCGCGATGGCGGCGGCGATAAGGCGCTTATTCATGGCAGGTTCTCCAGAGGTTGGTCAGCGAGGGAACCCGGCGCGAGGCCGGGGAACGAGGGCAGCAGGTCGGCCGCCCAATCGAGGCCGCGATGGCGCAGCCAGGCGCCCGCGAAGCCGGGCACGCCGGCGTCCAGCAGCACGCGGTCTATGTCGCGCTGGTCTTGCGGCGTGGAAGCGCCCGCAAACGCCAGAGCCGCCGGCCCCAGGTCGAGTTCGAACAGGCGGTTGCCGAGGCGGGATTGGTAGTAGTAGTCGCGCTTGGGCTGCGCGGTGGCGACGATCTCGATCTGCCGCCTGTTGAGGCCGAAGCCCTCGTAGATCGTGCGAATCTGCGGCTCGGTGGCCTGCGGGTTGGGCAAGAAAATCCGACTCGCGCAGCTCTCGATGATCGCGGGCGCGATGCTCGAATCCTTGATGTCGGCGAGGCTCTGCGTGGCGAAGATGACGCTGACGTTCTTCTTGCGCAGTGTCTTGAGCCACTGGCGGATACGCGCGGCAAACACCGGGTCATCGAGGAACAGCCACGCTTCATCAAGGATCAGCAGCGTGGGCGCCCCGTCGAAGCGTTCATCGAAACGCGCAAAGAGGTAATGCAGCACGGCCATGACGGCGGCCTTGCTGTGCATCAGCTCCTCCATCTCGAAGCACTGCACGTCGGCCATGCCCAGCCGGTCGTGGTCGGCGTCCAGCAGCTTGCCGTGGGCGCCACCCAGCACATAGGGCGACAGCGCTTGTCGCAGCGTGTTCGATTGCAGCAGCACGGAAAGTCCCGTCATCGTGCGCTGCTCCACCGGCGCACCGGCGAGACTTCCCAGCGCCGACCAGATAGCCGCCTTCTCGTCGGGGCCGATCGCCACGCCTTCGTGCAGCAAGCGGCCTTCGATCCATTCGGCGGCCCAGGTGCGGTAGCCCTCACGGTCGATGCGCGCGAGTGGCTGGAAGGCGATTTCGCCATCCGTGCCCAGGTCGTAGTGTTCGCCGCCCAGGCCGAGGATGGCGGCCCGCATGGAGCGGCCCATGTCGAAGGCGAAGATGCGCGAGCCGCGATAGCGGCGAAATTGCATCGCCAGCGTGGCGAGCAAGACCGACTTGCCCATGCCGGTCGGCCCCGCGACCAGCGTATGGCCCACGTCGCCGATGTGCGTCACCAGCCGGAACGGCGTGGCGCCGTCGGTGCGTGTCACGATCAGCGGGGGGCCGTCGAGGTGTTCGTTCTTCTCCGGCCCGGCCCATACCGCCGACACCGGCATCATGTGCGCCAGATTCAGCGTCGAGACGATGGGCTGGCGCACGTTGGCGTAAGCATTGCCGGGGAGCGAGGACAGCCAGGCATCCACGGCATTGAGCGTTTCAGGGATGGTGACGAAGCCCCGACCCTGGATGACGCGCTCCACCATGCGCAGCTTCTCGTCTGCGACGGCGGCGTCCTCGTCCATGACGGTGACGGTCGCCGTCAGATAGCCGAAGGCGACTTGATCGCTGCCCAACTCCTGCAAGGCGGCGTCGGCATCGGCGGCCTTGTTGTTGGCGTCGGTATCGACCAGCGGGCTTTCCTGCTGGAAGATCGTTTCGCGCAGCAGCGCGATGACGTTCTTGCGCTTGGCGAACCACTGGCGGCGCAGGCGGGAAAGTTCTTTTTCCGCCTCGGCTTTGTCGAGGCAGAGAAAGCGCGTGCTCCAGCGGTACGCAAAACCGAGGCGGTTGAGGTCGTCCAGAATCCCCGGCCAGGTCGAGGTCGGGAAGCCCCGCACCGACACCAGCCGCAGGTGCTGATCGCCTAGCATGGGCGCCAGGCCGCCGATCAGTGCGGAATCGGTGAGCAGCGCGTCGATGTGGAACGGCACTTCGGGCACGCCGACGCGGTAGCGCCGCGTCGAGATGGTCGCGTGCAGGTAGGTCAGCGTCTGCGCGTCATCGAGCCAGTCAATTTCCGGCATCACGCCGTCGAGCAGGTCAAAGACGCGATCCGTTTCCGCGACGAAGGCTTGCAGCCGCTCGCGCCAGTCCACGCCATTTGTCGGCGTGTTCTCGTAGAGCATCTTGGCTGCACGAGCACGGGATTCCTCCGGCGGCAGGTACACCAGCGTCAGGTGATAGCCGCTCTCGAAGTGATGGCCGGATTCCTCAAACGCGGCCCGGCGTTCTTCCTCCACCAGCCACGAAAGCGGCTCGGGAAACTCCGAGCGCGGATAGTCGGCGGCCGCATGGCGCTCGGCTTCGATGAATAGCGCCCAGCCCGATCCCATGCGGCGCAGCGCGTTGTTCAGTCGCGCCGACGTGGCGATCAGTTCGCCTTGCGTCGCGCTGTCGAGGTCAGGCCCGCGAAACCGGGCCGTGCGCTGGAAACTGCCGTCCTTGTTCAAGACGACGCCCGGCGCGACCAGTCCGGCCCAGGGCAGCCAGTCGGCCAGCAAGGCCGGGCGCTGGCGGTATTCGGCGAGATTCAGCATCGCGGCGTCCTCCCCTCAAACATCCAGCAGCGGCTTGTGTTTGATGTGGCGGGCGAACACGGCCATGAACTGCGGATCAAGGCGCGCGCCCCAGACCGCCAGCGAATGGCCGACGATCCAGAGCACCACGCCCGGTATCCACAATTGCAGGCCCAGCCCGACAGCGGCGGCCAGCGTGCCGTTGGCGATCGCCACGGTGCGCGGCGCACCGCCCAGCAGAATCGGCTCGGTCAGCGAGCGATGCAGCGGCACCTCGAAGCCGGCGGCGAAGGTGTCCGGGGCACTCATACGACGGCCCCGCCGGAGAAGCTGAAGAACGACAGGAAGAAGCTCGAAGCGGCGAACGCGATGGACAGGCCGAAGACGATCTGGATCAGCTTGCGGAATCCGCCCGACGTATCGCCGAAGGCGAGCGCGAGGCCCGTGGCGATGATGATGATGACGGCCACGATGCGCGCCACCGGCCCCTGGATGGATTCGAGGATGGATTGCAGCGGGCCTTCCCACGGCATCGAGGAACCGGCGGCCTGCGCGGTTCCGGCCAGGAACAACAGCAGCGCGGCCAGCAGCAGCCCTTGTCCCGCAGGACGGGCCAGGCAGCGCAGCCGCGCAAGACGCAAAGCCGGATTTGCAGAAAAACGGAAAGCAGGAATGGTCATCTGCGTCATGGCAGTTCTCCAAGTGAGTCAGGGGGTGGGGAAGTCGCCGCAGCGGGTGCGGCATCGGGAAGTGGCTGAAGCTCGGGAAACGGCGTTTCCAGCGCGTCCGCCAGTTGGTAGCCCACTGCGTCGAAGCCGACGACACGGGCGATGCTCTCGATGCGGCGCTTGCGCCCGCGTCCGGCGATGTGGATCACCACGTTGACCGCCTCGGCGATCAGCGCACGGGGCGGATTCACCGCCACTTCGAGAATCAGTTGCTCCAGGCGCAGCAGCGCGCCGAGCGCGGAGCCGGCATGGATCGTGGCGATGCCGCCGGGGTGGCCCGTGCCCCATACCTTGATGAGATCCAGCGCCTCGGCGCCGCGCACTTCGCCAACGACGACGCGATCAGGCCGCAGGCGCATGGACGAGCGAACCAGCTCGGTCATCGACACCACGCCTGCGCGCGTGCGCAGGGGAACGTGGTCACGGGCCGCGCATTGCAGCTCCACCGTGTCTTCGAGCACCAGCACGCGGTCGCCCGTGGCGGCAATCTCGGCCAGCAGCGCATTGGCCAGGGTCGTCTTGCCGCTGCTGGTAGCGCCGGCGATCAAGACGTTCTGCCGCTCGCGCACGGCGCGAACGAGAAAGCCCGCTTGCGCGCTGGTCATCATCCCGTCGATGACGTACCGCTCCAGCGGAATGACGCCGATGGCGCGCTTGCGCAGCGCGAAGGCTGGCCCCGGCGCGGCAGGCGGCAAGATGCCCTCGAAGCGTTCTCCCGTTTCCGGCAACTCGGCCGACAGCAGCGGTTGGCCGCGATGCACCTCCGCTCCGACATGGGCTGCCACGAGGCGGATGATTCGCTCACCGTCCGCTTCGGACAGTTCCACGCCCATCGGCGCCCGACCACTGGAAAGCCGATCCACCCAGAGGGTGCGATCGGGATTCAGCATCACCTCCACCACGTCCGGGTCTTCGAGTGCCGCGGCGATCAGCGGCCCCATCGCCGTGCGCAGCATCTGGAAGCGGCGGTCGAGCGACGTGGCGCTCATGGACTGCGGAACGGCGCTCATGACGCACGCTCCTGCGCTTGCGCGGCTGCCGCCGCGTCTTCCATCCGCATCGGGTCGGGATGCAGTTCTTCCACCACGTCGCGCACCAGGCTGCGCCCGCGCAGCAGGTGCCGGCCCAACTGTTCAACGAACTGCTCGAAGCGCGCTTTGCCTTGGGCGCGGGCGGCCTCTTGGTGTGCCTCGGGGACTGGCGTGCTGACCGTGAGGTAGTAGCGAATGAACAGCGCCAGCGTCTCGATCTGGATGTTCTGGTCGCGCTCCAGGCGTTCGGTTTGGCGCGACAGGCGATCCAACCGCTTGGCGATGGCCGCCTCGCGCTGGTCGGCGGCATCGGGCGACAGCCAGGACGCCAAGGCAGCGGCGACGATGGACGACTTGGACACGCCTTTCATGGCGGCCAGCTCGTCCAGGCGCTTGGCGTGCTCTGGCTGGATGAATAGGTTGAGGCGGTAGTGGCTCATAGCTCGATTCCGTCGTTGGGGTCGAGGGAAGCCAGCCGCGCCGTGCGCTGCATGACCGGGTCAAGCTGGCGAGGAAGGGGAAGCGGCAGGTCGTCGTCGTCATCGAGCAGCGCGAGGTCGGCAGTCGGCACGGCCAGCTCGGGGGCGTAGGTGACGGTTTCGGAGAGTTCGGGTTGGCGGCGCGGGCCGCCGTCATCCGTGGAACCCAGGCCATCGGCGGATGCCGTGGCCGGTGCGGCGGGCACGGCGGGAACCGCCAACCCGCTCCAGTCGTCGGGCCGCGATGGCGGCGCGTCTGCGTACTGCCCGCCCGCCAGTACGGGCGGCGACAGCACGCGACGCTTGAAATTGCCGTCCGCGTAGTAGCGCAGCTTCTTCGCCTTGATTGGCGCGACGCTGGACACCATCACCACCGCCTCGTCGGGCGGAAGCTGCATCACTTCGCCCGGCGTCAGCAGCGGGCGCGCGGTTTCCTGGCGCGACACCATCAGGTGGCCCAGCCACGGCGCGAGCCGATGGCCCGCGTAGTTGCGCTGGGCGCGCAGCTCGGTGGCCGTGCCCAGCGTCTCGGAGATCCGTTTGGCGGTGCGCTCGTCGTTCGTGGCGAACGTCACGCGCACATGGCAGTTGTCGAGGATGGAGTGGTTTTGCCCATACGCCTTGTCGATCTGGTTGAGCGACTGCGCGATGAGGAAGCTGCGGATGCCGTAGCCCGCCATGAAGGCCAGCGCCGTCTCGAAGAAGTCCAGGCGCCCCAGCGCAGGGAACTCATCGAGCATCAGCAGCAGCTTGTGGCGGCGCTCGATGCCATCGGAGCCATCGAGCGATTCGGTGAGGCGCCGTCCGATCTGGTTGAGGATCAGGCGAATGAGCGGCTTCGTCCGCGAAATGTCCGAAGGCGGCACCACGAGGTACAGCGATACCGGATGCTCGACCGCGATCAGGTCGGCGATGCGCCAATCGCAGCGCGAGGTGACTTCGGCCACCGTCGGGTCGCGGTACAGGCCGAGGAACGACATGGCGGTGCTCAACACGCCGGAACGCTCGTTGTCCGACTTGTTGAGCACTTCGCGCGCCGCCGAAGCGACGACAGGATGCGGCCCATCGCCCAGGTGGGGCGTGGTCATCATCCGGTGCAAGGTCAGCTCGAACGGGCTGGCCGGGTCGGAGAGGAAGTTGGCGACGCCGCGCAGCGTCTTGTCTTCGCCGGCGTAGAGCACATGCAAGATCGCACCGACCAACAGCGCGTGGCTGGTTTTCTCCCAATGGTTCCGGCGCTCCAATGCACCTTCGGGATCGACCAAAATGTCTGCGATGTTCTGAACGTCGCGCACCTCATGCGCGCCTCGCCGCACCTCCAGCAGCGGGTTGTAGGCCGCCGACTTCGCATCGGTCGGGTTGAACAGCAGGCAATGCGAGAAACGCGAGCGCCAGCCTGCGGTGATCTGCCAGTTCTCGCCTTTGATGTCGTGGATGACGGCGGATGCGGGCCAGGAAAGCAGCGTCGGCACCACGAGGCCAACGCCCTTGCCCGAGCGCGTAGGCGCGAA
Source organism: Stutzerimonas azotifigens DSM 17556 (assembly GCF_000425625.1). GTDB lineage: Bacteria > Pseudomonadota > Gammaproteobacteria > Pseudomonadales > Pseudomonadaceae > Stutzerimonas > Stutzerimonas azotifigens. The sequence goes on from NZ_KE384410.1 coordinate 14,769, forward strand.
GGTCAGGACGTGTTCCGGGCCTTCATGCCGCAGGTACTGGCGGTCGTGCTGGCCGAGGAACACGCCGGCCGGTTGCGTGAGGCCCGCCTTGCGAATGTCCTGCGCGCTAGCCCAGCGCGCAGAGCCGTAGGTGGTAACGAGGCGAGCTTGGCGCGAGCGCCAGACCGACATGGCGATGGCAACGCCCACGGCGACCATGCCGCTGGTGCCGGCGATGGTGCCGCCGGTGTCGAATACTTCCGGTGCATAGGCCCCGAAGAAGAACCACCACTCAAACAGTTTCCAAGGGTGGTAGATCGACGTGCCAAGGAAGTCGAACCAGGGCGAGCCAAGGCGTACTTGATAGCCAAGGGCGGCTGCTGTCCATTGTGTGGCGCCCCACACGCCGGCGATCACGATGCCGAATACGACGGCGATCTGACCGAACAGCACGTTCGTCCCTTGCATGACCTGGCCTCCGATTTCTCCTGAGCTGATTCCTCATGGAAAGAGCGGCACAAAGGCGTGCCGCAGGCGTCAGGATCGGTGCCGGGTCAGTGCCGGTCAAAGACCGTTTTCAGCAGAAAGGTCGAGCAAAAAGACAGAATGAGTGTGACGGCGAGCCAAAGAAAAACGCCGCAAGCGAAGGCGCATTGCGGCGTGTCGAACAGAAAAATGAAGGCGATGCGGCGAATCGCCAACGATCAGAACTTGGGCGGTTCCTTCGGCGGCGTGTACGGCGTTTCGACGTCGCCATAGAACCGCTTGCGTGTGGCCTCGGCCACTCGGTTGCACAGCAAGTCGCCGAGCTTGGGGCGATCGGTCTTGCATTGCTGGCGCAACTCTTTGAGCCGTTCGGGGTTGGCCGCCAGTTCTTCCACTGTCGGGATATTCGCTTCCGACGTGTTGGCCTTCTGAGGCGTCTCGGACTGGCCGCAGGCAGTCAATGCGGCCACCAACAAGAATGGGACGGTCTTCTTCATGGCGGAGGCTCCTCTAGGAAATCGGAATGACGACCCGCCTTGGGCCTTGCGGGTTCCGGTGACTCGATGGCCTGCACGCGCTCAACGAACCGCGCCAGCACCTCGGACGGCTCGCCGTCGGGGTACAGCAGGTAGGTTGTCAGCGGCGGCACGCGCAATGCCAGCGGCCGGGCCACCACGCCTGAATCGGGATTGGCGGCAATGCGCGCGGCGCCAGTAAACCCAAGCGCGAGGCCGGCCGATACCAAGGCCATCATCAGATCGCACGTAGCGACACGCTCTGCGACCAGCGGCTCAATGTCGGCTCGGCGCAGCACCCGATCGACGAATTTGGCATGGCCTTCGCACACTTGTGGATCGCACAGAACCAGCGGATAGCGCAGCAGTTCCTCCAGAGGGATGCGCTTGTGTGCCAGCAGCGGATGCCGCGCTGGCACCGTCACGATGAGCGTGTCATTCCAGGCCGGCATGGTGGCGATGCCATCGCCCACGTCATCGGACTGTGCAAACCCCACGTCGTACATATCTTCATGCAGCCCCTTGATCTGCTGAGACAATGGCACCTCGAAGAATCGCAGTTCAACCTCGGGTTCTTCTTGGCGGCACAACGCCAGCAAAGCTGGCAGGCGCGATGGCGTGATGCCATCGGACAAGGCCACACGCAACTGCCCATGAAAGCCATTCGCCGCTGCTTTCACACTGTCGCGCGCTTGTTCCAAGGCGGAGAACACGCGGCGCACATGCACTATGAAGAGTTTGCCAGCACGAGTCAGCCGCGTACTGCGTGTGGTACGGGCGAGTAACACAACGCCCAATTCTTCTTCCAACTCCTTGATGGCTCGGGACAGGGGCGATTGCTCGATGTGCAGCTTCTCTGCGGCACGTGCGAAGTGAAGTTCCTCCGCTACAGCGAGAAAATATCTCAGGTGTCTCAATTCCATCGAATACTCACTCCCTGCGAACCAAGAAAGAAGCCGCTCCTTAACCATTGCCGGAACCTCGACTTGTTCATCCGGGCCAGCGCCGATGCAGCGTGTCGATGACAAACGGATGTGCGTGCGGCGCTACGCCATACGACCGAAGATGCGCATGGTCATCTGGAAGATCGCCATGCTCATGCACAAGAACTGATTGGTCGTCTCGCGGCCAGCTCCGAACTGCGGCAAGCATCCCAACGACCGCAAGGCAACTCAGAGCAGCCAAGGCAACGCCAAGACCGAACTTGAGGCCGACCCAGCCTGCCAATGGGTACGCCAGCAGCCAACAGATATGCGAGAAGGAGAATTGCGCGGCGAACACCGCTGGTAGATCCTCCTCGTGTGCCGACCGCCGTATCAAGCGCCCTCCAGGCGTCACCAATCCGGCATAGGCAACGCCCAACACGCCCCATGCCGGCAGCAGCAACGCCCAATCTCGCCAAGATGGCAATGCGATCCAGGCGGCAGCAGTGGCCAGCAGCGCAAGCACCATCATCGTCGCGGCGGACAACATCACGCAGCGATCAGAGATTCGGTCAAGCACCTTGGGCAATAGCAGCGCGGCCAACGTGGAACCGCCTCCGAAGGTCGCAAGCGCCAGTGCAACCTGCTGTTCGCTGCCATCCAAGAAGTTCCGAACGATCACGATGGTGTTGACGAACACCATCGCCCCACCGGCCGCCGCGCAAAGATGCAATGCCAGCAGACCGCGCAACCGTGGCGTTTGGAGGTAGATGCGTGTTCCGCGAAGGAGTCTTTCGCCGAATCCACCGTTGCGCCTACTAGCGACGACGACTGCCGGAAGCGCCGCCGCCTTAATCAGTCCGGCCGAGAACAGAAAGCCGAAAGCCGTACCTACTAAGCCAGCAAGGTGGATGCTCATGTGACCCTCCGCCTCAGAAAAAAATGTTGTAGAGTATTATTCTACATTGAGATAATATCTACAACATGAAGATGATCACCCTGATTCTGTCTTTGCCCACCGAGAACGCCACAGCCCGGCAACGGGTCTGGCGTGCCCTCAAGGCATCCGGCGCCGCCGTCCTGCGCGACGGTGTCTACCTGATGCCGGAACACGAAGATTGCCGCACCACCCTGGAAGGGCTGGCGGCCGAAGTGCGCGAGGGAGGAGGGAGCGCCCATGTGCTGCACATCGAGGAGCCGGAGGGAGAGAGCTTCGTCGCCCTGTTCGATCGCGGCGCTGAATTCACCGCCCTGTCAGCCGAAGTGGCACAGGTGCGGGAAACGCTGACCCCCGAGACCGTTCAAGACGCGCTCAAGCAAGTGCGCAAGCTGCGCAGGGCCTTCACCAATCTAATCGAAATCGACTTCTTCCCCGGCGAAGCGCAACGGCAGACGGATGCCGCCCTGTGTGAACTGGAACTGGCCTGTGCGCGGGCCTTGTCCCCGGACGAACCGCAGGCGATGAACGGCGTGATTGAGCGCCTGGGCCTGTCCGACTATCAGGGCCGTACCTGGGCGACGCGGCGCCGGCCCTGGGTGGACCGGCTGGCCAGCGCCTGGCTAATCCGCCGTTTCATCGACCCGCAGGCGCGGATTCTGTGGCTGGACAGTCCTGACGACTGCCCGCCCGACGCGCTGGGCTTCGATTTCGATGGTGCCACCTTCAGCCACATCGGTGGTCGCGTCACCTTCGAGGTGCTGGCTGTGAGTTTCGGGCTGGAACAGGCTGCCATCGCACGGCTTGGCCTACTGGTGCATTACCTCGATGTCGGTGGCATCCAGCCGCCCGAGGCGGTCGGCATCGAGAGCGTACTCGCCGGGCTGCGCGAAACCCTTACCCAAGACGATTCGCTGCTGGCCGCCGCATCTGCTGTCTTCGACGGCTTGCTCGCCAGCTTTGACAACAAAGGAGCAACCATAACGTGACAAATAACGTGACAGAAAGTTTGACGGAGGACGTTGTAGTGGCGGCTCCGCCGCCGGTCGGTTTTTGGGAGGCTTTTCGTCTCTGGCTAAAACTCGGTTTCATCGGCTTCGGCGGCCCCGCCGGACAGATCGCCCTCATGCACCGGGAACTGGTCGAACAGCGCCGCTGGATCAGTGAACGCCGTTTCCTGCACGCGCTCAACTACTGCATGCTGCTGCCGGGTCCGGAAGGGCAGCAGTTGGCCACCTACATGGGCTGGCTCATGCACCGTACCTGGGGAGGCATTGTGGCGGGCACCCTGTTTCTGCTGCCGGGGCTGGGCTTCCTGATCCTGTTGTCGTGGCTCTACATCGCCTACGGCGACACGGCCCTGGTGGCGGGACTGTTCTACGGCATCAAGCCCGCCATCACGGCGGTCGTGGTGCAGGCCGTGCATCGCATCGGCTCGCGGGCACTCAAGAACAGCGTGATGTGGGCCATTGCCGCCGCCGCTTTCGTGGCCATCTTCGCGCTGAACGTGCCCTTCCCCTACATCGTTGCCGGCGCCGCACTGACCGGCTACATCGGCGGGCGCATTGCACCGCACAGGTTCAAGACGGGTGGTGGTCATGCCGCAGCGGACAAGTCCTACGGCCCGGCACTGATTGATGACGACACACCAACGCCCGAACATGCCCGATTCCGCTGGTCCGGCCTGTTGCGCGTGGCCGTCGCCGGCTTTCTCCTGTGGTTGATTCCCATGGCGCTGCTCACGGCAGGCTACGGCTGGGATCACAGCCTGACGCAGATGGGATGGTTCTTCACCAAGGCGGCCCTGCTGACCTTCGGCGGCGCCTATGCGGTACTGCCCTACATCTACCAAGGCGCGGTTGGCCATTACGCCTGGCTCACCCCGACGCAGATGATTGACGGCCTGGCCCTCGGCGAAGCGAATCCGGGGCCACTGATCATGGTGGTGGCTTTCGTCGCCTTCGTGGGCGCCTATGTGCAGGCGCTGTTCGGTCCCGACCTTCTGTTCGTCGCCGGTGCCGTCGCGGCGGCGCTGGTGACCTGGTTCACCTTCCTGCCTTCCTTCATTTTTATTCTCGCCGGCGGACCGCTCGTCGAATCGACCCACGGCAATCTTCGCTTCACGGCGCCCTTGACCGCCATCACCGCAGCCGTCGTCGGTGTGATCCTGAACCTGGCCGTGTTCTTCGCCTATCACGTGCTATGGCCCGAGGGCCTGGCCGGGCGCTTCGACTGGATATCGGCGCTGATGGCGCTGGGAGCGGCTGTAGCCCTGTTCCGCTTCAAGCGCAGCGTCATCCAAGTCATTGCCGCCAGCGCTGTCGTGGGCCTGGTGTTGAAAACCCTGATTCTGTGAGGAACGAAGCCATGTCACTTGAAATACGCGCCTTGCCAATTGATCCAACCAGTCTCAGGGGTCTATCGGAACGACTGATTGTCAGCCACCATGAAAACAACTATTCAGGCGCGGTCAAAAGACTCAATGCCATTCGCAGAAAGCTCGCAGAACTTGATTACTTGAATGAGGCTGGATTTCTGATCAATGGCCTCAAGCGAGAAGAACTGGTGGCCTACAACTCGATGGTGCTGCATGAAGTGTACTTTGCGGCGCTGGGCGGTGATGGCCAGTTGCCGCCCGGCGACTTACGGGACGCCATTGAGCGCGACTTCGGAAGTCTGGCTCGCTGGCAAACCGAGTTCTCTGCAATGGGCAAAGCATTGGCGGGGGGTTCTGGCTGGGTGCTGTTGGTCTGGTCACCGCGTGATGGTCGGCTCAGCAATCAATGGGGATCTGATCACTGTCACGCCATGGCAGGGGGAACGCCCATACTGGCCCTGGATATGTATGAACACGCCTACCACATCGACTACGGCGCGAAGGCAGCAGCCTATGTAGATGCATTTATGGAAAATATCCTGTGGGATGAAGTGGCCAACCGATATATCCAGTGCGCCCGGACAGCCTGATCAGCATCTGCGCTTTGATGAAGGGTTCGATCAAGTCAGCCGAGTCACGAAGGAGGCAATGATGAAGTGGATTACACGTGAACGTCCCAAAATCGACCGTATCGCTTGTCCCTGGCTAATTCTGCGCTTCATCGACCATGATGCCGAGTTCCTTTACGTACCCGCATCAGAGGTTCTAGCCATTGCAGAGAAAACGGGTGCGATACCCTATGACATCCCAGGAGTAGAGTTTAGCCACGTCGGGGAGCAATGCAGCTTCGATGCCTTCTTGGCAAAGTACCAGCTAACCGAACCAGCACTCGTGCAGTTGGCCAACATCGTGCGCGGTGCCGACACTTCACGCCTCGAACTCACACCACAATCGGCGGGCCTCTACGCGATCTCGCTCGGCCTATCGCGCATGTTCGTGGACGACCACGAGATGCTGCGCCACGGCCTGGTGATGTATGACGCCCTCTATGCTTGGAACCGAGAGGGTCAAGACGAAACCCATAACTGGCCGCCTGCCTGAATGAACCCAAGCCCTTGGGATCAACAACCCCCAGGCGGCCTGGCAACACATTGAATCAGGAAGTGCCCTTTCGAATAGGCTGGCACTCCACTTCCGATGTCAGCTAGCAACGCACGACGTTCGTGAGGCTGCGATAGGAATATTCTGCGTATGCCAGACAGATTTCTATAACCAAGCTCTTTATGACAAGACCTGCGGTTTCATGTTGACGCTGGATGGATCTATATCAGGAGATCAGCCAACGGCAGGCCCACGCTGCCGTCCTATCTCCCAGGACACCCCGCCGCCGCGCACCGTAGCGGCAAGCTGCTGGCCCAGCCGCTGCTCGACCACCGGCCGCCACGGCACCAGACTGAACCCCTTGCCGTCATCGAGCATGGCGTAGCGCCCGCTGGCGAGCATGACGCTGCGCCGGTAGATACCGGCCACGCGCTGACCGTCACCCGCAGGCCGATATTCCAGGCCGGTTTCGGCCGCAATGTCCCTGGCGGCCTGCGCCAGCTCCCGATTGCGCAGCGTGCCCAGCAGATTGCGCGCCAGGATCACGCGCTGCCCACGCCGCTCTGCCAGCCCCTGTTCGGCCAGGAAGTCGGCACGGTGCTGCATCGCCTGTTTGGCCTCGCTGCCAAAACCCAGGTCACCCAGCCCCGACCCGCCACCGATCAACTGCTGGTCGAGCCAAGTGGCACCGATCACGCGGGCCTGCCGCTCGATGGGCAGGTGCGATTTCAGTTCCACCGCCACGCCGCCCAGGCGCTGCGCGTCATAGCGGCGGCCCTGTTCGGCCAGGTCGTTCGGCACCTTCCATAGCCCCTCGGCCACGCGCTCCACGATGCCGGCGCGGCGCAGGGCTTCCAGCCGGCGGACGTGGGCCGCGACGACTTCGTGCGAATCGCGGCCCGGCACGGCCTGACCCTGCGCGACGGCCAGGTGGTGGTCAGTGCGGTACAGGCCATCGCTCGCCAGCGCGGCGATGTTCTTGTCGGCCGCGCGCACGTCGGCCGACCCCTTCACCTCCACCACGGCGCCAGTCGGGTAGTTCGCCAGCTCGTCGCGGGCATTGAGCGCGACGTAGTGGGCCTTGCCGTCCACGCCGTCGATGACCAGATAGCCCCGGTCGCGCAGCTCGTCGGCCAGTCCCTTCGCGGCCACGCGGCCGAGGATGGTTCGGCCCTCGTCGCCCGGCTCGAACACCGCCAGTTCGCGCGGCTCGCCGCGCATCGCCCGCTGCATGGTGCGGATGATGTCGCCACGTTCGCCCAGGGCGCGCAGGGTCTTTTCCGCGTCGGCATGGACGGCCCAGGTGCCCGGCTGCATCTCGTCGGCCAGGCCCAGGCGCTGCAAGCGTTGCAGCCGGCCGATCAGCAGCAGGCGCTGGCGTTGCAGCCCAGGTTCGTTGAACCGTTCGATCTGCACCCGACCATCCTCGCCGGCCTCTCGTTGCAGGGTACGGTCGAGGCTCGTCCACCGTTCCTGCTCCACCTCGCGTTGCAAGGTCTGCTGGATCTCCAGCTCGGTGCGCGGCCCCAGCCATTCGGTCGCCAGTTCGGCGGCGCGATGGCGGAAGCCATCGGCGATGTAGTCGCCCGCGATGATGAGGTCTTTGCCGGTGTCGTCGCGTCCGCGCACGACGATGTGCGTGTGCGGGTTGTCGGTGTTCCAGTGGTTGACGGCTACCCAATCGAGGCCCATGCCCAGGTCGGCCTCCATGCGGCCCATGAGGTGCCGCGTGTAGGTGCGCAGGTCTTCCAGCTCGGCGCCGTCCTCGGGCGAGAGGATGAAGCGGAAGTGATGCCGGTCGTCGGCGCAGCGTTCCTTGAAGGCGTCGAGGTCGGCGGCATCGGTCTGCGGCCCGTAGGCTTGGCCCGGCTCGCCATCGCGGCCTACGCCATCGCGCTCGATGTAGCGCAGGTGCTTGGCGAGCGACTGCGGGCTGGCCTGGCGCTGGTTGACCAGCAGCGTCTTGATGGTCACGCGCCGCGACATGGGCGTCAGCTTCGCCCCGGCGAAGCGCGCCGCCGTGTGGCCGCGACCCAGGCGCGAGCCGGGCCGCTGGCCCGTGCCCCTCCCGGAGCCGCCGGCAGCACCAGGACGACGCACCGACGACTTGCCGCTGCTGGCCTTGCCTGCCTGCTTGAGCACCTTGGAGACGAAGCCCTGGCCCCGGTTCTTCGGGGCGCTGGGGCGGATGCGGAAATCATCGTCGCGGCGGTCGGTCATGGCTGCGCCCCCTGCAAGCTCTGGCGTGTCCGGTCGTGCGAAGCACGCGGACACGCCCGCATCGGCGCGGGCTTCGCGCCCCACGCGGCACGGCGGCGAAGCCGCTCCGTGCCGCGCAACCCCCATGTGCAGACTGGCTTTCGACGCGGCCCGGTGCCGCGTCCTTTTGTCTTGCCTTCCGCCTTTGCCCCTCGCTGTCGCTCCGGGCGTCGGCGGCCCGGCGGCGCTGCGCTGCTTGCAGCCAGCCCGCCGGCGAACGCGCCAATGGCCGCAGGCCGGGCGCGTTCGAGGCAAGACACCTGCACGCTGGACGGCTGCGCCGGATGTTGCGCGAGGCGCGGCGCGAATGCGCCCGCGCTGCACGCGCGACGACACGGCGGCAGCCACTGGAACGACATGCTCGATGGCACGACGAGAGGCACGGCAACGTGCAGCGAATCGACGGCCATCATGGGCGTGTCTCCAGCCAGACCGGGTGCGCGACGCCGATCACGGCGGATGCGCTGACCGGGCCGAAATAGCGGCTGTCGAACGATGCCGGATTGGTCACGCTCAACAGGAACAGCTCGCCCGGTTCGAGGCGGCGGCAAAGCTGCAAGGATGGCAGCGGCCGGCCCAGCCGGTCGGCAGGCAGCGAGGCGGCCGCAGGCACGCCGTCGATGCGTACCTGCCCGGCGACCATGCAAACGTGTTGCGGCGCGACCGCGCCCACACGTTTGAGCAGCGGAACGCGGGTCGGCAGGTAGCCGCGCTGCGCAGCCAGCATGGCGGCCCTGTCGGGCAGCGGCACCAGCACGATGCTGTCCACGGACAACGGACGTGGCAGCGAGGCGGTGCGCGGGTCGAACGGTTCGATGCGATACCAGCCGACCGCCACGCTGTCGGACGGGTTGTAGGTCAGACGCGGCAGCGGCGACACGAAAGCCGCCCAGGCCAGCGCAGCGAGGCCGACGGCAGCGAAGCCCGCCAGCACGATGCGAACGCGCAGGCGCGAGCGAGGATGCGGCGCGGCTTCGTGCGTGCATGTGGTGTTGGATTGGGTCGTCATGGCAGCGCCTTTCCGGCCAGCCAGGCGGCGTGCCGCTCGGCGGTGTATTCGGGCAGCGCCAGGCGGGCCGCCAGACGGTTGCCCAGCGTGCGCCAGTACGCGGGCGACACGTCGATGGCGGCGATGCCTTGCCCTTCGATGCCGTCGATGCGTTCCAGCACGGCAGGCACCGCGTTTTCGCCTTCGGCGTGCAGCAGCAGGCGTGCGCCCGGCCGCACGCCGGGGATGCGCTGCATGTCGTCCAGCGGCGTGGCGGCTTGCATCACCATGAGTTGCCAGCGGATCGTGCCGTAGTCGTTTGCTTCCCAGCGCACGCGGCAGAACATTGCACGCGGCAGGAACACCGCGCAGCGCCGCCAGCGGTCGAGCCGCAGCGTGCGCGCCGGCTCGCCGAAGCGCAGGTAGAGCTTGAAGCGCGGTTCGATGTAGGCGAGCGATACGCGAGTCAGCGGCACGCTGCCAGCTTGGTCGGCGAGCGTCGAAAGCGAAGGCGGCGGCGCAGCAGCCGGTGCAGCCGTCGCCGCATGAGCGGCAGGCAAGGCGGATCCGTTCATGGCAGGTTCTCCGGGCGCTTGTCGGGAAACTCCCGCTCCAGCAGGCCGCGCAGCAGTTCGGCCACGGTCACGCCCTGGCCGAAGGCGGCGATCTTGATGCGCGCGCGCAGCGCAGGCGTCACGTCGAGCGTCAGGCGTGCGGTGTAGAGGTCGCCTTTGTTGAGTGCATCGGCATCGCCCTGGCGAATCCACGCCTCGGCGTGCGGATTCGCGGGCGGACGTGCGCCGATGCCGACGCGCTTGCTGCGCGGGCTGCTCATGTCGGCCACCGCAGCAGTTCATCGGTGAGCACGGCAATCTCGCGTGCGGCGGCGCTGTCGGGCGCGGTTTCGCGGGCGAGCCGGCCAGCGGCCACGCTGTCGGCGAAGACGATGCGCTGGCGCACTTCGCTGTGCAGCGCCGGCAGCGGCTGTTCGGCCAGCGATTGCCGTGCTTCCCTGCCGATGATGGTGGTACTGACGCGCCGATTGATGACGAAGGCCGCGCGCAGCGCAGGCCGGAACACCTGTGCCTCGCGGATCAGCGCCACCATCTCGGCGCTGGCCCAAAGGTCATACGGGCTGGGCTGCACGGGAATCAGCACGCGCTCGGCCGCCAGCAGCGCGGAACGCGCCAGGGCGGCGATGCGCGGCGGGCCGTCGATGATGATGTGATCGGCGCGGCGGGCCAGCTCCGGCGCTTCCTGATGCAGCGTTTCGCGGGCGAGGCCCACGGCGCTGAACAGCCGTGGCAAGCCCTGCTGGCTTCTGCGCTGCGTCCAGTCCAGCGAAGAACCCTGCGGGTCGGCGTCCAGCAGGATGACGTGCAGCCCGCGCATCGCCAGCTCGCCCGCGATGTGGGTAGCGAGTGTGGTCTTGCCGACGCCGCCTTTCTGGTTGAGAAACGCGAAGATCATGGCGCGGCCCTCCCTGCTGGAAAGCCGGCCTGGCCGTGCCGTTTCGTGGTTGTCCACCGAAACGACGCGTTTCTACTAAAAGTTAGAGATTTATAGTTAGGTAAGTTAGAGGGGTCGCAAACCCGCGCCGTTACTGGCTTTGCGGCGTTTTCGTACTCCTGATAGCACGATAGGCGTACTCCCGATAGCACGATACCCGGCACTCCTGATAGCACGAGGCCGTCCACAGCTTTTCCCGCAGTTATCCCCGTGCCGTGAACGGCACGGGCCGGAAGGTCAGCAGTTCCAGCTTCTCGTCCGGCATCGACTCGATGCCCAGGACGTAGCCGGGCAGCGACTGCCGCGCGACCAGCACGCGCAGGTCGTAGGCGAAGTCCGAGAAGCGCGCCGCGCTGCCGGACTTGCGGTGCAGATGCCGGAAGTCGAATTGCCAGCCGTGTTCCTGCCGCCCGCCGTGCTTGCGCACCAGGCGATACAGCCAGCGTTCGATGCCACCTTTCAAGCGGAAATAGGCCGGGTCGATGGTCAACACCAGGGCGGCATCGAGCACGCCGGCATAGAACCAGTCCGGCAGGATCAGCTCGATGCCCAGCGGCGTGCCGCTGGCGTCGGCCAGCTCGCGCCATTCGTTCACCCACGAAAAGCGGTGCAAGCGCCTCCCGGTGGTTTCGCGGATGGAAGTCGCCACGCTGGTCGATTGCAGCCGGTCGAGCGCGGCTTTCAGGCGCTGGTAGTCGTTCAAGGACGTGCCGCGCCCGATGAAGCGCAGGATTTCGTAGGGCGTGGCGTGTATCCAGCGCGACGGGCGAATGCCTGCGTCGCGCGCCTCCACGATCTGCGAGGCCGCCCAAATCAACACGTCGGCATCCCATATCGTGGCGATGCCGTGCTCGGCCGTGCCTTCCACGCGGATGGTGATGTTCCCGCTGCGGAAGTCGATCGGCGCCGTGCGCCGCGACTTCGCCAGCGAGAAGAACGGAAAGGCCATCAAGTCCTGGCTGTCGCGCGGCGCCATGCCGTCGCCCGGCAGCGCGCGGAACAGGTCGAGCTGTTCCCGCTGCTGCGATCGCTGCCCCGACGGCAGCGATGGGCTGGACATGACGATGGCCACCGGCGAGCCGACGATCAGCGGCCATCACGGTAGTCGCCCGCGTGACGCTCGGCATATTCCGGGTCGGACGTGGCCTCGTAGCTGCGCTGGTCGGCCCAGGCATCGAGGTCGGCCACCGCGTACATGACGCGGCGGCCGAACTTGCGGAACTTCGGGCCGCCGCCGATCACGCGCTGTTTCTCCAGCGTGCGCGGCGACAGACGCAGGTATTCGGCGGCTTCGTCGTTGGTCAGGTAGCGTTGGGGCTGCACGGGCGCAGCGACAGCAGCGGCGGCAGGCCGCAAGGGAGCGGGTCGCATGGGATGTACCTCCATCAAGCCCGGCCACACCACGCGGCCGGATAGAGGCACTTTCAAGAAAGCAAGGCTTCCTGCTCAGGGACGTTTTGCAGGGGATGCAGCGCGTCCCTGTGCAACGGGCGGAAGCTGTGCCAGGCGGCGATAGCCGCCGCGCATCAGCGCATCGCCCCGGTGCACCAGTCGCCGCACGCGGGCGCGCAAGGCGCTATCGGCGTACCAGTCGGCGGCGACAGCATCGACGCCGAACAGCCCTTCGGCCACGTCGCGCAGGGACGCGCCCGCGAGGGTGCCGTCGAGCGCCTGGAGCGTGTTCAACTCCAGCAGCGCAGCGGGTGCCGGCCGCGACCGTGCCGTTCCCGCTGGCGCTGCATCGCCAGCGGCGGCCAGCTTGTCCAGTTCGGCCGCCAGCGCCTGATAGCGTCCGCAGGATGCGGCGCAGGCGCGAATGGCATAGGCGTAAGCCATGCCGTCGGCCAGGCCGGGAGCGATCACCAGCCGCAGGCAGCAGCCCAGCCAGCGTGTCAGCAGCACCAGGCGCTTGCCGTCGTGGATCAGGTGCTTCTGGCCGGGAAGGCACCAGAACGCGAAAGCCACCGCGTCGGGCGGCGGGTCGGCGTCCGGGTAGAGCTGCACTACCGCATCGTGATCGGGGAACCAGGCCGGGTGCGCGTCGCGCGCATCCAGGGCGGGATCTTCCAGCAGGCGCAGTCCCCAGCGCGCGGCGGCCTCTGGCCGGCGGCGGCGGCGCAGCCAGTCGCGGCGGTAGTCGGGGTGGCGACGCAGGTATTCCCACGCCAGCGCGGGGCCGTCGAGGTGCAGCATGTAGAGATACGCGGCGGTCGGATACCAGTGTTCGGCGCTCGGGTCAGCCATGACGCAGCCTCCTGTCATTCAGCAGGAACGTCGCCACGGATTCCGCTGTGCGGGAGCTATCGAGTCGCCATCAAGTCGTCATCGAAATCGGGGTACTCTGTAACTGCGGTGTCAAGACCGATTGGCTCCAGGGCATTGCGGAAATCGTCTGAATGCGACGGTTGCGCGCCACAAAAATGGTGCGCAGCATGGAGCACCGTGCAGCAGCCCGCGCCATAGATCATGACTGTTTGCATCAGAAGCGCACCGCTTCGGTGCAAGAGTGCGGATTCAGACCAATCAGGTCTTGGGTAAGACTGAAATAGTCAGAATGCGCCGTCGTTGGCTGGGACTGCTCAGTCGGTGATCGAACCGTTTTCCTCGGCCAGCCGCAGGTACTCCGACAGCCGCCGCACGGGCTGGAAGTAGCGATCGCGCATCACAGGTTGCTTGTGCGGCCCGACGATGGACGCCAGATCGGACAGCTTCACATGGCCCAGGCCGGGCATGCCTATTCCCAGGTCGATCAGCCCCCATGCCGTATCGCCATCGGCCGGGTCGAGCGCGGCCAGCAGCCAGGTGGCGTGCGCGTCGGGGGTGAACAGTCGCACCGCCGGCATTGGGTCGATGCTTCGGCCAGCGGCGCGTGCCGCGCCGACGGCGAGCAGTTGCGCCCGCTGTTCAGCGGTGACGAGCGGCTGGGTCATGGCCCGAATCCCCACGCATCCGAGGATGCACGGATACGATTTTCCACCGAAGCGCGGAACCGCCGAAGCGGATGCGTGCTTTGGCGGGAAAGCACGAAGGCGCAAGCCATCGAATCCGTACATGCACGGAAACGCGGAAGCGGAATTGCGCAGGCCAGGAAAGACACAGATGCGGTTCCCAGATTCTGTCGGAATCCGCCCATGCGGATTTCTGCAAAGGCACGAATACGGAAATCAACGACACCAAATGCGCACTATAGTTTGTAGCCCTATAGTGCGCAATCGGCTGTCATCTTGGTTTTCTAAGGAAAACCATAGGTGGCGGCGAAAGACTCATTGGCGACAGCAATACGGACGGTCAGGAAAGCGCGCGGCTTGAGCCAGGAAGCGTTCTCCGACGTGTCCAGCCGTACCTACCTGAGTTTGCTGGAGCGCGACCTGAAGAGCCCGACCATGCACAAGCTGACCGAGCTGTGCGAGGTCATGGACGTGCATCCGCTCACGTTGCTGACGCTGGCCTATGCCGGCGACAGCACGCGCAGGGCCGATCAGCTTCTGGCGCAGGTGCGCCAGGAGCTGGAGGCGGTGTTGAAGGAACGCGACACGCCGTAGGCGCGTGCGTGACGTGCTGCGCCAGCAGCACGGCGCCCCGCCGCAATGGACGGGGCGCGGTGGGCGGCCGTCAGGCTGCCTTGGGCTTGCTGCGCGACCAGATCAGGTCGTGCGTGCCGTCCTCGTTCTCGATCAGGCGGGCATAGACCGTCGCCGGGAACGAAGGGTCGTCGATGCTCACGGACAGGTACTCGCGCCCGGCCTCACTGGTCTTCTTCCACGCCGCGCCGATCTCGTGGCCGGCCGCCTGAAGGTGGAAGTCGGGGGCGTTCTCGCTGTCGCCCTTGTCGTTGGGAACCAGCTTGACCTTGACGTTCAGGGTCAGGGTGCGGAGCTGGCCGGTGAAGCCGTCTTTCTCTGCGGTGAAGGTGCCGATGTTAGCCATGATGTTTCTCCTTTCGGGTTGAACAAGGTCGCGCCAGTGCGTCCTTGTTGTGATCCGGCCGGCGGGGGATGGGCTGGCCGCACCGCGCAGCGGTCGCAACACCGTGGAGAACCTGGAAGCGAAAAGAATTTGCCGCGCGAGGAAGCCGCGCAGCGGCGGGGAAATTGTTTTCGCTGGAAGGTTGCGGCCATGAAGCCCAAGGCGTAGCCGTTCCCTCGCCAGGATTCACGACAAGCCAAGGACGCACGGGCCGCCCGCCCCCGAAAGGAGACATGGCCGACTCGGCATCCCCGCGTGACGGCTGCACCGGCTTGCGCCCTGACGCGAACCAGGTCAAAGCCCCGACGACAAGGCCAGAGCGCCCCTGCCGCAGCGCGCGACCACATGCTTGAGGCGTGGTGTGGATGCTCCATAGCGAGGCCGGGTGGCGTGTCGGTGAATCGCCCTTCGTGACGTACAGGCGCGAATCGCCAGCGTCGGGGACGGCACGCTATCGCACAACCTGCCGCAGCAAGCCGGGGCGTAGCCCTACAAGCCCCGCCCATTGCGGCGGGGCGCCATCGAAACCTTGCCCGCGCCAGCGGGCACCGATGGACGTGTCGCGTGCAAGGCACTTGCACGTCCGCCCCGTTGCCGCCTGGACGAAGGCGGCAACGGGGCGATTTTGACTTCGACGTTGGAACCGGGCGCGGCCACCGACGCCCCGGATTTTTGACCACCGGCCCCAAGGCGGAACGGCTTGGGGCCGGTGCTGCTCGTTATTCCTTGGTTTCGACAATCCACCACGCGGCACGCGGCAAGGTGTGGCCGGTAATGGGATGTAGGTCGGTCAGGTCGGCGCGGGCCGTCCAGCCACGCGGCGGACGGTAGCCGCGCACGTCGCCATCGCCGTGCCAGCGGCGGGCGCGTACCGTACCGGGGGCATAGATCGCCGCCATGCGCGGGCGGTCCGTGGTGTTGCGGCTCATGATAGGAATCCTTGGCGTGAAGCGCCCCGGCCGGAACCGGGGCGCTATCTGCGGTGCAGGATCACGCGGCCAGTGCCTCGGCCTGCGGCAGCTCATCCGCCACGGCGGCGACTTCCTCCGGCGCTTCGGCGCCCGCATCCACTGCCACGGCCTGCGCGTCCTGTTGCGGGCTTTCGGTGCGGAAGATGGCGGGCATCCAGCCCGTACCATCGGCCAGCCGTTCCGCTTCGCTGGCAATGTCGGCCTTCTTCAACTTCGCCAGCCGTGCAGCGTGCGACGGTGCGAACTCGCCCACGGCTTCCAGAATCGCGGCCTTCGGCACATGCTGGAAATACCCGTCTGCGGTGGGCTGCCACCATGCGGCCATGTCCAGCCCCACAGCCTGCGCCAGTTCCGCGCCCGGCTGGTGCGCAGTGGCGCGAGGCGTCACCACGTCCACGGTCGCCGCTACGCATACCGCCAGCAGCCGCACCAGTTCGCCTTGCTCCATCGCCAGCAGCGCGACGAACAGTTCGGCGCTGTCCTGCGGCAGCGCTTCGCCCGCGACCTGCTGCAACTCGCGCTGGGCGACGGCGGCGGGCGACTCGGGCCAGTCGGGGGCCATGCCTTCCAGCCGGTCTTGCACTTTCAGGCTCACGCCCAGCGGCAAGTCGTGGCCGTAGTGGTTGTCCTGCAAGACGCTCTGCACCATGCCATGCACCAGCGCGGCCAGCGCGACTTGCGGATGCCGGGCGACTTCGATTTGCAGCGCGGCGGTGCGGTGCGCGCTCAACCGCTGCGCCAGCCGGTCGGACAGGCTCGCGGCCTTGGGCTGCTCGGTGTCCTCGCCTTCGTCGTCGTTCCCGGCCTCGCCTTCCGCGCTGCCGAAACCCTGCCGCAAGCGTTCCAGCGTGCGCAGCGCCTTGGCTTCTGCCTCGCGCAGCAGCCCGCGATGAATCACGGCTTCGCCGCTGCGGTCGAGGGTGACGATGGCGCCGGCCACGGCGCGCACATCCGGGGCGTAGCCCTGCAAGGCTTCCTCCACGGCTTGCAGTTCCCCGGCAACCTGTTCGCGGCGCGGTTCCAGCGCTTCGGTCTTGTCCTCGTCCTCGGCGTCGTAGGCTTCTTCCAGTTCGGTGTCGATCTTGTCGAGGCGGGTTTGCAGCGAGGCGATGCGGCGGGCTTCGCGGGCGCTCGGTTCGCGGCGCTGGCGCGGTGCGTTCTGGAACGCCTGCCGCTCGGCGTAGCTCATGTGCGGCACGGCTTCGACCCACGCCCAACCCTCGGCGCGCACGTCCCCAGCCAGCGCATCCAGCTTGCCGCGCACCAGCGTTTCCAGCAGCGTGGCGTCGGTCAGGTAGGTTCCGGCATCGCCTTCCGCGAACAGGTCGCGGCGGATGCCGCCGCCCGCCGCCGTGTAGGCGTCCAGCCCGGCGAAGCGCACCAGCGGATGCGTGGCGTCGATTTCGCGTTCGGTCAGGCGTTCGCGCAGCGCGGACGCGCCACGCTGCCATTCTGGCGCACCGTAGAACGCGCTTTCCTGCGCGGCGTGGTCGTCGGTGATGGTCAGGGCCATCAACTGTTCCAGGGTGACGGCTCCGGCGCGGTAGTCGGCCAGCAGGCGCGGCGAGACGTTGGCGAGTTTGAGACGGCGCTGCACCACCAGCGGGGTCACGCCGAAGTCGGCGGCAATGTCTTCGATGGGGCGGCCTTCCTTGACCAGTGCGGCGAACGCCTCGAACTGGTCGGCCGGGTGCATCTGCTCGCGCAGCAGGTTTTCCGCGAGGCTGACGGTACGGGCCGAAGCATCGGGCACCAGCAGGCACGCCACTTCGTAGTCGGCAGGGATGCGCTTCTTCTTCGCCAGCAGCTTCAACGCGGTCAGTCGGCGGTCGCCGGCCACCACTTCGTACTGCTCGCCATCGGCGGCGAGGATGACGACGAGATTTTGCAGCAGGCCGATGCGGGCGATGCTCGCGGCCAGTTCGGGAATGGACAGGCGCGGGGTCTTGCGTGCGTTGCGCTTGGAGCGGCGCGGCAGCAACTGCGAGAGTGGAACCAAAATCAGGTTCTTGCTCGGGTCGGCCACTTCCAGCGGCGCGGCAGTTTCGATGGCGCGGGTTTCGGTTTGGGTAACGGCGTTCATGGTGATAACTCCTTGCGGTTAGGGATGCAGCAGCGAGAGAAGCGGCAAGGGCTGCTGCCTGCCCCTGCCGCGTGGGGGTTCAGGCTTTCAACTGGCGCATGCCATCGGCCAGCAGCCAAAGCGCACGGTTGAGGCGGATGTTCTGGTCGATGCCCTGTACCGGGCGGGTTTGCTGGCGGCGTCCGTTGGCGCTGCGCCCGCGCAGGCCGCCTTGGGTCAGGTTCTCTTGCGTGCGGTTGAACACGCTCCACAAGTCCGGGCGGCGGTCATCAAAGCGGCGCGGCATCAGGATTTGCGATTCCGTGATGGGCGCGGGCTTGTCGGGGTCGTCGTACTTGAGGGCCAGCGCGGCGCGGGCGAACACTTCGGATTCGCCATCGTTCAAGGTGATGGCGCGCATGGAATCGCGGGATTCCTGCACGCGGTCGAAGCCGCGCAAGACTTCGTAAGCGCCTTCGATGACGGAACCGGCCACGTCGCCTTTGTGGGGCACGCGCACGTCCGCCACCGTGTCGCCGCAGACAAGGCCATTGCTGCACACGAACCGGAACATTCCGGCCAGCATCTGATAGCTGCTCGTGCCGTCATGCGAGTTCAGCAGCACGATTTCGTTAGCCTCCGCGCCGTTGATCTGGCTGGCGTGGCGCAGGCGCAGCATGTGTTTGGTGTAGTCGCGGCGGTCGTCGTGGCGCACGCGGGTTTGCGCTGCCATGAAGGGTTCAAACCCTTCCTTGCGTAGTTCCGCCAGCACGGCGGCGGTGGGGATATAGGCGTACCGTTCGGAACGGCTTTCGTGCGGCGCGTCCGCGAAGATGGACGGGGCCACACGGCGGATTTGGTCATCGGACAGCGGGTAATCGCTGCGCAGCGACGGGGAACGGGAAGCGAATCGGGATGCGAGTTGCATTGCATTTCTCCTGACGAAAAGGGTTTGCTGTTCAAACCGCACACCGGATTCCTAGATTCGGAGCCCAGCCTTTCGGCTGTTCGGTGCGGTCGGCACGAGGAACCCGGTTGGCCCTGTTGCCACCGTCTTTCCTGAGTTCATCGCCCGCGGCCAAAGGAGCGCGCGGACGGGGGCCGTCAAGGAGACAAGCGCAGGGTTGGTGCGGCCCGCAGGCGCAGCCGAGGACACGGCCCTGCGCGCCTTGACGGCACACGGGAGCGGGCTACGGTCGCGGGTAAGGTGATGAAGTCAGGGGAGACGGCTGGACAAGGCAACGGCCATCCCTTTGTGCTGACCGCACGCAAGCGAAGCGCGCAGGCCCGAAGCTGGAAGCCGGGCCGGAGGCGTCAGGGATGTGGAAGGCTGGCGAATGCCAGTCCCGTCAGGGATGAGCGAATAGCGAACCTGGAGCAGCGCGGTCCGCGAAGCGGAGACGCAGGCGCACACTTTCAGCTATCATTTGTAAGGAAATTTACAAGAAAGTATTTCAAGCCAGCGATTAATTACGACTTCAGTTAAATAACTATCGCAATCCTCAATTCGAGATTTGCTTCATCGAAGCACCAACGACAAATGGAGATAAGTCATGGCGAATAAATGCTTTCTGAGCTTTCACTATAAACAGGATAGTTGGCGCGTGTCGCAAGTTCGGCAAATCGGAGCTATCGAAAAACAGCCTCTACTGGATTCGAACAAATGGGAAGAAATCAAGAAAGCAGGCGATGATGCCATCAAAAAATGGATCGCCGACAACATGAAAGGCAAAGAATGCCTTGTCGTACTTGTGGGCGAGAAGACTGCCAGCCGCCGCTGGGTCAAACACGAGATAAAGAAAGCCTGGAAGGACGGGCTGGGTGTACTCGCCATCCATGTCCACAATCTGAAAGACTCAGACGGAAATCAGTCGTCGAAAGGATCTAATCCGTTTACAGGCCTCACCGTTGATGGAGAAGCTGTCACGGGTAAAGTCTACGATCCGCCATACACCACCAGCACCAATGTGTATGACTACATCAAGTCGAATATTGAAACTTGGGTCAGCGACGCTATAAAGGCACGATGAACCGGCAATATCTGAATTGCATCCTGCGAGGTGTCGTTTGCTGTGGAGGATGCGGGTCACCTACATCCAAATTTGCCTGGGTTTAGTGTAATAGATGGAGTCAAAATGCCACGCAGAACATTCTTTTCTTTTCACTATGAGCCTGATGTATGGCGCGCCTGGAATGTCCGCAACAGTTGGGTTGTGAAGGAATCCGATGAGGAAAGCCGGGGCTTCTTTGACAGCAGCGTGTTTGAGGCATCGAAAAAAGAGAGTGACGATGCACTAAAGACTTTTCTCCGCAAGGGGTTGGAGAATACTTCGGTAACTTGTGTCCTTGCTGGAACCCATACATGGTCACGGCGATGGGTGCGCTACGAAATTGCTCGCAGTGTTATCAAGGGAAACGGCTTGCTAACCGTTTTCATTCACGGTGTCCAGAATAAAGACAAAGCGACATCTACAAAGGGTGCTGATCCATTGGCGCAGATGGGACTTTATAGAACCGATCGCGGCATATATCTCGCCGAGTGGAAGGACGGAAAGTGGGTGGCCTACGCAGATTACACGCTTGCGATTCCTGAGGGTGATCTGTGGTTCACAGCACCAAAAACGAATAGCGTAGTCCAACTGTCAAATCACTGCCTGAGTTACGATTTCATAGGCCAGGATGGCAGGAAAAATATTGGCGGATGGATTGAAACTGCTGCGGGAATGGCTGGCCGATGAGCGAGAACTCAAGCATGAGATCACCCTACCAGCTTATCCTGCTGGGTGCGGTCCATGGGCATGACACTCGCCTCCGCCGTAGCGTTGATCTGGCGCTTCAGGGGCTCGGGATTCCGAGCAACGCAATTACGTTTCTCAGCGATGCCAACGCCTCTAACCGCAGCTTAAAATCGCCGGTGATGGCAGTATTTTTCGGCTCGTCGGAAAGCACTGCCGATACCGCACTTGTGACGGAGTTGATTGATGACTCGATCGTTATCGCTCCGGTCGTTTCGGATTTGTCCCAGGTTCATGCAGAAATTCCGCCGCAGCTCAGACATGTCAATGCTATTGTATTGGGCACCAACGATGAAGGCATCACCCGCCTCGTTACGCTAGTCCTTGAGACATTTAGGCTGTTGCGACGTGAGCGACGACTTTTCATCAGTTACAAACGAACAGGGTCTCAGCCGCTGGCCGATCGGTTGTACGATGCGCTCGATGCTCGTGGCTTTGACGTTTTCATCGACGTGAGGTCAGTGCCTCCAGCCGCAGATTTCCAATCACAACTCTGGCACAGGATGTCGGATTCCGATGTCGTGGTGCTGATCGACACACCTGGCTTCAGAGAAGGTCGTTGGACGGCTGAAGAATTGGCGCGCGCAAACGCGACCAATGTGCAAATCTTGCACCTACTATGGCCGGGGCAAAAGGAAGACCCTGCATCGTCCTTCAGCCACTTCATGAAGCTTAGGCGTCGGGACTTCTTTGGATTTATTCCAATGCGGGGGCGTTGGGCCACGAAGGGATTGGTGACGAGAATTTGCGACGAGGTCGAACGGCTACGCGCACCAGCAATTGCCGCCCGCCACCGATATTTGGTCGATAACTTTTGCGACGCCGCCCGCGACGAGGGACTTGATCCAAGTGTTCAGATTGAAGGCTGGATTTCTCTCAAAACCGAGTCCAATCGAACGCTGGCGATCGTACCGGCAGTGGGAATACCAACCGCTGATCGCATCAACGAAGTGTTCGAAGCCATTACCAACCCCACTGTTGAGACGAGAGAAATATGGGTGATTTACGACAATAGAGGTGTACTGAGAACGTGGCTCTCTCACCTAGATTGGCTTGACTCGTATTTGCCGATCCGGGCCGTGCAAATGTCGAAGGCGCCACAACTTCTGAAGGAGCTCACCGCATGATAGATATATTTCTATCTGCCAGCGTGCCTTTGCCTGATCGCAATCGGGTATTTTTCGACACCGCCGATGTTCTTGCTATACGGGAAGCAATCAAGGCTTTGGTTGAAGTAGTGTTGCCGATTGGACGAATCACGTGCGGCGGCCATCCGGCGATAACGCCGCTATTGGCTCTCTTTTCCCGCGAGGCAAACCTTGACCGCAACAGGGTGGCGATTTACCAAAGTAAGCTTTTTGAGGGTCGATTGCCTCCTGAGCTAGCGGAGTTCGTCGACGTGCATATGGTGCCAGCGGTTGATGGCAACAGAGAAGCCAGTTTGACGGCCATGAGGCAAGCAATGATCGAAAGCCGCCGTTTCAGCGCAGCGGTGTTCGTCGGCGGCATGGAGGGGATCTATGAGGAGCATAAATTGTTCGTCGAACACCATCCCAAAGCTACAGTGCTCCCGCTTTCAACAACAGGGGCCGCCGCCAAAATAATTTATCAACAGGGAGAATATGATCCAATTTTTTCACGCGACCGAACCTATTCCAGCTTATTTCGTCGAAAGCTTCTGCCTGTGGATTAGCCGGGAAATTTTGCAGTAACTGCGTTCAGTAAGCTTGATGGAGCGAATAAAAAAATGGGGCCGCCTGTGCAGCCCCCTCGGTTCACAATAGCCCTCGCTCTGCAAATGAAGTTGTTTCCTGCCCGGCCACAACGACGTGATCCAGTGTGCGCACCTCCACCAGCGTCAGAGCCTCTTTCAGTCGCTGCATCAGTGAAAACCTGGCGAGTTGGATAGAAGGGGCGGTATCCGCTCGCTAAAATGCTGGAGCAATTCGTCAGAACAGCGATCCAGTCTTCATTGGATGTCCATACAGTTCAGAGATTTGCCCTTGAAACTGCGTCTGTCCGCCATAGCTCGGATGCCTCACGCAGATAACAGGCACGCTATCCGTGATTCGATGAGCGGCTGCGGCAGCATCGTTGCCGATGGCGACGATGCGCGAGGGACGAAGCAGAACGATGAGCTGTTGTAGTAGCTCTTCGCCGGCTCGCCTTTCACGGGCGTTGTGTTGCCGGTTGGTGAACGGATCCCCTGATTCATGAGGGTGAAGTGGGAAAACATTCCAGAGAAAGATGCGAGCATCAATGTGCTCTAGCATTCCCCATATAACCGCAGCGGTTCGCTCGGCTACGGCATTGCCGACTGTGGGCCGTTCTGGAGCCAGATCGACATTCCAACGTTTGGCATGTTGGCTCATGTGAACATCGTCAGTCAGGGCCAACCCAGTTCGGCGGCCTCCGCGATACCCCAAATCTCGACCGATCCAAATCGCATCTACAGGCTCCTCTGAAGCGCGACGCAATAATGCGGAAAGTGCGGCGGCGCGGCGGCGGGGCGCGTCTCGACGATCATGAACTTCACAGCGATCAGAATAAGGATTGAAGCAGTCCTCAAATTGCAGCGAGGAAACTGATTCAACAAAGGGGTGGATTTTCATTCTTAAGACTCAAGCGGCATATATTGTAGGGTGCGTTCTTTTCGGTTGCCGATGATCCAGCCGCCTTGATTTTTCTTGATTTGACGGAATACGGAATATCCGTCCATGATGGCTTTTTCCCAAAGCTTTAGCGGGCACTTCTCAACCTCATAGCCACTCACAAACTCTTCAATGGTTTTGAGAATCCCAAGGGAAACCTTTTCTTGATTCTCAAAATAGTTTAATTCCTTGGCTCTAGAGAAAATCCATGCCGTAAGCCCTTCCTCAACGACGATTGCCCGGCCGCTGTCTTGCTCTTCATCATATTTGGACTGGCTCTTTCGCTTGTGCTTGATCAATGCCCGTATTACAGGTGACCAATGCAAGATGGCTGCATATGCAAAATGGAAAACATCATGAAATCGGTAGCCATCTCGGTCAGCGATGTTGTCGGTCAGGGGATCACCTATGAATACGCCATTCCATTGGAGATAGCTTTTGCCGCTACCGCGTTGATTGACTCGGATCTTGAACTCTCTAGGGAGCTGCTCTTCTATTCCAAACTCGCTATCGAAATCAAGGCCAATCAGGTCAACCGCCTGTGGCTCCAAGAATGCACCCCTAGCTTTCCGGAGGTTCCCCCGCGCTACGTCCGAGAACGCCAACTCTGCGGCATGGATTGCATCGAGATAGGCTCGCGCGAAGGTGACCACGTCATTGCGCGCAGGCCCACTTCCCAGCAGAGCTGCGGCCGCCTGCCCCAAGCGTACCAAGGTAATGTCCAACGACGCAGGGGCCGCCACAGGCATGGCGATGTAAGCGAATGCACCTTCGGCTATGTCGCTTGCTGCCCCTATGTTCTTGAAGTTCCCGTGATTCGCCGCCTCGGCAAAGATATCTTCAAGTGGAGCTTGCATGCGCCGGCAGATCGCAGCCAAATACCAAAGCGTATCACCGAATTCTTCTTCCGCCGCCCTTCTGAAACCAGGGTACGCAGATTTTTCCCGGACATGTTTTTTGACAGTAGACATTATTCCACCGACTTCCCCATAAAGCCCTTGAAGGACAGGATTGAAATCGGTTGGACTGAGTACATCCGTAGCTGCAATTTCCGAAGCGTAGTCCGAAAGCAGCAGAGAACCTTCCTTGTGCATCGGTTACCTCCGAAGCGTCAGCCATTCGAATGGAGCGCCCTGATATCCATTCAGCCCAAAGCTACGAACCCATTGCTCTAGGTTCGCAATCAGTTTTGGATCGTCAAAAGTAGTTAGACCTATTCCTGTTTTGCATAGAGACCGGCCTTGCTGGTCTTTTAGCTCTTCCGGGAACTCCGGCCCCTCTCCTCCGAAGTACACGAAGTCATTGCTGATGAGAACCCTGTTTACACCCGTGTCGCGAGTGACGTGATCAGGATTAAGTGAACCATCGGGGCGAGAGTGAAAGGAATCTCGTTGCTGCCAGACGGCCGCTGGTGCGGCTCTGAAGTAGATATTGTCCCCGCAACTTTGCTTCCGACTACCGTTGCGATAGGGCTTTTTAGATTCAAACCGTGGATCTGCCCCATATTCATCAAATGTCATCGTTTCGGTGACTTGCATCGCATAAACCAGATACCCGCCTCGCCGAACACTTCGATCATTGCTGCCACTGCCTACCACCCAATCACCGATGTCAGCGCCCTTGCGGATATTTGGCTTGCAGGTTGCAAGCGTGCAGTATTCGTAAAAGGGATTGGGTGCGAAACCACTGTCGTACCGCACCACGTAGGAGTGGACACGTGCCATCAGCAGGGATGCCTTTTCAGAGGAACCGGATCACAGGCGCCACCGTCGGGTTTTTCCCATGTATCTTTTCCGTTGATCGCATCAATGATTGAGTCACCATTCCAGCCGACCAAGGCATCGGCGTATTCTTTCAGTGCCTCAGGAATGTCGCATTCCTTCTCACCATGCTCCCAGATGCCAACAATACGTTTGCCTTGCTTGGCTGCATATTCGATTTCCCAGGTCACCCAGTCGCTATCTTTCGTCTGGGGTGAGACGTAGCAAATAAATACGCCCGCCCAGTTTATCGCTGGGGCCAGAATCTGCGTCTTGATGTAATGCTCATCCGTGGCGTTGTTGAACTTTCCTGTATGGATGGAGGAGTCCCTTACATCCATCCCTTTCGGAGCCAGCAGATCTTTGAGCTTTTGGAGCCCATGATCGTCCTTATGGACATGGCTGATAAACACGTTCCTTTTCTCTGCCATCTGTCACCTCCATCGACGTTTTGATAGCGTAAAAGATCGTAACTGAAATTAGGTGGTTATGGCAGAAAACGCAGATCAATCAAAGGATCGCCCGGAGCCCCTTGTCGGCGATGATGTTGAGCAGCTTCAGCGCCGGGCCAGCGGGTCGGGTTTCACCTTGCTCCCACTTGCGCACGGTCGAGGCCGAGGTGTGCAGGTGATGCGCGAACACCGGCTGGCTGAATTTCAGCGTCTCCCGTAGGCGCCTAATGTCCTCGGCGCCAAACTCCCGCACTGGCGGCGGGCAGATCGCGTCGAACTCGCGCATCGTCACCTTGCTGATCGCACCCACTTCATGAAGCGTGGCCAGGTCGTCACGCAGGGATTCAATGATCTTGCTCACAATGCACCTCCAATAACACGCCCGACTGCAACGCCTTCGATAACGTTTCCCCGGACAGTTGCAAGAACGCTTTGCCGGCGAATTGCAGCGCCTTCTTCTCGTCCTGCGTGATGTTCGCCTTGTCGTTCTTCGGGAACCCATGCAGGAACACGTAGCGGCTGCCGATCCTGGCCGATACCAGTGTGCGGTAGCCGCCGCTTTTACCACCACCGGGGCGGGCCACCCGCTTCTTGTAGAGGGAGCCGCCCAAGTCCGCGTCGATCAGACCGCTTTCCATCTCCTGAACCGCCTTGCACAACGCGGCATCGGACAGCTTCTCGCCCGACTGCCAGCGTGCAAAGTCCTTGCGCTTGAGGATGACCGTCATTTCGACCTCCAAACTATACCCGAAACGGGCATACTTTTCCAGTCTCCGGTGTAGCACCTAGATAGAAGGGATGGCCCGCCCGATTGTCGTGACGCCGGCACGACAATCGGAGCCGACTGGACGGGATGCCGGCCACCGATCCGCGGGCATCCTTGACCGAAATCAGCAGCGCATAGGCCGACCACGGCAGCGTGAAGACCTTGGCCAGCTCGGCGAGGCCGAATTTCCCAGACACTGTCTCGGAAATTGCGGAACGGGGATAGTCGGCCGCCAAGGCAGCGGGGGGCGCCACCGAAAGCGTCCTCTTGCTCATGCCGTGGCCTCCGCAGGGCGCCGCGCGCCCGTGATGGCCTGCCGCCGACTCGCCACCAGTTCGGCAGCATCCCGCACCGGCTTGTCCTCGGTGTGGACGTAGTGCATGAACATCGCCACGGTCTTGTGGCCCGTCAGCTTCATGCCTACCTTGGTCGGCACTCCCGAATTGGCAATGTCGGTCGTGGAGCGGTGGCGGATGCCGTGCGTGCCGACGTGTGGGACGCCGGCTGCCTTGAGCACCCGGCACCATCCGCCATAGTGCTCGCCAAAGGTCAGGTGCTTGGTCGGGTCGTTGGGCGAAGGCAGGACGTAGGGGCAACCTTCTCGGCGCGGTGCCGTCGAGAACAGTCGATAGGCTTCCGCGCTCATGGGCTTGGAGAGGCCGCCGGTCTTGCTGTCGGGCCAGACCACGCGCCGGTTCTCCAGATCGACCCAATCCCATTCAAGCATGCAGATTTCGGAGCGGCGGCCGGCGAACTCGAATTGCAGGCGAATCGCCAGCGGGATGACGTAGTTCTCCAGTCCTTCCGCCTCCAGCTTCTCCAACTGGCGGAAGATCAGCGCCAGTTCGTCGTCCACGATGAGCCGGGTTTCCTCGCCGGGCGGGTACATCGGGACGTGGCGGCACGGGTTCGTGCCGTCCGGGCGGTAGCCCCACACTTCGGCCAGGTTGAACATCTTGCGCAGCACGCCGAAGGCGTTGTTCGCCTCGGCGGGCTTGTAGGCCAGTTTCTCCATCAGCCCGGCAATGTCGGGCCGCTTCACGTCCTGCACCTTCTTGCGGCCGATCAGCGGGACGATGCAGCGGTCGATGACGGCCTGATAGCCGCGCTGCGTGCTCGGCTTGTTGCGCTTCTTGGAGTAGTCCTCCATGAACTTCTTGCACAGCGCTTCGACCGTGGGCGCCTTGCGCGCCTCGGCCTTGGCGCCGCCGGGGTCGCCGCCTCGGCGAACCTCGGCCAGCCAGTCCTGCGCCATGACGCGGGCCTGCTCCACGGTCAGTTCCCCGAACAGGCCCAGCGAGGGCTTGCGGGGCTGCCCGGAGTTCGTGCGGTACTGGAGCATGAACACCCGACGGCCCTTCGGGGTAATCTTGCAGAGGAAACCCGGCACCACGGTATCCCGTAGTTCGATGTCCTTGGCCTGGGGTTGCGCCGACTCTACGGCGGTCTTGGTGAGCTTGATCTTCGCCATGATGACTCCTTGGAACGACCCGAATTCCAAGAGCCAGATAGGAGCGGCGCGAGGGAAAACCGGGTCAAGTTTCAGAAAGCACCGGCATATGATGGACGCGCGTAAGTCCTTGATAAACCTGCTTCATCGAGCTACGGCGCAGTCCAGCGAAGTACCGGGCTGGAGTCATCGTCAAACAAAAAAGTTCCGGGGCCGGGTTGAGCCTAGCCGTTAAGCGAATGCTGCGAGTGGCCGGTGGTCTCCTTATAATTCCGCGCACCTTAAGGAGTAGCCTAGATGCCAAACCTCGTCCTCGCGGATCTCACCGCGGAAATCGACGCCAGCGTCCGCCGCGCCCTCGCCGAGGATGTCGGCACCGGCGACATCACCGCGCAGCTGATTCCAGCCGAGCGCCTGGCGCATGCCTCGGTGATCACCCGGGAGGAGGCCGTGGTCAGCGGTACGGCCTGGGTGGATGCGGTGTTCCGCCAGCTCGATCCGCGCGTGGCCGTGCACTGGCAGGTGGTCGACGGCGACCGGGTCCGCGCCGACCAGGTGCTGTTCCATCTCGAGGGACCGGCGCGCGCCCTGCTGACCGGGGAGCGCACGGCGCTGAATTTCCTGCAGCTGCTTTCCGGCGTGGCCACCCGCTGCCGGTACTACGCCGACCTGGTCGAAGGCACGGGCGTGCGCCTGCTCGACACCCGCAAGACCTTGCCGGGCCTGCGCCTGGCGCAGAAGTACGCGGTGACATGCGGCGGCTGCCACAACCACCGGATCGGCCTCTACGACGCCTTCCTGATCAAGGAGAACCACATCGCCGCCTGCGGCGGCATCGCCGAGGCGGTGCGGGCGGCGCGGCGGATCGCACCGGGCAAGCCGGTCGAGGTGGAGGTCGAGGATCTCGATGAACTGCGCCAGGCGCTGGATGCCGGCGCCGACATCGTCATGCTCGACGAACTGAGCCTAGCGGACATGCGCACGGCCGTGTCGCTCAGCGCCGGCCGGGCGAAGCTGGAAGCGTCCGGCGGGATCGACGAAGTCACCCTGCGGCAGATCGCCGAGACCGGGGTGGATTACATCTCCATCGGAGCGCTGACCAAGCACGTCCGGGCGGTGGACCTGTCGATGCGGCTGCGTCAGTAGGGGCGGGGTGGTAAGACGGTGCCGGCGGACGCCGGCACCCGAGGGGTCAGAGGCGGCTCTTCAGGCCGAAGTTCTCGTGCAGCGTGCCGGGCGCGTCGGCGGATTTCGGCGCGTAGTCCTTCGGCGCTTCGGTGAAGGCCGGTGCGCTGAGCCGTTCACGTGTGGCCGCGTCCTCGTTGTGCAGGGCGGCGAGCAGGCGCTGGCGGGTCTGCTCGTCGAGCGCGAGGCGGTTGGCGCCCTCGGACAGGTGCTCCTGCATGTCCTGGTAGCTGTTGGTTAGCTTGCGCAGCAGGCTCGCGGTGGTGTTGAAGTGGGTGATCACTTCGCTCTGGTAGGTGTCGAAGCGCTCCTGCAGGTCGTCGACCTGGCGCTGGGTGCGGCTGGGGGCCGTGTTGCGGGCTATCAGGTAGCCGATGGCGATGCCGGCGATCAGGCCGACGATCGGGAGCAACCAGGTCGCGAGGGTCTGTTCCACGAGTCCTTCCTCTGTAAACGGCTGTGCGTGCAGCGGTCGAAGCCGACGGCATGCGGTGCGGGCGGCCATCTCACAGCAGCGTCCGGGCCGGTTTCGCCTGCCGGCACGGTGGTGTTTCGATGGCCTGTTACGTTAACGTCTCGTTCCGGCGCTGTACACCGCCGCAAAAGGCTCCGGTCGGTGACAGCCCCCGGAGAAGACGAGTCGACCCCGGCGCGGGTCACGGAGTTCCCACCTTGCTCAAACGCGAAGAATCCCTGGTCATCGAAGGCCCCAGCGGTGCGCTGGAGGCCCTGCACTATGCCGAGCCCGAGGCGGCGCGCATCGCGCTGCTCTGTCATCCCAACCCGGTGCAGGGCGGCACCATGCTGAACAAGGTCGTCTCGACCCTGCAGCGCACCGCGCGCGATGCCGGCTACGCCACCCTGCGCTTCAACTACCGGGGCGTCGGCGCCAGCGCCGGCAGCCACGACATGGGCGAGGGCGAGATCGACGACGCCGCAGCCGCACTGCGCTGGTTCAGGACGCAATACCCCGACCGTCCGCTCACCTTGATGGGCTTTTCCTTCGGCGGTTTCGTCGCGGCAAGCCTGGCCGCCCGCCTGGAGGCCGCGGGCGAGTCGGTCGAGCGCCTGTTCATGGTGGCCCCGGCGGTGCACCGCCTGGCCGACAAGCCGTTCCCGGAAAGGGGCACGCTGACCATCATCCAGCCGGAGGCCGACGAAGTGGTCGATCCGCAGACGGTCTATGCCTTCTCGGCGGCCCTGCAGCGCCCCCACGAGTTGCTGAAAGTGGCAGAATGCGGCCACTTTTTTCACGGCAAGCTGGTCGAGCTGAAGGAGCTGGTGCTGCCTCGCCTGTGACCCGCCGCCAAAGACGCAAGAGCCCCACATGACCACTCGTATCCTTACCGGCATCACCACCACCGGCACGCCGCACCTGGGCAACTATGCCGGCGCGATCCGCCCGGCGATCGCCGCCAGCTGCGACGCGGCGACCGACTCCTACTACTTCCTCGCCGACTACCACGCGCTGATCAAGTGCGACGACCCGCTGCGCATCCAGCGCTCGCGCCTGGAGATCGCCGCCACCTGGCTGGCCTGCGGGCTGAATACCGACAAGGCGACCTTCTACCGCCAGTCCGACATCCCCGAGATCCCCGAGCTGTGCTGGCTGCTGACCTGCGTGACGGCCAAGGGCCTGCTCAACCGCGCGCACGCCTACAAGGCCTCGGTGGACAAGAACGTCGAGGCCGGGGAGGACCCGGATGCCGGCGTCACCATGGGCCTGTACAGCTACCCGGTGCTGATGGCCGCCGACATCCTCATGTTCAACGCCCACAAGGTGCCGGTCGGCCGCGACCAGATCCAGCACGTGGAGATGGCGCGCGACATCGCCCAGCGCTTCAACCACCTGTTCGGCCGGGGCCGCGAGTTCTTCACCCTGCCCGAGGCGGTGATCGAGGAAGAGGTGGCGACGCTGCCCGGCCTCGACGGACGCAAGATGTCCAAAAGCTACGACAACACCATCCCGCTGTTCGCCAGCGCCAGGGAACTGAAGGCGGCGATCGCCCGCATCGTCACCGACTCGCGCCTGCCGGGCGAGCCGAAGGACCCGGACAGCGCGCACCTCTACACCCTCTACCAGGCCTTCGCCACGCCGACGCAGCTGGCCGAGTTCCGCGCCGCGCTGCTCGATGGGCTGGCCTGGGGCGAGGCCAAGGAGCGCCTGTTCACGCTGCTCGACAACGAGCTGGGCGAGGCGCGCGAGCGCTACCACGCGCTGATGGCGCGGCCGTCCGAGCTGGAGGACATCCTCCTGGCCGGCGCCGCCAGGGCCCGCGGGATCGCCACCCCCTTCCTCGGCGAGCTGCGCGAGG
This sequence comes from Stutzerimonas azotifigens DSM 17556, assembly GCF_000425625.1. Taxonomy (GTDB): domain Bacteria; phylum Pseudomonadota; class Gammaproteobacteria; order Pseudomonadales; family Pseudomonadaceae; genus Stutzerimonas; species Stutzerimonas azotifigens. Next base: position 46,216 of record NZ_KE384410.1, read on the forward strand.
CGGTGGGCCTGCGCAGTTTCCGCAGCGAGACCCGCGCGGCCGCGCCGGCGAAGAAGAAGGCGGGCAAGACGCCGCGCTTCGTCAGCTTCCGCGAGCAGGACGGCAGTTTCCGCTTCCGCTTCCTCGCCGCCGATGGTGAGGAACTGCTGCTGTCGCGTCCGTTCGCCGATCCCAAGGCGGTCGGCGCCGTCACCCAGCGGCTGCTGGCGAGCGGTGCCGACGCCCTGGAGCTTCGCGAGGACGAAGGAAACCGATTCAGCCTGTGGCTGGACGGCGAGTGCATCGGCGACAGCCCGGCGCACGCCGACGGCGAGGCGCTGGACGCGGCGATGCTGCGGCTGCGCGATGCCGTGGCGAGCCTGGCCGCCGCCGACTGACGGGCGCCTGTGCACGCCCTCGGGCCACTTTTCGACACATCATGCGAGGGCTCCCTTGAACGACCTGACTAAATTGCCAAGTGCCGAGGCCGCGGCTAAAGTGGCGGCCCCGCTTCACTACCCCGACTCCGCGATGACTCCCCTCGAGCGCTATCAGGCAGACCTGAAACGTCCTGACTTCTTCCACGACCCGGCGCAGGAAAACGCGGTACGCCACCTGCAGCGCCTGTACGACGACCTGGTCGCGGACGACCGCGGCAAGGGCGGCCTGCTCGGCAAGCTGTTCGGCAAGAAGAAGCAGGGGCCGATCAAGGGCATCTACTTCTGGGGCGGCGTCGGCCGCGGCAAGACCTACCTGGTCGACACCTTCTTCGACGCCCTGCCGTTCGAGCGGAAGATGCGCACTCACTTCCACCGCTTCATGAAGCGGGTGCACGAGGAAATGAAGACCCTCAAGGGCGAGAAGAACCCGCTGACCATCATCGGCAAGCGCTTCGCCGACGAGGCCCGGGTGATCTGCTTCGACGAGTTCTTCGTCTCCGACATCACCGACGCCATGATCCTCGCCACCTTGCTGCAGGAACTGTTCGACAATGGCGTGACGCTGGTGGCGACCTCCAACATCGTGCCCGACGGCCTGTACAAGGACGGCCTGCAGCGTGCCCGCTTCCTGCCGGCGATCGCCCTGCTCAAGGAACACACCGAGATCGTCAACGTCGACAGCGGGATCGACTACCGCCTGCGCGCCCTGGAGCAGGCCGAGCTGTTCCACTTCCCGCTCGGCGAGGAAGCCGAGCAGAGCCTGGAGCGCAGCTTCAAGAGCCTGCTGCCGGAAAACAGCAAGTGCCAGCTCGACGAAGTGCTGATGATCGAGAACCGCGAGATCCATGCGCGCAAGGTCTGCAACGACGTCGCCTGGTTCGAGTTCCGCGAACTCTGCGATGGGCCGCGCAGCCAGAACGACTACATCGAGCTGGGCAAGATCTTCGGCGCGGTGCTGCTGGCCAACGTCGAGCAGATGGGCGTGGCCAAGGACGACATGGCGCGGCGCTTCATCAACCTGGTCGACGAGTTCTACGACCGCAACGTCAAGCTGATCATCTCCGCCGAGGTCGAGCTCAAGGACCTGTATTCCGGCGGCCGCCTGGAGTTCGAATTCCAGCGCACGCTCAGCCGCCTGCTGGAAATGCAGTCGCACGAATACCTGGCGCGGCCGCACAAGCCTTAAAGCGGAAAAGACGATAAAGAGCGCTGGAGGCTGGACGGAATAACGTGGCCGTCCCGGCCTTGGGTGTTCGGTTGTAGGAGCGAGCTTGCTCGCGAACGGCGAGCGGTGAGGCGATGGGCCCGCCATGCACCAATTCGCCAGCAAGCTGGCTCCTACAAAAGCCTGCCGCTGGGCCATCATCT
>NZ_KE384410.1:48529-80031 GCF_000425625.1 Stutzerimonas azotifigens DSM 17556
CTATGCCGAAACTGCTGCCGATAATCGTTCGGCGACAGCTGCGTGTGCTGGCGGAACAGGCGGGCGAAGAAGCTGGCGTCGTCGTAGCCCACCTCGTAGCTGATGGTCTTGATGCTCTTGCGGGTGGTCGACAGCAGACCCTTGGCGGTCTCGATGCGCAGCCGCTGCAGGTAGTGCAGGGGCTTGTCGCCGGTGGCGGCCTGGAAGCGGCGCATGAAGTTGCGGATGCTCATGCCGTGCTGGCGCGCCACGTCCTCGAAGCGGAATTTCTCCGCGTAGTGTTCCTCCAGCCATTCCTGGATCTGCAGCACGCTGCCGTCCTGGTGCAGCTTCTGCCCGCCGAAGCCGATCCGCCCAGGGCTGTAGCTGCGGCGCACCTCGAACAGGATGTCGCGGGCCATGCCCTGCGCCACCGAGGCGCCGCAGAAGCGCTCGACCAGGTACAGGTAGAGGTCGCAGGCCGAGGTGATGCCGCCGGAACAGAACAGCCCGTCGGCGTCGGTGAGGTGCTTGTCCGGGTTGAGCAGCACGCGCGGGAAGCGGCGGGCGAACTCGCGCTGGAAGCGCCAGTGGGTGCAGGCTTCCTTGCCGTCCAGCAGGCCGGCCTGGGCCATCCAGAAGGCGCCGGTGGCTTCGCCGGCGATCAGCGCGCCGCGGGCATGCTGCTGACGCAGCCAGGCCGGCACGCCCGGGTAGCGCTGGCAGAGTTGATCGAAATCGCCCCAGAAGGCCGGCAGTACGATGATGTCGGCTTCGCCGAGGTCCGCTTCGACTTCCAGAGCGGTGCCGCTGAAGGTGTTCACCGGTCGGCCGCCGGGGCTGACCAGGCGGGTGTCGAGCAGGGGGGAAGCATCGTGTCCGAGGCGCTTGGCGTCGCGCAGCCCGGCCATGTGAAAGAAGTCCTTGGCATGCATCAGGGTCGAGGCGAACACCCCGTCCGTGGCCAGAATGCTGATCTGTTTCATGGTCGCCCGGTATCGTTATTGTGATTATCTGATGGCGGAAATGCCGCGCTTCGGCGGAATCGTCCTAGCTTTCGCCGGCCTTGTCCAGACGGCCATTGCAACGAACCCCTCGGCCGGGCGCCCGTCCAATGGGCACAGGAGGCCTTCATGACGCAAACCCGGATGTACCCCGCAGCACCCTTCGCCGACTGGGACGGTAGCGTCGCTGCCGCCCGTGCCATGCAGGATCGGCTCGCCGCCCAGGTCCGCCTGGTGGACGACCTGCCGCCGTTGCGGGTGATCGCCGGCGTCGACGTCGGCTTCGAGGAAGGCGGCCAGGTTACCCGGGCGGCCGCGGTGCTGCTCGATGCGCAGACGCTGGAGCCGCTGGCCGAATGCGTGGCGCGCATTCCCACCTCGATGCCCTACATCCCCGGGCTGCTGTCGTTCCGCGAGCTGCCGGCGCTGCTCGAGGCGCTCGAGCGGCTGCCGCAGGTGCCCGACCTGATCTTCGTCGACGGCCACGGCATCGCCCATCCGCGGCGCCTCGGCGTGGCCGCGCACCTGGGCGTCGCCACCGGGCTGCCGACCATCGGGGTGGCGAAGAAGATTCTCACCGGCAGCCACGAGGAGCTGCCGACCACCAAGGGCTCGCAGGTGCCGCTGATCGGTCGCGACGGCAGCGTCATCGGCACCGTCCTGCGCAGCAAGGACGGGGTGCGCCCGCTGATCGTCTCGCCCGGCAACCGGGTGAGCCTGCCGACGGCGGTCGAGCGGGTGATGGCCTGCCTGACCCGCTACCGCCTGCCCGAGCCGACGCGGCTGGCCGACCGCCTGGCCTCGCGGCGCGGCAAGGAGCACCGGTTACCACCGGAAACCTGAGGAGGCTTGCCGGGCGGCCGGTCGGGGGGTAGGTTGCGTGCACCAAGGAGCACGACATGCAACTGGACCCCACCACCGGCTGGTGCCATGGCATCGCCCACTGCCACTCGCCGAATTTCAACGAGCGGCCGACCGGCGAGATCTCGCTGCTGGTCATCCACAACATCAGCCTGCCGCCCGGCCAGTTCGGCTGCGGCCAGGTGCACGCACTGTTCCAGAACCGCCTGGACCCGCATGGACATCCCTATTTCGCCGGCATCGTCCATCTCACCGTCTCCGCGCACTTCCTCATCGAGCGTGACGGCACCGTCACGCAATTCGTCAGCTGCCTCGACCGCGCCTGGCATGCCGGGGCCTCGCGGTTCTGCGAGCGGGACAACTGCAACGACTTTTCCATCGGCATCGAGCTCGAAGGCACCGACGACACGCCCTTCACCGAGGCGCAGTACCAGGTGCTGATCGAACTGACGCGCCAGTTGCAGGCCGGCTACCCGGCGCTCACCCCGCAGCGCGTCTGCGGGCACAGCGACATCGCACCGGGCCGCAAGACCGACCCCGGCCCGGCCTTCGACTGGCAGCGCCTGCGCGCCGCCGGCGTGGTCGCCTGAACGCAATGACGGAGCGCACATGAGTTTTCTGGTGTTGATTCTGGTCCTGGTGGTGGAGAAGTTCTCGGCCCTGCGTCACCGGCTCCAGCACGACGGGCCCTGGCTGGCCTGGCTGTCGCGTTGCCAGCAGGGCGGATGGCTGCCTGCCGCGCCCTGGACCTGCCTGCTGGCGGCGGTGCTGCTGCCGGTGCTGGCCGTGGGGCTGCTGCTGCGCCTGCTCGAACCCTTCGCCTACGGCTGGCTGGTGCTGCCGGTGCACCTCGTGGTGGTGCTCTACAGCCTGGGACGGGGCCACCCCAGACATCAGCTCGGCGGCTTCCGCGACGCCTGGCGCCGCGGCGATACCGAGGCGGCGGCGCTGGTCGCGCAACGCGACCTGGCGCTGGAGGCGCCGACCGAGCGGGCATTGCTCGAGCGGGTGCAGGACCATCTGCTCTGGCAGAGCTTTCAGGGGTTCTTCACGGTGATCTTCTGGTACGTGCTGCTCGGGCCGCTGGCGCCGCTGGCCTACCGGCTGCTGGCTTTGGCGGCCGAGCACGGCGGCAGCGAAGCCGTGCGCGAACGCGCGGCACAGCTGCGCCACGCCTTCGACTGGCTGCCGGTGCGCCTGCTGGCGCTGACCTTCGCGCTGGTCGGCCACTTCTCCGGCGTCCTGCAGCGACTGCTGCCCGAACTGCTGCACTGGGAACTGCCGGCCGCGCGGCTGCTGGCGTCGACCGGCCCGGCCGCGGCGGACCTGCATGGCGACGAGATCGCCACCGAGCGCGGCATCGCCCGGCTGGATGCGCTCTGGGCGCTGCTGGTGCGCTCGGCGATGTTCTGGTACGCCGCCCTGGCGCTGTGGACCATCGTTCGCTGAATGACGCGCCCTTCGCTATGCGCATGACACAGCCCGGCCGTCTGTCCCGGGGCATGCAGGCCGCCGGCGGAGACCACCGCTGCGCTTCGTCGGCTGGCATCATTTCGCCATTACCTTAAGTTACAAAACGCGCCGTCGATATCTCGTATAACTGCAACGCCAACGCTGACGAACCCTGCTGCAGCTCCCCCGCTGCGCACATTCCAACAATTATGGGAGCCGTCGTTGTGAACAGCCTGCTTTATCCGGCCATCGGCCTGATGAATCGGCTGAGCTTCGGTATGAAGTTCAGCCTGATCAGTGTCCTCTTCTTCATCCCCATGCTCGCCACCAACTTCTACCTGGTGCGCGGTTCCTACGCGCAATACGTCGGCACCCGCATCGAGCAGGAAAGCCTCGGCGTGCTCGGCGAGGCGCTGCAGCTCAGGCGCGCGCTGGAGCAGTGGAACGACCTGGCGCAGCTCGACGCGCTGATCGGCCAGTCCGGCAATGCCCAGGGGCTGGACGCGCGCCTGAGCGAGACCCGCAGCGCCGTCGGCGAACGTTTGGCGGCGCTGCGGCCGGTTGGGGCCGATGCCGAGCAGGTGGCCGAATTCAGCGCCCGCCTCGACCAACTGAAGGCCGCGGTGGCCGCCGTCCAGGCCGAGCAGGCGCTGCAGTCGCGGGTGCCCATGGTCGGCAAGCTGCTCGGCCAGTCGCAGGTGCTGATCCGCCTGATCGCCAGCCAGTCCGGGCTGAGCCAGGACGCCGAGCGGGACATCCGGCAGATGAGCGAACTGCTCACCACCGTCACCCCGGCGATCAGCGAGGCGCTGGCCCAAGGCCGGGCGACCGGCGCCGGGACCTTCGGCCAGGGCTTCCTCAATTCCAATGCCGGCGACAGCCTCGACGCCCTGGTGGTCGAGCTGGAACGGCTGCACGGCCAGTACGCCGCCCAGCTGCAGGAAGCCCTGGCCAGCGGCCCGGAGGCGCGCAGCCGGCTGGAGGCGATCGGCGCCGCCAGCCTGCAGTCGCTGAAGACCAGCGCCGACCTGATCCAGGACGAGGTGATCGTCGCCAACGACCTGAACCAGCCATGGGGCCGTTTCTTCGACGCTTTCAGCGGCGAGATGGCCAAGACCTACCGGCTCAACGACGCCACGCTGGACTACCTCGACAGCCGCCTGCAGGCGCGCCTGGAACACAAGCGGCTGCAGATGATCGGCCTGCTGGCCGCGCTGTTGCTGGTCTTCGTGCTGATCGTCTACCTCTATGCGGCCTTCTACGTCTCTACCCGGCAGTCGCTGAAAAGCCTCGGCGAGGTGCTGAGCCAGGTCGCCGCCGGCGACATGACCGCGCGCTTCGAAGTGCGCAGCCGCGACGAACTCGGCGAGCTGGGCGAGGTGTTCAACGCCTCGGTGACGCAGATCCACGAGCTCATCCAGCGGGTCGGCGAGACCGCCGCCGACGTCGGCCGCCAGGCCGGGCAGGTGGAGCGCATCTCCGGCGAGAGCAACCAGGCGGTGGCGACCCAGCGCGGGCGCATCGAACAGGTGGCTACGGCGATGAACCAGATGTCGGCCACCGCCAACGAGGTGGCCGGCAGCGCCGCCGCCGCAGTGGACAGCGCGCGCCGGGTCAACGACGAGACTGCCAGTGGCCGCCAGCTGGTGGAGGCCCAGGTGTCGGGTATCCAGCGCCTGGCGGGCGAGATCGACCAGTCGGTCAGCGTGATCAACCGCCTGGCCGGCGACAGCGCGGCGATCAGCCAGGTGCTCGACGTGATCAAGGGCATCGCCGAGCAGACCAACTTGCTGGCGCTCAACGCCGCCATCGAGGCGGCGCGCGCCGGCGAGCAGGGCAGGGGCTTCGCGGTGGTGGCCGACGAGGTGCGCAACCTGGCCAGGCGCACCCAGCAGTCGACCGAGGAAATCGAGCAGATGATCGGCCGCGTGCAGGACGGGGTCGACGCGGCGGTCAGGACCATGCACGCCAGCCATCAGATGACCGAAGCCACGGTGAGCCAGTCGGCACAGGTGCGCCAGGCGCTGGAGAACATCCTCGAGGCGGTCGGCAGCATCGTCGGCCAGAGCCAGCAGATCGCCGCGGCGGCCGAGCAGCAGACCGCGGTGGCCCACGACATCGACGGCAACATCGTGGCGATCAACCAGGCCGGCGAGCGCACCGCCGAGGGCGCCGGCCACACCGAGCAGGCCAGCCGCGAGCTGTCGCAGCTGGTCGGGCGACTGCAGCAGTTGATCGGCGCCTTCCGCGTCTGACGGTCAGCGCCCCGAACCGGCGGACATGGCCACCGCAGCCGCCGCCGTTCGGGTTTCCACCCCCAGCTTCACGTAGACGTGCTCCAGGTGCTTGTTCACCGTGCGCGGCGACAGCCCGAGGATGTCGCCGATGTCGCGGTTGGTCTTGCCACAGGCGACCCAGTGCAGCACCTCCACTTCGCGCCCGGTGAGCTGGAAGCGGGCGGCGAGCACCGCGCGCAGTTCGCCCTCGTCGCGCACCGCCGCGCCCGGCTGCGCCGCCTGGCGCGCCGAGCGCAACGTGCGCGCGGTGCGCAGGTGGGCGCCGACGCGGGCGACCACCTGTTCCGGGTGGATCGGCTTGGTCACGTAGTCGATGCCGCCGGCGGCGAAGCCCTCGAGCACGTGCTCGCTGTCGGTCAGCGCGGTCATGAACAGCACCGGCACGTCCTCGAAATCGGCCTGGGCCTTCATCTGCCGGCAGGTCTCGAAGCCGTCGAGGCCCGGCATCACCGCGTCGAGCAGGACGATTTCCGGCTTGATCCGGCGCATTCGTTCCAGGGCGCTGGCGCCGTCCAGCGCCACCAGGATCATGTAGCCGGCCTGCTCCAGCGCGCTGGACAGCAGCGCCAGGTTGTCCGGGACGTCGTCGACGATCAGGACCACCCCCTGGTGTTCGGTGCTCGGGGCGCTGTTCATCGGTCTGCGTTCTCCATGGTCGGGGTGGCGTCGGGGCGGGCCGCCGGCAGCATCTCGGCCAGCCGCCGGCCCAGTTCGTCGAGCTGGAAGCGCCGCGCGTAGCCGCGCAGGCGCTCGATGGCTTCGCCGCAGTGCGGCTCCTGCTCGGCCAGCCGGTCGAGGCGTTCGAGCACGCCGCGCACATAGCCGAGCGCGGCCAGCTCCTGCAGGTCGAGCAGCGCCTGGCGCGAAGGCGTCGCCGGGCTGGCGGCGGGCGCGTCGCGCTTGAGCCAGTCGAGCTTCAGGTGATGTTCGATCTTGGCCAGCAGCGTCGGGGTGTGTACCGGCTTGGGCAGGTAGTCGTTGCACTGCGCGCGCAGGCTGCGCTCGCGGTCGTCGGCAAAGGCGCTGGCGGAGATCACGATGATCGGCGCGGTCGAGCCGACCCGCCGGCGGATCAGCTCGCTGGTCTGCCAGCCGTCGAGCTGCGGCATCGACAGGTCCATGAGGATCAGGTCGGGATTGTGCAGCGAGGTCTGTCTCAGCGCCTCCTGGCCGCTGGCGGCGAGGATCACCTCGAAGCCGAGCGGGGCGAGCATGCCTTCGAGCACCTGGCGGTGTTCCAGGTGGTCGTCCACCACCAGGATGCGCCGGCGTTCGCCGCGGTAGCCGAGGATGTCGTGCTCGACGTGTACCACCGCCTGCGGCACCCGCACCTCGGGCAGGTAGATGCGCAGCTGGAAGGTGGTGCCGCGGCCCGGCTCGCTGCTGACCGACAGCGCCCCGCCCATCAGCGCGGTGAGCATGCGGCTGATGGTCAGACCGAGGCCGAGGCCGTGGTCCCGGCGCAGCGGATCGCCGCGCTCGAAGGGCTGGAACAGCCGCTCCAGCTGCTGCGGGGCGATGCCGATGCCGGTGTCGACGATCTCGAAGGTGGCGGTCTCGCGCAGGTAGCCCATGCGCAGGGTCACGCCGCCGCGGTCGGTGTAGCGCACCGCGTTGCCCAGCAGGTTGATGAGGATCTGCCGCACGCGCTTCTCGTCGCCGCGCACCACCGCCGGTACCCGGCCCTGGGGTTCGAAGGCGAAGGCCAGGCCCTTCTCCTGTGCCTGCGGATCGAACATCTGCCGCAGCTGCTGGAGGAACTCGGGGAAGGGGATCTCGCACAGCTCCAGGTGCAGCTTGCCGGCCTCGATCTTGGCGATGTCGAGCAGCCCGTCGATCAGCGACAGCAGGTGCGAGCCGCTGCGGTAGATGGTCCCCAGCGCTTCCCGGTGGCGCGAGGCGATGGCCGCGTCGCGCTGCAGGATCTGGGTGTAGCCGAGGATGCTGTTGAGCGGAGTGCGCAGCTCGTGCGAGAGCCCGGTGACGTAGCGGCTCTTGGCGGCGTTGGCCGCCTCGGAGGCCTCCTTGGCCTTCTGCAGTTGCTCGTCGGTGCGCCGGTGCGCTTCGATCTCGTGCATCAGCAGGTGCGTCTGGCGGTCCGATTCCTCCTGCGCCACCTTGCGGCTCTCGCGGGTGAGCACCACCCACCAGGCGAGGATGCCGGCCAGCAGCGAGAGCGTCAGGAACGCCTTGAGGAAGGCCTGGTAGAGCGCTTCGAGCGCCTGCTGCGGATCGCTGGCGACGCTGTGCGCGACCTGCGTGTAGAGCACCCAGAGGGCGATGGCCAGCAGCCCGGTGATCAGTCCGAGCACGCCCAGGTACTGGGCCAGGCGCGTGTGCAGGCGCGGGATCGAGACCTTGGGAAAGGCCCAGCGGACGAAGTCGTCGAACTGCTCGGCGAGCCGCGCCCGCGGCTTGCAGGCGTCGCCGCAGCGGGCGTCGAGCGAGCAGCACAGCGAGCAGATCGGGCTGCCATAGGCCGGACAGAACGCCATGTCCTCCGGCTCGAAGGCATTGCTGCACAGCCCGCAGCCGACCAGCCCCTGCTGGCGCGGATGCAGCAGCTCCGGGGCGCTGGTGCGGGCGATGTAGTAGCGCCCGCCGGTGAGCCAGGCGATCAGCGGCGCGCAGACCAGCGCGGTGGTCAGCGCGATCATCGGCGAGGCCGCCTGGGCCAGGGCGCCGAGCGCGCCGAGGTGGGCGAGGATCGACAGCAGCGAGGCGATGACCATGGCGCCGACGCCCACCGGGTTGATGTCGTACAGGTGCGCGCGCTTGAACTCGATGTGCCGCGGCGACAGGCCCAGCGGCTTGTTCACCACCAGGTCGGCGACCAGCGCTCCGATCCAGGCGATGGCCACGTTGGCGTAAAGCCCGAGCACCTGCTCGATGGCCTCGAACACGCCGAGCTCCATCAGCATCAGCGCGATCACCACGTTGAACACCAGCCACACCACCCGGCCCGGGTGGCTGTGGGTGACCCGCGCGAAGAAGTTCGACCAGGCCAGCGAGCCGGCGTAGGCGTTGGTCACGTTGATCTTCACCTGCGACACGATGACGAACAGCACCATGGCGCCGAGCGCCCATTCCGGTGAGGCGAACACGTAGTTGAAGGCCACCAGGTACATCTGCGTCGGCTCGCTGGCCTTGTCCACCGGGATCTCGTGCTGCAGCGCGAGGAAGGCGAGGAAGGCGCCGGCGAGCATCTTCAGCGCGCCGGGAATGATCCAGCCGGGCCCGGCCAGCAACATCGCCGCCCACCAACGCTTGCGGTTGTGGCGGGTCTTCTCCGGCAGGAAGCGCAGGTAGTCGACCTGCTCGCCGATCTGGGTGATCAACGCCAGCGCCACCGTGCAGGCGGCACCGAACGACAGCAGGTTGAACGCGCCGCCGTCACCCTCGCGGCCGGCGAAGGACGACAGGTCGCCGAGCGCGCCGGGATTCTTGTGGATGACGAACACGTAGGGCAGAAACAGCAGGAACAGCCACAGCGGCTGGGTCCACAGCTGCAGGCGGCTGATGCGCGTCACCCCGTAGGTCACCAGCGGGATGATGATGATCGAGCAGATCACGTAGGCCAGCGCCAGCGGAATGGAGAAATACAGTTCCAGCGCGAGCGCCATGATCGCCGCTTCCAGGGCGAAGAACAGGAAGGTGAAGCTGGCGTAGATCAGCGAGGTGATGGTCGAGCCGATGTAGCCGAAGCCGGCGCCGCGGGTCAGCAGGTCCATGTCCAGGCCGTAGCGCGCCGCGTAGTAGCTGATCGGCAGGCCGGTGAGGAAGATCACCAGCGACACCGCCAGCACCGCCCAGAGGGTGTTCGTGAAGCCGTAGGAGAGTGCGAGGGTGCCGCCGATGGCCTCCAGCGCGAGGAACGACACGGCCCCCAGCGCAGTGTTGGCGATGCGGAACTCCGACCATTTGCGAAACGAGGTCGGGGTGAAACGCAGGGCGTAGTCTTCCAGGGTCTCGTCGGCGACCCAGGAATTGTAGTCGCGCCGGATCTTGACGATCCGCTGGGTGCCCGTCGAGTGCATGTCTGCGCTCCCGGCTGCTTGTTTGCTGTACCGCGTTAGCAACTTCTGTGCCCCGTGCTTCGCCGCATCCCCGCCGTGCCGTGGTTCGCCGCCTGCAGGCGGGCGGCCGTCCCGGACGCTCCGTTCGCCGCCCCCGGTGCGTGCACCAAGGGCTCTGGCTCGGGCGGGAGCATGCACCAGGCCGACGCGGCGCGCGGTACGTCAGATGACGTATGCCGTTACGTCAATCTGCGTATACCGCGGCAGAACCGACCCGGCCCATTCTTGCTCCCGACCCGATGCCGGTCCGCCACCGTTGCGACAAGCCGGGCACGGCCCACCGAGACAGGAGCACAACCATGGACTTGAAACAGACAGGCGCGTCACGCCTTCTCCCGCGGCGCCTCGCGCAGGGCGCCGCGGCCCTCTCGATGCTGGCGATGAGCGTCTTCGCCTCTTCGGCCGGCGCCGAGGTCAACAGCACCGGCCTGGCGGTCACCGACACCGAGGTGATCGTCGGCCAGCTGCATTCGGCCACCGGCACCATGGCGATCTCGGAAACCGGCTCGATCCAGGCCGAGCGCCTGGCCATCGAACAGATCAACGCCTCGGGCGGCATCCTCGGCCGGCAGATCAAGGTCATCCAGGAAGACGGCGCCTCCGACTGGCCGACCTTCGCCGAGAAGGCCAGGAAGCTGCTCGAGCGCGACAAGGTCGCCGCGGTGTTCGGCTGCTGGACCTCGGCCTCGCGCAAGGCCGTGCTGCCGATCTTCGAGAAGGAGAACGGGCTGCTCTACTACCCGACCTTCTACGAAGGCCTGGAGCAGTCGAAGAACGTCATCTACACCGGCCAGGAGGCGACCCAGCAGATTCTCGCCGGCCTCGACTGGGTGGCCAAGGAGAAGGGCGCCAAGACCTTCTACCTGCTCGGCTCGGACTACATCTGGCCGCGCACCTCGATGAAGATCGCCCGCAAGCACATCGAGAACGTGCTCGGTGGCCAGGTGGTCGGCGAGGAGTACTACCCGCTGGGCAACACCCAGTTCGGCTCGCTGACCAACAAGATCAAGCTGAAGAAGCCCGACGTGATCTTCGCCGCCGTGGTCGGTGGCTCCAACGTGGCCTTCTACAAGCAGCTCAAGGCCGCCGGCATCACCTCCGACAAGCAGACCCTGCTGACCCTCTCGGTGACCGAGGACGAACTGCTCGGCATCGGCGGCGAGAACATGGCCGGCTTCTACGCCTCGATGAAGTACTTCCAGAGCCTCGACAACCCGAACAACTCCGAATTCGTCAAGGCGTTCAAGGCCAAGTACGGCAACGACGCGGTGATCGGCGACGTGACCCAGGCCGCCTACCTCGGGCCCTGGCTGTGGAAGGCCGCGGTCGAGAAGGCCGGCAGCTTCGACGTCGACAAGGTGGTCGCGGCCTCTGCCGGCCTGGAACTCGATACCGCGCCGGAAGGCTACGTCAAGGTCCATGAGAACCAGCACCTGTGGAGCAAGACCCGCATCGGCCAGGTCCAGGCGAACGGCCAGTTCGCGGTGGTCTACGAGTCCGACCTGATCGAGCCCAATCCTTTCCCGAAGGGCTACCAGTAAAGCGAGAGCCGAGAAAAGCGCTGGAGGCTGGACGAGGGCAAACCCGTTCAGCCTCCAGCCTCCAACGGCGTTTATCGAGGAGACCCTCATGGACCTATCGCTATCGGACTTCGGCGCCATCGCCATCATGCAGGGGTTCAACGGCCTGTCCGTGTTCTGCGTCCTCCTGCTGATGGCGCTGGGCCTGGCGATCATCTTCGGCCAGATGGGCGTCATCAACATGGCCCATGGCGAGTTCCTCACCGTCGGCGCCTACACCACTTTCCTGGTCTCGTCGCTGACGCTCAGGTTTCTGCCGGAGCTGCAGCCTTACTACTTCTTCGTCGCCATCGTGCTGTCGTTCCTCATCGCCGGGGCGCTCGGCTGGCTCGCCGAATGGGCGCTGATCAGCAAGCTCTACCACCGGCCGCTGGACACCCTGCTGGCCACCTGGGGGCTGTCGCTGGTGATGCAGCAGGCGTTCCGCTCGATCTTTGGGGCCCGCGAGGTCAGCGCCAGCATGCCGGACTGGCTGATGGGCTCCTGGATGCCCACCGACACCATCGACATTCCCCTCAACGGGCTGTTCGTGATGGCGGTGACCCTGCTGCTGACGGTGGCCATCTTCGTCCTGCTGTACCGCTCGCGCTGGGGCCTGCAGGTGCGCGCCACGGTGCAGAACCGGGTGATGGCGCGTTCGGTCGGGATCAATACGAAGAAGGTCGACCGCATGACCTTCGCCCTCGGCTGCGGAGTGGCCGGGGTCGCCGGCGCGGCCTTCACCACCATCGGCTCGACCGGGCCCACCTCCGGCTCGCTGTACATCGTCGACACCTTCCTGGTGGTGGTCTTCGGCGGCGCGGCCAGCCTGTTCGGCACCATCGCCTCGGCCTTCTCCATCGCCCAGACGCAATCGATGGCGGAGTTCTTCATCAGCGGCTCGATGGCCAAGGTGCTGACCCTCTCGGCGGTGATCCTGATCCTCATGCTGCGCCCGCAGGGGTTGTTCTCCCTCAAAGTTCGGAAATAGGAGCCGCCCGATGAAGTCATTTTTCGACAAGCTGGCCGGCAGCAAGCAGGGGGCCATCGGTTTCTTGATCCTCGCCGCGCTGATCCTGGTGGTGTTCCCGCTGACGCTGGACGCCTTCCGCCTGAACATGGTCGGCAAGTACCTGACCTACGCCTTCGTCGCCGTCGGCCTGGTGCTGTGCTGGGGCTACGGCGGCATCCTCAGCCTGGGGCAGGGGATCTTCTTCGGCCTCGGCGGCTACTGCATGGCGATGTTCCTCAAGCTGGAAGCGTCCGACCCGGAAAGCACCAGGATCCAGTCGACGCCCGGCATCCCGGACTTCATGGACTGGAACCAGCTCACCGAGCTGCCGCTGTTCTGGGAGCCCTTCCACAGCTTCGGCTTCACCCTGTTGGCGGTGGTCGCGGTGCCGGTGTTGCTGGCCTTCATCGTCGGCCTGGCGATGTTCAAGCGGCGGGTCGGCGACGTGTACTTCTCCATCGTCACCCAGGCGATCGCGGCGATCCTGACCATCCTCATCATCGGCCAGCAGGGCCTGACCGGCGGCGTCAACGGCATCACCGACCTGCGCACGCTGATGGGCTGGGACATCCGCAGCCACGAGGCGAAGACCGTGCTGTACTTCGTCGGCGCCTTCCTGCTGCTGGCCTGCATCCTGATCGGCCGCTTCATCCTCGCCTCCAAGCTCGGCCGCCTGCTCATGGCGATGCGCGACAAGGAGGAGCGGGTGCGCTTCTCCGGCTACGACGTGGCCAGCTTCAAGATCTTCGTGTTCTGCGTGGCGGCGGCCTTCTCCGGCATCGGCGGGGCGCTGTTCACGCTGCAGGTCGGCTTCATGTCGCCGAGCTTCGTCGGCATCGTGCCCTCGATCGAGATGGTCATCTTCGCCGCGGTCGGCGGGCGCATGTCGCTGCTCGGCGCGGTGTACGGCGCGCTGCTGGTGAACTACGGCAAGACGGTGTTCTCCGAGAGCTTCCCCGAGCTGTGGCTGTACTTCATGGGCGGGCTGTTCATCGCCGTGGTGATGTACTTCCCCAACGGCCTGGCCGGCTTGTACCAGAGCCACGGGCGCAAATGGCTGGCGCGCCTGGGCCGCTGGCGCCCGAAGGCACGCCGGGCCGAACCGGTGGCGGCGCGTCCGGCGCCGAGCAGCACCCCTGAACCCACTTCGCCCGCCCTGGAGACCACCCCATGAGCCCGACCGGCTTCCAGTCGCCCAAACCGGTGCTGGCCATCGAAGGCCTGACCGTTTCCTTCGACGGCTTCAAGGCGGTCGACAACCTCAACCTGTACTTGGACCGCAACGAGGTGCGCGTGGTGATCGGCCCCAACGGCGCCGGCAAGACTACCGTGCTCGACCTGATCTGCGGCAAGACCCGCGCCACCGCCGGCTCGATCGAGTTCGACGGCCGCGAGCTGACGAAAATGAAGGAATTCGACATCGTCCGCGCCGGGGTCGGTCGCAAGTTCCAGAACCCCTCGATCTACGAGAACCTCAGCGTGTTCGAGAACCTGGAGATGTCCTACCCGGCCGGCCGCAAGGTGTTCGGCGCGCTCTTCTTCAAGCGCTCGGCCGAGGTGGTCGCTCGGGTCGAGGAGGTCGCCGCCGAGATCGGCCTGGCCGACCAGTTGCACGACGAGGCCGGGCTGCTCTCCCACGGGCAGAAGCAGTGGCTGGAGATCGGCATGCTGCTGATGCAGGACCCGGCACTGCTGATGCTCGACGAGCCGGTGGCCGGCATGAGCGTGTCCGAGCGCCTGCAGACCGCCGAGCTGCTCAAGCGCATCAGCCAGGGCCGCTCGGTGCTGGTGATCGAGCACGACATGGAGTTTGTCAAGAGCATCGCCCACCGGGTCACCGTACTGCACCAGGGCAAGCTGCTCGCCGAGGGCAGCATGGACGCGGTGCAGAACAACCCCAAGGTGATCGAGGTGTACCTGGGGCATTGAGGCGGTACGGGCCTTGGAGCGGGTGGATAACGCTTCGCGGTTATCCACCCTACGCCGGGCCAGCCGTAGGGTGGACATCGCCGCAGGCATGTCCACGCGGATCGCCCGTTCGTAGGTCGGCTCGAGCCAAGCCAAACAGGCACAACAGGAGTTCAGCATGTTCCAGATCAGCAACCTCGCCTCCGGCTACGGCCAGAGCCAGATCCTCCACGACCTGAACCTGCAGGTCGCCAAGCAGGAGATCGTCGCGGTCATGGGCCGCAACGGCATGGGCAAGACCACCCTGTTCAAGACGCTGATGGGCATCGTCGGGCAGACCGCCGGCAGCGTGAAGGTCGACGGCCGGGAAGTCGCCGGCCTGGAGACCCACCAGCGGGTCGAGCGCGGCGTCGCCTACGTGCCCCAGGGACGGATGATCTTTCCCAGCATGACGGTGCTGGAGAACATCCAGACCGGCCTGCCGGCCTCGGCCGGCGGCAAGGTGCCGGAGGACCTCTACGCGCTCTTCCCGGTGCTGCACGAGATGCGCAAGCGCAAGGGCGGCAACCTCTCCGGCGGCCAGCAGCAACAGCTGGCCATCGCCCGCGCGCTGGCCACCAACCCCAAGGTGCTGCTGCTGGACGAGCCCACCGAGGGCATCCAGCCGTCGATCATCAAGGACATCGCCCGCACGCTCAAGGAGATCCGCTCGCTGCGCGACCTGACCATCGTCGTCTCCGAGCAGGTGCTGTCCTTCACCATGGAAATCGCCGACCGCTTCCTGGTCATCGAGAAGGGCCGCTTCGTGCTCGAGGAAAGCGCGGCCAATGCGGACGAGGCGACGATCAGTCGGTATTTGTCGGTTTAGGGGAAGAGCCGATAAAAGCGCTGGAGGCTGGAAGGCTGGACGGAAAGCACATTCGTGTCGTCTGAGGGGTTCAGTGCCGTTCGCCTTTTCGTCAGGCCGTAGGGTGGACAACGGCGCAGCCTTGTCCACCGTGCCTTCCAGCCTTCCAGCCTTCCAGCCTTCCAGCCTTCCAGCCTTGAGCCGGTGCGCAGGCCCTGCGCACCGGCCTTCGGCCGCCTGCATGAAAACCGGCGGAGGCCGCGTCAGCACTGGCCCGGGCATACGTCATCCAACGTATTTTCCCGCCGACCGATGCGGCGAAGACTAGGCCCGTACTCAGCGCAACGCTGATCCATTCACGGTCCCAGGAGCTTCGTCATGACCGATACGCTGATCAAGGTCGATTTGAACCAGCCCGCCCCCGAGAACGAGCAGATCCACAACCGCTGGCACCCGGAGATCCCGATGGCCTGCTGGGTGAATCCGGGCGACGACTTCATCCTCGAGACCTACGACTGGACCGGCGGCGCGATCAAGAACGACGACGACGCCAGCGACGTGCGCGATGTGGACCTGTCCACCGTGCACTACCTGTCCGGCCCGGTGGGCGTGAAGGGCGCCGAGCCGGGCGACCTGCTGGTGGTCGACCTGCTCGACATCGGCGCCAAGCAGGATTCGCTGTGGGGCTTCAACGGCTTCTTCTCGAAAACCAACGGCGGCGGTTTTCTTACCGACTACTTCCCCTCGGCGCAGAAATCCATCTGGGACTTCGAGGGCATGTTCACCAGGAGCCGGCATATCCCCGGCGTGCGCTTCGCCGGCCTGATCCACCCCGGCCTGATCGGCTGCCTGCCGGATCCCAAGCTGCTGTCGGCCTGGAACGAGCGCGAGCAGGCGCTGATCGACACCAACCCGACCCGCGTGCCGCCGCTGGCCAACCCGCCATTCGCCGCCACCGCCCACGCCGGCAAGGCCGCCGGCACGCTGCGCGACAAGATCGCCGCCGAGGGCGCGCGCACCGTGCCGCCGCGCGAGCACGGCGGCAACTGCGACATCAAGGACCTGTCGCGCGGCTCGAAGATCTTCTTCCCGGTCTACGTCGACGGCGCGGGACTGTCGGTGGGCGACCTGCACTTCAGCCAGGGCGACGGCGAAATCACCTTCTGCGGCGCCATCGAGATGGCCGGCTGGGTGCACATGAAGGTCGAGCTGATCAAGGGCGGCATGGCCAAGTACGGCATCAAGAACCCGATCTTCAAGCCCAGCCCGATCGTCCCCACCTACAACAACTACCTGATCTTCGAAGGCATCTCGGTGGACGACAGCGGCAAGCAGGCCTACCTGGACGTCAACCTGGCCTACCAGCAGGCCTGCCTGAATGCCATCGAGTACCTGAAGAAGTTCGGCTATTCCGGCGCTCAGGGTTACTCGTTGCTCGGCTCGGCGCCGGTGCAGGGGCACATCAGTGGCGTGGTCGACATCCCCAACGCCTGCGCCACGCTCTGGCTGCCGACCGACATCTTCGAGTTCGACATCAACCCCAGCGCCGCCGGCCCGATCAAGCATCTGGACGGCAGCATCGACATGCCCATCGCGCACGACAAATGAGCATGCCGCCCCTCTCCCTCGGGAGAGGGGCCGGAGGTGAGGGTATTTTGACGAACCGAGAGGAACCGGCCATGCCCGTCTACGAATACGACTGCGCCGCCTGCGGCGACTTCACGATGCTGCGGCCGATGGCCGACCGCGACCAACCGTGCGCCTGCCCGGCCTGCGGCGACCTCGCCTCGCGGGTGATCCTCAGCGCGCCGGGGCTGGCGACCATGGCCGGCAGCCAGCGCCGCGCCATCGAGACCAACGAGCGCAGCGCCCACGCCCCGCAATCGCTGGCCGAATACAAGGCCAACCGCAAGCACGGCGCCGGCTGCAGCTGCTGCGGCCCGAGCAGGCCGAACACACCGACCAAGGCCAACCCGCACGGGCTGAAAGCCAGCCCCTCGGCGCGGCCGTGGATGATCAGTCACTAAAAGCGCTGGAGGCTGGAGGGCTGGACGGGGCCTCGCACCGCGTCCGGCCTCTGTCCCTCCGACCCATAGGGCGTGCTGGACAGCGCAGGCAGCCTGGCGAGAGCTCGCTGCCGGTCCAGCCTCCAGCCTTCCAGCGCTCTTTTCGTCTTTTTGAGGAGTCTTCCCATGCGTCACGGAGATATTTCCAGCAGTCCCGACACCGTCGGCGTCGCCGTCGTCAACTACAAGATGCCGCGCCTGCACACCAAGGCCGAGGTCCTCGACAACGCCCGCAGGATCGCCGAGATGATCAAGGGCATGAAGCTCGGCCTGCCGGGCATGGACCTGGTGGTGTTCCCCGAATACAGCACCATGGGCATCATGTACGACCCCGGCGAGATGATGGAAACCGCCGCTACCATTCCCGGCGAGGAGACCGCGATCTTCTCCGCCGCCTGCCGCGAGGCGAAGACCTGGGGCGTGTTCTCGCTGACCGGCGAGCGCAACGAGGACCCGGCCAAGGCGCCCTACAACACCCTGATGCTGATCAACGACCAGGGCGAGATCGTGCAGAAGTACCGCAAGTGCATCCCCTGGTGCCCGATCGAGGGCTGGTACCCCGGCGACCGCACCTATGTGACCGAAGGCCCGAAGGGCATGAAGATCAGCCTGATCATCTGCGACGACGGCAACTACCCGGAGATCTGGCGCGACTGCGCGATGAAGGGCGCCGAGCTGATCGTGCGCTGCCAAGGCTACATGTACCCGGCCAAGGACCAGCAGGTGCTGATGGCCAAGACCATGGCCTGGGCCAACAACTGCTACGTGGCGGTGGCCAACGCCGCCGGCTTCGACGGCGTCTATAGCTACTTCGGCCACTCGGCGATCATCGGCTTCGACGGCCGCACGCTGGGAGAATGCGGCGAGGAGGAGATGGGCATCCAGTACGCCCAGCTGTCGGTCTCGCAGATCCGCGACGCACGCGCCAACGACCAGTCGCAGAACCACCTGTTCAAGCTGCTGCACCGCGGCTACACCGGTATCTACAACTCCGGCGACGGCGACAAGGGCGTGGCCGACTGCCCCTTCGAGTTCTACCGCACCTGGGTGCTGGACGCGCAGAAGGCGCAGGAGAACGTCGAGGCCATGACCCGCGGCACCGTCGGCGTCGCCGATTGCCCGGTGTACGAACTGCCGCACGAGGGCCGGGAAAAGACCGTCGGCTGATCCGGCGGCGCCCCTCTCCCCGGAGGGGCGAGGGGCGGGGCGGTGTGGGATCCGGGCGTCGTGCGCGCCGACCCGCCACACCTTCGCCCGCCGCCTCACTGAACAGTCCCCTCTCCCCTTTGGGGAGAGGGTTAGGGTGAGGGGCGTACGCCCACCCCAACCTGCACCGAGACACCCATGCCCTTCGTCAACGACCTGATCGAACACAACCGCGCCCAGGCCGGGCAGGATGCCGAGCGTGCGCGCGCCGAGGCGGCCAGGGCCTCGCGCTTCCTGTTCGAGGTCGACCAGGCCATGGCCCTGCTGCGCAGCCGCATCGTCGGCCAGGACGCCGCGCTGGCGGCGATGGAGGCGATGCTCCAGGTGGTCAAGGCCGGCATCGGCGACCCCGAGCGGCCGCTGGCGGTGAACCTGTTCGTCGGCCCCACCGGGGTCGGCAAGACGGAGATCGTCCGCCTGCTGGCCGAGGCCATCCACGGCCGCCCGGACGCCTTCTGCCGCATCGACATGAACACCCTGGCGCAGGAGCACTACGCCGCCGCGCTGACCGGCGCGCCGCCGGGCTACGTCGGCAGCAAGGAAGGCACCACGCTGTTCGATGCCGAGGCCATCGCCGGCAGCTTCAGCCGCCCGGGCATCGTGCTGTTCGACGAGCTGGAAAAGGCCAGCCGTGAGGTGGTGCGCAGCCTGCTCAACGTGCTGGAGACCGGGCGGCTGCGGTTGACCTCGGGCAACCGCACGCTGGATTTCCGCAACACCCTGGTGTTCATGACCAGCAACGTCGGCGCGCGCGAGGCCTGGGAGCACCGCGCCCGTTTCGCCCGCGGCTGGCGCCGCTGGTTCGGGCTCCAGCCGAGCGGCGAGCAGCGCCTGGTGGAGGCGGCGCTGCACCGCCATTTCGACCCGGAATTCCTCAACCGCCTCGACCGCGTGCTGCTGTTCGAACGCATCGACGGGCGCTGGGCCCAGCGCCTGCTGGACATCGAACTGGCGCGGCTCGGCCCGCGGCTGGCGCGCCAGGGGCGGCGGGTCGAGCTGTCGCCGGCGGCGCGCGAGGCGTTCTGTGCCGACCTCGACCCGCGCTTCGGCGCCCGCGATCTCGGCCGGCGCCTGCGCACGCGCCTGGAACCGGCGCTGGCCGGGGCCCTGCTGAACGCGCCACAGGTCGACCGCCTGAGGGTCGATATCAGCGGTGGGGAACTGGTGGTCGAGGCGCTGCCGGACGACTGACGCGGGCGTCAGCTTTCCAGCCGAACAGCTCGCAGCTGTTCCGATAGCTGGCCTCGGCCAGTTCCTCCGGGGCGATGCCCTTGAGCCCGGCCAGTGTCCGGCAGATCGCCGGCAGGTGCTCGGGGCTGTTGCGCATGCCCGGGTGGCTGGCCGGGGCGATGTCCGGGGCATCGGTCTCGAGCACGATGCTGTCGAGCGGCAACTGCTGTAGCACGCGGTGCATGCGGTGCGCCTGCGGCCAGGTGCCGGCGCCGCCGAGGCCGAGCCTGAAGCCCAGGCGAATGTACTCGCGGGCTTCCTCCCAGCTGCCGCTGAATGCGTGTGCGACGCCCGCGCGGACCAGTTTGTGGCGCTTCAGCAGGGCGAGCACCGGCGCATGGGCGCGGCGCACGTGCAGCAGCACCGGCAGCTCGAACTCGGCGGCCAGCGCCAGCTGCGCGTCCAGCCAGTGGTGCTGGGCCTCGCGGTCGGGGTTCTCGATGTAGTAGTCCAGCCCGATCTCGCCGATGGCGCAGAGCTTGTCTTCGCCACGCAGGCGCGCCAGCCAGCCGCGCAGTTCGTCCAGGTGCTCGGGGCGGTGGTCCTGCAGGAACACCGGGTGCAGCCCCAGCGCTGCGTATGCCGTCGGCTCGTCGCAGGCCAACTGCCAGACGCGCGCCCAGTTCGCCGCGTGCACGCCGAGCACCACCACGCGCTCCACGCCCGCCTGCCGACAGCGCGTCAGCACCTGATGGCGGTCGGCGTCGAAGTGTTCGAAATCGAGATGGGTGTGGGTGTCGATCAGGCGCATCGGCATAGCTTCCGGCCTGCGTTGCCCGGGGGCAACCACTCAGCGCTCCAGTTCGATTTCGATGTCGCTGACGCCGAGTTCCAGCATTCTGCTGTCCTCGCTGGGCACCTCGGGTATCTCCCAGGGAGCGTCGGCCGCGGCGCGGTGTTCCTTGACGTGATGCAGGAGGATCTCCAGTTCGGCCTGCTCCAGGCTCGGCTCGTCGAAGGCGCTCATGGTCAGGGAGGCCGGATTGCCGTTGATGGTGTAGCGGATGCGGTAGCGCTTGAGTTCGGTCATGGCGGCGTCTGCGATGCATGGATTCCCTTCATCCGACCGCGGAAAGCCCGCCAGGCTCCGGGCAGGACAATCCGACCAGACGCGCATGGAAGCCTCCGGGGCTTTGCCGTAATCTGCCCGGCAAACCCACAGGAGCCCATGCGCCCCCGATGAAAACACCGAAACGACTGGAACCGCTGGTGGATGACGGGCTGATCGACGAGGTCCTGCGCCCGTTGATGAGCGGCAAGGAGGCCGCCGTGTTCGTCGTGCGCTGTGGCGACGAACTGCGCTGCGCCAAGGTCTACAAGGAAGCCGGGCGGCGCAGCTTCAAGCACGCCGTGGCCTACCAGGAAGGCCGCAAGGTGCGCAACAGCCGCGATGCCCGGGCCATGGCGCGGGGTTCGAAATACGGCCGGCGCGAGCAGGAAGAGGCCTGGCAGAACGCCGAGGTGGCGGCGCTGTTCCGTCTCGCCCAGGCCGGCGTGCGCGTGCCCAAGCCCTACGATTACGTCGACGGCGTGCTGCTGATGGAGCTGGTCACCGACGGTGAGGGCGACGTGGCGCCGCGGCTGAACGACGTCGAGCTGCACCCGGACGACGCCCGCGAATTCCATGCATTCATGATCGGCGAGATCGTCAAGATGCTCTGCGCAGGGCTGGTGCATGGCGACCTCTCCGAATTCAATGTGCTGCTCGGTCCCGACGGCCCGGTGATCATCGACCTGCCGCAGGCGGTGGATGCCGCGGGCAACAACCATGCGTTCGCCATGCTCGAGCGTGACGTCGGCAACATGGCCGCCTACTTCGGGCAGTTCGCCCCGGAGCTGCGCTACACCCGTTATGCGAAGGAAATGTGGGCGCTCTACCAGGCCGGCGAGCTCAGCCCCGAGGCCGAATTGACCGGCCAGTTCGCCGAGCCGGAGGACGCCGCCGATCTCGAGGCGGTGATGCGCGAAATCAAGGCCGCGCTCGTCGAGCAGGAACGCCGCGAGGCGGCACGTGAGCCGCAGGACGACCGCGACGAGCCACCGCCGCCGCCGTGGATGCAGCAATGACCGCGGGGTAGGGCATTTGGTCACTTGACCGAGGCGGGCCGGCTGACGATGCTGTCGCCTTTGTGCCAGTACAGGTTCCGGGAGCCACCACATGCAGGGCCAAGCACCAGTCGTCGACTACCTCAAGACTCTCCTGCGCGGCGAGCTGGCGGCCCGCGACCAGTACCTGCTGCATTCGCGGATGTACCTGGACTGGGGCTTCCACAAGCTCTACGAGCGGATCAACCACGAGATGGAAGAGGAAACCCAGCACGCCGACGCCCTGCTGCGGCGCATCCTCTTTCTCGAAGGCACGCCGGACATGTCGCCGGAAGCCATCCACCCGGGCCAGACCGTGCCGGAGATGCTCGAGGCCGACCTGGCGCTGGAGTACAAGGTCCGTGCCGCGCTGGCCCAGGGCATCGCCCTGGCCGAGCAGCACGGCGACTACCCGACCCGCGACATCCTCCAGGCCCAGCTCAAGGACACCGAGGAAGACCACGCCTACTGGCTGGAACAGCAGCTCGGCCTGATCGACCGCATCGGCCTGCAGAACTACCTGCAATCGCAGAGCTGATCCCGCCTGGACAGGGACGTCCATGCAACCTGCCGTCTACCTGCTCGCCAGCCGGCGCAACGGGACGCTCTACGTGGGTGCCGCCTCGTCGCTGGCCAGGCGTATCTGGGAACATCGCGAGGGTGTGTACCGGGGTTCACCGGGCGCCATGGGGTGAAGACGCTGGTGGTACGAACTGCACGCCACCATGCACGCGGCCATCACGCGGGAAAAGCAGATCAAGGAATGGAAGCGGGCCTGGAAGCTGTGGCTGATCGAAGCGCGCAGTCCGGAGTGGCGGGATCTGTTTTTCGAGATCGTCAGGGCGAGCGGTGCGCCCGTGTTCTGTCGGAGTGCTACCGGGTATTTATTTTTATCGATGCGACGGGGGCGCTCTGAACGGGTTCCGCCGGTACGACGCATCGGTGCGAGCCCTGTGGGCGGAGTAGGGCTCCTGCGGTCTGTGCACTCACCCTTTCCCGCAACACCCCTTCGACTCCAGATCCCTGAGAATCGGGCAGTCCGGCCGGTCGTCGCCGTGGCAGTGGTCGACGAGCGTCTGCAGGGTGTCGCGCAGGCCGGTGAGTTCGGCGATCTTCTGGTTGAGGTCGTCGATGTGCGCGCTGGCCAGGGCCTTGACCTCGGCGCTGGCGCGCTGGCGGTCCTGCCAGAGGGCCAGCAGCCGGCCGACTTCTTCCAGCGAGAAGCCCAGGTCACGCGCGCGGCGGATGAAGGCCAGGCGATGCAGGTCGTCCTCGCCGTAGCGGCGGTAACCGTTGTCGCCCCGGCCGGCGGGGGCGAGCAGACCGGTCGATTCGTAGTAGCGGATCATCTTGGCGGTCAGGCCGCTGCGCCTGGCTGCTTGGCCGATGTTCATGGCTGTGCCTTCTCCTCCGATTGCCGTTCCGGCGTATCCGGGCGCCAGCGCCTGAGCAGCAGCGCGTTGCTCACCACGCTGACGCTGGACAGCGCCATGGCCGCGCCGGCGACCACCGGGCTGAGCAGGCCGAAGGCCGCCAGCGGGATGCCGATCAGGTTGTAGATGAAGGCCCAGAACAGGTTCTGGCGGATCTTCGCGTAGGTGCGCCGGCTGATGTCCAGCGCCGCCGGCACCAGCCGCGGATCGCCGCGCATCAGGGTGATGCCGGCGGCGTGCATGGCCACGTCGGTGCCGCCGCCCATGGCGATGCCGACGTCCGCCGCGGCCAGCGCCGGGGCGTCGTTGATGCCGTCGCCGACCATCGCCACCACCGCGCCGTCGCGCTTGAGCGCGGCGACCACGGCGGCCTTGTCGGCCGGCAGCACCTCGGCGTGCACGTCGTCGATGTGCAGGGCCTCGGCGACCACGCGCGCGCTGCCGCGGTTGTCGCCGGTGATCAGGTGGCTGCGTATGTGTCGCGCCGCGAGCCCGGCGATGGTCTCGGCAGCCCCCGGCTTGAGCGTATCGCCGAAGGCGAACAGGCCGAGCACGCGGGCCTGCGGCGCGCGCTCGACCAGCCAGGACAGCGTCCGCCCTTCGGCTTCCCAGGCTTGTGCCTGCATTGCCAGCGGGCCGGCCGCCAGATCGCTTTCCTCGAGTAGGCGGCGGTTGCCCAGGGCCAGTTGCCGCTCGCCCAGCGTGCCGGAGATGCCGCGTCCGGCCAGCGCGCGGCTGGCCTCGATGTCCGGCGGGCTCAGGCCGCGCTCGGCACAGGCCTCGAGCACCGCGCGGGCGAGCGGGTGCTCGCTGCCGCGCTGCAAGGCGCCGGCCAGCGCCAGCAGGGCGTCGGTGTCGCCCTCCAGCGCTTGCAGGTGGACGATCCGCGGGCTGCCGGAGGTGAGCGTGCCAGTCTTGTCGAAGGCCACGGCGGTGACCGCGTGGGCGACTTCCAGTGCCTCGGCGTCCTTGATCAGGATGCCGTGTCGTGCTGCCACGCCGGTGCCGGCCATGATCGCGGTGGGCGTCGCCAGGCCGAGCGCGCAGGGGCAGGCGATGACCAGCACCGCTACCGCGTTGATCAGCGCTACCTCGAGCGAGGCGCCGGCCAGCAGCCAGCCGCCGAGGGTCGCCAGCGCGACCAGCAGCACCGCCGGCACGAACACCTGGCTGACGCGGTCGACCAGCTTCTGGATCGGCGCCTTGGCCGCCTGCGCGTCCTCCACCAGGCGAATGATGCGCGCCAGCACGGTTTCGCCGCCGAGCGCGGTGGTGCGCACCAGCAGCCGGCCCTCGCCGTTGATCGCGCCGCCGGTGACCCGGTCGCCCGGCTGCTTGGGCACCGGCAGGCTCTCGCCGGTGATCAGCGCCTCGTCGGCCTGGCTTTCGCCGTCGACCACCTCGCCGTCGACCGGGAAGCGTTCGCCGGGGCGCACCACCACAAGATCCCCGAGCGACAAGGCGGCGATCGCCACCTCTTCCTCGCGGCCGTCCTGCAGGCGCACGGCGCGCTCCGGGCGTAGTGCCTCCAGCGCGCGGATGGCGGCGCTGGTCTGGCGCTTGGCACGGGTCTCCAGGTACTTGCCGAGCAGGATCAGCGCGATCACCACCGCCGAGGCCTCGAAATACAGGTGCGGCATCCGCCCGGCCGGCGTCGCCCACCACTGGTAGAGGCTGAGGCCGTAGCCGGCGCTCGTGCCGAGCGCCACCAGTAGGTCCATGTTGCCGGTGCCGGCGCGCACGGCCTTCCAGCCGGCGACGTAGAAGCGCGCGCCGAGCACGAACTGCACCGGCGTGGCGAGCAGGAACTGCACCCAGGCCGGCAGCATCCAGTGCACTCCGAACGGCTGCAGCAGCATCGGCGCCACCAGCGGCGCGGCCAGCAGCAGGGCGATCAGCATGGCGCGGCGTTCGCGGCGCAGGCGCCGTTCGCCCCTGTCCTCGGCTTCACGCTCGGCCTGCACCGGGCTGGCGCCGTAGCCGGCGGCTTCGACGGCGGCGACCAGGACGCTCGGCTCGACCGCGCCGAGCAGCTCGACGTGCGCCCGCTCGCTCGCCAGGTTGACGCTAGCCGAGCGCACCCCGGGGACCTTCAGCAACGCGCGCTCGACCCGCCCGACGCAACTGGCGCAGGTCATGCCGTCGATGGCCAGCTCCAGCGTCTGCGCCGGCACCCGGTAGCCGGCCCGTTCCACCGCCTCGACCAGCGCCGGCAGGCTGTCGCCGGCGGCCTCGACCCGCGCCTGCTCGCTGGCCAGGTTGACGCTGGCGCTGGCCACGCCCGGCACCTTCAGCAGGGCGCGCTCGACCCGGCCGGCGCAGCTGGCGCAGGTCATGCCGGCGACGGGCAGGGTGTAGTTGATGGCCTGGTTCATCTGCAGCTCCTCTGCGAACGGCTCACAGCATCAAGCTTGACGCCGTGGCAAGGTCAAGCGCCGGGAGCGCTTCGTCTTGCCGCTTGACCTTGCCACGGTGGCAGGCTTCAGTCTTGACCCGGATCAACCAGACGAGGTGCCAACCATGCGGACTTTCAACGTGACCGGCATGACCTGCGGCCATTGCAGCCGGGCGGTGACCCAGGCGATCCAGGCGCGCGACCCTTCGGCGCAGGTGACCGTGGACCTGGCCAGCGGGCGGGTGACGGTGGAGGGCGAGCTGCCGGACGAACAGGTGCGCGAGGCGATCCGCGAAGAAGGCTACCAGGTGCAGTGACCCGGCGGCCCCGGGCTCAGGGCCGCCAGTCGTCGAGCAGTCCGTAGAGCAGGGTGTCGAATATCCGTTGGACCTCTTCGCGGCCGAACTGCGGAGGGTCGCGCGTCCAGTCGGTGAACAGGCCGATGACCAGCCCGTGCAGGGCGCGTGCAGCCAGCTGCGGCGTGACGCCCGGGCGCAGGCGGCTGGTAACGACGGTGAACTGTTTTTCGAACAACGCGATGAACTGGCGGACGAAGGCATCGTGGCGCTCGGCGGCCTCGCCCATCTCGTCGGTGAATTCGCAGCGGTGCAGCAGGATGGTGAAGATCCGCTGCTTCTTCTCATCCTCGGCCAGACCGACGATGGCTTCGACGCAGACGTCTCGCAGCACGCGCAGCGGTTGCTCGTCTTCTGCGCCACAGAGCCGCTCGGCGAGCTGCTCCGGGGGCAGGCGCACCTGGTCCAACAGCTCGTGGAACAGATGCCCCTTGTTCTGGAAGTGCCAGTAGACCGCGCCGCGGGTGACGCCGGCATCGCGCGCGATCTGGTCCAGACTGGTATGGGCGACCCCGCGCTCGAGGAACAGGCGCTCGGCCGAGTCCAGGATGGCGATGCGGGTCTTTTCGGCGTCTTCTTTGGTCCGGCGCATATTTCTCTACACAGGGGGCAGCGACGCATCGGTCATGTCGTGGACGACTGCCTGTTTACAATCGCTGTTGTATGTAACAGCATCTCCGCCCTGTGTAAATGACTGGTCGGATGGCGCCAACGAAGCGCCGTGGCTCCTTCCCACGCCTTGCGAGTCTCCCAATGCCGTTGAACCTGCTGTTGATCCTGGGGGCGCTGACCGCCTTCGGGCCCCTGGCCATCGACTTCTACCTGCCCAGCTTCCCCGCCATCGCCCAGGCCTTCGCGACCGACGTCGAGCACGTGCAGCTGTCGCTGGCCTCGTACTTCGCCGGCCTGGCGCTCGGCCAACTGCTCTACGGCCCGGTCGCCGACCGCTTCGGGCGGCGCAAGCCGCTGGTGTTCGGCGTCACCCTGTTCACCCTGGCCTCGTTCGCCTGCGCACTGGCGCCGAACCTGGAATGGCTGGTTTCCGCCCGTTTCGCCCAGGCACTGGGCGGTTGCGCCGGCATCGTGGTCTCGCGGGCGATGGTGCGCGACCTCTGCGACCCGCTGACCAGCGCCAAGGTGTTCTCGCAACTGATGCTGGTGATGGGGCTGGCGCCGATCCTCGCACCGCTGGGCGGCGGGCTGCTGCTCGACGCCTTCGGCTGGCACTCGATCTTCGTCACGCTGACGCTGTTCAGCGGCATCTGCCTGCTGGCGGTGCTGCTGTGGCTGCCGGAAAGCATTCCCGCGGGCATCGCCCGGCCGCCGCTGTCCGGGGCGCTGGGACAGTATCGTCGGCTGTTCGGCGACCGGCTGTTCCTCGGTCATGCATTGACCGGCGGTTTCGCCATGGCCGGGATGTTCGCCTACATCTCCGGCTCGCCGTTCGTGTTCATCGAGCTCTACGGCGTGCCGGCGGAGCACTACGGCTGGCTGTTCGGCACCAACGCGGCCGGCTTCATCGCCATGGCGCAGGTCAACGCGCGGCTGGTGCAGCGGCATGGCCCGGAATACTGGCTGCGGCGCGCGGTGGTCGCCTACGCCTGCTGCGCGCTGGTGCTGCTGGCGCTGGCCTGGCTGCAGCCGGCGCAGCTGTGGCCCTTGCTGATTCCGCTGTTCTGCGCGGTGGCGAGCCTCGGCTGCATCGTGCCGAACGCCACCGCCTGCGCCATGGCCGGGCAGGGCGCGCACGCCGGCAGCGCCTCGGCATTGCTCGGCAGCCTGCAGTTCACCATCGCCGCGAGTTCGGCGATGGCGGTCGGTGCGCTCCACAACGGCACCGCGGTGCCCATGGCGCTGGTCATCGCCGGCTGCGGCGTGATCGCCACCGGCTGGTCAGGCTGGGTGCGCGTCGCCGAGCGCCGGCAGCGGGGCTAGGAGCGGGCGTCGCCCGCGTCCTGCTTCGCGGCGCCGTCCGGGCCCGGCAACGGGTGCGGCGCGGCCAGCCGGGCTTCCAGCCGGTCGACGAAGTGCCGGGCTTCGCTTTCGTTGCGGAAGGTGACGAACAGCTGGTCCAGCTGGACCTGCCAGTGGCTGCCCTGGAAGGGCGTAAGCGGTTGGAGTTGGATGTGCATGGCCTTCTCCTCGCAGTCGGTCGACGGTGCTGGCGCGAGGAAAACGCGCTGCCGTGACGATGTCAATCCCGTTGCGGCGATCGGTCACGCAGCACAGCGAGGACGCCCGTCGATGGGTCGTCCTCGCTGACCAGCAGCTCAGGCGAGCCGCGCGTCGAGGCTGTTCTGCGCCAGCCGTCGGGCCTGCTCTTCGGTCATGCCGAGGCCCTCGTGCAGAGCCACGAAGTTCTCCGTGACGTAGCCGCCGAAGTAGGCCGGGTCGTCCGAGTTCACAGTCACCTTCACCCCCTGTTCCAGCAACTGCAGGATGTTGTGCCGGCGCATGTCGTCGAACACGCACAGCTTGATATTCGACAGCGGGCAGACGGTCAGCGGGATCTGCTCCTCGATCAGCCGCTCGATCAGCCGCGGGTCCTCGGCGGCGCGCACGCCGTGGTCGATGCGGCTGACCTTGAGCAGGTCCAGCGCTTCCCAGATATACGCCGGCGGACCTTCCTCGCCGGCATGGGCGACGGTCAGCAGGCCCTCGCTGCGCGCCTTGTCGAACACCCGGCGGAACTTGCTCGGCGGGTGGCCCACTTCCGAACTGTCCAGCCCGACGGCGAAGAAGGCGTCGCGGTACGGCAGCGCCTGCGCCAGGGTTTCGAACGCCGCCTCCTCGGACAGGTGGCGGAGGAAGCTCAGGATCAGCCCGCTGGAGATGCCCAGACGCTCGCGGCCGTCCCTGAGCGCGGCGCTGATGCCGCCGAGCGCCACCTCGAAGGGAATGCCGCGGTCGGTATGCGTCTGCGGGTCGAAGAAGGGCTCGGTGTGCACCACGTTCTGTGCCTTGCACTTCTCCAGGTAGGCCCAGGTCAGGTCGTAGAAGTCCTGCTCGGTGCGCAGTACGTTGGCGCCCTGGTAGTAGAGGTCGAGAAATTCCTGCAGGTTGTTGAAGGCATAGGCGCGACGCAGGCTGTCGACGTCCGCCCAGGGCAGCGCCACCCCGTTGCGCTCGGCCAGCCGGAACAGCAGCTCGGGCTCCAGCGAGCCCTCCAGGTGCAGATGCAGTTCGGCCTTGGGCAGCGCGTTCAGCCATTCGTACATGGGGTCGTCCTTTCTTTCGTCATCGATGCGCCAACCATGACCGTAACCGCGGCCTCAGACAAGGTTCCACCGGGATGTCCGACCGGCCGGCCGATACTTTTTTCCCGGCGCCGGGAACTATTTTCGATTGAACAAAAAACAGCCAGGCAGCCGCACGCCAGAAACGGTGCGGCCTGGAGCGGCTATTCCCATGCTTATCCACAGCGTTTTCCACCTTTGCCGGGTATAAAACGCAGCGGCATAAGTCGCATTGGAAATCGTCTGAGGGAAGCTCACCAGAAACCCGAAAAAAGCGTGTTTTCAAGCGCTTAGAGTCCACTTGCGGATCGCCGGGTCAACTTTGGTCAAAATTTGCGCAGTGCTGCGCAGCGCCCATGAGGCATGGCCTGCAGCGGTTGCTCCCGTAGTTATCCACAATGAAATGCACAACTTCTGTGGACACCCGCAGGCACCCTCAGAGCGCCTGTTCGGCCAGCACCTGGAGCTGCATGCGGCCGCGGCTCAGGTCCGCCAGCCACTGCCCCAGCTCCGGCAGGCGCGACTGCGGCACGGCGAGGATCAGCTCGGCGCCCTGGGTCTCGAAACGCTCTTCCTCGATTGCGGCGCCGAACTCGCCGAGCCTGGCCCTGAGCGGCCCGAGTTCGGCGAACAGGCAGCGACAGCGGCAGCGCACGCGCGGGATCAGCTCGATGCGCCGGCCGCCCTGCAGGCACTTGGCGGCGCTTCCGCCGTAGGCCCGGGCCAGCCCGCCGGTGCCCAGCTGGATGCCGCCGAACCAGCGTGTGACCACCACCACCACGCGGTCGCAGTCCTGCCCCTCGATGGCGGTGAGCATGGGCCGGCCGGCGGTGCCGCCCGGCTCGCCGTCGTCGCTGAAGCGGTAGCGCGTGCCGATCTTCCAGGCCCAGCAGTTGTGCGTCGCCGTCAGGTCGCTCAGCGACTGGATGAACGCCTGCGCCTCCTCGGGCGTGGCCACCGGCGCGGCGTGGGTGAGGAAGCGGCTCTTGCGGATGGTTTCCTGGAAGCTGCAGGGTTCGGCGAGGGTGAAGGGCATGGTCGGGCTGGGCGGCTGGGACGTCGGCGATTGTATCGCGCAGCGCGCCGCCGGGCCCGGGCGATCACTGCTCCTGGCGCTCCTC
This sequence comes from Stutzerimonas azotifigens DSM 17556, assembly GCF_000425625.1. Lineage (GTDB taxonomy): Bacteria > Pseudomonadota > Gammaproteobacteria > Pseudomonadales > Pseudomonadaceae > Stutzerimonas > Stutzerimonas azotifigens. The sequence goes on from NZ_KE384410.1 coordinate 78,653, forward strand.
GGGATTGCGGCCCGAATCCATCTGAATCGAGGCGCCCTCGTCGTTGCTGCTGCTCTTGTCGGGCTCGGAGCTTTCCATGCAGCCGCCGAGCAGCAGCGCCGTGGCGACCAGTAGGGGAAACAGCGCGTTCATGTCCAGGTCCTCGTGCGTGGGGAAGCGCCGGTCGGCGCTCCCGGTCGACTGTGCCGGGGGCCGAGGGTTTCGGCCATTCGGCGGCGAAGCCGGACTATCGGCGCGCCGGCCGCCGTGAAGCTCAGTCGTATTCAGCCGGCTGGTGATCGCCGAGCAGGCGTCGCTGCCGCGGCGTGGCGGCGGCCAGCACTTCTGGAGCGAAGCGCCAGTGCAGGTAGGGCGAGAACTTCTGCGCGACCATCCGCCGGCCGTAGTGGACCTGCAGCAGGTAGCGGATGCGGTCGCGCGTGCGGTTGCGGCTGCCGGAATGCCACAGGTCGCTGCGGAAGAACAGCACGTCGCCGGCCTCGCAGAGCACCGGCTCGGCCGTGCGCCCGCACCAGCGCGTCTCGCCCTCGGCCGGCTTGCGCCCGGCGCGGTGGCTGCCGGGGATCACGCAGGTGGGCGCGAGGTCGGCGGTGATGCGGTCGATGAACAGGTGCGCGGTGCAGATCTGCATCGGCAGGTGGAACGCCGGGTCGGCCAGCAGCGACTCGGGCAGTTGCATCACCAGGTAGTCCTGATGCAGCTCGCCGCCGACGAAGCCCGGGTGGCAGCGCCAGGCGGTCTGCCCGATGACGTGGCAGTCGTCGCCAAGGCAGGCCTCGGCCAGCTCTATCACGCCCGGCAGATCCAGGTAGGGCAGCCACAACGGATCGCGGTTGAACACGCACTTGTAGTGGTCGACCAGTCCGGTGTAATCCCAGTGCTGCGGCTGCAGGGCGTCGATGGCGCGGTGCAGTTGCTCGATCCGGGCCCCGTCGAGCACGCCGCGCAGCAGCACGAAGCCATCCTCGTGCATGGCGCGCAGGCGTTCGGCGGTGAGGGCGTCGATGGGCATGGCGGGGCCTCCTCGTTGTTCGAGCCGGTCCGCCCGCCGGGGTGCGGCGCGCAGGCCGACAGCACGATGAAAGGTAGGGCCGCTAAGGTAGCGTCTCTTCCCGTGCGGAAGCGCGCACCGCCACAAGCGGGGCGTCGATCCACAAAGGTTGTCGCGGAATCGCGGCCGGCCACGAGCCGGTGCGGCGGTTCCGCTTTTTTTGCGCGTTTGTTTTCGCGGTCGAGACTGCCACGGGCCTTTCCCTTCTCCCCCAGGCAGCGCCGCGCCTTTCCTCTCCCGCCGGGAGAAGGTGGCCCGCAGGGCCGGATGAGGGCCGCTTGCACGGTTCGCTCACCTGCCTCTCCCGGTGGGAGAGGGCGTTGTTCGG
>NZ_KE384410.1:80419-96178 GCF_000425625.1 Stutzerimonas azotifigens DSM 17556
GAAAGAGCCTGATGGCCGTGTGGGAGCGGTCTCGACCGCGAACAACCCGCTCCCGGCAGTCAGCCGCCCAGCCCTCCGACGATCTTCAGGCCACTCTGCCCGTTGCCCAGCCGGCGCACCTGGATCTGCACCGGAATCCGCTCGTGCATTTCCTGCACGTGGGAGATCACCGCCACCTTGCGCCCCTGCGCCTGCAGCGCGTCGAGCGCGTCCATGGCGATCTGCAGCGATTCCGGATCGAGGCTGCCGAAGCCCTCGTCGATGAACAGCGACTCGATGCGCAGCTTGCTCGAGGCCATCGAGGCCAGGCCCAGCGCCAGCGCCAGCGATACCAGGAAGGTCTCGCCGCCGGACAATGAATGCACCGAGCGCAGCTCGTCGCCCATCTCGGTGTCCACCACCAGCAGCCCCAGCGGGCTGCCGCCGCGCCTGAGGCGATAGCGGCGCGCCAGTTGCTGCAACTGCGCGTTGGCGTGCTGCACCAGCAGGTCGAGGTTGTAGGCCTGGGCGATCTTGCGGAAGGCGCCGCCGTCGCTGGAGCCGATCAGCCCGGCGATGCGCGCCCAGCGCTGGTGCTCGGCCTGCGCCTCGGCGATGCGGGCGACCAGTTCGCGGCCCTGCGCCCGGCGGCGGTCGTCCTCGATCAGCGCCGCGCGGGTTTCGCCGCAGCGCTGCTCGGCCTCTTCGCAGCCTCGCGACTGCTCGGCGAACTGCCGTTCCAGCGCTTCGGCATCGAGCGGCGCCTGTTGCTGCGCCTGGTGACCGGCCAGCCGCTGGCTGCGCTCTTCCAGCCGCGCCCTGCAGCGGGTGATCGCCTCGGCATTGGCCTGCAGGCGCTCGCGCGCCTCGGCGAGCAGGCTGTCGTCGAGTTGCAGCAACTGCCCGAGGGTGGCGTCGTCGATGTCCGGATGCGCCGCCCGCCAGTCGGCCAGCTCGGCGTCCAGCTGCGCGCGTTCGCTCTGCAGTTCCTCGTGACGCCGAGCGCAGGCCTGGTGGTCGCTTTCCAGCCGGGTCAGCGCCACCTTGGCCTCCTGTTGCTCCCTGTCGATCTGCGCCTGCGCCACACGCGCCGCCTGCACGGCCTGGTCCAGTTGCGTCTGCCAGGCGGCCGCGCTGGGCTGCTCGCCGAGCGCGCTGCGCAGTGCCTGCTGGCCGCTCTGCCGGCGCTGCTCCAGGTCGGCCAGGCGCTGCTTGCAGGCCTGCTCGGCGGCAAGGCGATGCTGCTGCTCGGCCTGTTCGCGCTCCAGCGCGGCCTGACGTCGCTGCTGTTCGTCGACGAGCTCGATCTGCCGGTCGAGCTGCTCGCGACGGGCCTGGATCCGCGCGTCGAGCTGCATGAAGGTTTCCGCCGGCGCCTCGCGCCAGCACGCCAGCAGGCCCGCCGGCATCGACTCGGCGAACTCGGCGAGTTCCTCCTCGAGCCGCTGGCCGTCGCGGGCCAGGGCTTCGCGCTGGCGATCCCGCCGGGCGGTGGCTTCGACGCAGGCCTCGCGCGCGCTCTGCCAGTCGCGCTGCAGCCGCTCGGTGCGCTGCTGCAGGCCGAGCAGGTGCTGCTGGCGGGTGCCGGCCTCGGCGATCCGCTGGCGGACATCGGCCAGCCGCTCGTTCAGCCAGTCGGCACGGGCGTCGGCGGGCTGCGCCTCCAGCTCGGCATGGTCGGGCAGCTCGGCGAGCTGCGCCTGCAGGGCTTCGATCTCCTGGGCCAGCGCCTGCCGGGTCCTGGCGTTTTCCTTCAGTTCGGTGTTCAGCTCGGTATGGCGGTCGCGCAGCGCCTGCAGGCGCTCGTCGGCGGCCTTCAGCTGCGCGCGGGCGCGCTCGGCTTCTGCCTCGTCCTGTTGGCCGAGCGCGGCGAGCAGGGCGTTGGGCGTGTGCCAGGGATGTTCGGCGCTGCCGCACACCGGGCAGGGTTCGTCGGGCCGCAGGCTGGCGCGCAGGGTTTCGACGCTGGCGCTGCGGGCCAGTCGCTGCCGTTCCAGCAGCGCCAGGGTGACGTTCAGCGCCTGCTCGGCGACGTCGCGCTCGCTGCGCACCTGCTTGCCTTCGGCGGTCAGCGCTTCCAGGGCCTGCTGGCGCGCCGCCAGGGTGCTGTCGAGCGCGTGGCGCTGGGCGATCAGGGCCTGCTGGCGCGACCAGCGTGTTTCGAGGATCTCGAGTCCGCGTTCGGCAGCGTGCCAGTCGTCCAGCTGGCGGGCGAGCCGGGCCAGTTGCTCGGCGAGCCCGGTGTCGCTGCCGAGCTCGCGGAGCAGGCCGTCTAGCGCCTCGCGCGCCTTTTGCTGCGCGGCTTCGGCGCGGTTGGCCGCCTGTTCCAGCGCCGGCAGTTCGCGCTGGCCCTGGCCCAGCCGCGCGGCCAGTTGCACGGCCTGCTGCAGCCGCGGACGATAGCCGCTCCAGCTGGAGCACAGCCAATGCAGGTCGGCGCTCGCCTCCAGCGCTGCGGTCAAGGCCGTCAGCTGCTCGGCGGCCCGGGCCTGTTGCTCTTTCAGCGCGGCGACCTGCGTTTCGCCCGTGTGGTGCGCGGCGGTCGCCAGCCGCGCCTCCTGGCCGGCTTTCTCGAGGTCGGCAGCGACGTGGGCGAGAGCTTCCTCCTCCTTGCGCGCGCGAGCCAGCGCCGGGGTGGCCTCGCGCTGTGCCTTTTCGGCCTGTTCCAGTTCGGAGGTGGCCGCTTCGCAGGCAGCCTGCAACTGCGCCAGGCGTTCCTTCAGCCGATCGTGCTCGGCCTGTTGCCGCGCCAGGGTCTGCGCCACGGTGGCCAGTTGCGGCGCCAGCGCCTGCTGGCGGGCGAAGCGATGGCGCTGCGGCGCCAGCTGGCCGAACAGCTCGAGGATGCGGCGCGCGTCGGCCAGCTGTTCGTACTCGGCCCGGGCTTCGGCCAGCTGCTGCTGCGCGGCGTCGCGTTCGGTCTGCAGGCGATCGCGCTCGGCCAGCCACTGGCGCTGCTGCTTGAGCTGCTCGAGTTGGCCCTGCAGCGCCCGGAGCTGCGCCAGCTGCTCGTCGTGCTGCTGCTGCAGCGCCTGGCGCTGCTCGTCGCTCAGCGGCTGCAGTCCGCCGGCCTGCTGTTCCAGCGCGGTGACGGCCTCGCGCGCGGTCTTCATCGCCTCGAACGACGCCTGGCCGATGCGGCTGTACAGGCCTGTGTCGGTGAGCTTTTCCAGCAGGGTGCCGCGGTCGTCGTCGCTGGCCTTGAGGAAGGCGGAGAACTCGCTCTGCGCCAGCAGCACGGCGCGGGTGAACTGCGGCAGGCTGAGGCCGAGGCGCTGTTCCAGCAGCTCGCGGAACTCGCGCTTCTTGCCGCTGGCCAGCACCTGGCCGCTGCCCAGCTCGACCAGGCTCTGGGTGCTCTGCTGCAGGCGCCCGCCGACCTTCTCCTTGGCGCGCCTGGCGTCCCAGCGGGCACGATAGACCAGGCCGTCGACGCCGACGAAATCCACCTCGGCATAGCCGCTGGCGCAGCCGCGGCGCAGCAGGTTGCGCTCGTCGCTGCTGCCGAGTTCGTCGGCGCCGTCCGGGACCTTGCTCAGCGCCGAGGCGCCGCCGAGTCGCGGCGTGCTGCCGAACAGTGCCAGGCACAGGGCATCGAGCAGGGTGCTCTTGCCGGCCCCGGTCGGCCCGGTGATGGCGAACAGCCCGGCACTGGCCAGCGGCTCGGCGGTGAAGTCGATCGCCTGTTCGCCGGCCAGGGAAGCGAGGTTCTTGAGCCGAATGGCGAGGATCTTCATCGGTCGCTGTCCTCGAATTCGATGCGTTGCAGCAGGCTGGCGAAGTCGCTCAGCGCCTGCTCGTCCGGCGGATTGCCGTACTGCTCCTGCCAGGCCCGGGCGAACAGCGCCTCGGGGCTGATGCGGTCGAGCCCGAGCAGCGCCTCGCTGTCCTCTTCGCCGGTGCGGCCGACATATTCGCTGGCGATGCGCACCAGCCGGCAGGCCTTGCCCTCGATGGCCCGCTCGATCTGCTGGCGCAGGTCGGGCAGCGGGCCGTCCAGCTGCACGCGGACCTCCAGCCAGGGCAGCGCCTCGTCGAACAGGCCGAGCGGCGGCAGCGCCTCGAGCTGCGCCAGCACCTCGGCCAGCGGCGCGCGGCCGATGCGCAGCATGTCCACCGCGCGTGGTATCGGCAACGTCTCGAGGGCCTGCAGGCGCTCGCCCTCGAGGTCGACGCGCAGCACCTGGTGCGGGTAGTTCACCTCGGCGAAGGACAGCGGCAGCGGCGAGCCGCTGTAGCGGATGCGCGCCTCGCCGGCGACCTGCTGCGGCTTGTGCAGGTGGCCGAGCGCGACGTAGGCGATCGGCTCGGGAAACAGGCTGGCCGGCAGCGCCTCGGCGTTGCCGATGACGATGTTGCGCTCCGAATCCTCGGAGACCGCGCCGCCGGCCATGTGCGCATGGCTCATGGCGACCAGCGCCTGGCCCGGTTCGCGCAGCATCTCGGCGGCGGCGATCAGCCGCTCGTGGACCTGGCGGATGCCGACCAGGTAGTCGTCGCCGACCTCGCCGCCGGTCACCTCGGCCGGACGCAGGAAGGGCAGCGCCAGGCACCAGGCGGCCGTCCTGCCCTGCGCGTCGGTGAGCGGCACCAGCAACCGGCCGTGGTCGAGCGTGCCGTCGTCGAGCCAGGCGATGCGACCGATGGCATGGGCATTGAGCCGCCGCATCAATGGCGCCGGCAGCTCGATGCGCCCGCCGGAGTCGTGGTTGCCGGCGATCATCACGATGTCGAGGTTCGGCAGCCGCTCGTGGGCGCGGACGATGAAGTCGTACAGCCGTTCCTGGGCCTTGAGCGGCGGGTTGATGGTGTCGAAGACGTCGCCGGCGATGAGCAGGGCGTCGGCCTGCTGCTCGACCAGCCGGTCGAGCAGCCAGGCGAGGAAGGCCGCGTGTTCGTGGTCGCGGTCCTGGCCGTGGAGGGTCTGGCCGAGGTGCCAGTCGGAGGTATGGATCAGGCGCATTCGCTTGGGCTTTTCATGGGGAGTGGGGCCTCGGGGCGGGCTGCCCGGGGCGACGGGTATCGGGGGCACGGGGAGGCCGGGCTCTGTGGGACGGTCTTGACCGCGAATGGAGCTGGCACGGCGTTGTGTGTTTGCCCGTGACGCTTTCCTTGGTTGAAGGACAAACCACGACAGCGCGGTGCTTTGTAGGAGCGAGGGGGACGCCGAGTTCTTGCTCGCGAATGGGGTTGGCACCTGGATGGGTGTTCGCTCGCCGCGCTTTCCTCGGCCCGAGCTACAGGTTGCGCCTTGCACGGCGCGTCACTTTTTCTTGTCTGGCCAAGAAAAAGTAACCAAAAAGAAGGCCACCCCGGCATCCGGGTCCGCCCGCTGCGCGGCCGAACTTCCCTCGCTCCGGCGCTGCTCCGGGGGCCGTCACGATGGGGCGTCCCTGCCCCATCGTTCCTCGCTCGGCGTCCATGCCTCGCGTCCCCCTGCGCAACGCCTGCGCTCGGCCTCCTGACGGGGAACAGGTCCGAGTTGCTTGAAGGCTTCGTGCAAATGGAGCGGGGCTTACGCTTTTTGCTTTGTGCACGAGCCAACAGGCGAAACCAAACGCCCCTTGCAGGAGGCCGAGCGCAGGTGTCGTGGAAGGGGTTGAGCGGCAGGGATGCCGCGAAAGCCGCGATTGGCCAGGGATGGCCCTTCGCGGCGGGCCCCTGGAACGGCACCGGAGCGAGGGGAGTCAGGGCGCGCAGCGACCTGACCCGGATGAAGGGGCAAGCCTTTTTGCTTACTTTTTTGGGGTCCGGCCATCCGGTGACTGAAAAAAGTAAGGCGCCGTGCGAGGCGCAATCTGTAGTTCGGGCCGAGGAAAGCGCGGCGTTCCAACACCTGAACAAAAAGCCAAACGCTTCGCGAGCAAGCTCGCTCCTACGGGTCGTTGCAGCGTCGTTGCACAGAACGCAACCTGTAGTGCGGGCCGAGGAAAGCGCGGCGAGCAAGCACGCAGCCCCGTGCCAAATCCGTTCGCGCTCAAGACCGCTCCCGCGAGGAATTTCAGCATGGCACGCCGCCCCGTGCCACTGCCCATTCGTAAGCAAGAACTCGGCGTCCCCCTCGCTCCTGCATGGCGCACCGGCGTCCCCGCGCAGGCGCGTCTCGGCCAAGCGCGCCATCCCCCTCACGCGTACAACCACCCCTTCAACGCCGGCAGGTTGCCGACCTGCAGCTGCTGCGCCATGGCATTGGCCTGCACCGTGTTCGGGTCGATCCCGTAGCGCTGCAGCACGTACCGCACCAGCGCCCCGCGCGTGTCGATCAGCAGTTGCCCGTCGCGCATGCCGAAGTCGGTCTCGATGATCGCCTGCTGCTCGCGCGACAGGCGCGCGTCGGGTTCGAGGATGACCTGCACCGGGGCGTTCCAGGCCTCGTCTCCTTCGCGGGTGTGTCCGCTCTCGTCGATCAGGTCGGGCTCGCCGCGGAAGCGGCTGAGGACGAAGTCACGGTAGCCGCGGTTCTTCTCGCAGTAGGCGCGCACGTGCCAGCGCATGCCGGTGTAGATCAGGGTATGCGGCGCCATCACACGGATTTCCACCGTCGGGTTGGCCAGCGAGACGTATTCGGTCTCCAGCCGCAGGCCTTCGCGGCAGGCACGCAGGATCGGCCGCAGCACGTCCGGGCGGATGCTGCGGTCCGGCACTTCCAGCACCTCGGTGTGCGCATAGGCCAGCGCCAGGCCCTCGATGTGCGGAGCGCGGTCGCGGTTCTGCGCGAGCAGGTGCAGGTAGGCCCCGGCGCTGCCGTCCATGAACAGCGGCTGGAACTGCCGGGTGGGCTTGTAGCCCTTGAGCTGGCGGTCATATGTCAGGTTTTTCGGCGCATGCTCGGCCAGGTAGGTGTTGATGTCCTTGGAGGCCTGCTGGCGGCTGATGCCGAAGCTCTGTATCAGGTGGCCCGTGGTCAGCCGGCCTTCCCACCAGGCGATGGTCTCGATCAGTCGGTAGCGCAGGGCCAGGTCCCAGCGGACGTGGCTGATCGATTGCGTCCTCTTCATCCGTGTGCATCCGTTCCAAAAGTTGACAGGCCGCCTGTCCGGCGGGTGGACGTGTCGTGAAAAGCTACATAGGGTGGCGAGAACGATCAAGCCGAGACGACCAAACCCGGAGGCGCCCATGACCCTGATGCTCAATGCCCTCGCCCTGTCCGCCGCCGCGCTGACGGCCGCCGGTCTGCTGGCCTGGCTGGCCTACGCCGAAGCCGAGGTGCGCGGCAAGTGAACGAACCCGACGAACGGACAGGCAGGCGCCTGCCTGTCTGCCTGTAGGGTTGCCAGCATGACAGGCGTGCGACAGTCCGCTTTTTTCCGACGGGCGGCAGGAATCTCCTAAGCGCGGGCAGGGTCTTTCTGACAGGTCGATCTATTGAGATGCCTATGAAAACGCTTTCCCGTCACCTCGCTGAGAACTTCACCTCGCAGTACCGTACCCGCGTCGAGCCGCAGGACGACGGGACGCTGGTGGTGCGCGTCTGCTACCCGATCAACGGCACCGAGACCACACGGCTGGTCAGCGACCGGCAGGCCAGGAACGAAATGCTGGTCGAGACCCTGCTCGAAGACATCCGCAACGAACTGTCCCGCCCGCGCTGAATCCGCATGGCCGGCGCCCGCCGGTCACGCCGCGGTCGTTTCCTCCCGATAGATCCGCATGCCCCGTGCCTGGTAGTTGGCCAGCGCGCTCGGGTGATCCAGCGTGCAGGTGTGCACCCATATCCGCTCGGTGCCCGGCCAGGCCCAGGCGCTGCCCAGTGCATGGCCGAGCAGCGGGCCGCCGAAGCCGCGGCCGAAGAACTGCTCGACCAGGCCGAAATAGAGAATCTCCACGTCAGGGCCGCTGCGCTGCAGCTCGTAATAGCCGGCGATGGCGCCGCGGTGGTAGGCCACCCAGGTGCGATGGTCGGGCGACTCGATCTGTGCCCGCCAGGCCTCGTCGGGCAGCGCCAGCTTGTCGGTCCACTGCCAGGGACCGCCGACCAGCTGGTAGAGGAAGCGGTTGAACGGGTATTGCCTGATCTCGATCTCGACGACGTCCAGCTCCGCCGGAAGCGGCTTGGCGCGCGCTTGATCGGAGCGGGTCATCTCCAGGTAGTAGGTGGTGCATTCGGTCATCGGCGGGCTCCTGTGGCGGGCCCGCCAGTGTGTCACAACAGCCCCCGCAGGCGCTCGGCGAGGTCGTCGTCGGGCTCCTTGCCGTACCCGGCCTGCAGGTTGTCGTGCATGTGCCGGGGGTTGCCGGTGCCGGGGATCACGCAGGTCACCGCCGGGTTGGCGAGGCAGAACTTGAGCAGCAGCTGCGGCCAGCTGCTGCAGTCGTAGTCGGCGGCCCACGCGGGCAGCGGCTGGCCGAGCAGCCGGCGCAGCAGGTTGCCGCCGCCGAAGGGCCGGTTGACCAGCACCGCCACGCCGCGGTCCTGCGCCAGCGGCAGGATGCGCTGGGCGGCCTGGGGTTCGTCCAGCGAGTAGTTGACCTGCAGGAAGTCCAGCGGCTCGGCGCGCAGCACCGCCTCCAGTTCGGGATAGGCGCTGGCGGTGTAATGGGTCACGCCCAGGTAGCGGATGCGGCCCTGTTCCTTCCACTCGCGCAGGGTCGCCAGCTGGGTGCGCCAGTCCAGCAGGTTGTGCACCTGCATCAGCTGGATGTGCCCGCTTTGCAGGTATTCCAGCGATTCCTCCATCTGCGCCAGGCCGGCCTCGCGGCCGTGGTTCCACACCTTGGTGGCGAGGAACGCCCGGGCATGCGCGTTCATCTCGTCCAGCAGGCCGCCCACGGTGGCCTCGGCGCGGCCGTACATCGGCGAGCTGTCGATCACCGTGCCGCCGGCGGCGAACAGCAGGCGCAGCACCTCGCCGCAGGCGGCCCAGGCCTCGCGGTCCTCGGGCGAGATGTCGAAGGCGCGGTAAGTGCCGACGCCGATCACCGGCAGCGCCTCGCCGCTGGCCGGAATGCGGCGAGTGCGCAACGGCGACCGTTCGGCATCGCTCGCCAGCAAGTGGCCGGCGGGGCTCAGGCTCAGCAACAGGGCGCCGCTCAGGCGCAGGAACTCGGCACGGGTGAGCAGGGGGTTCATGGCGCCTCCGGCAGGGACACGGCTCTAAGTGGAAACAGGCCTCAGGGTTTGGACAGCCCACCGGCGCCGGTTGCGTCGCCGGCTGCCATTCGGCGTGAACGGGGAATTAGGTCGGCGCCGGGGCTTCCAACCCACAGAAGCCGTTCAGGAGGTTGTCACATGATCCCTTCCATCGCTCGACCCGGTTCGCCCGCCCGCCGGCCGCTGTCGCCCTTCGCCTACCGGTGCGTCGGCGACGCCTCGCCATTGAACGATCTCGACGAGTCCGAGCACGAGAACGAGGAACTGCCCGACGAGAAGGACCTGACCGAGGTGATCGAGCAGGTCGACGAGCCGATGCCGATGGTCAGTGATCCGTCGCAGCCCTAGGCCCTATCTGGCCGCCGACCTGCGCGGCAGGCGGATGTCGACGCGCAGCCCGCCCAGCGGGCTGTCGGCCAGCGTCCAGTCGCCCTGCCAGGAAGCCAGGATGTCGCGCACGATGGCCAGGCCCAAACCGTGCCCGGCGCGCTGTTCGTCGAGCCGGGTGCCGCGCCCGAGCACCTCGGCGCGACGTTCAGGCTCGATGCCCGGGCCGTCGTCGTCGACCAGCAGCCGGTAGCCGTCCGGCTGCGTCTCGATGCTCATCCGGACCTGGCTGTCGGCCCATTTGCAGGCGTTGTCCAGCAGGTTGCCGAGCAGCTCCAGCAGGTCCTCGCGGTCCCACGGCAGGCGGCAGCCGGGCGGCGCCTGCCAGCTCAGGTCGAGGCCCTGCGGGTGGATCATCGCCAGCGTCTCGAACAGCGCCGGCAACTCCGCCTGGCAGTCGAAATGGCTGGCGGGCAGCGCCTCGCCGGCCAGCCGGGCGCGGCCGAGTTCGCGCGAGACGCGCTGCTCGATCTGCGCCAGCTGCTCGCGCAGGTCGGCCTGCAGGGCCGGATGCGCCGCCAGTTCGTCGTGCAGGGTGAGGCTGTTGAGTACCGCCAGCGGCGTCTTGAGCGCGTGGCCGAGGTTGCCCAGGGCGTTGCGCGAGCGCTCCAGGGTCTGCTCGGTCTGCTGCAGCAGGTGGTTGATCTGCTCCACCAGCGGCTGCAGCTCGGCCGGGGCGTCGCGGTCGAGCTGCTGGCGCTTGCCCTGCTGCAGCTGGGCGATCTGCGCACGCGCGCGTTCCAGCGGCCGCAGCGCCAGCTTGACCGCGTAGCGCTGCAACAGCAGCAGCACCAGCACCGCCACGCCGACCACCGCCAGCCCGGCGATGCGCACGCGGGTGAAGCTGTCGAGGATCGGCCGGTAGTCCTGCGCCACCTGGATGCGCACCGGCACGCCGCTGCGGCGGTAGTCGGCGGCGTAGGTCAGCAGGCGCTGGTCCTGCGGGCCGTCGATCAGCGCTTCGGCCAAGCCGCCGGCCGGCGGCCAGTCGAGGCTGGCGTCCCACAGCGAGCGCGAGCGCCATACGCGTTCGGGCAGCTCGATGCGGAAGTAGTGGCCGGAAAACGGCCGGTCGTAGCGCGGACTGATGCGCTGCGGGTCGAGCTGCGGACCGGCGGGCCCGCGCACCATGGCCGCCAGCAGGCCCTCGGCCTCCTCGCGCAGGTTGTTCGCCAGGGTACGGCGCAGCGCCGCCTCGAACAGCCACAGGCTGCTCTGCACCAGCACCAGGCTGACGAGCACAAGGATGGCGATCAGGCCGAGGCTGAGGCGCCCCTGGATCGACCTCACGACAGGCCGCCGAAGCGGTAGCCCTGGCCGCGGCGGGTTTCGATCACGGCGCGCCCGAGCTTGCCGCGCAGGCGGTTGACCAGCACTTCCAGCACGTTGGAGTCGCGTTCGGTCTCGCCGTCGTAGAGGTGCTCGGCCAGTTGCGTCTTCGACAGCACGCGGTCGCTGTGCAGCATCAGGTAGCGCAGCAGGCGGAACTCCCCGGCGGTGAGCGCTACCGCTTCGCCGTCGCGCAGGCACAGCTGGCGGGACTCGTCCAGCGCCAGGCCGCCGACTTCCAGCAGCGGCTGGTTGGCCAGGCCGCTGGCGCGCCGGTACAGGCCCTGCAGGCGCAGCAGCAGTTCTTCCGGGTGGAAGGGTTTGGTCAGGTAGTCGTCGGCGCCGGCCTTCAGCCCCTCGATGCGTTCGGCCCAGGAGCCGCGCGCGGTGAGGATCAGCACCGGGGTCGACACGCCGAGCGCACGCCAGCTTTTCAGCACCTCGAGGCCGGGTTTGCCGGGCAGGCCGAGGTCCAGCACGATCAGGTCGTAGGGTTCGCAGGCGCCCTGCTGGTCGGCGTCGCGGCCGTCGGCCAGCCAGTCGACGGCGTAGCCGGCCGCGGTGAGCTGCGCCGCCAGTTCGTCGGCCAGCGGCACGTTGTCCTCCACCAGCAGCAGCCGCATCAGTCTTCCTCGTCCTTCAGCAGGCGGCCGTCACGGGCGTCGAATTCCAGCTCGCGGACCACGCCGTCGGCGCCGATCAGTTCGATCTCGTAGATCAGCACACCGTCGTCCTCTTCCAGCTCCACCTCCAGCAGCTGGGCGCCGGGATGCCGCTGCAGCGCCTGCTGCAGCAGGCTTTCCAGCGGTACCACGGCGCCCTGCCGGCGCAGTTCGAGCACTTCATCCTGCCGCAGGTCGCGCCCGGCCACCGGCACGGCGGCCAGGGCCAGGGCGATCAGCCAGGTCGAGCGGAAGCGGAGGGTGGTGCGGGGCATCAATCGTCCTGTTCGTCCTTGAGGATTTCACCAGTGGCGGCGTCGAACTCCATATCCCACTGCCGACCCTGGTCGTCGCGCAGCTCGACCTGGTAGATGAAGCGCCCATGTTCCTCGTCCAGATCGGTTTCGTCGACCCTGAAGCCGGGGTGCTTGGCCAGCGCGGCCTCGTTGAATTTCTCCAGCGGCTGGATGGTGCCGGCCTGCAGCAGGCGGGCCACTTCGTCCGGGCCCACGTCGCGGGCCAGCGCGGTGCCGGCGCTGAAGGCGAGGACGGCGGCGGTCAGGCAGGTAGTCAGGGTTTTCATCGGTGGTTCTCCTGTTACGGTTTCGACGATTCACAGGGTAGGGGCGGCGGCTTAATCGAAACTGAACCGCACGCCCGTGCCGGCGGATGCGCCACATTTGACCCGCCGGTGCAGGCGACGTACCGGTGGCGGCGCGCTCAGTCCCGGTCGCGGTGGCCCGGCAGGATCGAGCCGAGCACCTGCTTGGCGGTCTGCTTGAGGATGCCGCGCTGGTTCGGGTCGCCCTGCAGCAGCGCCGAGGCATAGGCCTTGGCCTGCTCGAGCTTGATGTGCGGCGGCAACGGCGGGACGTTCGGGTCGGTCTTGAACTCGATGAGCACCGGGCGATCGGCGGCCAGCGCCTCTTCCCAGGCCGCCGCCACCGCGTCCTCGCGGTCGACGAACAGGCCCTTGAGGCCGATCGATTCGGCGAAGCGGTGGTAGGGCACGTCGGGGATGTTCTGCGAGGCCTCGAATTTCGGGTCGCCTTCCATCACCCGCTGCTCCCAGGTGACCTGGGCCAGGTCCTCGTTGTTGAACACGCAGCAGATCCAGCGCGGGTTGCTCCATTCCTTCCAGTACTTGGCCACGGTGATCAGCTCGGCCATGTTGTTCATCTGCATCGCCCCGTCGCCGACCATGGCCACCACCGTACGCTCGGGGTAGGCGAACTTGGCGGCGATGGCGTAGGGCACCGCCGCGCCCATCGAGGCCAGGCCGCCGGAGAGCGAGCACATCATGCCGCGGCGGATCTTCACATCGCGGGCGAACCAGTTGGCGCAGGAGCCCGAGTCGCTGGTGACGATGGCGTCGTCCGGCAGCCGCGGCGACAGCTCGAAGGCCACCCGCTGCGGGTTGATCGGCTCGGCGCTGGCCATGGCGCGCTCCTCGAGTGTCTTCTCCCAGTCGGCGCGCCACCCCTCGACCCGCTGGCGCCAGCTGCGGTCGGTCTTCTGCTGCAGCAGCGGCAGCAGCGCGCGCAGGGTTTCCGAGGCCAGGCCCTGCAGGTTCACCTCCATCGGGTAGCGGATGCTCAGCATGTCGGCCTTGATGTCGATCTGCACGCCGCGCGCCTGGCCCTCCTCGGGAAGGAATTCGGAGTAGGGGAAGCCCGAGCCGATCATCAGCAGGGTGTCGCATTCGGTCATCAGCTTGTAGCTCGGCTCGGTGCCGAGCAGGCCGATGGAGCCGGTGACCCAGGGCAGGTCGTCCGGCAGCGCGGCCTTGCCGAGCAGCGCCTTGGCCGCGCCGGCGCCGAGCCTGTCGGCCACCGCGATGACCTCGTCGGTGGCTTCCAGCGCGCCGGCGCCGACCAGGATGGCGACCCGCTCGCCGGCGTTGAGCACCTCGGCGGCGCGCTGCAGGTCGATGTCATAGGGCACCACCTTCGGCCGGCTGTAGCCGACCCCGGAACGCACCGCGCCGTGGGCCCGCGGCGGCTCGCTGTATTCGGCCTCCTGCAGGTCGTTCGGCAGGATGATCACCGCTACCCGGCGTTCGCCGAAGGCGGTGCGGATCGCCCGGTCGACCAGGTGGCGCACCTGCGCCGGCGCGCTGGCCTGCTGCACGAAGGCGCCGGCGACGTCCGTGAACATCGCCGCCAGGTCGATCTCCTGCTGGTAGTGGGCGCCCACCGCGGTGCGCGCCTGCTGGCCGGCGATGGCCAGCACCGGCATGTGGTCGAGGCGGGCGTCGTACAGGCCGGTGAGCAGGTGCGAGGCGCCGGGGCCCGAGGTCGCCAGGCAGACGCCCAGGCCGCCGGAGAACTTGGCGTCGGCCGAGGCCATGAAGGCGGCCATTTCCTCGTGGCGGGCCTGGATGAAGCGGATCTTGCCCTCGGCCCGGTTCAGCGCGCCGAGCACGCCGTTGATGCCGTCGCCCGGGTAGCCGTAGATGCGCCTTACTCCCCACTGGTAGAGCCGTTCGACGAAATAGTCCCCGACTGTCATCGCCATGCGTGTTCTCCTCGTCTGTGCCCGGGCGCGCGGGAAACGCGCGCCGATCAACGTCTCGACCGGGGCGGGCGGGGAGAGGTTTCGACCGTTCGCCGGTCAGCCGCCGCGCATCGGCCGCGCTGTTCGTCGGCGCTGCGTGCAATGCGGCGCGCGCCGGCGTCCAACGGGAAAGCGGCGGCGAGGGCCGGGCGATGAGAGCTTTCATGGCGGTCGCATTTCTGGTGGCGGGGCTCGGCACGGCCGCGGCGGAGGACCTGCGCAAACCCTTGCCGGCCGAGATGCCGCCAGACAGCGTGCAGGTCGAGCCGATGCCCGAGGCGGCCGGCACGCTGAGCGGGGAAGGGCAGGTGCTGGCGGTCGACCGCGCCGCGGGCCTGCTCACCGTGGCCCAGGAGCCGGTGCCGACGCTGGGCTGGCCGTCGCTGACGGTGCGCTTCGACGCCGACCCGGCGCTGCTCGACGGGCTCGCGCCGGGTGCCTGGATCGTCTACAGCTTCCGCAGCGCCGGCGGTGTAGCGCGGATCGAGCGGCTGCAGCGGCGCTGAAAGCAGGCGGGGCGGGTGACCCCGAAAGGGCGAGGCTCCCTCATCCGGCCCGGCGGGCCACCTTCTCCCGCGGGGAGAAGGGAAAAGCCTGGTGCGGATCTGGAGTCCTGGCACGGCGGCTCGGACTGATGGCAGACCAACCCCTCTCTCCCTGGGGAGAGGGCAGGGGGTGAGGGGCTTTGGTCCCGTCGGCGCGCGGCGCTATCATTCGCGGCCGTCCTGCCCATAGCGCCGCCATGTCCGCCAGCCCTCACGCCGTCCGCAGCACCCTGCACCTGCCCCGGGGCGACTGGGCCACCGTGCTCGACTGCCTGTGCGCGCATTTTCCCGCCATCGACCGCGTCACCTGGCTCGACCGTTTCGCCCGCGGCCGGGTGCTCGACGCCGGTGGCCGGCCGCTGGCGGCCACCCATCCGTATCGGGAGGGCCTGAGGATCCACTACTTCCGCGAGGTGCCGAACGAGCAGCCGATTCCATTCCAAGAGCAGCTGCTGCACCTCGACGAGCACCTGGTGGTGGCCGACAAGCCGCACTTCCTGCCGGTGCAGCCCTCCGGCGGTTACGTGCGCGAGACACTGCTGGCGCGCCTGATCGAGCGGCTGGGCAATCCTGACCTGGCGCCGCTGCACCGCATCGACCGGCTCACCGCCGGGCTGGTGCTGTTCTCGGCCAACCCCAAAAGCCGGGGGCGCTACCAGGCGCTGTTCCGCGAGCGGCGCATCCACAAGACCTACGAGGCGCTCGCGCTGGCGCTGCCCGGGCTGGAATTCCCGTTGCTGCGGCGCACGCGGCTGGTGGAGGGCGACCCCTTCATCGTCATGACCGAGGCCGAGGGCACGCCGAACAGCGAGACCCGCATCGAGGTGCTCGAACGTGGTGACCCGTTCTGGCGCTACCGCCTGCACCCGGTGACCGGCAAGCGCCACCAGCTGCGCGTGCACATGGCCGCGCTCGGCGCCGGGCTGTGCAACGACCCGCTCTACCCGCTGCTGCTCGAACGGGAGGTGCGCGAGCGCATCGACTACGACCGCCCGCTCAAGCTGCTGGCCCGCGCGCTGGAGTTCGACGACCCGCTGACCGGCGAGCGCCGGCGCTTCGAGAGCCGCCTGTCGCTCTGAGCAGGCACCGTTCGCGGTCGAGACCGCTCCCGCACTGGACGACCCCTTGTAGGAGCAGGCTCTGCCTGCGACCGCTTCTGCACGATGCCGCAGCCCGACACCAAACCACCCCCTCGCCCCTTCGGGGAGAG
>NZ_KE384410.1:96922-131172 GCF_000425625.1 Stutzerimonas azotifigens DSM 17556
GCGGCTTGCTCCTGTGGAACGGTCTCGACCGCGAACGAGGCCCGCACCTGCCGACGAGGACATCTCTCCGGAACAATTCCCCGCACCGGCACGGTCGATATCGGAAAGCAGCCAGGTCCGCCCCATGCCCGAAGGCCCGTCGATCGTCATCCTGCGAGAAGAGACCGCCCGTTTCGTCGGGCAGCCGGTGCGCGAGGTCAGCGGCAACAGCCGGCTCGACCAGTCGCGGCTGCTCGGCCAGACCGTGCGCTCCATGCGCAGCTACGGCAAGCAGTTCCTCATCGAGTTCGACGCCTTCTCGCTGCGCGTGCACTTCCTGCTGTTCGGCAGTTACCGCATCGACGAGCTGAAGGAGAGCGGCACGCCGCGCCTGAGCCTGGTGTTCCCAAACGGCGCGCTACACCTGTACGCCTGCTCGGTGCAGTACCTCGACCAGCCGCTGGAGGTGCTCTACGACTGGCGCACCGACGTGATGAGCGACATCTGGGACCCGGCGCTGGCGCGCAAGAAGCTGCGCGCCCGGCCGAACCTGCTGGCCTGCGACGCGCTGCTGGACCAGGAGCTGTTCGCCGGTTCGGGCAACATCATCAAGAACGAGGTGCTGTTCCGCATCCGCGTGCACCCGCTGTCGACGGTCGGCGCGCTGCCGCCGGCCAAGCTGCGCGAGCTGGTGCAGCAGGTACGGGTGTACAGTTTCCAGTTCCTGGAGTGGAAGAAGGCCTTCGAGCTGAAGAAGCACTGGCTGGCGCACACCCGCAGCACCTGCCCACGCTGCCACATCCCGCTGGTCAGGGCGCACCTGGGCCGCAGCGACCGGCGCAGCTTCTTCTGCGAGCGCTGCCAGAAGCGCTACGGCGCCGTCCCCGACTCCCAATCGCAGTCTCCCGAGGAGTGACCGAATGCTCGACCTCGCCGCCGCGTTCATCGCGCTGACGACCTTCTTCACCTATCTGAACTACCGCTTCATCCGCCTGCCGCCGGCCATCGGCGTGATGGTCACCGCGCTGGTGCTGTCGCTGATCGCCCACGGCCTGTCGGCGCTCGGCTACGACGTGCTGGAGGTGGAGATCCAGCAGATCATCCGCCGCATCGACTTCTCCGAGGTGCTGATGACCTGGTTCCTGCCGGCTCTGCTGTTCGCCGGCGCGCTGCACGTCAACCTCGAGGACCTGCACCGCTACCGCTGGGGCATCGGCCTGCTGGCGACGCTCGGCGTGGTGATTTCCACCGCGGTGGCGGGCACGCTGGCGTACTACATCTTCGATCTGTTCGGCTGGCAGGTGGACTTCATCTACTGCCTGCTGTTCGGCGCGCTGATCTCGCCCACCGACCCCATTGCGGTGATGGGCATCCTCAAGACCAGCGGCGCGCCCAAGCCGTTGCAGACCACCATCATCGGCGAGTCGCTGTTCAACGACGGCACCGCGGTGGTGGCGTTCGGCATCCTCATGGGCGTGCTCACCCTCGGCCAAACCCCAACCTTCGGCGACGTGGGCCTGCTGTTCCTCGAGGAGGCGGTCGGCGGCATCCTGTTCGGCCTGCTGCTCGGCTACGGGGTGTTCTACCTGCTGTGCAAGGTGGATGAGCACCAGCCCTCGGTGATGCTGACCCTGGCGCTGGTGTTTGGCGGCTCGGCGCTGGCCGCCAGGCTGCACGTGTCGGCGCCGATCGTGATGGTGGTGGCCGGCCTGATCATCGGCAACCAGAGCCGCCGCAAGGCGCTCTCGGACGACACGCGGCGCTATGTCGACGGTTTCTGGGAGCTGATCGACGAAATCCTCAATGCCCTGCTGTTCGCGCTCATCGGCCTGGAACTGCTGGTCCTGCCGTTCGGCTGGTACCACGCGGTCGCGGCGCTGCTGCTCGGCGGCGCGGTGCTGGCCACGCGGGTGGTGACCGTGTGGCCGATGATCGTGGTGCTGCGCAAGCTGCAGGGCGGTGGCCGGCAGGTTTCCCGGGGCACGGTGCGCATCCTCTCCTGGGGCGGGCTGCGCGGCGGCGTCTCGGTGGCCCTGGCGCTGTCCCTGCCGCTGGGGCCGGAGCGCGACCTGATCCTCACCCTGACCTACATCGTGGTGCTGGTGTCGATCCTGCTGCAGGGGCTGACCATCGGGCCGCTGGTCCGGTCGCTCTACGGCGAATGCCCGGCGGAAGCGGAGCCGCCGGGTCACTGAGCCTCACAGGCGCTCGATCGCCACCGCAGTGGCCTCGCCGCCGCCGATGCACACCGCCGCCACGCCGCGGCTCAGCCCGCGCCGCTGTAGCGAGGCGAGCAGGGTGACGAGGATGCGCGCGCCGGATGCGCCGATGGGGTGTCCCAGCGCGCAGGCGCCGCCCTCGACGTTGACCTTCTCGTGCGGCAGGTCCAGCTCGCGCATGGCCGCCAGCGGCACCACGGCGAAGGCCTCGTTGATCTCGAACAGGTCCACCTCGCTGACCGCCCAGCCGGTGCGCTCCAGCAGCCGGTTGATGGCGCCGATCGGCGCGGTCGGGAAGAGGTTGGGCGCGTCGGCATGGCTGGCGTGGCCGTGGATCAGCGCCAGCGGGCGCAGGCCGCGGTTTTCCGCTTCCGAGCGGCGCATCAGCACCAGCGCGGCGGCGCCGTCGCTGATCGAACTGGCGTTGGCCGCGGTCACGGTGCCGCCCTCGCGGAAGGCCGGCCTGAGCGTGCCGATCTTCTCCGGATGGGCCTTGGGCGGCTGCTCGTCGATCTCCACCCGGCGGCTTTCCTTGCGGCCCGGTACGTCCAGCGGGACGATCTCGTCGATGAAACGCCCCTCGGCCTGCGCGCATTGCGCGCGGGTCAGCGAGGCGGCGGCGTAGGTGTCCTGGTATTCGCGGCTGAAGCCGTAGTGCTGCGCGCAGTCCTCGGCAAAGGTGCCCATCAGCCGGCCCGGCTCGTAGGCGTCCTCCAGGCCGTCGAGGAACATGTGGTCGAGCACCTTGCCGTGGCCCATGCGGTAGCCGGCGCGGGCGTGGTCGAGCAGGTAGGGCGCGTTGGACATGCTCTCCATGCCGCCGGCGACCACCGCGGTGGCGCTGCCGGCCAGCAGCCGGTCGTGGCCGAGCATCACCGCCTGCATGCCCGAGCCGCACATCTTGTTCACCGTGGTGCAGGGCACGTTGGCGCCGAGCCCGGCGCCGAGCGCGGCCTGGCGTGCCGGGGCCTGGCCGAGGCCGGCCGAGAGCACGCAGCCGAACAGCACCTCGTCCACCGCGCCGGCGGCCAGGCCGCTGCGCTCCACCGCCGCGCGGATGGCCGCCGCCCCCAGCTGGGGCGCGCTCAGCGGGGCCAGGTCACCGAGGAACGCCCCCATCGGCGTGCGCGCGATGCCGACGATGACGACCGGGTCTTTGTGCATGGGTCAGCTCCTGTCTTGTTATTGGCGCTACCAAGCATAGTCCTTCAGCTGCGCAATTCGGGCCGGTCGTGGAATTCTTCCAGCGCCTGCGGGTTGGCCAGCGCGTCGGTGTTCTTCACCGGTCGGCCGTGCACCGCATGGCGCACCGCGATTTCGGCGATCTTGCCGCTGATGGTGCGCGGGATGTCGTTGACCTGGGCGATCCGCGCCGGCACGTGGCGCGGCGTGGTGTTGCTGCGGATGGTCTGGCAGATGCGCTCGCGCAGCGTGTCGTCGAGCACGACGCCTTCGCGCAGGCGGACGAACAGCACCACGCGTACGTCGCCGTCCCAGTCCTGGCCGATGGCAATGGCTTCGAGCACCTGCTCGATCTTCTCCACCTGGCGGTAGATCTCCGCGGTGCCGATGCGCACTCCGCCGGGGTTGAGCACCGCATCCGAGCGGCCGTGGATGATCATCCCGCCGTGCTCGGTCTCCTCGGCGTAGTCGCCGTGCGCCCAGACCCCGGGGAAGCGCTCGAAGTAGGCGCTGCGGTATTTCTCCCCGTCCGGGTCGTTCCAGAAGCCCACCGGCATGGACGGGAAGTGCCGGGTGCAGACCAGCTCGCCCTTCTCGCCGTGCAACGGGTGGCCGTCGTCGTCCCAGACCTCCACCGCCATGCCCAGCCCCTTGCATTGCAGCTCGCCGCGCCACACCGGCAGCACCGGGTTGCCGAGGGCGAAGCAGGCGGCGATGTCGGTGCCGCCGGAGATCGACGACAGGCAGACGTCGGGTTTGATGTGGCGATAGACGTAGTCGAAGCTCTCGTGGGCCAGCGGCGAGCCGGTCGAGAGGACCGTCTTCAGCCGCTCCAGGCGATGGCTGTCGCGCGGCCGCACGCCGGCCTTTTCCAGCGCGGCGAGGTACTTGGCGCTGGTGCCGAAGACGCTGATGCCCTCGGCGTCGGCCAGGTCCATCAGCCGCTCGGAGCCGGGGTGGAAGGGCGAGCCGTCGTAGAGCACCAGGGTGGCGCCGAGCGCCAGGCCCGAGACCAGCCAGTTCCACATCATCCAGCCGCAGGTGGTGAAGTAGAACAGGGTGTCGTCCGGGCCCAGGTCGGTGTGCAGGCCATGCTCCTTGACGTGCTGCAGCAGCATGCCGCCGGTGCCGTGGACGATGCACTTGGGCACGCCGGTGGTGCCGCTGGAATAGAGGATGTACAGCGGGTGCTCGAAGGGCACCGGGACGAACGCCGGCTGGCCGCCGGGGCGGAAGAAGTCGTCCCACAGGCTGACCCGCGCGCCGATGCCGGCGAAGTCCTCGGCGCGCGCCGCGGGCCGCGCGTAGGGCACGACCACCAGCTGCTCGAGGCTCGGCAGGCGCGGCAGGATGTCGTTGAGCTTGGCGGTCAGGTCGAGGGTCTTGCCGGCGTAGCGGTAGCCGGCGCAGGCGATCAGCACCTTCGGCTCGATCTGGCCGAAGCGGTCGATCACGCCCTGGGTGCCGAAGTCCGGCGAGCAGGACGACCAGGTGGCGCCGAGGCTGGTGGTGGCAAGCATGCCCACCACCGTCTGCCAGGTGTTCGGCATGAAGGCCGCGACCCGGTCGCCGACCCCGACGCCGGCGGCCTGCAGGGCGCGCTGCAGGCCAGCCACCTGCTCGGCCAACTGGGCGTAGGTGAGGCACTCGCGGCTGTCGTCCTCGCCGATCGCCACCAGCGCCGGGTGGCTGTCGCGCCGGCGCAGCAGGTGCTGGGCGAAGTTCAGGGTGGCGCCGGGAAACCAGTGCGCGCCGGGCATCGCCAGGCTCTCTTCCAGCACCGTGCGCGGCAGGCGCTGGAAGCGGATGTCGAAGAATTCGACGATGGCCTGCCAGAAGCGCACGCGCTCCTCGATGCTCCAGGCGTGCAGGGCCGGGTAGTCGGCCGGCGACAGGGCCTGCCGCTCGTTGACGAAGCGGCGGAAGGCCTCCATCCGGCTGGCGGCGACGCGTTCGGCGGAGGGTGTCCACAGGGGTTGCGGCATGGGGCGTCCTCATCGGGCGACGGTCTTGTCCTTATGACAATCGAGTCTAGTCGTGTTCGGCGGGGCTGGCGTGAGGGCTTGTGCTCGCTTCCGGCCGGACCACCTTCTCCCGGGGAAGAAGGAAGCCAGTGCCGAATCTGGGCGGGCCGGGTGGCGTTCCGCAAGGGTGGGCTTTAGCCCACCAGAGAGGCCACGGCTTTCAGCAGTTGGTGGGCTGAAGCCCACCCTACGGCGCTGGCGCCGCCACCTGATCAAGACAGTTGTGCGGTGGTTCAATTGCTCATCCGGCCCTGCGGGCCACCTTCTCCCGGGGGGAGAAGGGAAAAGCGCTGCCGCCGTGGGAGTGACCACGACGGCGAATGCGATTGCGCGGCGCTTCGTTTTTCCTGTGGGAGGCGCGCCCTCGCGGCGACAGGGCAGAAGAACTCGCCCCGAGGTCGGGCCTCCCACAGTTGCTCATCCGGCCCTGCAGGCCACCTTCTCCCGGAGGGAGAAGGGAAAAGCACGGCACCTCACTGCGCCAGCCAGCCCCCATCCACGTTCCAGGCCGCGCCGCGCACCTGGCTGGCCGCTTCGCTGCAGAGGAACAGCGTCAGCTCTCCGAGCTGCTCGGGGGTGACGAATTCCAGCGACGGCTGTTTCTCCGAGAGCAATTCGCGGCGTGCGCGGGCGAGGTCGCCGTCGGCCTGGGCGCGGGCGTCGATCTGCTGCTGCACCAGCGGCGTCAGCACCCAGCCGGGGCAGAGCGCGTTGCAGGTGATGGCGGTGGTGGCGGTTTCCAGCGCGACCACCTTGGTCAGGCCGATCACCCCGTGCTTGGCAGCCACGTAGGCGGCCTTCTGCGCCGAGGCGACCAGGCCGTGCACCGAGGCGACGTTGACGATCCGCCCCCAGCCGCGCCGGCGCATGCCCGGCAGCGCCAGGCGGATGGCGTGGTACACCGATGACAGGTTGATGGCGATGATCGCGTCCCAACGCTCGGCCGGAAACGCCTCCACCGGCGCCACGTGCTGGATGCCGGCGTTGTTGACCAGGATGTCGAGGCCGCCGAAGGCCCGCTCGGCCGCCTCGATCATCTCGGCGATCTGCTCGGGGCGCGAGACGTCGGCGCCGTGGTGCTCCACCCGGGTGCCGAAGCGGCGCAGGTCGGCGAGCACCGGCCCGGGGTCGCCGAAGCCGTTGAGCATCACGTCGGCGCCGGCCTCGGCCAGGCGCCGGGCGATGCCCAGGCCGATGCCGCTGGTCGAGCCGGTGACGAGCGCGGATTTTCCGTTAAGGGTCATTTCTTGTTGTTCTCCGTGGGGGCGATGGCCCCGGTGGTCGACGTTTCGTTTGCATGGCCGGTCTATCTGGAATAGTCGAACGGCCGGCATTTGCAACGCGGCCGGTGCCGGCGGGGTGGCGGTCGGCGCGCCGGCTGCGCACACTGCTGCCGTCGCCGACGCCTCGTTTCCGCTGCAGGAGCCATCCCGTGCCCGCCCGTAACCTGATCGCCTCGCTCTGCCTGCTGCCGGCATTCGCCTCCGCCGCCCCCTGGCTGGACCTGAACGTCGGGGAGGCGCCGCTGCGCGCCGAATTTGCCGATGACGCCGATACCCGCCAGCGCGGGCTGATGGAGCGCGAAGCCCTGCCGGCCGATCAGGGCATGCTGTTCCGCTTCCCGGAAATCCGCCGCCACTGCCTGTGGATGAAGAATACGCCGCTGCCGCTGTCGGCGGCCTTCATCGACGAGGCCGGGCGCATCGTCGATCTGATCGACCTCGAGCCGCTGAGCGTGGCGATCCGCTGCTCGCGCGAGCCGGCGCGCTACGCGCTGGAGGTCAACCAAGGCTGGTTCGCCGAGCACCGGGCGGGGCTCGGCAGCCGCGTCGAGGGCCTGCCAGGACCGCCGCCCGGAGACTGAAACCGCGCGCGGTCGGGTCATCGAATCGTCATGGACGCTTCACGCAACCGACATCCCGGCTCCCTAAGGTCTGTCCAAAACCACCGGCATCCATTCGCCGGCAGACAGAGGACAGCCGATGACCGCCGCGATTTGTATAGACAAGCTGAACAAGACCTTCGGGACCAAGCGCGCCCTGCATGGCCTGAGCCTTAACGTCGAGCCGGGCGAGATGGTCGCCCTGATCGGCGCCTCCGGCTCCGGCAAGTCCACGCTGCTGCGGCACGTCGCCGGGCTGGCACGTAGCGATCGCCAGGACGGCGGGCGCATCGAGGTGCTCGGCCGGCCGATGCAGGCCCACGGCCGCCTCGACGGCCAGGTGCGCCGCCTGCGCGCCGACATCGGCTACATCTTCCAGCAGTTCAACCTGGTCGGCCGCCTCAGCGTGATGGACAACGTGCTGCTCGGCTTTCTCGGCCGCATGCCGCGCTGGCGCGGCTCGCTGAGCCTGTTCACCCAGGGGCAGCGCCGGGAAGCGCTGGAAGCGCTGGCCCGCGTCGGCCTCGCCGACTTCGCCGCGCAGCGCGCCTCGACCCTCTCCGGCGGCCAGCAGCAGCGGGTGGCGATCGCCCGCGCGCTGACCCAGCGCGCCGAGGTGATCCTCGCCGACGAGCCCATCGCCTCGCTCGACCCCGAATCGGCGCGCAAGGTGATGGACATCCTCGCCGACATCAACCGCCAGGACGGCAAGACCGTGGTGGTGACCCTGCATCAGGTCGACTACGCCCTGCGCTACTGCCGCCGCGCGGTGGCGCTCAAGGGCGGCCACATCCATTACGACGGCCCCTGCGACGCGCTCGACGGGGCCTTCCTCAACGAGTTGTACGGGGCGGATCTCGATACCCGCCTGCTGTTCTCCGACCGCGCCCGCGCCGCCGACGAAGGGGTTCGCCCCCTGGCGTTCGCCAAGGCCTGAGTCGCTTCACTCGCGTCCAACCCACAGGAGCGTCTTCCATGTTCAACCGTATCGGTCGTGTCCTGGCCGCCTCCGCCCTGCTGACCGGCTCGCTGCTCGGCGGTGCGCAGGCCGACGAACCCAGGGAACTCAACTTCGGCATCATCTCCACCGAGTCCTCGCAGAACCTGCGCAGCGTCTGGAAGCCATTCCTCGCCGCGATGGGCGAGCAGACCGGGATGAAGGTCAACGCCTTCTTCGCCCCGGACTACGCCGGGATCATCCAGGGCATGCGCTTCGGCAAGGTCGACCTGGCCTGGTATGGCAACAAGTCGGCGATGGAGGCGGTCGACCGCGCCGGTGGCGAGATCTTCGTCCAGACGGTCGCCGCCAACGGCGCGCCGGGCTACTACAGCCTGATCGTCGCGCACAAGGACAGCGAGATCGACTCGGTCGAGGAGATGCTGGCCAAGGCCAAGGACCTGACCTTCGCCAACGGCGACCCGAACTCCACCTCCGGCTACCTGGTGCCCGGCTACTACGTGTTCGCGCAGAACGGCGTGGACCCGAACAAGGCCTTCAAGCGCTCGCTCAACGGCAGCCACGAGGTCAACGCGCTGTCGGTGGCCAACCGCCAGGTCGACGTCGGCACCTTCAACAACGAGAGCATGGAGCGCCTGCAGTTGACCGCGCCGGACAAGGCCGCGCAGCTCAAGGTGATCTGGCAGTCGCCGCTGATCCCGGCCGACCCCATCGTCTGGCGCAAGGACCTGCCGGAACCCACCAAGGCTAGGATCCGCGACTTCTTCCTGAACTACGGCGCCAGCGACGCCGAGAAAGAGGTGCTCGCCGGCCTGCAGTGGGCGCCGTTCCGCGTCTCGGACAACGACCAACTGCTGCCGATCCGCCAGCTCGAGCTGTTCAAGAAGCGCACCGAAGTGGCCGCCGACAGCAAGCTCGACGAGGCCGACAAGCAGGCCCGCCTGGCCGAGATCGACGCCCAGTTGGACGCGCTCAAGGTGCGCATGGCCGAGCGCGAGAAGAGCCTGGCCAAGGCCGGCTGACCGCCCGGGCCGCCTTCTGCGGAGGGCGGCCCGTCATTTGCGAGGTTGACGATGACTGCACTGACCACCCACCCCTCCGCCGACGCGGTCGGCAAGCGTTCCTGGGGACGCCTGATCGGCTGGGGCCTGTTCCTCGCACTGCTGGCCTGGTCCTGGCAGGGCGCGGAGATGAATCCGGCGGTGCTGTTCCGCGACGCCGGCAACATGGCGGTGTTCGCCGCCGACTTCTTCCCGCCGGACTTCCACAACTGGGAGCTGTACCTCAAGGAGATGGTCGTCACCGTGCAGATCGCCCTCTGGGGCACGGTGCTGGCGATCGTCTGCGCCATCCCGCTGAGCATCCTCTGCTCCGAGAACATCATGCCCTGGTGGGTGTACCAGCCGGTGCGTCGGCTGATGGACGCCTGCCGTTCGATCAACGAGATGGTGTTCGCCATGCTGTTCGTGGTCGCTGTCGGCCTCGGGCCGTTCGCCGGCGTGCTGGCGCTGTTCGTCAGCACCACCGGGGTGCTGGCCAAGCTGTTCGCCGAGGCGGTGGAGGCGATCGACCCGGGCCCGGTCGAGGGCGTGCGCGCCACTGGCGCCAGCGCGCTGCAGGAAGTGATCTTCGGGGTCATCCCGCAGGTGCTGCCGCTGTGGATCTCCTACGCGCTGTACCGCTTCGAGTCCAACGTGCGCTCGGCCACGGTGGTCGGCATGGTCGGTGCCGGCGGCATCGGCGTGATCCTCTGGGAGGCCATCCGCGGCTTCCAGTTCGGCCAGACCTGCGCGCTGCTGATCGTGATCATCCTGGTGGTGAGCCTGATCGACATCCTCTCCCAGCGCCTGCGCAAATCGTTCATCTGAGCCAGGAGGCCTTTTTCAGTCATGGACCTGTCTAGACAAGAGCAGCCGCTGTACCGGGAACTGGCCGAGCGCCTGCGCAGCGAATTGCACCGCTTCGCCCCCGGCGACTACCTGCCCGGCGAGCTCAGCCTGGCGGCGCGCTTCTCGGTCAACCGCCACACCCTGCGCCGCGCGGTCGACGAGCTGGTGCGCGAGGGCCGCCTGCTGCGCCAGAAGGGCAAGGGCACCCGGGTGCTGGCGCAACCGCTGATCTACCCGATGCAGGCCGGCAGCGCCTACACCGCCTCGCTCTCGGCGCAGGGCCACGGCGTCGAGGCGGTGCTGCTCGACCGCCGGGTGCGCCCGGCCAGCGACGCCGAGGCCCGGCACCTGCAGCTCGAGCCCGGCAGCCCGCTGCTCGAACTCGACACCCTGCGGCTGATCGACGAGCAGCCGGTCAGCCTGATCCGCCACCGCTACTGCGCCAGCCGCGGGCCGCTGCTGGCCGACTACCGCGGCGGCTCGCTGCGCAGCCACCTGGCCGCGCATGGCCTGACCCTGAGCCGCGCCTACAGCCTGATCGGCGCGCGGCTGCCCGATACGGAAGAGGCGCAGCGGCTGCTGATGCCGCGCCACGCGCCGCTGCTGACGGTGCTCACCCTGTCCCAGGACCTGGCCGGGCGGCCGGTGGAGCTGTCGTACTCGACCAGCCGCGCCGACTGCTTCGAGTACCAGGTCGCCCCCTGATGGAGAACGCCATGAACGCAATCGATACCGCCGCACGGCAGCACTGGATGGGCGTGCTCGCCCGTGCCGGTGCGGCGCTGGGCGCCCACGAGGCGCGCCTGAAGGACGCCGCCTACCAGCTGATCCGTGCCCCGGAGGTCGGCATGACCCTGGTGCGCGGGCGCATGGGCGGCACCGGCGCGGCCTTCAACCTCGGCGAGATGACCGTCACCCGCTGCGTGGTGCGCCTGGCCGACGGGCGCACCGGCTACAGCTACGTCGCCGGCCGTGACAAGCGCCACGCCGAGCTGGCGGCGCTGGCCGATGCCCACCTGCAGGGCCGCGACCAGCGGCACTGGCAGGAAACCCTGATCGAGCCGCTGGCCCGCGAGCAGGCGGCCCGCCGTGCCGCGCAGGCGGCGGAAACCGCCTCCACCCGCGTGGAGTTCGTCACCCTGGTTCGAGGAGAGAAGTGATGAGCGACGCCCAGTACCTGCAACCGGCCTTCGAGCGCCCGGCCGAAGCCGCTCAGCAGACCTTCCGCGCGGCGCTCAGGGCGCTCGCCGAGCCGGGTCTAGCGCGGCCGCTGCCGCCGACCCCGCCGCTCGAGCGCATGGCGCCGGCCACCTACGCGCTGTGCCTGAGCCTGCTCGACGCCGACACCCCGGTGTGGCTGGCGCCGGCCTTCGACACCCCGTTGGTGCGCGCCAACCTGAGCTTCCATTGCGGCTGCCCGGTGGTGGAGCGCCGCGAGCAGGCGGCCTTCGCCGTGCTCGACGCCGGCGACCTCGCCGACCTGTCCGGCTTCCCGCTGGGCAGCGAGCGCTACCCGGACCAGTCCTGCACGCTGCTGGTCCAGCTCGAGCGCCTGGACGGCGGCGAGATGCTGGCCTGGCAGGGGCCGGGCATCGCCGCGCAGCGCCAGGTCGACCTGCCGCTGCCGTGGCACTTCTGGCAGCAGCGCGCCCTGCACGGCGATTTCCCGCGCGGGCTCGACCTGTTCTTCACCGCCGGGCAGGCGCTGCTCGGCCTGCCGCGCAGCACCCGCTGCCTGGCGCCGGTCAGGGAGGCCAGCTGATGTACGTAGCCGTCAAGGGTGGCGAACAGGCCATCGACAACGCACACCGGCTGCTGGCGAAGAAGCGCCGCGGCGACACCGACCGGCCGGCTCTCGAGGTCGCGCAGATCCGCCAGCAGCTGCCGCTGGCGGTGGCACGGGTGATGAGCGAGGGCTCGCTGTACGACGAGGAACTGGCGGCGCTGGCGATCAAGCAGGCGGCCGGCGACCTGCTGGAGGCGATCTTCCTGCTGCGCGCCTACCGCACCACGCTGCCGCGCTTCGCCGCCAGTGTGCCGCTGGACACCGGGCGCATGCAGCTGTCGCGGCGCATTTCGGCGACCTTCAAGGACCTGCCCGGCGGCCAGCTGCTCGGGCCGACCTTCGACTACACCCACCGGCTGCTGGACTTCGCCCTGCTCGCCGAGGGCGAACCGGCCGCCACGCCGGCCGAGAGCGCGGCGCCGGCCAGCCTCGAACCCTGCCCGCGGGTGCTGGAGATGCTCGGCCGCGAGGGGCTGATGACCCCGGAGCGCGACGAGGGCGCGGCGGTGCCGGACATGACCCGCGAGCCGCTGGAGTTTCCCGCCAGCCGCGCCCAGCGGCTGCAGGCGCTGGCCCGGGGCGACGAGGGCTTCCTCCTTGCGCTCGGCTACTCGACCCAGCGCGGCTACGGGCGCAACCACCCGTTCGCCGGCGAGATCCGTATCGGCGAGGTGGAGGTCTGGCTGGAGACGCCG
Source organism: Stutzerimonas azotifigens DSM 17556 (assembly GCF_000425625.1). Classification (GTDB taxonomy): domain Bacteria; phylum Pseudomonadota; class Gammaproteobacteria; order Pseudomonadales; family Pseudomonadaceae; genus Stutzerimonas; species Stutzerimonas azotifigens. The sequence continues at coordinate 109,537 of NZ_KE384410.1, forward strand.
GAGCTGGATTTCGCCGTGCCGCTCGGCGACATCGAGGTCACCGAGTGCGAAATGATCAATCAGTTCGTCGGCCATACGCCGGACCAGGCGCAGTTCACCCGCGGCTACGGGCTGGCCTTCGGCTACGCCGAGCGCAAGGCGATGGGCATGGCGCTGGTCGACCGCGCGCTGCGCGCCGGCGAGTACGGCGAGGAGGTGCAGGGCCCGGCGCAGCAGGAAGAGTTCGTGCTGATGCACTGCGACAACGTCGAGGCGGGTGGCTTCGTCTCGCACCTGAAGCTGCCGCACTACGTCGACTTCCAGGCCGAGCTGGAGCTGATCCGCAAGATGCGCCAGCCGGCGCAGGATGCCACGCCCACCGAACCCGCCCCGCTCGAGGAGAACCGCGCATGACCGCTCTTCACAGCCAAGCCCCGGCCGGCGAAACCGGCGGCGAGTACGCCTTCGCCTACCTGGACGAGCAGACCAAGCGGATGATCCGCCGCGGCCTGCTCAAAGCGGTGGCCATCCCCGGCTACCAGGTGCCGTTCGGCGGCCGCGAGATGCCGCTGCCCTACGGCTGGGGCACCGGCGGCATGCAGGTGACCGCGGCCATCCTCGGCGGCGACGACGTGCTCAAGGTGATCGACCAGGGCGCCGACGACACCACCAACGCGGTGTCCATCCGGCGCTTTTTCTCGCGCACCGCGGGGGTCGCCACCACCACCCGCACGCCCGAGGCGACGGTCATCCAGACCCGCCACCGGGTGCCGGAGACGCCGCTGTCGAACGACCAGATCCTGGTGTTCCAGGTGCCGATCCCCGAGCCGCTGCGCTTCATCGAGCCGGCCGAGACCGAGACGCGCACCATGCACGCGCTGCGCGACTACGGCATCATGCACGTCAAGCTCTACGAGGACATCGCCACCTTCGGCCATATCGCCACGGCCTACGCCTACCCGGTGACGGTGGACGACCGCTACGTGATGGACCCCTCGCCGATTCCCAAATTCGACAACCCCAAGCTGGACATGAACCCGGCGCTGATGCTGTTCGGTGCCGGCCGCGAGAAGCGCCTGTACGCGGTGCCGCCCTACACCCGGGTGGTCAGCCTGGACTTCGAGGACCACCCCTTCGCCGTGCAGCGCTGGACCGAATGCTGCGCGGTCTGCGGCAGCCGCGACTCCTTCCTCGACGAACTGATCGTCGACGACGCCGGGACCAAGCGCTTCGTCTGCTCCGACACCGACTACTGCCGCCAGCGCCAACAGGAGACCGGCCAATGAACGCCGCACAGCCCCTTTCCCAGGCGCACGTCGAAGTCGACGCGCCGCTGCTCCAGGTCAGCGGCCTGACCCGCCTGTACGGGCCGGACACCGGCTGCCAGGACGTCAGCTTCGAGCTCTATCCCGGCGAAGTGCTGGGCATCGTCGGCGAGTCCGGTTCGGGCAAGTCGACCCTGCTCGGCCTGCTCTCCGGGCGCTGCCCACCGGACCGCGGCAGCGTCGCCTACCGCGACCACCACGGCCAGTGGCTGGACCTCTACAGCGCCAGCGAGGCCGAGCGGCGCACGCTGCTGCGCACCGAGTGGGGCTTCGTCGAGCAGCACGCGCGCGACGGCCTGCGCATGGGTGTGTCGGCCGGCGCCAACATCGGCGAGCGGCTGATGGCCCAGGGCGTGCGCCACTACGGCCGGCTGCGCGAGGCCGGGCTCGAATGGCTGCGCCAGGTGGAGATCGACCCGGCGCGCATCGACGACGTGCCGAGCACCTTCTCCGGCGGCATGCAGCAGCGCCTGCAGATCGCCCGCAACCTGGTCTCCGGCCCGCGTCTGGTGTTCATGGACGAGCCCACCGGCGGGCTCGACGTGTCGGTCCAGGCGCGCCTGCTCGACCTGCTGCGCGGCCTGGTGCGCGAGCTCAACCTGGCGGTGGTGATCGTCACCCACGACCTCGCCGTGGCGCGCCTGCTGGCCGACCGGCTGATGGTGATGCGCCGCTCGCGGGTGGTGGAAACCGGCCTCACCGACCAGGTGCTGGACGACCCGCAGCATGCCTACACGCAGTTGCTGGTGTCCTCGGTGCTGCAGCCGTGAGGGGGTTCGGCATAGGGGCGAGCAGCCCTCACCCCAGCCCTCGGCTCGGGCATCCTGCTTCGCCCTACCTCCTACATCCCTGTAGTCGTCTCCCGGGGGGAGAGGGAGTGGGTCCGTGCAACGCCACCGTTCGGGCGCCACGCAAGGCATCGCTGCGGCCTTTCACCCTCACCCGATCTCCTAGGTCGACACCGTTCAACGCCCTCTCCCCTCGGGGAGAGGGCGGGGGTGAGGGGGCTGTGCGCGAATCAAGCCGCCCCTGGCCAGAAAGCTTCGCCAGCAAGCTGGCTCCTACGGGGGCTTGGCGTGGGCCGCCTGCACGCAGACACCTCGATACCTCTCGTAGGAGCGAGGGGGACGCCGAGTCCTTGCTCGCGAACCGGGCTGCACCCGAGGCAAACGGCCGTGCGCAAAAAGCATCGCCAGCAAGCTGGCTCCTACAGGTCCCCGGCGCGGCCCTGACCTTCTTCCTTCCGCTGCGAGGTAACCCATGAACAACCCGATCGAAGTCCGCGACCTGCACAAGCGCTTCACCCTGCACCAGCAGCAGGGCGTGGTGCTGCGGGTGCTCGAGGGGCTGAGCTTCGAGGTGCGCGCCGGCGAGTGCCTGGTGCTGCACGGCCGTTCCGGCGCCGGCAAGTCGACCCTGCTGCGCAGCCTGTACGGCAACTACCTGGCCGATGGCAGCATCCGCATCCTGCACCGCGGCGCGCCGCTGGAGCTGATCGGCGCTGCGCCGCGCCAGGTGCTCGCGGTGCGCCGCGAAACCCTTGGCTACGTCAGCCAGTTCCTGCGGGTGATTCCGCGGGTGTCCTGCCTCGACGTGGTGATGGAACCGGCACTGGCGCGTGGCTGGTCGGGCGAACGGGCCGAGGTCCGCGCCCGCCAGCTGCTGACCCGGCTGAACATCCCCGAGCGCCTCTGGGGGCTGGCGCCCGGCACCTTCTCCGGCGGCGAGCAGCAGCGCGTCAACCTGGCGCGCGGCTTCATGGTCGAGTGGCCGGTGCTGCTGCTCGACGAGCCCACCGCCTCGCTGGACGAGGCCAACCGCCAGGTGGTGCTGCAGTTGATCGCCGAGGCCAAGGCCGCCGGCACCGCGGTGATCGGCATCTTCCACGACCGCGCCGCCCGCGAGGCGGTGGCCGACCGTTACCTGGACATGACCGGCGAGGACTACGCCAATGCCAGCTGAACTCATCCTCAGCAATGCCCGCCTGGTCACCGCCGAGCGGGTCTTCGACGGCTGCCTGGTGGTGCGCGACGGGCTCATCGCCGACATCGACGAAGGGCGCAGCGGCCTGCCGCAGGCGCTCGACCTGGGTGGCGACTACCTGCTGCCGGGGCTGGTCGAGCTGCACACCGACAACCTGGAAAAGCACATGACCCCGCGCCCGGGCGTCGACTGGCCGTCGGCCTCGGCGGTGCTCAGCCACGACGCGCAGATCATCGCCGCCGGCATCACCACGGTGTTCGACGCGCTGTCGATCGGTGACGTCAATCCCAAGGGCAAGCGCATGCAGCAGCTGCCGATCATGCTCGAGGCCGTCGCCAGCGCCGCGCGGCAGGGGCACAGCCGCGCCGACCACCGCCTGCACCTGCGCTGCGAGGTCTGCCACCCGGACACCCTGGGGGTGTTCCGCGACCTGGTAGGCCATCCGCTGGTGCAGCTGGTCTCGGTGATGGACCACTCGCCGGGCCAGCGCCAGTTCGTCAAGGAGGACAAGTACCGCGAGTACTACATGGGCAAGTACCAGTTCGACGCCGAGCAGATGGCCGACTTCAGCCGCCGGCAGAAGGCCAACTCGCTGGAGCACAGCGACCGCCAGCGGCGCGCCATCGTCGAGGAGTGCCGGGCGCGCGGGCTGTCGGTCGCCAGCCATGACGACGCCACCCTCGAGCACGTCGCCGAGTCGGCCGGCTTCGGCATGTCCATCGCCGAGTTCCCGACCACCCTGGAGGCCGCGCAGGCCAGCCACCGGGCCGGGCTCAAGGTGCTGATGGGCGCGCCGAACGTGGTCCGCGGCGGCTCGCACTCGGGCAACATCGCCGCCGCCGAACTGGCGCGCCGGGGCGTGCTCGATATTCTCTCCAGCGACTATTATCCGGCGAGCCTGCTGCCGGCCGCGCTGATGCTCGCCGAGCAGGACAACGACTACGACCTGCCGCGCGCGGTAAGCACCGTCACCCGCGCACCGGCGTTGGCCGCCGGGCTGGCCGACCGCGGCGAACTTCGGGTCGGCCTGTGCGCCGATCTGTTGCAGGCGCGGGTGGCCGGCACCCAGGCGGTGGTGCGGCAGGTCTGGCGCAAAGGGGAACGGGTGTTCTGATGAGCGGACGGCTGATCTATCTGATGGGCCCCTCGGGCTCCGGCAAGGACAGCCTGCTGGATGCGGTGCGCGAGCGCGTGCTGGCGGCCGGCGGGCGGATCGCCCGGCGTGTGGTCACCCGCTCGCCGGAAGCGGTCGGCGAGGATGCCCTCGGCGTGTCGCCGCAGCGCTTCGACGAGCTGCTGGCCGAGGGCGCCTTCGCCCTGCACTGGCGCGCCAACGGGCTGGCCTACGGCATTCCGCGGCAGATCGACGACTGGCTGGCCGAGGGCCGCGACGTGCTGGTCAACGGCTCGCGCGGGCACCTGGCCGAGGCCCGGCAGCGCTATCCGGAGCTGTGCGCGGTGCTGCTCAGCGTCGAGCCGCAGGTGCTGCGCCAGCGCCTGCTGGCACGCGGCCGCGAGAGCGCCGAAGAGATCGAGGCTCGCCTGGCGCGCAACGGTCAGCTGCAGGTGGCGGGCGAGGACTGCCTGCGCCTGGACAACTCCGGCAGCCTGGCGCAGACCGCCGAGACGCTGCTGCAGCTGATCCGGGGGCGCGCATGCGCCTGACCCTGCTCGGCAGCGGCAATGCCCGCCAGGTGCCGGTCTACGGCTGCGACTGCGTCGCCTGCGAGCGCGCGCGCCGCGAGCCGGCGCACCGGCGCGGGCCGTGCAGCGCGCTGGTCGAATGCGGCGAGCAGCGCTGGCTGCTGGACGCCGGCCTGACCGACCTCACCGAGCGCTTTGCGCCCCATGCGCTGAGCGGCATCCTGCTCACCCACTACCACGCCGACCACGCCCAAGGCCTGCTGCACCTGCGCTGGGGGCTCGGCCTGACGATCCCGGTGCACGGCCCGGCGGACGCCGAGGGCCTCGCCGACCTCTACAAGCACCCCGGCATCCTCGATTTCTCGCGGCCGTTCACCGCCTTCGAGCGCCGTGAGCTGGGCGCCCTGACGGTGACCGCCGTGCCGCTGGAGCATTCCAAGCCGACCCTGGGCTACCTGCTCGAAGGGCAGGGGCGGCGCATCGCCTACCTCACCGACACCCTCGGGCTCGCCGAAGCGAGCGCGAGGGTGCTCGCGGCGCAGCCGCTGGACCTGCTGGTGCTGGATTGCTCGGCGCCGCCGCAGCCGCAGCCGCGCAACCACAACGACCTGCCGCGCGCGCTGGAGATCGTCGAGCGGCTGCGCCCGGCCGAGACGGTGCTGACCCACATCGGCCACACCCTCGACTCCTGGCTGCTGGAGCATCCGGCGGCGCTGCCGGCGGGCGTCAGCCTGGCCCACGACGGGCGCGTATTGTAAAACGGCCGGTCGCCCCGAGGTCGGGCCTCCCACAGCAAGTGCACACGGTCTTCGTGGGAGGCGCCCCCCGGCGGCGATGGCAGGCGCAGCCTGCCCCGTGCGTGCAGGCACGGGGCTGTGTCCCGATCTGATCGCCCCGAGGTCGGGCCTCCCACAGCAGGAGCAGGAGCAACAGCCGCCGGGCACCGGCCTTTGTGGGAGGCGCCCCCCGGCGGCGATGGCAGGCGCAGCCTGCCCAGGGGTCACGCAGTTGTCATGGTCCCAACATCTCGCTGTCAGATTGCCCTGCGATAGTCCCCTGAACCTGTATAGACAACAGTGGGTGAGGGTGATGTCGCTGATCAAACGTGTGGGGATGGTGCTTGCCGGGATGGTCTGCTTCGCGTCGCTGGCGCAGGCCGAGACGGTCAAGCTGGCGGTGACCGACCTGGTCGGCCTGGAAGAGCTGCAGCGCGAGTTCGGTGCCTTCAAGAGCGAGCTGGCCAAGGTGACCGGCTACGAGATCGAGTTCCTGCCCGTGACCAACCGCACCGCCGCGGTCGAGGCGCTGCGCTTCAACAAGGTCGACTTCGTGCTCACCGGGCCGGCCGAGTACGTGGTGATGCAGAAGCGCGCCGACGCCCGGATCGTGGTGGGGCTGTCCCGCCCGGATTACTTCGCCACCATCATCACCATGGCCGACGGCCCCTACAGCACGGTCGCGGACCTCAAGGGCAGCAAGGTCGGCTTCGGCGAGGTCGGCTCCACCTCCAAGCACCTCGGTCCGATCCAGGCCCTGGCCGACGCGGGGCTCGACCCGCAGCACGACGTGCAGATCGTCAACACCAAGATCCCGGTGCTCTGGGAAGCGCTCAAGCGCGGCGACGTCGCCGCCATCGGCATGAACCACCAGAACTTCGTCGGCCTGCGCCAGCAGGAGATGGAGAAGGGCGGCCTGCAGCCGGGCGCGTTCCGGGTCATCGCCCGCGGGCCGGACCTGCCCAACGACGTGCTGATGGCTGGCAGCCACGTGGACGGCCAGGTGGTCGACACCGTCCGCCAGGCCTTCGTCGAGCATTCGGACGCGCTGATCGCCGCGATCCTCACCGGACAGGACAACCAGAAGTACTCCGGCATGCGCTTCATCACCAACGTCAAGGACAGCCAGTACCAGTACGTGCGGTCGATGTACGCCACCGCCGGCTTCCCCGAATACGCCGACTTCATCGGCGACTGAACCCCGCAGCGCGCCCGCCGTGCGCGGGCGCATAGGAGCCGTCCATGCCCAGCCTTGCCCAGGCCCTGCGTTCGACCTTCGCCGCGGCGGACACCGCCTGCCCGCTGCAGGTCGAGGGGTTGACCAAACGCTTCGCCAACAGCGACACCCCGGTGTTCGCCGACATCAGTTTCCGCCTGAACCCCGGGCAGGCGGTCGCCCTGATCGGCGCCAACGGGGCCGGCAAGAGCACCCTGCTGCGCTGCTGCGTGCGGCTGATCGAGCCGGACGCCGGGCGCATCGTGCTCGACGGCGTGAACCTGTGCGGCAAATCCGGGCGCGGCCTGCGCCTGGCGCGCAACCGGGTCGGCTTCGTGTTCCAGAAGCACTGCCTGGTGCCCCGGCTGTCGGCACTGTCCAACGTGCTGCACGGCGGCCTCGCCCACCACAGCGGCCCGCGTCACTGGCTGCAGGGACTGGCGACCCAGGCCGACCGCGAGAAGGCCCTGCACTGCCTGGAGCAGGTCGGCCTGGCCCATCTGGCGCACAAGCGCTGCGACGAGCTGTCCGGCGGCCAGTCGCAGCGGGTGGCGATCGCCCGGGCGCTGATGCAGGACCCGAGCATCCTGTTCGCCGACGAGCCGACCGCCAGCCTCGACCCGCAGTCCGGCGAGGAGATCATGGAGCTGTTCGCGGCCCTGGGCCGGGCGCGCGGCCTGACGCTGTTCTTCGTCTCCCATCACATCGAGCACGCGCTGCAGTACGCCGACCGTATCCTCGGCGTGCGCGACCGCCAACTGATGCTCGACAGCGCCAGCGGCGCGGAAACCCTCACCAGCCTTCGAGGCTTCTATGCCTGATTTTCCGCGCAATCCTTCCATCGCCGAGCCGGCTCGCCTGCCGGAGCGCTTCGAGCGGCCGAGCTGGATGACCCAGGTGCTGGTCGCGCTCTTCGTACTGTTCCTGCTCTGGTCGATGTCCAGCGCCGGCCTGTCCCTGTCCGAGCTGCTCAAGGGCCTGCCGAACATGGCGGTGATCGGTGGCGAGATGCTGCCGCCGGCCACCGACCGCGCCTGGCCGATGGCCCAGGCGATCCTGGTGACCTTCCAGATGGCCCTGGTCGGCACCGTGTTCGGCATCCTGCTGAGCGTCCCCTTGGCGCTGCTGGCCGCGCGCAACACCTCGCCGCACGCCAGCGTGCTGCACGCCACCCGAGCGCTGATCAGCTTCTTCCGCACCGTGCCGGACCTGGCCTGGGCGCTGTTCTTCGTGGCCTCGGTGGGCCTCGGCACCTTCGCCGGCACGCTGACCATCATCGTCGACACCATCGGCTTCTGCGCGCGCTTCTTCGCCGAGGCGCTGGAGGAGGTCGATCCCGGCCCCTCCGAGGCGCTGGCCTCGATCGGCGCCAGCCCGCTCGACCGCATGGCCGTGGTGCTGCTGCCCGGCGCGCTGCCGAGCCTGATCAACTCCAGCCTGTTCTCGCTGGAGAAGGCCGTGCGCTCGTCGGTGGTGCTCGGCCTGGTCGGCGCCGGCGGCATCGGCGCCGAGCTGGCGGTCTCGATGGAAATGTTCCGCTACGACCAGGCGGCCACCATCGTCCTGATGATCTTCCTGCTGGTGTTCGTGGTGGAGCAGTTCTCCTCGCGCATGCGCCGGCGGCTGATGCGCCAGCACGCCTGAGCCGATGACCCCGTCCATTCCTTCCAGCCACGGAGGCTCCATGTCCAGATTTCCCGTGCCCGGCCCGTCCGGCCGCAACAGCTTCGTCGTCGAGAACATCCACGTGCTGACCGCGGATGGCTGGTCGGTACCGACCTCGGTCGCGGTCGCCGACGGTCGCATCCAGGCGATCGGCGCCGCGCCCCAGGTAGGCGAGCACCGCATCGACGGGCAGGGCGGCTACCTGCTGCCGGGCATCATCGACCTGCACGGCGATGCCTTCGAACGCCACATCACGCCGCGCGCCGGCACCCAGTTCCCGCTGGAGCTGGCGCTGGCCGCCAACGACGCGTCGCTGGTGGCCAACGGCATCACCACCTTCTTCTACAGCATCACCGACGGCTTCGAGCCGGGCCCGCGCAGCCGCGAGACCGTGCGCGGCCTGCTCGAGGCGCTGGAGCGGCTGATGCCGCGCTTCGCCTGCCAGGCGCGGGTGCACATCCGCCACGAGAAGGTGAACACCGACGACCACGACGAACTGCTCGGCTGGCTGGCGTCCGGGCGCGTGCAGCTGCTGTCGCTGAACGACCACCTGCCGCCCATGGACGATGCGCGCAAGGTGCAGCGCTACCTGGCCGGGCTCAAGCGCCGGGTGTCGATGCCCGACGGCGAGGTCGAGGGCTTCCTGCAGCGGCTGCAGGCCAGCCGCGCGCTGGGCGAGCGGCAGAGCGCCGAACTCGCTGCGGCGGCGCACCGTCACGGCGTGGCGCTGGCCTCGCACGACGACGAAACGCTGGAGGACGTGTCGCGGGCGCGCGACCTGGGCGTGTCCATCGCCGAATTCCCGATGTGCGAGCACACCGCGCGGGCCAGCCAGCAGGCCGGCGCCGCGGTGCTGATGGGCGCCCCGAACCTGGTGCGCGGTGGCTCGCACGTCGGCGCCATCGGCGTGCGCGAGGCCATCGAGCAGGGTCTGGTGGACGTGCTGTGCAGCGACTACCACTACCCCAGCCTGTACCGCGCGGCCTTCACCGTCGCCGAGCTGGGCCTGCTGCCGCTGGCGCAGGCCTGGAAGCTGGTCAGCGAGAACCCGGCCCGCGCCGCCGGGCTGGGCGAGCGCAAGGGCCGCATCGCGCCCGGCTACGACGCCGACCTGCTGTGGCTGAGCGAGCTGGACGGTTCGCCGCTGTCGCTGCAGACCACCTGGGTCGGCGGCGTGGCCGTCTACTCGCGCCAGGGCAACGCCCTGCCGGCCGGCACCGTCGAGCGCCCGCTCGCCGCAGCCGCGCAGCCGGCCTGACCCACCGCCCCGAGGGTGGCCTTCTCACCGCACATGCGGTTGGGCACCGGCTTTTGTGGGAGGCGCCCCCTGGCGGCGATGGCGGGCGCAGCCTGCCCCAGGGATGTTTTCAGCCCGAGGTAATCGCCCCGAGGGCGGGCCTCCCACAGGCAGAGGCACACAGGTCCGGCGTTGGTTTTGTAGGAGGCGCCCCCTGGCGGCGATGGCAGGCGCAGCCTGCCCCTGACACGCTGCTTAGTCCAGTGGCAATTCCGTGGTCCGCTTCACCTCGCTCATGGCGATGTGCGAATGCGCCTCCTGCACGTGCGGGCGCTGCAGCAGGTGGTCGCGCAGGAAGCGCTCGTAGCTGTCGATGTCCCGGGCCACCACCTTGAGCAGGTAGTCGGATTCGCCGGCCATGGTGTGGCACTCCAGCACCTCCGGGTAGCCGACGATGGCCGCTTCGAACTCGGCGAGGTTGTTGCGCCCGTGCGCCGAGAGCTTGATGTTGACGAACACCGTCATCCCCAGCCCGAGCTTCTTCGGGTTGAGCAGCGCCACCTTGCGCTCGATCACCCCTTCCTCCTGCAGGCGATGGATGCGCCGCCAGCACGGCGACTGCGACAGCTCCACCTTCTCGGCGATGTCCGCGGCGGAAAGGTCGGCGTTGTGTTGCAGCAGCAGGAGGATCTTGCGGTCGATGCCGCTCAGCGGGGTCTGCATGGCCGTTTCTCTTTTCTTGTTCTACGTGGAATGTTCATGCACGGCTGGCGCCGACAAGGGCAAAAGTAGAAAGAAAATCGCCCGCCGTCACGCTCATGATGGTGACAACGCGTGCCGACGGGGCGACCCCCTGTCGCACAGGGTGGGCGCGGTGACCCCGTGGCCCCGACTCCGGACAAGAAGAAACAGGAGCCGCCCATGCCGAAGTCCCTGGCCGACATCAGCCTCGATGACAAGTACCGGCTCGCTACCGGTCATCTGTACCTCACCGGCACCCAGGCGCTGACCCGCCTGCCGATGCTGCAGCACCAGCGCGACCAGGCCCGCGGCCTGAACACGGGCTGCTTCATCTCCGGCTACCGCGGCTCGCCGCTGGGCGGCCTCGACAAGAGCCTCTGGGAAGCCCGCGACTACCTCAAACAGCACGCCATCCACTTCCAGCCCGGCGTCAACGAGGAGCTGGCCGCCACCGCGGTGTGGGGCAGCCAGCAGACCAACCTGTTTCCCGGCGCCAAATACGATGGCGTGTTCGCCATGTGGTACGGCAAGGGCCCGGGCGTCGACCGCTGCGGCGACGTGTTCAAACACGGCAATTCGGCCGGCGTGTCGCCCTACGGCGGCGTGCTGCTGCTGGCCGGCGACGACCATGGCTGCAAATCCTCGACCATCGCCCACCAGAGCGAGCACGCCTTCATCGCCGCCTCCATTCCCGTGCTCAACCCGGCCAACGTCCAGGAAATCCTCGACTACGGCATCGTCGGCTGGGAGCTGTCGCGCTACTGCGGCTGCTGGGTGGCGCTCAAGACCATCGCCGAGAACGTCGACTCCTCGGCCGTGGTGGAGGTCGACCCGCTGCGCATCCAGACGGTGGTGCCCGAGGACTTCGAGCTGCCCGAGGACGGCGTGCACATCCGCTGGCCGGACCCGCCGCTGGCGCAGGAAAAGCGCCTGAACATGTACAAGATCTACGCCGCGCGCGCCTTCGCCCGGGCCAACCGGTTGAACCGGGTGATGATCGATTCGCCCAATCCGCGCCTCGGCATCATCACCACCGGCAAGAGCTACCTCGACGTGCGCCAGGCGCTGGACGACCTCGGCCTGGACGAGGCGCTGTGCGCCCAGGTCGGCCTGCGCGTGCTCAAGGTCGGCATGAGCTGGCCACTGGAGCCGGTCTCGGTGCACGAGTTCGCCGAGGGCCTGGACGAGATCCTGGTCGTCGAGGAAAAGCGCAGCGTGATCGAGGACCAGGTCACCGGCCAGCTGTACAACTGGCCGGTCGGCAAGCGCCCGCGGGTGGTCGGCGAGTTCGACGAACAGGGCCGCTCGCTATTGCCGAACCTCTCCGAGCTGACCCCGGCGCAGATCGCCCGGGTGATCGCCAAACGGCTCGCCCCCATCTATTCCAGCGACAGCATCCAGGCCCGCCTGGCCTTCCTCGACGCCAAGGAAAAGGCCTTGGCCGCGCGCAGCTACAGCACCGTGCGCACCCCGCACTTCTGCTCCGGCTGCCCGCACAACAGCTCGACCAAGGTGCCCGAAGGCAGCCGCGCGGCCGCCGGGATCGGCTGCCACTACATGGTGCAGTGGATGGACCGGCGCACCGAGACCTTCACCCAGATGGGCGGGGAAGGGGTGAACTGGATCGGCCAGGCGCCCTTCACCGAAACGCCGCACATGTTCCAGAACCTCGGCGACGGCACCTATTTCCATTCCGGGCACCTGGCCATCCGCGCGGCCGTCGCCGCCGGGGTGAACATCACCTTCAAGATCCTCTACAACGACGCCGTGGCCATGACCGGCGGTCAGCCGATAGACGGCGAACTGCGCGTCGACCAGCTCAGCCGGCAGGTCTTCAACGAGGGCGTGCAGCGCATCGCCCTGGTCTCCGACGAGCCGGACAAGTACCCCACACGCGACAGCTTCGCGCCGGTCACCAGCTTCCATCACCGCCGCGAGCTGGACGCCCTGCAGCGCGAACTGCGTGAGTACAAGGGCGTGTCGGTGATCATCTACGACCAGACCTGCGCCACCGAGAAGCGCCGCCGGCGCAAGCGCGGCAAGCTGGAGGACCCGGCCAGGCGCGCCTTCATCAACGAGGCGGTCTGCGAGGGCTGCGGCGACTGCAGCGAGAAGTCCAACTGCCTGTCGGTGCAGCCGCTGGAGACCGAGCTGGGACGCAAGCGCGAGATCGACCAGAACGCCTGCAACAAGGATTTCTCCTGCGTCGAGGGCTTCTGTCCGAGCTTCGTCACCCTCCACGGCGGCGGGCTGCGCAAGCCCCAGGCGCTGGGCGAGGCGGCGCGCCTGGACGACCTGCCTGAGCCGCGCCAGCCGGCCCTGGATCGGCCCTGGAACATCCTCGTGCCCGGCGTCGGCGGCAGCGGCGTGACCACTCTCGGCGCGCTGCTGGGCATGGCCGCGCACCTGGAAGGCAAGGGCTGCACGGTGCTCGACCAGGCGGGCCTGGCGCAGAAGTTCGGCCCGGTGGTGACCCACGTGCGCATCGCCGCCAGGCAGGACGACATCTACGCGGTGCGCATCGCCGCCGGCGAGGCGGACCTCATCCTCGGCTGCGACCTGGTGGTGGCTGCCGGCGACGAGGCGCTGACCCGGCTGAACGAAAAGATCAGCCACGCGGTGATCAACAGCCACGAGTCGGCCACCGCCGAGTTCACCCGCAACCCGGACGCGCAGGTGCCCGGCGAGGCCATGCGCCAGGCGCTGGTCGAGGCCGTCGGGGCGGACAAGACCCACTTCATCGACGCCACCCGCCTGGCCACCCGGCTGCTCGGCGACAGCATCGCCACCAACCTGTTCATGCTCGGCTTCGCCTGGCAGATGGGGTTGGTGCCGGTGTCCGCCGAGGCCATCGAGCAGGCCATCGAGCTCAACGGTGTGTCGGTCGAACTCAACCGCCAGGCCTTCCGCTGGGGCCGGCGCGGCGCGCATCGGCGCGAGGCGGTCGAGGCGCTGGTGCGTCCGGCCGAGCAGGCCGAACCGCTGTGCCGCACGCTCGACGAGATCATCGCCTGGCGCATGGATTTCCTCACCCGTTACCAGAGCGCGCGCTATGCCCGTCGCTACCAGGCGCTGGTCGAGCGCGTGCGGCAGGCCGACGGCGGTCCCGACCAGGCGCTGACCGAGGCGGTGGCGCGCGGCTACTTCAAGCTGCTGGCCTACAAGGACGAGTACGAAGTGGCGCGGCTGTATGCCGATCCGGCGTTCCGCCGGCGCCTCGAGCAGCAATTCGAGGGCGACTACCAGCTGCGCTTCCACCTGGCGCCGGCCTGGCTGGCCAAGCGCGACCCGGTCACCGGCGAGCCGCGCAAGCGCGAGTTCGGCCCCTGGATGCTCGATGCCTTCGGCGTGCTGGCCAGGTTCCGCTTCCTCCGTGGCACGCCCTTCGATCCTTTCGGCTACGGCGCCGACCGAAAGCTGGAGCGCGAGCTGATCGCCGAGTACGAGCGCACCGTCGAGTCGCTGCTGACCCAGCTCCGGCCCGGCAACTACCGCACGGCGGTGGCCATCGCCTCGCTGCCGGAGCAGATCCGCGGCTTCGGTCCGGTCAAGGAGCGCAGCGTCGCGGCCGCCCGGCAGCGGCACAAGCTGCTGAGCGAGCAACTGGCGAATGGTGACGAGGAACAGCCGGTGCGGCTGTTCCATTCGGCAGCGTGATTGACGACGTAGGGACGGGCGTCCAGGTGCAGCGGCAACTCCCGTATCAGCCCGCCGGGACGTTTCGGCCATCGGTTGGCTAAAGCCCACCGTGTGCCTGACAACCCAACCGTTCCTGAAAGGCACAGAACAACAACAACGAGGTCTTCATGTCCGTCTTCACCCACCCCGATTTCGACGACCACGAACAGGTGGTCTTCTGCCACGACAAGGCCAGCGGCCTGAAGGCGATCATCGCCATCCACGACACCCGTCTCGGCCCGGCGCTCGGCGGTTGCCGCATGTACCCCTATGCCAGTGACGCCGACGCCCTGCGCGACGTGCTGCGGCTGGCACGCGGGATGACCTACAAGTCGGCGCTCGCCGAACTGCCCCTGGGCGGCGGCAAGGCGGTGATCGTCGGCGACCCGCACCGCGACAAGACGCCGGCTTTGTTCCACGCCATGGGCGACTTCGTCGACAGCCTCGGCGGCCGCTACGTCACTGCCGCGGACTCGGGCACCGGCGTGCCGGAGATGCAGCTGATGGCGCAGCGCACCCACCACGTCTGCGGAGCGATCGCCCGCGACGCATTGGAGGGCGGCACGCGCAGCGGCGACCCGTCGCCCTCGACCGCTTACGGGGTGTTCCTCGGCCTGCGCGAGGCGGTGCATCATCGCCTCGGTCGTGACGACCTGGCGGGCGTGCGGGTGGCGATCCAGGGCGTCGGCCACGTCGGCTATGACCTGGCGCGACACCTGGTGAACGCCGGCGCCGAGGTCTGCGTGAGCGACGTCCATGCGCCGAACGTGCAGCGCGCGGCGGACGAGCTGGGCGCGCGCGTGGTGGCGCCCGAAGACATCTACGGGCAGGCGGTCGAGGTCTTCGCGCCCTGCGCCATGGGCGGCATCCTCAATCCCGACACCCTCGAGGCCTTGCGCGCGCCGGTAGTCGCCGGCGCGGCGAACAACCAACTGGCCTCGCCGGAAATCGGTGCCGAACTGCAGCGCCGCGGCTGCCTCTACGCGCCCGACTACGCGATCAACGCCGGCGGCATCATCGACGTCTGCTATGAGCGCATCGGCGGCAGCGCGGCACAGATCCGCGCGCACGTCGAGCGCATCGGCCCGACCCTGCAGCAGATCTTCCAGCGCGCCGAGGCCGAGGGCGTGCCGACCTCGGTGATCGCCGACCGGCTGGCCCGCGAACGCCTCGCCACCCGCGCGCCCGCGCACGCCTGAGTCTCCTGTTGCCCCGCCTCCGCTCGCCAGGCGAGGCGGGGGCGGGGCCTTTTCATCTCCGCTGGACGTTTCCTTGAAAGCCTCCCTCATCCGGCCCTGCGCGCCACCTTCTCCCGGGGGGAGAAGGGCAGGGGCATGGCATTGCCTGCCGCCTCACCGTTCGCCTGCACCTGTAGGAGCAGGCTCTGCCTGCGGCCATCACGGCGCTAGAGACCAACACGCACACCCCCATCGACGCCCGCTCGGCGGCTGCTGGAAGAAGAACGTGCCGTCGCGGCAGATTTTCCTTACGCTTGCCGGCCGTCGTGGCGGCACCGGGGCCGGAAACCGGTGCTGTAAGGCCAGGCTGACACCGCATCCCTCGACCGGACCGCCCGGTCCCCTGCGCCCACCTTGCCGGCGATCCGCGCAACCCGTGTGATGGGCGCGTGGGTCGCGACCCATGCCTTGCACGCGCGCACTGCGCCAGTCACGACAACAACAACAGGTGACGAATGACTCGAGAAAAACCGAAGAACCTCTGGCTCTCGCGCTGGGGTTTCATCCTCGCTGCCACGGGCTCCGCGGTGGGCCTGGGCAATATCTGGAAATTCCCCTACATCACCGGCGAGTACGGCGGTGGCGCCTTCGTGTTGATGTACCTGGCCTGCATCCTGGCCATCGGCATCCCGGTGATGATGACCGAGATCGCGCTCGGTCGGCGCGGCCGCGGCAGCCCGATCGACGCCATCGGCCGGGTGGTGCGGGAGAACGGCGGCAACCCGGCGTGGAAGGCGGTCGGCGGCATGGCCATGCTGGCGGGCTTCCTGATCCTCTGCTTCTACGTGGTCGTGGCCGGCTGGGCCTTCGCCTACACCTGGAAGATGCTCGACGGCTCGCTGGCCGCACCCAGCGTCGAGGCGCTCGGCGCGGTGTTCGAGGCGCACAACGCCAGCCCGCTGCAACTCGGCGGCTGGAGCGTGCTGGTGGCGCTGCTGACCCTGCTGATCGTCGGCAAGGGCGTGCAGGCGGGCGTCGAACGGGCGTTCCGCTGGATGATGCCGGGGCTGGCGGTGATGCTGCTGGCGCTGGTCGGCTATGCCTGGACCAACGGCAGCTTCGGCCGGGGCGTGGCCTTCCTGTTCAGCTTCGACGCCTCCAGGCTGACCGGCGAAGCCTTCCTCGCCGCGCTCGGCCATGCGTTCTTCACCCTCAGCTTGGC
This sequence comes from Stutzerimonas azotifigens DSM 17556, assembly GCF_000425625.1. Taxonomy (GTDB): domain Bacteria; phylum Pseudomonadota; class Gammaproteobacteria; order Pseudomonadales; family Pseudomonadaceae; genus Stutzerimonas; species Stutzerimonas azotifigens. The sequence continues at coordinate 126,181 of NZ_KE384410.1, forward strand.
CAGCGGCGCGATCCTCACCTACGGCTCCTACATCCCCGACGGCCAGTCCATCGCCCGCACCACCTTCATCGTCGCCATCGCCGACACCTGCGTGGCGCTGCTGGCGGGGCTGGCGATCTTCCCGGTGATCTTCGCCAACGGCATGGACCCGAGCGCCGGGCCGGGGCTGATCTTCATGAGCCTGCCGCTGGCCTTCCAGCAGATGCCGTTCGGCACCCTGTTCGGCGTGCTGTTCTTCGCCATGGTGTCGGTGGCGGCGTTGACCTCGGCGATCTCGATGATCGAGGCGGTGGTCGCCTACCTGAACGAGAAGTACGGCATCAGCCGCCCGCGCGCGGCCTTCGGTGCGGGCTCCGTGCTGCTGGTGATCAGCCTGAGCGCGATGCTCTCGTTCAACGTCGGCGCCGACTGGAAGCTGTTCGGCATGACCCTGTTCGACGGCCTCGACTACCTCACCTCGCGCTGGATGATGCCGCTCGGGGGGATTCTCATGGCGGTGCTCGCCGGCTACTGCCTGCGCGGCGAGATCCTGCGCGAGGAGCTCGGCCTGTCGCCGGCCGGCCACGCGCTCTGGCTGTTCATGGTGCGCTACGTCAGCCCGGTGCTGATCCTGATGGTGTTCCTGCACGCGCTCGGCTGGCTGGGCTTCGACCCGCTGGCGCGCTGGTACTGGATCGCCGGCGCGATCGGCGTGCTGGCGGTGGCCGGCGAACTCTTCCGCCCGCGCGGGCTGAAGGCGCAGGCCCGCGTCTGACGAGGTTGCGATCGGAGTGGTAGGGCAGCTTGCGCCCCCGTGGTTGGGGGCGTTTTTTTTGCGAGCGGGGCAGCGAGAAAGCTAGTCGGGTTTCGCCTGGTTCATGATCGTTTCCAGCACGCCATCGAGATTGTCGAGCACGTCGAGGTTGCTGAAGCGAAGCACGGTCAGCCCGGCTGCGTGCAGGTGCAGGGTCCGCTGCGCGTCCTGTGCCCGTCCCGCTGGTGTGAGGTGCTGGCTGCCGTCGAGTTCGACCACGAGGGCGCGCTCCGGGCAATAGAAGTCCAGCACGTAGGGCGGCCAGGGATGCTGGCGACGGAACTTGAGCCCACCGAGCCTCCGATTGCGCAGATGGCTCCAGATCAGGTGCTCGCAATCGGTGAGGTCGTGGCGCAGTTGGCGGGCGAAGCCGCGCTGTTCCGGGGTCGGTTTGGGCATTCACGGTCCTTGTGAATGGGTATGGAGAGGTACCCCTCACCCTAGCCCTCTCCCCGGAGGGGAGAGGGGACTGGTTCACGTTGGGCTCAATCCATGTGCATTGACAGGACGCAGGTCATCGAAGCAAGAGACAGTGAGCTTGAATCGCCTGGAGCCTGGAGCCTGGAGCCTGGAGCCTCTGGCTGGCACCGGAAACCCCCCTCTCCCCGCCGGGGAGAGGGCTGGGGTGAGGGGCTTGCAGCGCCCTCAATGCGTCTCCCGCGTCGCCCTGAACTTCACCTCGGGCCAGCGCTCTTCCATCAGGCTCAGGTTGACCCGGGTCGGCGCCAGGTAGGTGAGGTGGCCGCCGCCGTCGATGGCGAGGTTCTCGAAGGCCTTGTTCTTGAAGTCCTCGAGCTTCTTCTTGTCCTCGCATTCGATCCAGCGCGCCGACCAGACGTTGATCGCCTCGTAGGCGCATTCCACCTTGTATTCCTCCCTCAGCCGGCTGGCGACCACGTCGAACTGCAGCACGCCGACCGCGCCGAGGATGATGTCGTTGTTGCGTTCGGGGAAGAACACCTGGGTGGCGCCTTCCTCGGCCAGCTCCTGCAGGCCCTGGCGCAGCTGCTTGGACTTGAGCGGGTCCTTCAGGCGCACGCGGCGGAACAGTTCCGGTGCGAAGTGCGGGATGCCAGTGAAGCCGAGCACCTCGCCTTCGGTGAAGGTGTCGCCGATCTGGATGGTGCCGTGGTTGTGCAGGCCGATGATGTCGCCGGCCCAGGCCTCGTCCAGGTGCTCGCGCTCGCTGGAGAAGAAGGTCAGCGCATCGGCGATCTTCAGGTCCTTCTTGATCCGCACGTGGCGCAGCTTCATGCCCTTCTCGTACTTGCCCGAGCAGATGCGCATGAAGGCGATGCGGTCGCGGTGCTTGGGGTCCATGTTCGCCTGGATCTTGAACACGAAGCCGGTGAATTTTTCCTCGGTCGGCTCCACGCTGCGTTCGACCGCCGCGCGCGCCAGCGGCATCGGCGCCCAGTCGACGATGGAGTCGAGCACGTGATCGACGCCGAAGTTGCCCAGCGCGGTGCCGAAGAACACCGGCGTCATCTCGCCCGCGAGGAAGGCGTCCTTGTCGAATTCGTGGCAGGCGCCCTGGACCAGCTCCAACTGCTCGACGAAGTCGTCGTAGAGGTCGCCCAGGTGGCTGCGCGCCTCGTCGGAGTCGAGCTTCTCGATGACCTTGGTCTCGATGCGCTCGTGGCCGTGGCCGGGGGTGTAGACGAAGATCCGGTCCTCGCCGAGGTGGTAGACGCCCTTGAAGTCGCGGTACGAGCCGATCGGCCAGGTGATGGGCGCGGCCTTGATCTTCAGCACCGCTTCGATCTCGTCGAGCAGCTCGATAGGGTCGCGGATGTCGCGGTCGAGCTTGTTGATGAAGCTGACGATGGGCGTGTCGCGCAGGCGGCAGACGTCCATCAGGGCGATGGTGCGCGGCTCGACCCCCTTGCCGCCGTCGAGCACCATCAGCGCCGAGTCCACCGCGGTCAGGGTGCGGTAGGTGTCTTCGGAGAAGTCCTCGTGGCCGGGGGTGTCGAGCAGGTTGATCATGTGCTCGCGGTAGGGGAACTGCATCACCGAGGTGGTGATGGAGATGCCGCGCTGCTTTTCCATTTCCATCCAGTCGGAGGTGGCGTGGCGGTCGGACTTGCGCGACTTGACCGTGCCGGCCACGGCGATCGCCTGGCCCATCAGCAGCAGCTTTTCGGTGATGGTCGTCTTACCGGCGTCGGGGTGGGAAATGATGGCGAACGTGCGGCGTTTCGCGACTTCGGCGGCCTGGGTGGTCATGGCGGTCCCGGTTGGAAAGCGGTTCGGAAAAAGCCGGCGATTATAGAGCAAAGGGCGCCTGGGCGTCCCGCGCGGCGACGGGCGCGGGCGCGCCGGCCGGCGGGGCGCCGGAACATCATGCGGTCATCCCGGTCGGTTACAACGAGAGGGGTTCGCCCGTCGACCGAAAAAGGGACGCGCTTCCATTGATCTCGGGGGTTAGTGGCTCTAAAGTTCGCGCCCGAACGTCCATGCTGGAAACGATCCATCCGGCTCAAGTACTGACGACGAGAGGTCGCCGGTTCGAACCCCGAGAGCAATGCTCGGAGGGATTCTCCGGGGCCGGTGATGCTCGGCGACGTGCCTTGGGAAGTAGGCGAACCAAAATGGGGAAACTGTCAGACGTTCACGGCCTCGCGCCACCCCGTGCTCACTCTTCCGTTCCGCCAACTGGAGCCCTGCATGTCGATCAAGATCGAAGACTACTATCCGCGCGAAACCTTCCAGCGCATGAAGCAGTTCGCCGAGCAGCATGAAACGCCCTTCGTCGTCATCGATACCCAGATCATCAGCCAGTCCTACGACGAGCTGGTGAAGAACTTCCCCTTCGCCAAGATCTACTACGCGGTCAAGGCCAACCCGGCCATCGAGATCACCGAGCTGCTGCGCGACAAGGGCTCGAACTTCGACATCGCCTCGATCTACGAGCTGGACAAGGTGATGTCCACCGGCGTCACCGCCGACCGCATCAGCTACGGCAACACCATCAAGAAGTCCAAGGACATCCGCTACTTCTACGAGAAGGGCGTGCGCATGTTCGCCACCGACTCGGAAGCGGACCTGCGCAACATCGCCAAGGCCGCGCCGGGCTCGAAGGTCTATGTGCGGATCCTTACCGAGGGCTCGAACACCGCCGACTGGCCGCTGTCGCGCAAGTTCGGCTGCCAGACCGACATGGCGCTGGATTTGCTGATCCTCGCCAAGCAGCTGGGCCTGGTGCCCTACGGCGTGTCCTTCCACGTCGGCTCGCAGCAGCGCGACATCGACGTCTGGGATGCGGCCATCGCCAAGGTCAAGGTGATCTTCGAGCGCCTGAAGGAAGAGGACGGCATCGTCCTGAAGATGATCAACATGGGCGGTGGCTTCCCGGCCAACTACATCGCCAAGACCAACGACCTGAACACCTACGCCGACGAGATCATCCGCTTCCTCAAGGACGACTTCGGCGACGACCTGCCGGAAATCATCCTCGAGCCGGGCCGTTCGCTCATCGCCAACGCCGGCGTGCTGGTGTCCGAGGTGGTGCTGGTGTCGCGCAAGTCGCGTACCGCGGTCGAGCGCTGGGTGTTCACCGACGTGGGCAAGTTCAGCGGCCTGATCGAAACCATGGACGAGTCCATCAAATTCCCGATCTGGACCGAGAAAAAGGGCGAGATGGAGGAAGTGGTCATCGCCGGTCCGACCTGCGACAGCGCCGACATCATGTACGAGCACTACAAGTACGGCCTGCCGCTGAACCTGGCGAGCGGCGACCGGCTGTACTGGTTCTCGACCGGCGCCTATACCACCAGCTACAGCGCGGTGGAGTTCAACGGTTTCCCGCCGCTGAAGGCGTACTACATCTGAGGCGTCGACGCCGTGGTGAGAGAACCCCGCTTCGGCGAGGTTTTTTGTCGCTTGGCAAAAGCGCCTAGACGGGACGAGAGAAACGTGCGCCGTAGAGTGGAAAACCGCGAAGCGTTTTCCACCGCTGCCGCTGTTCACTCGATCGGCCAGTGAGCCCAGGCATTGGCTGGACCCGACGCGTGGATGAGGCTGCGCCGTCTCCACCCTACGTCAGGCCCCGGCGCTGGGCGCGACCTCGCGCGGGCTCCGGTCGCAGGCAGAGCCTGCTCCTTCAGGTGTTCGTCCAGGTTGCAGGCCGCGCCGTGCTTTTCCCTTCTCCCCGCGGGAGAAGGTGGCCCGCAGGGCCGGATGAGGGGCTGGCCCGG
>NZ_KE384410.1:131423-267858 GCF_000425625.1 Stutzerimonas azotifigens DSM 17556
AGAGCCTGCTCCTACAGGTGTTCGTCCAGGTTGCAGGCCGCGCCGTAGGGTGGAAGGCCACCCGTGGAAAGCCGCGAAGCGTTTTCCACCGCTGTTGGTTGCTTCCCATGAGGTTTCAGGGCTCGCCTTGCAGACATACCATTCCGTCCAGCCTCCAGCCTCCAGCCTCCAGCCTCCAGCCTCCAGCCTCCAGCCTCCAGCCCGCTCGCCTGTGCCGTCACGCCGGAATGCCGCCCTCCGCCACCTGCGCCCAGGCCCGGCGCTCGGCCTCGCGGTCGCTGTCGTCGCCGAGCGCGGCGGCACGCGCGTGGTAGGCGAGGGTGAGGGCCGTCAGGCGCGGTTCGGCGCAGGTGAGCAGGGCACCGCGGGCGACCCGCAGGAAGTTCAGGTTGCCCAGCGCCAGCGCCCGTTCGAGCCACGCCAGCGCCTCGTCCAGATGCCCGTCGGCGAGCAGCGTGACGGCATGGCTGAACTGCCCGCGGAAGTCCCCGGCCTCGGCCGAACGGCGATACCACTCGCGGGCTGCCACGGGGTCCGGCGGGCCCACGCGGCCCTCCTCGAGATAGCGGCCGACCAGGTTCATCGACTTGGCGTGGCCCTGCTCGGCGGCCTGCCGGTAACAGGCGAAGGCGCGCGCCTCGTCCCGCTCCACCCCGCGGCCGGTGGCCAGCAGGTTGGCCAGGTTGTACAGCCCCCAGTCCAGGCCCCGGGCCGCGGCGACGTTGTAATGGCGGGCGGCCTGCGCCGGGTCGGCCGCGCAGCCCCAGCCGTGCTCGAGGCAGCGCCCGGCCATGTTCGCCGCCATCGCATGCCCGCGCGCGGCGGCGATGCGGAACCACCTCAGCGCCAGCGCCGGATCGCGTTCGATGCCATGGCCATCGAGCAGGATCTGCCCGAGCAGCGCCTGGGCGTCCAGGTCGCCGGCACGCGCCGCGGCGAGGATCAGGCCGGCGGCCTGCCGCGGGTTTTCCGGTACGCCCTGGCCGGCGCCTTCCTCGCGGCGCAGCAACCAGCCCATTCAGACCTCGACCCAGCGGCGTAGCAGGTTGTGGTAGGTGCCGGTCAGCTGGATCAGCGAGGGATGGTCCGGCACGTCGCGGGTCAATTGCTGGATCGCCTGATCCATCTCGTAGAGCAGCGTGCGCTGGGCGTCCTCGCGCACCAGGCTCTGGATCCAGAAGAACGACGCCAGCCGCGCGCCGCGGGTGACCGGCTCGACGCTGTGCAGGCTGGTGCCGGGATACAGCACCAGGTCGCCAGCGGCGAATTTCACCCTGTGCACGCCATAGGTGTCCTGAATCACCAGCTCGCCGCCGTCGTAGCTGTCCGGCTCGGAGAAGAACAGCGTGGCCGACAGGTCTGTGCGCACCCGCTCGGCGCTGCCGCGCACCTGCCGCACCGCATTGTCGACGTGATAACCGAAACTGCCGCCGCCGGCGTAGCAGTTGAACAGCGGCGGGAAGGCCTTGTGCGGCAGCGCGGCGGACATGAACTGCGGGTGCTTCCATAGCCGGTCGATCATCGCCTCGGCGATCTCCCGGGCCAGCGGGTCGTCTTCGGCCAGCTGCAGGTTGTACTTGGCGCGCGCCGACTGGTAGCCGGCGGTCACGCGTCCGTCCAGCCATTGGGCGCTTTCCAGCGCCGTGCGGATGCGGGAGATTTCCTCGGACGTGAACAGCTGGGCAATGCGTAGCAGCATGGGGTCACCGGAGGCGAAAGAGGGAAAGAACCACGATCGGAGCGCGAGTATAGCGACGTAAGAAAATATTTCGGAGCTAATTGATAATTATTATCGCCATCGTTAGATTTGCATTCTTTACAAAAACAGAGGATGTGCCGATGTCCCAGCTCCAGGAATCCGTACCCCACCCGCGTCTTCTCGCGTCGGCCATCGGCGTCGCGCTCGGCGCCATGTCCGGCCAGGCATTTGCGCAGGCCAGCAACCAGAACAGCGCTGATGACCCGCTGGCGCTGGATGAAATGACCGTCGTCGGCGAGGACGCGGGTGGCTACAACGCGGGTACGTCGGCGTCGAACAAGTACACCGCACCGCTGCGCGAGACGCCGCGATCGGTCACCGTCATCACCGAACAGGTGATACAGGACACCGGCGCGCTGTCACTGACCGACGCGCTGCGCACTACCTCGGGCATCACCTTCGGGGCGGGCGAGGGCGGCAACCCGGCCGGCGATCGTCCGATCATTCGTGGCTTCAACGCCGAGAGCGATATCTTCGTGGACGGTCTGCGTGACATCGGTTCGCAGACGCGGGAGGTCTTCAACCTCGAGCAGATCGAGGTCAGCAAGGGCCCGGGCTCGGCCTATACCGGCGCCGGTTCCACCGGTGGCAGCCTCAACCTGATCAGCAAGACCGCCAAGCAGAACGATTTTCTCGATGCCGGCTTCACCTACGGGTCCGACCAGACCCGCCGCTACACCCTGGACGTCAACCGGGTGCTGACCGAGCATGTCGCCGGGCGCCTGAACCTGATGAAGCACGACGCCAACGTCGCCGGCCGCGACGGGGTCGACGTCAGCCGTTGGGGCGTGGCGCCGACCATCACCTTCGGCCTGGACACGCCGACCCGCGCGACCCTGTCCTACTACCACCTGGAAACGGACGACATGCCGGACTACGGCATTCCGCTGAGCAACGTGAACCGCAGCAAGGCGAACCCCAGCGGACCGGTTTCGGTGGACCGGGACAATTTCTACGGCCTGCGCTCGCGCGACTACCGGGAGAACACCACCGACACCGGCACCTTCGCCATCGAACACGACCTCAACGACAACCTGACGATCTCGAACAGCCTGCGCCTGGTGCGCACTACGCTCGACTACATCGTCACCAATCCGGACGACAGCCGCGGCAACGTCGTCAACGGCCTGGTGTATCGCTCGTCGAAGAACCGCAATACCACCAACGAAGGCTGGATCAACCAGACCGACCTGCGCGCCCGCTTCAGCACGGGGTTCATCGAGCACAACCTGATAACCGGGATCGAGGCGAGCAGCATCGGCGTTCACAACCATGGCTATACCGTCAACCCGGGGGCGGCGGGGTCGGCCTGCAACGCCGCCTTGCTGGCGTCCGGCGACTGCACCAGCCTGAGCGATCCCAACCCCGACGCACCCTGGACCGGTTCGGTCGACCGCAGCCTGAGCATGACCGACACCGATACCGAAACGCTGTCGGCGTACGTATTCGATACGCTCAAGCTCAACGAGCGGTGGTCGCTGAACATGGGGCTGCGCTACGACGACTATGAGACCCGCGCCAAGGGCGTCAACACGTCGACCGGCGTCACCACCCTGGCGGAGAACAACACCCATTTCTGGAACTACCAGCTGGGGCTGGTCTTCAATCCCCTTCCCAACGGCAGCATCTACGTCGCCTGGTCGACCTCGAGCAACCCGCCCGGCGAGACCGGCGGCGAGGGCGCGGACAGCCTCAGCGAGGCCAATGCCATACTCGACCCCGAGCGCAACCGGAACTACGAGATCGGCACCAAGTGGGATCTGTTCGAGCAACGCCTGTCGCTCAATGCCGCGATCTTCCGCACCGAGAAGACCAACGCCCGGGTTACCGACGCGGACGGTCTGACCCGGAACATCGGCGAAACGGAAATCAACGGCTTCGAGATCGGCGCGAGCGGCACCATCACGCCGAAATGGAAGGTATTCGCCAATTACACCTACCTCGACACCGAAATCGTCGACGCCGGCGCGGCCAACGTCGGCACCCGCACGGCGCCCATCTATGTAGAGGGGCTGGATAACGGCAACGAGGTACCGAACGCGCCGCGGAACAGTTTCAGCTTCTGGTCCACCTACCAGGTTCTGCCGAGGCTGAGCATCGGGGCCGGAGCCAGTTACGTGGATTCGCGTTTCGGCAACACCGCCAATTCGGTCGAAGTTCCGGACTACTGGCGCTACGACGCCATGGCGCAGTACCAGGTCAGCCGGAACCTCGATCTGCAGCTGAATGTGCAGAACCTGACCGACAAGCGCTATTTCGACCAGGTCTATTCCACCCATTACGCCCACGTGGCGCCGGGCCGCACGGCGTTGCTCACCACCAGCTTCCACTACTGATCGGCGGCTAACACACGCAGCCCTGCCCAGGCGGGGCTTCTCGCTTGTTCGCCAGCCCCGGAGGCCCTCCCGCTCCGGGGCCCGATGCGCTTGCACGCACCCGTCGCGACCGGCCACCCCGGCCGGCTCCCGCCGGAATCGTAGGAGCGAGCTTGCTCGCGAAGCTTTTCAGCTCGGCAGGGCGCATCCACCGCCGGGTGGGCTTCAGCCCACCGGCTCCGGCTCCGACGCCTGCACGCACCCGTCGCGACCGACCACCTCGGCCAGGCCCACCGGGATCGGGTGCGGGCCGCGGGCTCTGGTCGCAGGCAGAGCCTGCTCCTGCAGGGTCCGCCGGGGCGGGCGAGGGCGCAGCACGGGCGCTCATTCGGCCAGGCCTCCGCAAGGTCAAGAAACCTTTACTTTCCTTTACCGATCGCCCCGTATTCGGCCCGTGTGGCGCTGCCTACCATGGTCGCAAGTTGGCAGTAATCTCATCAGGGACGTCTCCATCATGCCTGCATCCTCTTCCCGCCCGGTTCGTCGCCTGTTCGCCTATGGGCTGGGCCTCGTGCTGCTCTGTGGCGCGCCCGGCTACTACTGGATCACCCACAACCAGGCGCAGGCCACCAGTGGGGCGCCGGCCCTGAGCGTGAGCCGCGGTGACATCCAGGACAACATCACCGCCCTCGGCACCCTGCAGCCGCTGGATTACGTGGACGTCGGCGTGCAGGTGTCCGGCCAGTTGCAGAAACTCCACGTGCAGCTGGGCGATCAGGTCGAAGAGGGGCAACTGCTGGCCGAGATCGACCCCACGCTGTTCGAGGCCAAGGTGGTCGCCAGCGAGGCGCAGCTGAAGAACCAGCGGGCCCAGCTCAAGGAGCGCCAGGCCCAGCACCGCCTGGCCGAGCTGCAGCTGGCGCGCCAGCGCGCCCTGTTCCGGGAGCAGGCCACCAGCCAGGAGAGCCTGGAGGCCGCCGAGGCGCAGGTCCAGGTCACCGCCGCGCAGATCGAGGCGCTGGAGGCGCAGATCGCCCAGACCGACGCCACCCTCAAGGAAAACCAGGCCAACCTGCAGTACACCAAGATCTATGCGCCGATGAGCGGGACGGTGGTCTCGCAGTCGGCCCAGCAGGGCCAGACGCTGAACGCCAACCAGCAGGCGCCGGTGATCGTGCAGATCGCCAACCTGGCGCAGATGACCGTCAAGACCCAGGTGTCCGAGGCGGACATCGGACGCCTGCGGGTCGGCATGCCGGTCTACTTCACCACCCTCGGCCAGGAGCGTCGCTGGGAGGCGACGCTGCGGCAGATCCTGCCGACGCCGGAAGTCATCAACAACGTGGTGCTCTACAACGCCCAGTTCGACGTCGCCAACCCGGACGGCCGGCTGATGACGCAGATGAGCGCCCAGGTGTTCTTCGTCAACGCCGAGGCCCACGACGTGCCGGTGGTGCCGGTGAGCGTGCTGCAGGGTCGCCGTGGCCGGCCTCACCCGCAGGGCGCGCTGTACCGCCTGAGCGTGCTGGAAAACGGCAAGCCGGTGGAGCGCGAGGTGGTCATCGGCCTGCGCGACCGGGTCAGCGCGCAGGTGGTCGAGGGGCTGCGCGAGGGTGAGCAACTGGTGGCGCCGACGAATGTGGCGGCGGCGCCGGCCGGAGGCAACCCGGGCCAGCGGCGCATGGGCCCCGGCGGACCGCGGATCTGAGGAGTCGGCCATGAGCGCCCTGATCGAACTGCGTGACGTCGAGAAGATCTACCGCAACGGCGAGCTGACCACCCAGGTGCTGCACGGGGTGTCGCTGGACATCCGGCGCGGCGAGTTCGTCGCCATCATGGGCGCGTCCGGCTCCGGCAAGACCACCCTGATGAACATCCTCGGCTGCCTGGACCGGCCGAGCCGGGGCGAATACCGTTTCGCCGGCCAGTCGGTGGGCGAGCTCGACAGCGACGGCCTGGCCGGGCTGCGCCGCCGGGCCTTCGGCTTCGTGTTCCAGAGCTACCACCTGATCTCCAGTTCCAGCGCGCTGGAAAACGTCGAGATCCCGGCCATCTACGCCGGCCGCCCGGCGCCCGAGCGCCATGCCCGCGCCGAGGAGCTGCTCACCCGGCTGGGGCTCGGCGAGCGCCTGGGCAATCGCCCCAACCAGTTGTCCGGCGGCCAGCAGCAGCGGGTCTCCATCGCCCGCGCGCTGATGAACGATGCCGAGGTGATCCTCGCCGACGAGCCCACCGGCGCGCTGGACAGCCGCAGCGGGCAGGAAGTGCTTACGCTGCTCAAGGAGCTGAGCGCCGCCGGCAAGACGGTGATCATCATCACCCACGACCGCGAAGTGGCCGAGCATGCCGAACGGCTGATCGAGATCCGCGACGGCCGCATCATCGCCGACAGCGGCGCGGCGAACCCGCCGGCGGACGCGGCGCAGGTCGTCGCCCCGGCGCCGCAGCCGGTGCCGTTGGCCGGTATCGGCCTGGCCGACACCGGCGAGGCGATCCGCATGGCCCTGCGCGCGCTGCGCGCCAACCTGTTCCGCACCGTGCTGACCCTGCTCGGCATCGTCATCGGCGTGGCCTCGGTGGTGGCCATGCTGGCGGTGGGCAACGGTGCGCGCCAGGACGTGGTCGACCGTATCAGCGCGATGGGCACCAACCTGCTGTCGGTGCGCCCCGGCGCGCCGAACATGCCGCGCTCGGCCGATGGCGTCACCGCCACCCTGACCGCCGAGGACGCCCGCGCGGTCGCGGAATTGGACAACGTCACCGAGGCGCTCGGCGAACTGCAGGGCAACGCCACCCTGCGCGTCGGCAACATCGACTACAAGACCAGCATCACCGCCACCAACGCGGCCATGCCCAGCGTGCGCGACTGGAAACTGGCCAGCGGCAGCTTCTTCACCGCCGAGGACGAGCGCACCTACGCCACGGTCGCGGTGATCGGCCAGACGGTGGCCAACAACCTGTTCCCCGAGCGCGATCCGGTGGGCCAGTACCTGCTGATCCAGAACGTGCCCTTCCAGGTGATCGGCGTGATGAGCGCCAAGGGCGCCACGCCCTGGGGCCAGGACCAGGACGACGTGGCGCTGGTGCCGTTCAGCACCGGCAGCCTGCGCCTGTTCGGCCAGCGCTACGTACAGAGCATCACCGCCCACATCGCCGACGTGGCGCGCATCGACGAGACCGAGGCGCTGATCCGCCAGGCACTGCTGGCGCGCCACAACGGCGTCGAGGATTTCCAGATCCGCAACACCGCCTCGCTGCTGGAGGCGGTGACCCAGACCCAGGACACCCTCACCGTGCTGCTCGGCTCCATCGCCGCCATCTCGCTGCTGGTGGGGGGCATCGGCGTGATGAACATCATGCTGGTCAACGTCACCGAGCGTACCCGCGAGATCGGCATCCGCATGGCCACCGGAGCGCGCACCGGCAACATCCTCCAGCAGTTCATCACCGAGGCGCTGGTGGTGTCGGCCATCGGCGGCGCGCTCGGCGTGCTGACCGGGCTCGGTGCGGCCTGGCTGATCGGGCGGCTGGGCACCGCCGTGCAGTTCACCCTGGCGCCGGTGCTGCTGGCCTTCGGCTGCGCTTTCGCCATCGGCCTGATCTTCGGCCTGATGCCGGCGCGCAAGGCGGCGCACATGGACCCCGTGCTGGCCCTGGCTTCCGATTGAGTACCCGGACGATGAACAGACCCCTGCTTTCCCTGCTGGCCGGCGCCGTGCTGCTGGCCGGCTGCAACCTCACCCCGCACTACGAACAGCCCGACCTGGCGCGCCCGGCCGCCTTCGAGCATGCCCAGGGCGCGGCCGACTGGCCGGCCGCCGACTGGTGGCGCGGCTTTTCCAGCCCCGAGCTGGAGGCGCTGATCGTCCGCGCGCAGGCCAACAACCTCGACCTGGCCACCGCCATGAGCCGGGTCCGCCAGGCCGACCTGCAGGCGCGCATCGCCGGCACCGCCCTGCTGCCCAGCCTGAGCGGCGGGCTCGGCGGCAGCCGCGCCCAGGCCTCGGACAACAACGGCGGCGGGAACAGTACGCGCTACTCCGCCAGCCTGTCGGCGAGCTACGAGGTGGATGTCTGGGGACGCAATCGCAGCAGCGTGCAGGCCAGCGAGCTGGACGCCCTGGCCAGCGCCTTCGACCGGGATACCGTGGCGCTGACCGTGACCGGCGCGGTGGCCAGCAGCTACTTCAAGGTGCTGGAGCTGCGCGAGCGGCTGCGCATCGCCGAGGAAAACCTGGCCAACGCGACACGCATCCTCGCCGTGGTGGAGGCCCGGGTGCGCCTGGGCGCCGGCACCGAGCTGGACCTGGTGCAGCAGCGCACGCTGGTGGAGCAGCGCCGCGCCGCCATCCCGTCCCTGCGCCAGCAGCGGCAGACCGCGGAAAACGCCCTGGCGCTGCTGCTGGGCGAGGCGCCGCAGGGCTTCGCCGCGCAACTGCTGGGCGACTCGCTGGCCGCGCTGACCCTGCCCGACCCCATCGCCGGCGGGCTGCCTTCGGAACTGCTGCTGCGCCGCCCCGACCTGCGCCGGGCGGAAACCGGCCTGCTGGCCGCCAACGCCGACATCGGCGCGGCACGCGCGGCGCTGTTTCCCAGCCTGTCGCTGAGCGCCTCGGGCGGCTACGACGCCGGCCTCTTCGCCAGCCTGTTCAACAGCGGCAACCTGGCCCACAGCGTCAGCGCCTCGCTGCTGCAGCCGATCTTCGACGGCGGCGCGCTGCGCAACCAGGTGCGCCTGAGCGAGGAGCGTTACCGGGAGCTGGCCGACGGCTACCGGCTGAGCGTGCTGATCGCTTTCCAGGAGGTGGAGGACGCGCTGATCGCCCTGCGCGAAGGCCAGGCGCAGCGCGACAGCCAGGCGCGGGTGCTGGTCAACGCCGAGCGCGCCTTCCGTCTGGCCGAGGCGCAGTACCGCGCCGGCGCGGCGGACGTCCTCACCGTGCTGAACGCCCAGGAAAGCTTCTTCTCGGCGCGCGACGCGCTGCTGCAGAACACCTCCGGCCAGCTGCAGAACCAGGTACAGCTGTACAAGGTGCTGGGCGGCGGCTTCGGCGAAGAAGCCTGAGGGCGTTCCTGCCACAGGTGCTGATCCGGGCAATGGAACCTGAAGCCCTCACCCCAGCCCTCTCCCGGAGGGAGAGGGGGCTGTTCTGGTGCTGGCCGCGGCCTGGTGCAGGCGCCGGTCGCAGGCTGGGGTTCGGTGCCGCACATGCCTTCCCTTCTCCCTCCGGGAGAAGGTGGCCCACAGGGCCGGATGAGGGAAGCCTGCACACAGGCCCTCACTCCAACCCTCTCCCGGAAGGGGCTGTTCTGGTATCTGGCGCGGTATGGCGGGGTACAAAAAGGCGCGTCCTCGTCAATACAGGTCCCGCCGATAGCGCCCCTGGGTTTGCAGGCGCTCGACGGTTTCCTCGCCCAGCAGCTCGACCAGCGTGTGCTGGACGTCGCGGCCCATGCCTTCGAGGCTGCCGCACAGGTAGATAGCCGCGCCCCCGTCGACCCAGCGACGCAGTTCGTCTCGCTGTTCGCGCAGCAGGTCCTGCACGTAGCGCTTGTGCGTCTGGTCGCGAGAGAAGGCGAGGTCGAGGCGGTTCAGGTGGCCGCTCGCCCGCCAGGCGTCCAGCTGCTCGCGGCAGAAGCGGTCGTGGGCCGTGCTGCGCTCGCCGAACAGCAGCCAGTTGCGCGAGCCCGGATGGGCCTGGCGCTCGCGCAGGTGCGCGAGCAGGCCGGCAAGGCCGGTGCCGTTGCCGATGAGGATCATCGGCGTGTCGGTCGTCGGGCCGTGGAAGCCCGGGTTGCGCCTGATGCGCAGCGCGAGCGGCTGGCCCACCTCGGCCGCGCGGCACAGCCAGCCGGAGCCGATGCCCGGCTCGCCGTCCGCCGTGTGCATCAGCCGTACCAGCAGCTCGAGTCGCCCGTCCGCCGGGGTGGAGGCGATCGAGTATTCACGGTGCGCCAGCGGAGCCAGCCGTTCCAGCAGGTCGCGGGGGGAGAGGCCCCGGCAGTCGTCGGGTTCGCCGGGCAGCTGCCGCTCGGCCAGCGCCTCGGCGAGCGTCTGGCCGGGCGCGGCGGGCTGCGTCGGGTTCAGGTCGAGCGCCCGGAGAAAGCGCTCGACCCGTGCCGGTGCCTGACGCGGCCCGATTTCCGCGATGTCGCCGGCCTGCCAGTGCATCAGCTCCGGCTCGGCGACGAGCCCCAGCAGGAACACCGGCCAGCCCTGGCTGCCGGGGTTCAGGCAGGTGCGGCTGTGCAATCGCCACGGCTGGTACAGGGGCGGCTGCCAATCGGCGAAATCGGTGTGGCCGGTGAGCTGGGCGAGTTCGTGCTGCCAGTGGCGCAAGGCGCCGCCGTCCAGCCGGTCGACCTCCACGGCGTCGAACAGCGGCTCGGCGCCCAGGGCATGCAGGCGCCGCTCGAGGCGTCGGCCGAATCCGCAGAAGTTCGGGTAGCGACGGTCGCCGAGGGCGAGCACCGCGTAGCGCAGGCCGTCCAGCCGGCCATCGTCGGCGAGCAGGCGGCGCTCGAAGCGTGCGCCGTTGTCCGGCGCCTCGCCTTCGCCGTAGGTGCTGACAACGAACAGCACCCGCGCACCCGCGGGCAGGGCATCCAGCGACAGGTCGGCCAGCGCGCGGCATTCGGCGCTCAGCCCGCCCTGGCGCAGCTGCTCGGCGCTGCGCCAGGCCAGTTCGTGCGCCTGACCGCCCTGGCTGGCATAGGCGACCAGGGTGTCGCCGAGCGGCCGGGCGGGCGGCTTCTGCCGACGCTGGCGCCGCCAGACGAGCGCGCAACCGGCCAGGTAGGCCAGCGTGACGGCGGCGGCGCTGACCTGGCGTTCCGGCCGCAGCCAGAACAGGGCCAGGCCCAGCGCGACGAACGCCAGCAGTGGCCAGCAGCGCGACAGGAGGGTGCGTGGATGCAAGAGGCGGCTTCCGCGGGGCCGGCCGGGCGATCGGCGCCTGGCCGGCCTTCGGCTCAGGGCGCGAGAACTTCCAGGGTCGCGCTGTAGCTGGCGCGGCGCTCGCTCGCCGGCGCTGTCACGCCGGCGGTGGTGCGGGTCTCGGCCTCCAGCCAGTACATGCCCGGGTTCGGCCAGGTAATGCTGACCTTGCCGGCTGCGTCGGTGGTCAGGTTCATCTCGCCGAGCTGGTCGCGGTAGCGGATGCCGCCGGGAATCACGCTGACCTCGACGCCGGCGGCGGGCTTGCCGTCCAGCAGGAAGACGAACTCGGCGGCCTCGCCGGCGAACAGGTCGTTGGGGTGGGTCTCGGGGCGCAGCTCCAGGCCCTGACCGGTGGGCTCCAGCACGGTTTCGCTGGGGCTGCCGGAGGTGACGAACACTTCCATGCGGGTGTTGGTCTGGCTGACCTTCAGCTCCTCGGCGTCGGCCGGTACCTGCTTGGCGAAGTCGGCGGCGCTGCCCATCCAGCGGCGCGTCTGGCCGTTCTCCTTGTAGCTGGCGAACAGCCCGGCGTTGGCCACCGCCAGCTTGTAGGTACCCTTCTGGGTCAGGTGCAGGTCGAAGGTGCTGCGATAGCGGCCGAGGCTGCCGTTCTGCGGCTGCACCTCACTGCCGTCGGGCGCCAGGACGCTCAGCCGGGCGGCCGGGCGCGGGCGCGCGCCGGGCGGGCTGCCCGCCGGTACCGCCTCGGTGTCGCCGATGCCCTGCAGGCGCAGCGGGAAATGCTCGAAATAGAAGAGGTCGTTGGAGACGGCGGCATCCACCGTGATCCACGGGTCTTCGCCCGAGAGCACCGTGGCCGACGGCAGCATCCAGGCACGGTGGGCCTCGGCGGAGAGGGGCAGGCAGACGGCGAGGGCCACGGCGGCCCATTTCAGGTTCGGTTTCATCGCAGCGCTTCCTTGAACGGGATCAGGGGGTAAGGGTGAGGGTGACGGTGCCCAGCTCGGTCTCGCCCTGGGCCTGGGCCGACTGCGGCCCGTCGACCGGCCAGCTGAAGGGCACGCGCAGCAGTTCGCGACCGCCGACCTCGCGCGCCGCCTCGACCACCAGTCGGTAGTCGCCGGGCTCGAGCCCGGCCAGCGGCGGCCGGGTGCTGTCGAATTTCAGCTGGTGGGTGCCGACCGCCCGGGTTGCGCCGCTGAGGCCGTCGACCGGCATGTCGAGCTGGCGTCCGCTGCGCCGCCACCATTGGCGCAGGTCCTTCAGCCATTTCTCGCCCTCGTCGTCCTTCAGCTTGAGGTCGTACCACACGGCGAGGTCGGCGACGTGCTGCTGGTCCGGCCGCTCCAGCCAGATGGCGACGTAGGGCCGATGGTATTCGGCGACGTTCAGACGCGGGATCTGCACGCCGACCTCCAGCTCCCCGGCGAGCGCCGGTGCAGCGAGCAGGGCCAGGGGCAACAGCAGGGCTTTGCGCATGGGGATTCCTCAGTGAATGAACAGCAGGGCGAGCAGCAACGGAACGACCAGCCCCAGCCCCACCATCGGCCAGGTCGTCGGTCGCGCGCCGGCGTGGCGTTGCAGGAGCAGCAGGCCGGTGAGGCTGAAGACCACGCAGGCGACGGCGAACAGGTCGATGAACAGGCTCCAGGCGCCGCCGGTGTTGCGGCCCTTGTGCAGGTCGTTGAGATAGGCGATCCAGCCGCGATCGGTGGATTCGGAGAGCAGTTCGCCGGTCTCTGGGCTCAGGCTCAGCCAGGCATCGCCGCCGGGGCGAGGCAGGGCGACGTAGAGTTCGCCGTCGGTCCATTCCGCCTCGCGGCCGTCGAGCGACAGCTGCAGTTCGCTTTCCAGCCATTGGCGAAGCGGCTCCGGCAAGCCCTGTTCGGGCGGGGCCTCGAGCAGTGTTCGCTGGAGAGGCTCGGGCAACTGCCCTTCGTGCGAGCTGATCGCCGGGCGGGCCTCGATCTGCGCCGCGTGATTGAGGGTGATGCCGGTGAGGGCGAACAGCAGCATGCCGACCAGGCACAGCGCCGAGCTGATCCAGTGCCATTGGCGCAGGGTGCCGAGCCAGAGTCGCATGGAGCGTTCGATCCGTCTTGAGATGGTGGCCGATTCTAGGAGGTCGAACGAAAGAATGCTAAGGATTTACCGTTAGCATACATTCTCGTTTAGGTGGCGCCGGCAAATGGCGCCATGCGGCGTTGCGGGACTTGGCAAGGGTTCACCAGTGCCTGCATCCCGCGCCTTGGATCGCCGCCCGGCCTGGCGCCATTTGCGCAGCAAGGTGGCTCGCGGCGAAACGGCAACAGACCCTAGGGCATCTGCACTTCGATGACGCCGTCGGCGTTGACGGTCAACTGCTGGGTGCCGGCCTCGATCTCGGCGGCGGGCGCCGAATCCATCATGGCCTTCATCGCCACGCCGCGAGCCATCGGCTGGAAGCCGCCGGAGCCGAGGTTGAGCGAGACGATGCGGTAGCCGCTGCCGCCCAGCGCCCGGGTCGCCAGCTCGGCGCGCGCGCGGAAGGCGGCCACGGCATTCTCCAGCAGCGCATCCTCGTTTTCCTTGCGGATGACGTCGGACACGCTAAAGCGCATTTCGCCCATCTTCAGGGTCTGCATCAGCTCGGCGGTGAGCTGCGACAGCGCGGCGAAGTCGGCGCTTTCCAGGCGCAGCTCGGCGCGTTCGCGCCAGCCGCTGATGCGCTCGCCTTTCTCGCTGTAGACCGGGTAGCTGTTGCGGTTGCCCTGGCTGACGGTCACCCCCTTGGCCTTGCGCGCGCGCTCGAGTGCGGCGTTCAGCGTGCGGGTGGTCTGGGCGGCCAGCTGCGCGGGGTCCTCACTCTGCGATTCGGTGAAGAGGGTGACGTGCATGAGGTCGCGGGCGACTTCGCTGCTGACCTCGGCACGCAGGGAGACCTGGTTGTAGCGCGGCTCGTCGGCGTGGGCCGGAAGCTGGGCGAGGGCGCCGGACATCAGCAGCAGGGCGGCAGGCAGAAAGCGAGTGGCAGGCATGGTGCGTTCCTTGTGGAGAGGAAATGGATCGCGCTGACTCTAGCGCGCGAGCCCTGGTTGCGCAGCCTTTCTCTGCGTCGCGTTGCCGCACGTCAATAGGGCTGTGACGGGCTTCGTTATACTCCGCCGGTCATTGGAGACCTCATGTACGCACCCGTCCAGCTGCTGTCGGCCAGTCGCCAGAACCTGCTGCGCCTGACGCTCATCCGTGTCCTCGTCCTCGCCGCCCAGGCTGGCTCCGTCGGAATGGCCTATGCCATCCACCTGCTGCCGCTGCCCTGGCTCGCGCTGTGCGTCACCCTGGCCGTCTCGGCGGCGCTGTGCCTGGCCACCGCGCTGCGCCTGCGCGGTCCCTGGCCGGTCACCGAGCAGGAATACGCGGCGCACCTGGGCGTCGACCTGATCATCCACAGCGTGCTGCTGTACTACACCGGCGGTTCGACCAACCCCTTCGTCTCCTACTACCTGGTGCCGCTGACCATCGCCGCGGCCACGCTGCCCTGGCTGTACTCGATCGTCCTCTCCGGCCTCGCCCTGGCCGCCTACACGCTGCTGCTGGCCTGGTACGACCCGCTCGACCTGCCGCCCGGTTATCGCGCCACGCTGCAGATCTACGGCATGTGGCTGAGCTTCGTGCTGGCGGCCGGGCTGATCACCTTCTTCGTCGCGCGCATGGCCGAGGAGCTGCGCCGCCAGGAACAGCGCCAGGCGCAGCGCCGCGAGGAAAGCATGCGCGACCAGCAACTGCTGGCGGTGGCCACCCAGGCCGCCGGCGCGGCGCACGAACTGGGCACCCCGCTGGCGACCATGAGCGTGCTGCTCAAGGAGCTGCGCCAGGAGCACCGCGACCCGCAGCTGCAGGACGACCTCGGCCTGCTGCAGGCGCAGGTGCAGCTGTGCAAGGAGAGCCTGCAGCAACTGGTGCGCGCCGCCGAGGCCGACCGCCGCCAGGCGATCCGCGAGCAGACCGCGCTGGAATGGGTCGACGCGGTGCTGCGGCGCTGGCACCTGATGCGACCCGAGGCGACCTACCGCTTCCAGAGCCTCGGCCGCGGCAGCGCGCCACGGCTGATGCCGCCGGCCGACCTCAGCCAGGCGCTGCTGAACCTGCTGAACAACGCCACCGACGCCTCGCCGGAAAACCTCGACATCCGCCTGGACTGGGACGCGCAGTGGGTCAAGCTGACCATCCGCGACCACGGGCCGGGCGTGCCGCTGGCCATCGCCGAACAGATCGGCCGGCCGTTCTTCACCACCAAGGGCAAGGGTTTCGGCCTCGGCCTGTTCCTCAGCCAGGCCAGCGTGACCCGCGCCGGCGGCACGGTGAAGTTGTACAACCACGAGGATGGCGGCACATTGACCGAGCTGCGCCTGCCGCACGGCGTGGCCAGACCCTGACGCCAACCGAGGAGCTGACATGACAGACGAGACGACGCTCGACGGCGAAGAGCAGCCCCATCTGCTGCTGGTCGACGACGATCCCACCTTCACCCGCGTGATGGCGCGCGCGATGAGCCGGCGCGGGCTGCGCGTGAGCATCGCCGGGTCCGCCGACGAAGGCCTGATGCTGGCCCGCCAGGACACGCCGGACTACGCGGTGCTGGACCTGAAGATGGAGGGCGACTCCGGGCTGGTGCTGCTGCCCAAGCTGCTCGAGCTCGACGCCGAAATGCGCGTGCTGATCCTGACCGGCTACTCGAGCATCGCCACCGCGGTGGAGGCGATCAAGCGCGGCGCCTGCAACTATCTGTGCAAGCCGGCCGACGCCGACGACGTGCTCGCCGCGCTGCTTTCCGAGCATGCCGACCTCGACAGCCTGGTACCGGAAAACCCGATGTCGGTGGACCGCCTGCAGTGGGAGCACATCCAGCGGGTGCTCGCCGACCACGACGGCAACATCTCCGCCACCGCCCGCGCGCTGGGCATGCACCGCCGCACGCTCCAGCGCAAGCTGCAGAAGCGCCCGGTCAGGCGCTGAGCGGGCAGGCCGCTCCGTGCGCCCGCTAACGCGGGCGCACGGCAGTCACCCAAGCGGCTGACAAATTCTTTAACATATCGGCCTCTGTCAGCCGATCCGCCCCGCCCATGCTCGCGCTCCTCCTCCAGACGTTCAGCGTTACCGCGCCGGTCTTCGTCATGCTGCTGCTGGGCATGGCGCTCAAGCGCCTGCGCGCGATCGACGACGCCTTCATGAACACCGCCTCGAAGCTGGTGTTCAACGCGACCATGCCGACCCTGCTGTTCCTCTCGATCCTCAAGGCCGACCTGGAGACCGCGCTGCAGCCGGCGCTGCTGGCCTACTTCCTGCTGGCCAACGTCGCCGGCTTCTTCCTCATCTGGGCCTGGGCCTGCTGGCGGGTACCGGTGCAGGAGCGCGCGGTATACGTGCAGGGGGCGTTCCGCGGCAACAACGGGGTGGTCGGCCTGGCGCTGGCGACCAGCCTCTACGGCGACCTCGGGCTGTCGCTCGGCGGCCTGCTGGCCGGCGCGGTGATCCTCGTCTACAACGGGCTGTCGGCGATCATCCTGGCGATCTACAACCCCAGCGGCGGGGCCAGCGTGCGCGCCATCGCCCTCAGCATCGCCAGGAACCCGCTGGTGATCGGCGTGGTCTCGGCCATTCCGTTCGCCTACTGGAAGATCCAGCTGCCGGCGTGGGTGCTGACCTCCGGCATGTACTTCGGCGAGATGTCGCTGCCGCTGGCGCTGATCTGCATCGGCGGATCGCTGTCGCTCTCGGCGCTGCGCGAGGGGCGCGGCCCGGCGATCGGCTCGAGCCTGATGAAGATGGTCTGGTTTCCGGCGGTGTTCACCCTGATCGCCTGGCTGCTGGGGTTCCGCGGCCCGGAGCTGGGCGTGCTGTTCCTCTATTTCGCCAGCCCGACCGCCGCCGCCAGCTACGTGATGGCGCGGGCGGCCAACGCCAACTACCAGCTCGCCGCGGCCATCATCGTGCTGACCACGCTGGGCGGGGCGCTGACCATCAACCTCGGCATGCTGTTGCTGCTGAGCCTCGGCTGGATCTGACCGCTCAGGCCTGGCCGCGCTGGCTGCGCCAGGCGCGCGTGGCCAGCACCAGCAGGGTGACGGCGGTCAGCGGCAGGGCGTAGCCGACCACGGCGTGGCCGAACACCTCGGCCAGCGGCCGGCCGGTGCTGGCCATCACCAGGTAGGTGGTGTAGGCCACGTAGTAGGCGACGAACAGCAGGCCTTCCCAGCGCGCGATGCTGTAGCCGGTGAAGAAGATCGGCAGGCAGGCGATCGCCACCGCGATCATCACAGGGAAGTCGAAGGCCAGCGCGTTGGCGGCGACCGGAATCGGCTGCGGCGACACCAGCGCGGCCAGCCCGAGCACGCAGAGCAGGTTGAAGATGTTGCTGCCGACGATGTTGCCAACGGCGATGTCGCGCTCGCCGCGGATGGCCGCCATGACCGAGGTTGCCAGCTCGGGCAGCGAGGTGCCGACGGCGATCACCGTCAGGCCGATGACCAGTTCCGACAGGCCGAGCGCGCGCGCCAGCGACACGGCGCCCTCCACCAGGAAGTCCGAACCGAGCACCAGCAGCACCAGGCCGGCGATCACCAGCACCGCGTTGATCAACCAGGCGTAGGGCTTGGCGGCCTGCTCGACGCCGTATTCCTCGGCGAACTCGTCGTCCGCGGCGGCCTTCTCCTTGCGACTGCTGACGATCAGGAACAGGGTGTAGGCCAGCACGCCGGCGAACAGCAGGGCGCCGTCGAGACGGCTCAGCGTGCCGTTGAGGGCCAGCGCGTAGGTCACCAGGCTGGCGCCGATCATGATCGGCACGTCGAGGCGGATCAGCTGGCGCGACACCACCAGCGGGGCGATCAGCGCGGTCGCGCCGAGGATCAGCAGCACGTTGGCGATGTTGCTGCCGATCACGTTGCCGATCGCGATGTCGCCGCTGCCCGCCAGCGAGGCCTGCACGCTGACCGCGGTCTCCGGGGCGCTGGTGCCGAAGGCCACCACCGTCAGGCCGATGATCAGCGGCGGGATGCCGAACTGCGCCGCCAGCCGCGCGGCACCGCGCACCAGCACCTCGGCGCCGGCGACGAGCAGGACGAGGCCGGCGATCAGGTACACGAAAGTCATCAGCGTCACGGGGAAGCTCTCCTGTGGGGCAAGGTCAGCGCGGGTGCCTGAGGGCACGCAGGAAGGTCACCAGCACGACGGTGCAGGTCAGCGGCAGCGCGTACCAGGTCATCGCGTGACGGAACAGTTCGAGGGCCGGCAGGCCGGTGGCGAACAGTACCAGATAGAGGGTGTAGGCCAGGTAGTAGGCGAAGAACAGCAGCCCCTCCCAGCGGTTGATGTGGTAGCCGGAGAAGAAGATCGGCAGGCAGGCGACGAACACCGCGAGCATCACCGGGAAATCGAACGCCAGCGCGTTCGGCGAAATCGACAGGCCGTCCGCCGCGGCCACCGCCGCCGCGCCGATCACCAGCAGCAGGTTGAAGATCGAACTGCCGACCACGTTGCCCACCGCGATGTCCCGCTGTCCGCGCAGCACCGCCAGCATCGAGGTCGCCAGTTCCGGCAGGCTGGTGCCGACCGCCACCACCGTGAGCCCGATGAGCAGCTCCGACAGGCCCAGCGCCCGGGCCAGGGTGACCGCGCCCTCGACCAGCAGCCTGGCGCCGCCGACCAGCAGCACCAGGCCGAGGGTCACCAGCAGCAGGTCGGTGAGCCAGGCCAAGCGGCTCGGGCGCACCTCGGGCATGTCCGCCTCGATGGCCGGTGGGGTGGCCTGGCCGCGACGGCTGAGCAGGAACAGCGTGAGGGTGTAGACCACGATGCCGGCGAGCAGCAGCAGGCCCTCCAATCGTCCCAGCCGGCCGTTCCAGGCCAGCGCGTAGGTCAGCACGCCGGCGCCGATCATCACCGGCACGTCGAGCCGCACCAGCTGGCGCGACACCGACAGCGGCGCGATCAGCGCCGAGAGGCCGAGAATCAGCAGGATGTTGGCGATGTTGCTGCCGAGCACGTTGCCCACCGCGATGTCGCCGCTGCCGCTGAAGGCCGCCTGGACGCTCACCGCCGCCTCGGGCGCGCTGGTGCCGAAGGCGACCACGGTCAGCCCGATCGCCAGCGGCGACAGGCCGATGCGCACGGCCAGCCTGGAAGCGCCGCGTACCAGGGCTTCGGCGCCGATCACCAGCAGCACCAGGCCGGCGACGAGAAAGGCGAAAGTGGTCAGTGACATCCACGCTCCGTCGGTTCAGAGGTCGGCTTCGATACGCACGCGGACCACGCCGTCGTCGAGCATGCCGAGCTTGCGCGCCGCGGCGCGCGACAGGTCGATGATGCGGCCGGTCTGGTAGGGGCCGCGGTCGTTGATGCGCACCGTGACCTGGCGCCCGTTGTCCAGGTTGGTCACCCGCACCTGCGTGCCGAAGGGCAGCGAGCGGTGCGCGGCGACCAGCGCATTCTGGTCGTGACGCTCGCCGTTCGCGGTGCGCTCCCCGTGGTGCATGCGGGCGTAGAACGAGGCCTTGCCTTCCTGGCTGAAATGCCGCTCGCGCGGGGCCGGCGCCGGCTCGCGGTCGGCGCCGGGGCGCGGCGTGGGAACCTCGGCGCAACTGGCCAGCAGCACGGCCGCCAGCAGGGCGATGAGCGGGGAACGCAACGAGAGGCGCATGGGGGAGCCCTTCCTGTCGATGACGGCGCAGCAGGCCTCCGACCCTGCCGTCAGCGGGCAGGCGGCGCTACCGCACGCCCACCCGTCGCGTGCAGGCCTGCGCAACGCCCATTCGAGCATGGGTGAGGGGATTTCGTTCAGCGCCGACCGTAACCCGGTGCTTCAGCCCTCGAGCTTCTTCTTCAGCAGCTCGTTGACCTGTTGCGGGTTGGCCTTGCCCCTGGACGCTTTCATCGCCTGGCCGACGAAGAAGCCGAACATCTTGCCGCGCTTGGCTTCGTCGCTGGCGCGGTACTGTTCGACCTGCGCGGCATTGGCCGCCAGCACCTCGTCGAGCATCGCCTCGATGGCGCCGCTGTCGGTCACCTGCTTGAGGCCCTTCCGTTCGATGACCTCGTCGGCGCTCGCGCCTTCGCCGCCGGCCAGCGCCTCGAACACCATCTTGGCGATCTTGCCGCTGATGGTGTTGTCCTTGATGCGCAGGATCAGGCCGCCCAGCTGCCCGGCCGAGACCGGCGACTGCTCGATGTCCAGGTTGTCCTTGTTCAGCAGGCTGGACAGCTCGCCCATCACCCAGTTGGCGGCGAGCTTGGCGTCGCCGCAGGTGGCGTTGACCTGTTCGAAGTAGTCGGCCATCTCGCGGCTGGCCGAGAGCACGCTGGCGTCGTAGGCCGACAGGCCGAACTCGCGTTCGAAGCGCTCGCGCTTCTGCACCGGCAGCTCCGGCAGCTGCGTGCGCAGCTCCTCGAGGAAGCTGCGCTCGATCACCACCGGCAGCAGGTCGGGGCAGGGGAAGTAGCGGTAGTCGTTGGCTTCTTCCTTGCTGCGCATGGAGCGCGTTTCGTCCTTGTTCGGGTCGTACAGGCGGGTTTCCTGCACCACCTTGCCGCCGTCCTCGATCAGTTCGATCTGGCGCTGCACCTCGTGATTGATCGCCTTCTCGATGAAGCGGAAGGAGTTGACGTTCTTGATCTCGGCGCGAGTGCCGAATTCGGCCTGACCCTTGGGCCGCACCGAGACGTTGCAGTCGCAGCGCAGCGAGCCCTCGGCCATGTTGCCGTCGCAGATGCCCAGGTAGCGCACCAGCGCGTGGATCGCCTTGACGTAGGCGACCGCTTCCTTGGCCGAGCGAATGTCCGGCTCGGAGACGATTTCCAGCAGCGGCGTGCCGGCGCGGTTGAGGTCGATGCCGCTCATGCCGTGGAAGTCTTCGTGCAGGCTCTTGCCGGCGTCCTCTTCGAGGTGCGCGCGGGTGATGCCGATGCGCTTGCTGGTGCCGTCCTCGAGGGTGATGTCGAGAAAGCCCCTGCCGACGATGGGGTGGTCCATCTGGCTGGTCTGGTAGCCCTTGGGCAGGTCCGGGTAGAAGTAGTTCTTGCGCGCGAACACGTTGCGCTCGCCGATCTCGGCGTCGACCGCCAGGCCGAACATGCAGGCCATGCGCACGGCGTTCTCATTGAGCACCGGCAGCACGCCGGGCATGCCCAGGTCGACCAGGCTGGCCTGGGTGTTCGGTTCCGCGCCGAAGGTGGTGGCGCTGCCGGAGAAGATCTTCGATGCGGTGGCGAGCTGAGCGTGGATCTCGAGCCCGATCACGGTTTCCCATTGCATGGTGCGATTCCTGTAACGGGGTGTCGCCGCCAGCGTCCCTCACCCGGCGCTTTGCGCCACCCTCTCCCGGCGGGAGAGGGGGAAAGGTCGCATGGCTGCGCCATGGTTAAA
Organism: Stutzerimonas azotifigens DSM 17556; assembly: GCF_000425625.1. Classification (GTDB taxonomy): domain Bacteria; phylum Pseudomonadota; class Gammaproteobacteria; order Pseudomonadales; family Pseudomonadaceae; genus Stutzerimonas; species Stutzerimonas azotifigens. Next base: position 152,798 of record NZ_KE384410.1, read on the forward strand.
AGCTTTCTGGGGCTTGTTTGTGCCAGTCGGTGACCTGCTGGTACTGGTGAGCGACGTTGAGCAGGCGGCTTTCCTGGAAATAGGGCGCCAGCAGCTGCACGCCCACCGGCAGGCCGTCGATGAAGCCCGCGGGCATCGACAGGCCGGGGATGCCGGCGAGGTTGGCGGTGATGGTGTAGATGTCTTCCAGGTAGGCCGAGACCGGGTCGGCGTTCTTCTCGCCGAGCTTCCAGGCGAGATTCGGCGTGGTCGGGCCGAGGATCAGGTCGACCTCGCCGAAGGCCTCGACGAAGTCGTTCTTGATCAGCCGGCGGATGCGCTGCGCCTTCAGGTAGTAGGCATCGTAGTAGCCGGCCGAGAGCGCGTAGGTGCCGACCATGATGCGGCGCTTGACCTCGTCGCCGAAGCCCTCGGCGCGCGAGCGCTTGTACAGGTCGGTGAGGTCGACGGGGTTCTCGCAGCGATAGCCGAAGCGCACGCCGTCGAAGCGCGACAGGTTGGAGCTGGCCTCGGCCGGCGCGATCACGTAATAGGAAGGGATCGCGTGCCGGGTGTTCGGCAGGCTGATGTCCTTCACCGTGGCGCCGAGCGTCTTCAGCACCTCGACCACGGCCAGCACCTTGTCGGCGATCCTGGCATCCAGGCCTTCGCCGAAGTACTCCTTCGGCAGGCCGATGCGCAGCCCGGCCAGCGGCTGGTTCAGCGCCGCCAGGTAGTCGTCGACCGGCTGGTCGACGCTGGTCGAATCCTTGGGGTCGAGCCCGGCCATGGCCTGCAGCAGCAGGGCGCAGTCCTCGGCGCTGCGCGCCATCGGTCCGGCCTGGTCGAGGCTGGAGGCGTAGGCGACCATGCCCCAGCGCGACACCCGGCCGTAGGTGGGCTTCAATCCGGTCAGGCCGGTGAGCGCGGCGGGCTGGCGGATCGAGCCGCCGGTGTCGGTGCCGGTGGCGGCGGGCAGCAGGCGCGCGGCGATGGCTGCGGCCGAGCCGCCGGAGGAGCCGCCGGGCACGCGCGACAGGTCCCAGGGGTTCTTCACCGGGCCGTAGTGGCTGGATTCGTTGGCCGAGCCCATGGCGAACTCGTCCATGTTCAGCTTGCCGAGGCTCACCGCGCCGGCGGCGGTGAGCTTCTCGACCACGGTGGCGTCGTAGGGCGAGACGAAGTTGTGCAGGATCTTCGAGCCGCAGGTGGTCAGCACGCCCTTGGTGCAGAACAGGTCCTTGTGCGCGATCGGCGCGCCGAGCAGGGCGCCCTGCTCGCCGGCGGCGCGACGGGCGTCGGCGGCCCGTGCCTGTTCCAGCGCGCGCTCCTCGGTGACGGTGATGAAGCTGTTGAGCGTGCCGTCGTGCTCGGCGATGCGCGCCAGCAGCGCACGGGTCAGCTCTTCGGCGGAAAACGCCTTGTCGGCCAGGCCGCGGGCGATCTGCGCGAGGGTGAGTCGATGCATGTCGGTGTGCTCCATCACTCGATCACCTTCGGCACCAGGTACAGGCCGTCCTCGACCGCGGGCGCGACCGCCTGGTACTGGTCACGCTGGTTGCGCTCGGTGACCTGGTCGGCGCGCAGGCGCTGGGTGGTCTCCAGCGGGTGCGCGAGCGGCTCGACGCCGGTGGTGTCGACGGCCTGCATGCGGTCGATCAGGCCGAGGATGTTGTTGAGGGTCTCGGTGGTGCGGGGCAGGTCGGCCTCGTCCAGGCCCAGGCGGGCCAGATGGGCGATCTTTTCCACCTCGGAGCGTTCAAGCGCCATCGGAATCTCCAGCGGAAGCGAATCGGGCGCGACCTTCCGTCGGGCGGGCCGGCGGAAAAGGCCGCCGGGCCTGCCGGGAAAGGGTGGCCCGGAAAAGGCGGCAATCTAGCATGTTGGGTCCGGGCCCGGTAGCGCGGGGCTGTGCCGGAGGCTTTGCCGAGGGGCTGCAGGGCGCGCCGCGCGGGCTTCGTGCAGGGTTCACGAACCGGTCAAGCCGCGGGCGTTGCGCCTTGCCCTAAGCGAGCCCCGTTGTTAGAGTTTGCCGCACTTTTTTCCCCACGCGTTTGCCCCAGGGCCCTCTCTCCATGTTCAAGAAACTGCGTGGCATGTTTTCCAGCGATCTGTCGATCGACCTGGGCACTGCCAATACCCTTATATATGTGCGCGATCGGGGCATCGTCCTCAACGAACCCTCGGTAGTCGCCATTCGCAACCACGGCAATCAGAAGAGCGTGGTGGCGGTGGGTACCGAAGCCAAGCGCATGCTCGGCCGGACCCCAGGCAACATCAATGCCATCCGCCCGATGAAGGACGGCGTGATCGCCGACTTCAGCGTCTGCGAGAAGATGCTGCAGTACTTCATCAACAAGGTTCACGAGAACAGCTTCCTGCAGCCCAGCCCGCGCGTGCTGATCTGCGTGCCCTGCAAGTCGACCCAGGTCGAACGCCGTGCCATCCGCGAATCGGCCCTCGGCGCCGGCGCGCGTGAAGTGTTCCTGATCGAAGAGCCGATGGCCGCGGCCATCGGCGCCGGCCTGCCGGTCGAGGAGGCCCGCGGCTCGATGGTCGTCGACATCGGCGGCGGCACCACCGAGATCGCGCTGATCTCGCTCAACGGCGTGGTTTACGCCGAGTCCGTGCGCGTCGGTGGCGACCGCTTCGACGAATCCATCGTCACCTACGTGCGCCGCAACTACGGCAGCCTGATCGGCGAATCCACCGCCGAACGCATCAAACAGGAAATCGGCACGGCGTTCCCGGGCTCCGAGCTGCGCGAAGTGGACGTGCGCGGCCGCAACCTCGCCGAGGGCGTGCCGCGCAGCTTCACGCTCAATTCCGCCGAAGTGCTCGAAGCGCTCCAGGAATCCCTCGCCACCATCGTCCAGGCGGTCAAGAGCGCCCTGGAGCAGTCGCCGCCGGAACTGGCCGCCGACATCGCCGAGCGCGGCCTGGTGCTGACCGGTGGCGGCGCGCTGCTGCGCGACCTCGACAAGCTGTTGGCCCAGGAGACCGGGCTGCCGGTGATCGTTGCCGAGGACCCGCTGACCTGTGTCGCGCGCGGCGGTGGCCGTGCGCTGGAAATGATGGATCGTCACACCATGGACCTGCTGTCGACCGAATGAGGCGGCAGGCTGCGGGCGGCAAACGGCTGGCCGAGCTCCCCTTGCCTGAGGCCTGCGGCCTCGAGCCCGTCGTTGCGAGGACCTCGCCATAAAACCGCTATTCGCTAAAGGGCCTTCGTTCGGCGTGCGCCTGCTGGCGCTCGTCGTGCTGTCCGTCGCGCTGATGGTGGTCGATGCGCGCCTGGAGGTGCTCAAGCCGGTGCGCAGCCAGCTCGGCCTGGTCCTCAGCCCCTTCTACTGGCTGGCCGAGGTGCCGGTGCGCCTGTGGGAGCGCACCACCGAGCAGTTCACCAGCCGCAGCACGCTGATGGCCGAGAACGAGAAGCTGCAGGCCGAGGTGCTGCTGATGCAGCGGCGCCTGCAGAAGCTCGCCGCGCTGACCGAGCAGAACGTGCGCCTGCGCGAACTGCTCAACTCCTCCGCGCTGGTCGACGACGAGGTGCTGGCGGCCGAGCTGATCGGCGTCGATCCCAACCCCTACACCCACCGCATCCTCATCGACAAGGGCGAGAAGGACGGCGTGTTCCTCGGCCAGCCGGTGCTCGACGCCCGCGGGCTGATGGGTCAGGTGGTCGAGGTGATGCCCTATACCGCGCGCGTGCTGTTGCTCACCGACAGCACCCACAGCATTCCCGTGCAGGTCAACCGCAATGGCCTGCGCGCCGTCGCCAGCGGCACCGGCAACCCGGAGCGGCTGGAACTGCGCCACGTCGCCGACACCGCCGACATCAAGGAAGGCGACCTGCTGGTCAGCTCCGGCCTCGGCCAGCGGTTCCCGTCCGGCTACCCGGTGGCCACCGTCAAGGAAGTGATCCACGACTCCGGCCAGCCGTTCGCCATCGTCCGCGCGGTGCCGACCGCCGCGCTCAACCGCAGCCGTTATCTGCTGCTGGTATTCACCGACCGGCGTACGCCCGAGCAGCGCGCGAACGACTCGGCGATCGCCGCCGAGGAAGCCGGCGAATCCGCTCCGGCGCCGCTCAAGCCGAACCGCGGCACCGCCGCGCCCGATGCCGCGAACGGCGCGAATACCCCGACCGAAGCGCCGGCAGCCGCGCCCGCGGCACCGGCACCCGCCGCCCCGGCCGAGGGGGCCCGCCAATGATCGGTTCACGACCGAACAACGGCTGGGCGATCTGGCTCACCTTCGCTCTCGGCCTGCTGCTCAGCGTGGCGCCGATGCCGGCGTTCATGGAGATCGGCCGGCCGCTGTGGCTGGCGCTGTTCATCAGCTACTGGACGCTGTACCTGCCGCACCGGGTCGGCATGGGCAGCGCCTGGCTGCTCGGCGTGGCGGCCGACGTGCTTTATGGCACGCTGCTCGGCCAGAATGCGCTGGTGCTGACCCTGGTGGCTTTCCTCATTCTGCTGCTGCAGCAGCGGCTGCGGATGTTCCCCATGTGGCAGCAGAGCCTGGTGCTGCTGGTGGTACTCGGCCTGTCGCAACTGGTGCAGCTGTGGCTGAACGTGCTGTCCGGCAGCCCGCCGCCGCCGACGCTGCCCTTCCTCCTGCCGGTGCTGGTCAGCGCGCTGCTCTGGCCCTGGATGTTCGTGGCCCTGCGCAGCCTGCGCCTGCGGCTGCAGGTGAATTGAAGTTTCGGCACGGCCGCACGCTGGCGTGCCCCCGACGACCGGAGAGGTTGCATGAGCACGCTCTATCTCGCCTCCGCATCGCCCCGGCGCGCCGAACTGCTGAGCCAGATCGGCGTGGCCTTCAGCGTGCGGGTGTCGCCCGTCGACGAGACGCCGCTGCCCGGCGAGGCGCCTGATGCCTACGTCGAACGCCTGGCACGGGCCAAGGCGCTGCGCGTGCTGCATACGCGCGAGGCGGCCGGTGCCTGCGTGCTCGGTTCCGACACCGCCGTGGTGCTCGATGGCCGGATCCTCGGCAAGCCGCGCGACCAGGCCGACGCGCGCAGCATGCTCGGCGCGCTGTCCGGCCGCGCCCACGAGGTGATGACCGCGGTGGCGATCGCCGACGCCGACCGCTGCCTGTCAAAGGTGGTTACCACGCGGGTCTGGTTCCGGCCCCTGGGGGCGGGTGAAATTGACGCCTACTGGGCTACCGGCGAGCCGGCGGACAAGGCCGGTGCCTACGGCATCCAGGGCCTCGGCGCGGTATTCGTCGAACGCATAGAGGGCAGCTACAGTGCGGTGGTGGGGCTGCCGTTGTGCGAAACCTCGCAGATGCTGGAGCTGTTCGGATTCCATGGCTGGCGGCCACACGGCTGAGAAGCCGTTGCCCAGGCGCCAGCCGTGCGGGCACGACGCCCGCGCCCTGTCGAGGACTGACCATGAGTGAAGAAATCCTGATGAACATCACCCCGATGGAATCGCGGGTGGCGGTGGTGGAGAACGGCGTGCTGCAGGAGGTGCATGTCGAGCGTACCCAGCGCCGGGGCATCGTCGGCAATATCTACAAGGGCAAGGTGGTGCGAGTGCTGCCGGGTATGCAGGCGGCCTTCGTCGACATCGGCCTGGACCGGGCGGCCTTCATCCATGCCTCGGAAATCTCCACCCGCGAGGGCAATGCCGTCGAGCCGATCGGCGCGCTGGTGCACGAGGGGCAGAGCCTGGTGGTGCAGGTCACCAAGGATCCGATCGGTACCAAGGGCGCGCGGCTGACCACCCAGCTGTCGATCCCCTCGCGCTACCTGGTCTACATGCCGCGCACCGCGCACGTCGGCATCTCGCTGCGCATCGAGGACGAGGCCGAGCGCGAGCGGCTCAAGCAGGTGGTGACCGATTGCGTCGCCGCCGAGGGCATCGAGGAGGCCGGCGGCTTCATCCTGCGCACCGCCGCCGAGGGCGCCGGCGCCGAGGAGCTGCTGGTGGACATCCGCTATCTGCGCCGGCTGTGGGACCAGATCGCCGCGCAGACGAAGACGGCGGGCACCCCTTCGGTGATCTACGAGGACCTGGCGCTGCCGATCCGCACCCTGCGCGACCTGGTCAACCCGCGCATCGAGAAGATCCGCGTCGATTCGCGGGAGAATTTCCAGAAGATCACCCAGTTCGTCGCGGAACTGATGCCGGAACTCGGCGACCGCCTGGAGCACTACCCCGGCGAGCGGCCGATCTTCGACCTCTACGGCGTCGAGGACGAGATCCAGAAGGCGCTCGAGCGCAAGGTGCTGCTCAAGTCCGGCGGCTATCTGGTGATCGACCCGGCCGAGGCGATGACCACCATCGACGTCAACACCGGCGCCTTCGTCGGCCACCGCACGCTGGAAGAGACCATCTTCAAGACCAACCTCGAGGCGGCCACCGCGATCGCCCGCCAGCTGCGCCTGCGCAATATCGGCGGGATCATCATCATCGACTTCATCGACATGGAGGACGAGGAGCACCGCCGCCAGGTGCTGCGTACGCTGGAGAAGCAGCTCGACCGCGACCACGCCAAGACCAACATCATCGGCATCACCGAGCTCGGGCTGGTGCAGATGACCCGCAAGCGCACCCGCGAGAGTCTCGAGCAGGTGCTCTGCGAGCCCTGCAGCAGCTGCCAGGGGCGCGGCAAGCTGAAGACCCCGGAGACCGTGTGCTACGAGATCTTCCGCGAAATCCTGCGCGAGGCCCGCGCCTACCAGGCCGAGGGCTACCGCGTGCTGGCCAACCAGAAGGTAGTCGACCGGCTGCTGGACGAGGAGTCCGGCAACGTCGCCGATCTGGAAAGCTTCATCGGCCGGCCGATCAAGTTCCAGGTCGAGAGCATGTACTCCCAGGAGCAGTACGACGTGGTGCTGCTCTGATGCGGCAGCAGGCGGTCGGCCGGGGGTGAGGCGGATGGGCGGGATGCTGGCGGGCTTCGGCCGGCGGCTGTTGTGGCTGCTGGCCTGGGCGCTGGTGGCGGCGGGGTTGTACGTCAGCCTCGGGCGCCAGCTGGTGCCGCTGGTGGCCGAGTACCGCGGCGAGATCCGCGAGCGCCTCGAACAGGCCCTGCAGCAGCCGGTTGCCCTCGGCGCGGTCGAAGGCGGGTGGCGCGCCTTCGCGCCGCAGATCGTGGCGCGCGACCTGCGCATCGGCGAAGGCCCGGGCGCGGTGCGCATCGACAGCGTGACGCTGGTGCCGGACGTATTCGAATCGCTCTGGCAGCGCACGCCGCAGCTGGCCAGCGCCGAGCTCGAAGGCGCCCACCTCGAGCTCGAGCAACTGCCGGACGGGCGCTGGCGGCTGCCCGGTTTCGTGGCGCACGATGAGCAGGCGGCGCCCGACCCCGAACGCATCCTCGCCGGCCTGCGTCGGCTCGGCGAGCTGCGCGTGCGCGACAGCCAGGTCACCTTCGAGGCCCATGCGCGCGCGCCGCTCACCCTCACCTACGCCGACTTCGACCTGACCAGCGCCGGCGACCGCCTGCGCCTCGACGGCCGGGTGATCCTGCCCGACGGTCAGCCGCTCGCCCTGCAGCTGCGCGGGCAGGCCACGCCGTCGCGCTGGCGCGACGCCGAACTGGACGGCTACCTGAGCCTGCCGCAGAGCCAGTGGGCCGAATGGCTGCCCGAGCGCTTCGGCGACTGGCGGCTCGACAGCCTGCAGGCCGGCGGCGAACTCTGGCTGCGCTGGCGTGAACAGGCCCTGCAGGCGGCCACCCTGCGACTGCATGCGCCGCTGCTGGCCGGCGCCCGCGAGGCGCAGCCGGGCGTCAGCCTGCGCGACCTGGCGCTGACCGCCTACGCCAGGCGCAGCGAGGAAGGCTACCGGCTGCTGCTCGACGGCCTGGCCTTCAGCGACGGGCAGACGCGCTGGGGCGAGACCCGCGTCGCCATCGAGCAGGTCCGCGAGAGCGAGCAGCTGCAGCCGCGCTGGCTGCTGCAGGCCGACCGCCTGGAGCTGGCGCCGCTGGTGCCGCTGGCCGCCGCCCTGCTGCCGCTGTCGGACGGTGCCCGCGAGGCGCTCGCGCAGATGCAGCCGCACGGCCGGCTCGGCAACGTCCGGCTGGAGTACCGGCCGAACGCCGACCCGAACGGGCGCCTGCGCTATGAAGCCAATGTCGCGCGGGCCGGCATTTCCGGCTGGCGCGGCATCCCGACGGTGGACAACGTCGACGGCAGCCTGGCCGGCGATCTCGGCGGGGGCGAAGCGCGCCTGTCCTCCACGGATTTCCTCTTTCAGCTCGACCAGCTGTTCCCGCAGGCCTGGCGCTACCGGCAGGCCCAGGGTCGGCTACGCTGGACGCATTCCAGCGACGAGACCACGCTGTCGATTCCCTACATGCGCCTGGACGGCGAGGAAGGGCGCCTGGCCGGCGACATGTTCATCCGCCTGCTGAGGGACCCGGAGGCGGAGGACTACATGGACCTGCGCGTCGGGCTCAGCCAGGGCGACGCGCGTTTCGCCGAACGCTACCTGCCGACCCTGTCGCCGGCGATGAGCCCGGCGCTGGTCGACTGGCTGCGCGAGGCGATCCGCGGTGGGACCATCGAGCAGGGCTATTTCGAGTACCAGGGCGCGCTGCAGGGCGCCGACCCCGGCTCGCGCAGCCTGAGCCTGTATTTCCGGGTGAGCGATGCGGAACTGGCGTTCCAGCCGGGCTGGCCGGCGCTGCGCAGGGCCCGCGGCGAGGTGCTGATCGAGGACGACGGCGTGCGCGTGCGCCTGGACCGCGGGCGCCTGCTCGATACCCGGATCCTCGAGGCCAATGCCGAAATACCGCTCACGCACGACGGTCGTACGCCGCGGCTGCGGCTGAACGGGCGTCTCGAAGGCACGGCGGGCGATGCCCTGCAGATCCTCCAGCAGGCGCCGATCGGCACCGCCGAGGTGTTCGACGGCTGGTCCGCCAGCGGCCCGCTGAGCGGCACGCTGGACCTCGACCTGCCGCTGGGCAAGGGCACGCCGCAGGTGGTCGCCCGTTTCGAGACCGAGGGCGCGCAGCTGAAGCTGACGACGCCGGCGCTGCAACTGGACGAGATCGCCGGGGCCTTCCAGTACGACACCGCTCGCGGCCTGGCCGCCGAGTCGCTGCGCGCGGTGGCGTTCGGGCAGCCGGTGCGCGGGCGCATCGTCGCCACCGGCAAGGCCGGCGCGCCGGCCAGCCGCGTCGAGGCGCAGGGGCAGATCGAGGTCGAGCGCCTGACCCGCTGGCTCGGCTTCGACAGGCCGCAGCCGATGTCCGGCACGCTGCCGTACCAGTTGCAGCTCGAACTGGCCGGTGCCGCCAGCGAATTGCGGGTGCACTCTTCGCTGCTGGGGGCGACGGTGGACCTGCCGGCGCCCTTCGGCAAGCCGGCCTCGGAGCGGCGCGACAGCTCGTTCCGCATGACCCTGCAAGGCCCCGAGCGGCACTACGAGCTGACCCAGGCGGCGCTGGCCAGCCTCGCCTACGCCGCGCCCGAGCAGCGCCCGCTGCAAGGGCGCGGCGAGCTGAGCCTTGGCGGCGCGGCCGCCGTGCTGCCGGACGGCGACGGCGTGCGTGTCCGCGGGCGCGTCGCGCAGCTGGACTGGGCCGCCTGGCGCGAGACGCTGGCCCGCTACCTGCCGGCCGCTGGCGATGGCAACGCAGGCGCCGCGGAGGCGCCGCTGCTGCGCGCCGGGCGGTTGCAGATCGACCGCTTCGACGGCTTCGGCCAGACCATCGAAAACCTGGACGTCCAGCTGACGCGCGAGGGCGCGGCCTGGCGCGTCGGGCTAGACAGCGAGCGGGTCGGCGGCACGCTGCGGCTGGCCGACCGGCCGGACCAGCCCATCGTCGTCGCGCTCCGCCACCTGCGCCTGCCGGAAGCGGACCCGGCGGCGCCGCCGCGCACCGCCGATCCCCTGGCCGGCGTCGATCCGGCGGGGTTGCCGGCGCTGGACATCGGCGTCGAGCGCCTGCTGCAGGGTGACGCGCTGCTCGGCGGCGGTTCGCTGAAGCTGCGGCCGGTGGGCGGCGGCGTCGAGTTCCGCGACCTGGCCTTCCAGCTGCGCGGGCTGCAGCTCGGCGGCAGCGGCGGCTGGAGCGGCGGGCAGAGCTGGTATCGCGGCCGCCTGCAGGGCGGGAACCTGGCCGAGGTGCTCGCCGCCTGGGGCCTGGAGCCCTCGGTGACGAGTCGCGCCTTCCAGCTCGACGTTGACGCCCGCTGGCCGGGCTCGCCGGCCTGGTTCGGCCTCGAGCGGCTGTCCGGCACGCTGTCGCCGCAGTTGCGCGAGGGCCAACTGGTGGAAATGGAAGGCGGCGCTCAGGCGCTGCGGGTATTCGGCCTGCTCAACCTCAATTCCATCGGCCGCCGCCTGCGCCTGGATTTCTCCGACCTGCTCGACCGCGGCCTGAGCTACGACCGGGTGCGCGGGCGGCTGGACGTCGCCGAGGGGGTCTACAGGACCCGCGAGCCGCTGACGCTGACCGGCCCGTCGAGCAACCTCGAGCTCAACGGCACGCTGGACATGCGCAGCGACCGCATCGACGCCCGGTTGCTGGTCACCCTGCCGGTGAGCAACAACCTGCCGCTGGCGGCGATCATCGCCGGCGCGCCGGCCATCGGCGGCGCGCTGTTCATCGCCGACAAGCTGCTCGGCGACCGGGTGGCGCGGTTCGCCAGCGTGCAGTACCGGGTCGAGGGCCCCTGGCAGGCGCCGAGCATCACCTTCGACCGCCCGTTCGAGAAGCCCGCCGAATGACCCGATCCGCCGCGACGGGCTAGGCGGGTTGGTCGTTTTGCTGCAGGCTAGCGGTTCGTGCGCCGGCCAACCGGTGCTTCCCAGAGCCCAGCCCGGACCCGCCATGTCGCTTTCGGTCATCCAGATGAACACCCAGGCGGACGTCGCCGCCAACCTGCGGCAGGCCCGTCGCCTGCTGGAGCAGGCGGCGGCCGGCGGTGCGCGCCTGGCGGTGCTGCCGGAGAACTTCGCCGCCATGGGGCGCGCCGACCTGGCCGCGCTCGGCCGTGCCGAACTCCGCGGCGAGGGGCCGGTGCTGCCCTGGCTGGCGCGCACCGCGCGCGAACTCGAGCTGTGGATCGTCGCCGGGACGCTGCCGCTGCCGGCCGATGACGAGCCGGAGGGCAAGCCGCGCGCCTGCTCGCTGGTCTACGACGCGCACGGCGAACGCGTCGCGCGCTACGACAAGCTGCACCTGTTCGACGTCGAGGTCGCCGACAGCCGGGGTCGCTACCGGGAATCGGACGACTACGCGCGGGGTCATAGCCTGGTAGTCGTCGACACGCCGGTCGGCCGCCTGGGCCTGAGCGTCTGCTACGACCTGCGCTTCGCCGAGCTCTACGTGGCTCTGGCCGCCGCCGGTGCCGAGCTGATCAGCGCGCCTTCGGCATTCACCACGGTGACCGGCGCGGCGCACTGGGAAGCACTGCTGCGCGCACGGGCGATCGAGACCCAGTGCTATCTGCTGGCGGCCGCGCAGTCCGGCGAGCATCCCGGCGGTCGCCGCACCTACGGGCATTCGGCGATCGTCGATCCCTGGGGGCGGCTGGTCGCCGCCCAGCCGGAGGGCGAGGGCGCACTGGTGGCGGCCCGCGACGCCGCCGAACAGGCCTCCATCCGCCAGCGCATGCCGGTGGCGCGCCACCGACGTTTTTCCGTGCCGCATCTGGCCGGCACTTCGGAGTAGACATGACTGAACTGCTGTTACCCGTTACCGAACGCCTGCTGGCTCCCACCGGGCTCGGCCTGGACGACCTGCCGGGCTTCCTCGGCGAGCTGGCCGGCCCGGGCGTGGACGCCGCCGACCTCTATTTCCAGGACCAGATCACCGAGTCCTGGGTGCTGGAGGATGGCATCGTCAAGGAGGGCGGCTTCCACCTCGAGCGCGGCGTCGGCGTGCGCGCGCTGTCAGGGGAGAAGACCGGCTTCGCCTACAGCAACGCGATCACCACCGATGCGCTGCGCCAGGCCGCGGTGGCCGCCCGCTCGATCGCCCGCAGCGGCGAGTCGCGCCAGGTCGCGGTGCTGAACGATGCACGCTTTTCGCCGCTGTACCGGGCCGACAACCCGCTCGAAGGCCTCGGCCGTGCGGAGAAGGTCGAGCTGCTCAAACGCATCGACGCCGCCACCCGCGCGCTCGATCCGCGCATCAAGCAGGTCACCGTGAGCCTGGCCGGGGTCTGGGACCACGTGCTGGTGGCCGGGCTGGACGGCGACCTGGCCGCCGACATCCGCCCGCTGGTGCGCTTCAACGTCAGCGTGATCGTCGAGCAGAACGGCCGCCGCGAGCGCGGCGGCCAGGGCGGCGGCGGGCGCACCGGCTACGACTTCTTCCTCGACGAGGACCGCGCCATGGGCTATGCCCGCGAGGCGCTGCGCCAGGCGCTGGTCAACCTCGAGGCGGTACCGGCGCCGGCCGGCACGCTGCCGGTGGTGCTCGGCCCGGGCTGGTCCGGCGTGCTGCTGCACGAGGCGGTCGGCCATGGCCTGGAGGGCGACTTCAACCGCAAGGGCAGCTCGGCCTACAGCGGGCGCATCGGCCAGCCGGTGGCCTCGTCGCTGTGCACCATCGTCGACGACGGCACCCTGGCCAACCGCCGCGGTTCGCTCAGCGTCGACGACGAGGGCACGCCGACCCAGTGCACCACCCTGATCGAGAACGGCGTGCTCAAGGGCTACATGCAGGACAAGCTCAACGCACGCCTGATGGGCGTGAGGCCCACCGGCAACGGCCGGCGCGAGTCCTACGCGCACCTGCCGATGCCGCGAATGACCAACACCTACATGCTCGCCGGCGAAAGCGACCCGGCGGAAATCATCGCCTCGGTGAAGAAGGGCATCTTCTGCGCCAGCCTCGGCGGCGGGCAGGTGGACATCACCAGCGGCAAGTTCGTCTTCTCCACCAGCGAGGCCTACCTGATCGAGGACGGCAAAGTCACCGCGCCGGTCAAAGGCGCGACCCTGATCGGCAATGGCCCGGAGGTGATGACGCGGGTGTCGATGGTGGGCAACGACCTGTCGCTGGACAGCGGAGTCGGCACCTGCGGCAAGGACGGCCAGTCGGTGCCGGTGGGCGTGGGGCAGCCGACGCTGAAGATCGATGCGATAACGGTGGGGGGGACCGGCGCCTGAAGAATCGCTGAAGGCTGGAAGGCTGGAAGGCTGGAAGGAACGGCTGCGCGGCGGGTTCGCGTACAGCCTCCAGCCTTCAGCCTCGAGCGGCTTTATCGCTTTTAACGCAATCCACGCTTGGCTTCGTCCAGCTCGCGGATGTACTTGAAGATCTTGCGGCTGGCGGCCGGCGGTTTTTCCCGTGCGGCTTCCTGCTGGGCCTGGCGGACCAGGGCGCGCAGGTGCTGGCGGTCGGCTTCGGGGTATTCGCCGACGAAGGCCTCGAGGTCGTTGTCGCCGCCGCCGATGAGCCGGTCGCGCCAGCGCTCCAGGGCGTGGAAGCGCTCGTTGTACTGGCGGGTGGAGGCGTCCAGCTGATCGACGAGGGCGAGGATGGCGTCGACGTCCTGGTCGCGCATCAGCCGGCCGATGTACTGGCGGTGGCGTTTGCGCGCCACGTTGGCCTTGTGCTTCGGCGCGTCCTCCAGCGCCTTGCGCAGAGCGTCGGTCAGCGGCAGGCGTTCGAGCAGGTCGGGCTTGAGCGTGGTCAGGCGTTCGCCGAGGTCCTGCAGCGCATGCAGCTCGCGCTTGACCTGGGATTTGCTTTTTTCGTCGAAGGCATCGGCGTCGGAGAAATCAGACATGGGGACGGTCCAGTAGGAAACGCCGCCATGATAACAGCAGCCTCGGCACCGGGCGTCGCCGCCGCGTACGCCGGGCCGGGGTTCAGCAGACTGGAGAGGTTATGAGCGAAGTAGAGGCGATCGGTCCCGAAGGGCAGGCTGCGCTGCAGGAGAAGGTGGCGCGCATCATCGACGAGGCGCGCCGGCAGGGCGCCACCGCCAGTGAAGTGTCGGTCTCCATGGAGCAGGGGCTGTCCACCACGGTGCGCCAGCGCGAGGTGGAGACGGTCGAATTCAACCGCGACCAAGGGTTCGGCATCACCCTGTACGTCGGCCAGCGCAAGGGCTCGGCGAGCACCACCGGCAGCAGCGACGAGGACATCCGCGAGACGGTGGCCGCCGCCCTGGCGATCGCCCAGCACGCCTCCGAGGACGAGTACGCCGGGCTGGCCGATCCGCAGCTGATGGCCCGCGGCCTGCCCGATCTCGAACTCTTCCACCCCTGGGCGGTGACGCCCGAGCGGGCCATCGAACTGGCCCTCGAATGCGAAGCGGCGGCGTTCGACACCGATCCGCGCATCCGCAACGCCGACGGCACCAGCCTCAACACCCACCGGGGCTGCCGTGCCTACGGCAACAGCAACGGCTTCATCGGCAGCTACTGCAGCACCCGGCACAGCCTGAGCTGCGTGATGATCGCCGAGGCCGACGGGCAGATGCAGCGCGACTACTTCTACGACGTCAGCCGCGTCGGCGAGGAGCTGGCCAGCCCCGCGAGCATCGGCCGGCGGGCGGCCGAACGCTCGGTGAAGCGCCTGGGCGCGCGCCCGGTGCCCACCTGCGAGGTGCCGGTGCTGTTCTCCGCCGAACTGGCGACCGGGCTGTTCGGCCATTTCCTCGCGGCCATTTCCGGCGGCAACCTCTACCGCAAGCAGTCGTTCCTCGAAGGCGCGATCGGCCAGACACTGTTCCCCGAGTGGCTGACCCTCGACGAACGCCCGCACATCCCCCGCGGCCTGGCCAGCGCCGGCTACGACAGCGACGGCCTGGCGACCTACGCCAAGCCCTTCGTCGAGCACGGGCGCCTGCTGTCCTATGCGCTGAGCACCTACTCGGGACGCAAGCTCGGGCTGCCGAGCACCGCCAACGCCGGCGGCGTGCACAACCTGTTCGTCAGCCACGGGGACGAGGACCAGGCCGCGCTGCTGCGGCGGATGGGGCGCGGGCTGCTGGTCACCGAGCTGATGGGGCAGGGGCTGAACCTGGTGACCGGCGACTATTCCCGTGGTGCCGGCGGCTACTGGGTGGAGAACGGCGAGATCCAGTTTCCGGTGCAGGAGGTGACCATCGCCGGCAACCTCAGGGACATGTTCCGCCAGATCCTGGCGGTCGGCTCGGACGTGGAACGGCGCAGCAGCATCCACTCGGGCTCGGTGCTGATCGAGCGCATGACCGTCGCCGGCAGCTGAGCACGATGAGGTGACCCATCGGGGCGCGCAAGGTGCCCCGGCGCGGGAGCCCGGTGGCAGGCGCCATGGCGTGTGGCGTCCAGTCCCGTGCACCTGGGTGGGCTGAAGCGGAGCGCCGCTCGGCTCGCCCTACGAGAATCCGCCCACTCACGAAAACGAACTGCCGTAGGGTGGGCTTCAGCCCACCAGACACCGCTCCGTTGTATCTCGGCGGGCTGACGCCCGGCGCACCCGCGCTTCGGACCCATCCAGCCCGCGGCCATTGCCGATTCCGAAACGAAAATGACGGATGGCCGAGAACCGGCTTGTCTCGAGATTGATTATCCAATAATAATGATTATCAATTATCGGAGGCCAATCTTTGCGCTGCCCATCGGACCGACCCACATCCCTCGATCGCTGGCACCGCCTGAAGCTCAGGATTCGCTGTGCCCTGACGGTCGACGACCCGCAGCTGATCGCGTGTTTCATGGCGCAGAGCCGGGCCTTGGTACGCCATGGTCAGCTCACGCCCTGGCGTGCCGCTGAAACCACCTTCCGCCTGCTGCTGGATACGGCGCACGACCATGCCTTGCCCTGGCACTGGCGCTGCCTGTGTCTCGACCACGCCTACCGCCCGCTGCGCGAGCTCGAGTCCCTGGCTTGCAGCGAGGCGCAGCAGTGCCGCCTGAGCCTGCTTTGCCGGCAACTGGCGGTGACCGAGCTGGTCCCCTCATTCCCTTATCTGGAACCGGAAGGAAAACGCCATGAGTGAAACCCGTCTCGAGCGCGACAGCATGGGTGAGCTGGCCGTGCCGGCCGACGCCCTGTACGGCGCGCAAACGCAGCGTGCGGTGGAGAATTTCCCGGTCAGCGGCCTGCGCATGCCGGTGCCGTTCATCCGTTCGCTGATCCTCGCCAAGGCCGCCGCGGCGCGTGCCAACGTCGATCTGGAGCAGCTCGGCCCGGCCATCGGCGACGCCATCGTCGGCGCCTGTCAGCAACTGCTGGAGGGTGACTTCATCCAGCACTTCCCGGTCGATGTGTTCCAGACCGGCTCCGGCACCAGCACCAACATGAACGCCAACGAGGTGATCGCCACCTTGGCCAGCAACCGGCTCGGCGAGCCGGTCAGCCCCAACGATCACGTCAACTGCGGGCAGAGCAGCAACGACATCATCCCGACCACCATCCACGTCAGTGCCGTGCTGGAGCTCAGCGAACAGCTGCTGCCGGCGCTCGGCCACCTGCTGCAGACGCTGTGCGAGAAATCCCTGGCGGTGCAGCCCTACGTCAAGACCGGCCGCACCCACCTGATGGATGCGATGCCGGTACGCATGAGCCAGGTGCTCGATGGCTGGGCCGCGCAGATCCAGGCCGACATCCGGCATCTGCAGGCGCTGCTGCCGAGCCTGCTCGGCCTGGCCCAGGGTGGCACGGCGGTAGGCACCGGGGTCAATGCCCATCCGCGCTTCGCCGAGCGTTTCTGCCAGGAACTGAACGGCCTGACCGGCCAAGGCTTCACCCCCGGGCAGAACTTCTTCGCCCTGATCGGTTCGCAGGACACCGCCGTGGCGCTCTCCGGCCAGCTCAAGACCACCGCGGTGTCGCTGATGAAGATCGCCAACGACCTGCGCTGGATGAACTCGGGCCCCCTGGCAGGCCTTGCCGAGATCGAACTGGAGGCGTTGCAGCCCGGCTCGTCGATCATGCCCGGCAAGGTCAACCCGGTGGTCCCCGAGGCCACCGCCATGGCCGCCGCCCAGGTGATCGGCAACGACGCCGCCATCGTCATCGCCGGGCAGTCCGGCAATTTCGAGCTGAACGTGATGCTGCCGGTGCTGGCGCACAACCTGCTGGGCAGCATCCAGCTGCTCGCCAGCACCAGCCGGCTGCTGGCGGACCGCGCGATCGCCACCTTCAAGGTCAACGACGCCAGGCTGCGCGAGGCGCTGGGACGCAACCCGATCCTGGTCACCGCATTGAACCCGGTGATCGGCTACCTGAAGGCGGCGGAAATCGCCAAGCAGGCCTACCGCGAAGGGCGGCCGATAGTCGATGTGGCGCTGGAGCACACCGACCTCGATCGCCCCCAGCTGGAGCGTCTGCTCGACCCGGAGAAGCTCACCGCCGGCGGCCTTTGACATTTCCCGAAGGGTGCCGGGCCATTGCCGGCGCGCATGACGCCCAGCTGGGCGAGGAGGTGCATCCGTGGAGCATTGGAAGGACATGATCGCTGCGGGCAATCGTCATTTCCAGCTCGGCGACTGGGTCGAGGCCCGCGAGCTCTATCTGCAGGCACTGGCCTTGGCCCTGACCTTGTTCGAGCGCTGGCCCGATGCCGACGAGGCGGTGGCCGCGCTGGTGGTCTCCCACCACAACCTGGCCGACCTGCACCTGCGCCTCGGCCAGCCGGAGGAGAGCGCGGAGTACCTGTGCGCCTGTCACGAGCGCCTGCTGCGCAGCATGGCCGATCCGCACCTGGGCGAGGGCCTGCGGCAGGCGGCTTTGCGCCACAGCCGGGAGACCTACGTCGCCCTGCTGAGTTTCACCACCGAGCAGGGTTTCTCTCCACGCTGCGATGCCCTGCTGGCGAAACCGGCCCGGGACCGCCTGGCCGACGCCCGAGCGAAACCGCGCGACTACCACTAAAGAGGACGAGTCATGAGCTATCAGTTGCCTGCGTTGCCCTATGCCTACGATGCGCTCGAGCCGCACATCGATGCGCAGACCATGGAGATTCACCACAGCAAGCATCACCAGACCTACGTCAACAACCTCAACGCGGCTCTCGAAGGGCATCCCCTGGCCGAGTTGCCTGTCGAGGACCTGCTGCGACGGCTCGACGAACTGCCCGCCGCCAAGCGCACCGCGGTGATCAACAATGGCGGCGGCCATGCCAACCATTCGCTGTTCTGGACGGTCATGTCGCCGACTGGCGGCGGCGAGCCGGAGGGTGAGCTGGCGGCGGCCATCGATCGCGAGCTGAGTGGTTTCGCCGCGTTCAAGGAGGCCTTCACTCAGGCGGCACTGACCCGTTTCGGCAGCGGCTGGGCCTGGCTCTGCGTGACCCGCACGGGAAATCTGAAGGTGGAAAGCACCGGCAATCAGGACAGCCCGCTGATGCAAGGCAACACGCCGATCCTCGGCCTGGATGTCTGGGAACATGCCTATTACCTGCGTTACCAGAACCGTCGGCCGGAATACATCGGCGCGTTCTACAACGTGATCGACTGGCAGGAAGTGGCGCGCCGCTACCGTCGGGCGCTGGGCTGAGCGGCGAAAGGATCTTCCATGCTGGCTTTCGGTTCCGCCCAGTTCCGCCTGTTGCGCCAGGCGCTGGGCTCGCTGGTACTGCTGCTTGGCGTCGCGCTGTTGTTCGAACGTATCGTCGAGTTCCACGAAAGCAGCGTCGATCCGGTCATCGGCCTGGCGCTGCAGGGCGGCCTGCTGTGTGCCGTCGGTACCGCGCTGGGCGCGATCCCGGTGCTGTTCGTGCGAGTCATCAGTGCGCGCACCGAGGCGGCGATGCTGGGTTTCGGCGGCGGGGTGATGCTCGCAGCCACGGCGTTCTCGCTGTTGATGCCCGGCCTGGAGGCGGCCCGTGGGCAAGGTTACCAGGCCTGGCAGGCCAGCCTGCTGATGGTCGCCGGTCTGCTGCTCGGGGCGGGCGGCCTGTTCGCCGGCGGACGCCTGCTGCCGGTGCTGTCGTCGAGACCGTCGGCGAGCGAGGACGAGACGCGGATGGCACGGGTACTGCTGTTCGTGGTGGCCATCGTCCTGCACAACGTGCCGGAGGGCATGGCGGTCGGCGTGGCTACCGTCGCCTCGCTCGAGGACGCGCGGCAACTGGCGCTGGGCATCGCCCTGCAGGACGTGCCGGAAGGCATGATCGTCGCCCTGGTCCTGGCGAGCGCCGGTATGGGACGCGGCAAGGCGGTGGCGATAGGTGCCGCCTCGGGGCTGGTGGAGCCGCTGGCCGCGGTGATCAGCGCCTGGCTGGTCGGCATTTCCAACATGCTGCTGCCCTGGGGGCTGGCGTTCGCTGCGGGCGCGATGCTGTTCGCGGTGGTTCACGAGATCGTGCCGCAGGCTCACCGGACTGCGCACGGCATGTCGGCCAGTCTGGGAGTGCTGGCCGGCTTCTGCCTGATGATGGGGCTGGATACGGGGCTGGGTTGGTAGGTGGGCTCAGGCATGAGCCCCCGCGGCGTAGCGGCCGGACTGCCGGCATGTTCGTCTCGTCCTCGAGCGAAGGCACTCCGGGCTCGGCGGTTTCAGCGCCCGCAGCTCATTCGCCTTCCTCGAAGTAGTCGGCTATCAGCGCGGTGAGCGCGTCCAGGGCCTCGTCTTCGTTTTCGCCGGTGGTGTGCAGGTGCAGCGTGGTGCCCTTGCTGGCGGCGAGCATCATCACCGCCATGATGCTCTTGCCGTCGACCAGGCAGTCCTGCGAGCGGCCGACGCGCACCTCGCACGGGTAGCGGGACGCCACGCCCACGAACTTGGCGGCAGCTCGGGCGTGCAGCCCCAGCTTGTTGATGATCAGTACTTCGCAGGAAGGCATTGCAGGTGTCCTAGCTGAGGTCCCGGTGGCGTACCTGAAGGTTCTTGAGCCGTCCCCTGAGTGCCTCGCCGAGGCGCTCGGCCAGATAGACCGAGCGATGATGGCCGCCGGTGCAGCCGATGGCCACCGTGACATAGGCACGGTTGCTGGCCGCGTAGCGCGGCAGCCACTTGGCGAGATAGGCGTGGATGTCCTGAAACAGTTCCTCCACCTCGTCCTGGGCGGCCAGGTAATCGATCACGGGCTGATCCAGCCCGGAATGCTCGCGCAGGTCCGCCTTCCAGTACGGATTGGGCAGGCAGCGCACGTCGAATACCAGGTCGGCATCGACTGGCATGCCGCGCTTGAAGCCGAACGATTCGATGAGGAATGCGGTACCCGGCTCCGGCGTGTTCAACAGCCGCAGCTTGAGGGTGTCGCGCAGTTGGTAGAGGTTCAGGTGGGTGGTATCGATCTTCAGGTCGGCGAGGTCGACGATCGGCCCGAGCAGAGCTTCCTCGTCATGGATTGCCTCGGCCAGCGAGCGGTTCTCGTTGGTCAGCGGGTGTCGTCGGCGGGTTTCGGAGAAGCGCTTGAGCAGCGTTTCATCGGCGGCGTCGAGGTAGAGCACGTGGCACTGGATGTGGCGCGCGCGCACCTCGGCGAGCAGGTCGGGAAAGCGCTTGAGCTGGCTCGGCAGGTTGCGCGCGTCGATGGAGACCGCCACCTGCGGGTGCAGCAGCTCGGTGTGCAGCAGCGCCCGTTCGGCGAGTTCCGGCAGCAGCCCGGCCGGCAGGTTGTCGATGCAGTAGAAGCCGTTGTCTTCCAGGACGTCGAGCGCCGTGCTCTTGCCCGAACCCGAGCGACCGCTGACGATGACCAGGCGCACGGCCGGCTCCTCAGTAATCGCGCTGGGCGTCGATCACCACCTGGAACAGGTGATCGCTGTCCGGTGCCTGGCGCAGGCGGTCGCGCACCTCGCTGCGGTCGAGCATGCTGGCGATCTGGCGCAGCAGTTCGAGGTGTTCGTCGGTGGCCGCTTCCGGCACCAGCAGGACGAACAGCAGGTCGACCGGCATGCCATCGATGGCATCGAAGTCGACCGGCGCGTCCAGGCGCAGCACGGCGCTGACCGGCGACTGGCAGCCGGCGAGGCGGCAGTGGGGAATGGCGATGCCGTTGCCGAAGCCGGTGGAGCCGAGCTTCTCGCGGGCGATGAGGCTTTCGAATACGAGTTGCGAGTCGAGGTCCGGCAGGTCCTTGGAAACCAGCCGGGCAATCTGTTCGAGTACGCGTTTCTTGCTGCCGCCCGGAACGTTCACCTGGGAACGTCCGGGGGTCAGGATGTCTTCGAGTCGGATCATGATGGGTCAGCGAACGACCACGCCCTGGTGACGGTCGAGCTGCTTTTCCTTGTGCTTGATCAGCTGGCGGTCGAGCTTGTCGGTGAGCAGGTCGATGGCCGCGTACATGTCCTGATGTTCGGCGTTGGCCACCACTTCGCGGCCGGCGACATGCAGGGTGGTCTCGATTTTCTGCTTGACCTTGTCGACCTGGAGAATGACTTGAACCTTGATGATGCGGTCGAAATGGCGCTGGAGTCGATCGAACTTGTCTTCGATGTAGTCCCGCAGGGCGTCTGTCACAACCAGATGGTGTCCACTGATGTTGACTTGCATGCTGCTTTCTCCTTCTTGCCACGTGCAGAGAGGCAGGCCCGAGGGCCTGCCGCCGAACGCTTCGGCCTGCTCGCCGCAGGGTCGGACTACATCAACCGCTTGCGTTCGCTCGAGGGCGCGATGCCCAGCGATTCGCGGTACTTGGCGACGGTGCGGCGGGCTACTTGTATGCCCTGTGCCTCCAGTAAACCAGCGATCTTGCTATCGCTCAACGGCTTTTTCTGATTTTCCGCGGCGACCAGTTTCTTGATGATCGCGCGGATCGCGGTGGAGGAGCACTCGCCGCCTTCGGACGTGCTGACGTGACTGGAGAAGAAGTACTTGAGCTCGTAGATGCCGCGCGGGGTGTGCATGTATTTCTGCGTGGTGACCCGCGAAATGGTCGACTCGTGCATGCCCACCGCCTCGGCGATGTCGTGCAGCACCAGCGGCTTCATCGCCTCGTCGCCGTACTCGAGAAAACCGCGCTGGTGCTCGACGATCTGGGTGGCGACTTTCATCAGCGTCTCGTTGCGGCTCTGCAGGCTCTTGATGAACCAGCGCGCTTCCTGCAGTTGGTTGCGCATGAAGGTGTTGTCGGCGCTGGAATCGGCGCGCTTGACGAAGCCGGCGTACTGGGCGTTGACCCGCAGCCGCGGGACCGCTTCCTGGTTCAGTTCGACCAGCCAGCGATCGTTGTGCTTGCGCACGATGACGTCGGGGACGACGTACTCCGGCTCGCTGGATTCGATCTGCGAGCCGGGCCGGGGGTTGAGGGTCTGGATCAGTTCGATGATCTGCCGCAGCTCGTCTTCCTTGAGCTTCATCCGCCGCATCAGCAGGCTATAGTCGCGGTTGCCGAGCACGTCCAGGTGGTCGCGCACCAGACGCTCGGCTTCTTCCAGCCAAGGCGTATCGGCCGGCAGCTGGCGCAGTTGCAGCAGCAGGCACTCGCGCAGGTCGCGGGCGCCGACCCCGGCGGGCTCGAACTGCTGGATGCGGCGCAGCACCACCTCGATTTCATCGAGTTCGACCTCCAGTTCGGGATCGAGCGAGGCGTGGACTTCCTCGAGCGTTTCCTCGAGATAGCCCTGGTCGTTGATGCAGTCGATCAGGGTCATTGCGACGACGCGGTCGGTGTCGCTCATCGGCGCCAGGTTCAGCTGCCAGAGCAGGTGCGACTGCAGGCTTTCGCCGGAGGAGGTACGGGCCGTGAAGTCCCACTCGTCGTCATCGCTGCTCGGCAGGTTGCTGGCGCTCGTCTGGTAGACGTCTTCCCAGGCGGTGTCGACCGGCAGCTCGTTGGGAATGCTTTCGTTCCATTGGCCATCCTCGAGGCTCTCGGCGCTGTGCGTCGGCTCCTCGTAGGTGCTCTCCTGGTTGCTGGCCGTGGCGGTTTCAATGCCTTTTTCGGCCGAGTCGGCCATGGGGTCGCTGGTGTCGAAATCCTCGCCGTCCTCCTGGCGCTCGAGCATCGGGTTCGATTCGAGGGCTTCCTGGATTTCCTGCTGGAGGTCCAGGGTGGACAGCTGGAGCAATCGAATGGCCTGTTGCAGCTGGGGGGGCATCGTCAGCTGCTGGCCCATCTTCAGGACTAGCGATGGTTTCATGGCAGGATCTTGGAACCTAGTTGACCAGCGCAGCTCGCCGGATCCGACTTCTGACGCCCTTGGGCGCCGACAGGAAGCAAATTATATGCCCGGAAAACAAGCCTTTGCCTAGACCCCCCTGGCGGAGGTGACGGTAAAAAGTCACAGGCGGAAGTCGTGGCCGAGGTAGACGTCCTTGACCAGCGGGTTGGCCAGGATGGTCTGCGAGTCGCCTTCGGCGATCAGCTGGCCGGCGTTGACGATGTAGGCCGTTTCGCAGATGTCGAGGGTCTCGCGCACGTTGTGATCGGTGATGAGCACGCCGATGCCCTTGGCCTTGAGCTGGTGGATGATCTGCTTGATGTCGCCCACCGAGATCGGGTCGACTCCGGCGAAGGGTTCGTCGAGCAGGATGAATTTCGGGGCCGTGGCCAGCGCCCGGGCAATCTCCACCCGGCGCCGTTCGCCGCCCGACAGGCTCATGCCCTGGTTGTCGCGGATGTGGCTGATGTGGAATTCCTGCAGCAGCGATTCGAGCTCCTGCAGGCGGCCGGCGTGGTTCAGGTCCTTGCGCGTCTCGAGGATGGCCATGATGTTGTCGGCCACGCTCAGCTTGCGGAAGATCGACGCTTCCTGCGGCAGGTAGCCAATGCCGGCGCGGGCACGGCCGTGCATGGGCAGGTGGGTGACGTCGCTCTGGTCGATGAGCACGCGGCCCTGGTCGGCCGCCACCAGGCCGACGATCATGTAGAAGCAGGTGGTCTTGCCGGCGCCGTTGGGGCCCAGCAGGCCGACGATCTGGCCGCTTTCGATCGAGAGGCTGACGTCCCGGACGACCTGACGGCCCTTGTAGCTCTTGGCCAGGTGTTGCGCTTTCAGTATCGCCATCAGGGATTCTGCCCTGCTTCCTGGCCGCGGTTTCTCGGCTGGATGACCATGTCCACGCGCGGTCGCGGCGTGGTGACCTGGGTGTCGGTGGCGCGCCCGGCGTTGACGATCTGGCGCTGCGTGTCGTAGACGATCTTCTCGCCCTCGAAGGTGTTGCCTTCCTGCACCACCCGCGCCTGGTCGATCAGCACGATGCGCTCGTTCTCGGCGAAATACTGGATGGTCAGGCCGTAGGCCTTGACGATCGGCTTGTCCACGGCCGGCTTCTGCTCGTAGTAGGCGGGCTTGCCGACGGCGGTGAAGACCTCGACGTCGCCGTTGGCGTCCTGGGTGATGGTCACCTGGTTGCCGGTGATCTTCAGCGTCCCCTGGGTGATGACCACGTCGCCACGGTAGACGGCGACGCCCTGGCGGTCGTCGAGTTCGGCGGTGTCGGCCTGGACCCGGATCGGCTGGTTGCGATCCTCGGGCAGCGCCCAGCTCGCCGCGCTGGCCAGCAGCGCGCCGATGCCGAGAAGAAGGGGAAGGGGGTTAACGAACCTCATGCTGGCCTCTTACGTTGGACAGCAGGAGCATTCTGCCGTCGTTTAGATACGCTTCCATCCCGGTCGCCGTGGTCACGCCGTTGGCCGCCGCGATTCTAACGGCTTGGCGGGTCTGCGCATATTCCCGATCGGGGAACACGGTCATGCGGCTGGTGGTGAGCAGTGTGGTGCGGCCCTTGGCGTCGGTGCGCTCGACCCTGACCTGGTCGATCAGCTCGACTTCGCTGCCGTCCGGGGAGACTTCTCCGCGCACGCTGCTGACGTGCCAGGGCTGCGGCGTGCCGCGGTACAGCAGCAGGTCCGGGGAGGTCAGCAGGCTGACCTCGGTGGCGAGGATGTGCTCGACCCTCTCCGCGGTCAGCACGTACTGGCGCTGGCCGTCCGGCTGGTACTTCACCGTGCGCGTGCCGGTCGCGTAGAAGTCGATCTCGGGCTGCTCGGCGACCCGTTCGACCGGCGTGCGCATGAAGCTTTCCGGGCGGATGTTCCAATAGCCCACCGCCACCAGCAGGGCGGCGATGCAACCGAGGATCAGGGCAGTACGAAGTCGGCGCAGCATGTTGCCTCTACAGGTAGGCGGCCAGGGCGGGCTCGAGGGTGCCCTGGGCCTGCATGATCAGTTCGCAGAATTCCCGTGCGGCGCCTTCGCCGCCACGTGCCTCGGTGACTCCATGGGCGTGGCGGCGAACGAAGGCGGCGGCGTTGGCGACCGCCATGCCCAGGCCGACGCGGCGGATCACCGGCAGATCCGGCAGGTCGTCACCGAGATAGGCGACCTGTGAATAATCGAGGCCCAGTTGGCCGAGCAGTTCCTCGACCACGACGATCTTGTCCTCGCGCCCCTGGTACAGGTGCTGGATGCCCAGGTTGGCAGCGCGGCGCTCGACCACCGGGGTCTTGCGGCCGCTGATGATCGCGGTGCGCACGCCGGACCGGATCAGCATCTTGATGCCGTGGCCGTCGAGCGTGTTGAAGGTCTTGAATTCGCTGCCGTCGACGAGGAAGTACAGGCGGCCGTCGGTGAGCACGCCATCGACGTCGAAGATCGCCAGGCGGACGTTGCGTGCGCGTTCGAGCAGGTCGGCATCCATCACATCACCCCGGCGCGCAGCAGGTCGTGCATGTTGAGCGCGCCGACCGGGCGGTCCGTTTCGTCGACCACCACAAGGGCGCTGATCTTGTTGTCTTCCATGATCTTCAGCGCCTCGGCGGCGAGCATCTCGGCACTCGCCGTCTTGCCGTGCGCGGTCATGACGTCGTCGATGACCGCGTCGCGCACGTCGACGCCCCTGTCCAGGGTCCGGCGCAGGTCGCCGTCGGTGAACACTCCGGCCAGGCGGCCGTCGCTCTCCAGGACCACGGTCATGCCCAGGCCCTTGCGGGTCATCTCCAGCAGCGCGGCGCGCAGCGGCGTGCCGCGCTGCACGTGCGGCAGGCGTTCGCCGGTGTGCATGACGTTCTCGACCTTGAGCAGCAGGCGCCGGCCGAGCGCGCCGCCCGGATGCGAGAAGGCGAAATCCTCGGCGGTGAAACCGCGCGCCTCGAGCAGGGCGATGGCCAGCGCGTCGCCGAGCACCAGGGCCGCAGTGGTCGAGGAGGTGGGCGCCAGGTTCAGCGGGCAGGCCTCGACCGACACGCTGGCATCGAGGTTCACGATGGCGGCCTTGGCCAGGACCGAATCGGGGTTGCCGGTCATGCTGATCAGGGTGATGCCCAGGCGCTTGATCAGCGGCAGCAGGGTCACGATCTCGCTGGTGCTGCCGGAGTTGGACAGGGCCAGCACCACGTCATCCTTGGTGATCATGCCCATGTCGCCATGGCTCGCCTCGGCCGGGTGGACGAAGAAGGCGGCAGTGCCGGTGCTCGCCAGGGTGGCGGCGATCTTGTTGCCGACGTGCCCGGACTTGCCCATGCCGAGCACGACGACCCGTCCCTTGCTGGCGAGAATGAGTTCGCAGGCGCGGACGAAGTCGTCGTCGATGCGGCTCTTCAGCTGTTCGACCGCGTCCAGTTCCATGCGGATGGTGCGCTGGGCGGATTCGATCAGTTGGCGGCGTTGGTTCATGGCGGGGGTCTGGCTGAAAAAGGGGCTGATTATAGCGGCAATCGCACATCGCCTTACAGATCGAATGCGCCGGCCCGGGCGTTCCGGTTTGGAGCCGGACGGCACGGTGCTATAGTGCGCCGCTCGTTCCGAGCCCGGTGGCAGACGTGTCCTGGCGGCCACGCCTGGCGTCTCCTCTCGGGTCTTCAAGGAGAAACGATGAGCGCCAATCCCTACGCCGTCGAGCTGAAGCAGGTGACCTTCAAGCGCGGCGAGCGGACTATCTTCGACCGTGTCGACATATGCATTCCCCGCGGCAAGGTTACCGCCATCATGGGCCCCTCCGGCAGCGGCAAGACGACGCTGCTGCGGCTGATCGCGGCCCAGTTGAAGCCGGCCAGCGGCGAGGTCTGGGTGGCCGGGCACAACCTGCCGTCACTGTCGCGCAGCGAGCTGTTCGACCTGCGCAAGCAGATGGGCGTGCTGTTCCAGAGCGGCGCGCTGTTCACCGATCTCGACGTGTTCGAGAACGTGGCTTTTCCGCTGCGGGTGCACACCGAACTGCCCGATGAAATGATTCGTGACATTGTTCTGATGAAGCTCCAGGCGGTCGGTCTGCGCGGTGCCGTGGAACTGATGCCGGACGAGCTGTCCGGCGGCATGAAGCGTCGCGTGGCGCTGGCCCGGGCGATCGCGCTGGACCCGCAGATCCTCATGTACGACGAGCCCTTCGCCGGACAGGACCCGAT
This sequence comes from Stutzerimonas azotifigens DSM 17556, assembly GCF_000425625.1. Lineage (GTDB taxonomy): Bacteria > Pseudomonadota > Gammaproteobacteria > Pseudomonadales > Pseudomonadaceae > Stutzerimonas > Stutzerimonas azotifigens. Next base: position 179,943 of record NZ_KE384410.1, read on the forward strand.
CGCGATGGGCGTGCTGGTACGCCTGATCCGTCTGCTCAACGATGCGCTGGGCATCACCAGCATCGTGGTGTCGCACGACCTCGCCGAGACCGCGAGCATCGCCGACTACATCTATGTGGTGGGCGATTCGCAGGTGCTCGGGCAGGGCACGCCGGAGCAGCTCAGGGACTCGGATAACCCGCGCCTGCGTCAGTTCATGCAGGGGCTGGCCGACGGCCCGGTGCCCTTCCATTTCCCCGCGGGCGACTACGCCCGCGATCTGCTCGGAGGTGAGCATGCGTAGGCATTCGCCGCTCGAGCGTGTTCGCCTGCTCGGCCGCGCCGGCCTCGACGTGGTCGCGGCGCTGGGGCGCTCGGTGCTGTTCCTCGGGCATGCGCTGTTCGGCCGCGGCGGCATCGGCGACGCCCTGGGCCTGCTGGTCCGCCAGCTCTACTCGGTGGGCGTGCTGTCGCTGGCCATCGTCGTGGTGTCCGGCATCTTCATCGGCATGGTGCTCTCGCTGCAGGGCTACAGCATCCTCAGCAACTACGGCTCGGAGCAGGCGGTCGGCCAGATGATCGCGCTGACCCTGCTGCGCGAACTCGGCCCGGTGGTGACCGCGCTGCTGTTCGCCGGCCGTGCCGGCTCGGCGCTGGCGGCGGAAATCGGCAACATGAAGGCCACCGAGCAGCTGTCGAGCCTGGAGGTGATTGGCGTCGACCCGCTCAAGTACGTCATCGCTCCGCGCCTGTGGGCCGGCTTCATCTCGTTGCCGCTGCTGACCATGATCTTCAGCGTGGTCGGCATCTGGGGCGGCGCCATGGTCGCGGTCGACTGGCTCGGCGTGTACGAGGGGTCGTTCTGGTCGAACATGCAGAACAGCGTGAGCTTCACGTCCGACGTGCTCAACGGCGTGATCAAGAGCCTGGTGTTCGCCCTGGTGGTGACCTGGATCGCCGTGTTCCAGGGCTACGACTGCGAGCCCACCTCCGAGGGGATCAGCCGCGCGACCACCCGGACCGTCGTCTACGGCTCGCTCGCCGTGCTGGGCCTCGATTTCATTCTGACCGCTTTGATGTTTGGAGACTTCTGATGCGCATCCGCACCCTGGAAATCGGTGTCGGCCTGTTCCTGCTGGCCGGGCTGCTGGCGCTGCTGCTGCTGTCGCTGCGCGTCAGCGGGCTCAGCGTCGGTCATTCCGACACCTACCGGCTCTACGCCTACTTCGACAACATCGCCGGCCTGAGCGTGCGCTCGAGGGTCACCATGGCCGGCGTGACCATTGGCAAGGTCACGGCGATCGATCTCGACCGCGACAGCTACACCGGGCGGGTGACCATGGACATCGACCAGGACGTGGACATCCTGCCGGTCGACTCCACCGCCTTGATCCTCACCGCCGGCCTGCTCGGGGAAAAGTACATCGGCATCAGCGTGGGCGGCGAGGAAGAGATGCTCGCCGACGGCGACACCATCCGCGATACCCAATCGTCGCTGGTGCTCGAAGAACTGATCGGCAAATTCCTGCTCAATTCAGTTAACAAGGAATGAGGAGAATACAGATGACCAACCTCCTGCGTCGCGGCCTGCTGGTGCTGATCGCGATCCTGCCGCTGTGGGCCCAGGCGGCGCCCAGCGCCCATCAGGTGATCCAGCAGACCACCGACGAACTGCTCGAGGACCTCAAGGCCAACAAGGAGCAGTACAGGCAGAACCCCTCGGCCTTCTACGACGCGCTGAACCGGATCCTCGGCCCGGTGGTGGACGCCGAAGGCATCTCGCGCAGCATCATGACGGTCAAGTACTCGCGTCAGGCGAACCCCGAGCAGATGCAGCGCTTCCAGGAGAACTTCAAGCGCAGCCTGATGCAGTTCTACGGCAACGCGCTGCTCGAATACGACAACCAGCAGATCCGCGTGCTGCCGCCCAGCGGCAAGCAGGACCCGGAGCGCACCAGCGTCGGCATGGAAGTGGTCGACCGGCAGGGTACCGTCTACCCGGTCTCCTACACCATGACCAACATCGGCGGGCAGTGGATGGTGCGCAACGTCATCATCAACGGCATCAACATCGGCAAGCTGTTCCGCGACCAGTTCGCCGACGCCATGCAGCGCAACGGCAACAACCTCGACCGCACCATCGACGGCTGGGCCGAAGTGGTCGCCCGCGCCAAGGACACGCCGGCCGCGCAGCAGGCGGGCGCCGATGAGTGACGCGCAGGTGACCCTCGGCGCCGCCGGCGAGCTGCGCCTGGCCGGCGTGCTGGACTATCGCACCGGTCCGGGCCTGCGCAAGCAGGGGCGCGCGCTGCTCGGCCAGTCGCCGAGCGATCCGCTGGTGATCGACTGTTCGGCCGTGGAAAAATCCAGCAGCGTCGGCCTGTCCCTGCTGCTGGCCTTCGTTCGCGACGCTCGGGCGCTCGGGCGCGAGGCGCGGATCAGCGGGCTGCCCACGGACATGCGCGACATCGCCAGGGTCAGCGGCCTGGACGGCATCCTGCCGATCGTATAGTCCTGGGTGCGACAGGGTGCTCATCGGCCGGCGAGGCCGCGGGGTTCGCAGCTCCGCGGCTTTTTTGTATGATGGCCGGCCCGTGCGCACAGGCGCCGAACGAGGTTGAACATGCAGGCCGCAGAAGTGAAAAGCCTCCTGGAGCAGAAGCTGCCGGGAGCCCAGGTGGAAGTGGAAGGCGAGGGCTGCAACTTCCAGCTGAACGTCATCAGCGACGAACTGGCCGGGCTGAGTCCGGTCAAGCGCCAGCAGCAGATCTATGCTCACCTCAACCCGTGGATCGCCGACGGCAGCATCCATGCGGTGACCATGAAATTCTTCAGTCGCAGCGAGTGGGCCGGGCGCGCATAAGGCGTCGCCCCTCGATACGACCCGGCGCCCGGCGATGCGAGGCATCGTCGGGCCCTCCTTCTCTATGAGAGCTTGCAGCCTGCGGGCTACGGGAATCCGATGGACAAACTGATCATCACCGGCGGCATTCGTCTCGATGGCGAAATCCGCATCTCCGGCGCGAAGAACTCCGCGCTGCCCATCCTCGCCGCGACGCTGCTCGCCGACACCCCGGTGACCGTCTGCAACCTGCCGCACCTGCACGACATCACCACCATGATCGAGCTGTTCGGGCGCATGGGCGTGCAGCCGGTGATCGACGAGAAGCTCTCCGTCGAAGTGGACGCCAGCACCATCCGCACGCTGGTCGCGCCCTACGAGCTGGTCAAGACCATGCGCGCGTCGATCCTCGTGCTCGGCCCGATGGTCGCCCGCTTCGGCGAGGCGGAAGTCGCGCTGCCAGGCGGCTGCGCCATCGGCTCGCGGCCGGTGGACCTGCACATCCGCGGCCTCGAGGCCATGGGCGCACAGATCGAGGTGGAGGGCGGCTACATCAAGGCCCGGGCGCCGGCCGGCGGCCTGCGCGGGGCGCACTTCTTCTTCGATACGGTGAGCGTCACCGGCACCGAGAACATCATGATGGCCGCGGCCCTGGCCAACGGCCGCAGCGTGCTGGAAAACGCCGCGCGCGAGCCGGAAGTGGTGGACCTGGCCAACTTCCTCAACGCCATGGGCGCGAACATCTCCGGCGCCGGCACCGCGACCATCACCATCGACGGCGTCAAGCGCCTCGGCGGCGGCCGCTACAGCGTGATGCCGGACCGCATCGAGACCGGCACCTACCTGGTCGCCGCGGCGGCCACCGGCGGCCGCGTCAAGCTCAAGGACACCGATCCGACCATCCTCGAGGCCGTGCTGCACAAGCTCGAGGAAGCGGGCGCCAGCCTGAGCACCGGCAGCAACTGGATCGAGCTGGACATGAAGGGCAACCGGCCGCGCGCGGTGAACGTACGCACCGCGCCCTATCCGGCGTTCCCCACCGACATGCAGGCGCAGTTCATCTCGCTCAACGCCATCGCCGAAGGCACCGGCACGGTGATCGAGACGGTGTTCGAGAACCGCTTCATGCACGTCTACGAGATGAACCGCATGGGCGCGCAGATCCTCGTCGAGGGCAACACCGCCATCGTCACCGGCGTGCCGCACCTCAAGGGCGCGCCGGTCATGGCCACCGACCTGCGCGCCTCGGCCAGCCTGGTCATCGCCGGCCTTGTGGCCGAGGGCGACACGCTGATCGACCGCATCTACCACATCGACCGCGGCTACGAGTGCATCGAGGAAAAGCTGCAGCTGCTGGGCGCGAAGATTCGCCGGGTTCCGGGCTGATCCGATCCCGTGTCGGCCGGCCCGCATGCGCGGCGCCGGCCGAATGCTTCGCCCGCTGCCGGGCGCCGAACCGAAGGACATCCCATGCTCACCATCGCCCTGTCGAAGGGTCGCATTCTCGACGACACGCTGCCGCTGCTCGCCGCGGCCGGCATCGAGCCGACCGAAGATCCGGACAAGAGCCGCAAGCTCATCATCCCCACCACCCAGGACGACGTGCGCCTGCTGATCGTGCGCGCCACCGACGTGCCCACCTACGTCGAACAGGGCGCGGCGGACCTCGGCGTCGCCGGCAAGGACGTGCTGATGGAGTTCGGCGGGCAGGGGCTGTACGAGCCGCTGGACCTGAAGATCGCCAAGTGCAAGCTGATGACCGCCGGCAAGGTCGGGGTCCCGGAGCCGCGCCGGCGCCTGCGGGTGGCGACCAAGTTCGTCAACGTCGCCAAGCGCTACTACGCCGAGCAGGGCCGCCAGGTCGACATCATCAAGCTGTACGGCTCGATGGAGCTGGCGCCGCTGGTGGGGCTGGCCGACAAGATCATCGACGTGGTCGATACCGGCAACACCCTGCGCGCCAACGGTCTGGAGCCGCAGGAACTGATCGCCACCATCAGCTCCCGGCTGATCGTCAACAAGGCTTCGATGAAAATGCAGCACGCGCGCATCCAGGCCCTGATCGACACCCTGCGCGAGGCCGTCGAGCGCAGGCAGGCCTGAGAACGCCAACGCGCGGCTATGTCTCCGATAGCCAATATTTCTCCGCTGCCGGTGCGGCAGCCTTGGTAATCTAGCGGGCGCCGCTCACCATCGCCGGCAGGGCGACGGTGCCCGGCCCAGGCCGCCCGCCGCCAGGCGGCGCACATCCAGACAGGTTTTCGCGACAGTTCACGAGGCTCCACCATGACCGCTCCCATCGCCATCCGCCGACTCAACGCTGCCGATCCGGATTTCGCGCGTCATCTGGACCATCTGCTGAGCTGGGAAAGCGTCTCCGACGAGGCGGTCAACGGCCGGGTGCTGGAAATCATCCAGGCGGTGCGCGAGCGCGGCGACGCGGCGCTGGTGGAGTACACCCGGCGCTTCGACGGCCTCGAGGTGGCCTCGATGGCCGACCTGATCCTGCCGCGTGCCCGTCTCGAGCAGGCGCTCGAGCGCATTTCGCCGCAGCAGCGCCAGGCCCTGGAAGTGGCCGCCGAACGCGTGCGCCGCTACCACGAGCGGCAGAAGCAGGACTCCTGGCGCTACACCGAGGCCGACGGCACGGTGCTTGGCCAGCAGGTCACGCCGCTCGACCGCGCCGGGCTCTACGTACCGGGCGGCAAGGCGTCCTATCCCTCCTCGGTGCTGATGAATGCCGTGCCGGCCAAGGTCGCCGGCGTCCGCGAGGTGGTCATGGTGGTGCCGACGCCGCGTGGCGAGATCAACGAGCTGGTGCTGGCCGCGGCCGCCCTGGCCGGTGTCGACCGGGTGTTCACCATCGGCGGCGCGCAGGCGGTGGCGGCGCTGGCCTACGGCACCGAGAGCGTGCCGCCGGTGGACAAGATCGTCGGGCCCGGCAACATCTACGTCGCCACCGCCAAGCGCCACGTGTTCGGCAAGGTCGGCATCGACATGATCGCCGGGCCCTCGGAGATCCTGGTGGTCTGCGACGGCCGGACCGATCCGGACTGGATCGCCATGGACCTGTTTTCCCAGGCCGAGCATGACGAAGATGCCCAGGCGATTCTGGTCAGCCCGGACGCCGCCTTCCTCGACCGCGTCGCTGAAAGCATCGCGCGCCTGTTGCCGACACTGGAACGCGAAGGCATCGCGCGCACCTCGATGGAAGGCCGCGGCGCGCTGATCCAGGTCGCCGACATGGACCAGGCGATCGAGGTAGCCAACCGCATCGCGCCGGAGCACCTGGAGCTCTCGGTTGCGGAGCCTGAACAGTGGCTGCCGAGCATTCGCCATGCCGGCGCCATCTTCATGGGGCGCTACACCGCCGAGGCGCTGGGCGACTATTGCGCGGGGCCGAACCACGTGCTGCCGACCTCCGGCACGGCGCGCTTTTCCTCGCCGCTCGGGGTGTACGACTTCCAGAAGCGCTCGTCGATCATCCACTGCTCGGCCGAGGGTGCGTCCGAGCTTGGCAAGGTCGCTTCGGTGCTGGCGCGGGGCGAGTCGCTCACGGCGCACGCACGCAGCGCCGAATACCGGATTAAAAGCTGAGAAGCCGATAAAGGCGCTGGAGGCTGGATGGCTGGACGAAAAGGCAACTGCATGCGCTCTTCGTCCAACCGTCCAACCGTCCAACCGTCCAACCGTCCAGCCTCAAGCCTCCAGCGATAGACTGACGCCCCGTCTCGAAACTGCACGCGTGCCAGACCGGCCCGCCTAATGAGAATTGCGAGAACCCATGAGCAAATTCTGGAGCCCCTTCGTCAGCGCCTTGGTGCCCTACGTGCCGGGCGAGCAGCCGAAACTGAGCCGGCTGGTCAAGCTCAACACCAACGAGAACCCCTACGGCCCCTCGCCGCGGGCGGTCGCCGCGATGCAGGCCGAGCTGGGCGACGCCCTGCGCCTGTATCCGGACCCCAGCGGCGAACGCCTGAAGCAGGCGGTGGCCGACTATTACGGCATCCGCTCCGAGCAGGTATTCGTCGGCAACGGCTCCGACGAGGTGCTGGCGCACGCCTTCCATGGTCTGTTCCAGCATGGCCGGCCGCTGCTGTTCCCGGACGTCACCTACAGCTTCTACCCGGTCTACTGCGGGCTGTACGACATCGAGTACCGGGAGGTGCCGCTGGACGAGCAGTTCCGCATCCGCCCCGAAGACTACAGCCAGCCCAACGGCGGCATCGTCTTTCCCAACCCGAACGCGCCCACCGGCCGCCTGCTGCGGCTGGAGGCGATCGAGTCGATCCTCCAGGCCAATCCCGACTCGGTGGTGCTGGTCGACGAGGCCTACATCGACTTCGGCGGGCAGAGTGCCGTAGCCCTGATCGACCGCTACCCAAACCTGCTGGTGGCCCAGACGCTGTCGAAATCCCGCTCGCTCGCTGGATTGCGGGTCGGCCTGGCGGTCGGTCACCCGGATCTGATCGAGGCGCTGGAGCGGATCAAGAACAGCTTCAACTCCTATCCGCTCGACCGTGTGGCGCTGGCCGGCGCGGCCGCCGCCTTCGAGGACCGGGCCTACTTCGAGGAAACCTGCGCGCGGGTCGTGGCCAGCCGTGAGGCGATGGTGGCCGATCTGCAGGCGCTGGGCTTCGAGGTGCTGCCGTCGGCGGCCAACTTCGTCTTCGCCCGCCATCCCGGACACGATGCCGCCGGCCTGGCCTCGGGCCTGCGCGAGCAGGGCGTGATCGTGCGGCATTTCAAGCAGGCCCGTGTCGCCCAGTTCCTGCGCATCACGGTCGGCACGCCCGAGCAGAACCAGGCCCTGAAGGACGCGCTGGGCCAGTTGATCGAGCGCTAGGCGCTAGGGCGCAGCACAAGGCCTGGCAGGGCCTGTGTGCGGTCTTGACAGCGATCTTGGTGGTTCCAATGGTGGTCGAGACCCCGCGAGGAGCCTCGCCCCCGAGGTCGGACCTCCCACGCAAGCAAGTGGTGTTGACTGGACCCTGTGGGAGGCGCGCCCTCGCGGCGAAGCATCGAGGGCGCGGTCCATCGCGGTCGGGACCGCTCATACGAGAGCATCGCCCCGAGGTCGGGCCTCCCACGCAAGCAAGTGCTGACTGGACCCTGTGGGAGGCGCGCCCTCGCGGTGACGCATCGAGGGCGCGGTCCATCGCGGTCGGGACCGCTCATACGAGAGCATCGCCCCGAGGTCGGACCTCCCACGCAAGCAAGTGGTGTTGACTGGACCCTGTGGGAGGCGCGCCCTCGCGGCGACGCATCGAGGGCGCGGTCCGTTCGCGGTCGAGGCCGCTCCTAGGAGAGCTTCGCCCCGAGGTCGGGCCTCCCACGCAAGCAAGTGGTGTTGACTGGACCCTGTGGGAGGCGCGCCCTCGCGGCGACGCATCGAGGGCGCGGTCCATTCGCGGTCGAGGCCGCTCCTAGGAGAGCTTCGCCCGAGGTCGGGCCTCCCACAGAAGCGAATGTTGCTCACGGATCCCGAGGGAAGAGCGCCCTTCAGCGCTCCTTTTTCTGTTCCTGCGTCCGCTCCTGCTGCGTCGGCAGCGGCGGGCGCATGCCGACTTCGGCGCTCAGGGTCATGGCCTTGCCGTTGCGCAGGATTTCGATATCGATGCTGTCGCCCGGGCGCGTCTGGGCGACCTGGTTCATCGAGGTGCGGCCGTCGCTCGCCGGGGCGCCGGCGATGCTCAGGATGACGTCACCGGGCTGCAGGCCGGCCTTTTCCGCCGGGCCGTCGCGGTAGACACCTGCCACGACGATGCCGGGGCGGCCTTCCAGGCCGAAGGATTCGGCGAGTTCGCGGGTCAGCGATTGCACCTCTACGCCCAGCCAGCCACGGATGACCTGGCCGTGCTCGATGATCGACTGCATGACGTCGCGGGCCAGCTTGATCGGAATGGCGAAGCCGATGCCCTGCGAGCCGCCGGATTCGGAAATGATCGCGGTGTTGATGCCGATCAGGTTGCCGTTGGCGTCTACCAGCGCGCCGCCCGAGTTGCCGCGGTTGATGGCTGCGTCGGTCTGGATGAAATCCTCGTAGGTGTTCAGCCCCAGCTGGTTGCGGCCGGTGGCGCTGATGATGCCCATGGTCACCGTCTGGCCGACGCCGAAGGGGTTGCCGATGGCCAGGGTCACGTCGCCGATGCGCACGCTGTCCGAGCGTCCGACGGTGATCGCCGGCAGGTTGTCCAGGTCGATCTTGAGCACCGCCAGGTCGGTCTCAGGGTCGCTGCCGATCACGCGCGCCAGCGTTTCCCGCCCATCCTTGAGCGCCACCACGATCTGGTCGGCGTTGGCGGTGACGTGGTTGTTGGTCAGCAGATAGCCTTCCGGGCTCATGATCACTGCCGAGCCCAGGCTCGACTCCATGCGCCGCTGGCGGGGCAGGTTGTCGCCGAAGAAACGGCGGAACAACGGATCGTTTAGCATCGGCACTTCGGCCTTGGCCACCATCTTGGTGGTGTACAGGTTGGCCACCGCCGGTGCCGCCGCGCTCACCGCGGCGGCGTAGGAGTGCGGGCCCTGCTGTGGCAGCAGGGCGGCCGGCGCTTCGCGAATATGGTAGTTGTGCGCGGGCAGGCCGACCCATTGCGGGTAGCGCTGGATGATCAGCAGTGCCACCAGCACGCCAACCAGCAGCGGCCAGCCGAAATAACGCAGGGCGTTGACCATCGAGGAATTTCCGTCCGAGTTGCGAGTGCGGGGAGCGCCCCTTTAAGGTGGCGGCATTATACGGGCCTGGATCGAGAAAGCAGGCCCCTGGAACCGCAGGAGAAAAGAGCATGGCCATCGCACTGACGACCCTGGTCGAGGAGGCCGACCGCTACCTCGACGCCACCCGCTTCCAGGACTACTGCCCCAACGGCCTGCAAGTCGAAGGCCGGCCCCAGGTGCGACGCATCGTCAGCGGCGTCACCGCCAGCCAGGCGCTGGTGGACGCGGCGATCGAGGCCGAGGCCGACGTGCTGCTGGTCCATCACGGCTATTTCTGGAAGAACGAGGATCCGCGCGTGATCGGCATGAAGCAGCGCCGGCTCAAGGCTCTGCTGGCGAGCGAAGTCAGCCTGCTCGCCTATCATCTGCCGCTGGATGTGCACCCGGAGGTCGGCAACAACGTGCAACTGGCGCACCTGCTCGACCTCACCATCGAGGGGCCGCTCGAGCTCGACAATCCGCGCTCGGTCGGCCTGGTGGGTTCGCTGGCGACGCCGATGCGGCCGGTGGATTTCATGCACCTGCTGCACGAAACCCTGGGACGCGAGCCGCTGATGGTGGCAGGCGAGGAGCCCATCCGGCGCATCGCCTGGTGCACCGGGGCGGCCCAGGGCTACATCGACAAGGCGCTGGCGGCTGGCGTGGACGCCTACCTGACCGGCGAGGTGTCCGAGCCTACCGTGCACTTCGCCCGCGAGAACAACCTGACCTTCTTCGCCGCCGGGCACCATGCCACCGAGCGCTACGGCGTCCAGGCGCTGGGCGACTACCTGGCGCGTCGCTTCGCCATCGAACACCTGTTCATCGATTGCCCGAATCCGGTCTAAGGCCGGAAGCTGCCTGCATATCGCTATAATTTTTAGGTCTAAGCAGTTGCCTGATTAGAAGCGGGTCGCGTGATAGAGTGCGCCCATTTCCGGCGGCCGCCAGGCCGCCCTCTGCAAACGTGAGTAGCCATGGTCGAGAAACTGACGCACCTCAAAGAGCTGGAAGCCGAGAGCATCCACATCATTCGCGAAGTGGCCGCCGAGTTCGACAACCCGGTGATGCTCTATTCGATCGGCAAGGACTCGGCCGTGATGCTTCACCTGGCGCGCAAGGCTTTCTTCCCGGGCAAGCTGCCGTTCCCGGTGATGCACGTGGACACGCGCTGGAAATTCCGCGAGATGTACGCGTTCCGCGAGCGGATGGTCAAGGAGATGGGGCTGGAGCTGATCACCCATATCAACCCCGAGGGTGTGGCGCAGGACATCAACCCCTTCACCCACGGCAGCGCCAAGCACACCGACGTGATGAAGACCGAGGGCCTCAAGCAGGCGCTCGACAAGTACGGCTTCGACGCGGCCTTCGGCGGCGCCCGGCGCGACGAGGAAAAGTCCCGCGCCAAGGAGCGCGTCTATTCCTTCCGTGACAGCAAGCACCGCTGGGACCCGAAGAACCAGCGCCCCGAGCTGTGGAACGTCTACAACGGCAAGGTGAAGAAGGGCGAATCCATCCGCGTGTTCCCGCTGTCCAACTGGACCGAGCTGGACATCTGGCAATACATCTATCTGGAGCAGATCCCGATCGTGCCGCTCTATTTCGCCGCCGAGCGCGAGGTGATCGAGAAGAACGGCACGCTCATCATGATCGACGACGAGCGCATCCTCGAGCACCTCTCGGACGAGGAGAAGGCGCGAATCACCAGGAAGATGGTCCGCTTCCGCACCCTCGGCTGCTACCCGCTGACCGGCGCCGTCGAATCCACCGCCGCGACGCTGCCCGACATCATCCAGGAAATGCTCCTGACCCGGACCTCCGAACGCCAGGGCCGCGTCATCGACCACGACCAGGCCGGCTCGATGGAGGAGAAGAAGCGGCAGGGGTATTTCTAAACCGGCTACAGGCGGCAGGCTTCAGGCTGCAGGCCGGAGGCGGTGTCGCTGCATAGTAAGGGATAAAGGCTGATCGAAATGGATTTTGAGCGGCTTGAAGTGTGGCAGCGAGCCAGAGTCCTGACCGTGAGTGTCTATCGGGAGCTGAGTGGCTGCCGCGACTTTGGTTTCAAGGACCAGATAACGCGCTCTGCGCTGTCCATACCCAGCAATATCGCTGAGGGCATGGAGCGAGGGAGCGAAAGAGAAAAATGTCGGTTCCTCTGGATCGCCAAGGGGTCATGCGCTGAATTGCGCACCCAGATCCTGATCGGAGCCGAATATCGGTTACGTCGACCAGCGGCTGGCGGATTCCTGGCTGGATGAGTCGACACGCATTTCCCGAATGCTGACTGGCCTCATAAGCCGGATCGCTGAATGAAGAATTGAGCGCTGTTAGCCTGCCGCCTGCAGCTTGCAGCCTGGAGCCAAGCATGTCCCACCAATCCGAGCTGATTTCCTCCGACATCCTCGCCTACCTCGCCCAGCACGAGCGCAAGGAACTCCTGCGCTTCCTCACCTGCGGCAACGTCGACGACGGCAAGAGCACCCTGATCGGGCGCCTGCTGCACGATTCCAAGATGATCTACGAGGACCATCTCGAGGCGATCACCCGCGACTCGAAGAAGGTCGGCACCACGGGCGAGGAGGTCGATCTGGCGCTGCTGGTGGATGGCCTGCAGGCCGAGCGCGAGCAGGGCATCACCATCGATGTCGCCTACCGCTATTTCTCCACGGCCAGGCGCAAGTTCATCATCGCCGACACTCCCGGGCACGAGCAGTACACCCGCAACATGGCCACTGGGGCCTCGACCTGCGACCTGGCGATCATCCTCATCGACGCCCGCCATGGCGTGCAGACCCAGACCCGCCGGCACAGCTACATCGCCTCCCTGCTGGGCATCCGCCATATCGTGGTGGCGGTGAACAAGATGGACCTGATGGATTTCGACCAGGCGGTGTTCGAGCGGATCAAGGCCGATTACCTGGCCTTCGCCGAGCGAATCGGCATGACGCCCACCACCCTGGAGTTCGTGCCGATGTCGGCGCTCAAGGGCGACAACGTGGTCAACCGCAGCGAGCGCGCGCCCTGGTACCAGGGCAAGCCGCTGATGGAGATCCTCGAAACCGTCGAGATCGCCGGCGACCGCAACTTCGACGACATGCGCTTTCCCGTGCAGTACGTCAACCGGCCCAACCTGAACTTCCGCGGTTTCGCCGGCACCCTGGCTAGCGGCGTGGTACACAAGGGCGACGAGGTCGTCGCGCTGCCGTCCGGCAAGAGCAGCCGGGTCAAGTCCATCGTCACCTTCGACGGCGAGCTGGAGCAGGCCGGTCCGGGGCAGGCCATCACCCTGACGCTGGAAGACGAGATCGACGTCTCACGCGGCGACATGCTGGTCCACGCCGACAACCGCCCGCGCATCAACGACGGCTTCGAGGCCATGCTGGTATGGATGGCCGAGGAGCCGATGCTCCCGGGCAAGAAATACGACATCAAGCGCGCCACCAGCTACGTTCCGGGCTCGATCCCGAGCATCGTCCACAAGGTCGACGTCAACACCCTGGAGCAGGGCGCGGCGAGTGAACTGAAGCTGAACGAGATCGCGCGGGTCAAGGTCAGCCTGGACGCGCCGATTGCGCTGGACGGCTACGCCCAGAACCGCACCACCGGCGCGTTCATCGTGATCGACCGGCTGACCAACGGCACCGTCGGTGCCGGCATGATCATCTCCGAGCCGCTCGCCGACCAGAACCCCGATGGACACCATGGCCGGCAAGCCCACGTCAGCGCCGAAGAGCGCGCCGCGCGTTTCGGACAGCGCCCGGCGACGGTACTGTTCACCGGCCTTTCCGGTGCCGGCAAGAGCACCCTGGCCTATGCCGTCGAGCGCAAGCTGTTCGACGCCGGCCGCGCGGTGTTCGTGCTCGATGGCCAGAACCTGCGCCACGACCTCAACAAGGGCCTGCCGCAGACCCGTGAAGGCCGCGCGGAAAACTGGCGGCGTGCTGCCCAGGTGGCCAGGCAGTTCAACGAGGCGGGCATGATCGCCCTGGCCGCCTTCGTCGCACCGGCCGCCGCCGGGCGCGAGCAGGCCAAGGCCGAACTCGGCGCCGACCGCCTCATCACCGTCCACCTCCAGGCTTCCGAACAGACCTGCCGCACCCGCGACCCGCAGGGCCTGTACGCGGCAGGTGGCAACAACATTCCGGGCGTCTCCTTCCCATACGACGCGCCTGTCGATGCGGACCTGGTGATCGATACGGAAACGGTGTCGGTGGAAGAGAGCGTGAAGCAGGTGATCGAGCTGTTGCGGGGGCGTGGGGTCGTCTGAGGCATAGCCAAATACCCGTCGTATCTGTCCCCTCTCCCTCCGGGAGAGGGCTAGGGTGAGGGAACTGTCACCCCCGCACGGCTCGCGCAGGCAACCTCAGACCAGAATCGCCAGGCTGGTATATCTGGCGACCATCGAGTCCGCAGTCAGCAAGTGCATGGGTTCGGTTATGGTTGTTGCAACCAGAATGCGATCGAAAGGATCCCGATGATGAGATTCGACTTCGCGGATGGCCATGACATGCTCCACGGCAACCGGTAACTCGATGAACCCGCTTTCTCGGCAGCAGCAGCGAATCTCGTCCAAGTCGGCGTCGATTTTGCCGAGGCTGATCTTGATTGCCAGCTCCCAGAAAGAGGCGGCGCTGATATAGGCCTCGCTGGCGTCCTCGATCAGGCGCCTGGCCTTGCGTGAAAGCTTCTGATCATCGGCGAGCGCCCACAACAAGACATGCGTATCGAGCAATATCCTCATAGAGGAGCTTGCTCGAAGCTATCGACCACCTCATCGGGCAACGGCGCGTCGAAATCGTCGGGAACTACCAGCTTGCCCTCATCCGCCCGATGCGCTTGCCCGAAGGCCCCACGGGAACCAGTCGGGTGAGCGCGCGGCCGTGCGTTGGCAATGAGGATGACCTGCTCGGCTGCGGCTTCATCCACCATCTTTGAAAGGCTATTCTTGGCTTTGCCAAGGGAATCGTAATGCTTGCCTCTAAAGTCTTGGCCGACTCTGTCCAAATATGTTCCAGAGGCAATGCAAAACGCATGAGAGGCGTTTCCATCGGTAAGAGCATAGGCCGAATGCTCCCGCCAGAAACGCGCATGGGCAATAGTCGGCGGGTTGCGCAAATACAAAGCCCTGTTGGGCGCGGGCGAGGTTTTGTGTGTGGTCCAGTTATACTGGCTAAAAATTCCAGAGAGCAAATGCGAGCGCATGGGAGTTTGCCTTGGTTGGGCAGCCAAATATTTGGCAGATTCCCCAGACGGGTTGAATATAAGGCAAGCACCGCGCCGACGGTTGATAAGCAGAAAAATAAAAAACCCCGCCAAATGCGGGGTTTCTTGTTTTCAACAAGGCGTCATGCAACGCTCCGTAACTGTTTTACGGGCGGCAGGCAGACGGCAGATACTTGACTTCCAAGCCATCGCATTCCCAGTTGGAAATTTGATTGCCAGCGGCATTGAGGACCGGCTCCAGCGTCATTGTTTCGCCGTTATGTACACCGCTGGTGAACGGAACGCTAAGAACGCCGGCTGCGATTGTCACTCCAGTGAAGTATTTCCCTTCCAGTTCGCCAATCGCATCATCGAGTGCCTGCGAATCGCCTGCATCGGGCAGGGCGCCTTCTTCAGAAAGGTAAACGCCGATATCTGCCCGCAGGCCTGCGGTTGCGCTGAGTGCTTCGGACGCTTGTGCGCGGCCGGTGTAGTCCTGATAGGCCGGCAGCGCAATTGCCGCCAGAATACCGATAATTGCCACAACAATCATCAGTTCAATCAGGGTAAAACCTTTTTGCATCTGAGCTTTCATGTGTCTCTCCTTGAAAGTGTTCAGGCAGTTAGCCTGCTCTCCCTGTAGCAGTCAGTGTGCCAAGTTTTCCATGTCCCGGAAAATCGGGCCTCCAGGGCTTATGTGAACTGTGCACCCTGCCTTCATTCGCGCCCTTCTGACAAATTTCGTCACCTGTGATAACGAGGTTTGGCACTGCCTGTCATGTGCGTTATAAGGCGGGGCATTAATTCAGGAGAATTCGATGACGGATCATATTCCCCTTTCGGGTCTGGCCAAGCAGATGGTGCTGGCCGGCCTGCTGGACGATAAGACCGCGCAGCAGGCGCAGCAGCAGGCTGCTCGTAACAAGCTGTCGCTCATCACCTATGTCGTGCAGAACAAGCTGGCCCAGGGGCGGGCGGTCGCGGAGCTGGCCGCCGAGCAGTTCGGTATCGCCTTCATGGACCTCTCAGTGATGGACAAGGAGGGGCTGCCGCGGGATGTCATCAGCGAAAAGCTCGTCCGTCAGCATCGCCTGCTTCCGCTGTGGCGGCGCGGCAACAAGCTCTTTATAGGTGTATCCGATCCGGCCAATCACCAGGCTGTGACGGATGTCCAGTTCAGCACCGGTCTTACCACCGAGCCGATTCTGGTTGAAGACGACAAGCTCGGCGAGGCGATCGACAAGTTTTTCGATAGCGGTACCACCGGCCTCGAGACGCTGGGCGACGTGGATCTCGACGGACTGGACGTCGAGACGGTGTCTGACGACAGAGCCGACGATCAGGCGGGGGCGGAAGCGGACGATGCGCCCGTTGTGCGCTTCGTCAACAAAATGCTATTGGACGCGATACGTGGCGGCTCGTCCGACCTCCACTTCGAGCCCTACGAGCGCGCCTACCGGGTGCGCTTTCGTACCGACGGAATCCTGCACGAGGCTGCGCGGCCACCGATTCAGCTGGCTCCCAGGATCTCGGCGCGTCTTAAAGTAATGGCAGGTCTCGATATTTCCGAACGCCGCAAGCCGCAGGACGGGCGTATCAAGATGCGGGTGTCGAAGACCAAATCGATCGACTTTCGGGTCAATACGTTGCCCACGCTCTGGGGCGAGAAGATCGTGATGCGGATTCTCGATTCTTCCAGTGCACAGATGGGCATCGATGCGCTCGGCTACGAGGAGAGCCAGAAAGAACTCTATCTGGGCGCATTGAGCCAGCCGCAGGGCATGATCCTGGTAACCGGCCCCACCGGCTCCGGCAAGACCGTCTCGCTCTACACCGGTCTGAACATTCTCAACACCGTCGACGTGAACATCTCGACCGCCGAGGACCCGGTGGAAATCAACCTCGAGGGGATCAACCAGGTCAACGTCAACCCGCGGCAGGGCATGGACTTCGCCCAGGCGCTGCGGGCCTTCCTGCGGCAGGACCCGGACGTGATCATGGTCGG
This sequence comes from Stutzerimonas azotifigens DSM 17556, assembly GCF_000425625.1. Lineage (GTDB taxonomy): Bacteria > Pseudomonadota > Gammaproteobacteria > Pseudomonadales > Pseudomonadaceae > Stutzerimonas > Stutzerimonas azotifigens. The sequence continues at coordinate 196,673 of NZ_KE384410.1, forward strand.
CGAGATCCGGGACCTGGAAACGGCCGAGATCGCCATCAAGGCCGCGCAGACCGGCCACATGGTGATGTCGACGTTGCACACCAACAGCGCAGCGGAAACCCTCACGCGCCTGCGCAATATGGGTGTGCCAGCCTTCAACATCGCTACCTCGGTGAACCTGATCATCGCCCAGCGATTGGCGCGCAAGCTTTGCAATACCTGCAAGAAAGAGGTCGAGGTACCGCGCGAAACGCTCATCCGGGAAGGCTTCCCCGAGAGCGCCATCGGCACCTTCAAGATCTACGGCCCGGTCGGCTGCGACAATTGCAAGGGTGGCTACAAGGGGCGTGTCGGTATTTATGAAGTGGTTAAAAACACGCCGGCGTTGCAGCGCATTATCATGGAAGACGGTAACTCCATCGATATTGCCGCACAGATGCGCAAGGATGGCTTCAACGACCTCCGTACTTCGGCGCTGCTGAAAGCCATGCAGGGGGTCACGAGCCTGGAAGAAGTCAACCGCGTGACCAAGGATTAACCATGGCGCAGAAAGCGATCAGAAACAGCGTCTTTACCTGGGAAGGTACCGACCGGCGTGGCTCCAAGATCAAGGGCGAGCTCAGCGGTGCCAGCCCGGCGCTGGTCAAGGCGCAGCTGCGCAAGCAGGGCATCAACCCGCTCAAGGTGCGCAAGAAGGGCATGTCCCTCCTCAGTGCGGGCAAGAAGATCAAGCCCATGGACATCGCCCTGTTCACCCGCCAGATGGCGACCATGATGAAGGCCGGCGTTCCCCTCCTGCAATCGTTCGACATCATTGGCGAGGGCTTCGACAACCCGAACATGCGAAAGCTGGTGGACGATCTCAAGCAGGAAGTGGCGGCCGGTAATAGCTTCGCCACCTCATTGCGCAAGAAGCCGCAGTATTTCGACGACCTGTATTGCAACCTGGTCGATTCCGGCGAGCAGTCCGGTGCGCTCGAGACGCTGCTCGACCGGGTCGCGACCTACAAGGAAAAGACCGAGGCGCTGAAGGCCAAGATCAAGAAGGCCATGAACTATCCGATCGCCGTGATTCTTGTGGCGGTTATTGTTTCGGCCATCCTGCTCATCAAGGTGGTGCCGCAATTTCAGTCCGTATTCGCCAACTTCGGTGCAGAACTACCAGCCTTTACACTGATGGTCATCGGCCTGTCAGAAATGCTCCAGGAGTGGTGGTGGATCGTGCTGTTTGGTCTTATCGGCGCCGGTTTCTTTTTCAAGCAGCTGCACCAGAAATCCGAAAAATTCAGAAACTCCTTTGATCGCGCCTTGCTTAAGCTGCCGATCATTGGGGACATTCTTTATAAATCTGCCGTCGCACGATTCGCGCGTACTCTCTCGACGACCTTCGCTGCGGGTGTGCCCTTGGTGGATGCGCTAGATTCTGTTGCTGGTGCAACCGGCAACGTCGTGTTTCGCAATGCCACCCACAAGATCAAGGCCGACGTATCCAGCGGCACCCAGCTCAATTTCTCCATGCGTACCACCAATACCTTCCCGACCATGGCCGTGCAGATGACAGCCATCGGTGAGGAATCGGGGTCGCTCGACGAGATGCTCGGCAAGGTGGCTACTTTTTACGAGGATGAGGTCGACAACATGGTCGACGGGCTGACGAGCCTCATGGAGCCGATGATCATGGCAGTGCTCGGCGTGCTCGTCGGTGGTCTGATCATCGCCATGTACCTTCCTATCTTCCAGTTGGGTTCCGTTGTCTGATGCCCCTTGTCGATTACATGGCCAGCCATCCGCTGGCCTTTGTTTTTTCTGCGCTTCTGGTCGGTCTTCTGGTCGGCAGCTTTCTCAACGTGCTGGTCTATCGGCTGCCGATCATGATGCGCCGCGACTGGCGGGCACAGGCCAGGGAGATTCTCGAGCTGCCGGCCGAGCCGCAGGGCCCGACCTTCAACCTCGTGCTGCCCAACTCCCGTTGCCCGCACTGCGCGCATGAGATCAAACCCTGGGAAAACATCCCGCTGATCAGCTGGCTGGTGCTCAGGGGGCGCTGCTCGGCCTGTCGCGCGCCCATCAGTCGGCGCTATCCGCTGGTCGAGCTTAGCTGTGGGCTGTTCTCGGCCTTCGTCGCCTGGCACTACGGCTTCGGTTGGCCGGCGGGGGCGATGCTGCTGCTGACCTGGGGGCTGCTGGCGATGAGCCTGATCGATGCCGATCACCAGCTGCTGCCGGACGTGCTGGTGCTGCCGCTGTTGTGGCTGGGGCTCGTCCTCAATCACTACGGCCTGTTCGTCACGCTCGAGGATGCGCTCTGGGGAGCGATCGCCGGTTACCTCAGCCTGTGGTCGGTCTACTGGCTGTTCAAGCTGCTTACCGGCAAGGAGGGCATGGGGTATGGCGACTTCAAGCTGCTGGCCATGATCGGCGCCTGGGGTGGCTGGCAGGCGCTGCCGCTGACCATTCTCCTGTCCTCGCTGGTGGGCGCGGTGCTCGGCACCATCATGCTGCGCGTGCGGCGTGCGCACAGCGGCACGCCGATTCCGTTCGGCCCCTATCTCGCGCTGGCCGGCTGGATCGCCCTGCTCTGGGGTGACGAGATCACCGCGAGCTACCTTCAATTCGCGGGCTTCAACTGAACGGCCTCCGTTGCGTAGGGTGGAAAACGGCGAAGCCTTTTCCACCAGAAAGGGCGGCGGGTATATCGGTGGAAAATCGCTGCGCGACTTTTTAACCTACGTCAGTCTTCAGCTCATTACCGAACCGTCGTCCCGGCGAAGACCGGGGCCCAGGTGGCTTGCACTTGGGTGTGGGCTTGTGGAGCGCTGAGTTCATCCTCGACTGGCTACTGGCCTTCTGGGTACCGGCCTTCGCCGGTACGACGGACTGGTGGGTGGCTGTGAGCGGGTGTGGGGCGTGGCTGGGGTGGGTGGTGCTTGCAGGGCGGTGAAAAAGGCAGGCCTGCGGCCTGCATCGCCGCGAGGGCGCGCCTCCCACAAAAGCAGCGGGTGCGCGCCTAACCTGGTGGGAGGCGCGCCCCCGGACGAGCTTTTTCGCGGAGAGAGGGGAAAAGCGTCGCCCGGTGCCCTTGCATCCGAGGCTGCCAGCCGGTACTACTGCCGGCCTGTTCCCGACGGGCTGGCGATCATGACCCCATGGATTCTCGGACTTACCGGCGGCATCGGTAGCGGCAAGAGCGCTGCGGCCGAGCATTTCACCCGTCTGGGCGTGCACCTGGTCGATGCCGATCAGGCCGCCCGCTGGGTCGTCGAGCCCGGGCGCCCGGCGCTGGAACAGATTGCCCGGCATTTCGGCGAGACGGTGATCCGGCCGGACGGGACCCTGGATCGCGCTGCCTTGCGCGAGCGGGTATTCGAGGATCCGGCGCAGCGCAAATGGCTGGAGGCCTTGCTGCACCCGCTGATCAGAAAGGAAATCAGCGACTACCTGGCTCGGGCTGAGTCTCCGTACGCGGTACTGGTTTCGCCGCTGCTGATCGAGTCGGGGCAGTATCGTATGACGCAGCGCGTACTGGTGGTGGACGTTCCGGAGCACCTGCAGCTGCAGCGCACGATGGCCAGGGACGGCGTCAGCGAGGCGCAGGTCCAGGCCATTCTCAAAGCCCAGGCCGGCCGTGACGAGCGCCTACGGCACGCCGACGACGTGCTGGTCAACGACCGTGATCCCGCCTGGCTGCAGGCGGAAGTCGAACGCCTGCACCGTTTCTATCTCACCTTGCGTGGAGGTCAGCCATGAACTCGTCCATACACGTCGAGTGTCCTACCTGCGGAGCGCCGGTCGAGTGGAGTTCGAAGAGCCCGCACCGTCCGTTCTGTTCCGACCGCTGCAAGCTGATCGACCTGGGTGCCTGGGCGTCCGGTGAGCATGCGATTCCGGGTGACGAGCTGGAAGACGACCTGCTGTCCGGCGACCTGCCGCCTCGCGAGCACTGAGTCGCAAGTCTCGCACCGCTGGCCGTGTGAGTGAGCGTGGCAGGCCCGCTCACGGAGCCCTCACCCGGGCCGGCGGGCGAGGGTGGTTGGTTGGGTGTTGACCCGCGGCAACGTGTCGGCCCGGTTCGCGGCCAAGGCCGCTCCTACGAAAGTGGTGCCGCACATGGCCGTGGGAGCGCTCTTGCCAGCGAACGATGCCTGCCAGGTCGCAGGCAGAGCCTGTTCCTACAGGCGTTGCCGGAGCGAGGGCAGCGCCGTCGCATTCCCTTCTCCCTCCGGGAGAAGGTGGCCCGCAGGGCCGGATGAGGGAGGCTTTGCACAAGCGACTCACCCGGGCCCTCCCCGGAGGGATGGGGGTTGTTCGGTGTTGATCCGCGGCCGCGGTTCGCGACCAAGGTCGCTCCTACGAAAGCGGGTGCCGTGCATGGCCCGTGGGAAGCGGTCTTGACCGCGATCTTTGGCTGGTGGTTTCCGGTCGCAGGCAGAGCCTGCTCCTACAGGCGTTGCCGGAGCCGAGGGCAGCGCCGTCGCATTCCCTTCTCCCTCCGGGAGAAGGTGGCCCGCAGGGCCGGATGAGGGAGGCCTTGCACAAGGGCCTCACCCGGGCCCTCCCCGGAGGGGCAGGGGGTGGTCCGGTGTTGGTCCGCCCCTTTATCGCCGCGAGGTCGTGCCTCCCACAGGCTGATGTGCCGGAGGCTTGTCGTGGGAGGCCCGCCCTCGGGGCGATGCACTTGTTCATCTCGCCATACGGCTCAACGCTGTCCAGCCTCCAGCCTCCAGCCTCCAGCCTCCAGCCTCCAGCCTCCAGCCTCCAGCCTCAGCTGCCCCCATCCTTCCACGGCGCCTGCAGGTAGCGGCTACGGTTGAAAGTTTCCAGCCAGTCCGGATAGAACACCACCAGTGCGGTGACTGCTGTCCCGTTGATGAACGCCTCGGGGAACATGACCAGCCACAGGTAGCCCCAGAACTGTTCCAGCCAGGGCGGCATGGGGTAGAGACCGTCCGCCAGCAGGACCCCCAGCGAAGCCAGGACGCAGAGCAGGGCCGCGAGCGCTGCGGGAAAGAAGCCGGCGCAGAATATATAGACGAACAGGTTCTTCGGCTGCGTTCGCTCGACCAGCAGCGCACAGGCCTCGGTGACCGCGATGGGGATGAGGACCAGCAGCACGCCATTGGGGCCGATGGCGGTGAAGTCCTGAAAGCCGATCACGGATAGTCCGAGCTGCGCCAGGAAGGCGGCGATCATTGCCAGGGGCCAGTCGAGCAGCAGGGTGACGGCGGTCAGGCCGATGAAATGGAAGGAAAGGCCGGATTCGAAATCCCGGCGCACCAGCCACAGCAGGAACACCGCCAGCCCTGCACCGAACAGCAGGTGCTGTCGCCGCGTGTCGCTGAACAGCTCTACCCAGGGGGCGCGCCAGACTGCCCAGCCCAGCGCCGCCAGGTAGATCAGCCAGCCGAGCAGGGTGGTGGTGGTCGAGAACAGTTCGGCATCGATCATGAATGCTATCCGCGGGCGGCCTGGCGAAGGAGCGCCACGGTCTGAGTTTTGGACTCCCGGCCGTAGGCCGGGTTTCCATTACGGGGCGGGGTTGGGCTGGGCGGTGTGGATGGCATCGATCGCCGTGATCAGCTCGTCCGAGAGCGTGAGGCTGGGGCTGGCCAGGTTGCTTTCCAATTGCGCGAGCGAGGTGGCGCCGATGATGTTGCTGGTCACGAATGGCTGACCGGTAACGAATGCCAGCGCCATCTGCGCCGGGTCCAGGCCGTGCTCGCGAGCGAGGGCCACGTAGCGCGAGCAGGCCGCCTGCGCCTGCGGGTTGTTGTAGCGGGCGAAGCGGCTGAACAGCGTCAGGCGTGCCTGCGGCGGACGGGCGCCACCTTCGTACTTGCCGGACAGCATGCCGAACGCCAGCGGAGAGTAGGCGAGCAGGCCGCAGTCTTCGCGCATGGCGATTTCCGCCAGGCCGATCTCGAAGGTGCGGTTGAGCAGGTTGTAGGGGTTCTGGATGCTCACCGCGCGTGGCCAGCCGCGGGCCTCCGCCAGCTTGAGGAAGGTCATGGTGCCCCAGGGCGTCTCGTTGGACAGTCCGATGTGTCGGATCTTGCCCTCGCGCACGAGTTCGTCGAGCGCCTCGAGCGTATCCTCGAGCGGCGTGAAGTCCTGCTCGGCATGGCGGTAGCCGAGTCGCCCGAAGAAATTGGTGCTGCGCTCCGGCCAGTGCAGCTGATAGAGATCAAGGTAGTCGGTCTGCAGCCGGCGCAGGCTGCCCTCGAGCGCTTCACGCAGTTGCGCGCGGTTGTGCCGGGGCTGCCCGCCGCGGATGTAGTCGATGCCGTTGCCCGGCCCGGCGATCTTGCTCGCCAGTATCCAGTCGGCACGGTCGCCGTGTCGTTTGAAGTAGTTGCCGATGATGCGCTCGGTGGCGGTATAGGTTTCCACCCGCGGCGGTACCGGATACATCTCGGCTGTGTCGATGAAGTTCACGCCCGCGGCCTTGGCGCGGTCGATCTGGGCGAAGGCCTCGGCCTCGGTGTTCTGCTCGCCCCAGGTCATGGTGCCCAGGCACAGGGCGCTGACCTGCAGGTCGGTGCGGCCGAGTCGGCGTCGTTCCATGCGCTGCTCCGAAGGTAGATGGAAGGACGACCACCATAGCGGCGGCCCGTCGCTTCATTCAATGGGCAGGGCACGGCACGGCACGGTTGCATTTTTCACCGCAGCCGGCATAATCCCGCGACTTTCGACGGGGACGCCTAGCCCTGTCGGACCAAGGTAGGGGATGCCTAGCCTACCGAACCCCGCCGTAGCGGACGCGCTGACCCGAGCCCCCGACAGTGTCTGTTTCCGGCCGCCCTGGCCTTGCCAGGACAAGCACCATTCAGTAAGATTCGCCGTCTTGTATTCAGGGCGGCCCCTGAGGCTATAACGAATGAAGACTTTTACTGCTAAACCGGAAACCGTTAAGCGCGACTGGTATGTCGTCGACGCTGCCGGCCAGACCCTGGGTCGTCTGGCCACCGAGATCGCCAGCCGTCTGCGCGGCAAGCACAAGCCGGAATACACTCCGCACGTCGACACCGGCGACTACATCGTGGTGATCAACGCCGAGCAGGTCCGTGTGACCGGCGCCAAGGCTTCCGACAAGATGTACTACTCCCACTCCGGCTTCCCGGGCGGCATCAAGTCGATCAATTTCGAGAAGCTGATCGCTCGTGCCCCTGAGCGCGTCATCGAGACCGCGGTCAAGGGCATGCTGCCGAAGAATCCGCTGGGTCGCGACATGTATCGCAAGCTGAAGGTGTACAAGGGTTCGACCCATCCGCATACCGCTCAGCAGCCCCAAGAACTGAAGATTTAACGGAATAGTTCATTATGTCGGCGACTCAAAATTACGGCACTGGCCGTCGCAAGACTGCAACCGCACGCGTATTCCTGCGTCCGGGCACTGGCAAGATCTCCATCAACAACCGCAATCTCGACCAGTTCTTCGGTCGTGAAACCGCGCGCATGGTCGTGCGTCAGCCGCTCGAGCTGACCGAGACCACCGAGAAGTTCGACGTGTACGTGACCGTCCTCGGCGGCGGCGTCAGCGGTCAGGCCGGTGCGATCCGCCACGGCATCACCCGTGCGCTGATCGAATACGACGAAACCTTCCGCAGCCCGCTGCGTCGCGCCGGTTACGTGACCCGCGATGCCCGCGAAGTCGAGCGTAAGAAGGTCGGCCTGCGCAAGGCGCGCAAGCGTCCGCAGTACTCCAAGCGCTGATTCCGCGCTTCGCGAAAAGCGCCCAGTTTCCTTTGTGGAGCTGGGCGTTTTTTTTGCCTCCGATTTTGCCGCTGCGACAGCGTGTCGCGCGCTGGACGCCGCGGATTTGCGGGCTTGCAGCCAGTTTGTGACAGGCCATTACCTTGTCAGCAGAGGGGCTTTTCTTTACCATTTGGCGAATTTTTTCGCGGCCTTTTTAGGTTGTACTTGCCTGCCTTGCAGGCCATAAGAAGCTGATGGGAGACGACTGAATGAGCAATGACGGCGTGAATGCTGGCCGGCGTCGCTTCCTGGTAGCCGCTACTTCGGTAGTGGGTGCTGCAGGAGCGGTGGGTGCCGCGGTCCCGTTCGTGGGGTCATGGTTCCCTAGTGCCAAGGCCAAGGCGGCCGGCGCACCGGTGAAGGTGAATATCAGCAAGATCGAGCCGGGCCAGCAGATGGTCGCCGAGTGGCGTGGTCAGCCGGTGTTCATCGTGCGTCGTACCGAGGAAATCCTGGCCAATCTGAAGAAGATCGAGCCGAGCATGTCCGATCCGGCTTCCGAGGCTTCGGTCCAGCCGGAATACGTCGATCCGCACGTTCGCTCGATCAAGCCGGAGATCGTCATCCTCGTCGGGCTGTGCACCCATCTCGGCTGCTCGCCGTCGTTCCGTCCGGAAGTGGCGCCGGCCGACCTCGGTCCGGACTGGGTGGGCGGCTACTTCTGCCCCTGCCACGGCTCCCGCTACGACCTGGCCGGCCGCGTGTACAAGGCGCAGCCTGCACCCTTGAACCTGCCGGTGCCGCCGCATGCCTACGAGTCGGACAATGTGGTCATCATCGGTGTGGACCAGGAGAACGCTTGATGAGTAAGTTCATGGAATGGGTGGATGCCCGCTTCCCCGCCACCAAGATGTGGGAAGACCACCTCAGCAAGTACTACGCACCCAAGAACTTCAACGTTCTGTACTTCTTCGGCTCGCTGGCCCTCCTGGTGCTGGTCAACCAGATCCTCACCGGCGTCTGGCTGACGATGAGCTTCGAACCCTCGGCCGAAGGCGCCTTCGCCTCGGTCGAATACATCATGCGAGACGTCGAGTACGGGTGGATCATCCGCTACCTGCACTCTACCGGCGCCTCCGCGTTCTTCATCGTGGTCTACCTGCACATGTTCCGCGGCCTGCTCTACGGCTCCTACCAGAAGCCGCGCGAGCTGGTTTGGATCTTCGGCATGATGATCTACCTCGCGCTCATGGCCGAGGCCTTCATGGGCTACCTGCTGCCGTGGGGGCAGATGTCCTACTGGGGCGCGCAGGTGATCATCTCGCTGTTCGGTGCGATTCCGGTGATCGGCGAAGACCTGACCACCTGGATCCGCGGTGACTACCTGATCTCCGGCATCACCCTGAACCGCTTCTTCGCGCTGCACGTCATCGCGCTGCCGATCGTGATCCTGGGCCTGGTGGTGCTGCACATCCTGGCGCTTCACGAAGTGGGTTCGAACAACCCGCTGGGCGTGGACATCAAGAAGGCCAAGGACGAAGCCGGCAAGCCGCTGGACGGCATCCCCTTCCACCCGTACTACACGGTGAAGGACATCGTCGGCGTGGTGGTCTTCCTGTTCGTGTTCTGTGCGGTGGTGTTCTTCTTCCCGGAGATGGGCGGCTACTTCCTCGAGAAGCCGAACTTCGAGACGGCCAACCCGTTCAAGACGCCCGAGCACATCGCGCCGGTGTGGTACTTCACCCCCTTCTACGCGATCCTTCGTGCGGTGCCGGACAAGCTCATGGGCGTCATCGCCATGGGCGCGGCGATCGCCATCCTGTTCGTGCTGCCCTGGCTGGATCGCAGCCCGGTTAAGTCGATGCGCTACAAGGGCTGGATGAGCAAGATCGCGCTGGTGCTGTTCTGCGTGTCCTTCGTCATCCTCGGCGTGCTCGGCGTACTGGCACCGACGCCCGGTCGGACCCTGCTGTCGCAGGTCTGCACGATCATCTATTTCGCCTACTTCATTCTGATGCCGTTCTATACCAGGCTCGAGAAGACAAAAGCAGTTCCGGAGAGGGTGGACGGCTGATGAAAAAGCAATTCGCTGCATTGATACTCGCTGTGCTGCCGGCTCTTGGTTTTGCCGCCGGTGGCCATGACGTCCATCTCGACAAGGTGGAAATCGATCTGACCGACAAGGCTGCGATGCAGGACGGTCTGCGCACCTTCGCCAACTACTGCATGGGCTGCCACAGCGCGCAGTTCCAGCGGTACGAGCGCGTGGCCAACGACCTCGGCATCCCCGAGGAGATCATGCTCGACAACGTGGTCTTCACTGGCGCCAAGATCGGCGACCACATGCAGATCGGCATGAAGCCCGACGACGCCAAGGCCTGGTTCGGCGCCGCGCCGCCGGACCTGACCCTGGTCGCCCGGGTGCGCGGCAACGACTGGCTGTATTCGTACCTGCGTGCGTTCTACGAAGACCCGACGCGCCCCTGGGGCGTCAACAACCGGGTGTTCCCGAACGTCGGCATGCCGCACGTGCTGGCGCCGCTGCAGGGTCGCCAGGTCGTCGGCTGCAAGCAGGTGCAGGTGGTCGAGGACGGACGCAAGCAGTTCGACCCGCTGACCGGCACGCCGATCACGCACGAAGCCTGTGACCAGCTGACCGTGCTGCCGAACACCGGCGAGCTGTCCGAGGCGGAATACGACGAGAAGGTGAAGAACCTGGTGACCTTCCTGGCGTACTCGGCCAACCCGGTCAAGCTGGAGAGCCAGCGGATCGGTACCTACGTGCTGCTGTTCCTCGCGTTCTTCTTCGTGTTCGCCTACCTGCTCAAGCGCGAGTACTGGAAAGACGTCCACTGACAGCGCTGCGTAGCCAGCCCTCAAGACACGCGCCCGAAAGGGCGCGTGTCGTTTCTGCACCCGGCAGGCGCCGTCGTCCTGCCGACCGACCGATTCGACGTCCGGGGCTGGTTGCCTGTCGGTCGGTCCCGACCAAGAGGATTGCCCATGGCTGTACCGAACCGGTTGGCCTGCTATTCGGATCCTGCCGATCACTACTGCCACCGCATCCGTTTCATCCTGGCGGAGAAGGGGGTGGTCGCCGAGATCATCGACGTCGACCCCCGGCGCGTTCCGCCTGAGCTCGCCGACGCCAACCCCTATGCGACCGTACCGACCCTGGTCGATCGCGACCTGGCGCTCTACGAGTCGACCGTGGTGATGGAGTACCTGGAGGAGCGTTATCCACATCCGGCGTTGCTGCCGGCGTACCCCCTGGCGCGTGCGAACACGCGCTTGCTGGTGCACCGTATCCAGCGCGACTGGTGCAGCCTGGTCGATCGCATTCTCGATCCGAAGGTCGGCGACGCAGTACGTGCGAATGCCCGCAAGGAGCTTCGCGAAAGCCTCAGCGGCGTCTCCCCGTTGTTCGTCGACAAGCCGTTCTTTTTGAGTGACGAGCTGAGTCTGGTGGACTGCTGCCTGTTGCCTATCCTGTGGCGATTGCCCAAGCTGGAAATCGAATTGCCGCGCGCCGCCAGGCCGCTGCTCGATTACATGGAGCGTAACTTCGCTCGCGAGGCCTTCCAGGCCAGTCTTTCCGCCGTTGAGCGCGCCATGCGCAAAGAGAGGCAGCCCGTATGAAACCGAGTCGTCCCTATCTGCTCAGAGCCCTGTACGAGTGGATCGTCGACAACGAATGCACCCCGCATCTGCTGGTCAACGCCGAATATCCCGAGGTCAAGGTGCCGTCCGGCTTCGCCAGCGACGGGCAGATCGTGCTCAACGTGTCGCCCAGCGCGGTGCGTCATCTGCACCTGGACAACGAGGCGGTGAGCTTCGAGGGGCGTTTCGGTGGCGTTTCCCACTCGCTGTACATCCCGACCGGAGCCGTGATGGCCATCTATGCTCGGGAGAACGGGCAGGGCATGGTCTTCGAAATCGATCCGATGCCGCCGGAAGGTGGGCCCGGGGAAGGGCCTGGCGGCGACGACGCGCCCAAGCCTGCCGGACGGCCGAGCCTCAAGGTCGTCAAGTAGGGACTGGAGTTGGGGGTGGTGGCGCGGCGGCCCTCATCCGGCCCTGCGGGCCACCTTCTCCCGAGGGAGAAGGGAAAAGCCGCTGCTGCCGGTGGCCTCGGTGCGGAAGGCCGCCCGTTCCCGACGGGCTTGCGGCATTCACCACATCCCTGTGGGAGGCGCGCCCTCGCGGCGATGCAGGCCGAAGACCTGCTCAAAGCGCTCAAGGCATCGCCCCGAGGGCGGGCCTCCCACGAAGTAAAGGGTGCCCACCGAGCCTGTGGAAGGCCGCTCCCGGTCCCGACGGGCTTGCGGCATTCACCATATCCCTGTGGGAGGCGCGCCCTCGCGGCGATGCAGGCCGCTGCCCTGCTCAAAGCGCTCAAGGCATCGCCCCGAGGGCGGGCCTCCCACGAAGTAAAGGGTGCCCACCGAGCCTGTGGAAGGCCCTGCGCCGCGGCGGGTTCATATCGAGTCGTCAGGCGGTCACGCCCCTGTCACTCAGTCGAGGTACTCGAACAGCTTGACGATGCGCTGCACGCCCGAGACGCTCTGGGCGATGCTCGTCGCCAGCTCGCCTTCCTTGCGCGTCACCAGGCCCATCAGATAGACGATGCCGTTTTCGGTGATCACCTTGATGCGGCTGCCCGGCACGTTGCTGTCGGCGAGCATCTGCGTCTTGATCTTGGTGGTCAGCCAGGTGTCGTTGCTGCGCGCCAGGGCCGAGGAGGGTGGCAGTACCTGCAGCTCGTTGTGCACGCGCTTGACGCGCTGGATGGCGCTGGCCTCCTGCGCCGCCAGGGTCTTCAGTTCCTGCCGGGGCGTCTGGCCGGCGAGCAGCACCACACCGTTGTAGCTGGCGACGACGATGTGCGAGTTCTTGTCCAGGTCCGGGTGCGCCTTGGCGATGTTCACGGCCGCCTTGGTCTCGATCAGCGAATCGTCGATCTTGCTGCCGATGGTGCGTGTGCCACGGTTTTCCTCGATGGGTGCGTCGCGCGTGGCGGTCAGCACCGAGCTGCAGCCGGTTGCGGCCACGCAAAGCGCCAGGGTGATGGCATGCAGGCGGTTCAGGCTCATTCCTCTCCTCCGAACAGCTGGTTGTCGATCAGGTCGCACAGGCAGTGAATCGCCAGCAGATGCACTTCCTGGATGCGCGCGGTCACCTTGGCCGGCACGCGGATCTCGACGTCTTCCGGCAGCAGCAGCGAAGCCATGCCGCCACCGTCGCGTCCGGTCAGCGCGACCACCACCATCTCCCGGTCGTGGGCGGCCTGAATGGCCTGGATAACGTTCGCCGAATTGCCGCTGGTGGAGATCGCCAGCAGCACGTCGCCCGGTTGCCCCAGCGCGCGGATCTGCTTGGAGAAGACCTCGTTGTAGCTGTAGTCGTTGGCGATCGAGGTCAGCGTGGAGCTGTCGGTGGTCAGGGCGATCGCCGGCAGGCTGGGGCGCTCGCGCTCGAAACGGTTGAGCAGTTCGGAAGAGAAGTGCTGGGCGTCGCCGGCCGAGCCGCCGTTGCCGCAGGTGAGGATCTTGCCCTCGTTGAGCAGGGCGCCGACCATCACCTGGCCGGCCTGCTCGATGCTGGGGGCGAGCACTTCCATGGCCTGCTGCTTGGTCGCGATGCTGGCCTGGAAGAGCTGGCGAATACGGGATTGCATATCCATCGGTCGAATAACCTTAGTTTTAGCGGAGCGGGATCGTCGATCGCAGCGGCAGGCGCCGCCTAGCCGTCGAAGGCGTTGCGAACCCAGTCGAGCGTGGTGTTCTTGCCCTGCAAGCCGATGGCGACGACGTCGAAACGGCAGGGATGCTTCGCCCAACGGCTTTCCTGCTGGAGAAAGCGCTGGGCGGTGCGGATCAGCTTCTGTTGCTTGCGCGAGTCGACGCTTTCCAGCGCGCCGCCCCAGGCGGCGTATCGCCTGTAGCGGACTTCGACGAATACTACTGTATCGCCGTCGAGCATGACCAGATCGAGCTCGCCGTTGCGCCACAGCCAGTTGCGCGCCAGCAGGCGCAGGCCGCTTCGCGCCAGGTGCTCGAGCGCCAGGGATTCGGCCGAAAAGCCCGCTTCGCGCGTGCCGGCCTCCATCAGAAGGCGGCCGGCAGCGGCACCACGCGGCCACCCTGGAATTCGGCCCAGGGCAGGTGCCGCTCGACCCGGCGCGACGGTGTCAGCAGCAGGGTGCCGGACAGGCCGTCGACTTCGGTGCTGGGAATGGCCAGCATCTGCGGCAGGCGGGTCGCCAGCAGGTAGGCGTCGGCCCCCATGGCATACAGCCGGCCCAGGCTGCCGTCGGCGGCGGGCCACTGCTGCGTCACGCGCTGGCGCAGCGGCGCCGTGGGCTGCAGCAGCCAGGGCGTCTCGGCGAAGCGGATGCCTTCCAGATCCTGATACTGGCTGCGGTTGCCGGTCGCGGCATGCAGGTGGGAGGTCGCGTAGACGGGCAGGTCGCCAGCGTACTGGAACGCCAGCGTGGGCTTGACCTGCTGCGCCTGCTGCGGCGTCGCGGCGAGGAACAGGAAGTCCACGTCGGAGCGCCGGGTAGGAGCGGCGGCGCTGCTCATGCCCCGCTGGCGCGTCTCGCTCTCGCGCAGTTGCAGGAGGTCGGCGATCTGGTCGGCGAGTTCGACCGGCTCGGCCAGGGGCTCGGCGGCGAGCAGCGTGCCGCCCTGTTCCAGCCAGGCCTGCTGGAAGGCTTCGAGCACCCGGTTGCCCCAGTCGCCACGCGCCGCCAGGGCGATGGCGCTGCGATGGCCGTCGGCCCAGGCCCGGCGGGCGACCTCGCGTGCCTCATCCTCGGCGGCGAGGCCGAACTGGAACAGCTGCGGCGGGGTGTTCTGCCCGGCGTCGCTGTAGTTCAGCGCGAGCGTGGTGATCGGCAGGCGGGGGCGTTCGCCCAGTTGCCGGACCAGCTCCTTTTCCAGCGGGCCGATGACCATCTGGACGCCGTCGGCTTCCGCCTGCCGGTAGAAACTGTCGAGCGAGCCGATGGTGGTGCTGTCGTAGATCTCCACTCGCGGTGGCTGCTGCCCGGACGTTTCCGCCTGGTAATAGGCGGCGAGGAAGCCGTCGCGCAGTGCCTGGGCCACGGCGGCCAGCTGGCCGTCGAGCGGCAGCAGCAGGGCGATGTGGTCGAGCGGCTGGCTGGCCAGCTCGCGTAGCTTGATCAGCGCCTCCGGCAGTTGCCGTGCAGCGGGGTGCGCGGGATGCTGGGCGACCCAGTCGTCGATCGCGCGCTGCTGCTCGCCGACGGTGCCGGCGCCCTGCACGGCGGCGGCGAGTGCGAGCCAGCCGGCCAGGTCGGCGTCGGCGGCCTGGGTCTGCGCCAGCTGCTCGGGCGGAATGCCGGACACCAGGCGCCAGATCGCTTCGTGGTTGTCCTGCGCCTGGTTCCCCTCGAGCAGAGGGGCGATGAACACCCGCTCGCGCGCCGCGTCGAGCGGGCGGCCGACACCTTCCAGGGCATCGGCGCGCGCCAGCTGAGAGCGAATCTGCTGTTCGACGGGCAGCTCCATCAGGCGCTCGAATGCCGGGTGGTCGAGGGCGGCGAGGGCCTCGTCCGGCTTGTCGTTGGCCAGCGCCAGTTCGGCGAGCAGGGTGCGGGCGAAGATCTGCTGGGCCGGCGGCAGGATGGCGAGGTCGACCTGTTCGAGGATGCTGCGGGCCCGGACCAGGTCGCCGCGGCGATAGGTCTGATCGGCGGCCGACAGCCGCAGCAGCGCCGCCTCTTCCGGATCGGCGGTGGCCGCCTGCTGCAGCAGCTGTTCGGTGCTCGCCTGCGGGGTGCGCGGCAGCTCGCCGAGCGTGGAGGAGGGGGAGCTGGCGCAGGCGGTCAACAGCAGAGCCAGGGCGAGGAGCAGAAGGGGGCGCACGCGGGCCGTCATGGGCAGTGAGTCCTGAAGCATGGGCAGTCGGGGCGGATTGTACCCAAGGGGTGTCGGGCGCGGGACGTCGCCGCCGCGAAACGGGCTACAATGCGCGTTTTCACCATCGAGGTTATGCCCTGTGACTGCTCCGGGTGCCGTGAATTCCGCATGTGGAACCCTCTATGTAGTGGCGACACCGATCGGCAATCTGGAGGACATGACGCCCAGGGCGGTGCGCATCCTGCGCGAGGTGGCGCTGGTGGCCGCGGAAGATACCCGGCACTCGGCGCGGCTGATGCAGCACTTCGGCATCGGCACGCCGCTGGCGGCCTGTCATGAGCACAACGAGCGCGACCAGGGCGGCCGCTTCCTCGCGCGCCTGCAGGCCGGCGAGGATGTCGCGCTGATCTCCGACGCCGGTACCCCGCTGATTTCCGACCCGGGCTTCCACCTGGTGCGCCAGGCTCGCCAGGCGGGGGTGCGGGTGGTGCCGGTCCCGGGTGCCTGTGCGCTGGTCGCCGCGCTCTCGGCGGCGGGGCTGCCGTCGGATCGCTTCGCCTTCGAAGGCTTTCTTCCGGCGAAGACCGCTGGCCGCCAGGCGCGCCTCCAGGCCCTGCAGCGCGAACCACGCACGCTGCTGTTCTACGAGGCGCCGCATCGGCTGCTCGACTGCCTGGCCGACATGGTGGCGGTTTTCGGCCCGCAGCGTCCGGCGGTGCTCGCACGGGAGCTGACCAAAACCTTCGAGACCCTCAAGGATGCGCCGCTGGGCGAGCTGCATGCCTGGGTCGCTGCCGACGCCAACCAGCAGCGCGGCGAGTGCGTGCTGCTGATCGGCGGCTGGCAGGCGCCGGAAGATGCCGATGAGCTGGATGCCGAGGCGCTGCGGGTGCTGGAGCTGCTGCTCGACGAACTGCCGCTCAAGCGTGCGGCCGCGCTCGCGGCGCAGATCACCGGCGCACGGAAGAATCTGCTTTACCAGGCGGCCCTGGAGCGGAAGGTCTAAGTCCCAGCCTCAAGCGGCAAGAAAAGCCCGGTGGAGGGGTAATGCTGTTCACTTGGGCAGGCTCGCCCCGAGGTCGGGCCTCCCACAAAAAGCGACATTGCCCACCGAACCCCGTGGGAGGCCTCGCCCGTTCCCGACGGGCTTGCGGCATTCACCACGTCCCTGTGGCTTGCGCGCCCTCGCGGCGAATGCCCGTAGGCCTGCCCGAAAGCCGAAGGTCCGATCGTCCCTGGTCAGGTGAAGGCATTGCGGTGGCGGGATGAGGCTTTCCGCCTTTGCTTGCGGCTTGCGCTTGCCGCTTGCCGCTCTCCCCGTTACCCTTGCCGGCGGAGAGTCGATCGGACAGTCGCTGTTCCCTTTTGTTCCGCAAAAGGGAAGGGAGGAAAGTCCGGGCTCCGCAGGGCAAAGTGCCAGGTAACGCCTGGGGGGCGTGAGCCCACGGAAAGTGCCACAGAAAACAACCGCCTAAGCGCTTCGGCGCCGGTAAGGGTGAAAAGGTGCGGTAAGAGCGCACCGCACGGCTGGTAACAGTCCGTGGCTAGGCAAACCCCACTTGGAGCAAGACCAAATAGGGATCCGTCGGCGTGGCCCGCGCTGGATCCGGGTAGGTTGCTAGAGGCGTGCAGCGATGTACGTCGTAGAGGAATGACTGTCCTCGACAGAACCCGGCTTACAGATCGACTCTCCCCCTTCTTTTTGCGCTTCCCGCTGCGTTTCTTAGTCCGAAAAATTCTTGCTCTTAAGAAATCACTTTAAGTAGCGAACCTAACTAGGCTTCGCTGCACGCGCTTGGGTGTCTCCTGCCCGTCGCCACTTTCTCCCACATCCCTCTTTTTCAGCCTAAATCACCGTCCCATAAGGCTTTTCTCCTGACCGAGTCGCCTTGACGGTGGGGTCTGCGCGTTCCTATAGTGTGCGGAAGTGGCATGAAGTGGTAGGAAGTGGGTTAAATGGGCATGGATAGCTAGGTTTTTTCAGGGGAAGCGCAGCCGTGTTTCGCGGAGCTAACGCCATCAGTCTTGACGCCAAGGGGCGCCTCGCGATGCCGAGTCGGTATCGTGACGAGCTCGTTTCGCGTTGTGATGGCCAGCTCATCGTCACGATCGACGCGGTCGACCGCTGCCTCTGCATCTATCCATTGCCGGAGTGGGAACAGATCGAAACCAAGTTGCGCCAGTTGCCTTCCTTCAGCGAGGAGGCCCGGCGCCTGCAGCGCTTGCTCATCGGTAACGCGGTCGACCTCGAGCTCGACGGCAGTGGTCGTGTGCTCGTGCCGCCGCGTCTGCGCGAATACGCAGGGCTGGACAAGCGGGCCATGCTGGTCGGCCAGCTCAACAAGTTTCAACTGTGGAATGAAGACGACTGGAACGCGCTTGCCGACGCGGACCTTGCAGCCATCAAACAGCCTGGCGGTTTGCCAGACTCATTGCGTGACCTGATCCTGTGAACCAGAACAGCAGCTTGGGACATATCACCGTGTTGCTCGACGAGGCCGTCGCGGCCCTCGCCGTGCGCCCGGACGGCCGCTATCTGGACGGCACCTTCGGCAGGGGCGGGCACAGCCGGCTGCTATTGCGGCAGCTCGGGACCGACGGTCGCCTGCTGGGGTTCGACAAGGACCCGCAGGCGATCGAGACGGGCAAACAGCTGGCGGCCGAAGACGGCCGCTTTGTCGTTGTACAGAGAAGCTTCGCCGAGATGGGCGAGGAGCTGCGCCAGCGCGGCTGGAACGGCTCGATCAGCGGCATCCTGCTCGACCTCGGCGTGTCCTCGCCGCAGCTCGACGATCCGGAGCGCGGCTTCAGCTTCCTGCACGACGGGCCGCTGGACATGCGCATGGACCCTTCGCGTGGCGTGAGCGCCGCCGAGTGGATCGCCACCGCCGCGGAAGACGAGATCGCACGGGTCTTCAAGGACTACGGCGAGGAGCGCTTCGCCCGGCGCATGGCGCGGGCGGTGGTGCAGCGCCGCGAGCAGAAGCTCTTCGAGCGCACTGCGGACCTGGCGCAGGTGCTGACGCAGGCCAATCCCGCCTGGGAAAAGGGCAAGAACCCGGCGACGCGGGCCTTCCAGGGCCTGCGGATCTTCATCAACAACGAGCTGGGCGACCTGGAGACCGGGCTCGACGCGGCGCTCGAGGCGCTGGAGATCGGTGGGCGGCTGGTGGTGATCAGCTTCCATTCGCTCGAGGACCGCATCGTCAAGCAGTTCATGCGCCGGCATGCCAAGGGCGAGGCCGACCGCCTGCCGCGCGATCTGCCGATCATTCCCAAGGCCTTCGAACCGCGCCTCAGGCTCATCGGCAAGCCCCAGTACGCCTCGCCGGCCGAACTCGCGGCGAACCCGCGCGCGCGCAGCGCCGTCATGCGGGTCGCGGAGAAGCTGCGATGAGCGCCCTTCGTTCCATGCCGCGCGGCAGCCTGCTGATGCTCGTGCTGTTTCTCGGCGTGCTGGTCTCGGCGATCGCGGTGGCCTACAGCGCCCACTGGAATCGCGAGCTGCTCAACAGCCTCTACGGCGAGCTGAGCGTGCGCGACAAGGCGCAGGCCGAGTGGGGTCGTCTGATTCTCGAGCAGAGCACCTGGACCGCGCACAGCCGGATCGAGGCGCTGGCCAGCGAACAGCTGAAGATGCACGTGCCGCAGGCTGCGGACGTCAGGCTGGTGGCGCCATGATCCGCCTCGAAGGTGCGCTCTATCCGTGGCGCGTCCGCCTGGTGTTGCTGCTGCTGGCGGGCATGGTCGGCGCGATCGGCTGGCGCATCGTCAGCCTTCAGGTGGTCGACCAGCATTTCCTGCAGTCGCAGGGCGATGCCCGCAGCGTGCGGCACATCCCGATCCCGGCGCACCGCGGCCTGATCACCGACCGCAACGGCGAGCCGCTCGCCGTCAGCACGCCAGTCACCACGCTCTGGGCCAACCCCAAGGAGCTGCAGGCCGCCAAGGCGCGCTGGCCGGAACTGGCCAAGGCCCTCGGGCAGGCGCCGGACGAGCTGGCCACGCGCCTGCAGCGCCAGGCCGATCGCGAATTCATGTACCTGGTCCGCGGCCTGACGCCGGAGCAGGGTGAGCGCGTGCTCGAACTGAAGATGCCGGGCGTCTATGCCCTGGAGGAGTTCCGCCGGTTCTATCCGGCCGGCGAGGTAGCCGCGCACGTGGTGGGCTTCACCGACATCGACGACCGCGGGCGCGAAGGCATGGAGCTGGCCTACGACGAATGGCTCGCCGGTGTGCCTGGCAAGCGCCAGGTCCTCAAGGACCGCCGCGGCCGGCTGATCAAGGACGTGCAGGTGGTCAAGAACGCCAAGGCCGGCAAGCCGCTGGCCCTGTCGATCGATCTGCGCCTGCAGTACCTGGCCCACCGCGAGCTGCGCAACGCGCTGGCCGAGTTCGGCGCCAAGGCCGGCAGCCTGGTGATGGTCGACGTCAAGACCGGCGAAGTCCTCGCCATGGTCAACCATCCGACCTACAACCCGAACAACAGGCGCAACCTGCAGCCGGCGGCGATGCGCAACCGCGCCATGATCGACGTGTTCGAGCCCGGCTCGACGATGAAGCCCTTCTCCATGAGTGCGGCGCTGGCCAGCGGCCGCTGGAAGCCCGAGGACAAGGTCGACGTGCACCCGGGCTGGCTGCGCATCGGCCGCTACACCATCCGTGACGTTTCTCGCGCCGAAGGCGGCGTGCTCGACCTGACCGGCATCCTGCTCAAGTCGAGCAACGTCGGTATGAGCAAGATCGCCTTCGACATCGGCGGTGAGTCCATCTATTCGATCATGCAGCGGGTCGGCCTGGGCCAGGACACCGGCCTCGGCTTCCCCGGCGAGCGGGTCGGCAACCTGCCGAATCACCGCGAATGGCGCAAGGCGGAAACTGCGACCCTGTCCTACGGCTATGGCCTCTCGGTCACCGCGATCCAGCTGGCGCACGCCTATTCGGTGCTCGCCAACGACGGCCGCAGCGTGCCGATGTCGCTGGTTCGCATGGACCGCAAGCCGGAAAGCACGGCGGTGATGTCGGAGCCGGTGGCCAAGACCCTGCAGGGCATGCTGCAGCAGGTGGTCGAAGCGCCGGGCGGCGTCTACCGCGCCCAGGTGCCGGGCTACCACGTGGCCGGCAAGAGCGGTACGGCGCGCAAGGCGGCGGTCGGTTCCAAGGGCTATACCGAGCACGCGTATCGCTCCCTGTTCGCCGGCTTCGCGCCGACCAGCGACCCGCGCATCGCCACCGTGGTGGTCATCGACGAGCCGAGCAAGGGCGGCTACTACGGCGGCCTGGTGTCCGCCCCCGTGTTCGGCCGGGTGATGGCCGGCGCCCTGCGTCTGTTGAACATCGCCCCGGACAACCTGCCGCCACCGGCCGAGACCCAGACGGTCTCGGTGCCGGCGGCAAGCAAGGGAGGGCGCAGCTGATGCCCATGCCATTGAACCAGCTCCTGCCGCAGGCCGAGAGCGCCGTGCTGATCCGCGAACTGACGCTCGACAGCCGCAAGGTGCGCCCGGGCGATCTGTTCCTGGCTGTCCCCGGCTTGCAGCAGGACGGCCGCGCGCACATCGGAGACGCCCTGGCGCGCGGCGCCGCGGCCGTGGCCTATGAAGCGGAAGGCGCCGAAGATCTGACCCGTTCCTTCCCCGACGCTGTATTGCTGCCGGTGCGTCAATTGTCCGCCCAGCTGTCCGCCATTGCCGGTCGTTTCTACGGCGAACCGAGCCGCGGGCTGCATCTGGTCGGCGTGACCGGTACCAACGGCAAGACCAGCGTGAGCCAGTTGGTGGCCCAGGCACTGGGTCAGCTGGGCGAGCGCTGCGGCATCATCGGCACGCTCGGCACCGGCTTCCACGGCGAGCTCGCACAGGGGCGGCACACGACGCCCGATGCGATCGGCGTGCAGGCCACGCTGGCGGGGCTGAAGCAGGCCGGCGCGCGCGCCGTGGCGATGGAGGTTTCCTCGCACGGGCTCGAGCAGGGGCGCGTGGCGGCACTGCAGTTCGACGTCGCGGTGTTCACCAACCTCTCGCGCGACCACCTGGACTACCACGGCACCATGCAGGCCTACGCCGAGGCCAAGGCGCAGCTGTTCGAGATGCCCGGTCTGCACTGCCGTGTGATCAACCTCGACGACACCTTCGGTCGCGAGCTGGCCGGCCGGCCGCACGAGTCGCGGCTGATCACCTACAGCCTCGAGGACAGCTCGGCCTATCTCTACTGCCCGGATGCCCGGCTGGACGACGACGGCATCCGCGCGCGCCTGGTGACGCCGCAGGGCGAGCGTGCCCTGCGCAGTTCGCTGCTCGGCCGCTTCAACCTCAGCAACGTGCTGGCGGCCATCGGTGCGCTCATCGGAATGGACTATCCGCTGGACGAGATTCTCGCCATCCTGCCGACCCTTCAGGGGCCGGCCGGCCGCATGCAGCGGCTCGGCGGCGGCGACAGGCCGCTGGTGGTCGTGGACTACGCGCACACGCCGGATGCGCTGGAAAAGGTGCTCACCGCCCTGCGGCCGCACGCGACCGGCCAGCTGCGTTGCCTGTTCGGCTGCGGCGGCGACCGCGACCGGGGCAAGCGCCCGCTCATGGCGGCGGTAGCCGAGCGGCTGGCCGACGTGGTGGTGGTGACCGACGACAACCCGCGCGGCGAGGAGCCGGCGGACATTTTCGCGGATATCCGCAACGGTTTTGTGACAGCGGACCGCGCCACCTTCATTCACGGCCGCAGCCAGGCGATCGCCGAGGTCATCGCGGCGAGTGCCGCGGACGACGTGGTGCTGCTGGCCGGCAAGGGGCACGAGGATTATCAGGAGATCAAGGGCGTGAGGCATCCATTTTCCGATCTGGAGCAGGCCAGCCAGGCGCTGGCCCGTTGGGAGGCGCCTCATGCTTGACGCCCTGACCCTGAGCGCCGCGGCCGGCCCCCTCGGCGGCCGCCTGGCCGGCGCCGATGCGCGCTTCGACTCGGTCAGCACCGACAGCCGCACGCTCGCCGCCGGGGCACTGTTCGTGGCGCTCACCGGGCCGCGCTTCGACGGCCACGACTACCTTGCCGAGGTCGCCGCCAAGGGCGCCGCCGCCGCCCTGGTGGAACGCGAGGTGCCGGACGTCGCGCTGCCGCAGCTGGTGGTCGCCGATACCCGGGTGGCGCTCGGTCGTCTGGCCGCGTTCAATCGCGCCGCCTTCCAGGGTCCGGTCGCCGCCATCACCGGCTCCAGCGGCAAGACCAGTGTCAAGGAGCTGCTGGCCAGCATCCTGCGCGCGGCCTTCGGCGAGCAGGCCGTGCACGCCACCCGCGGCAATCTGAACAACGATCTCGGCGTGCCGCTGACGCTGCTCGAACTGGCACCGGCGCACCGTGCGGCGGTCATCGAGCTGGGCGCCTCGCGGGTCGGCGAGATCGCCTACACCGCCGGCCTGACCCGCCCGCAGGTCAGCCTGATCAACAACGCCGGCACCGCCCACGTCGGCGAGTTCGGCGGTCCGGAGAAAATCGTCGAGGCCAAGGGCGAGATCCTCGAAGGCCTGGCCGAGGACGGCATCGCGGTGCTCAACCGCGACGATCCGGCATTCGACGTCTGGAAGACCCGCGCTGCCGGCCGTCGCGTGCTCAGCTTCGGGCTGGAAAGCCCGCTGGCGGACTTCTACGCCGGCTCCATCGCCTACGACCTGCGCGGCTGCCCGAACTTCACCCTCATGGGGCCGGCCGGCCAGGCGCGCGTCCAGCTCAACCTGCTCGGTCGCCACAACGTCGCCAACGCGCTGGCCGCCGCCGCCGCCGCGCATGCGCTGGGCGTGTCGCTGGAGCACATCGCCGCCGGGCTGCAGAGCCTGCAGCCGGTCAAGGGCCGTGCGGTCGCCGAGCTGATCGGCGGCGGCGTGCGGCTGATCGACGACAGCTACAACGCCAACCCCGCCTCCATGTGTGCGGCGGTGGACATCCTCACCGGTTTCTCCGGGCGCCGCGTGCTCGCGCTCGGCGACATGGGCGAGCTCGCCCAGTGGGCCGAGCAGGGCCATCGCCAGGTCGGCCAGTACGCCGCCGACAAGGTCGACGCGCTCTATGCGGTCGGCCCGCTGATGGTCCATGCCGTCGCGGCGTTCGGCGAGGGCGCCCGGCATTTCGACGACCAGGCCGCACTGATCGAAGCGCTGCGCGCCGAGCAGGGGCAGGCCACCACCATTCTTGTAAAGGGCTCACGTAGCGCCGCGATGGACAAGGTCGTCGCCGCCCTGCGGACATCCGCCGGGGAGAAACATTGATGCTGCTGCTGCTCGCACAGTACCTGCAACAGTTCCACACGGGGTTCTCGGTCTTCCAGTACCTGACCCTGCGCGGCATCCTCGGCGTGCTGACCGCCCTGGTGCTGGCGCTCTGGCTCGGCCCCTGGATGATCCGCACCCTGCAGGTGCGCCAGATCGGCCAGGCCGTGCGCAGCGAAGGACCGCAGTCGCACCTGTCGAAGAAGGGCACGCCGACCATGGGCGGCGCGCTGATACTCTCGGCCATCGCCATCAGCACGCTGCTGTGGGCGGACCTGTCGAACCGCTACGTCTGGGTGGTGCTGGCCGTCACCCTGCTGTTCGGCGCGATCGGCTGGGTCGACGACTATCGCAAGGTGATCGAAAAGAATTCGCGCGGCCTGCCGAGCCGCTGGAAGTACTTCTGGCAGTCGGTGTTCGGCCTGGCCGCGGCGCTCTTCCTTTATATGACCGCGCAGGCGCCGATCGAGACCACCTTCATCGTGCCGCTCTTGAAGAACGTCGAGATTCCGCTCGGCTTCGGCTTCGTGGTGCTCACCTACTTCGTCATCGTCGGCTCGAGCAACGCGGTGAACCTCACCGACGGCCTCGACGGCCTGGCGATCATGCCGACGGTGATGGTCGGCGGCGCGCTGGGGATCTTCTGCTACCTGTCCGGCAACGCGAATTTCTCCGAGTACCTGCTGATCCCCTACGTCCCGGGCGCGGGCGAGCTGATCGTGTTCAGCGGCGCGTTGATCGGCGCCGGCCTGGGCTTCCTCTGGTTCAACACCTACCCGGCGCAGGTCTTCATGGGCGACGTCGGCGCGCTGGCGCTGGGCGCGGCGCTCGGCACGATGGCGGTGATCGTCCGCCAGGAAATCGTGCTGTTCATCATGGGCGGCGTGTTCGTCATGGAAACGCTCTCGGTGATGATCCAGGTGGCGTCCTTCAAGCTGACCGGCAAGCGTGTGTTCCGCATGGCGCCGATCCACCACCATTTCGAACTCAAAGGCTGGCCCGAACCACGGGTGATCGTCCGTTTCTGGATCATCACCGTGATTCTGGTGCTGGTCGGCCTTGCAACCCTGAAGCTGAGGTAATCGAGCGTGCTGATCGCATCCGACCAGTTCCGCATCGTCGTCGGGCTCGGCAAGAGCGGCATGTCGCTGGTTCGCCACCTGGCGGGCCGCGGGGTGCCGTTCGCCGTGGCCGACACGCGCGAACAGCCGCCGGAGCTGGCGACGCTCAGGCGCGACTTCCCACAGGTGGAAGTGCGCTGCGGCGAGCTGGATGTCGATTTCCTCTGCCGCGCCTCGGAACTGCTGATCAGCCCCGGGCTGGCGCTGAGCACCCCGGCGCTGCAGGCCGCTGCCGAGCGCGGCGTGCGCCTGTCCGGCGACATCGAGCTGTTCGCCCGCCAGGCGCGCGCGCCCATCGTCGCCATCACCGGCTCGAACGCCAAGAGCACCGTGACCACCCTGGTCGGCGAAATGGCCCGCGCGGCCGGGCGCCGCGTCGCCGTCGGCGGCAACCTGGGCACCCCGGCACTCGACCTGCTGGCCGACGATGTCGAGCTGTACGTGCTGGAGCTGTCGAGCTTCCAGCTGGAGACCACCGAGCGGCTCGACGCCGAAGTGGCCACCTGCCTCAACGTCAGCGAAGACCACATGGATCGCTACAGCGGCCTGCCGGCCTATCACCAGGCCAAGCACCGGATCTTCCGCGGGGCTCGCCAGGTGGTGATCAACCGTGACGATCGGCTGAGCCGCCCGCTGATCGGCGAGGACGTCCCGGTCTGGTCCTTCGGCCTGGGCAAGCCCGACTTCCGCGGCTTCGGGCTGATCGAAGAGGGGGGCGAGAAGCACCTGGCCTTCCAGTTCGATACCCTGATGCCGGCGCGCGAATTGCGCATCCGCGGCGCGCACAACCAGAGCAACGCGCTCGCGGCGCTGGCGCTGGGCCATGCGGTGGGGCTGCCGTTCGAGCCGATGCTCGACACACTGCGCCGCTTCGCCGGCCTGCCGCACCGCTGCCAGTGGGTCGGCGAGCGCGCCGGAGTCAGCTACTACGACGATTCCAAGGCCACCAACGTCGGTGCCGCACTGGCCGCCATCGAGGGGCTCGGAGAGGACATCGCCGGCCAGCTGGTGCTCATCGCCGGCGGCGACGGCAAGGGGGCGGACTT
The DNA here is from genome assembly GCF_000425625.1 of Stutzerimonas azotifigens DSM 17556. Classification (GTDB taxonomy): domain Bacteria; phylum Pseudomonadota; class Gammaproteobacteria; order Pseudomonadales; family Pseudomonadaceae; genus Stutzerimonas; species Stutzerimonas azotifigens. The sequence goes on from NZ_KE384410.1 coordinate 222,652, forward strand.
CGCGCCGTTGCGTCCGGCCATCGCCCGTCACTGCCGCGCGGTGGTGCTGCTCGGCCGCGATGCCGGGCGTCTGGCCGATGCCCTCGAAGGCGCCACCCGCCTCGAGCGCGTCGCTTCGCTGGACGAGGCGGTCGCCCGTGCCCACGCCCTGGCCGGGCCGGGGGACGCGGTGCTGCTGTCGCCGGCCTGCGCCAGCCTGGACATGTTCAAAAACTTCGAAGAACGCGGGCGTCTGTTCGCCGCGGCGGTGGAGGCGCTCGACTGATGCTTTCGCGCCTGCGCCAGTATCCTTCGCCGGTCTTCGGCCGCCACGGCTTCAACGTCGACTTCCCGATGCTCGCCGGCTGCCTCGCGCTGCTCGGGCTCGGCCTGGTGATGATCACTTCGGCCTCGTCGGAAGTCGCCGCGGTGAACGCCGGCAATCCGATGTACTACATGATTCGCCACCTGATCTACCTGGCGATCGGCCTGGTGGCCGGCGGCGCCGCGCTGTTCGTCCCGCTGTCGGTGTGGCAGCGCTTCGGCTGGATGCTGCTGATCGCCGCCTTCGTGCTGCTGGTGGCGGTGCTGGTGCCGGGCATCGGTCGCGAGGTCAACGGTTCGTCGCGCTGGATCGGTTTCGGCGCCTTCAACGTGCAACCGTCGGAGCTGGCCAAGCTGTTCGTGGTGGTGTACCTGGCCGGCTACCTGGTACGCCGCCAGGAAGAGGTGCGCGAGAGCTTCTGGGGCTTCCTCAAGCCGTTCTTCGTGCTGCTGCCGATGGCCGGCCTACTGATGCTCGAGCCGGACTTCGGCGCCACCGTGGTGATGATGGGCGCGGCGGTGGCCATGCTGTTCCTCGGCGGCGTCGGCCTGATTCGTTTCAGCCTGCTGGTGGCGCTAGGCGTCGGCGCGGTCTACGTGCTGGTGCAGACCCAGGAATACCGCCTGCAGCGCCTGATCGCCTTCACCGATCCCTGGGCCGACCAGTACGGCGCCGGCTACCAGCTGACCCAGGCGCTGATCGCCTTTGGCCGCGGCGAATGGTTTGGCGTCGGCCTCGGCAACAGTGTGCAGAAGCAGTTCTACCTGCCCGAGGCGCACACCGACTTCGTCTTCTCGGTGCTCGCCGAGGAACTGGGCATGGTCGGCGCGCTGACCACGGTCGCGCTGTTCGCCTTCGTCGGCGTGCGCGCGCTCTACATCGGCCTGCGCGCCGAACGCGCCAAGCAGTTCTTCGCCGCCTACATCGCCTGGGGCCTGGCGTTCCTGTGGATCGGCCAGTTCCTCATCAACGTCGGCGTGAACATCGGGCTGCTGCCGACCAAAGGGCTCACGTTGCCGTTCCTCAGCTACGGCGGCAGCTCTCTGGTCATCACTTGCGTCAGCGTCGCGCTGCTGCTGCGTATCGAATGGGAAAGCCGCACCACCTTCGGCAGCGAGGATGCCGAGTTCGACGAGGCGGATTTCTCCGAACCGGCCGGGGAGGTCGCCCATGGCCGCTAAGGTACTGATCATGGCCGGCGGCACCGGCGGGCACGTGTTCCCGGCTCTGGCCTGCGCCCGCGAGTTCCAGGCGCGCGGCTATCAGGTGCACTGGCTGGGCACCCCGCGCGGGATCGAGAACGAACTGGTGCCAGCCGCCGGCCTGCCGCTGCACCTGATCCAGGTCAGCGGCCTGCGCGGCAAGGGCATCGCCTCGCTGCTCAAGGCGCCGTTCCAGCTGCTCCGCTCGCTGTTCCAGGCCCGCCGGGTGGTGCGCGATGTCGCGCCGGTCTGCGTGCTCGGGCTCGGCGGCTACGTCACCGGCCCCGGCGGACTTGCGGCGAAGCTCGCCGGCGTCCCGCTGATCATCCACGAGCAGAACGCCGTGGCCGGCACCGCCAACCGCAGCCTGGTGCCGCTGGCCCAGCGCGTGTGCGAGGCCTTCCCGGACACCTTCCCGGCCAGCGCCAAGCGCCGCACCACCGGCAATCCGGTGCGCGAGGAGCTGTTCCTGGAAACGCCGCGCGACGCCCTGGCCAACCGCAAGCCGCGGCTGCTGGTGCTCGGCGGCAGCCTCGGCGCCGAGCCGCTGAACAAGCTGGTGCCGGCGGCGCTGGCGCAACTGGCGCCGGAGCTGTGCCCGGAAGTGTTCCACCAGGCCGGCAAGCAGCACGCCGAAGTGACCACCGAGCGCTATCGCGAGGCCGGCGTGGGCGCCGAGGTGGCGCCCTTCATCAAGGACATGGCGCGGGCCTACGCCTGGGCCGATCTGGTGATCTGCCGCGCCGGCGCGCTGACCGTGAGCGAGCTGGCGGCCGCGGGCCTGCCGGCCTTCCTGATTCCGTTGCCGCATGCGATCGACGATCACCAGACGCGCAACGCCCAGTACCTGGCCTCGGAGGGCGCCGCCGTCCTCCTGCCGCAAGCCAAGACCGACGCGGCCGGACTCGCCGCGCAGTTGACCGAGGTAATGATGCAGCCGGAAAAACTCAAGGCCATGGGCGCCATCGCGCGGCGTCTGGCGCGGCCCGACGCCACCCGCCAGGTGGTGGACATCTGCCTGGAGGTGGCGCATGGCTAAGTCGCCCGCGGCGGTGAAAGCCGAAGTCCGGCGCATGCGCCGGATCCGTCGTATCCACTTCGTCGGCATCGGCGGGGTCGGCATGTGTGGCATCGCCGAGGTGCTGCTGAACCTCGGCTACGAGGTCTCCGGTTCCGACCTGCGGGCGTCGGCGACCACCGAGCGCCTGCAGAACTTCGGGGCGAGCATCCACATCGGCCATCGCGCCGAGAACGTCCATGGCGCCGACGTGCTGGTGGTCTCCAGCGCGGTCAACGCCAGCAACCCGGAAGTCGCCACCGCGCTGGAGCAGCGCATTCCGGTGGTGCCGCGCGCCGAGATGCTCGCCGAGCTGATGCGCTATCGCCACGGCATCGCGGTGGCCGGCACGCACGGCAAGACCACCACCACCAGCCTGCTGGCCTCGGTGTTCGCCGCCGGCGGGCTGGACCCGACCTTCGTCATCGGAGGCCGGCTGAACGCCGCCGGCACCAATGCCCAGCTCGGCAGCAGCCGCTACCTGATCGCCGAGGCCGACGAGAGCGACGCCAGCTTCCTGCACCTGCAGCCGATGGTGGCGGTGGTGACCAACATCGACGCCGACCACATGAGCACCTATGAGGGCGACTTCGGCAAGCTGAAGAAGACCTTCGTCGAATTCCTGCACAACCTGCCGTTCTACGGGCTGGCGGTGCTCTGCGTCGACGACCCGGTGGTGCGCGAGCTGCTGCCGCAGATCGGCCGGCCGACCACCACCTACGGTTTCAGCGAAGACGCCGACGTGCGCGCCATCGACGTGCGCCAGGAAGGCATGCGCACCTTCTTCACGGTGCTGCGCAACGGCCACGAGCCGCTGGACGTCTCGGTGAACATGCCGGGCAACCACAACGTGCTCAACGCCCTGGCCACCATCGCCATCGCCACCGACGAAGGGATCGACGACGCCGCCATCGTCCAGGGGCTGTCGGGCTTCCAGGGCGTCGGCCGGCGCTTCCAGGTGTACGGCGAGCTGCAGGTCGACGGCGGCAGCGTGATGCTGGTCGACGACTACGGGCACCACCCGCGCGAAGTCGCCGCGGTGATCAAGGCGGTGCGCGGCGGCTGGCCGGAGCGGCGCCTGGTGATGGTCTACCAGCCGCACCGCTACAGCCGCACCCGCGACCTCTACGAGGATTTCGTTCAGGTCCTGGCGGACGCCAACGTGCTGCTGCTGATGGAGGTCTACCCGGCCGGCGAGGAGCCGGTGCCCGGCGCCGACAGCCGCAACCTGTGCCACAGCATCCGCCAGCGCGGCCAGCTCGATCCGATCTACGTCGAGCGTGGCAGCGACCTCGCTCCGGTGCTCCGGCCGCTGCTGCGCGCCGGCGACATCCTGCTCTGCCAGGGCGCCGGCGACATCGGCGGGCTGGCGCCGCAACTGCTCAAGGGTCCCCTGTTTGGCGGCGAGAACGCCGCGAGGAAAGGCTGATGAAGGCGCTGCATTCCACCGACCCGAAGGCCTTCGGCCGTGTCGCCGTGCTTTATGGCGGACGCAGTGCCGAGCGCGAGGTTTCGCTGAAGTCCGGCGCCGCCGTGCTGGAGGCCCTGCAGACCGCCGGTGTGGACGCCTTCGGCATCGACGTCGGCGAGGACTTCCTCGACCGCCTGCGCGAGGAGCGCATCGATCGCGCCTTCATCGTGCTGCACGGCCGCGGCGGCGAAGACGGCAGCATGCAGGGCCTGCTCGAATGCGCCGGCATCCCCTACACCGGCAGCGGCATCCTCGCCTCGGCGCTGGCGATGGACAAGCTGCGAACCAAGCAGGTGTGGCAGAGCATCGGCCTGCCGACGCCGCGGCACGCCGTGCTGGCCAGCGAAGAGGACTGCAAGGCGGCGGCCGAGGCGCTGGGCTTCCCGCTGATCGTCAAGCCGGCGCACGAAGGCTCGAGCATCGGCATGGCCAAGGTCGGCGGGATCGCCGAACTGGTCGCCGCCTGGCGTGCGGCCAGCGCCTACGATGCCCAGGTGCTGGTCGAGCAGTGGATCCAGGGGCCGGAGTTCACCGTGGCCATCCTGCGCGGCGAAGTTCTGCCGCCGATCGGCCTGGGCACCCCGCACACCTTCTACGACTACGACGCCAAGTACCTCGCCTCGGATACCCAGTACCGCATTCCCTGCGGCCTCGACGCCGGCAAGAGCGCCGAGCTGGAAAGCCTCTGCGTGCGCGCCTGCGAGGCGGTCGGCGTGCAGGGCTGGGCGCGGGTCGACGTGATGCAGGACGCCGACGGGCAGTTCTGGCTGCTGGAGGTCAACACCGTACCGGGCATGACCGACCACAGCCTGGTGCCGATGGCGGCCCGCGCCGCCGGGCTGGACTTCCCGCAACTGGCCCTGGCGATCCTCGAAGACAGCCTCGAGGCGAGGGCCTGACCATGGGCGCCATGCTTCGTCATCCGCAACCCGGGCTGGGGCGCCTGCCGTCACGCAAGGCGCCGCCACGTGGCGCGAGCCGTCTGGTGGCGCGCGAGCCCCTGTCCGCGCGTCTGCCGAAGCCGAGCCTGAGCGGGATCAGGCGGCTGTCCTGGCCGCTGCTGCTGGTCGCCCTGCTGTACGGCGGCTACGAACTGGCGCTGCGCCTGCTGCCCTATGCCGACCGGCCGATCACCAAGGTCAGCGTCCAGGGCGACCTGGCCTACGTCAGCCGCGAAGCGGTGCAGCAGCACATCGCACCGTTCGTCGAGGCGAGCTTCTTCAAGGTTGATCTGAACGGCATGCGCCACGATCTGGAGCAGATGCCCTGGATCGCCCATGCGCAGGTCAGGCGCGTGTGGCCGGACCAGGTGGTGATCCGCCTGGACGAGCAGTTGCCCATCGCACGCTGGGGAGAGGAAGCGCTGCTGAACAACCAGGGCGAGGCCTTCGCGCCGAGCGAGCTTTCCAACTATGAACACCTGCCGCAACTCCATGGTCCGAAGCGGGCCCAACAGCGGGTCATGCAGCAATACCAGCTGCTCAGCCAGATGCTGCGCCCGCTGGGGTTCTCCATTACCCGCCTGGAACTGCGCGAGCGTGGCAGTTGGTTCCTGACCACCAGCGAAGGAATCGAACTGCTGCTGGGGCGCGACCATCTGGTCGAGAAGGTACGTCGCTTCGGCACGATCTACGAAAAGGCGCTCAAGGAGCAGAGCGGCAACATCGCGCGGATCGACCTGCGTTACTCCAACGGCCTGGCCGTGGCATGGCGCGAACCGATCCCGGCGGCAACCGACCAAACGGTCGCCGTGAAGAATTGAGGAACGAGAGAAGATGGCAAGCGTGCAAAGCGGCAAGATGATCGTCGGTCTCGACATCGGCACCTCCAAGGTGGTGGCGCTGGTGGGCGAGGTCGCGGCCGATGGCCAACTGGAGATCGTCGGCATTGGAACGCACCCGTCCCGTGGCCTGAAGAAGGGCGTGGTGGTGAATATCGAATCGACCGTGCAGTCCATCCAGCGCGCCATCGAGGAGGCCCAGCTGATGGCCGGCTGCCGGATCCACTCGGCGTTCGTCGGGCTGGCCGGCAACCATATCCGCAGCCTCAACTCCCACGGCATCGTCGCCATCCGCGACCGCGAAGTCAGCACCGCCGACCTCGAGCGCGTGCTCGACGCCGCCCAGGCCGTGGCGATCCCGTCGGACCAGCGGGTCCTGCACACGCTGCCGCAGGACTACGTGATCGACAACCAGGAAGGCGTGCGCGAGCCGCTGGGCATGTCCGGCGTGCGCCTGGAGGCCAAGGTGCACGTGGTCACCTGCGCGGTGAACGCGGCGCAGAACATCGAGAAGTGCGTGCGTCGCTGCGGCCTCGAGGTGGACGACATCATCCTCGAGCAGTTGGCCTCGGCGCACGCGGTGCTCACCGACGACGAGAAGGAGCTGGGCGTGTGCCTGGTCGACATCGGCGGCGGCACCACCGACATCTGCATCTTCACCGAAGGGGCGATCCGCCATACCGCGGTCATCCCGATCGCCGGCGACCAGGTCACCAACGACATCGCCATGGCCCTGCGTACGCCCACCCAGTACGCCGAGGAGATCAAGATCCGCTACGCCTGCGCGCTGGCCAAGCTGGCCGGCGCCGGCGAGACCATCAAGGTGCCGAGCGTCGGCGACCGGCCGCCGCGGGAACTCTCGCGCCAGGCCCTGGCCGAAGTGGTCGAGCCGCGTTACGACGAACTCTTCACTCTGATCCAGGCCGAACTGCGTCGCAGCGGCTACGAGGATCTCATCCCGGCCGGCATCGTTCTCACCGGCGGCACCGCCAAGATGGAAGGCGCCATCGACCTCGCCGAAGAAATCTTCCACATGCCGGTGCGCCTGGGCGCGCCGCAGAACATCAAGGGGCTCACCGACGTCGTTCGCAACCCCATCTATTCGACGGGCGTGGGCCTGCTGCTGTACGGCCTGCAGAAGCAGGCCGACGGCATCTCGCTGTCCGGGCCCGGCCATTACGGCGAAGAAACCAAACCGTCTGTCCTCGACCGGCTCAAGAGCTGGGTCCAGGGCAACTTCTGAGCAGCACGCAGTAATCCAAAACTAGAAAGTGAAAGGAGAGAGGGAAATGTTCGAGCTCGTAGATCAGACCCCGCAAAATGCCGTCATCAAAGTGATCGGCGTCGGCGGAGGCGGCGGCAACGCCGTCAACCACATGGTGCGCAACAGCGTCGAGGGCGTGGAATTCATCTGCGCCAATACCGATGCGCAGGCGCTGAAGAAGGTCGAGGCGCGTACCGTCCTGCAGCTGGGCTCCGGTATCACCAAGGGCCTGGGCGCCGGCACCAACCCGGAAATCGGCCGTCAGGCCGCGCTGGAGGACCGCGAGCGCATCGCCGAAGTCCTGCAGGGCGCCGACATGGTCTTCATCACCACCGGCATGGGCGGCGGCACCGGCACCGGTGCGGCGCCGATCATCGCTTCGGTGGCCAAGGAAATGGGCATGCTGACGGTCGCCGTGGTGACCCGTCCGTTCCCCTTCGAGGGACGCCGCCGCATGCAGGTGGCCGACGAGGGCATCCGCGCGTTGTCCGAGTGCGTCGACTCGCTGATCACCATCCCCAACGAGAAGCTGCTGACCATCCTCGGCAAGGAGGCCAGCCTGCTGTCCGCCTTCGCCAAGGCCGATGACGTGCTCGCCGGTGCGGTGCGCGGCATCTCCGACATCATGCAGCGTCCGGGCCTGATGAACGTCGACTTCGCCGACGTGAAGACGGTGATGGGCGAAATGGGCATGGCGATGATGGGCACCGGTTGCGCCAGCGGCCCGAACCGCGCCCGCGAAGCCACCGAGGCGGCCATCCGCAACCCGCTGCTGGAGGACGTCAACCTGCAGGGCGCCCGCGGCATCCTGGTCAACATCACCGCCGGTCTGGATCTGTCGCTGGGCGAGTACGCCGCGGTCGGCGAGATCATCGAGGCCTTCGCCTCCGAGCACGCCACCGTCAAGGTCGGTGCGGTGATCGATGCCGACATGCGTGACGAGCTGCACGTGACCGTGGTCGCCACCGGTCTGAATTCGCGCATGGACAAGCCGGTGAAGGTGGTCGACAACACCGTGCAGACCGCCGCCGTGGCCCCGGCGCAGGCGCCCAAGGCAGCCGACGGCAGCTCGGTCAACTACCGTGACCTGGACCGCCCGACGGTGATGCGCAATCAGACGCACGGCGCTGCTGCGGCGACCAAGATGAACCCGCAGGAAGACCTCGATTACCTCGACATTCCGGCCTTCCTGCGTCGTCAGGCTGATTGAGGGAGGTAATCGAAGGGATAGCTGTGATTTGTATTCAGCAAAGTGGGCATCTGCTATTATCGCCACTTATTGTTGAAAACAATTCGCAACTAGCGCCTTAGCGAAGCAAGCCATGATCAGACAACGCACCTTGAAGAACACCATACGCGCCACCGGCGTGGGCCTGCATTCGGGGGAGAAGGTTTACCTGACCCTCAAGCCCGCGCCCGTGGACACTGGCATCGTGTTCTGCCGTACCGATCTCGACCCGTATGTGGAGATTCCCGCGCGGGCCGAGAACGTCGGCGAAACGACCATGTCGACGACCCTGGTCAATGGTGACGTCAAGGTCGACACCGTGGAGCACCTGCTGTCGGCGATGGCCGGCCTGGGCATCGACAATGCCTATGTGGAGCTCTCGGCGTCGGAAGTGCCGATCATGGACGGCAGCGCGGGCCCGTTCGTGTTCCTGATCCAGTCAGCCGGCCTCCAGGAACAGGATGCCCACAAGAAATTCATTCGTATCAAGCGCGAAGTCACGGTGGAGGAGGGCGACAAACGAGCCACCTTCCTGCCATTCGAAGGCTTCAAGGTGACGTTCGAGATCGATTTCGACCACCCGGTTTTCCGCGGCCGTACCCAGACTGCCAGCGTGGATTTCTCCAGCACTTCCTTCGTCAAGGAAGTCAGTCGCGCGCGTACCTTCGGGTTCATGCGTGACATCGAGTTCCTGCGCTCGCACAACTTGGCGCTCGGCGGCAGCGTGGAGAACGCCATCGTGGTGGACGAAAGCCGCGTGCTGAACGAAGACGGCCTCCGTTACGAGGATGAGTTCGTCAAGCACAAGATCCTCGACGCCATCGGCGATCTCTACCTACTGGGCAACAGCCTGATCGGCGAATTCCGCGGCTATAAATCCGGCCATGCGTTGAACAACCGCCTCTTGCGCACCCTGATGGAACAGCAGGATGCCTGGGAAGTGGTGACCTTCGATGACCCGCAGACCGCACCGATCTCCTACATGCGCCCGGTAGCGGCCGGCTGAGCAGTACCTCTCCTTTCCTAGATTCAAGGCCACCTTCGGGTGGCTTTTTTTTTATGGTTCTTCGCGCGTTCCTGGGAACATGGTGGCTTGATACCGGACTGACTAGTTCGGGGTGAGCTCCCAGCTCGTTTAGGCTCGCACCTTGGAGATCAGGGCGATTACCGAGTGTGCTGGTACACCTTGTTTCGGCCCCCCGGCCGAGTCACTTTCTTGTTGCTTGCCCAACAAGAAAGTAACCAAAGAAGAAGGGCACCCGACATTCGGGTCTGTCCGCTGTGCGGCCAGACTTCCCTCGCTCCGGTGCCGCTCCGGGGGCCGTCACGAAGGGGCGTCCCTGCCCCTTCGTTCCTCGCTCGGCGTCCATGCCTCGCGTCCCCCTGCGCAACACCTCCACTCGGCCTCCTGACGGGGAATGGAGTCCGAGTCGCCTGGAAGATCAAGAATTTGCTTTTGGCTTTTGCTCGATGCGCGAACTATGGCGACTCCAAAACGCCCCATCAGGGAGGGAGAGCGCAATCGTTGCGTAGGGGATTGAGCCGCAGGGATAGGGCGAAAGGACTAACATCCCCGCTTAAAGGGCCACGGGTGGATGGCCCTTGTAAGCCGACTCCTGGAGCGGCGATGGAGCGAACGAACCCCGGCGCAGCCGGGGCCGGATGCAGGGACAAGCGTTTTTGCCTACTTCTTTTCCGCGACTGGAAAAAGTAGGTCGTCCAGCAGGGCGAAACCGAGCGTCCCAAGGGCTCGCGAACCGACATGAAAGCAGGACTTTCATTCAAACACTCAAACTTGCCAGTCCGGTGTCAATCCTTGCTTCCCGAGAAAGCGCGATGAACCTTTACACGCTCCTTCTGGCCGGTGGCTCAGTTCATGCCGTCGAGCAGGCTGGCCATGTCGTCGGCGTGCTCTTCCTCCTGCGCCAGGATGTCCTCGAAGATGCGCCGGGTGGTCGGGTCCTTGTCGCCGAGGAACTGCACGATCTCGCGGTAGCTGTCGATGGCGATGCGCTCCGATACCAGGTTCTCGAACACCATGTCGCGCAGGCCGTTGCCCTCGGCGTACTGGGCATGGGCGCGCTCGGAGAGACTGTCGGGGTTGTAGTCCGGCTCGCCGCCCAGTTGCACGATGCGCTCGGCCAGGCGATCGGCGTGTTCCTGCTCTTCGTTGGCATGCTCGAGGAATTCGTCGGCGGCGACGCTGGCCCTGAGGCCGGTGGCCATATAGTAGTGGCGCTTGTAGCGCAGGTAGCACACCAGCTCGGTAGCCAGCGCCTCGTTGAGCAGGCGGATCACCTCCTCGCGGTCGGCGGTGTAGCTCTCGGTGACGGCGCCGTTCTCGACGTGCTGGCGGGCGCGCTCGCGCAGGGTTTGCTTGTCGCTCAGTTGTACATAGGTCATCAGGGTCTCCTCGGCTTGTGGGCGTCGGCCGCAGAGGCGGCCTCCGGCCGTTCCGGATGGTCGATCCGGCGCTCTGTTAGCTGTGATTGACGAAGCGGAGGAAAGTTTAGCCAGCCATGCGCCCCGCTTTCGTCGGCGGGGCGCATGGTGGCCGGACGGGGCGGTCAGCTCATCGCGCGGATCAGCTCGTCCTTGCGCATGGTCGAGCGGCCGTGGAGGTCGCGGTCGCGTGCAAGCTTGAGCAACTCCTCCTTGGTCATTCCGGACAGGGTATCGGAGTCGTACTTGCCGCCGGACTTGCGCCCGGACGAGGAGCCCTTTCCGTGCCGCTCGCTGGCCTCGCCCTGGTTGTGTGGATGCCCATGGCGGGCGTCGGCCGCGCGGTGCGCCGAGTCCTCGCGGGCGGCGCTCTTGGCTTCGGGGCTCTTGCGCCGTCCGGAGCCGCCTTCACGTTCGCCGCCGCCGGACTGCTTGTTCACCGTGGCCCAGGCGCGGGCTTCGGCCTCCTTCTCGGGTACGCCCTTTTCCTCGTAGCTCTCCTCGATATGCTCGGCCTTGCGCTTCTGCTTGTCCGTGTACTTGGATTTGTCACCTTGGGGCATGGTCGTCACCTCAGCAAGAGTCTCCCTATTCTCGACTCCGCCGACGGTGGAAGTTCCCGAAATTGGGGCGGCCGTCACGAACGGGCGGACCATAGGTCCAAAGTTGTAATCAATTATGGCGAAGCGGGAACAAAACCCTTTATCGCTGGCCTGAACGGAGCCGGTATCCGAAGCGTCTGCCGCGGGGGATTGCGAGCGCTCGGTCGTTTCACTGGAAGGCATACAGGCGTTCCACCGGCAGGGTATAGTCCCCCGTAAAAAGGGGGAGGCGTGGAGTTCGGCTCCACGAGGGCCGGCGCGCCTTTTTGGGCGCGTCACGCCGATGGTTTTTTCTGCTCACGGCGGAGACTGTGAGCTGCCCAATCGATGAGGCTACGAGAATGCGAATCCTTGTGTGCGGTGCAGGCGGCCAGGTCGGTCGCGAGGTAATCGACCGTGCGGCTGGTTTCGGCCTTCAGGCGCTGGCGATGAGCCATCGGGAGTTGGACATCAGCCAGCCCGATGCCGTGCTGCGTACGGTCGAACAACTGCAACCGGACCTCATCATCAATGCCGCGGCTTTCACCCATGTCGACAACGCCGAGACGCATGTCGAGCAGGCCTACGCGATCAATCGCGATGGCGCCGGCGCCCTCGGCCGGGTCGCCGAGCGTGCCGGCATCCCGCTGTTCCATCTGTCGACCGACTACGTGTTCGCCGGGGAAGCCGGCCATCCCTACAGCGAGTCCGACCAGACCGGCCCCACCGGCGTCTACGGTGCGAGCAAGCTCGCCGGCGAGGAGCAGATCCAGCAGGCCTGCAGCCGCCACCTGATCCTCAGGACCAGCTGGGTCTACGGCGTTTACGGGCATAACTTCGTCAAGACCATGCTCCGCCTGGGCGAGCAGCGCAGCCAGCTGTCCGTCGTGGCCGACCAGATCGGCTGCCCGACCCACGCCGGCGTGCTGGCCGACGTGATGCTCGAGCTGGCGCGGCGTTACGCGGACGGCAGGGTGCTCGCCTGGGGCCTGTACCACTACTGCGGCCAGCCGCCCTGCTCGTGGTTCGACTTCGCCGTCGAGATCTTTCGCCAGGCGCGGCTGATCGGCCTGCTGCCCAGTGCCCCCGAGGTGCTGCCCATCAGCACCGAGCAGTTTCCCACGCCGGCGCGGCGTCCCGCCTGGTCGGTGCTCGACTGCAGCCGCTTCGAGGCGGCATTCGGCCTGTCCCCGCACGACTGGAAAGAGGACCTGTCACGGGTCCTGAAGCAACTGGACGCACTCAACGAGCGCCCGCTCCCCAGCCGCCAGCGTTCACGCGCCTGACCGTCTCGTCGGCGTGCAGGCCACGGCCTGCCACCCACGTGCCGACCAGTGTATCCTTCGCCGCCTTGCCGGACGGGGGCTGCCAGCCGCCCGCAGATCAGGAGACGGGGCATGGTGGTGGTGCAGGCGATCCTGCCGATTTTCGGGCTGATCATGCTCGGCTACGTGCTGGGCTGGCGCCAGTGGCTGACCGGCGAGGCGGCCACCGGGCTGGCCAACGTGACCTTCAAGCTGTTCATGCCGGCGATCCTGTTCACCGGCCTGGCGAAGGCTGAACTCTCACAGGGCCTGTCGCCGATGCTGCTGCTGGCCTACTTCGGGCCGGTGCTGGCGGTGCTGGTGCTGGTCAGCCTGGTGGCGCACCTGCGGCTCGGCCGGGCGAGCCCGCTCGGGCTCTCCGCCGCCTACTCGAACAACGTGCTGGTGGGCATCCCGCTGGTGACGACCCTGTTGGGCAGCCACGCCCTGGTCTACGTGTTCGCCATCCTGGTGTTCCACAGCCTGATCCTGTTTTCCGCCCAGAGCTTCTATGCCGCGCTCGGGTCGGGCGAACGGGTGAATCTCGTCTCGCTGCTCAGGAGTCTGGCCAACCCGCTCGTCGTCGGGCTGCTGCTGGGGGCCTCGCTGAACCTGTCCGGCCTGACGCTGCCGGAGCCGTTGTGGCGCATGGCCGGGTGGCTGGCCAACGCCGCGCTGCCCTGTGCGCTGATCGTGCTCGGCGTCAGCCTGTCGCGCTATCGGCTGCGGCCGAGCCGCACGGCGATCCTGCTCACGGCGGTCAAGCTGGGGCTGTTTCCCTGGCTGGTATGGTGGTTCAGCGGCTGGCTGCCGGGCCTCGGGGAAGAGGCACGCAACGTCTTGCTGCTGCTGGCCGCGTGCCCGAGCGGGGTGAACGTGCTGGCCTTCGTCAGGCATGCCGACGACACCCGGCCGGTCAGTTCGACGGTCTTCCTTTCCACCGTGCTGGCAGCGGGCACGCTGCCGCTGTGGATGCTCCTGGCGGGCGGCTGACCGGCGTTCGCGAACGCGGCTGCACGAGACGCAGTCACAACTGCGTCAATCCGATCCAGGCGGCTCCCATGTTCAGATCCTTCCGCAAGAGCGCCAGCGTGCTGCTCATCATCCTGCTCGTCGGCCTGCTGGCGGTGACGGAACTGCTGCTCTAGCGACCGGTGTCGTCCGTCCGGTTGCTCGCGCCACCGCGGTCGTGCTGGGCGAGGATGTCTTCCAGGCGCAGGCCGGTCATGCCGTGGATGGTGCGCCAGAGGTAGTAGAAGATCGCCATCATCATCAGCATGCTCGGAATGGCGATCATCGGATAGCTGAGCAGCGTCATCCGCCCCAGTTCGGCGTTGAACGCCTCGCTGCCGGCCGGGCTGTTGACCAGCCACTTGGCGAGGATGTAGTTCATCGCCGAGGAGAAGAAGAAAGTGCCGCTGAGCCAGTAGGTGGCGCGCAGCAGCCGGGCTTCGAACTGCTCGACCAGCCCGCGGTCCTCCAGGCGCTGATGGATGCGCGCGACGTCCAAGATCCTGGGCGAATACAGCAGGGTGCGGATCAGCGGGTAGCGCGTGCGCGTCGAGACCAGCACGGCGATGCCAAGGATGCCCGGCACGGCCGCCTCCTTGATAGCCAGCCACTGGGGGTTCAGGCGCAGCAGGCCGATGCCGCCGGTCAGTGCGATGCTGACCAGGCCGAGCAGGGCGATCCAGTTGAAGCGCCGCCGCCCGATCAGGTCCAGCGCGCCCCAGCCGAGGGGAAACGCCAGCGCCAGCAGCAGCGCGCCGTCGGCGCCCAGCCGTTCGGGCGAACTGAGCTTCATCAGCACCAGCGAGGGAATGACGATGCTGACCAGCAGGTCGAGCAGCGGCCGCGGCTTCTGTTCGTCAGTGGGGGAGGGTGAGGTCATCGTCGTCGCTCGAGAACATGGCGCGGAATGATCGCCCGTGTGGCACCAGAAGGCCATAGCCGTTTCGTCGGAAGCCGCTGCCCCTATTCGCCCGGCAGCCTGCGCCGCTTGCTTGACCACTGGCCGAACTCGAAGCCGAGCACGACGAAGATCGCCAGGGCGAACGGCAGCAGCAGGTAAAGGCAGCGGAACACGATGAGCGCGGCCAGCACGTCGGCGGTGCGGAACTCCGGCATGGCCGCCAGGAAGGTCACCTCCAGAACCCCCAGCCCGCCGGGCGCGTGCGACAGCAGTGCCAGCGAGAAGGAGGCGAGGAAGACCCCTAGCACCACCAGATAGCCCGGGTTGTTCTCCGCCGGCAGCGCAAAATAGATGATGGCGGCCGCGCAGGCCAGTTCCAGCGGCCCTGCCGCGAGCTGGCGCAGGACGATGCCCAGGCGCGGGCTGTCGATCCGGTACTTGCCCAGCCGCCAGGGCGCTTCGCGCCGCAGCGCGCTCGAGGCATAGAGGACGACCGCCGCCAGCAGCAGCACGCCGATCGCCTGTGCGACCCAGGGGCCGACGTCGGCCACCCGCTGCAACAGGCCGGGCTCGAGCAGCAGCACCAGGCCGCCGGCTAGGATGGTTCCGAGGCCGAAGGTCAGCGAGCAGAACACGATCAGCACGCCGATCTCCTGCGGGGTGAGGCCTTTGCTGCGGTAGGCGCGGTAACGCACCACCGCGCCGGAAAACACCGAGGCGCCGATGTTGTGAGCCAGCGCGTAGGTGGTGAAGGAACACAGAGTGATGAACCACCAGGGAATGCACTTGCCGAGATGCGCCATGGCGATGCGGTCGTACCAGGCGAGCGCCGTGTAGGCGCCGAGCGTGGCCAGGCCGGCCATGACCCAGCCGGAAAACGGGATGGCCTCCAGGCTGTCGGTCAGCTCGGCGAGCGACAGGGTGCGGACTTCTTTGTAGAGCAGGTAACTGGACAGCAGCACTGCCGCCAGCCCGACCAGGGTCCAGGCGGCATCGCTCCGTTTAATCATCGACAACTCCTCGGCCGTGACCGTCTCGGGCGGTCGTTTTGCCGCATGACCGCCCATCGCAGCCACTACAGGTAATCGGCAGCGGCGAAGGCTTTTTGTTCACTGGCCGCACCCGCGGTGGTTCCGGCGGTCGGAATTGGACACGAAAACCAGGAAATATGCCATGCGTCCGATTCCCCGAGATCCCGCACCGGAAAGCTCTGCCAGCCTGCTCAGGGAAGGTTACGGCTTCATTCGCAATCGCTGCCAACAGCTCCAGGCGCCGCTGTTCCAGACCCGCCTGCTGATGCAGGACACCATCTGTCTGAGCGGCGAGGAGGCCGCCCGCCTGTTCTACGACGACAGGCGCTTCCAGCGTGCCGGCGCGGCGCCGCGCATGCTGCGCAAGACGCTGCTGGGAGAAGGGGGCGTGCAGACGCTCGACGGACCGGAGCACCACCATCGCAAGCAGTTGTTCATGTCGCTGCTGGGCGAGTCCGGGGTGGCCGAGCTGGTGGCCCTGGCGCGGCGTGAATGGTCTTCGGCCGTCGGCCGCTGGATCGGTGACGGACAGGTGCAGTTGCATCACGAGGTGCAGGCGATCCTCACCCGCGCGGTCTGCGCCTGGGCGGGCGTGCCGCTGCCGGAGGACGAAGTGGAAACGCGTCGCGACCAGCTGGCGACGCTCATCGACGGGGCGGGTGGCATCGGCGCCCGGCACTGGCGCGCGCGCTGGGCGCGCAAGGCGGCGGAAGGCTGGGGGATCGAACTCATCGAGCGCGTGCGTGCAGGAACCCTGCCGGTCGCCGAGGGCCGCGCGCTCGCGGCGGTCGCGCAGTACCGCAACCTCGACGGCAGCCTGCTCGAGCCCAGGGTCGCGGCCGTGGAGCTGCTGAACCTGCTGCGGCCGACGGTGGCGGTTTCACGCTTCGTCATCTACGCCGCGCTCGAACTGCGCGCGCATCCCGAGTGGCACGAACGCCTGCGTGAGGATGACCAGGCGCTGGAGTCTTTCGCCCAGGAGGTGCGGCGGCTGTATGCCTTCTTCCCCTTCATGGCGGCCAGGGTGCGCGAGGATTTCGAATGGCAGGGCTATCACTTCCCCAAGGGCACGCGGGTGCTGCTCGATCTGTTCGGCACCAATCGCGAGCCGACCCGGTGGCCCGCGCCGGACATCTTCGATCCGCAGCGCTTCGAGCGCTGGAACGGCAGCGCCTTCAACTTCATCACCCAGGGCGGCGGCGAGCCGCATCGGGGGCACCGCTGCCCCGGCGAGCCGCTGGCCATCGCCCTGCTGGTCGATGCGCTGCGCGTGCTGACGCGGGAGATCCGTTACCGGGTGCCCGAGCAGGACCTTGGCGTCGACATGGCGCGCATGCCGGCGCAGCCGGAAAGCGGGCTGCTCATCGAGGCGGTCGAGCGTCTGACCGCGCGCTAGCGCCTCATGGGGCGACGTGCGGCGCGGCCTCCTTGACCGCGACCCAGTGCTCGACCAGTTCGCGCAGTTGCGAGAGTTCCACCGGCTTGGCCATGTGGCCGTCCATGCCGGCTTCCCGAGCCCGCTCCTTGTGTTCGCTGAGGATGTGTGCGGTGAGCGCGACCACCGGCGTGCGCGCGCGCCCGACCGAGGCCTCCCAGGCCCGCAACCGCTCGGTGGCGGCGAAGCCGTCGAGCACCGGCATCTCGCAATCCATCAGCACCAGGTCGTAGGGCTGCGCCTTGATCGCCCGCAGCGCCTCCTCGCCGTTGCTGGCGGTGTCCGGCGTGAGGTTGAGCTTGTTCAGCATGCCGCGGATGACCTTGGTCGAAATGCCGTTGTCTTCGGCCACCAGGATGCGGAAATCCTCCGGCACCTTGAGGCCGGCGGCCGGCGACAGGTCGCTGCGGCGGCGGTTGCCGCGCCGGCGCTGCGCCAGTTCGTCGGCCAGGGTGGTGCGCAGCGTGTAGCCGGCCACCGGCTTGGCGAGCACGCGGGCGATGCCGGCGTTGCGTGCATCGATCTTGCCGGGCGCGGCGCCCATGCCGGTGAGCATGATCAGCAGCACGTCGTGGCTGAGGTTGAGGTCTTCCTTGATCTTGGTCGCCAGCTGGATGCCGGTCATGCCCGGCATGTCCTGATCCAGCAGCACGGCGTCGAAGTACTCGCCCAGGTGCGCACGGGTGCGCATGATCGCCAGCGCCTCCTTGCCGGAGGCCGCCGTGGTGACCGACAGGCCCCACCCGGAGCACTGCTGCACCAGCACCTTGCGGCAGGTCTCGTTGTCGTCGACCACCAGCAGCCGGGCGCCGTGCAGCGACTCGTCGAGCACGCCGGCCGGCGGCGTCAGGCTCGGGCTGCCGATCGGCAGGCGGACCCGCGACAGGTTGCCGCCGGTCTCGTTGACTTCCAGGCTCAGCTCGCCCTGCATCAGCCGGACCAGCTGGCGGGCGACGATCAGGTTCAGGCGGCCGCCGAGCGTGGTGGCGGTCAGCAGGTCGGGACTCTCCGGTGTCAGGTTCAGCAGGTTTTCGCGTTCGGCCGGCGGCAACGGCTGCCCGTCGTCCTGCACCGAGATGCTCAGGCACCCGTCGTCCAGCGTGGCCAGCAGCAGCACCTCGCCCCGCTCCGTCTGGCGCAGGGCGTTCTCCAGCAGGCTGAGCAGGACCTGCCGGAGGCGCGCCGGGTCGCCACCGATCACGCGCGGCACCTGCGGCTGGATCAGGCTGATGAGCTCGACCTTCCGCAGTTCGGCCTTGGCCCGGAAGATGTCCAGGCATTCGCCGATCAGCGCGTGCAGGTCGAAAGGCACGTCCTCGAGTTCCATTTGGCCCGACTCCAGCTTGGAAATGTCGAGGATCTCGTTGATCAGGTTGAGCAGCTCGTTGCCCGAACTGTGGATGGTCTGCACGTAGTCGCGCTGCTTGGCCGACAGCGAGGTCCCCAGCAGCAGCTCGGTCATGCCCAGCACGCCGTTCATCGGCGTGCGGATGTCGTGGCTCATCTTCGCCAGGAAGTCGGCCTTGGTCTTGAGCTCCGCCGAGTTCACCGCGGCGGCGGTGTGCCGGGACAGTTGCTCGGCGCGCACGAAGCGTTGCCGTTCGACCAGCGCGAAGCTCAGCACCAGGCCGCTCAGCGTGACGACCGAGAACACCCCGCCGATCAGCCAGCCGGGGTTGAGCCGGTCAAAGCCGAACAGCACCGGCAGGAAGAAGGCGAAGCCGCCGTTGAACAGCAGCATGCCGCTGAGCACCAGGCGCGCCGGCGAATAGCCGCGGCGCCAGTGATAGAGGGCCACCAGCGGCACGCTGAGCGAGGCGCCGAGTACCAGTGCGTAGATCAGCCAGCTCTGCCAGAGCCACGGCAGCAGGACCACCAGCAGGGCGATCGCGGCGATCACCAGCGCCTGGCCGACCAGCAGGCCGCGCATCCAGCCGGTGTTGCGCTGCTTGAAGAAGCGCTCGGCGAACAGCAACAGCGAGGCGGCGGCGGCCAGCGCCGAGAGATCGGCGATCAGCGACTGGCTGTAGCCGAGCCAGGGCACCCACACCGCCAGCAGGCCGAGGTTCGCCATGGCGCACAGCAGCAACGCGACGTGCAGGGCTCCGAGCCAGGCATAGCCGGCGCTGAACACGTAGGCGGAGCGCAACAGGCTGTGCACCGCCAGCAGGGCGAGCGCGCCGAGCAGGGCGCCGTACAGGTAGGCGGGCTTTTCCAGCGCGACCAGGCCGGCCTCGTCGATGGTCTGGAACCACACCAGCAGCGGGTGGTTCGACTGCATGCGGACGTAGGCCTCGCGCGCCTGGCCGTCGTTGGGCAGGGCGAAGAGATAGGAGCGGGCCGGCAGCGGGCGCGAGCTCAGCGGGCGCTGTTCGCCGCTGTGGACGACCTGCTCGATCCTGCTGTCGCGCAGCAGGTAGAAGTCCAGGTACTGCACGCGCGGCGCGAACAGCCAGAGCCAGTGCGGCTTGCTGTAGCCGGAGGCGCTGACCTGCAGCCACACCGCGGTGTCGCTTGCGGACGCGGAGAGGGCATGCGCGTCGAGCCGCTCGAACAGTTGCCGCTGGGCGAGCACCTCCTCGAGCGACAGCTGGCCCGAGCGGTCCACCAGCATGCGCCAGGTCGAGGATTCGGTAGACGCTGCGGCCGGATCCGACCCGGCAACCGCCGGCTGCGCGGCGAACGCAACGGGCTGCACCGGGCAAACGCTTGCCAGCAACAGGCCGAGGCATATTCCGAAAGCGATCCAGAGCCGGCGCACGCGTGAGGTCCCTTCGTGGGTGTGACCGCGGATTATAACCAAGCTTATCGGTCAGGTAAGGCGGACAAAGCCGGCAAATGCCGGCTTCGCGCACATATCGGACGGACCGTCCTGGTCAGTTCGGGCCTTCTTCCCGCAGTACGGCGCGATAGCCGATGTCACGGCGGTAGAAGCAGCCGTCCCACTCTATCGCCTCGGCCAGCAGGTAGGCGTTCTTCTGCGCGCGCGAGACGCTCTCGCCCAGCGCCGTGGCGCACAGCACCCGGCCGCCGGCGGTCAGCACGCGGCCGTCGTCGGCCAGCGCGGTGCCGGCGTGGAACACCTTGCCCGGCAGCCTGGCCGCCGCGTCCAGCCCGTCGATCGCCCGGCCCTTGGCATAGTCGCCCGGATAGCCACCGGCGGCGAGGACCACACCGAGGCTGGGGCGTGGGTCCCAGCGTGCCTCGACCTTATCCAGCGCCTCGGCCAGCGCCGCTTCCACCAGCAGCACTAGGCTCGACTCCAGGCGCAGCATGATCGGCTGGGTTTCCGGATCGCCGAAGCGGCAGTTGAACTCGATGACCCTGGGCGCGCCCTGGCGGTCGATCATCAGTCCGGCATAGAGGAAGCCGGTGTAGACGTTGCCTTCCTCGGCCATGCCGCGCACGGTCGGGTAGATGACCTCGTCCATGATCCGCTGGTGGACTTCGGGCGTGACCACCGGCGCCGGCGAATAGGCGCCCATGCCGCCGGTGTTGGGGCCGCTGTCGCCGTCGCCGACGCGCTTGTGGTCCTGGCTGGTGGCCATCGGCAGCACGTTGCGGCCGTCGACCATGACGATGAAGCTGGCTTCCTCGCCCTCGAGGAATTCCTCGATGACCACCCGCGCGCCGGCGTCGCCGAAGGCGTTGCCGGAGAGCATGTCGCGCACCGCCGCCTCGGCTTCCTCGAGCGTCATGGCGACGATCACGCCCTTGCCCGCGGCCAGCCCGTCGGCCTTGATCACGATTGGCGCGCCCTGCTCGCGCAGGTAGGCGAGGGCCGGCTCGACCTCGGTGAAGTTGCGGTAGGCCGCGGTCGGGATGCCGTGGCGCGCCAGGAAGTCCTTGGTGAAGGCCTTGGAGCCCTCCAGCTGGGCCGCGGCCGCGGTGGGGCCGAAGATCGCCAGCCCGCGCGCGCGGAACAGGTCGACCACGCCCTTCACCAGCGGGGCCTCCGGGCCGACGATGGTCAGCTGCACGTTCTGCGCGGCGAAGTCGGCCAGCTGCTCGATGGCCAGCACGTCGATCGCCAGGTTTTCGCACTTGGCTTCGGTCGCGGTACCGGCATTGCCCGGCGCGACGAACACCTTCTGCACGCGCGGATCCTGCGCGACCTTCCAGGCCAGGGCGTGTTCACGACCGCCGCTGCCAATCACCAATACATTCATTTGTTGAAACCCTGTGTTGGGCTGGAGGCTGAAGGCTGGAGGCTGGACGAGGAATTCGCTTCTCCGTCCAGCCTTCCAGCCTTCCAGCCTTCCAGCGCTTACGGTCAATGCCTGAAATGCCGCATCCCAGTAAACACCATCGCGATGCCGGCTTCGTCGGCCGCGGCGATCACCTCGTTGTCGCGCATCGAACCGCCCGGCTGGATCACCGCGGTGATGCCGGCGGTCGCGGCGTTGTCGATGCCGTCGCGGAACGGGAAGAAGGCATCGGACGCCATGACCGCGCCCTTGACCTCGAGGCCGGCGTGTTCGGCCTTGATCGCGGCGATGCGCGCCGAGTTCACCCGGCTCATCTGGCCGGCGCCGACGCCGACGGTCTGCCGGTTCCTGGCGTAGACAATGGCGTTGGACTTGACGAACTTGGCCACCTTCCAGGCGAAGATCAGGTCGTGGATCTCCTGCTCGGTCGGGGCGCGCCGGGTGACCACCTTGAGGTCGGCCTCGGTGACCATGGCAATGTCGCGGCTCTGCACCAGCAGGCCGCCGTTGACGCGCTTGAAGTCCCAGCCAGGGGCGCGCTCGGCCGGCCACTGGCCGCATTCGAGCAGGCGCACGTTGGCCTTGGCGGCCACCGCTTCGCGGGCTTCGGTGCTGATCGACGGGGCGATGATGACCTCGACGAACTGACGCTCGACGATGGCGCGGGCGGTGTCGCCATCCAGCTCGCGGTTGAAGGCGATGATGCCGCCGAACGCCGATTCGCTGTCGGTGGCATAAGCCAGGTCATAGGCCTTGCGGATGCCGCCTTCGTTCTCCGGCACCACGGCGACGCCGCAGGGGTTGGCGTGCTTGACGATCACGCAGGCCGGCTTGACGAAGCTCTTCACGCACTCCAGCGCCGCATCGGTGTCGGCGACGTTGTTGAACGACAGCTCCTTGCCCTGCAGCTGGCGCGCGGTGGCCACGCAGGCCTCGTCGGCATGCTCGACGTAGAAGGCGGCGATCTGGTGCGGGTTTTCGCCGTAGCGCATGTCCTGCGCCTTGACGAACTGGGTGGTGAAGGTGCGTGGCAGCTGGCTGCGGCCCTCGGTGGACAGCGTCTCGGCCTGCTGATCGATGGTGCCCAGGTAGTTGGCGATCATGCCGTCGTAGGAAGCGGTGTGCTCGAAGGCCTTGAGTGCCAGGTCGAAGCGCTGGGCGTAGGTCAGGCCGCCGGCGCGCAGGCTGTCGATGACCGCAGCATAGTCGTCGGCATTGACCACGATGGCCACGTCCTTGTGGTTCTTCGCGGCGCTGCGGACCATGGTTGGCCCGCCGATGTCGATGTTCTCGATGGCATCGGCCAGCGAACAGCCCGCCTTGGCGACGGTGGCGGCGAAGGGGTAGAGGTTGACCGCGACCAGATCGATCGGCCGGATGCCGTGCGCAGCCATCACCGCGCCGTCGAGTTCGCGACGGCCGAGGATGCCGCCGTGGATCTTCGGATGCAGGGTCTTCACCCGGCCATCCATCATTTCGGGGAAGCCGGTGTAGTCGGCGACTTCGACGGCGGCGATGCCCTGCTCGGCGAGCAGCTTGTAGGTGCCGCCGGTCGAGAGGATCTCGACGCCCAGCTCGCTCAGGGCGCGGGCGAAATCGACGACGCCGGTCTTGTCGGAAACGCTGATCAGCGCGCGGCGCACGGGAAGGCGGAGGGAATGGTCGGTCATAACGGTTCCATCTGAGGATAAGAGCGCTGAAGGCTGGAGGCTGGACGAGGGGGCGCTTTTTTCGTCCAGCCTCCAGCCTTCAGCCTCCGACGATTTTCAGAGAAGGTCGTACTGCTTGAGCTTCTTGCGCAGGGTGCCGCGGTTGAGACCGAGCACTTCGGAGGCCTTGGTCTGGTTGCCCTTGACGTACTGCATCACCGTCTCGAGCAGGGGCGCCTCGACTTCGGAGAGCACCAGGTTGTAGACGTCCGTGACTTCGGCGCCTTCGAGATGCGCGAAGTAGTTGCGCAGCGCTTTCTCGACGCTGCCGCGAAGGGTCTGTCCCGCTTCGCTCGGCGTGTTCAGGTGCTGCTTGAGGTTGACGTTTTCGGTCACGGAAGTCGTTCCACTTACTAAGGTCTCGGTCATTGTCGTCATGCGGCTACCCCCTCCCCATCCGCTGAATGAAGGCCTGATCGACATTCGGCGAAATATGCCCGAACGGCGGCGCACTGTGCGTCCCTGTTGTCCAAAAGATTGAAGCGCCGACGGAAATCCGCTCCGCTGGCGTGGCTGGCCAGATACCAGCCGACGTGCTTGCGGGCGATGCGCGCGCCCATCGTTTCCCCATAAAAGTCATGCAGGGCCTCGAGGTGGCCGAGCAGGATGCGCTCGACCTCCTCGAGCGCCGGCGCCGGCAGCAGGCTGCCGGTGCTCAGGAAATGCTCGATTTCGCGGAAGATCCAGGGGCGTCCCTGAGCGGCTCTGCCGATCAGCAGGGCATCGGCGCCGGTGGCCTGCAGGACCTGGCGTGCCTTGTGCGGGGAGTCGATGTCGCCGTTGGCGAACACCGGAATGGAGACCGCCTGCTTGATGGCGGCGATGGTGTCGTACTCGGCCTCGCCGGTGTAGAGGTCGGCGCGGGTACGCCCGTGCACGGCGAGCGCCTGGATGCCGGCCTGCTCGGCGATGCGCGCGATGGTCAGGCCGTTGCGGTTGTCGCGGTCCCAGCCGGTGCGGATCTTCAGCGTGACCGGCACCTCGACCGCGGCGACTACGGCCTCGAGAATCTGCCCGACCAGCATTTCATCCTTCATCAGCGCGGAGCCGGCGGCCTTGTTGCAGACCTTCTTCGCCGGGCAGCCCATGTTGATGTCGATGATCTGCGCGCCCAGTTCCACGTTGCGCCGGGCCGCCTCGGCGAGCATCGCCGGATCGCCGCCGGCGATCTGCACCGAACGCGGCTCCGGATCGCCGGCGTGCGGCAGGCGCAGGCGCGACTTGCGGCTGTGCCAGAGGCGGGTATCGGCGGTGACCATCTCCGACACCACCAGGCCGGCACCCAGGCGGCGGCACAACTGGCGGAAAGGACGGTCGGTGACGCCGGCCATGGGAGCCAGGATCAACCGGTTGGGAAGGGTGTAGGGGCCGATGCGTACCGCTGACATGGAGTTTTCCCGCGTTGCGGGCCTGCTTGTTAGGTCGATCGGGACTGCGAAAAAAGGGTGGGCATGATACCCGCTCCGCATGACGGGTTAAAGGTCGTTCTGAACAAATTCTGAACAGCACGACGCTTATCGCCAGCGGTTAGAACGCCCTGGTGCGGGCCTGTCGCTCACTCGGGCGAATGGAAGCTCAGGCTGTAGTTGACCGCCTGGTCGCCCGGATCGAGGATTTCCAGCGCAATGTGGATGGGCGTCTGCGGGGGCATCTCGGCCTCGCCGGCGAGCTCCCCGGCCAGGTATTCGCCGGGCTTGAACTGGCGACTGGCTATCAGCTTGCCGCCGAGGTCGGCGAAGCGCAGCTCCAGCAGCGGGAACGGCTGGGAGAAGGGCGCGCGGTTGTAGAGGATGGCGTCGACCACCAGCGCGCCGGTGAAGTCCGGATGGCTGCGGACCATCAGGTTGCTGCTGCGGATCTGGCTGATGTCGACCTTCGACGGCAGGGTGCAGCCGAGCGTCGGGCACAGCCGCTCGAACCAGGGTCGGTATTCGTCGCGCCGCGCCAGCTCCTCGAAGTTGTAGGCCGCGTACTGGCCAGCGAGGGCGAGCAGCGCCAGCAGGCACAGCAGCGTCCAGCCGAGGCGGCGCCCCCAGGGCTTGCGCGTCGGCTGCCAGTCGAGCTGCAGGGGCTCTTCCTCGAGCTCGAACAGCGGGGCGTCGTGCAGGCCGGGCTCGCGCCGCTGGCTGCGGGCCGGCGCGAGCGGCTCGTCGTCTTCCAGGTCGTCCGCGGCGGCCCGCAGCGGACGTTCGGATACCGACAGCGGGCTCGGTGGCAGCGGCGCCTCTTCGCTGACCGGCGTCAGGCGGACCGCGGCCTTCGGCGGCGCGGCTTCCGGCATCCGGGCCGGACGCGGCTCGGCCCGCAGCGGCGGTTCGGCATTCTCGGAGATCGGTGCGGGCGGCGCGGCTTGCGGTGGCTCGCCGGCGCCGCGCCGGGCGGCGAACGCTTCGCGCTCCTGACGCTCGAGGCGGGCCAGTTCCTCGTCGAGGTCGATGTCGTCCAGATCCATGTCGTCGTGGATCAGCAGCTCGTCCTCGTCCAGCCGGCGCGCCACCAGCGGAGGCTGGGCCTGGGGATTCGCGGGCTGTGCGGCCGGCATCTGCGGCATGCCCTGGTCGGCCTGCAGGTGGCGGCCGGCGTTGAAGACTTCGAGGCAGGTACCGCAACGCACCATGCCCTTGGCCGCGCTCAGCTGGGCGGGGTTCACGCGGAAGCTGGTGCGGCAATGCGGGCACTGGGTGACGAAGCTGGTCATGCGCGGGTCCGGGAGAAATGGCGCTAGTCTAACCGATGGCTTTCGCCGCGGCATGCCACGGCGGGTGCCTGTTCAGCGGCGTCGGCCGCTGATGCGCACCCAGCCGTCCTGCTCGGCGATCGGGTCGAGTTCGAAGGCGTCGGCATAGGCCCGGGCAACCTCGTCGGCCTGCTCGGCGAGGATGCCGGAAAGCGCCAGACGGCCGCCAGGCGCCACCAGCGAACCGATGCGTGGCGCCAGTTCGACCAGCGGACCGGCCAGGATGTTCGCCAGCACCACGTCGGCGGTCGTTTCCGGCATGTCGGCCGGCAGATGGAGCGGGAAGCGCGCCGGGTCGATGCCGTTGCGGCTGGCGTTGTCGCGGGAGGCCTCCAGCGCCTGGGGGTCGATGTCGGTGCCCAGCGCCCGCTCGGCGCCGAGCAGCAGCGCGGCGATGGCGAGGATGCCGGAGCCGCAGCCGAAGTCGATCACTGTGCGGCCCTCGAGCGGCTGGGCATCCAGCCACTGCAGGCAGAGCGCGGTGGTGGGATGGGTGCCGGTGCCGAAGGCCAGGCCGGGGTCGAGCAGCAGGTTGACCGCGTCCGGTTCCGGCGCCTGGTGCCAGCTCGGGACGATCCACAGCCGGCGCCCGAAGCGCATCGGTTGGAAGTTGTCCATCCAACTGCGCTCCCAGTCCTGGTCCTCGATGCGCTCGAGCTGATGTTCCGGAAGCTCGCCGTCGGTGAGCAGGCGCAGGTGCGCCAGCAGGTCGGCCTCGCCGACGTCGGCTTCGAACAGCGCCAGCAGGTGGGTGTGGCTCCACAGCGGGGTGGTGCCCAGGTCCGGCTCGAAGATCGGCTGGTCCTCGGCGTCCATGAAGGTGACCGACACCGCGCCGACGCCGAGCAGGGCGTCCTCGAGCGATTCGGCCTGGTCCGGGGTGATGGCGAGGCGGAGTTGCAGCCAGGGCATAAAAACCTCGTTTAAAAAATGGCTGGAGGCTGAAGGCTGGACGAGGCGGTGAGTGCATCCGCTTTTCGTCCAGCCTTCAGCCTCCAGCGCTTTTGTCGTCTCCGTGAGAGGAGATCAGTGCTTGTCCATACCCAGTTTCTTTTCCAGGTAGTGGATGTTCACGCCGCCCTTGCAGAAGCCTTCGTCGCGCACCAGGTCGCGGTGCAGCGGCGCGTTGGTCTTGATGCCGTCGACCACGATCTCGTCGAGGGCGTTGCGCATGCGCGCCATGGCCTCGTCGCGGCTGTTGCCGTAGGCGATGACCTTGCCGATCAGCGAGTCGTAGTTCGGCGGAACCGAGTAGCCGCTGTACAGGTGCGAATCGACGCGGATGCCGTTGCCGCCCGGGGCATGGAAGTGCTTGACCTTGCCGGGGCTCGGCATGAAGGTCTGCGGGTCCTCGGCGTTGATCCGGCACTCGAGCGCATGGCCGCGGACGACCACGTCTTCCTGCCTGATCGACAGCTTGTTGCCGGCGGCGATGCTGAGCATCTCCTTGACGATGTCGACACCGGTGACCATCTCGGTGACCGGGTGCTCGACCTGCACGCGGGTGTTCATCTCGATGAAGTAGAAGCGGCCGTCCTCGTAGAGGAACTCGAAGGTGCCGGCGCCGCGATAGCCGATCTCGACGCAGGCATCGACGCAGCGCTGCAGCACTTCGGCGCGGGCCTTTTCGTCGATCAGCGGGGCGGGGGCTTCCTCCAGCACCTTCTGGTGGCGACGCTGCAGCGAGCAGTCGCGGTCGTACAGGTGGATGGCGTTGCCCTGGCCATCGGAGAGTACCTGGACTTCCACGTGACGCGGGTTGCCGAGGAACTTCTCGAGGTAGACCATCGGGTTGCCGAAGGCCGCGCCGGCCTCGGTGCGGGTCAGCTTGGCCGACTTGATCAGGTCCTCTTCCTTGTGCACCACGCGCATGCCGCGTCCGCCGCCGCCGCCGGCGGCCTTGATGATCACCGGATAGCCGACCTCGCGGGCGATCGCCAGCGCCGCCTCTTCGTCTTCCGGCAGCGGACCGTCGGAGCCCGGTACCACGGGTACGCCGGATTTGATCATGGCGTTCTTGGCCGACACCTTGTCGCCCATCAGGCGAATGGTGTCGGCCTTCGGGCCGACGAAGGCGAAGCCGGATTTTTCCACCTGCTCGGCGAAATCGGCATTCTCGGCGAGGAAGCCGTAGCCGGGGTGGATCGCGGTGGCGCCGGTGACTTCGGCGGCGGCGATGATCGACGGAATGTGCAGGTAGGACTGCGTCGCCAATGCCGGGCCGATGCACACGGATTCGTCGGCCAGCGCCAGATGCATCAGTTCGCGGTCGGCGGTGGAGTGCACCGCCACGGTCTTGATCCCCAGCTCCTTGCAGGCGCGCAGGATGCGAAGGGCGATCTCGCCGCGGTTGGCGATCAGAACTTTTTCCAACATCGCAGGCTCTCCGCGGTTCAGACGATGGTGAACAGCGGCTGGTCGAACTCGACCGGCTGACCATTCTCCACGAGGATGGATTCGATGGTGCCGCCGGTTTCCGCTTCGATGTGGTTCATCATCTTCATGGCTTCGACGATGCACAGCACGTCGCCCTTCTTGACGGTCTGGCCGACTTCGACGAAGGCCTTGGCGGCCGGCGAGGAGGCGCGGTAGAAGGTGCCGACCATCGGCGAGCGAACCACGGTGCCGTTGAGCTTCGGCTGCTGCGGGGCGGCCTCGGCGGCGGCTGCCGGTGCGGCGGCCGGAGCCGGGGCGGGCGCCGGGGCCTGCGCGTAGATCGGCTGCGGCATGGCGGCCTGCTTGCTGTGGCGGCTGATGCGCACAGACTCTTCGCCTTCGTGGATCTCCAGCTCGTCGATACCCGACTCTTCCAACAGCTCGATCAGTTTCTTGACTTTGCGAATATCCATGAAGCAATTACTCCGGTAGCTACTGATGTTGAGTGCTGCCTCCTGCCCGGCGGCGGTCGCGGGGCGACCGGCCTGCCGGCGTCAGGAAGCGGCGAGTTGTTCCAGGGCGGCCTCCAGCGCCAGGCGGTAGCCGCTGGCGCCCAAGCCGCAGATCACTCCCACCGCGACGTCGGAAAAATAGGAGTGATGACGGAAAGGCTCACGTTTGTGCACGTTCGACAGGTGCACTTCGATGAATGGGATGCTCACCGCCAGCAACGCGTCACGTAGCGCGACGCTGGTGTGCGTGAAGGCGGCCGGATTGATGAGGATGAAATCGACGCCTTCGCTGCGTGCGGCGTGGATGCGCTCGATCAGCTCGTGCTCGGCGTTGGATTGCAGGTGCGCCAGCCGGTGGCCAGCGGCCTGGGCGCGTGCCTCCAGATCGCGGTTGATCTCGGCGAGTGTCGCGGCACCGTAGACACCCGGTTCGCGGGTGCCCAGCAGGTTGAGGTTGGGACCGTGCAGAACCAGAAGGTTGGCCATGGGGGTTCCTTCTTGTTGTCGAAAAGCGCCTGCGGCGGCGCGGAAAGTCGAGGACTATGCCGCAAGGCCGGGCTGACTGTCCAGTCATGCCCTGATCGACGGAAATGCCCGCATGATTTGTGACGTTCGTCGCGCCTGCTCAGAGCAGGCGCTCGATCTCGGCGAGGCGCTGGCGAAATGCCGGGGCGTCGATTTCGCCGACCACCCGCAGTTGCTCCAGCTCGCGGCCGCCGCGGTCGAAGAACTGGATCGCCGGCGGCCCGAACAGCCGGTAGCGATCCAGCAGCGCGCGTTGCGCGGCATTGCTGTCGGTGATGTCGAAGCGGATCAGGCGGTAGCCGGACAGGCTCGTGGCGATGTCCGCCTCGGCGAACACCTCGCGCTCGATCACCTTGCAGCTGATGCACCAGTCGGCGTACCAGTCCAGCACCAGTGGCTCGCCGGCGTTGCGCGCGGCGGCCAGTTGCGCGTCGAGCGCGGCGGGCGTATCGACGGTGACCCAGCTGTCCTGCGGCAGCGCGGCGGGGGCGCCGGCGCGCGCCATGGGCAGCGGCCGCAAGGGGTCCGAGCCGCCCTGCAGGGCACCCACCCAGGCGGCCAGGCCGTAGACCAGCAGGGCCAGCCCGGCGAGCTGGGCCAGGCGCGCCGGCGTGCGCTTGGGCACCAGTTCCAGCGCGCCGAGGAAGACCGCCACGCCCGCCGCCAGCAGGCCCCACAGCGCCAGCGCCAGCGGGCCGGGGAGCACGCGCTCGAGCATCCACACCGCCACCGCCAGCAAGAGCACGCCGAAGGCGTTGCGCACCGCCAGCATCCAGGGGCCGCTGCGTGGCAGCAGGGCCCCGCCGCCGGTGGCGAACAGCACCAGCGGCGCGCCCATGCCGAGCCCGAGCGCGAGCAGCTTCAGGCCGCCGCCGAGGGCGTCGCCGCTGGCGCTGATGTACAGCAGTGCGCCGGCCAGCGGGGCCGAGACGCAGGGCGAGACCAGCAGGCTGGACAGGGCGCCGAGCAGCGCGGCGCCGGTGAAGGAGCCGCCGCGGGTGCGCCCGGCCAGGCGGTCCAGCGGGCCGCTGAGGGCCTGCGGCAGGCGCAGCTCGAAGGCGCCGAACATGGCCAGCGCGAACAGCGCGAAGAACAGCGCGAAGGGCACCAGCACCCAGGGCGCCTGCAGGCGCGCCTGCAGGTTCAGCTCCGCGCCGAACAGGCCCATCAGCGCCCCGAGCAGGGCGAAGCAGAGCGCCATCGGCACCACGTAGGCAAGCGACAGCGCCAGGCTGCGCATCCCGCCGACCTGGCCGCGCAGGACCACGCCGGAGAGGATCGGCAGCATCGGTAGCACGCAGGGGGTGAAGGTCAGGCCCAGTCCGGCGAGGAAGAACAGCGCCACCGAGCGCCAGTCGGGCGTCTGGCCGGCGCTCGCGGCGGGAGGCGCGCCGGAACCGGCGGTCGGCGCGGCGGCTCCGCCGAAGTTCAGGGTCTCGGTCTCGGGCGGATAGCACAGGCCCTTGTCGGCGCAGCCCTGGTAGGTCACGCGCAGGTCGAACGGCTTGTTCGCGGGGTTGGCGACTGGCAGGCGCACGTCCAGCACGCCGTAGTAGACCTCGACGTCGCCGAAGTACTCGTCGGTCTTGTGCTCGCCGTCCGGTAGCTCGGCTGCGCCCAGGGCCACCTCGGCGTCGGAGGCGGCAAACTGGAAGCGGTGGCGGTACAGGTAGTAGCCGTCTGCGGCGACGAAGCGCAGGGTCAGTTGTTCGGGGCCGCTTTCCACGACGCTCAGGCGGAAGGCTTCGCGGACCGGCAGGAAGTCACTGCTGTTGTTCAGCGGTGCGCCCAGCGCCGGGGCGGGGCGGCTGTCGAACAGCCCCGCGGTCGCGGGCAGGGTGAACAGCAGCAGGATGAGGATCAGCAGGCGTGGCATGACGGACTCGCAATCGGCATGCGCGCATGTTAGCGGACGCGCGCCGCCTCGGGGACGGTTCAAGTGTCGCGGGCGTTTGCCGGTAGCAGGCGGATGGCGCCGTCTCGCTCTTCGACCGCCAGCGGTTGCAGGAACCGGCCGCTGCAGGGGCCTGCGACACACTCACCCGACTCGATCAGGAACAGGGCACCGTGGGTCGCGCACTGGATCAGGCTGCCGCTCTCGTCGAGAAAGCGATCAGCCTGCCACTCGAGCGGGACGTTACGATGCGGGCAGCGGTTGAGATAGGCGTAGACACGGCCGGCCCGGCGCACCAGCAGCACGTGCCGGTAGCCGCGGCTGTGTCCTTCCGGAAGTTCGTTGGACTCGCAGAGATGGGTCATGGGGCCTCCGGGTGGCGATTATCGCTGCGCCGGTCATGGATGCAACGCTGGTGCGATCCGTGGTGGCTCCGGTGAGACCGGCCTTTTATGCTCATCGCGTCGCCATCGACCGTCCGCCGGTCCCCGATTTCACTCGCCAAGGTCATCGTCATGCGCATCTGGCTGCTGCTCCCCCTGATCCTGCTCGCGGCTTGCAGCCGCATGCCCGTCGCGCCCGAGCCGATATCGGAGCCGGCGAGCGGGCGGATCGTCGAGTTGTCGACCGGCCGGCATCTATCCCCGACCGAGCTCGTCGAGCGGCTGGGCCGCCGCGAACGGGTGCTGATCGGCGAGCGCCACGACAACCCGGCCCACCACCGGATCGAGCGTTGGCTGCTGCAGGCGGTCGATCGCCGGGCCGAAGCGCCGGCGCTGCTGCTGGAAATGCTCGACCCTGGCCAGCAGCCCCGCGTTGACGCGGTCCGCCAGGCGTTGCGCGACGGGCGCCCGGTGGACGACCTGCCGGCCGCGCTCGGCTGGCAGCCGGGCTGGGACTGGGGGCTCTACGGTGAACTGCTGGCCCAGGCAGTGGCGCGTCCGGCGCCGCTGCTGTCGGCCAACCTGACCCGCGAGGATATCCGTCGCATCTACCGCTCGGCGCCGCGGTTGCCGGCGGGGCGGTCGACCGACGAGGCGGTGCAGGCGCAACTGGCCGAACATATCCGCGCGGCTCACTGTGACCTGCTGCCGGCCGAGCAGCTGCCGGCCATGCTGGCGGTGCAGCAGCAGCGCGACCGGCGGATGGCCGAGCGCCTGCTGGCGGCGTCGGCGCCGGCCTGGCTGATGGCCGGGGCCTATCACGTTCGCCGCGACCTGGGGGTGCCACTGCACCTGGCAGATCTCGGCGGCGCCGAACAGGCCGCGGTGCTGGTGCTGGCCGAGGAAGGCGAGGCGGTCGAGGCCGGCCAGGCGGACTATGTCTGGTTCACTCCGGCGCAGCCGCAGGTCGATCACTGTGCGGCGCTGCGCGATGAGCAGGCAAAAAAAGACCCGGCAGAGCCGGGTCAAAAACCGTGATTAGCCTGATGAGGAGATAACCTGAAAGTCCGACTGCCTGGGCTTTCAAATTACCGCTGATCTCGCGACCAGCTGAGTTCAATAATAACGATTCTCATTTCCCTGTCAACGGCCATGCTCGCGAAATTTTGCCGTTCGTCAGGCGGTGAGCGACAGGCGCAACTGGGTGACTTCCCGATTGAGCAGGCCGATGCGCCGCGCCATGCTTTCCACCAGGCTGTGAGCGATGCGCGGGTTGTTCTGCATCAGGCCGAGGAACTGGTCCTTCGGAATGACCATCACCGTGCAGGGCTCGCTGGCGATCACGCTGGCGCTGCGCCTTTCGCCGGTGAACAACGCCATGGCACCGAAGATTTCGTCCTTCTGCACGTCGCCGACCTTCTGGCCGTCGACGAAGGCGCCGGCCTGTCCGTCGATGATGATGAAGACATCGTCGGCCTCGTCGCCCTGGCGGATCAGCTCGGCACCTGGGGCGAAATGCTGGAAGCCGGTCGCCGGGCGGATTTCCGGCTGCTTGAGGCGCACCAGCGCGTCGGCCAGCAGGGCGGTGTGCCCGCCGAGGTACTGCACGAGCAGTTCCTGGCGCGCCTCGTCGGCGTGGATGTGGCGCAGCAGCGCCGAGCGCGAGTAGGGCACCAGCACCAGGGGCTCGTCGCTGCGGTAACGGCAGGCCGGCAGCTCGGCGTTGCGGCTGAGGCCGAGCAGATCGCCCTCCTGCAGATAGAAGAGGGGGCGATCCTGGACCAGCGCATGGACCAGGCCGCTTTCGATCAGGAACAGTTGCCCTTCGGGCAGGTGCGCGCCCAGGTCTTCCTCGACCTCGTCCAGGCGCAAGGGCTCGCCGCAGGGGGCAAGCCCTTCGAGCAGCTGGCACGGCACGCTCTGCAGCAGGTTGGTCAGTTGATCGGCGTAGGCCGGTTGCTCTCCGAGCAAATACATGGGGGTTCGTCCTTTGCAGCCGCGCGGGCGGTTTTTCGCACGATATGCCGCCGCGCCGGGTAGCGTAAATCGTCACCGCGAGAGGTTGTGAGCTAGCTCCGGTTGCGCGTGCCGATGCTGTCGAAGCGGGCGTCGAGCTCCTGCTTGAGCGCGCAGGGCAGGTCCTGCCAGGGCACGTCGAGCAGCGCTCCCTCGATGGCGTAGAGCAGCACCCGCGAGGCCGCGAAGCCGCGCCGCCTGACCTCGTGGTAGGCGCCGACGGAACCGAGCCGCCGCAGGTCCTCGGCGGTGTGGATGCCGGATGCGTGCAGCCACTGGGCCGAGGTCTTGCCGAGGTTGCGCAGGCCGAGCAGTTCGTCGTGCATGATGCCTCCCGCTGTCAGGGCACCGGCCGGCCGGCGATGAAATGGAGGGGCCAGCGCGCCTGATGCAGCCGCTCTGGATCGCCCCAGGTGGCGCGCAGGCGCGGCTCCAGTTCGGCCAGCGGATCGCGCGCATGCTGCCGTGACCAGCGCTCGACCGCCGACCAGGTGCGCAGATAGCCGAGCAGGTGCTCGAGTCGCCAGTCGGCGGTGATGGCGAATTGCGGCACCGGCAGGCGCTGGAAGGGTGGGGTCAGGTCGCGATAGCCGGCATCGACGCTCGCGCGCCCCTCGGGCCAGTAGCCGGCGAGCGTGACGCCGTGCAGCTCGGCGACCAGCGCGTCGATTGGCGGCGACAGGCTGACCAGGCTGTAGCACCAGGCGCAGAACAACCCGCCGGGGGCCATCACGCGCTCGGCTTCGGCGAAGAATTCCGGCGTGGCGAACCAGTGCAGGGCCTGGGCGACCACGACCAGGTCGGCCGATCGCGCTGCGAGCGGCAGGCGTTCGGCGTCGGCGGCGATGGGGTGCATGCCCGTCCAGGGCCGGGCGGCCCGCAGCTGCGCCTCGCTGGCGTCGCACGCCAGGACCTGTTCGAAATGCCGCGTCAGCGGCCGGCTGGCCTGGCCGCTGCCGGCGGCGATGTCGAGCGCGCGCCGATGCGTGCGGCACTGCGCGGCGAGCCAGTCGAAAAGCGGGGCGGGATAGCGCGGACGGAACTGGGCGTAGCCGTCGGCCCGTGCCGAGAACAACTGGCTGACCTCACCCATGTCGGATGCGACCGCTTGCGCGAAGGAATGGGCCGGGCATGTGCCCTCCGGGCTCGTTTCCCGGCAAGTATAGAAGGGCTGCGGGCGCTTGCCGGCGCGCAGCCCGTTTCGTCAGAACCCCGGCAGGCGCTGGCGGATGCCGGCGACCAACTCGTCGACGCTGACCATCTGGTGGGTGTCGATGCGTACGCTGTGGATCTGCTCTTCCCCGCTCAGCGGTTCGCGGCTCGCCTGCTGTGCCTGCACGACTTCCAGGGTGGCGTCGGAGGGATCGTCGCCGGCGGCCTGGCGCTCGGCCAGCCACTGCCGGACCACGGCGTCGGGGGCCTGGCAGTCGAGAATGAGGAAGGGCACGCCGGTGGCTTCGGCGACCTGCCAGGCCTGTGCACGCTGGGCCTGCTTCAGGTAGGTGGCGTCGATGACCACCGGGAAGCCGGCCTGCAGGGCGAGGCCGGCGAGTTCGTGCAGGCGCGCGTAGGTGGCGGCCGACGCCGCTTCGCTATAGAGCGCGTCGGATCCGGTCTGATGCAGCCGCTTGCGCTCGACGTCCGAGCGCAGGCGTACCGCGCCCAGTGCCTCGACCAGACGCAGGGCCACCTGGCTCTTGCCGACCGCGGAGACCCCGTGGGTGATGATCAGAAAGCGCGAGGGGATGGCGCTGTAGCGCTCGGCGAGGTTCGCGTAACTGCGGTACTTGCGCAGGATGACGGCGCGCTGCACGCCGTCCTGTTCCTGGTGCAGGCGGAACAGATTGACCTTGGCGCGCACCAGGGCGCGGTAGGCCTTGTACAGGTTCAGCAGCGCCAGTGCCTGGTAGTCGCCGGTCTGCTCGAGCCAGCCATTGACGAAACGCCGCGCCTGCGAGCGCAGGCCGCGGTCTTCCAGGTCCATGGCGAGGAAGGCGGCGTCCGAGGCGATGTCGATCAGGCGGAACGGCTCGTTGAATTCGATGCAGTCGAACAGCACCACCTGGCCGTTGATCAGCGTGGCGTTGCCCAGGTGCAGGTCGCCATGGCATTCGCGAATGAAGCCCTGGTCGCAGCGCGCCTGCAGCAGCGGCTCGAGGCGGCGGATGGCGCACTCGGTCCAGGCTTCCAGCGCGTCGAGCTGCACGCGGTCGGCGTCCTCGGACAGCAGCGGACGGATCTGCTCGAAGTTCTGGCGCATGGGGGCGACGATCGCCTGCGGGGTGTTCAGCGGATGGTCCGGCTGCACCGTCGGCGTCTGCTGGTGGAAGCGGCCGATCTGGGCGGCCAGGGCATCGATGTGGGCATCGGTCAGCTCGCCGCGCGCCTGCACCTCGGCGAGCAGGGCCGACTGCGGGAATTCACGCATCTTCAGGGCGTACTCGAACGGCTCTCCGTCACCGCCCAGCACCGGCGACTCGGGGGTGCCGGTGATGCCGACCACCTCGAGATACAGGCCCGGAGCCATGCGCTGGTTCAGGCGCAGTTCCTCTTCGCAGAAATGCCGGCGCGCGTCGCGATCGGTGAAGTCGAGAAAGCCGAAGTCGACCGGCTTCTTGATCTTGTAGGCGTAATCGCCCGTCAGGACGACCCAGGAGATGTGGGTTTCCACCACGCGGATGTCATGTACCGGATGCGGGTAGCGGGTCGGGTCCTGGAGGGCGGCGATCAATGCTTGGCTCACGATCTTTCCTTAGCAGTCGGTTGTGGGCGTGTGAGCACCTCGCGAAGCAGTTCACACATTGGGCTGCCCGGCATTATGGCCAGCGCAAGCGGTCGTGCAAACCGTCGAGAGGCCGTCGGTGCGTCCCGCCGTCGTGCGTATAATGCGCCGCCGCCCGGCAGGCCGTGCGTCATTGGCGTGCGATGGCTGCGCCCGGCGGTGCCAACGAATTTCGAGGAGGTAAGGTGGCTGGGACTCGCAAACGGGCGCCCCGTCGTGCAGGCAAGGGGCGTTCGCGTCGCTCCGGCCCGTGGCTGGGCTGGATCTTCAAGCTGTCGCTGGTCGGGCTGGTGCTGCTCGCCGGCGTCGCCGTCTATCTCGATGCGGTGGTGCAGGAAAAATTCTCCGGCAAGCGCTGGACCATCCCGGCCAAGGTCTACGCGCGCCCGCTGGAACTGTTCACCGGGCAGAAACTGAACCGGGAAGACTTCCTCTTCGAACTCGATGCACTCGGCTATCGCCGCGAGAAGGCCGCCACCCAGCCGGGCGCCCTGTCGATCGCCGGCAACACGGTCGAACTGCACACCCGCGGTTTCCGCTTCTACGAAGGCACTGAGGATCCGCGGCGCATCCGCGTGCGTTTCTCCGGCGATTTCGTCGCCGGGCTCAGTGAGGCCGACGGCCGCGACCTGGCCGTGGCGCGTCTCGAGCCGATGATGATCGGCGGGCTCTACCCGGCGCACAACGAAGATCGCATCCTGGTCAACATCGACGAAGTGCCGCAACCGGTCATCGACACCCTGGTGGCGATCGAGGACCGCGATTTCTTCGAGCATTTCGGCGTTTCGCCCAAGTCGATCGCCCGAGCCGTCTGGGTCAATACCACCTCGGGGCAGGTGCGCCAGGGCGGCAGTACCCTGACCCAGCAGCTGGTGAAGAACTTCTACCTGACCAGCGAGCGCAGTCTGACGCGCAAGGCCACCGAGGCGATGATGGCGGTCCTGCTGGAGCTGCACTATGACAAGCGCGAAATTCTCGAGGCCTACCTGAACGAGGTCTTCCTCGGCCAGGATGGCCGCCGCGCGATCCACGGCTTCGGCCTGGCCAGCCAGTACTACTTCAGCCGGCCGCTCGCCGAACTGCCGATCGAGCAGACCGCGCTGCTGGTCGGGATGGTCAAGGGGCCGACCTACTACAATCCGCGCCGCCACCCGGAGCGGGCCCTCGAGCGGCGCAACCTGGTGCTCGACGTGCTCGCCGAGCAGGGCATCGTCAGCCCCGAGCAGGCCGCCGAGGCCAAGGGCAAGCCGCTCGGCGTGACCCCGCGCGGGAGCCTGGCGGACAGCTCCTATCCGGCCTTCCTCGATCTGGTGAAGCGCCAGCTGCGCCAGGACTACCGCGAGGAAGACCTGACCGAGGAGGGGCTGCGGGTCTTCACCAGCTTCGATCCGCTCGTGCAGCTCAAGGCCGAGCGTGCCATGAGCGAGACGCTGAAACGGCTGGGCGGCCGCCAGGGTGCGGAAAGCGTCGAGGCGGCGATGGTCGTGACCAATCCGGAAACCGGCGAGATTCAGGCCCTGCTCGGCAGCCGGCAGCCGGGCTATGCCGGCTTCAACCGGGCGCTGGACGCGGTGCGGCCGATCGGTTCGCTGATCAAGCCGGCAATCTACCTCACCGCACTCGAGCGGCCGAGCCAGTTCACCCTGACCAGCGTCATCGAGGACGAACCCTTCTCGGTGAAGGGCGCCGATGGAAAGGTCTGGAAGCCGCAGAACTATGATCGCCAGGCTCACGGAAGCATCTACCTGTACCAGGGGCTCGCCAATTCCTACAACCTGTCGACGGCGAAGCTGGGCCTGGACATGGGCGTGCCGAACGTCCTGAAGACGCTCAAGCGCCTGGGCGTCGAGCGCGAGTGGCCGGCTTATCCGTCGATGCTGCTGGGCGCCGGGGCGCTGACGCCGATCGAAGTCGCCGGCATGTACCAGACCCTGGCCAACGGCGGTTTCAATACACCGCTGCGCGGCATTCGCAGCGTGCTCGGTTCCGACGGCGAGCCGCTCAAGCGCTATCCCTTCCAGATCCAGCAGCGCTTCGATGCCGGTGCGATCTACCTGACCCAGTACGCCATGCAGCGCGTGATGCGCGAGGGTACCGGGCGCTCGGCCTACAGCCAGCTGCCGCAGAACCTGAATCTCGCCGGCAAGACCGGTACCACCAACGATTCGCGCGACAGCTGGTTCGCCGGTTTCAGCCAGGACCTGCTGGCGGTCGTCTGGCTGGGCCGCGACGACAACAGCAAGACGCCCCTGACCGGGGCCACCGGCGCGCTGCAGGTGTGGACCGACTTCATGCGTCGCGCCGATCCGCTGCCGCTGAATACGCCG
This sequence comes from Stutzerimonas azotifigens DSM 17556, assembly GCF_000425625.1. Classification (GTDB taxonomy): domain Bacteria; phylum Pseudomonadota; class Gammaproteobacteria; order Pseudomonadales; family Pseudomonadaceae; genus Stutzerimonas; species Stutzerimonas azotifigens. The sequence goes on from NZ_KE384410.1 coordinate 261,132, forward strand.
GCGCCGGAAAACGTGGTCTACGCCTGGGTCGATGCGCACAGCGGGCAGGGCACGGACGCCAACTGTCCGGATGCGGTACAGATGCCTTATATTCGCGGCAGCGAACCCCCGGTCGGTCCCGGCTGCGGCCTGCGTGCGCCGGCCGAGTCGGTGATGGACTGGGTGCGGGGTTGGTTGCAATGAGTGGTCAGATTCAGCTTCGGGCGAGGTCCTCGAGTACGTGAACAAGCAGTGGTTGTTTGTCCTGGCGGCGGTCGCCGTGGTCCAGGGTTGCGCCAGTGTCGACCGGCGCGCGATTCCGGTGGTCGACGCCAGTGCGCCGGCTTCCGAGCAGGGGAGTGCGCGTGTCGCCTCCAGGGCGGTGCCGGCCAGCGCCGCGCCGCAGGCGCCGGCCGACGCGGGCGTGGTGGTCATGGTGCCGGAGAGCAACGAGGCGCCCTTGACGTTCGCCGCCCCGGAGAGCGCTCCCTTCGCATCGCCCGACAGCCAGAGCGGCTGGTCCCAGCCGGCGCCTGCCGCCCCGGTCACGCCGCAGGCTCCGGCGTACTCGGCGCCGAGCGCTCCGACCGGCATTCCCTCTGCCGGCGCACTGGCTGAGGACGAGCAGCTCGATGGCCCGGTGCTGGCGCTGCTGACCACCGCGCAGCAATTGCAGAGCGGCGGCGATCTGGACGGCGCCGCCTCGAGCCTCGAGCGCGCGCAGCGGATTGCACCGCGCGAGCCGCAGGTGCTCTACCGCCTGGCGCAGGTGCGCCTGGGGCAGGGCGATCTGGTGCAGGCCGAGCAGTTGTCGCGCCGGGCGCTGAGTTATGCGGCCGGGCGGCCGGCGCTGCAGGCCGGGCTGTGGGACCTGATCGCTCAGGCGCGTGAGCGGCAGGGCGACGTCGCCGGTGCCGCGCAGGCGCGCGAGCGGGCCCGGGTCAACCTCTGATGGATGCCCGGGTGCCGGCGCTGGCCGGGCAACTGCTGGCGATCGAACGCGAGCTTCGCGGGCTCGGTCTTTGGGCCGAGGTGGCGCCGACGCGCGAGGCGCTGGCCAGCGTCGAGCCGTTCTGCGTGGACACCCTGGCGTTCGAGCAGTGGCTGCAGTGGGTGTTCCTGCCGCGCATGAAGGTGATCGTCGAGGCCGATCACCCGTTGCCGTCGGCGTCCGGGGTGCAGGCGATGGCCGAAGTCGTTTATCGCGACCGGCTTTCGGAGGTGGGCGGTCTGCTGGAAGCCCTCGGCGAATTCGACCGGCTCATCGCCCGCTGAACCGGTTCCGGTGGCCGTCGCGGATCAGCGGCAGTCCGTATCGATCCTGTGCTCGGTCTCGCCGATGCGGGCCTGGCGCTCTTCCTCGCCAAGACGGCGCATTTCGCCGTTTTCCTCGACGCGCACCCGCGGGTTGTTCTTCAGCTGGGCCAGATTGGTCCGGAGGGTTTCGCAATACTGCTTCAGCTCGGCCTCGCGGGCGGCGACCTGCCCCTTGACCTCTCGATCGATGCGCTCTTGCTCCGCGTCTGCGGCAGGCGCATCCGGTACAACCGGCATGCCGGGCTGATAGGTCCGGGTGACGGTGCTGATCGGCTGGGCGACCTGCCCCTCGGGGGGCTGCGAGCCGAAGTGGGTGATCCCTTCGGCGTCCACCCACCGGTATACCTGACCCGCGCTGACGCCGGTGCTCAGCGCCAGCAGCAGGGTGCTCGCCAAAATTCTGCAACGCATGCTGTTTCCTTCTCGATGCCGTGCCGGACGCCTACTATACCCAAAGGCCGCCGCGCCATTCTGCGCCAGATCACAGCGCGACGCCGAGGCCGGCGTCCAGTCGAGACTTGACTTGCCGGGCGCGAATCCGAACAATCCTACGCTTGCTGTCCTGGCGGCCCACATCGGCGCGCCCGGCAGGTCATGAGGCGCATACCCGCGCCGACCGCAACACCCCGCAACGCGTTACCTCGCGCTGGGTGGGAAGCCCGATCAACACCTGGGCCGTCCCAATACTCGCTCAGTCAGTAGCTGACGTAGTCGGCGACCACCGTCGCTCATGCTCTGCTTGGCAGTAACCTATTCTGGCCGTTCCGCAGCGGGCGGTTATCTGGCGTTTCAGAGGTGAACAACGTGGAACTCTTATCCGGCGCTGAAATGGTCGTCCGCTTCTTGCGCGACGAAGGCGTTAAGTACATCTACGGGTACCCGGGCGGTGCCCTGCTGCACATCTACGACGCGCTGTTCAAGGAAAAGGAAGTCACCCATATCCTCGTCCGGCACGAGCAGGCGGCCACGCACATGGCCGATGGCTATGCGCGTGCGACCGGCAAGGCCGGCGTGGTGCTGGTGACGTCCGGCCCTGGCGCGACCAACGCCATCACCGGCATCGCGACCGCCTACATGGACTCCATTCCGATGGTGGTCATCTCCGGTCAGGTCGCTTCCAACATGGTCGGCACCGATGCCTTCCAGGAAACCGACATGATCGGCATCTCCCGGCCGATCGTGAAGCACAGCTTCATGATCAAGCACGCCTCGGAGATCCCCGAGGTGCTGAAGAAGGCTTTCTATCTCGCGCAGTCCGGCCGTCCCGGGCCGGTGGTGGTCGACATCCCGAAGGACATGACCAACCCCGCCGAGAAATTCGAGTACGTCTACCCGAAGAAGGCCAAGCTGCGTTCCTACAGCCCGGCCGTGCGCGGCCACTCCGGACAGATCCGCAAGGCAGCCGAGCTGCTGTTGTCGGCCAAGCGCCCGATCGTCTACTCCGGCGGCGGCGTGATCATGGGCGGTGCCTCGGCGCAGCTCACCGAACTGACGAAGATGCTCAGCCTGCCGGTTACCAACACGCTGATGGGCCTCGGCGCCTACCCGGGCAGCGATCGCCAGTTCCTCGGCATGCTCGGCATGCACGGCAGCTATACCGCCAACCTGGCGATGCACCATTCGGACGTCATCCTGGCGGTCGGCGCGCGCTTCGACGACCGCGTGATCAACGGCGCCAGCAAGTTCTGCCCGAACGCCAAGATCATCCATATCGACATCGACCCGGCATCCATCTCCAAGACCATCAAGGCGGACATCCCGATCGTTGGCCCGGTCGACAGCGTGCTCACCGAGATGGTCGCGGTGGTCAAGGAAATCGGACAGGCGCCCAGCTCCGAGGCGCTCGCCGCCTGGTGGAAGCAGATCGACGAATGGCGTGGCAGTCGCGGACTGTTCCCCTACGACAAGGGCGACGGTTCGATCATCAAGCCGCAGACCGTGATCGAGACCCTCTGCGAGGTGACCCGCGGCGAGGCCTTCGTGGCCTCCGACGTCGGCCAGCACCAGATGTTCGCGGCCCAGTACTACAAGTTCGACAAGCCCAATCGCTGGCTCAACTCCGGCGGCCTCGGCACCATGGGCTTCGGCTTCCCCGCGGCGATGGGCGCCAAGCTGAACTTCCCGGATGTGGACGTGGCCTGCGTCACCGGCGAAGGCAGCATCCAGATGAACATCCAGGAACTGTCGACCTGCCTGCAGTACGACTTGCCGGTGAAGATCGTCAACCTCAACAACGGCGCGCTGGGCATGGTGCGCCAGTGGCAGGACATGCAGTACGACAGCCGCTACTCGCATTCCTACATGGAGTCGCTGCCGGATTTCGTCAAGCTGGTCGAGGCCTATGGCCACGTCGGCATGCGGATCACCGAACCCAAGGACCTCAAGCCGGGGCTCGAGGAGGCCTTCTCCCTGAAGGACCGCCTGGTGTTCCTCGACATCCAGGTCGACTCCAGCGAGCACGTCTACCCGATGCAGATCCGGGACGGCGCGATGCGTGACATGTGGCTGAGCAAGACGGAGCGGACCTGATCATGAGGCACATCATCTCGCTGCTGCTGGAGAACGAACCCGGTGCCTTGTCACGCGTGGTCGGCCTGTTCTCCCAGCGCAACTACAACATCGAAAGCCTGACCGTCGCGCCGACCGAGGATCCCACGCTCTCCCGCCTGACGCTGACCACCATCGGGCACGACGAGGTGATCGAGCAGATCACCAAGAACCTGAACAAGCTCATCGAAGTGGTGAAGCTCGTCGACCTGTCGGAGAGCGCACACATCGAGCGCGAGCTGATGCTGGTCAAGGTGAAGGCGACCGGCGCACAGCGCGCGGAGGTCAAGCGCACTACCGACATCTTCCGCGGGCAGATCGTGGACGTCACCAGCACCGTCTATACGATCCAGCTCGCCGGTACCAGCGACAAGCTGGACAGCTTCATCCAGGCGATCGGAACCAGCGCGATCCTTGAGGTCGTTCGCAGCGGCGTCACCGGCATTTCCCGTGGCGACAAAGTGCTGAGCATCTAAATACAGACAGGCCTTGCCGGGCCAGCAACAGGGGTAACACCATGAAAGTGTATTACGACAAAGACTGCGATCTTTCCATCATCCAGGGCAAGAAGGTCGCGATCATCGGCTACGGCTCCCAGGGCCATGCGCACGCTTGCAACCTGCGGGATTCCGGTGTCGACGTGACCGTCGGTCTGCGTCCGGGCTCGTCCTCGATCGCCAAGGCCGAAGCCCATGGCCTGAAGGTGAGCGACGTTCCGGCTGCTGTGGCTGCCGCGGACGTGGTGATGATCCTGACGCCTGACGAGTTCCAGGGTCGTCTCTACAAGGAAGAAATCGAGCCGAACCTGAAGAAGGGCGTCACCCTGGCCTTCGCTCACGGCTTCTCGATCCATTACAACCAGGTCGTGCCGCGCGCCGACCTCGACGTGATCATGATCGCACCGAAGGCGCCGGGCCACACCGTGCGCTCCGAGTTCGTCAAGGGCGGCGGTATCCCCGACCTCATCGCCGTCTACCAGGACGCCTCGGGCAATGCCAAGAACCTGGCGCTGTCCTACGCCTGCGGCGTCGGCGGCGGCCGTTCCGGCATTATCGAGACGACTTTCAAGGACGAGACCGAAACCGACCTGTTCGGCGAGCAGGCCGTCCTGTGCGGCGGTTGCGTGGAGCTGGTCAAGGCCGGTTTCGAAACGCTGGTCGAGGCCGGCTACGCGCCGGAGATGGCGTATTTCGAATGTCTGCACGAGCTCAAGCTGATCGTCGACCTCATGTACGAGGGCGGCATCGCCAACATGAACTACTCGATCTCCAACAATGCCGAGTACGGCGAGTACGTGACCGGTCCGGAAGTGATCAACGCCGAGTCGCGCGCCGCCATGCGCAATGCGCTCAAGCGCATCCAGGATGGCGAGTACGCGAAGATGTTCATCACCGAAGGCGCGGCCAACTACCCGTCGATGACGGCCTATCGTCGCAACAACGCAGCTCATCCGATCGAGCAGGTCGGTGAGAAGCTGCGCGCGATGATGCCTTGGATCGCAGCCAACAAGATCGTCGACAAGAGCAAGAACTGATCGACCGATGCTTCGAAAAGACGCGGCCCAGGCCGCGTCTTTTCGTTTGGGGAGGCGCTTCTGGTATAAAAGCGCGCCGTCCTTTCGCTGAACCCGCTATGAGCGGGTCTGTCGAAACCAATCACACGCTACGGGGAGTTGCGCATGACCGAGCATCCTGAAGAAGAGCCGAAGAAGTCCGTCGAACCCGAGAGTCTGCTCCCTATCGACGAGCACGTCGAAGAGGTACGGGATGCCGAGGGGCGCAAGGTCCGTCATCGGGGCATCTACCTGCTGCCGAACCTGTTCACGACGGCCAATCTCTTCGCGGGCTTCTACTCGATCATCAATGCGGTTAACGGCAATTTCTACGTAGCGGCGGCGACCGTTTTCGTCGCCATGGTGCTCGACAGTCTGGACGGGCGTGTCGCCAGGCTGACCAACACCCAGAGCGCGTTCGGCGCGGAATACGACTCGCTGTCCGACATGGTGGCCTTCGGCCTGGCGCCGGCGGTACTTGCTTACCAGTGGGCCTTGTCCGACCTGGGTAACGTTGGTCTCACCGTCGCCTTCATTTTCGCGGCCTGCGCGGCCTTGCGCCTGGCGCGCTTCAACACCCAGATCGGCAAGGTCGACAAGCGCTGGTTCATCGGCCTGGCCAGCCCGGCGGCGGCGGGTGTCGTCGCGGGCTGGGTGTGGGCCGTGTGGGCGCTGGACGAACCCGGCATCCGCGGGACCGAGCTGCCGTTCGTGCTGGTCATGCTGTTCGCGCTGCTGGTGGCCCTGGCCGGCCTGCTGATGGTCAGCAACATCAAGTACTACAGCTTCAAGGATCTCGACCTGAAGGGGCGCGTGCCCTTTGTGGCGATCCTGATCGTCGTGCTCATCTTCGCCGTCGTCTTCAGCGATCCGCCGCGCATCCTGCTGCTGATCTTCCTGGCGTATGCGGCTTCGGGCCCGATTCAGTATCTGATGCAACTCCGTCGGCGCAAGCGTGTCAGTGAAAACATGGGCGGATCGGTCGACTGACCGAAAATAGTTGTTGACGGCCCGGATGGGGTCTCTATAATGCGCACCACTTCCGGCGCAGTCGCTAAGAAAGACCTTGAAAATCAAAGAGTTAGCGATGGGTTGGAAGGCTTCGCCGGAGCGATCGGGCGAATGCGAGGCGGGTTGACAGGGTTGGATAACGCTGTATGATTCGCCTCCCGCTGCCGAGGGCTTTGTTCGGTAGGTGGCGGGCAAGCGGTTGAGTAGAAAAGAGATTTTCGAAAAAGCGCTTGACGGCAAGAAAGGCTGCTGTAGAATGCGCGGCCTCGGTTGAGATGAAAGGCTTGATCGAAACGCTCTTTAACAACTGAATCAAGCAAT